>NZ_CP036433.1:2253604-3472208 GCF_007751035.1 Lignipirellula cremea | reverse complement strand
GGGTTTCCGCTTCCACCATTCCTTTTTGATGATCCGTTCAAACCGGAAGCCCGACATGAAATAGATCCCGGCGAACGCCGCCCCGCCCAGATGGGCCTGCCAGGCAATGTCCGAGTTGCCAAATGCTTTGAGCAGATCCATGCCCACAAAGATCACCCCCACAATCCAGGCCTTGACCACAATCGAAGGGAACACCATCAGGTCCTGATTCGGATTGCTCATACAGAACAGCAGCACGATCGCCGTGACGCCGCCGGAGGCTCCGATCATCGCCTGCGAACCAACCCCTTCGGTCGCCACGACCCAACCCAGCCAGACGAGCCCGGCAAAGACAATCGACGTCAGGTAAAACAGGGTGAACTCATACCGCCCCAGGCGCGGCTCCATGAACCGGCCAAAAATGAACAGCCCGATCATATTGAACAGAATATGAAAGATGCCCGTCGAGGTGTTGACGTCTGCATGGACAAAGCCATACGTCAGCAGTTGCCAGCAATTCCAGGGCTGTTGGACCACGTCAGCCTTCAGGCTGAGCGTCCGCGTGATCGGATTACTGGCCTGCCTTCTGGCAATCCCATCGTCCGCTGAACGGGAGTTACCCGTCATGAACATGCCCACAACGAACAAAGCCACGTTGATCAAAATCAACCACATGACCGCCGTCCGGGGACTGCGGAACTGAAAGCCGCCGCGGTTCTCGTCGCGGAAATAATCGCGGTCTTGATAACCCATACGTCTCTTCCAAAAAACGTCTGTCAGCGTCGGCAGGCCGGAACGCGGAGGGGAAGCTCCTGCTGGCTGGCGACCCGGTCGCCGGCGCCGCCGTCCGCCATGGCAGACAAGCGTTCACGAAAACGCCTCCGTTACGTTCCTTCGGTTTTATCCGAATAACTTGCGTGAATCACCTATATGTTAGGGGCAAAGGAGGAAAAAAGGGAGACCGTATTCCGGGCCACCCGGAATTTTGGGATCCGCTGGCGTCGCCCGCCGTCGATTGCTACGGTAGACAGCTACACCAACCCCTTGCTGCTGGCCGGTCGGCGGCAGCGTCATTCTTTCGACCGCCCGCCTGGAATCCCTCCCGCGCATGACGACTCCCTCCCCTGCCGCCCCCCCCTCCACCCCTGCCGGAGAAGCGGGGCGACCCTCGGCCGACCGTCGCCCTCGAACGGGCAATCGCAACTGGTACTCGGCCAGCGCCGCCGCTTTCCGCTGGCTGCATATTTATCTTTCCATGCTGAGCTTTGCCGGCGTTCTGTTTTTTGCTGCGACCGGCGTCACGCTGAATCACCCCTCCTGGTTTGGGGGACAAACCCAGGTGCTGCACGACTACCGCGGACAGATTCCCCTGGAATTGCTGCGGGAAGAATCCGACGACGAGACAGACGAGGAGCTGACCGACGATTCCGTCCAGCGGCTGGAGGTGGCCGAGATGCTGCGGGCCAATCATCAACTCCGCGGGGCCGTCAAGGAATTTGAGATCGACGAGTTTGAATGCCTCGTCTTTTTCAAAGGGCCAGGCTACGCCGCCGACGCCGCCGTCGATCGTGAGACGGGCGCCTATGTTCTGACCGAAGCAGTCACCGGCCCGGTGGCCATCATGAACGATCTGCATAAAGGCCGCGACTCAGGCGCCGGCTGGTCCTGGGTGATTGACCTGTCGGCGGTGCTGATGATTTTGATGTCGGTCTCCGGCTTTGGCCTGCTGTTCTATTTAAGGAAACGACGCCGCAGCGGCATCGTGACTGCCGTGCTGGCCACCCTGGCCATGCTGGCCGTCTGGTACTGGTGGGTGCCCTGAATCCGCGGGCCCTGCTCGTAAACGGATCGCGGCGATCCAGCCGGTCCGACGCAACAAAAACCGCCACGGCGATCAGGCGATCACCGTGGCGGAAGGAAAACTTCGTCGACTGGCCAGTCGTGCTTACGGCTGGGCCGGAGCCGCCGCGTCGTCTTCCGGTTCTTTCAACCGGATCAGATTCCACGTTTGGGTCTGGTCGGAGCCAAAATGAACCAGGGCGGTCGATTCGTCCTGGGTCAGGTTATAGATGCCTGTCTCCATGACGACATCTGGGTTTTTGCCGTCTTCAAAACGCCAGGCGGCTCGCTGCGTGGTGCGATCCACCATCCCCTGAATGGAACGCTGGGCTCCGGTGATTTCGTTGTAGAACGCGCCAGCGATGATCCCTTCCTTGCTGACGGCCAGCTGCAGAACCATGCTGCTGTCGGTGCCGTTCTCTTCCGAAATGGCGAACACGCCCAGCGGCATCCAGTCCACTTTCTCCGCATCAACATTCGCTGGAATGCTGTCCGCGATCTCCTCGGCCTGCTGGTAATAGGCTTCGGTCGTTACGTACTGTTTGTCGTTCACGTACACATAGTTGTCGCGATAAACGACCGTCGAGCCATAGTTGTACTGGTACGGCGACGCCCAGTTCCAGGCGAACCAACCGCCAAAGCTGGCCCAGGTCGTCGGACGCCAGCACCAGTTCGACGGATACCGATTCCAGTTCGACTGCCAGCGCCAGGCTGCCGGGTTACGGGCGATGCCGGTGTTCCAGAAATTGCGGTCAAACGGCCGTTGCCCCGGACGATCCCATTTGTTGCGAATCGAATTGATATTCTGCTGGCGGTTGATGTTCACCTGGCCCACGTTGACCCGATTGCCGGTGTCGATCCGATTTCCAATGTTGTTGGTCCGATCGCCGATGTTGGTGCGATCTCGGTCGCCAATATTGGTGCGATCGCCAATGTTCGTGCGATCACCGATGTTCGTGCGATCGCCAATGTTCGTGCGATCACCGATGTTCGTGCGGTCGCCAATGTTCGTGCGGTCACCGATGTTCGTGCGGTCGCCAATGTTCGTGCGGTCGCCAATGTTGCCAACGTTCGGACGGTCGCCGACATTCGGACGATTTCCAACGTTGGGTCGATCGCCGGGTTTGCCGGGCAGATCAAGGAAGTCGCCCAGATCGCCAGCGGAAGGACGTCCGCCAACGCCAGGACGATCGCCAAAGCTCGGCCGGTTCGCACCGCCGCCCAGATTGGGCCGATCACTACCGCCGAAGTTGGGACGATTCGCACCGCCGCCCAGGTTGGGCCGATCGCCGCCGCCCAGGTTGGGCCGATCGCCGCCGCCCAGGTTGGGCCGATCACCGCCGCCCAGGCTGGGCCGGTTCGCACCGCCGCCTGTGCTGGGCCGGTTCGGCAGACTGGGTCGCGTTCCGCCGCCCGTGGTGGGGAAGGAAGGCCGGCTGCTGCTACCGCCGCCGAACTGCGGCCGGCTGCCGCTGCTACCGGGCAGTGTCGTCGGGCGACCGGTCGGTCGACTCATCGACGGCGCATGGCTGGCTCCGCCGGAGGGGCGACTCATGCCGCCGGAAGGACGGCTCATGCCGCCCGAGGGACGACTCATCCCGCCTCCACCGCCTCCGATACGACCGCCTCCGCCGCCGCCGCCTCGTCCGCCGCCGCCTCCGCCAAATCCACGAGCGGAAACTTCATCCGTCATCGCCCAGGGCAGCAGGATCAACAGCGCCGCAATTGTGCTGTAACGTTTCATGAGGTATTGCTCCTTCTATCCGCAGCGTTTCGGCCTGCGGTAATAAAGTTGAGGCTTCTCGCCCGAGGGGCTACTCGGCGGTGCGTGTGAGAATAACGGGCTTGATGCTGGGCAGCAGTTCGCCGTCGACCTGGCGGCCGATGGATTGGAATTGCACATGGTCCTCGTCGAGAACGTCGTACAAATTGGTAGACGACGCCTTGCGTCCGTCGGGCAGAACGTTAAGGCTTTGCACGGTCCAGCGATCGCCGTTGTTCGACCAGCGACCGGCCGCAAAGCCGCCGTCGGAATCAAACGCCCAGGAGCGAATCGTCTGCACGCTGGGATCCCACCCAATGATCTGCGTCCCTTCAAAGTCCACGCGGTCTTCGATAAAGACTTTGTAAGTGCGAACCAGGAAGTTGGCGTTCGTCGTCCAGCGACAATGGGCGACGATGCTGGAGCCCGCGGCGTCGTTCGACCATGTCCCCAGCATCCACTCCAGAGCCTGGAGTTCTTCATAATGGCTGGGCGGCGGAGTCGGCAGTTCGTCTTCTCTGATGCTGTCAATCTTCCAGCCTTCGCTGGTCTTCACATGGATGGCCTGGTAGGCAGTTTCGCTCGCTTCTTCGTCACCCGCCGTGACGACGGCGAAACCTGATTCCCTGGCGACCGCCGGCGAAAGCAGGGTGACTTCGGTTCCGACCAGCTGCAGCGTGGCGCCGGGAGACTTCTCGAAATAGCCCGTAAAGGCTTTGGTCAATTCTTCCCGGCCGTGCAGACTGACCTGGGCGGGGGTGACAAACTCGCCCTCGGGCGTCCAGTGACCTGCCAGTTTGGCCGCATCGCCGGCGTTGAAGGCCGCCACATACGACTCAATCGCCTGGTGAATCTGTTTCTCGCTCTCGCTCAACACGGGCTCTGCGGCCGGCGGAGCATCAGCGGGCTCGGTCTCCACCGCCGCGGGCGGTTTGGTGTCAGGAGTTTCCTGGGCTGGTAAACAGGAGGCGCTTGCCCCCATCACCACGACGGCTCCCCACGCCACTGCGGCCCACCGCCATGAGCCGGGCATTCCCCACTTGTTTTGGTGCATCGTCAACTCCTCAAAAAATGCGCATGGATTGCACAGAACTTTGAAAACCTGCCAGCGCTCGATCCTCTATATCTCTGAACGAAACGCTTTTCGCTGTTGCCGCATAGGTGTATCTTGTCCGACTCTCGCATCGCCGTCGAGTGTCTGGAAAAATTTCGCGGTCGCCCGCGATGCTGTCAACTTCCAGGGAGCTTGATAGCATCGCGGGTTGCCTTGACAAGGCTGGCTGCCAGAACGGCGTTTGGAGACGGCGAAGGGCGAATGAGAAACTGATCGCCAAATGCAAGCATGGACTTCAAAGCCAGCAGATGCAGTGACAATTTTTGGTCACTTGAATTTTTTTCGGTTAAGTCGAAAACAATTGTCCGGTTAGGCACATAGAACAGATCATACCCGCCGCAGCGATGCGCGATTGTCAACCACCTGGCAAGTTGCGCGGCCATTTCTGTTGGCGGATTTTGTCAAGTTCTGGTCACCAAATGACCACTCTCCGACACAATTGCCCCCTACTTCGTTCTCTAATCCCCCTGATGTGAAACACCGATCTTTTTTTCAACTCCGGCACACCTATTGCACTCTTTCAAGCGGTATTAGTCTGACTGCCTGAAAAGTTTGCTGGCCGGAATGGTTGAGTAAGTGAGAAGGTCAGATTAACCCAACGCCTGCCAGGAAGTTCGCCGATGCGAACCTTGGCGGCAGCTCGCTGGTCTTGAGTAAAGCTTGAGAGATGTCGGGCTTTAAGGAATCCACCGTTCACGGATCGCACTTCGTCCAATGACTGGACTCGAAGCGGACATTGTCTTCCCTCCTGCCATGGAATTCGGCGGCGGAAAGACCCAACTCGCGGGACGAGTCTTATGAAAACGTTTAACCCCACCCTGCAGTTTCCGTTCGTTATCATTTGCCTGCTGGCCCTGGTTCTCCAGTCGCTGGCCCTGGCGTTTTCGCTCTGGTCCGGGTCGGTCGCCGCCGCCCCCGTTTCGACGTCGCCGTCGATACTAATCTGTTCGAAATAATCCGCCGCCTCTGCCACAAAGCAATCCCTGGTCTAAAGGCGACCGTTCGCCCCGTGATCGGCGACCATCTGCAGGATTCGGTTCCGCAACTCGCGATCGATTTTGTGGACGCTCGTCATCATCACCGTCAGAGCCGCACTGCACGCCGCCGTTTCTTCCAGCGCGGCGTGCGAGGCCAGGCACTGTTTCTCAAACGCCCCTACCCGGTCGACGGGGAGGTCGTTGCTTAAATACGCGCTCACTTCGTTCGCATCCGGCAAGTCGCCCGTGCGCAAGGGGCCCTGCACCAGGCGATCCAGCCGTTCATCGAGCGCCTGGGCGGTCGGGCTGGCGCCGAGTTTCTCCGAGAGCGCCTGCCAGTCCGTCGCCGAGAGCAACCCCGATCGAAAGGCCAACAAGGTTCGTAATGTCAGTCGCATAAGGCCTGCTTCCCACGCCTGGGAATCGCGCCGCGGGGACGGGGCGTTCGAAGGCGCCTGCCAGGGCGGCGTCGACGGAAAGATCCCGACATGGAGAAAGATGCGGCGGTTCCCGTTCGCAATTCACTCCCTCCTATCATACAGGATTCTGTTTTCGCTGGCAGCGAAAACGGCGTGCTGCTCCGCTGGCAGATGCTCGGCCGGGTGTTACGATAGCAGGTCGTCTTGCGGTTCCGCACTTCTTGCCTCAGGATTGCCCTCCCCATGCCGCCCCGATTTCCGCCCCTCAGCGAGACCGATCCGTATGGCATGCTGCTGGAAGGCGGCCAGCTGACGACCGACTGGGTGCGAGAAGCCTACATGCTGGGAGCGTTTCCCATGCCGGAGTTCGACGACTGGGACTGCGAGCGTCTGGCCTGGTGGGCGCCCGACCCGCGGGCCATTCTGGAGCTGGACGACTTCCACATCTCCCGTCGACTGCTGCGTCGGCTTCGCCGCGGCGACTGGACGGCGACTTTCAATTGCAATTTCTCGGGGGTGATCCAAGCCTGCGCGGCGCCCCGCGATCCTGATGCGTCAGCGGATGACCAGCGGAAGAGCACCTGGCTGACGCCTCGCATGATTCGCGTATACGAAGAACTGCACCGCGAAGGCGACGCCCATAGCGTCGAAATCTGGCGCGACGATTTGCTGGTCGGCGGCGTGTACGGCGTGGCGTTCGGCGGCGCCTTCTCGGCCGAATCGATGTTCAAACGGGAGCGGGACGCCAGCAAGGCGGCCCTGTCTTTTCTGACCCAGCGGCTCCGCGAACGCGGCTTTACGCTGCTGGATATCCAGCAATGGAGCGAACACACCGGCAGCCTGGGCGCCATCGAAATCCCCCGGCGCCAGTTCCAGGAACGTCTGCAGGCGGCGCTCGCCATCCCCGCACAGTTCGCCGACCACAGGCCGCCAGTCGCGTCGCTGACTTCGCCATCCGCCGCCGACGGTGTCTCGTCAGACAATACGCGACGCAATAAATAAACGCACCCGGTTCGAACGCTTCGGCGCCGGGTGCGTTTATTGGCTCCGCAACAAGTCAGACCTTCCCGCCAGCACGGGACTGTATTCCCGAAGGTTCGCAGGATCGCCCCGCGTCAGATGCTGGCGCCGGGACAAGGGACAGGTCCCCGCGATCCTGGCGTCAAAATCTCTTCCGCAAGGGCCGTCAATACGAACGGCCTGGTTCTGTTCTGTCGACGGCGTAGAACTCCTGGCGACTTCCAAAGGCGCGAAACGGTGGTAAACAACGCGCCGGAACTCCGCACTCGACCGCTCCCACCTGAGTGATCGCTACGCATGTGCGGATCCCTTCCCGGCCAGAGGTGCAATTGGGCTTTCGCTCCGGGGCCCCCTGGCCGACCCGACCTCTGCAGGTGCGGGTTCCGTCAAAAACAGAATGGCGATCTCCATGCAGAGACCGCCGCAGCATTCAAACAGCATGTGTACTGCTGAAGGCGACTTGAAACAGGTAAATTTCCAAAGAGCCGATTTGTTGTATTGGTGAGAGAGCGGACTTGTCAGCCGCTTTCCCTTTCCTCTTCCCCCAGACTATTCGCCTGGCGGGACACGTCTGGTCAGAGGGTCGGTAATTTTTTTGAAGCAGGAACATCCGGTCGATTGCCAGACAACTCGCACCACCTCCTGGACGGATTGATCCCGGTACGAACAGGACAACCGAGCGTTTGTAAAGTTCGCGCCGGGATAACTGTTCGTTGGGGCAAGCACTTTATTGCTCCCCAGGTGGAAAAAAATTTCGCCGCACAGGATCTTTTTTCCGGCGACTGTCGTCTTTCCCTGACAACAGGCTCGACGACCAGAACGGAAAAACGGGGATCCGCCTGCATACTGTTTTGCCGGCCGGGGTTTTGTACGATGGACATGCCCGCACTTCCTCCTGGCGACAACCCCTATGAATGCATCTTCTCCTTTGGCGGTACTCACGGCCGATGTCCTGGCGCAACAGGAGACCATCCGGCAAGGCGGCGGCCTGAAAGCCCAGCAGCGACAGGAAGCCAAGGGCCGCCTCACGGCGCGGCAGCGGATCCAGCAGCTGATCGATCCCGGCACGCAAATGCTGGAGCTCAATCTGTGGGCTGCTTTCGGCATGTACCAGGACTGGGGCGGGGCTCCGTCCGCGGGCGTAGTGACCGGCGTCGGGCAAGTCGCCGGTCGCCGCTTCATGATCGTGGCGAATGACGCGACCGTGAAGGCGGGCGCGTTCTTTCCGGCCACCGCCAAGAAAGTGCTGAGAGCGCAGAAGATCGCCTTTGCGAACGGCTTGCCGCTGATTTATCTGGTCGACTCGGCGGGCATCTTTTTGCCGCTGCAGGAGGATGTCTTCCCCGACGAGGATGATTTCGGCCGCATCTTTCGTAACAACGCCGTGATCTCAGCGGCCGGCATCCAGCAGTATGCGGCCATCATGGGGAACTGCGTGGCCGGCGGCGGCTATCTGCCGGTGCTGTGCGACAAGCTGCTCATGACGGAAGGCTCCGGGCTCTATCTGGCCGGGCCGGCGCTGGTCAAAAGTGCAATCGGCCAGGAGACCTCCAGCGAGGACCTGGGCGGCGCTGCGATGCACGCCCAGGTAAGCGGCACCATCGATTACCACGAACCGACCGACGCCGCCTGCCTGGAGCGGCTTCGCAGTCTGGCTGCCCTGCGGCCCCCGGATCCGGCCCAGCCGCCGGCCCCGTTCCATCGCAGCGAGCCGCGCCCCCCGGCCCTGCCGGGCGAAGAGATCTACCAGCGCGTCGATCCCGATCCGATGAAAACCTACGACGTCCGCGGCGTCCTGGAGTGCATCGTCGATGAAGGCTCCTTTGACGAGTACAAAGCCGAGTACGGGCAAACGCTCGTCTGTGGTACGGCGAAGCTCGACGGCTATCCGATCGGCATCGTCGCCAGCCAGCGGACCCGCGTGAAAACGGCCGAGGGCGCCTACCAGTTTGGCGGTGTGATCTATGTCGACAGCGCCGAAAAAGCAGCCCGCTTTGTGATGAACTGCAACCAGGACTGGCTGCCGATCCTGTTCCTGCAGGACGTAAACGGTTTTATGGTCGGCCGGGACAGCGAGCGAGCCGGCATCATCAAGGCCGGCGCCAAACTGGTCAGCGCCGTTAGCAACAGCCGCACGCCTAAAATCACCATCCTCACCGGCGGTTCCTTCGGGGCCGGTAATTACGCCCTGTGCGGCAAGGCGTTTGACCCGCGGTTCATCTTCGCCTGGCCTAACGCCCGCTGCGCAGTAATGGGAGGGCAGCAGGCCACCTCGACCCTGGTGGAGATTAAAGAAAAAGGGCTGCTCCGCTCCGGCCAGGAGATCGACGACGAAGATCTCCAGGCGATGCGGGCCAAAGTCCAGCAGGACTACGACCAGCAGACCGACGTCCGCCATGGCGCCGCTCGAGGGTGGGTCGACGCGATTATCGATCCAGCCCAGACCCGCGCCGTGCTGGCCCAAGTGCTGCCCGTATGCACGCGTGTCGCCAGCCCAGAGCCGTATCGCCTGGGCGTATTCCAGGTATAAACCTATCCCCTTCGTTCGTACTGCGATCGTCACCTATCGGGAAAACGCTGAAGATCCCTTCGGGCGTTTCCAGCCGTAGGCGCCGACAATTCGGATAGTATTTGCCGGAAAATTCGGCATAATGCTTGTTGGCTGCCTGGTTTGCGTGAAAGGTTGCCCTCCCGCAAATTACCTTCCTTTTAAAAATTGCTGGTTACCAGACTGCTCCCTGTTGTCGTTGACCCTATTATTTTGGAGCTGGCTCCGATGAAATTAATTCCCTTGCTGACCCTGTTGCTCGTAGTGTGGATGGGCGCTGCTGCTTCGTTCGCTCGAGCCGAAGGGGAAGGACAAGCCGACCTTGACGACGCCACCGCCCTGAAGGTGAATGCTGAATCAGCCCGCGACCTGGAAAAGGTCGTCAACCTGTGCGAATCGGCCATCAAAAAAGGGCTCGACGAGCAGAACGACATGTTCGCTCGCCAGTTGCTGACCTCGACCCTGTACGAGAACGCCAGCCTGCTCACTTCGCAGATCTTTGACAAAGAAGAGCCCGATCCGCGTTGGCCCCTGATGCGACAGATCGCCATCCCGCAGTTGAAAAAGGCGCTCCAGTTTAACGCCGACATGCTCGACGCCCATCTGCTGATCGCTCGACTCCAGGCCTTACCCGGCGGCGAACTGGAAGACGGCCAGCGCTCGGCCGACGCCGCCGTCAAACTGGCAAAAAGCGACAAAACCAAACTGGCCCAGGCGCTCGTGCTACGGGCCCAGTTGACCGAGAACGACGACCGCCAGATGGCCGACCTGAACCAGGCCGTCAAAATCGACCCCGCCAACAAAGACGCACTCCGCACCCGCGGCCTGTTGCGATTGAACGCCGGCAAGGACGAAGAAGCGATCGCCGACTTCGAACAGCTCATCAAAGTCGACGGCGAAAATGCGACCGCCTACCACGCCATTGCGGAAGCAATGACCCATCTGGAAAAGTACAAGGAAGCACGCAAATACGCTGACAAGGCGATCAAACTGCACCCGGAGCAATCGCTGGGTTACAACCTTCGCGCTCGCATCTCTGTGCTGGAGCAGAAAGTCGATGAGGCCCTGAAAGATCTCGACAAAGCGGTCGAGTTCGGCCCCCGCGATATCTCGGCCCATCTGCTCCGCGCGCGGCTGTTGTTCGAAAAGGAAAAGTTCAAAGAAGCGCGTGACGACGTCGACCGCGTGCTGCTCCTGCAGCCCGGTCTGGCCCAGGCCCTGCTGTTGCGGGCCATGATTCACGGCAACGACCAGAAATACGACGACGCCCTGCGCGACCTGCAGAAACTGGTGGAACTGGATCCGACCAACACCGGATATCTGCTGCAGATGGCCGCCTACCTGAACGCCAGCGAACGTCCCCGCGCGGCCATCAAGGTCTACGACCAGGTCCTCGCCGAAGATGACGCCGACCTGTTCGCCTTGCGGGGAAGGGCCGACGCCTACCTGAGCGTGGGCGACCACGCCAAAGCAATCGGCGACTACGAGCAGATGCTGGAACTCGACGAGAAGAACAGCGGCGCCCTGAACAATCTGGCCTGGGTGCTGGCCACCTCGACCAAAGACGACGTGCGCGACGCCAAACGGGCCATCAAGGTCGCCACCGAAGCCTGTGTGGTCACCGACTACAAAAAGGCCCACATTCTCAGCACGCTGGCCGCCGCCTATGCCGAGTCGGGCGACTTCGCCGAAGCCCGCAAATGGTCCGCCAAAGCGGTTGAACTGGCCGAAGGGGAAGACGCAGAACAGCTCAAAAAAGAGCTAGAAAGCTACAAGAAGGAAAAAGCGTGGCGGGAAATCCAGAACGTCAAAGAGAAGCCCGCCCTGGGCGACCCGCCCGGCGGATCTTTTGAAATCTAGTCTCTGCGGCCCCCATGAGATAGTCATCCAAGGAGCCAGTTCGCCATGTGGTGCGGCGTGGAAGGGCATGACGAAGTCGTCGATCGGTTTCGTCGTGCGCTGGCGCGCGGCCGACTGGCCAGCAGCTTTCTGTTTGTCGGTCCGCCCGGCGTCGGCAAACGCCTGTTTGCCGAGCGCTTGGCCCAGACGTTCCTCTGCTCGCAGCAGCCCGAGGAATTGCTCGCTCCGTGCGGCTCCTGTCCCAACTGCCGGCAGGTGCTGGCTGGCTCCCATCCCGACCTGGAGATCGTCGTCAAGCCGGAAGGCAGCAGCGTGATTCCGGTCGAGCTGTTCATCGGCCGGCGACAGCATCGGATGCAGGAAGGGCTCTGCCACGCCATCAGCCTCAAACCGATGCAAGGCCGCCGCAAAGTCGCCATCATCGACGACGCTGACTTTTTCAACGAAGAAGGCGCCAACTGCCTGTTGAAAACGCTGGAAGAACCGCCGCCGCGATCGGTGCTGATCCTGGTTGGAGCCAGCGAGCAGCGGCAACTGCCCACGATCCGTTCCCGCTGCCAGACCGTGCGTTTCGGCCCGCTGGAACCCGCCGTCGTCGCCCAACTGCTGGTGGAACAAGGGGAAGCAGAAGCGGAAACCGCCCAGGCGGCGGCTGCGCTTGCGGGCGGCAGTCTGGCTTACGCCCGTCGCTTTCTGGATCCGGAACTACTGGAGTTCCGCGAACTGCTTTACCGGCAACTGCAGTCGCCGGCCGTGCATCACGGCGATTTCCCCAAAACGCTGGCGGCCTTTGTCGAAGCCGCCGGCAAGGAAGCCCCGCTGCGACGCGCCCGGATGCGCGAGATCTTTCGCTTCGCCGCCGAGTTCTACCGCCATCTGCTGCACGCCCAAAGCGGCTCGGATCTGCCGTCCGATACGGTTCTGCAACAGGCGATCGCCGGCGTGCAGCGTCACTGGCGACACGGCGAAGAAGCCGCCGCCCTGGCGCTGGAGTGCTGCCTTTCGGCCGAAGAGCATGTCTTCGCCAACGCCAACCAGACCTCGCTGCTGGAATGGTGGGTCAACGAATTAACCGTCATCGCCCGCTCCGGCGCCCCGCTGCTCTCCTTCCACGAACCGCGTTGCTAAGGAGTCGTCGCCTGTTGCAGAGTGAAAGACGACAACCTGCGTCTGCCGCTGCAGGAAGCGACCTGCTGAACAGACGACTCCGTCCCGCTCGCTAACTCGCGGAGCCGAATTGATACAGAATTTCGGCCGCCTGCTGCAGCTGCTGGATGTCGATCCACTCGTCACAGGTATGGGCCTGGGCGATGGAACCGGGGCCGAACACGACCGACCGGGCATTGGCGGCCGAGTAGGCCGACGCGTCGGTGCCAAAGGGAACGCCGATGATTTTGCCGCCGCCGTAATCTTTGGCGATGGCGGCAAGCCGGGTGGCCAGGTCGCCGTTGTCCTCGTCGGACAGCCCGCCCGACATGATAAACGGCGCATCATGCTCCACATGCAAGGCGTCGTCGCCCAGGGCCGCGGTCAAGTGATCGATCACCTGCTGACGAGCTTCCGGGGCCGACTCGCCGGGCAGGACGCGGCGGTCGATCTCAATCACGCATTCAGCCGGCACGGTGTTCACGCTGATGCCGCCGGAAATCACGCCCACGCTGAGCGTCGGCGTACCAACCAGCGGGTGGCTGCCCAGCCGGGGGACGTCTTGTTCAGCGTGTTTCTGCAGGATGCCCAGCACGCGGGCCATCCGGTAAATGGCATTGTCGCCGGCGGAGGGACTGGAGCTATGGGCGGCCCGACCCTTGGCCCGGCAACGCCAGCGAGCGACTCCCTTGTGGGCCGACACCACATTCAACTCGGTCGGTTCGGCCACAATGATGCCATCGGGCGCCCTCGGCAAAAAGCGGCGCAGCGGGTGATCGACCTGGGCCGGATCATGCCACAGGTCCGCCAGGGCCGTGGCGCCGGTATAGCCGTGTTCTTCGTTGACGGTGCACGCCATGACCAGATGGGGGCGGTTCGCCGGTCGATCCTCGACCAGACGGGAAAAGGCGGCCAGCATACTGGCCATGCCGCCCTTAATATCGCACGAACCGCGACCGTACAAACGACCGTCGCGGATAGTGGGCGTCCAGGGTTCGATCGTCATCCCCTCGACAGGCACGGTGTCCTGATGGGCTTCCCAGAGCATCAGCACGCCGCCCTGGTCCAGCGGCGTTTCCCCTTCCAGCAGGGCGTACACATTGGAGCGGTTCGGGTGTACTTCCTGGGTCTGGCAGGGAACGCCCATCTGTTCAAACAGTTGCACCAGGCGGGTCGTCATACCGGCTTCGTAGTAGTGCGGTCCCTCGGCTCCGCGTCCCATCGGGTTCACGCTGGGGATGCTGACCAGACTGCTTAGCGTCTCTACAACGTCGATCACCGTAGACTCCTTCGGCCGCTGTCATGGCCGTTTGTGTTTCGGGGAAAGCGTTGAATATGGACGCACCCGGCAGTTTTTTCAATCGGCATGCGCCGATCTGCAGGCCCGATTCCCGGCGAACACGGCGGCGCTGCCGCGGCGCAGGAGCCGAGGCGACGACCGCATAACCGGTGCGTGTGGTCGAACGCGAACAATCGTTAGACCTTCGCAACCGGCCCGGCAAGAGGCTCGGCGGCGGCGATCGGCGGTTCGTACTGGCGGCCCCGAACGACGGTCGTAACGGCCCGTTCGTCATGCCGTTTACCGGTCGTTTCCTGTCACAGCCAGACGTCGCAACTCTCGCGTTTGACGCGTCTTTCGGCAAGGATCCCGTCGCTTTTCTGGCTGCGGCCGTGCTCTTCCCTCCATTCGCTGGCGATCGTAATTCAGTCTCGCCAGGCGGACCCAGATGGTCGCCTGGCGCCTTGCCCCGGCGACGTGGTGTATCGCGCTAATGGTCGAGAAATGCCGAAATCGGGGTTCGATTTCGTTATCGATTTTGACGACTTACATCATTGTTCCCGTCGCGACTGTCTGCGCGGTCGTGGGACTCCCGCCTTGTTTCCTCCCCCACGAACTCTCTCCACTGAAGGATGCCTGCATGGGCCTTGCATCAGCGCTGTCGACTGCGCTCACGGGATTGACCGGCGCCGAAACGATGATCGACGTGATCGGCAACAACCTCGCCAACTCCCAGACCGTCGGGTTCAAAGCCTCGAACGCGGTGTTCGCCACCCAGTACCTGCAGACCGGCAGCATCGGCGCCGCCCCCACCGCCAATTCCGGCGGCGTGAACCCGCGACAAACGGGCCTGGGGTCGCTGGTCGTTGATATCAGGCCCGACTTCACGCCGGGTACGATCGGCCCCAGCGCCAGTCCGACCGATATGGCGATCCAGGGCGAAGGGTTCTTCCAGGTGCAGGCCGCGACCGGCGAAACGCTCTACACGCGTAACGGCATTTTCACCACCAACGCCCAGAACCAGCTGGTCGACGCCAGCGGCAACCGGGTGCTGGGCTTTGGGGTCGATGACAAGTTTCAGATCCAGGAAAGCGTGCTGGTCCCGCTGTCGATCCCGCTGGGCGCCTCCGCCGTCGCCGCTCCGACCGAGAACGTCTATCTGGAAGGCGTCCTCACGCCGACAGGCGACCTCGCCGATACGGCCGCCGTCGTGGAATCGGGCGTGCTGGGCGATGCGTCCGCCCCGCGGGCGGATAGCTCGGGAACCACGATCTCCGTCGCCGCCAAAGACCCGGCCGCTCCCGACGACAGCATTACCGGCAACTACAGTTACATGGTCACCTACTACAAAAATGGCGAAGCCGAGAGCAGGCCGTCCGTCGTACTGGGGCCCGTCCATGTCACCGACGGCCGCGTCCAGCTCACCGACCTCCCCACGCCGCCTGCACCTGGCGCCGATGGCGAATTTCCAGCCTACGACGAGGTTCGCATCTATCGTAATCTGTCCGACGATCCCAACAGCTTCTATCTGGTCGATACGGTTTCGCCCGGCTCCAACTATGTGGATTCCCGTTCCGACGCAGAGATTTCCGACCTGGCAACCGCCGGCAACCAGCCGCTCGACCTGGACGGACCGACCATCAACCCGGGCACGCGTCTGGTCGATGTGGTTCGCCGCGACGGCCTGACCTACGAGCCGCAGTTCACGACCGGCGTGCTGGAGTTCACCGGCGACAAAGGCTCCCGCGGCCTGACGACCCGGCAACTGGAGATTACCGAACAGACGACCGTCCAGGATCTGGTCGAGTTCATGGAAGACGCCCTGGGCATCCAGTCGACGCTCGACGATCCGTCCCATCCGATCCCCAACTCGATAAACAACATCCCCGGCGAAAGCGGCACGCTGCCGCCCGGCGTATCGATCGTCGACGGGCAGATCCGCGTCGTCAGCAACAACGGCGTCGATAACGCCGTGTCGCTCAACCTGTCGAGCTTCCGCATGACGGCCGTCGGCGGCGCCGTCGCCAATCCCAACCTGGGCTTCGGCAACGTGCAGGAAGCGGCCGGCCAGAGCGCGGTGACCGACTTCGTCGCCTACGACAGCCTGGGCGTGCCGCTGAATGTCCGCGTTACTTCGGTGCTGGAATCGCGCACCGGCTCCACCACCACCTATCGCTGGTTCGCCGATGCGGGCGGCAACGATCCGCTGCACGGGGCCGATCTGTCCGTCGGCACGGGGCTGGTCAGCTTTGACAGCGAAGGGAACTTTCTGTCGGCGACCAACACGACCGTCGCCGTGGCTCGCCAGAACACCCCTTCGACTTCTCCCTTGGAGTTCAACCTGGACTTCAGCAAGGTATCGGGACTGTCCGCCGGCAGCGCGAGTCTGGCGGCGACGCGGCAGGACGGCTCGCCCGCCGGTTCGCTTTCCAGCTATACGATCGGCGAAGACGGCGTAATCCGCGGCGTGTTCACCAACGGCGTCACCCGGGACCTGGGGCAGGTGGAACTGGCCCGCTTCAGCAATCCCAGCGGCCTGGTGCAACGTGGTCTTAATCTGTACGCCCAGGGCGTCAATTCGGGCTTGCCGATCCAGGGCGAGCCGGGCGAAAACGGCGTCGGCTCGCTGGTATCCGGGGCGGTGGAGCTTTCCAATACCGACGTCGGCCGGAACCTGATCGACCTGGTGCTGGCCAGCACCCAGTACCGCGGCAACAGCCGGGTGATCACCACCGTCCAGCAAATGATGGACGAACTGCTCAACCTGTCGCGATAACTTTGACGAAGAGAAAACCCGCGCTCCCCGGGACGGATCTCTCCCGGGTGCGCGGTCAGCCCCCATACAGCCAAAGTCGGCAGACTTTGGACGAAGCTTTCAGTTCCAGCCAAACAGCCGCGACAAAACCGTTCACTCCTTTCCGTAGGGCAGGTTTTTAACCTGCACACAAAAAACGAAATGGATGGCCGCGATCACAGCTTGCAAATCCACCCCCCTCATCGCTGGCCCCACTCCCCACTCCCCACGAACAAGGAACAAAGAACCAACATCCACCCCCGCTTCTCTCTTGAATGCGCGCTCGCAATAACGCTAAACTGCCTTGGGTGTGAACGGATATTCACATGCTGGCTGGGATTGCGAAAACACTTGAGCTACGGATGGTGGCTATGGATGGTACTCTTGCGCTATTTGATTCGCCGGCTAATCTGGCGGACTTTACGAACTTTGGGCCGAGCCAGTTCGTCCCCCCGGCAACCCTCGGCGGCAGTCTGCAGATTGCTCCCGATCGGGCCGTGACCCGGGCCGAAATCCGTCGCGAATTTCCCCAGGCGCCGGGCGTGTACGGCATGCTCGATAACGACCGCCGCCTGGTCTATGTGGGCATGTCGACCAATCTTCGGTCGCGGGTCGTCTCCTATTTTTACGAGCCGGCCGACGGGCTCGAGGTCAAGCAGTATCGCATCTCGCTTGCCAGCCATAGTCTCGTCTGGGAACCGTCCGGCCATGAGCTGACGGCCCAGCTGCGCGAGCTGGAGCTGATCCGCCGCTTCGCGCCGCGGTTCAACGCCAAAGGACGACCAGGCCGGGTGCGGGTCGGCTATATCTACCTCACGACCGAAGAAGCACCCCGGTTCCGCATTGCCCGATCCGCGCCGCGGGGCTGCGTGTATCAATGGGGACCGGTCACCTGGAGCAAACGCACGACCAAGGCCGTCGACTGTTTGAACCTGCAGTTTCAGCTGCGCGATTGCGCCAGCAGCACGCCCATGCATTACGCCGACCAGCTGGACCTGTTCAACGATCCGCTCCGGGCCGGCTGCCTGCGGGGCGAGATCGCCGGTTGCCTGGCCCCTTGCGCCGGCGGCTGCAGTCGCGCCGCCTATCGTCGCCAGATCGATGCCGCCAGGGCGTTCCTCGATGGCCAGGATTCGCACACCCTGCCGAACCTGGCCCGCGACATGCAAGACGCCGCCGGCCGGCAGCTCTTCGAACGGGCCGCCCGGCTGCGCGATGCGCACCAGAACCTGGAGCTGCTTTCCGCTCTGACCAGGCAAGCCCGGAACGCGGCCCAGCAGCGGTTCATCTATCCGCTCGCGCAAGAGCAGAAAACCGTGTGGCACGTGATCCGCGACGGACGCATGGAAGCGGCGATCGAAGAGCCGCAAGCCGCCAACCAGGCGCGCGCGGCCCTGGAGATTCTGGAACGCGTGTACGAAAAGACGGCCCGTCCAGAAACGATCGAGGCCGGCGACTTCCCGTTCCTGCAGATGATCGGCGGTTACTTTCGCCGTCGACCGGAAGAGCTGGCCAAGACCCTGGCGCCGCAGGGAGCGATCGAACATTGCCAGCGTCTGCTGCAGTCGGCCCGACGTCCGCGGTAACGTGCGACGTCGTCATTGCCCCCGCAGCTTCTTTACACCGCTTCTTTACACCTGCGGTAACCCCGGCGCCGTCATCCGGCGGAGCTGGCCGCAGGCGGCGTTGATTTTGTCCCCTTTGCGCTGGCGGAACTGCACATTGATGCCGCCGTGGGTCAAAATATCGCGGAACCGATCCTGGGCCGCCTGGGTGGGCGTGGCGTATGGCAGACCGGCGACCGGGTTGTAGGGAATCACGTTCAGCAGGGCCGCCCTGCCGCGGAGCAGTCGGGCCAGTTTCAAGGCGTGGTCTTCGCCGTCGTTCAGCCCGCCCAGCAGGACGTATTCAAACGTCAGCCGGCGGCCCGATACCTGGAAGTACTCGTCGGCCGCTTCCAGGATGTCGTCCAGGCCGATCTTTTTGTTGACCGGCACCAGCTGATTCCGCAGCTCGTCGTCGGGCGCATGCAGCGACACGGCCAGCGAATACCGGGCATCGATCTGGCTCAAACGGCGAATGGCAGGCGGCAGGCCGACGGTCGAGATGGTGATCCGCCGGCGGCTGATGCCCAGCCCCTGCTCGTCGCTGGCCGCATGCAAAGCCGGCAGCAGGTTGTCGAGATTGGCCAGAGGCTCGCCCATTCCCATCACCACGATATGGCTGAGACGTTCGTCCTCCGGCAACAGACGGGCCAGCAGCAGCATCTGCTCGACGATTTCGCCCGTGGTCAGATTCCGATCAACGCCATCGAGCCCGCTGGCGCAAAACACGCAGCCCATGGCGCAACCGACTTGCGTACTGATACAGATCGTGCGGCGTTCTCCGTCGCGGAGCAGGACGCATTCAATCCGGCCGCCGTCATGCAGCTGCAGCAGGAGTTTTTCGGTGCCGTCCTCGGTCTGGCTATGTTTGACGACGGTCGAGGTCCACAGGTCAAATTCCTCAGCCAGCTCCGCCCTGAGCTTTTTGGGCAGATCGCTCATCTCTTCCCAGGTTTTCGCTCGTCGCTGGAACAGCCAGGAGCGGATCTGCAGGGCGCGATACGCCGGATAACGATGAGCGGCCAGCCAGGGCGGCAGCGACTCCGCAGGGGATTCCAGAATGTGGGGCATGCCAGCGACCATAACGTAAAACTCGGCCCGAATCCCTCCATCGTCCCCGATTTCCCCCCCAGGCTCAAGCGGTCATGCGGTCCGCCCGCGATTTCCGCCCGCAAATCCCTGGTGCAGAACCAATTTCCAGGCCCCCGCCGGCCAGCCCCCCGCCGGCCCTTCCCTCCGCGCCCAACTGCAGTTGTCTGGACCCATCTGCCGTCGAGTCAAGAATCTGGTAAAATTTCCGACCACCACCCGCGGCGCCCCCCCGTCGCGGGCGTCACGCGCCCATAGCTCAGTTGGATAGAGCAGCGGACTTCTAATCCGCAGGTCGAAGGTTCGAATCCTTCTGGGCGTGCTTTAGAAGTCGTTAAACGCCAAGGCGTTACAGCGACAGCAGTCGTGAGGAAAATTGTGATTTGTTAAATTGTCACCCATTCGGTAACTGCTTTCAATACCACACCTGGGGCAGGTTATGAGCGGCGAGAATTCTTCGGCGAGTTCTGTAAGCAATTCATTGATCAAAATCGACATGGATCTTACGAAGCCAGCGGTTGTACTCATCGAGAAGGTTTCTAATGCGATCGGTGGATACTGGAAGCCCTATCAGATACGCGAGATCGCGAAGGCTGAGGTAGAGGCCGAAAAAATTCGGGCGGCGGGTCAAATAGAGATCACCGAATTGCATCAGCGAGCCCTTCGCCGATTTATCGCAGAAGAGGCCAAACATCAAGCCAATATTGAGGCCATTACCCAAGAGGCGCTTCCTTATGTTAAGGAAGATGCAAAGGCTGTCGATGTAGAGGACGACTGGCTTAGCCATTTCTTCGGCGAATGTAGAACTGTTTCAGATGAAGAAATGCAAAAGATTTGGTCGGCAGTTCTCGCTGGCGAAGCAAACACGCCTGGAACTTATTCCAAACGAACTGTCACGATGCTGTCTTCGCTCGACAAAAAAGATGCTGCCCTTTTTCAACGTCTTTGTGGATTTGTATGGATGATTAGTGGCCCAGCGGCTCTTGTGTTCGATCTGGCAAACCCAATCTATTCGACGCAAGGAATTACCTTTCAGTCCCTTTCTCACCTTGATGCGATCGGCTTGATCAACTTTCAAGGCGTCGCCGGCCTACGACTGAGCCACCTGCCAAAGAAAATTGATTTTTTTTACTACGGTGAAAGGGTTAGGCTTGAATTTCCAAAGGAGAATGAGAATGCGTTAGACATGGGACATGTAATGCTTTCGGAAAGCGGGCAACAGCTGGCTCAAGTGGTTAAGTCATCGAAGTCCGAGGCGTTCAAAGTCTACGTCTTTGACTACTGGAGGAGTAAGGGACTGATTGTCGATACGGTTGAATCCCCTCAGAACAGTCGAAATAGTGACGCTTCTAGCCTATAAAGCCTGTCCGCCCCTTCGCTTGTCGTATTCCAGCCAAAGTATTTGAGCCGTTCGCTCGGCGTCGCGACCAACGTAAAATTTCAGCGTTGTTGTGATGTCCTCATGCCGCATGAGTTCCTTTAGCTGCTGGGGGAGCAGTAACGCAGCCCAGCGTTCGCCGAATGATCGCCGGAAATCATGCAGACCGGCGAATCGCTCACTCTGGCCGGCGCTCGCCACATGGACGCCCGCTGCTTTGCCGATCGCGGTAACTCGTTTTGAAATCCAGTCCGAACGCGGTCGATCGCCTTTGTAGCCGAGCGGATTGAAGACTGTCCCGACGCGATGGGATGGGAGAACGGTTTGTAGCAGGTTTGCGAACTGGGGCGCCATTGGGTGCAGTCTGTCTTTATTTCCCTTTTCGAATTCGCCTGGGATTGAGAGCAGTGGCCGGCTTCGGCTGAAGTCAACGCAGAGCCGGTCGAGGCGATCCCAGTAGAGTTCGAGCGATTCGCTGACGCGGAGCCCAGACCACCACATGCCTTTGAGATAGAGAGCTACTGTCAATTGTTGTGTTTTGAGCTTCGCGTTTAGGCGGCGTTTTCTTCCTGCATGATGCCGTCGTGGAAGGTTTTTCCTTGGAGGATGAAGGCGATCTTTTCGTGGCCGGAAAGGCGTCGCCAGCGTTTCGCGGCCGACTGGGCCAGCTTGAACATCATTGCCAGGCTGGTGCGACGGGTGCCGTTGCCTTTGGTCTTGCGATGGCGGAGGCGAATCGTTGCGAAGGTCGATTCGATCGGATTCGTTGTCCGCAGGTGGCCCCAGTGCTCTGCCGGGAAGTCATAGAAAGCCAGCAGTTCGTCGCGATCTTTCCGGAGGCAATCGCACGCCTTGCTGTACTTGACTTCGTACTTTTCCAGGAAGAAAGCGAGCGCGGTTAAGTCGTCCTTTTTCGTCTCGGCCAGATAGATTTCATGCAGGTCGGCTTTCGCTTTCGGCTGCACGCTCTTGGGCATGCTGTTGAGCACGTTCGCCGTTTTGTGCACCCAGCAGCGTTGTTCTTTTGTCGTCGGAAAGATCTTGCGTAACGCCGCCCAGAAGCCGAGTGCGCCGTCGCCGATGGCGATCTTCGGCGGTGTTTCCAGGCCGCGCTGCTTCAGGTCGAGCAGCAGTTCCGACCAGCTTTGCTCGCTTTCGCGATAGCCGTCGAGCACCGCGATCAGTTCCTTTTTGCCTTCGGGCGTGGCCCCGATCAGCACCAGAATACATTGCTTTTTATTGGCGTCGTCCTCTAATCGCACCTTCACATGGATGCCGTCGGCCCAGACGTAAACGTACTGCTTGCCGGTCAGATCGCGGCGCGACCAGGTCTCGTATTCGGTCGACCATTGCTCTTTGAGTCGCACGATGACATTCGCACTGAGTCCTTTGGCGCGCTCGCCGACGATCGCCTGCAAGGCCTCCGTGAAGTCGTTGGTGGAGACGCCTTTGAGGTACAGCCAGGGGATCAAATCTTCGATCGCTTCGGTCTTTCGCAAGTAAGCCGGCAGCACGCTCGGCGAAAATTGGACGCGCTGCTCCGGGTCCCGCGTGTTATCGCGAACGCGGCCTTGCTGGACCTCAATGGGACCAGCGCCGGTGAGAATCTCCCTGGCCGGCAGCGTACCGTTTTTGATGACGAGCCGGCGGCCCTGGTCGTCGCGACGATGGTGATGCTCGAGGAGAAAGGCCTCCACTTCGGCGTCGATGGCGGCCTGCAGCATCTTCCTGGCTCCCTCGCGGATCAGCTCATCGAGGGCGCTTCGGCCGTCAAATTGCTGGCGAAAAGCGACCACCTCGGAATCGAGTTCGTCGGCGACTGGAATGGAACGACGGTCTGTTGTACTCTGATTCATGGCGTATCCTTGTGCCCACGTCGGGCGGCTGAAGTGTGAAGACATCAGCAGGATGCGCCGCTTTTTTGCGCTTTTCAAGAACACAACTTTTGAGAATACCTCTGAGATAGAACCGCCAGGACGGAGCGGCTTCGGGACCGACAACGCTTTCGACTGCCCGCAGCATTTGAACGCATTCGCGGGTCGTGATCGGCCGGCCTTTCATCATCTTTGAGCCCTTGGCGCGTTTAGGCATTTGAATCTTGGGAGGTTTCGCCAGCAGCCCCATCGACGCCGCCCAGCGGAACGCCGCTTTGAGATGTCGCAACCGGTTGGCAATCGTCGCTTCCCGCAGGCCGGCTTCTCGCAAGTGCACTTGAAACTTGCTGACCTGGCTAGTCGTTACATGGCTGAGCCGTTTCGGTTTCATCAGGCGTTCATAGGCGTTGAGGGCCGTCGAGTACGCATGAGCGGAACGCGGCGAGAGCGAAGGCGTTTTCTCGGTTTCGTACCGTTCGCGAAATTCCTCCCAGGAGATCCGTTGCGGTTCCTGGTAGCGGCCTTGCTGGAGATCGGCTTCCAGTTTGGCCGCTGCACGCTCGGCGAGGCGTCCATTTTTTGGTTTTCGCCGACTGTTGGCGCACCCTTCCCGATTCCAGTTCGTTCCAACGCAGCACAAGGTTTTCGCGGCCGATGTCGACGACCTTCACGCTAACTTGCATCGGGTATTCTCCTTTCCATAAATTCGATGACCTGGCGCCCCGAGGCGAACGCCCGTTTCCCAACGCGAATGACTGGCAGCCCGAGGCGGCGGAGCGTACGCCAGGCAGATTCCGTCAGCCCCAGCCGAGCCTTCAGCTGGTTCACGGTGTAAAGTTCCGCAGCGTGAATCACGCCGGTTGATTCCGGTTTCATGGGGATTCCTTTCCAAAATGCACGCAGCGAAGTTCGGCAAGTTTGCTACGAGAGATGCGCACGCGCCGCTGACCTTCGGGAATGCCCAATCGTCGCTGCACTTCATGGAAAGGGATCGAGAGGTTTTCAAGGAATCGCACCTCGTCATCGCCGATGAAATGCGGCGTCACTTCAAAGATCACGCTGCCTTGCCCGCAGCTGCTGAGCCGATCCCTGATCGTTCGTCGCTGTTGCTGCGGTTTGTTCTCTTTGGAAGAGGATTCCTTCTGACAGGATTCACACTCACACGCCGGATCATGCGGACCTGGCTCTTCGGCCTCCTGGCCGAGCTGCGGCCCGGCAGTTTCGCCCCACAAGCCATGACTCTTGTAGTAACGGACGATATTGTTTTCGCTATCAAGCACCCAATCCGGGAAGCCTTCGTCCGGATGCTTGATGAGATACTTGCAGACGTACTTTGCAGCCTTCATTTTGTCGGCGGTCTTTGCTGCGGAGTATTTCACCCAGCCGAACCCCGCGTCTGACTCTTCGATGGGCGGCGCAGAAGTGGGATAGAACCGATTCCACAGACGCCGTGCGGTATGGATGTCGATCCGGCTTGCGTCGAGCAACAGGTGGAAGTGAGGCATGCCGTTCTTCTGCCATTCGATCGCGCAGAAGTAGCGACGGCTGTGCAGGCATCCCTCTTTCCGAAGAGCCTTGACGAATTCGCCAATGGCGTGCTTGCGGCGGATGTGATCGAGGGCGGCAGCCGGCGAAGGGAACAGCTTTGGGTCGATCGTCAGCGTGAGCATGAAGACGCCGCGAAAGGTTTCGACGATGGGAAGCAGTCGGTCGCGCAACTTCAATCCCTTTCCGACACAGCAGGAAGGACAATACCAACACTTGCACCGACAAGGGCGAACTTCGAATTGCCGCTGGTCTGTCTCGTGTCCACAACTTTTCGCTTCTGGTTCAAGATAAGAGTCCGGAGCAACGCCGCGCTGCCGCGGGCGGTGCTCGCTGCGCTCCGCTCCGTCCGCCGCAGCGGCGGCGTCTCTTCGATACGCCTCCAACGGCTCCGAATCGCCAGCGAGCCACGCAAGCAGGCCAGTCCGATCACGAACCGGCGCTGACGCGGAGCGCGCGCATGTGCTATCCTGGTGGTGCATGAGAGCACCCCTTTCATGGTTGCGCCGCTCCTGACCTGTCCTCGCCAAAGCACAAGGTCAAGAGCGGTTTTTTCGTTGAATGAAATGGTTACCGAATAGGTCCCTCTTTCCGCTCTGCTCGAAAGGCCCAGGGACGCCCCTTTCCGCCTCCCTTCGCTTTCGCACCGTCGGCAAGGCCCTCCGGGCTCAAGGGTGACCGACTGATGCGAAAGCGAAGGGAGGCCCGGGGCTCATCGAGGGCCTTGGTTAACTGGTGGACTATGCCGCTTCGTCGTCCATAAGGAGCTTCATCGTTCGCTCGCGAATCTCGCGCTGCTGGTCGAGTCGACGCTTGCGGCGCTCCTCGAATTCGACCGCTGTTTGCAAGTCGCCGCCCTGCGGACGAAATGCGTTGGCGACGGCTTCCGACATGAGTCGGCCGGGCGGTTGCCTGCTGACTTCGGCTTCGCGCAGCACAGCGCCCCAAACGGCGAGAGGAATACGAGCCCCACGGACTTGCACGGATTTCTTGGACATGATGAATCCTTCCAGACGGTGCCTGTGCGCGCAACGTCGCACAGACGGTGAAACGATGACGACCAAAGCGCAAGCAAGAACCGCGCAAGGGAAGTCGAAAATGGTGTCGCTTGTGAAGCGAGATAGAGAGCCCTAAGCTGCCGCTTATCGTTCGCCTGGATTTTCCGCTTCTGGAAAGCGTCGGCGCAAAACAGGCCGAGCGCTTTTCCAGCGCATTCCTTTTATGGCGAGGGCTACCACTTTGTGTTCGTCTGGCTTTTCCGCTACTGGCCCGCTTGCGAGCAGGATTCCAGCGCACGCCTTTTGTGACGAGGGTAAAGAACTCATTCGGTAAGATCGGCACGATTCGGCCGGTTGTGCAGACTTTCCCGATTATTTTTTCGGCCAACCATCGGCCAAGTGGCCAGGAACTGGCGGCGGCGCGAGGGTGACGGTCACCGGAAATGTCACCCGGAGGGCTTATTTCGGGCACACGAAAGAACTTGAGTTCGGCAGAATTCTCTGCGAAAATTGGCATGCGACGGCTAACCGAGGGCTAACTGCGTCACTGTTGGCGACTTCTAATCCGCAGGTCGAAGGTTCGAATCCTTCTGGGCGTGCTTGGGATGGGGCATGATGCGGGGGTGATCTGTACCTGGGTACGGGGCAAGCAGGTACAGGACTAATAAAGGTACAAAAGGAATTCAGAAGCACACCTTTGGAAGGCGGCGTGATCGCCCATCGCTTGACGTTCGGGTGGGTGTGCGGAGCAGGCAGACGTTTTCCCGTTTCGATCGCACGTAAATGCTAAAGGCGGTGATAGTTTGGAATCCTCCGAAATTCAGTACTCAAATCACTCCGGATCTCGCGTCGCGATTGTCCACCTTCCCTCGGTGTGTGGCAATCGCCTCGTCCACCTGTCCCAGATCAGTCAAGACGGCTGGGTGATTCGTGACTATCTCGCGGGTCAAATGCTTCGGCGAAGCCCGCCGCCCAATCCATCGTATTCGCTGAAAACGCTGGCGGATATCGAAGCTCTGGTTACCGATTCAGAGATTCCCCCCTACTTCAAGCACGAAGAAATCCCTGACTGGACCGTATACTTGCGATTGCGTAGCATGGCCCTGCTCCGCGGCAATGCGCCTGATACAGGTCACAAGCCAGACTCTACGTTTGGTGAGTGGCAACCACTGACTTAGGGTCCACCCAAGCCGTCGGATTTCGCGTGTAATATGCCGACTAACTCCGCACGAAAGAACTGATGCCAACTTACGCGAAATTCGATACCGTGTCGCTCAAGGGGAACTCGGAATTTAACGAGCGCTGGGTGCAAGACCGTATCGCAGAAGACCCGTCGATACTGGGTCTTGGCGACCTCATCCTTAAAGACAAAGAACGCATCCAACCACGCGCCGGTCGTCTTGATCTACTGCTACAGGCGGCCGAATCTAGCCACCGGTACGAGGTCGAAATCCAACTCGGCGGGACGGATGAGAGCCACATCATCCGCACCATTGAATACTGGGACATCGAACGAAAACGCTATCCGCAGTATGAACATACGGCAGTAATCGTTGCTGAAAACATCACCGCCCGTTTCCTCAACGTAATTGGCTTGTTCAACGGAATGATTCCGTTGGTTGCGATACAAATGAACGCCCTTAAATTAAACGATCATATTGGTCTCGTCTTTACCAAGGTTCTCGATCAAATGACGCTTGGCCTCGTCGATGAAGACGAAGAAGTCCAAGAAACAACGGATCGCGCCTATTGGCTCAATCGCGCTTCTGAAAAAACCGTCGGAATGTGCGACAAAATTCTCGAAGCCATCAAGCCGCTCGATTCCGAGCTGGAATTGAAATACAACAAATTCTACATTGGTCTCGCTAAAAACGGCCAACCTTACAATTTCGTTCTATTCCGCCCGAAAAAAAGTTTCCTGCGTATTGAACCTCGACTCGCCAAATCGGATGAAACGCAAGAGCAACTCGAAACAGCCGGTCTGGATGTCATGGATTACGACGACAATTGGGGTCGGTATCGTATTCGACTGACGCCAGTCGACATGGAAAAACAAATGGAGACAATCATTAAAGTGCTGACGGAAGCCTTCAACGGAGCCAACACGTAAGGTCGCCACAACCATTCAGGCGCCAGCGCTATAACCCAGTTTTTTACCTCAAGGTGTGCGGGATTGTCGTTCCGCCTGATGAAAGTTTTTTCCTTTCCGCTAATCGGTCTGGCGGTTAATGGCGAAAAGTGTGCGTCGGGTTGAAATTGGATGCGGACCGGGGCACTAAGTTGCGGAGGCGGCAGGCGTCTTTCGTTTTCCTGGAAGGATTTCCCATGACGAGTAGCAAGCCGGGAAGAACGCGGAAAGAACTGCGGGAGTATGCCATGTCGCAATTGAAGACGGGCGCTGCGGGAGTAGAATGGTTTAACCAGCTGAGTCGTGACGAGCGTATTCTATTGAGCGGCTTTCGCGGCGGCGATTTTTCCAAATACCGTTTGGACAAGATCAATTTCCGGGACTTCAATTTACAAGAAACGAACTTTACAAGCGCTAAACTGAAGGATGCCTGTCTTCGCTACGCGGATCTCAAGAAGTCATGCTTTCATTCCGCCAAGGCGCAAGGCATTAACCTGTTAGGGTCGAAATCCAGCGATGCTGACTTGAATGGCACTCAATCCGCCTAAGTCCTTCTCGGGCTAGCGGATAAGTTGATATCGACAAGGAAGGGGCCTCGCGGGCATATTCTTTGGGAACGCTCAAATTCTCAAAGGCAAGGAGGCCCCTTCGATGTTCGATTCTTTTCGCTCGCGGTTGGCTGCGGCCCGACGTGATGATCAACTGTTCTTCGCTGCGCTGATCGATCAACAGACTATCCGATCCAGCTTTGGCGACGCAAGTACAATCCTCGATTCCGCGCGAATTTACGACACCGCCGTCACCGTTTGGGTGTTCCTCTCGCAAACCCTCACTTCCGGCCACAACTGCGTCCAGGCGGTTGCCAAATTGATCGCCTTTCGCGCCGCTAAAGGCCTGCCGATTCCTGCCGCTCTAAGCGGCGCCTACTGCATGGCGCGAGACAAACTTAACGAAGCCGGCATGCACCGCCTGGTGACAGATTCTGGCGCCGCGATCGAAGATTCCGTCCCCGATCAATGGCTCTGGCGAGGACATCGCGTTATCGTCGGCGACGGTTGCACGCTGACAATGGCTGACACTCCTGAAAACCAAGAAGCCTATCCGCAAATGGCGGGGCAAAAACCCGGCTGTGGATTTCCCATCATGCGGATGGTGGTCTTCTTCGGCCTGGCCACCGGCGTCGTGCTGGAAGCCGCCATGGGTCGCTATAAAGGCAAGCTGACGGCCGAGGTCAGCCTGTTCCGTGAGATCGACAAAATCCTCGAAGAAGACGACGTTTATCTCGCAGATCGAGCCTATTCTGGCTGGTTCGACATCGCCCGGCAGCTGGCCCGAGGGGTGCATGTGGTGCTGCGAAAACATCAATCGCGAAGGACCGATTTCCGCACCGGCGTGCGCTACAGCAAAGACGAACACGCGGTGTTCTGGGACAAGCCGCCACGGCCTGCCTGGATGACCGCAGAAGAGTACGCCGGCTATGACGTATTCCTGACACTGCGTGAGATCCGGGTGCGGATCGCCACGCCCGGCTTTCGCACGCGTGAGGTCATCATTGTGACCAACTTGCTCGACGACATCGAGTACAACAAGGAGGATCTGGCGGCTCTTTATCGTCGGCGGTGGCAAGCAGAATTAAATCTAAGATCGTTGAAAACGGTGATGCAAATGGACCACTTGCGCTGCAAGCAACCCCATCGTGTGCGGAACGAAATCCGAGCTCACTTCACGGCCTATAACTTGGTCCGTCAGATGATGTGCGAGGCAGCGATCCGCGGCGACGTGCAACCCTGGCAAATCAGCTTTAAGGGGACGATGCAAACGCTTAACGAGTTGCTGCCGGTGTTGTGCATGACAGGGGACGCCGATCCAGGGCTTTAAAGCTAGCACCACCTCCCCGGCGGTGTGGGGTGACGCGTTGGCTCGGATTGCAATAATTGCAGTAGAACTAACCATTTACGGCAATTCGGAGGCGTATCATGATTCTCGGCGAGGTGTTTGCGCGGTTTGAAAAGGAGGGTCCCATCCCCGTCATGACCAAAGCGGCGCTCGGTGCGGCCTTGACGCCGGATCGGTTGGATCAGATCTTCGCCGACCATGCTGTGTCGCAACGGGTGTCGGAATTGTCGTTTTCGGTGTTGGTCAATTTGATGGGCATGGTGGTCGCCAAAACTCGCAAAAGCACCAACGCCGCTTATCAAGCTTGCAAGCAAGATATCTCCGTCTCCGTGAACAGCGTCTATGACAAACTCAACGGCGTTGAGCCGCTGGTGTCCGCCGCGTTGGTGCGCGAGACGGCGACGCTGTTTCGGGAACTGATCGAGCCGATGAACAGCGCCCGTCCCAGCCTGTTGCCCGGTTATCGCGTGCGCATCCTGGACGGCAATCATCCCGGCGCCACGCAGCATCGCATCCAGGAGTTACGGACCATCGCCGCCGGTCCTTTGCCAGGCGTGGTGCTGGCGGTGCTCGACCCCCAACTCGGTCTCATCGACGATGTGGAACTGGCGGAAGACGGCCATGCGCAAGAGCGTTCGCTGCTGATCGAGTTGATCAATCGCTTGGTGCCAGGCGAGGTGTGGGTCGCCGATCGCAATTTCTGCACGTCGGTGTTCCTCCAAGAGATCGCCTTGAATGAAGCGTTTTTCGTCATTCGGCAACACGCCGCGAATGTCCGCTGGAAGCCCACGGGAGACCGTGTTTTACGGGGCGAAAGCGAAACGGGCCAAGTCTTCGAGCAGTCCATTCTGATCACCGACGACTTTGGCGCCAAGCTGCCGGCTCGCCGCATCAGCGTCGAATTGTTCCAATCGGGCCGTGGCGGAGAACAGGAGATTCACATCCTTTCCAATCTGCCGGCGGACGTCGACGCAGTGACAATCTCTGACACATACCGCACGCGCTGGAGCATTGAAGCCGCCTTCAACGAACTGCGACTGTCGCTCAACAACGAGATCAACACGCTGGGCTATCCGCCGGCGGCGTTATTCGGTTTTAGCCTGGGACTGGTGATTTTCAATGCGTTGGCTGTAGTGAAAGCCGCGCTGCGGGCGGCGCACGGCGTGGAAAAGATTGAGAAGAATTTTTCCTTCTACTACATGGCGGATGAAATGAGCATGGTGTGGCGCGGCATGATGATCGCCATCCCGGAAGATGAATGGCGCGAAGCGCTGTCGCCTTTGACGCTGAAACAGTTATCAAAAATGTTAGTGGAGTTGGCGGGGAACGTGCGTCTATCCGCCTTTCAGAAACACAAACGCGGCCCAAAACGCCCGCCGCCGAAGCGAACCAAACGGAACGACCAACCCCACGTTTCCACCGCCAAAATTCTTGCTAAACGCAAGAAGTGCTAGCTTTAAAGCCCTGGACGCCGATCCGCTCTGCGACGTGTTTTATGATTGCTGCTTGCAGCATGTCGTTGGCAATCGCCCGGACCGCTACGAACCGCGAGTCCGCAAACGCCGGCCCAATCCGTACAAGCTCATGACCAAGCCCCGTCACAGCCACCAACCCGGCAAAGAATAAAGAGTTACGCGGATTGAATGCCATTCGATGCTGACTTCACGAATGCGGATCTGCGAAAAACCAAAGCCCGTTTTGGCAACTTTTCGCGATCGAATTTCACCGGCGCCAACCTGGCAAAAGCCGACTTTATGGAATGCCCGTTGACCAGCGCGGATTTCACCAACGCGAATCTGACCGGCTCCGACTTCGTCCACGCTAAACTCCGCGGCGTGAACTTTACTGGCGCCACACTGAAGTCAGTGATTTTCGACGACGCCTTGTTTGATCACACCACCGTCTTTCCCGAAGGCTTCGTGATCCCTGAAGAAATGAAATGGGGCGGCAAAGGCAAAGACCCACGTCGCGGGTAACACAACACGCATTGACCAGACACCCACGATTCTGAAAAATCTGGCTTGCGGGTCATCCCAGCCCCCAGCCCAGACCGCGCATTGGCCGTCTGCCATGGATTGGCGGAATCGTCCCTTTCCACTAGCTCGTCGGACTCAAGATGGAAAAACCCTTGCATCGTTGCTTGACGAAGGCGGTGATTGCGGACGGCGACCAGGTGCGGGTCGGACCGAAGTGGATTACGGCTCGACGGGGTCGCTTGAAACTGTATTCCGACCGACTGGAGTGCGGCGACTGGAGGATTGCCTATGAGGATATTCGTGAGGCCGTGCTGTCGTCTTTTCGTTCGCCCCTGCTGCGCATTCCCGGATACGTTCTTATGGTGCGAACGGACCATCTGACCTTTCACTTCGGACTGAATGGCTGGCGGTACTGGAAAGGGGAACTTCCCTTTCCGGTCACGCGGCAAGACGCAAAACTCAAGTTCTCGCCCATCAGCCTGCTCGCCCGTGCGGGGCTGCTCGGCTACGCAATCTACCTGGTATGGAATTGGATCGCCGCTCGGTGATTCACCCCAAAGCCATCGAGGATGACGCCAAGGGCCAGCGCAGACACCCATGCTGTTATCTCTCCACACGCCGCGCCCCTGCCGGATTGCAAGGCCGTTAATAATGGGCAGACCGCCGGGCCTTGCCGGACTGGTCGACAGCGCGAACGACTCTTGGGCCTGCATCGGTAGGTTCAGAGACACGGCGGTTCTGCGACTCTTTCCGATGAAACGAGGGGGCAGAAGGGGGCCAGCCATTTTTGGCCCTCACTGGCAAACTTTGGGTGGCCCCATTTTCAATGTTCCTGGTTACATCCAGAAGTTCTTGCCAGATGGCCGAGTTGTAATGGTTCCAGGAGGATGATTGTGGAAAGCCTTGTAAACGATTACTTGAAGCAGATTCGCGCTGCCCAGCGCTCTCACAGAGCGTCTGGGAATACGGCAGGTGCCGTAGCTGCGTACGATAAATTGCTTGGTGAAATGCTCTCCGAGTTTGAGGCGGCTTCAAATGATGAACGAAAAGCGATTCATGCTGCAATGAGTCGAGAAGGTTCTGGGCTGTTATTGGGCGCAGCCGAGGGAGCTGCGACATGGGCAGTACGGGAGAATAATCCTGAACGCTTGAAAGTTGGGTTGGCTTCGCTGCTTGTCGAGAACCTAAAGGAAGATTATCGAGAGACACTGATCGGCCTAACACTACTTCACAACACTGCCCGAAAACTGTCCACCGATTTAGAAGCGAAATACAACGACGTCCGGCACTTCGGCGCACCAGAAGCCGTTGAGTTGTTCGACTCGTACTTCTTAGAGGGTGGCAAGACGTTGGGTGAAATGGGATACCAAGAATCCGTGGACGACAACGGTGATTTTAGTTATGCGCGCGGCTGGTGATCCGAACGCCGCGACAATGGGCGCTGCCGAAGTGAAAAAGCGGAAAAAGGGGCAGCGGAAAAAGGGGCGGGCAGAGGGGCCAGCCATTATCTGCCCCACGGTAGCAAGACCTGGGTTGCCCCACTTTACCAATCCTCCCTGGCGGAGTATGGGTGGATTGGCTGGCACCTTAGGTGGCGTAAGACCCCTCGCCTGGCGGGGTGGTTTCGAAATGCGCGCGGAAAACAGGCCTTCTAACTGTCGTCGCCGGTAAATCGTGTGCAAATCGCTCAGGCATTCCAAGGTATCTGGCAAATGCGGCTTGGCGAAGTCGCTGGGGCGGGGTATACTTCGAACACACTTTGGCTTTTGTCAGGGAAGGTGGGTAATTGAGGTCGGAATTAAACGAGTAGCGTTTTTCCTGGGTGGATCGCATCTGCCTGAAGAACGTTTTCCGACCCGACGAGGTCAGCGGCATTGCCCGAACCTCTAAGGCCCCGTTGAACCTGTGACGACATTCGTGTCGCACATTTCTGCAGTCAACCTGCCACGTTGACCGCTCTGGAAAGCCGCTGGCGTCGTAACGGACGCCCTGAATTCAAGGACCTGCTTGTTTGTCTTGAGTTCCTTTGCAGCGGCGTTTGCCTGGGCTGGTTGGGTTTTCAACCATGCCAGGGGTGAACTCCAAAAATTTCCAGAGACGAAGTCCAGGCCGGTCAACAACAACACCATTCGGCATGGCAACAAAGAACAGCGAAAACTGTTTCGTCTGTTTGTGCGCACGGTGAGTCGATGCGACGAGGCTGACAGGGCGGATACCCCGCCAGAAGCTAGGTCGCCCGCCCGCTTTCCCGATTGATATACCGAAACAATCTTCCCTCGGCCGGCTACCCAGCACGCCTTCACGTTTGGCGACTGCGGCATTCGAACTCTTCGAAGCCAGGACCGGGATAAGAAACAGGAACGGACAGCCTGCAGGTTGAAGCCCGTCAGTCTAGAACTGACGCCGCCGGCAACTTTCCCCGCTGTCCCCTAAAGGACAACCCTTGAAGACTTTTGCTGAATTAGAACTGCTGGAACCCCTGCAACGCGCCCTGGCCGAAGAAAAATACGAAACGCCCACGCCGATCCAGGCGCAAACCATTCCCGCCGCCCTCGACGGCCGCGATATTCTTGGTTGTGCGCAAACCGGCACCGGGAAAACGGCCGCCTTTGCGTTGCCCATTCTGGATCACCTGGGCGACCCCAACCGGAAGGCTCCGCCGAACCGCCCTTTTGTGCTGGTCCTGGCTCCGACGCGTGAGCTGGCCATTCAAATTGGCGAGAGCTTCGCCACGTATGGCCGCCATCTGCGACTTCGCCAGGTGCTGGTGTACGGCGGCGTCAGCCAGTTGCACCAGGTGCGGGCTCTGAGCCGCGGCGCCCATGTGCTGGTCGCCACGCCGGGCCGATTGCTGGACCTGATGAACCAGGGCTACATTACGCTCGACATGCTGGAAATTTTCGTGCTGGACGAAGCCGACCGGATGCTGGACATGGGCTTTCTGCCGGACCTGCGTCGGATCATCAGCAAACTGCCGAAAAATCGCCAGTCGCTGTTCTTTTCCGCCACCATGCCGCCGAAGATCATGGATCTTTCGCGCAGCCTGCTGCACAACCCGGTGAGCGTGAACGTCACGCCGGAAACGACCAGCGTGGAACGGATCGAACAACGCGTGCTGTTCGTCGAGCGCAGCGGCAAACGCGATCTGCTGCGTCAGATTCTGTCGGCCGACGATGTCGATCGGGCTTTGGTCTTTACCAAAACGAAGCGCGGCGCTAACCTTCTATCAGAACAGTTGTTGAAAAGCGGTTTCAAGTCGGCCGCCATCCATGGGAACAAATCCCAGGGCGCCCGGCAGCGGGCGCTGGAAGCCTTTCGCCGGAAAACGGTGCAGGTGCTGGTGGCGACCGATGTCGCAGCCCGCGGAATTGATATCGACGGCATTACCCATGTCGTGAATTATGATCTCCCGATCGAACCGGAAAGCTACGTGCACCGGATCGGACGCACTGGCCGGGCCGGCGCGGAAGGGATCGCCCTGTCGTTCTGTTCCGCCAGTGAACGTAACGAGTTAAGGGCGATTGAACGCTTCATCGGTCAGCGGGTTCCGCCCGCTGCCGACCAGCCGCAGCCGACCGCTCCGGAACCGGAAAAGTCGTCCTCCGGCGGTCGACGGGACGCTTCGTTCCGCCGTCCGGCCGCATCCCGACCGGCCGCCGCCACAAGGCCTGCGACCGAAGCGGCTGAGGGAGAAGGACAAAGCAAACCGCGACGCCGACGTCGCAAGCCGCGTGCTCGCGCGCGGCAAACCAGCTAGTCGCCTGAAGGCGGCTGGCAGAATGCACTTTCAGAACGTTGTAGGACAGGCTGAGCGAACGGACAATCTTCGTACCGATGCTGGAAACAGATCTTCGGTACGATTCCTTTTGGGAAATTGCCGGATCGTTTCGGCCCGTTCAGTGGACTCGAATTTCTACCCTGGGAAGCCAAGGAGCACACCATCGGAAAAAATCAAAATACCTTCGCCAAACGCCGACGTGAGATGGAAAAAAAAGCCAAGGCCGACGCCAAGCGCGCTCGCCGCACTGAAGGGAACGGGGAAAACGGCGCCGCCATTCCGGAAAACGATTACTTCGCCGATCCTTTGCCGTATGGCGATTTGACGCAAACGCAGTCGCAATCGGAAGAAGAAGAGTAGTTGTGCGGCATAGCAAGCACGAATCGTCTTGCGTTTCGCCTGCTGCATCCAACGACGGGCCAACGGTCCCTTCGGCGAAGGTTTTGATTGGAAACCGACGTGTTCGCCCCGTTTACGCGGCGGAAAAGCACGGAACGCGATATCGGTGAAAACGCCCCTTTCTCTGGCAAAGGGGCGTCGCGGAAGGTTCGGTCTCCGGAATCCCGGTTTCCGTTCTTGAAGCCCGCACAAAGATCAAAATTCACCCCCGGGTGCGGAGCTGCCGCAGGCTTTCTTCGCCACGCAACCCGTTCAGGCCATGCTGCTCATTTTTCGCAGCCGGGCCACACTCTCTACGATCAGATCGCTGGCGCGATCGATCTCCTGCTCGGTATTGAACCGACCCAGCCCAAACCGCAAACTCGAGCGGGTGGCGTCGTCGCTTAATCCAATCGCCCTGAGCACATGGCTGGGTTCCGGGTTGGTGGAAGTGCAGGCGCTGCCGCTGGACACGGCCAACTCGCCCATGCTCATCATCAGGGCTTCGCCGTCGACCAGGGCAAAGCTGCAGTTGAGGTTGTTATCCAGCCGCAGTTCCGGAGTCAGCGGCGGACCGTTCAGGACGACCCGATCCAGCCGCGTTTCCAGCCGCTCAAACAACCGATCCCGCAACCCGCGCAGACGCACGCTTTCCGTCGGCATTTCCGCCAGGCAGAGTTCGACCGCTTTGGCGAAACCGACAATGCCGGCCGTGTTGAGCGTTCCGCTGCGATAGTTCTGCTCCTGCCCGCCGCCATCGATTTGCGGCTCCAGTCGCAGACGCGGAGCGCCGCGGCGGATGTAAAGGCAACCCACGCCTTTGGGCCCGTATAGTTTATGGGCCGAGAAGCTCATCAGGTCGACGTTCAGCGTGCGCGCGTCGATCGGGATTTTTCCCAGTGCCTGGGTCGCATCGCAGTGCAGGGGCACTCCCCGTTCCCGGCAGATAGCGCCAATCTCGGCCAGCGGCTGGATCACGCCTATCTCGTTGTTGGCCAGCATGACCGATACCAGGGCCGTGCGATCGGTGATCGCATCGGCCACCTGTTGTGGATCGAGACGGCCGGGGCAGTCGCTGCCGACGCCAGCAACCGGCAGCAGGCGAATCTCCAGGCCCAGCCGTCGCTGCAGTCGGGCGAGCGGATCGAGCACGGCTTTGTGCTCGGTGGCGACGCTGAGGATCTGGTCCCCCTGGCGCCGGGGATGTTCGGCGATTCCGCGAATCGCCAGGTTATTGCTTTCGGTGGCTCCGCTGGTGAACACGATCTCGCGAGGTTTCGCCTGAATCGCGGCGGCGATGGTCTCGCGGCTGCGGTTGACCGCTTCGGCCGCTTCCCAGCCATAGGGGTGGCTCACACTGCCGGCGTTGCCGTAGTTTTCGGTCAGCATCGGCAACATCGCTGCCACCACGCGCGGATCGACACGGGTGGTGGAGTGGTTATCCAGATAAAGGGGCAGGCCGTTACTCATTGTGGAAGCGAGCATCTCCCGGCTGCTAGCAGCCAGCTGCGGCGGGAATCGCCAGGGAAGAACCAATCCAACAATTTTGATTGGTCAAAAGGTTCTTGCTCCAGCCGGCCGGTCCTGGCTGTCGAAAAACAGAAGGGAGGCCGAGCGATCAGGAACGCTGGCTATTTTCCTCCGGGACGCCTGACCTGGCAAGCAGGCGCTTTCATGGACGGGGGCGATTGCCGTTCCGACTGCTCGTAAGGTATGCCCTGATGGGGTTGTGAAAAAAATTTCTGGCTTTGGCATTGGCGGGATCTTTTTGCTACAATCCCAAATCAACCCCCTTGGATACGTCCCACCTTATTGGTTTGTCTCTCGCTTAAACGCCCACCTTGAGAGAGGTTCCCATGCTTACCATTCCCGCCGGAAAAACTAGCCGCTATTGTGACGGTCGCTCACGACGTGACTTTTTGCAGATCGGCATGGCCGGTCTGGGCTCTGTGGGCCTCTCCTCGCTGCTTCGCGCCAAGGCGGCTGCGAAAGAAGGCGGCGCCAGCTCAAAAGATACGTCGGTCATTCTGCTGTGGCTGGATGGCGGCGTGAGCCAGCACGATACGTATGATCCCAAACCGACCGCCCCGCCTGAGTATCGCGGCATCTGGGGCGCCCAGTCGACGAATGTGCCGGGTACGCAGATTTCGGAAATGTTCCCGCTGCAGGCGAAGATTGCGGACAAGTTTTCGATCCTCCGCTCGATGCATCACAACAACGGCGACCACTTCGCCGGCGGCCATCACATGCTGACCGGTCGCGGGGGAGCCAGCGGCGCCGACCGCACCGCCAAGTTCCCGTTCTTTGGCGCCATCGCCACCAAAGTGCTCGGCTCCCGCCAGACCGGCTTGCCGGCCAACGTGGCCATCCCCAGCGCCATGAGCATTGGCCTGCGTCCTGGATTTTTCGGCGGCCATTACCTGGGCGCCGAGAACGATCCGTTCGACGTGGGCTCCGATCCCAGTCGCGATAATTTCCGGGTCAAAAACCTCAGCCTGGATAGCAGCGTCACGATCGATCGCCTGGCCGATCGTCGCAACCTGCTGAACCAGTTCGACAAACTCCGTCGGGATGTGGACAACCGCGGTTCGCTCGATGCGATCGACGAATTCGATCGCCAGGCCTACCACATGGTGACCGACGATCGGGCCCAGAAAGCGTTTGATATTGCCGCCGAAGACGACAAGATGCGCGATCGCTACGGTCGCCACTCCTGGGGCCAGTCGGCGCTGCTTGCACGGCGTCTGGTGGAGGCCGGTTCGACTTTTGTCACGTGCCACTTCGGCGGCTGGGACAGCCACTGGAACCACGAAGGCCGCATGCACACCACGCTGCCGCAAGTGGATCAGATTGTCAGCGCGTTGATTACCGATCTGGAAGATCGCGGTCGGCTCGATTCGACCATGGTCATTGTGATGAGCGAATTCGGCCGCACGCCCAAAATGAACGACGGCGGCAACGGCGGACCGCCGCTGAGTAAAGGCACGCCCGGCCGTGATCACTGGGGGAACGCCATGTCGGTGCTTGTCGCCGGCGGCGGCATCCAGGGCGGCCAGGTCGTGGGCTCGACCAATCGCCTGGGCGAAACGCCGCTCGATCGGCCGCTACGACCGGGCGACCTGCATCACACCGTGTTCAAGGTGCTGGGCGTCGATCCCAACTTGCACTTTAACGACATGGCTGGCCGGCCGATCATCGCCATCGACCACGGCGATGTGATCGACGAGTTGTTTTAAGTCGTACGGCATCGGCTGATTTTCCGTTTGCCGGGAAGCAGGTCGTCCAGAATCTAACGCTCCGCCTGTCAAGCATTTAGCCTGACGGGACGGAGCTTTTTTTGTATCGGGACGCAGGCGGAGTCGTGGCGGGGGACGGTTGCGAGAACGTTGCTCGTACGGGGCGAATGCTGGCCTCGCCAGGTCCTCGACGACACAATGAACCCGGCGATCGTGGTGCGTGTCTGGTTTTGGACGGTTCGCCTGGCGACGCTTGCCAGGAAGCGTGGTTTACGGTTGAATAGCCGGCAAAGCCTGCTTACTTTTTCTCCGCTTGCCTGATGAGTTCCATGAACGATCTTTTTGCCGACCTGCAATGGCGTGGTTTGATCCACCAGACGACCGACGACGCCAACATGGCCCAGTGGCTGGCCAGCGGCTCGCGGACCGTGTACGCCGGTTTTGATCCGACTGCTGATAGCTTGCATGTGGGCAGCCTGATTCCGCTGCTATACCTGCGGCGGTTTCAGAAAGCGGGCCATCGCCCGATCGCTCTGGTCGGCGGGGCGACGGGGATGATCGGCGACCCTTCCGGCAAAAGTGCGGAACGGAACCTGCTGTCGGTCGAGATCCTGGAGCATAACGTCGCCAGCCTGCAGGAGCAGATGCACCGCTTCCTGGACTTTGAAGGCGACCAGAGCGCCGTCATGGTGAACAACTTCGACTGGATGCGTAATTTCAGCTTCCTCGAGTTTCTGCGCGATATCGGCAAGCATGCGCCGGTGAATGTGATGCGGGCGAAAGACTCCATCAAGAACCGGCTGGAATCCGACGCCGGCATCAGCTACACCGAGTTCAGCTATATGCTGCTCCAGGCGTACGACTTTGTGCACCTGCACCAGCAGCACGGTTGCGATCTGCAGTTGGGGGGCAGTGATCAATGGGGGAACATTACGGCCGGCATCGACCTGGCCCGGCGGATGCACAGCGTGCAACTGTACGGCATGACGTGTCCCTTGCTGACCAAAAAAGACGGCAGCAAAATGGGGAAAACAGAGGAAGGCACGGTCTGGCTGTCGGCCGAGAAAACGATCCCTTACAAGTTCTACCAGTACTGGGTCAATGTCGACGACGAAGACGCCGGCAAGTGCCTGCGGTTCCTGACGGAACTGGACCACGAGGAGATCACCGCCCTGGACGAATCCCGGGCCAGCAACCCGGGCGAACGCGCCAGCCAGAAGCGCCTGGCCGAGGAAATCACCCGTCTGGTCCATGGCGAACAGGGCCTGCAGGGCGCGCTCAAGGCGAGCCAGATTTTCTTTGGCGGTGAGATTGAAGGGCTGGAAGATTCCTCCCTGGGGGCGATCTTTGCCGACGCCCCCAGCCAATCGCTTCAGCGCGACCTGCTGTCCGGCGAAGGCTTGCCGCTGATCGACGCGCTGGTGGAGGCCGGACTGGCCAAGAGCAAAGGGGACGCTCGTCGCACCATTGAGCAGGGCGGCGCCTATGTGAACAACCGCCGGCAAGATCGTCTCGATACGCGGCTCACGGCCGAGCATCTGGCCAGCGAAACGATCCTGGTGCTGCGCAGCGGCAAGAAGCGTTATGCGTTGCTACGGTTCGTTTAAGCGTTTTCAAACGCGTGGTAAAACGCGTGGTCAGCGATTGTCGTCGAGCGAAGAGCTGGACCGGGGCGGAAGCTTTACCGCGTGGAACCAGTAGTTGGTCAGGATCTTCAGTACGGAGTGGAACTGCTCCAGATCGACGGGTTTGGCGACGTAGCTGTTGGCGTGCTGGGAGTAGCTCCGCATAATGTCGGTTTCTGCTTCCGACGTGGTCAGCACGACCACCGGAATATGCTGCAGGCCGGGGTCGGATTTCATCGCATCAAGGACTTCGTAGCCGTTCATGCGCGGCATGTTCAGGTCAAGCAGCACCAGATCGGGCTGCGGCGCGTCAGCGAAACGGCCCTGCCGACGGAGGAATTCCATCGCTTCAAGACCGTCGTTAGCGACATGGACCGTTTTTTCGGTCGCTTCTTTTTTGAGCGCGCGGCGGGTCAGCTCCACATCGATCGGATCGTCATCGACCAGCAGGATTTCAAATGGAGGCATGGCGGATGTCCTAGGTAAGTTGGCGATCGGTTGCGTTCTGCGTGCGGTCCAGCGGCTGATCCGCGGCGGGCAGGGTGAAATAGAACGTACTTCCGCCGCCCAGCTTGGATTCCACCCAGATCCGGCCTCGGTGGCGTTCGACGATCTTTTTGCAGATCGCCAGTCCGATGCCGGATCCGGAGTACTCGTCGCGGCGATGGAGTCGCTGGAAGATGACGAAGATCCGTTCGCGATACTGCTCCGCGATCCCGATTCCGTTGTCGGAAACGGAAAACAGCCATTCTTTCCCCTGGCGGCGTGCTCCGACGGTGACAAGGGGCTTTTCCTTGCCCGAGTATTTGACGCCGTTCTCGATGAGATTCTGGAACAGCTGGACGAGCTGGCCGGAGTCGCCTTGGACGAGCGGCAGCGGATCCAGGCGGATGTCCCCCTCTTTTTCGCTGATTTCCAGACGCAGGTTGCTGACCGCTTCTTCGGCCGCTCCCTGGGTGTCGACCGTCTGCAGGGTTTTGCCATGGGTGCCAATGCGCGATAAGGCCAGCAGATCCTGCACCAGCACTTTCATGCGCGTGGAGCCGTCGATCGCCATGTCGAGCCACTTTTTGCCGTCATCGTCGAGTTTGTCGCGGTGATCGTCGAGCAGCACCTGGCAGCAAGAGGCGACCGCCCGCAAGGGCTGCTGCAGATCGTGCGAAGCGACATAAGCGAACTGTTCCAGTTCGGCGTTGCTGCGGGTCAGGTCGAGCTTTTGCTGTTCCAGCTCGTGCGTCATTCCCTCGGCATAGACCAGGGCCTGCCGTGAGGCGCGGGAGATCATGACAAACAGCCCCGCCAGCAGGCCGTCCAGCACCAGGCCGCCGATGAGGATCGTCCAGGGCTCGCTGGAACTGGCCGCCTCGCGGAACGACCGTGAACTCCAGATGTCGAATGTCCAGGTGCGTCCGTACATTGGCACCTGGACCATTTTGGTGAACAACGGATGCGGGTCGTAGTCGCTTTCGTCCGCGTGATGCTCGTCGAGCAGAACCTGTTCGCCGTCGGTGATACGAATGCCCAGGTGCCGTTTCTCTTTTTCCAGCGTGCCGTCGGCCAGTTCCTTCACCACAAACGGGGCGTACACCATGCCCTGGAACCTGGCGCTGCGCTCTTCCACGCCGGACGGTCGTTCGCCCTGGTAAAAGGGGGCAAAGAACAGGAATCCAGGGGTCTGGCCTTCATCCTGCACCAGGGTAATCGGGGCGGTGATTTGCGCTTTGCCCGTATCGCGGGCCCGTTGCGCGGCGGAAAAACGGTTGGTTTCGTGGGCCATATCGAGGCCGATCGCTTTGTCGTTGCTGTCAACCGGCACAATAAAGCTGATGGGCCAGTAGGCGCCGGCAGCTTCCCGATCCGGGTGGATGCGATATTCGGGCAGCCAGCGGCGCTGCTTCTCCAGATAGGCCGGCAACTGGTCTGCTTGAATGCGATGGATCACGCCCATGCCGTTGACGCCGGGGTATTTATCCATCAACTTCAGGCTGTCGACATACTTCTTCCAGTGCGGGAGCTCGATTTCCTGTTGCGTGGTTTCGAAATAGGCCACGCCGCCCCATAGCGCGTCTTCGTAGCGTTGCATTCTTTCCCGCACCAGTTCGACGGCCTGGTCGGCCTCCCGTTCGAAACGAGACTCGATCTTTTCGTTCAGCTGGCTCTTGGAGTAGTACCAGGCGAACAGGGTGCAGCACAGCGACAGACCGACGATCAGCCAGTGGAACCAGTGGACGGTGCCCGCTTGTTCCAGCTTTTCGCGTTCGATTTGCCGCAGGTTGGTCATGGGAGGCAGGCTGCAGGGAGGGCCCCAGGCGTCGATGGGACGCCTGGGCGATGGCAAAGGGTGACAGGGATCAAAGGGGCCGCAGCGGATTCTGTCGAGGATCGTCTGGAGGCGAATTAAGTGCGCAACCAACCCAAAGAGCGGGCCTGGCAACGCAAGTGTAGGACATGGTTGGCGAGGTCAGCGGAACCGGATGATGTATTCGAGCCCGAATCCCCAGCCGGACCGAAAGCCAGGCAACTCAAAATCGGTGTAGCGAAACTCGGCCACGGCGTACAACGGCCCATGGAGACGGACGCCGGCCTGGTGCTCCGTGACCCAGGTGGACTCAAACCCGCCCTCATTAATGTTGTGATCGATAAATCCCGCAATGTAAAAGCGTCCCTCGCTAAATTCGCGGCGATAAACGTGTTCCAGCTGCCCTCCGCTGCCATCGGTTTCCAGCACATGAAAGCTGACCGCATAACGGAGTTTCAGGACGTCGGTAAAGAAATTTTCTAACAGACCTGGGGTGTCGTGCAACCGCCAGCGCACTCCCAGTCGCAGCACATCGCTGGGACTGCTGCCGTCGGCCAGTTGGCCCGTCCAATCCAGGTGGCTCAGGTACGGGTTGTCCTTGGCGATGGGTCGCCGCAGGTTGATCTCCGTGAAAAATCCGGTCCAGTCTCCATTGGAAGGCGACTGGCCGGTCGTGCCGAACAGGTTGAGCAGCTGGAAATATTCAAAGTCGTTAGGCAGTTTGGCCCCGGCGTTGATGGTCATCACGCTGAAGTCGCGCGTGTCGCGATAGTAGTTGAAATCGAGGTGCTGGGAGAACCGTCCTGGTTCGCACTACCGGTACAATCGGACAGGATTCCCCGATGCATGACCGTCAGGCATGGTACTAAAGGATTGCCTGATGGCAGGGGTTGGGAAATAGCAGTTAAAACGACTGGAACGGCAAAACGGGGCGAACCTGCCGCCCGTTCGTTGCGCGGCGGTCGCGACCGGTTGCCGGTCTGGGCGAGGCATCCTACGATGGCGTGCGCGCAACTGATTCCGCTCTTTCCAAGAGGATCACGATGGCCGACTCCCAAGGTCGCTTAGCTGGGTTTGAAGAATTCGAGAAGCCTCAGCCGCCAGAAGCCGCCGAACCGGCAGCCGAGCGGGAGCAGGCGCCTTTGCCGGTCGACGCCCAGGGGCAAGTGACGTCGCTTGAGGGCCGTACTGTTTATGTCATCGATTCGCACTCGCTGATTTACCAGGTGTTCCACGCCTTGCCGCCAATGAGCAGCCCTTCCGGGCAACCGGTGGGCGCGGTCAACGGCTTTACCCGGGACGTGCTGGACCTGCTGGAGAACCACAAGCCCGACTTTTTGATCTGTGCATTCGACCATTCCGACGACACGTTTCGCCACGAGTTTTACCCGGAATACAAAGGGACCCGGGATCCGATGCCCGACGACTTGCGGCCGCAGATTGGCGAGATCCGCAAGCTGCTGATGGCGATGGATGTGGCGATTCTGGATCTGCCGCGGTACGAGGCCGACGACCTGCTGGCGACGATCGCCGACCGGACAGAAAAGCTGGGCGGTACGTGCGTGGTGGTTTCCAGCGACAAGGATTGCCGGCAACTGATCAGTGATCGGGTGAAGATCTACAACATCCGGAAGAATCAGTTCTACGACGCCGATGCGCTGCTCAAGGACTGGGGTGTGCGGCCGGACCAGGTCGTCGACTTCCAGGCGCTGGTCGGCGATTCGGTTGACAATGTTCCCGGGATTGCGTTGATCGGCCCGAAGATCGCCAAGGAGCTGCTGGAGAAGTACGACACGCTTGACGGCGTGCTGGACCATGCCAGCGAAGTCTCCGGCGCCAAACGGCGGGAGAACCTGATGAACGGCCGCCAGGCGGCCGAGATGAGCCGTCGTCTGGTGGAACTGGACCGGAATGCGCCGATCGAGATCGACTGGGAAGCATGCCGCATTCGTCCTTTCGACCGGAAGCAGGCGCTGGACCTGTGCCAGACCCACGGCTTTCGTCGCCTGGGCGAACGGATCGGCGCGTTGAACTTCGCCACCACGGTGGAACCACCGACAGTCGAATGGACGACCGACTATCAAACGGTGACCAGCCTGGAGCAGCTGCAGTCGCTGGTGCAGGAAATGCAGCAGCAGAAGCATGTCGCGATCGATACGGAAACGACTTCCCCCATGCCGCGGTGGGCCGAGATTGTCGGCTACTCGTTCGCCTGGAAACCGGGCCAGGCGTATTACGCGCCGGTCCGGGCGCCGCAGGGCGATCCGCAACTGGATCCGGAGGGGGCGCTGGAGATTCTGCGTCCGTTCTTTGAGAACGACCAGGTGGCGAAGATCGGGCAGAACCTCAAGTATGAGATGATCGTGCTCCGCAACGTCGGCGTGGAGCTGCGCGGGGTGGCGTTCGACACCATGGTGGCCGATTACCTGTTAGACGCCGGGCAGCGGAACCATAATCTCGACGACCTGGCGATGCGGCGGTTGAACTACAAAACGACGAAAATCAGCGAGCTGATCGGCACAGGGAAGAAACAGAAAAAGATGAACGAGGTGCCGGTGGAGCTGATCACGCCGTACGCCTCGCAGGACGCCGACGTGCCGTTGCGGTTGTTCCCGCTGTTGCATAGTGAACTGGCGGCCGACGATCTGGCTTCTCTATACGACGACCTGGAAATCCCGCTGATCACGGTGCTGGCGGAACTGGAGTTTAACGGCATCCGGGTTGATGTGGATCTGCTCGGCGAACTGAGTAAAAAGCACGGGAAGCGGCTGCTGGAGCTGGAAAAAGAGATCTACGAAATGGCGGGGCGCAAGTTCAACATCGACTCGCCCAAGCAGCTGGGCGAATTGCTGTTCCAGGAGCTGGGGCTGCCGGTCCTGAAAAAGACCAAAACGGGACCCAGCACCGATGTCGATACGCTGCAGCAACTGGCCATTCAGCACCCGTTGCCGGCCCAGGTGATCGCCTATCGGCAATCCGCCAAGCTCAAGAGTACGTACGTCGATGCGTTGCCGTTGCTGGTGCATCCCGAGACGGGCCGCGTGCATACTTCGTTCATGCAGGATGTGGCGGCCACGGGGCGCCTGTCGTCCAAAGACCCCAACCTGCAGAACATTCCGGTCCGCACCGAAGAGGGCCGGGAGATCCGCTCGGCGTTTATACCGGGCACGCCGGGCTGGAGCCTGGTGGCGGCCGACTATTCGCAAATTGAACTGCGCGTGCTGGCCCACTTTTCCGGCGACGCCGCCATGCTCGAGGCGTTCGCCAATGCGGAAGACATCCACACCCGGGTCGCTGCCGAGGTGTACGAGACGCCGCCGGACGAAGTCACAAGCGACATGCGACGCGCCGCCAAAGCGATCAACTTCGGCATCATTTATGGGCAAACGGCGTTCGGCCTGGCCAAGTCGCTGGGAATCGATAAAGGGCTGGCTGCGGATTTTATCGACGCCTATTTTGCCCGTTATCCGGGTGTTGAGGAGTTTCTGGAAAAAGTTCTGGCCGACGCCCGCAAAAAGGGGTATGTTACAACCATCCTCGGTCGCCGACGTTTGGTGGAAGGGATTCGAGCTGCGAACCAGCGAAACGCACGGAATCGCACTTTCCCTGAACGCATTGCGATCAACACGGTCATTCAAGGATCGGCGGCCGATCTCATCAAACTAGCTATGATTCAGGTATATCGCCGCCTCAAGGAGAGCGGGATGCAGGCACGGATGTTGCTGCAGATCCACGATGAACTTGTCTTCGAGGCTCCCCCTGAAGAAATTGCCTCGCTGTGCGAAATGGTCCGCACGGAAATGACAAGCGTCGGCGAATTGCGAACAGCGCTTTGTGTCGACATTAAAACGGGAGCGAACTGGTCCGCCTGCGAACCTTGGCTTCCTTGAACCCCACTTTCCTGTTGGCCGATCGGCTGCGAGGGGGGAGCCTCACCCACGAGGTATTTGATGCGAGGCTTTTTGCCCAAAAATGGCTTAAACCCCTTGCCTGGAGCGTTTACCCAGGAAACGATAGAACAACTCCATAAGGCGTAGACCTTTGAAAAAATCCATGCTACGCTGGAGTTCTCACCTGCATGACTCCCATCCTGACTCACCCGGTTGATCCCTGCTGCCCACCCCTTTCCCATTCCCTTCGAGATAAATCCCTGATTGCCTGAACGTTGTTGCTGGAGTAATTCTGTCGACTTCGATCCTGTGCTTGAACTGATCCGAAAGGATCGAACGCCTTGAGGTCGCCTTTGCTCGCAGACCCAATGGAAATACTCCCTCGGGAAGTAGAGCGACCAGGAACTGACGACGGTAATCGAATTTCCGGCCGCAAGAGATCAACGGGCTCCTTCGAACGAGCTTTGGAAACCCAACCACCCCACCGGCGATGGCGACTTCGAAACCCCTGGTCATCGGCGTACTCGGCGGCATCGCCAGCGGCAAAAGTTATGTGTCGCAGCGGTTTGCCGAACAAGGAGCCGTGGTGCTCGACGCCGATCGGGCTGGTCACCAGACGCTCGCCGAACCAACCATACAAAACATATTACGTCGCCGCTGGGGCGATCGGGTATTTAACGACGATGGCACGGTCGACCGGAAAGCGGTCGCCGCTATTGTGTTTGCTCCCCAGGGCGCCGACGAACTTACTTTTCTGGAACAGACAACCCACCCCCGCATCGGAGAACGGCTGCAGCAGCAGATCGATCAGCTGGCGGACCAGGCAAACGGGGAAGCCCCGGCGGCTTTGGTTCTCGACGCTCCGGTCATGCTGAAGGCTGGCTGGGATCGCCTGTGCGACTACCTTGTATTTGTGGACGCCCCGCCCAATGTGCGCTTGGCTCGCGCTTTGCAACGAGGGTGGACGGCGGAAGAATTTTCCCGCCGCGAATTGACGCAGGAATCCACGGGTACAAAACGTGAACGGGCCGACTATGTAATCGATAACGGCGGGTCCGAACAGCACACCCAGCAGCAAGTCATTGACTTTTGGCGTCGGCATGTGGCGCCTTCCCCTTCTCCTCATCAGCCATGAAACCAATTCTTCCCCCCCATTCACGATCGCCGGTTCCCAGTAATCGGCAGACTGTCGCCCGCGACAGGCAGGTCGGCCAGGACTGCCGATGGACTTCGCTTCATCCACTTGCCGGGCGCCGGATGTTTACCTGGGGAGAAGTCCGACAAGCACCCGGCGCCGGGACGCCAACCGCGGCCAGGGGGCCTCTGGGAATGGTGTTCTCCCGAGTAGAATTGTTGTACAGACCGCTTCCCTTTTTTGATCGTAGCCCCGATAACCAATATGTAGCCGACAGCCGCCGCATTGCTGTCGGATTGCCGAACGATTCCGGTCAATGGAATGTTGGCCGCATCACTTTGTTTCCCTTTCAGAGTACTGCCTTGGGCAGCGACCCTGACCCCATTTTGCCAACACCCGCCTTTGGCGCTGTTCATGCGCCGTACCCAGGATTTCCTCTTCGGGGAGATATTCCATCATGACGAAACCCCGCGGCGCGTCCTCACGGGACAACTTTAAACGTGGCCGCAGCGACGGCCCTTTGACGCGGCCTTCGATGCGTGCGAACAGCGACGGATATGCGCACAATGGCAATGGCGAGAGTGTCGATCCGTTCGACGAAGAACCGCTCTCGCTGGCGGAAGAAATCGCTGATGAATCCGACCGCGGCGTTCCCAAGCCCGGGACCAACGGCGACGCGGTTGTCGCCGGCGACGGGGAAACGCATATTGTCAAACTGCAGGCAATGTCGATGTCCGAGCTCATCGAAGAAGCCCGCCGGCAGAACGTTGAAGATGCGGATAGCATGAAACGGCAGGAGTTGATCTTCAACATCCTGAAAGAGCGGGTCAAGCTGAACGGGCTGATGTACGGCGAGGGCACGCTGGAGATCCTGCCCGACGGCTTCGGCTTTTTGCGCAGCCCGGAATACCACTATCTGTCTTGCCCCGACGACATCTACGTTTCTCCCAGCCAGATCCGGCGTTTTGGTTTGCGGACCGGATCAACCGTTTCGGGCCAGATTCGCCCGCCGAAAGAAAACGAACGTTACTTCGCGTTGCTGCGGGTCGAGGCGATCAATTACCAGGACCCGAACGTTATGGCGCAGCGGGTGCCGTTCGACGAGCTTACGCCGCTTCACCCCGATGCGCGGATTGTCATGGAACACGATCCGGAGGATGTTTCCACCCGCGTGGTCGATCTGGTAACGCCGATTGGTTTCGGCCAGCGAGGGTTGATTGTCAGCCCGCCGCGCGCCGGCAAAACCATTCTGATGCAGCGGATGGCCAAGGCCGTGCTGGCCAACTATCCCGAAGCGTACGTGATCATGCTGTTGATCGACGAACGCCCGGAAGAAGTCACCGACATGGAGCGGCAGGTTCGCGGTCCGCACTGTGAAGTCGTCAGCTCCACCTTTGATGAACCGTCGTCGCGCCATGTTCAGGTGTCGCAGATGGTCATCGAAAAAGCGAAACGGATGGTCGAGTGCGGGATCGATGTCGTCATTTTCCTGGACTCCATCACTCGCCTGGCCCGCGCCTGGAACTCGGAGTGCCCGCAGTCCGGCAAGATCCTTTCCGGCGGGCTCGACGCCAACGCTTTGCAGCGGCCCAAGTCGTTCTTTGGCTCCGCCCGCAAGACCGAAGAAGGCGGTTCGCTCACCATTATTGCGACCGCGCTGATCGACACCGGCAGCAAAATGGATGACGTGATTTTTGAAGAGTTCAAAGGCACCGGCAACCTGGAAATCGTGCTGGACCGGAAGCTGGTCGACCGTCGCATCTATCCGGCGATTGATATCAACCGCAGCGGCACCCGCCGCGAAGAGATGCTGATGGATCCGGAAGAACATCGCTTGACCTGTGTCATGCGGCGCGTGCTCAATGATATGAACGGGCCCGACGCGATGGAACTGCTGGTCACGCGACTGGAAAAGGCGAAAACCAACGCCGAGTTCCTGATGAGCATGAACGCCAAGTAAGGCGCCCTGTCGCAGCGCGGGCTCGCTGGAGCCCGCGTCTCTTTGTCCGCCTGGCCGGCCTTTAGCCGGCCGGCTGTCTTTGCCGGGTGTTCTTTTTCCCCGGTTGTTGTCGCTGCGTTGTCAAGCGACTACTCTTCGCTGGGCGGAGGGGTTTCCGGCGCTTTCACCTTGGGCTTGCTGATGGTCCCTTCGGCGGCTGCACGGGCCGCATGGAGCTCCTGGTAAGCGCCAAGGCAAAATACAACGCCGACGCCGACGCAGGCGAGGCCGCCCCAGAAGATCATGTCCAGCGTTGACTGCGCCACCGCGAACAGGCCCACGCTGGTCACCAGCGAAAGCACGCCGACGATTCCTTTCCCCAGCGAAGCGCCGACGCCCATCTTGCGATCGCTATGGGTGATGGCGCTACGGGCCGACTGGTTCGCCAGGGCGCGCATCGCCGCCAGATTGGAGGTGCCTTCGGGAGCCTGGCTGCGTGGCTTGTAGTCCTCAGGTTTCACGCGATCCTGCGGCGGCGGAGGGATAATGGCCTCCGACGATGCGTCGTATTTGATGGGTTCGGGCCGCTTCTCAACCGGTCGCATTGGCGCCTGTGGCTGGGCGGCAGGCGCTTCGCCGCGGACACGCTGCAGCAGCCGACTCATATAGTCTTCGATCGAGTCCTCTTCTGGCTCCGCTTCGTCAGGAACTAACGGCGCCCGGGCTTTCTGCTGCGGTTCCGGCAGGCGCCGCGGTGCAGGCGTCGCTACGGGCTCTTCCTCCTCTTCTTCCACCTCTTCGGGTTTCCAGGCGCCGCCGCTCCATTTCGCCAGGATCTCGGCCGCGCTCACGGGCGGTTCCGGACGGAGCGGGTCGGCCTCCAGTTGCTCCTGCTCGTCCTTTCCCTCTGCTTCCTCCTCTGCTTCGATTTCGGCCTGTTCCAGTCCGTACGCCCTTGCGTGCGGTTCGCCGTCGTCGTAGGCATCGTCGTGTTCTGCGGATTCCGGCGGGCCGTATTCCTGATCGCCATGCGGGTCGTACGCCGGTTCAGGCGATGCGAATTCCTCGCGATTGTCGGCCGGCAGACGATCCTCGGCGTAGGATACGGGGGTATCGTACTGGCTGGCTTCTTCCGACGGATAATCGTCGTAGTGGGCTTCTTCCGACGACGGATTTTCCGCCGGCATCTGGTCGGCCGCGTGTTCGTCTTTCGGCAGGTCCTGGGCTTTGCCGCGACGCTGGTAAAGGAATTCCTCTTCGTCCTCTTCCGCGGGCGTCTCGGGCGAAACAGAAACCGGCGTCTCCTCGGACCAGGACGGTTCGCTGGAGTCCTCGGCGTCCGGCAGCGACGATTCGTATGGCGGATTTTCAGAAGGATGCTGGTCGAAGGTTTCCTGGTGCAGCGGCGGCTGCGCCGATGGTTGCTCTGCTGCGAGGGATGAAAGCGGCGCGATGGGGGAGATCCCGTCGGGCAATTTGACTCCGCTGCCGGTCAGCCAGCTGCGTTCGGCATCGATGTCGGCCTGTCGCCGGGCGATCTCCTGACGGTACTGACTGAACTCGCTTTCGTAACGCAGCTGTTTTGCTTCCCATTCGGCTCGCTGGGCTTCCAGTTCTCGTCGATCATTTTCCAGGTGATCGCGTTCCTGTTCAAGCTGCTGGCTTTGCTGGATATCCTGCGGGCTGCGGTGATCCTGCAGTTCTTCTTCCCGGCGCGCAATCTCCTCTTCGTAACGCATCTGCTGCGTCACCCAGGCGTCGCGTTGCTGATGGAGTTCCTGGCGGGTCGCTTCCAGTTCCCGCCGCAGGGCGGCCAGGTCCTCGCTTTCGGAATCAGGCGGCAACTGCAGATCAAGCAGACGCTGTTCGTACTCTGCTTCCAGCTGCAGGCGTCGCTGCTCCAGATCGGATTTCAGCGCGTCGACTTCCGCCTGGCGATCAGCCAGCAAGGCGGGAGCGACGTCGCCATGGGCTTGCGGTGCGGAGTGGGCCGCCTCGAGTTCGGCGAAACGCCGGTTAAATTCGGTCTCCCTTTCCATCCACTGACGTTCGAATTCTCGCTGTTCGTTTTCCCATTCTTCGCGTTCCTGCTCCAGACGCAGTTTTTCAGCAGCGACTTCAGCTCGCTGGGCCTCGATGTGCGATTGGTGTTCGCCAGGGATTTCGCCGAGGTTTTCGGCTGGATCTGCGGGCTGGTTTTCCGCCAGTTCCTGCTGCTGCTGGCGGGCTTCCAGTTCCTCCTCGCGATCCTTCCACTGCGCTTCCAGGTCTTTACGCCGGGCATGCCAGTGCTGCTGTTCCTGGGCGAGCGTTTGCTGCAGGGCGATCAGCTCCAGCCGCTGGCCTTCGAATTCGGCTTGTGTGTGTTCCCGTTGCTCGCTTTCCTGTTTTAACGCTTCCTGGCGCGTGTTGAACTCTTGCTGCCGTTCGAGCCATTCCGCTTCAAACTGCTGCTGCTCCTGCTCCCAGGCTTCCCGGTCTCGGTGGAACTGCTGCAGGTCTGTTTCCAGTTGTTCCCGCAGGGCGGCCAGTTCGGCCTGGACGGCGCTGGCGGCGGCCGCCTGGGCTTCCTGTCGTTCCTGCAGCTGGGCCTGTTGCAACTGGAGCTCTTGCTGCTGCAGCTCCTGCTGCTGGAGAAGATGCTCGGGTTGAGCCGATTCGGCGGCGACAGCGCGCAGCTGCTCCAGCTCCGCCTGTTGCCGGACGGCCTGTTCTTCCTGTTGCAGCAGCAACTGGGAGCGCGCATCCAGCTCTTCCTGCTGGCCAAGGAGGGCGTTCTCACGCTCGGCCCACTGCTGTTCGCGTTCTGTTTGTTCCCGCTCCCATTGTTCACGTTGGCGGGCGAACGCGGAGCGTTCCTGCTCGATCTGGTCCAGCGCTTCTTCCCACGAGCGACGCTGCTCTTCGGCCCTTTCCTGGGCCTGCAGATCCAGCTGCTTGCGGCGGGTTTCCAGCTCTCGTTCTGCTTCCGCCCGTTCGGCGGACCAGGCGTCCCGTTCGGACTGGAGGGCCGTTTCCTGTTCCGTCAGTTTGATTTGCCGGGCGGCAAGCGCCTGGCTTTTGGCGGCGAGCTCTTCGTTCTGCGCTTCCAGATCCCGGGTCTGTTCTTCCAGAGCCTGGCGGCGGGCGTCGAGTTCCTGCTGGTGTTCGGCCAGCAGTTTTTGGCCATCGACAAGCTGCTGTTCCAGATCGGCGAAACCCTCGCGATCCTGCGAGACGGCTGCGCGATCCGAATTAAAGTTTTCGCGGTCCTGGCTGAGGGCCTGCTGGCCTTCCTGCAGCTCCTGTTGATGCTGTTCGAGATCCTGTTGTCGCTGGACGAGCTCTTGCTGCTGCTGATTCAGATCGTCCTGGCGCTGGTCGAGTTCGGTCTGGCGGGCAACCAGTTCTGATTGACGAGCGGCCAGGGCTTGCTGTTCCTGCGCTAGTTGACGCTGCTGCGCGGCGAAGGCCGTCTGCTGGTCCTGCAGGCGGCGTTCTTCTTCGCTTTGCTGTTTTTCCCAGGCGGACTGCTGGGCGTCCAGCTCTTTTTGTTGGGTGAGCAGGTGCTCTTGCGCTTCGCTCAGTTGTTGTTCCGACGACTCGGTCAGGAACTGCTGGCGCTCGTCCAGCTGTTCGCGACGTCGCTGCAGTTCCTGCTCGGTGCGCTGGCAATCCTGCAGCCAGCGCTGCTTTTGCGTTTCCAGCTCTGAGCGCGCGGCCGTCAGATCCTGGCGAACCTGCTCGAGCGCGGCGAAGTTCTCGCGATGGGCAAGTTCAAACTGCTCCTGCTGCTCGCGGGTCGCATGTTCCTGCTGGGTGGAATCTGCTTCGCGTCGGGCCAGGGTCTCTGCAAGCGCGGTCTCCCGCTGCTGCAGTTGTTCTTGCCGCTGCTCTAGCTGCTGTTCGTACCGTTTCTGGGCTTCTTCCCAGTCGCTTTTTTGCGACTGAAGCTCCTGCCGCTCTTCTTCCAGGCGAGCCAGGGCTTCTTCGAGCGGCTGGTTATGACCCGACTCCAGCTCAGCGCGGCGCTCTTCAAGCTGCTGTTGTCGGGCTTCCAGTTCGCTTTCGACGCTGGCCTGGCGTTCGTTCCACTGGGCCCGCTGGGCCTCCAGCGCGGCTTGCTGCTCGTCGAGTTCGGCCTGACGGCTTTGCCACTGCTGTTCCTGTTGCCGGCTTTCCAGGTCGAACTGACGGACCTTCGCGGCGAATTCTTCGAGCCGCTGTTTCCAGTCGCTTTCCCGCACGGCCTGTTGATTGAGCAGGGCGTCGCGTTCGACTTCCACCCGACGCAGTTGCTGGTCGAAGTCGGCCACGCGACGGCGCAGATCGGCCGCTTCCTGGCGGGACCGTTCCACTTGCGACAGGGCTGTTTCCAGTTGCTGCTGCAGCTCGGGGTAGTCGCCCGACTTGTGCTGGGCTTCTTCCAGCTGTCGGCGGTAGAGTTCGCGTTCATCTTCCCATTGGCGGCGATCCTGCTCGGCGCGATCGCGGGCGGCCTCATCGACAGCGAGGTTGGCCGCCACATGGCGTTGCAGTTGCCGGGACCGCTCGTTGAGCTGGTCATCAAGACGTTTCCGGTCAGCGAACCACTTTTGCCGCTCCTGGTCGAGCTCCCGACGGGTCGACCGTAACCGTTCGCGCAAGTCGTCGGCGGCCCGCTGCAGGGCGTCGGCGTCTTGTTCGGCGGCGCGCTTGCTGGATTCCAGATCGAGCCGGTCGCAGCGTTCCTGCGCCAGTTCGTCTTCAAGTTCGGTCAAACGCTGCTCAATGCGCGATGTTTCGCGGACATTGTCGGCTGCCTTTTGCTGGATCTCATGCAGCTGGGTTTTCGAAGCCTGTAGCTGCTGCGTCAGTTGCTGGACCAGACGCTGGCTTTCCTTGCGGGCCAGCAGCAGTTGGGCGTCGTTTTCAGCAGGTGAAACGGCCAGCGCCGAGGCGGCTTCTTCGCTGCCCTCTTCCGCCAGATCGGGGAAGGGGTTTTCAGGGCCCGAATTCTCACCCAGCACATCGAAAGATACGGCCCCAATCGCCAGACGGTCGCCAGGGAAAAGACGGGCTTCAGTGAAGGGCTGGCCATTAAGTCGCGTGGAGGAGGACCAGGTCCGCACCACCATCCCCGTTTCCCCGCGAAGAATCAGGCAATGGACGGGCTCCACCCCCGAGGCGCGCACCCGGAGCGTACAATCGGCGGCAGCGCCGATCGTGCACTTGTTGGAAGCCAGGCGAATGATCCGGCCATCATGCGGGGCGCCGCGGACGCGCAGCACCAGATCGCTGGCCGGGGCTCCTAGCAGTCCCAGGGGCGTTTGGGGTTCGGTTGGGCCTACCATGTTCGATCCTACTCTTCAGGACGGCAACACTCCGATTCAGACACAGGTGGGGTTTCTAGTACGCGAAATTGCCACCTGGGGCAAGATCTAAGCGGTTTTTCATCCTGCATGGAAATTTCGGGGTTCCTTAACAAGATCGGCTTGATCGTGGTTCAAAAATTGCCGATTATTCCGAAATATCCAAACCTTACGATTATTCACCCCGCCTCCGACGCCTGCGGTGCGGAAAGGCAGGGTACGGTCAACTACCACCCCCTCGGATGGCATGAATCGAGGGCAAGGTGTCCGATACGGAAAAGCGCTCCGCGAGTTCTTTGCCCTGGTACGGACCTGTTCGAGTAAACGCAAGTCATTATTGTGAAACAGATTGTGTGTTGTTTTCCAGAGGCCGGGTCAACCCTGAAAAGCCGCGCAAAAAACTGGCCGCACTAGACGGGATGCGTACTATATTTTGGTTGCCGGGACAGGCCCTCGCTTTCGGCGGCTCCCCCCCCCCCCCACTCGGAACAGACTAACCTTTATCAAGCTCTTCAACTTCGGTTGAGACGGATCGGCCCCGGGGGCACACCTCCGATCTACTCGAACTCGAGGCATAGGTGGCGAAACAATGGCCCGAAAAGACGCAATTTTGAATCTGCATCAGGTGCTTGTGAAGCGGCGCGACGCTCTGCGCAGAGCGTTGACCGGGGACCTTAGTTTGCTCAAAGAACTGCGCGAGCAGACTTCAGGCGACGTCGTCGACTTTGCTTTGGACTCCGCCCAGGACGAAATCAGCTCGCAGCTGGCCGAAGTGGAAAGTCGCGAATTGAACCAGATTGAAACCGCCCTCGAAAGAATGCGCGGCGGTGAATATGGAGTCTGCGAAGGCTGCTCCAACAATATCCCCCTGGCCCGCCTGCAGGCGGTGCCCTACGCCACGCTTTGCATCCAGTGCCAGCGTGAGGCGGAGAAATTTGGAACGCACGGTTCCTCTTCCGCCGACTGGGGACGCGTCGTCGATCTTTCCAGCGACAACGATTTGAAAATTTCCGACATCGAACTCGATGTCTCCTGAATGATCCCTTCACCCCGGCTTGCGGGGTGAACCGATTCCGCTGAACGAACGGGCCGCTGCGTGCGGCCCGTTCTGCGGTATTGCCGACCCTCAGAAAATTTGATTCCACCAACACACGCTTCCACGGAAGGAAATGCTGTGAACCCCTGCATGCCGTTTTTTGTTGCGATCTCTTGTACGATCGCCTTGCTGGCGGTTTCGGCCCAAGGCCAGGAACTTCCGCCGCCGGAGACGAGCCAGCAGCGGGCCAGGCTCCAGGCCGAAGTCGAGGCTGAATACGAAGCCTGGGCACAACAGGCGAATCTGCTAAAAAAGGTCGTCCGTCTGGTGCGACCGAACGTCGCCCATATCGAGGCCGAGAAGGTCGAGAAAACGGCCGTCGGCGGAAGCAAAACGGTGGAAGAGGCCGGCTCCGGCGTCATTCTGGAAGTGGCCGGCAAGTTCTATGTGCTGACCAACCGGCATGTGGTGAAGGACTCCCCCCTGGCCAAGATCGACATCTCCCTGTCCGATGGCCGCGTGGTCCAGCCGATTGGCGTGTGGGACGATCCCGAGACCGATATCGCCGTGCTGGCGATCAACGCCGGAAACCTGTTCGCCGCCCGACTGGGCGACAGCCGCAATGTGGAAATCGGCGACTTTGTGATCGCCGTCGGTAGTCCTTTCGGTTTGAGTCACTCGGTCACCTACGGCATCATCAGCGCCAAAGGACGCCGGGATCTGGAACTGGGGCCGCAGGGGGTTCGCTACCAGGACTTCCTGCAGACCGATGCTTCCATCAACCCGGGCAACAGCGGGGGTCCGCTGCTCAACCTGCGCGGCGAGGTGATCGGCCTCAACACGGCGATTGCCAGCAACTCGGGCGGCAGCGAGGGGATCGGTTTCGCCATCCCCATCAATATGGCCCGGGTGGTCGCCGAGCAGTTGATCGCTAACGGCCGCGTGGTGCGTGCTTTCCTGGGCGTGCATCTGGATTCGCAGTTCAACGCCCAGCAGGCCATCGCCATGGGGCTGCCGCGATACCAGGGCGCCCGATTGTCGGGCATCACGCCGAACTCGCCGGCCGAACGCACGGGTCTGAAAGTCGCCGACGTCGTTGTGAAGTACGATGGTGAAATCATCGAGGACGATAACCACCTGGTCAATCTGGTCGGCTTGACGCCGGTCGATAAACTGATCGAGATTCTCGTCTGGCGGGACCGGAAGCTGGTCAGCCTGAAAACGCGACTCGGCGATCGCAACCAGCTGCTGAATAATTAACGTCAGATACGCTATTTTTCGTACTGGACGATGGCTTTCACGCCCTGTTTATTCCGGTTCTGGTACTGGGCCAGGGCGTCGTGGAACGGGGCGCGATCGCTGATGAGGGCCGCCATTGGCTGAGGATGGCTGGCTTGCATCTGGGCCAGGTGTTGCAGGGCGTCCGCAAAGTCGCGGGGAGCTGCGTTCACGCTACCCAGGTGAAGGTGGTTGCCGACCACGGCCCGTCGCATCGCATTGGCAAGGTTGAGGGAGCGGCTGCGTCCGACGCGATCCGCTCCCAGCCAGACCATCACGCCGCGAGCGTTCAGCACGTGGGCCGCCGCCAGCAGCACCTCTTCCGCCCCGGTGCATTCCAGCACCAGATCGTATCCGCCTGTGAAAGAATCATGCTGATCGAATGCCGCGCGATCGGCCGGCAGGTACTCGGCGCCCAGTTCCTGGGCCAGCTGGGCCCGGGGCGAATCGTCGGCGTCGCGACCGTAGATGACAACCGGCCAGTTGCGACACCGGGCGGCCAGAATGGCGGCGAATGCGATCGGCCCCATGCCGGTCACTAGCACCCGGGGCGGCGGGTCGCTCCAGGTTTCCGGCGTCAGCCGAGCGGTCTGCAGGCGGATCGCTTCGTTGACTGCTTTCTCAGCCACGCTCAGCGGTTCGGCGAAGACGGCCAGCGGTTTCAGGCCGGGATCGACCAGAAACAGGTGCTCAGGACGGTCGAGCCAGAGCGGCAGAGAGAAGCCGTGCTCTTCCACAATGCCGCGTTCGACGTAGTCGCCGAAAGTCAGCATGTCGACCCGCATGCCCGGGTCGGCTGAGGGCCTGGCCCGGCGTACGACGGGGGTCACCAGACTGCCGACTTCCAGCGTCACTCCGTCGCCGACGGCTTCCACCCTGGCCAGGCATTCGTGCCCCAGCACCAGGTGCGATTCGCCGGGCGGCGTCCAGGGCTGTTTCGAAGCCAGGATCTCCCGGTCGGTTCCGCAAACGCCCAGTTCGAGCGTGCGGCAGAGCACCTCGCCCGGGCCCGGTTCCGGCGGTTCGGGAGCGTCGACGAAATACGGTTCCGAGGATCCAGGTCGAGCAGCAATGGCGCGCATCAGGCAGTTCCGCAGGTTCGTAGAAGCAAGCATCGTCCCTGGCGAAAGGACCAGCGATGTCACGATTCTAACGCGACCCGGCCCGCCGTAAACAGTGCCAGACGCCGCGGTGCAGGCCTCCTAGTGATGCGTCAAACCATAAAATCAGGTTTCTCTAAATCAGCCGCCGGGCGCTAGCCCAATGGCACTCACTTTGGCTCGTTTTCGGGTTGGTTCCAGGGTGGAGATCTTTTTTTAAAATGCGAGGATTTGGAGCGGCGTTTGTAGCTTTCGCGGGAGTAGCTCCGGCCGGGGCGGTTCGGCAATTTCTCTCGCGCTGCGTACTTGAGCGCTCGTGCGTAAGCCGTGCGCCAGGCGCCGGCGTCGGGGAATGTTTTTTGGAGCAGGAAGATGCGGAACACGTCCCACACGCCGGTGAAGCTGAGCCGCCGCGGCGGTACGTTGGCATGTTCCGCCGCCTGTTTGCGGAACTGGATCGTCAGGTTATAGGCCACGATCGACGCCATCAGTTCTTTGCGGAACATCTCAGGACTCTTGGCGAGGATGTTCTCGATGTCGAGCGTCACCTTGATCTGTGAGAGATCTGTTTCCACACGCCACCGCTGACTATACAAATCGGCGATGACGTCCAATTCGTCGGTCAGGTCGGTCGCCAGATAGATTGTTTCGCCGTGGACGCTTTCGAACACGTGCAGCCGAATCGGCAGCGAGAAGTCCTCCGGCAATTGAGGATTGTCGCGCAGCTCGCGGCGACTGGGCGTCCATTGTCCTCGATACGTTTTCCAGTCCTCGCCTTGTTCGATCAACTCGGCGTCCTTTTGCAGCCGGCGAAAGCGGTCCTTCTTCATCCGCACCACGAAGCGTTGATTGGCCGTGTGGAACTCGTAGGCGACACGCGTAATGCCGTAAGCTGTGTCGACCAGAATCACCGAATCGGCCGGGATGCGTTGTAAATGATCGTGGATCAGGCTGGTTTCCGAGACCGCCTGGTCGCCGTACATCGCACCGATTTCCGGGGGCAACGCCGCTCCACTTTCGACCTCATGAGCCACGACCAGATAGGCCATCGGCCAGGCCGACTCTCCGTACTGATTGGAAGCGGGCGGGAAGACGTCGTACAGTTCCCATTCCGGTCCCAGCGAGATCGTCGTGCCGTCCAGCGCGAACACGCGTCGCCCGCCGAAGGTGGGCGGAGCGTTGTCGACCAGCGACCGCCAGACGGCATTGCAGAGCCACATGACGGTCTCCAGCGACAAACGGCTCCGGCCCCGGGAGTACGCCGCGGTGCTGGAAGAGAGGGTCGCTTCTTCGATGCGTTTATTGTCGGGCACGATGTCCGGGCACTGCTCGATCAAGGCCTTGACCGCCTCGGCCATCGAGCAACCGCCGCGCAATCGCTGCAAGACCAACAGCCACAGGACGACGCCAGACGTGTAAATCGTTTGGGCGTGGGAGGGCTGCAACTCATCGGCCTGGCGGAGATCCACGATCTCTTCCAACTGGGCAAACACGGCGTCAAACTCCGCCGCCCGCGCCTGCTCGGATTTCTGTGCTTTCTGCTTACGTTTCTGTTTGGCCGCCATCGCAAGACTCCTTATCAATGAGTAAGAAGTCAGGAAGGGGCGCAAATTTCATGCCAAAACATGCGGCGCAAAATTCATGCCAAAAACCACCCCAGGCAACGGATTTGGTAAAAACAGTGCCATTGGGCGCTAGCCCCCGGTTTTTTTGGCAGCACAGCAGCACGGCCGAAATCGCTCACTCTAAGATTGAAGATTGACGCAGCACTAGAAGCCGTTCCCGCCAAAGCCATTTCCTCCGAAACCGTTTCCGCCAAAACCCTGGTGGCCAAAGCCGCCGGAGGGCAATCGCGGCGGGATGCGGTTCTGCGGGTAGGTGCCGTCGTAATACGGCGGCTGCACGCCGGTGCGGTCGTTGAACGGACGGGAACCGTAAGGCTCGAACGCCTGGCGTGGGAAACCGCCGCCAAACCCGATGTTGCCATAACCGCCAAAGCCGCCGCCATATCCTTGCGGGCCCCAGGCGCCATAGGGCACGGAGTAAGGCCGGTACGGGAAACGCCATTCGCCATAAGGGCGAACGGGACGGCCGTACTCTTCCACCACATGAATGTTATCCGCCACCGAGCCCACCTGCAGGCTGCTGCGATACTGGCGATAGCCGCTCTTCTGATAGTTGGCGGGCTGCACGGCGCCGACAGCAATCGGATCGGGGGCGTACTGGTCGACCCGTTCGCCTGTCTGCGGGTTGTGCGTAAAGTACGAAGGGGCCGCGTTCCAGTCGCCGGCCCAGGCCGACAGTGCACAGCACCAGACGGCCAGAAAGGGAAGTAGAAATTTCATCAGGGAGGTCGCTCAGAGAAGATGGTTCGATCAGAGTGGGGCCGGCCTCCCTGCCCAGCGAGTGTTGGTGCTTCCTTTCCTTCCAGGCTTCTTCGCAAGGGGTTTTGCAAAGGGTATTGCAAGTGTCTCAAGTACAGCGGATCGCGGTCGTCGGGGGGACGCTTCGTCCGCGAAGCGATTCAGCACCTCTATTTAGGGGCGGCGACGGGTCGTTTGACCATCAATTCCTGCTTGTCCGGATCCCACAGGTAGGTGTGGCCCGGCGGCAATTCCGGCAGCGGGATCTGGTTGAACTTGACGATCTCTTCCATGAACGCCTCATGGGTGGCGGGGACCTTGTCGTCGTTGGTCGCGCGGTACAGGTTCAGGGCGTGCGGGATCTGCACATCAAATACCAGTCGCTCTTTGGAGCTGAATAAAGCTTTGGCGGGGGCCGCGATGGCCTGGACGACGTCGGGATCATTGAGCCGGCGGCCTTTTTCGCCGACGCCGACTTCGGCTTTGATCAGCTCGGTTTCCACCTCGGGACGTTCCGAGACGGGCGGCGGGCTGAAATCAATGGGAACCAGCGGCGCCGGAGCGACCTTCTGCGCACTCGCCTGGGGGACGTCCTTCTTGCCGCAACCAACCGAAACCGCGGTCAGGGCGGCCAGGGTCAAAGTGACCAGGGCCATGCCGCGGAGGGGCGTTAGTCGGGTAACTGCAAATTCCATTGCTGCATCTCCGTGAGAAGGGAAGACTTCGTCATGTCGAACTGCAACGGCGTCAGGGTGACGTAGCCTGCGGCCAGTGCGGTCAAATCGGTCTGTTCGCTGGTCGGCTGGGGCGGCGGATCGTTGGTCGCCCAGTAATAGCTGCGGCCGCGGGGATCGGTGCGTTTGATAAAGTGCTCGCCGTAGCGGGCGACGCCCATCGGCGCCACGACCATGCCTTTGGGTTCGGCGATGGCGGCGGTCGGAATGTTCAGGTTGTACAGTTGCGGCTCGGCCGTTTTATGGGCGAGGATCTGTTCGATTACCCCGCGGGCCATGACGGCGGCCCGGTCAAACTGGGCGTGTTCGTTGTATTCGAGCGACACGGCAATACTGTTGAATCCAAAAAAAGCGCCTTCGATTGCGGCGGCGACTGTGCCCGAATAGAGCACATTGATGCCGGCGTTCAGGCCGCCGTTGATCCCGCTGACCACCAGGTCCGGCGGTTTGGGCAGGAATTCAAAGACGCCAATCTTCACGCAGTCGGCCGGACTGCCTTCGACGGCCCAGCCGCGTTTCCGGTCGCCGTCGTAAATCTCTTTACAGATCAAAGGGCTGAGAAACGTAATGGAATGAGCGACTCCGCTTTGCTCGGTCGCCGGCGCAACGACGCAAACGTCGCCCAACTGCTGCAGTTCGCGTTCTAAGGCCGCCAGTCCAGGGGCGTAAATTCCGTCGTCGTTGGTGAGCAAAATTTGCACGGAACGAGCGATTCCTTTCTCGAAATTCCAGGGGGAAATAGCCGGCAGGAAAGGCGCCTTGCCGACCTGTCGCCTGCGATTCATCTTAATTCGCGCGGAAAAAATTGACAACGCACTGACGCAAGCTATGCAAGAAACCTTCTCGGAGTCACCCCTTTAATCGTTGCGACCGTCGCGGCCGCGCGCGAAATGTGGAGAAACTTCGTTCGGTCCGGCAGCCGACTCAAGAAATCGGTGCTAACTTGTTCCGCGAGGCTGGCGCCTGCGTCGCAACGCGGGGACGGAAGAAACGTGTTAGCAGGAGTCGCGGTCCACAGACCTGACGGTTTGCCGCAACGCCGGCGCAGGGCTGCTTTCGCTGTGCCGGTCAGACTTCCGAACTTGTCTGCCGCGAGAGACTCGTCCGGCCGGTTGGATTCGCCAGATATTCACAGAAAAATTCGCCGTCCGTTGTGGGCGATCGTTCGTCCAGCGGTTAAGTTAAACGAAAATCGGGCCGCCCTCGTATTCGCGCGGAATCCCTCTTATGTCGCTATTTGAGAACGAGTTGTACCACTGGCGTGAGACGTACTTCGTCCTGTTTGAGGAGAAGCAGCGTCCCACCGCCGAGGCCATGAAAGCTGCTTTGCTGGAGCTTGGCGAACGGTACGAAATTGCTGAAATCCGGATCGACGAGTCCGAGCGGTTTGAATCGGTCACGATTTATTCCCCGACGGATTTCGCCGCCATGGACATTACCTATTGCGGCGGAGAAGATGCGCTGGAATCGGTCGCCCAGTTGCGCGAGGACATGCGCGACAAGCCGCTCACCGCGGTGGAAAAAGGGAAATTGAAACGCCTGGCGAGCTGCGACGCCCGCCTGGATATTTATCATTTCGAGCAATTGTCGGTTGAAGACGACGACGACGAGATCCTGGATCCTGGAGCGCTCTTGATTGTTTTAGAGCGAGTCGCAAAACTTTGTCACGGTGTCGGCGTCGACCCTCAATCGGGCGAGCTCATGTAGACCTGCCCCGGTCGCGCCGCATAGCTCTTCGAAGGCGCCCCCGGTAACCAGGGCGACATCCATGCAAGCCAAAGAAATTAAAACGGGTACGATCGTTGTCTATCACGGCGCCCCCGTGATCATTGAGGGAATCATGGTGCAGTCCCCTTCCGCCCGGGGAGCCGCCACGCTGTATAAATTCCGCGGTCGCAATCTGGTGACCAAGCAGAAGACCGACATCACCCTGAAAGGGACCGAGTCGCTCGACATGGCCGACTTCACCAAACGGGAGGTGAAGCTCATGTACGTCGATCCGACCGACATGCATCTGCTCGACCAGATTGACTTCAACCAGTACACTCTGCCGCTGGAAGACGTCGCCGAAGAGTCACCCTACATTACCGAAGAACTCGAAGGCATCTACGCGCTGATCTACAACGACGAATGCGTCGGCGTGCAGGTCCCGTCGACCGTAGAATTAACGGTCACGGAATGCGATCCGGGCGTCAAAGGGAACTCGGCCACTGGCCGCACCAAGCCGGCCACCCTGGAAACAGGTCTGGTGGTGCAAGTGCCCGAATACCTGCAGCAAGGCGAGCGGGTTAAAGTCGACACCCGCACCGGGGCGTATCTGTCCCGGGCGTAGAACTCGGCTTTCAAGTAGTGGACTTGGCGACAAGTCCCTCTTCCTGCGCGAGCCTGCCTGGCCCCGTGAGCAAGTCCATCCAACTGAGAAATGGACTTGTGGGGATGGGGCGCGAATGTTGTCAGTTGATTCTGCCGGTCCAGGCGAGTAACTGCTGCAGGAACTGGGCGTAGAGATCGCCGACTTCGACCACTTCGGCCCCCTCGGCCTGCGCTCGGACTCGCTGGTCGCCCCAGTCGATCAGCGGCCCGACCCAGTGCGGCGCCGGGTCGGTCATCAGGGCGGCCGTTCGTCCGTCTCCGTAAGCGCCGACCACCAGCAGGGGACTGCTTTGCCTGCGTTTCAGCAGCAGCCGGCCTTCGCTGCGAGTGAAGTAGTAATGCCGGGCCGCCAGGAGTAGTTCGGCCTCCGGTTTGACCTGCACGCGGTTGTAGCCGCCGATCAGCGGCGGGCGTTCGTCCCACGGCAAGCCCTGCAGAATGGGGTGATCCAGCTGAGCCTCTTCGGCCTCCAGCACCACCGGATGGTCGCAGTTGCAGCGATCGTCAAAGTCGAACATCTGGACGGGCAACGCCTCGGTGAGGGGGCGGGAATCCCAGTTTCCGCCGTGGCCGTGGAATGATTCCCAGCCGCCGCACATGAGCAGTCCGGCGCCATTGGCCACCTGTTTTAGCAGTTGTTGCTGGACTGCGTCGGGCATTTGAGCCGCCGGGTAATCGCTTAGAATAATGAGCGACCGGGGCGTTTCCAGCGAGTCGCCTGGCGGCTGGTCGCTGGCCAGGTAATCAAACGGCCAGCCCGCTTTTGTCATGAGACCGGCCAGGTAGCCGGCGGCGGAGAGGAGGCTGGTGTCGCCGCAATAAAGAATCGATGGCATCTGCTGTTCCCGACCGTGTACCCCTTCAATGGAAGCGCTAAGCGCACTACCATACGACAATCGGCCGCCCAGCGTCAATCAAGCCTTGGACGCTGGCTGCCGGGCGTCCCCTGGCGAAGTTGCGGTCGCGGTAACCGCGTTGCGATCGCCGGCCAGTACGGGAGTTCGAGACAAACTCCCGGCAACGACCCGTCCCGACGGACGCCTGCACGCGACCCCGCGAGCCCGATGCTCGCCAAGCGGTGATCGGCGCCTGGCCGGTAGCGCACGTTCCACGCGGCCAGTAAAACGGCATTCCGGCTGGCGCGCCAGACATGCCTTGTGCAAATCGCAGGCGGCGTCATTGGGCGCCCCGCAAGTTATCTCCATCCAAGAGCCATCATCCCCGGGAAGAACCAGAGACATGCTGAAGGGAAACGCGATTGTGGGACAGTCGGGCGGACCGACCTCCGTCATCAACGCTTCTTTAGCTGGCGTCGTGGAAGCGGCCGGCAAGTCCAAGGCCATAGATCGTGTGTTCGGCATGCGCTTCGCCATTGAGGGCTTGCTGAACGACTATCTGCTCGACTTGTCGGCCGAACCGGCGGACATCTGGAAAAAGCTGAAGACCACGCCCAGCAGCGCGCTCGGATCCAGCCGGCATAAATTGACCGACGACGACTTTGCGCCGATTCTGAAGCAGCTGCAGAAGTACGACATTCGCTACTTCTTTATGATCGGCGGCAACGACACGATGGATACGATACATCGCATCGTGGAACATGCCGGCGCCGCTGGGCACGAGATGATCGGCGTCGGCGTTTCCAAAACGGTCGACAACGACCTGCACGGCACCGACCACACGCCCGGCTATGCGAGCGCCGCCCGGTATGTGGCCCTGAGCGTGCTGCAAAGCGGCCTGCTGGCTCGTGATATGCAAAGGGTGGATCAGTTCGCCATTTTTCAGACGGTCGGCCGTAGTGCGGGCTGGTTGCCGGCGGCGGCCGCCTGCGCCAAACGTTCGGCGGCTGACGCCCCGCATATCATTCTGCTGCCGGAACGGCCTTTCGATCGGGCCGCGTTCCTGGCCGAAGTCGCCCGTTGCCAGAAGAAGTATGGCTTTGTCTCCATCGTTTGCGGCGAAGGCATTACCAACCCGGACGGTTCGCCTGTGAGTGCGTCGGAGACGACCGACAAGTTCTCCAACGTGGAGTTTGGCGCCATGGGCGGCACCAGTGCTGCGATGATGCTGCACAAAATGATCTCGGACGAATTTGGCTGGCGGGGCGAGTTCCAGGTGACCGAGTCCCTGCAGATGTGCGCCGCCGATCGGGCCGTGAAACTTGATATCGACGAGGCCTATGGATGCGGCAAACAGGCCGTCAAGCTGGCTGAGCAGGGAACCTCGGGCGTGATGGTGACGCTCACGCGAGAATCGAAGCGGAACGAACCGTACCGCAGCGGCTTTGGCCAGATCTCCCTCGCGGAAGCAGCCAACGCCGAGCGTCCCATGCCGGACAAATTCATCCGTAGCGACGGCATGTTCGTCACCAAGGCGTTCCTGGAATACGCCGCGCCGCTGGTGGGCGACCTGCCTGACTATGTGAACCTGACGATCAAAAAAGCCTCCGCCAAAGCCCGCAGTTAGCCGGCCAAATTCTGGCCCAGCGTCGACTTCGGGCGGAGCCGTCAGGCAGCGCCCGGGCATGGCTGATTTTTCCATCTTTCCCCCACCGGTTTACTCCATGAAACCCAGCGAACCTTATTCCCGTTTTGGCCTGGTCCGCGACATGCTTGCGACGGCCGAGACGATTCGTGACTTTCAAACCGATCAAATGCTCGACACCGCGGCGGCCATCGCCAACGTGACCCGTTTGCTGCTGACAGGCGAAGGCTCCAGCCGGATCTTCCCCGCCAAGAGTGCGATCGCCCATGCTCGGCGGAATGACTGGCCGATCCATGTGCATACCGAAGCGGGCCTGCAGGCGCAAGAGTACAAGCTGGACGACTGGGCTGTATTCGCCTTGTCGAATTCCGGCAAGACGGCCGAAGTGATCGAACTGTTCCGCAAGCTGGCGGACAACGGCCATTCGCACCTGTACAGCCTGACGGCGTTCGCCGACAGCAAGCTGGAATCCCTGGCCACCCAGGGATACGTGCTGTCGTGCGGAGAGGAAGGGGCGGTCGCGGCGACCAAGAGCGTCGTCGAACAGGCCCTGTTCTATCGAGCCCTGCTCGACAACATCGCCGGCCAGATGGGGCTGGGCGGTCGCCTGCAGGAGCTGGGGCATCAGTTCCTGCAGACGCTGACGCTGGAGATTGACCCGGCCATCATCGACAAGATCGCCGGCGCCGGCGTGGTCTACTGGGCCGGTCGCAACGATGGCGTCGCCGAGGAGCTGACGCTCAAAACAAACGAGATCACCCGCAAGCCGTCGGACTTTCTCGAAGGCACCTACGCCGTGCATGGCATCGAAGAGGTGATGAACCCCAGCGACGTGGTGATCTGGATTGATCCCTATCCGGGCTCGGTTGAGAAGTTTCAGAAGGTGCTGGTCGACAGCATTGGGTTGACCGTCATCGCGGTCAGCAGCACTCCGACAGCCCTGCCTACGATCCAGATTCCCGACCTGGGCGATCTGTCGCCGTTCATTCAAATGGCGGCCGGCTGGAACATTCTGGTCGAAACAGGCATTCAGCTAGGCGTCGATCTCGACAAGCCCGAACGCGCCCGGAAAGTCGGCAACGAGTACGCGGGCTAAGGCCTGCGGGAGAGCCGTGGACCGTGAGACGAATCACGGCTAGATATTGATTAAACGTTTCAAAGAAAAACAGACGCAGGAAAGTCGCCATTCAACCCGTGAAAGATCGCGTTCTTTTGCGGAGCAAAAGACGACTGACCGTCGACTTCCGTCAGTTAACCGTTTCTCGTTCCTTGGCTCTTCCGTAGCGTGCGGAGCTATCGGTGGCTCCCCTTTATTCCAGCTGCAGCCGGTAATAAGGGCCGTCGGGTCCGATTGCCTGTTCGACCCGCTGCCAGCCATGGGCGTCATAGAACGTCAGTGCGGCGTGGTTATGGATCGAGCACTTGAGGGCGGCAGGCCGGCCGATCTGGGGCAGGCATTGCCGCAGCAGGGCCGAACCGACGCCTCGGCGCCCGTGGGCCGGATGGACGAACAGGGTGTGAATGAAGTTTTCCGCCTCCCAGACGGAAAGAAAGCCGACCGTCTGGGAATTGCAGACGGCGACCCAGATCCGCTCGCCCTGGGTATCGCGGTCGAAGTCTTCCAGGGCCAGCGATGTCGGCTCAACCCAGCTGAACGTCGCCCTGCGGGCTTCCCAGTAAATGGATCGCAGCGCAGGCGCGTCGTCGACCTGGAAAGGGTGGATTTCGATCGGGGAAGCGATGGGCCCGTCGCCTTTGAGATATCGTTTCCGAGGGTCCACTACCCTAAAATCAAGCGGTGACGCCCCACTAGTGGTGCGTCAAGGCAAAGAGTTCGGGTTCTTCCAATTAGCCGTTTTGGCGATAGCCACGGTTAACTAAAAGGAACAGCGGCTCGCGCGAAAATGGCCAAACCTGAAATTGAAACTTGACGCCCCACTAGTCGTCGTCTTCTTCGATGATGAACTCTTCGGCCCAGTCTTCGTCGGTCATTTCCATGCCGTCTTCTTCGAAGTCCTTGGCGTCGATCGTGTCGTCGCTGTAGGCTTCGGCCACGGTCTGATCAATGGCGGCGTCGATCTGCTTCTGGCCGTCGGCGTCGCCGGTGGCGAGGGACGGACCAGACGTTTTCTCGGCGGGCCCGATCGTTCCCTCAATGCCGTTCGCGTCGACTTCGCTATCCTGGGCCGGGTCGGCATAGGCGGCCCGGAAAGTAACTGTGCCAATGGTGAGCAGATCGCCGGCGGGCAGAAAGGTCGCTTCTTCGATTTTCTGGTTGTTCACGAACGTGCCGTTGAGCGACCCCATATCGCGTACGACCAGGCGTCCTTCATTTTCGGAAATTTCGCAATGCTGGCGGCTAACCAAGGGGTGCGGCAAGGTCAAGCTGGCCTCGCGACCGCGTCCCACCACAGTAGGCAGTTTGAGATTGATCTCGGCCGATTTCGCGTCGCCGCCCACGACAATGAGCTTGGCTTTCATTGATTCGCCTGCAAAGCTAAAGAAAGCATAAGGAAGATCGCCAAGGTGGCGGTACTCTGGGGAGGCATTCGCTGGAATTGCGTTGGTGATGGTTTCAGAGGATCGCCTTTGCCGGTGAGAACACCGGGCAACCCCGCTTTGTGATCGTCGAAAGCGTATCGTTGAAATTGTGTCGCCACCCAACGAAACTCCAGCCCTTACTGTTCTCCACTCAGCAGGTCCGGCAACGCAGAACCACGACGATCAGGTTCCCGATAGTCCGATCTGGCTCCGCCGGCCGTGAGCGAAGGCAAGCTGGGATGAAGATATAGATTCTCTTCAGCGGCAACTTGTCCTCCTAGTTTACCGACGGCCAGTAGGGAAAGCAATGATCCCGTGTCAAGCGGGGCGGTGCGGGGACGAAAAACGGCCCCGATCCTGTCTTCACGGAGCCTCCGCGGACGTCGAGGCAATCGGTTTTCCGAAAGAATTCGCCAGGCAGCGAAGTATGACTCGCAAATGGCGAGGTTATGGCCGGCGCCGGCGGAATAGAATTCTCGGCGCGGCGGAGGAGACACTTAGCCAAAGGTGGGGTTTTTGATCTGCGGGACATGATCCCAGCGGCGGCGTACCATCGCCGGGCGCTGGAATTTGCATTTTGCCGCCACGAAGCAGGTTAGTCCTGTTTTCCCGCGGCGGCGGTCCGCGAAGCGGTGGCCCCCGAAGCGGAGTTCACGGCCTGGTTTTCCAGGGCCGCATCGCGCGTTTCGCGATAAAGGGTGTTGTGCGGGTCGAGCTGCACGGCCTTTTCAAAATGCGGCAGGGCTTCCCCGATGCGATCGCACGACTCCAGCAGCATCGCCAGCTGGTGGTGCTGCTCGGCGTCGTCGGGGGACGCTTCGGCCAGTTTGCGGCGGTGCACAATCGCTTCTTCGTTGCGGCCTTCCACCATGCACAGATCGGCCAGCAGCGACAGGGCGGCCGGATCGTCGGGCTTCCGCTCCAGCAGATCTTCCACCAGCGACAGGGCGCCGGGAGCGTCGCCCTGGTCAAAACGGGAAGCGGCCGCCGTGAGCTGGGCGTGGTTCCGCTGTTTCTCAAAGTCGTTGAGCACCTGCTCCGTACGCTTGGCCGGATCGATCGGTTTCCCCATGTTCAGCGGCTTCATCAGCGCGGCGCACCCAGAACAGGACAGAAGCAGCAGCATCCAGACCATCCGTCGTACGCAATTTGTTCGTGTTTTCATCGGATGCTTTCATGTTCGCCAGGACGCAGGGTAACCACCACCGAAAGTGTTTCACCCGATCTTCAGGTGCTCAACGGCCGGGGCGGCGTTCCGGCCAGGCGATCGGCGCCGGCCGGGAAGGGTCCGCGTTCGCCGGCGGCAAAGGCATCGGCGTCGCCGGCGTTTGCCGGTGAGGAGCCGGCGCTGGTCCCAGCGGGCCTGGAGTGGATTCCAGGCGTCGCCTGACCGGTAAAGGTCGCGGCGGTCCGAGCAAAGGGTCGGCGGGGCCGGGCGCTGGGGCGTCTGGCGTCGCCGGGCTGGTCGTCGTTGGTCCAACGGAAGGCGGCGTCCCGGCAGCCGGAGGCAGGCCTGCCGCCGATGCGGGGAAGCTGTCGCCGGCGCCAAGCATGCTGGCCGGCTGGTCGATGCGATGCGGATCCGGGCCCGATGAATCCATGCCGTACAGGGGCGACTCCAGCGGTCCGCCTTCGGCAGGGGCATCCAGACGGCACTGCAGTTTGTGAACGGCCGGGTTGCCCGGTTCAAAGTTCCGCGCGATCCGCAGGTTCCGGTGGGCGGCCGGGACGTTCCCTCCCGACAGGGCCGTTTCGGCCAGGTGGACGTAACGATCCGAGTAATGCCGACGCTGCAGCCGGGTTGGTCCCTGGTACAGCGAGGCCGCCTGACGTTCCGCAAAATTCGCCACGGCGCCGTTTTCTCGTTCCGCCAGCGTCGGATCCTGGATGATCCGGGGGGTGATCAGAACGATGATCTCGGTGCGTTTTACGGAGTCGGTTCTTTGGCGGAAGGGCAGCCCCAGGATGGGAATGTTGCCCAGAATCGGCAATTGCGTGGTCGCCGATGCGGTGTCTTCGCGGATCAGGCCGCCGATGACCACGGTGCAGCCGTCGACGCACATAATGTTGGTGGTCACCTGGGTGGTGCTTTTCTCCGGCAAGGCGAAGTTGCCTAGCAGTTTCACCTCGCCGGTGGAAAGTTCCGGATGCACTTCCATGCGGATCATGCCGTCGTCGGCAATGAAAGGGCGCAACCGCAGTTGCGTGCCGACATCGAGGAATTCGACCGTCTGGGTCGTGGCCGTTTCGGTTTGCGTAGTGCTGACGAAGCCGATCTGATCGCCGATGAGGATCTCGGCCCGCTGTTTATTCAGGCACATCAGCCGCGGTCGGGCCACCACGTTGGTGTCGCCGACGCGCTCGAGCGCTTCGACAAAGGCGGCCAAGTCGCCATCGAGGAAGCCAAAGTTCAGGCCGCCGTTCGAGACATCAATCTGCCCCAGCGTGGCCAGGGGAGAACCCGAGATCAGGCGTGCGTTGCCTGCCGATTTGAGCGCTTCAAAGTTGACGCCCAGCGCGCAGCTGTCGTCGAGGGAGACGCTCAGCACGATCGCTTCAATGGCGACCTGCAGCGGCCGCGTGTCGATCTGGGCGATCACCGCATCCACGTCGCGCAGCACCGATTCATAATCGCGGACCAGCAGCACGTCGGCGCCGGCGAAGTTGTCGCCGCCGGTGCGGGTGGTGTCGGGACCAATATCGACTTCCGCGGCCGACGACGGCGTGGCCCGGCCCAGCCCGGGCGTAAGCAACGGCGTAATCAGCGCGAGCAGTTCCTGGGCGTTGGTATAGTTGGGCCGATAGACGCGCGTCGACAGGCGTTCGCCCTGGCGAATCATGGCGTCGAGATCCTGCGGCGTACCGACGTAAATGAAGGCGCCGTCCTGCTGCGACACGTACCCACGCGAACGCAGAATGGCGGCCAGGGCGGTCGGCGCGTCAACATTCCGCAGTGATGCGGACACCGTGCCCTGCACGCTGTCGCTGACCAGCAGGTTCAGACCGTACGACTGGCTGAGGTAGTCGAGCACTTCGCGAATGTCGCCGTTTTTGATATCGATCGTCAGCTGGTTATCGCCTTCGCCTGGGACAATCATCGCGGGAATGATGTCCGATGGGACCGAAGCACCCGGCGCCACAGCAGGCGGGGGAACGGCGATGGGTTCCGGCAGGGGCTGCTCGACCACGAGTTCCGGCTCGGACGTGCGGACCGACTGGGCGGCGCGCTGGTCATCAGCGGCGCGCTGGTCATCGACGGCGCGCTGCACTTCGGCGGCTCGCTGGTTTTCGGCGGCGCGGACGGCGGCCGCGTCCAGTTGCTGCTGAGCCAGTCGCTCAAGCTGGTCAGCCAGGCGTTGCTGCGTCTCTTGAGACAGTGACTGGAACTGCACCAGCTTGTCTTCCAGACGTGAGAACTGCTCTGACTGGCGGGTTTCTGTCAGACGAGAGATCTGCTCGGCCTGGTGGGCTTCCTGCATCCGGGTGAGCTTCTCTTCCAGGCGGTCAATCTGCGAAGCGACCGGGGCGCGATACTCGACGGATTGCGGGACCGGGCTGCCAGAATGTGACGTCGGCTGAGGGGCTGCCGGAAGGCTGGCCGGTGGGGGCAGCGGTTCGATCCGGGACACCGTCTTGACTGCGGATTCTTTCGTATCCGCCTGGACAACGGCGGATTCGGCGCGCTCCGTGCGTGAGGCGGCCCGACCAGCAGTCGGGGAACGATCGGCCGAAAACGGCTGCGTCGCGGCAAGGCCGACGGGCAGGGAATCCAGCAGATTCGACGTATCCCCATGCAGCGCGAAGGCAATCGCCAGGCCAATACCGGCGGCGGCGAAAACGCCCAGTAACGAGATTCGAAGTAGTGCTTGCATCGGTCGTCCTTGACCAGGCTTGCCCGCGTTGAAGCGATCGGTAACGAGAGCGGCGGATTCGAAAGCGGCGGGTTCCCGGGTCTGAAGCGGCTGTATCTCGTTTTCAAAAGTTCCCGACGAGTTGGTCGTTCCTGAAATGCCAGGCCATGTTGTCAGGTTGCGGCTTGTTGTTGTTCAGTTGGAGACTGGGCTCAGGTTCCGCGGGATCCGTTTCGCCGGACTAGGCGCCCCGTGGGGATCGCGAAATGGTAATGCTGCCAGTCGGCAGGCGGTGGATCAGCTGCAGCGTGTACGGTTTGCCGCGGTGGACCAGCGTGACTTCGCCCGCCTTGATCTGCAGCACCCGGAACTGCACGGTTCCCGCGTCCTGCAAGGGTAAGGCGTTTGCCTCGGGAAAGTCCGGCTGGTCGCCGTGCTCGGGTTGTTCCATAAAAGTCGCCAGGGCCGCCAGCGGCAGGGCGGCGACCGCGGCATTGCTGGGGATGTCGAGTTCGATCAGTTCCTGCTCGCGATAGGCATAGCCGTCGATGATGGCGACCCGGTCGCGCGGCCCCACAAAGGTGGCGCTTAGCTCCAGGCCGGCCGCCAGTTCGGCCGCTGATTCGTCGAGGGTGTTCTTGAGTGATTCCCATTCCGCGGCCTGGGCCTGCGTGGCGACTTCCGTCGTCTCCTCGACGATGGCCAGTTCCGGCTGCGAAAAAGGATTTCGGTTGTCGGTATGCGCTGGAGCCGGGGAAAGCCGTTCGTCGTGTTCCAGCATCTGTACAATCTGTCGCCAGCCGAGCGTGGGCGCCGAAGGGCTCGCTTGCGGGGCGCGGGACCTATCCGCATGGGCGATCGCCGGCGCGCCGGCCGTCAGTTCCTGGTGCAGTTTGGCGACCGCTTTCTTGGGCTGCTTCCCAAAAAAATACGGACTGACCAAAGGAGCCCAGAAGTAAACGGCGACCGGACACATCAGCAGCAGCAGGATGCTTTTTCTTTTGTTGCGCGAAAACTCACGCGACAGCTTTTTCCCTAGTTTTTCTATATTCACGGCATCGGTGCGACGTCGATTTCCACGACGCCGGCTCCTTTGTTATCGGCAGCCTGAAGGGTCCGCCTAATTGGAATCTTCCGGATTATCGGCAAAAACTCGCAATCTTACCTCGCTTCGCATTCGGGTCGCATTGTCGCTTGCTGGCGCCAGCAGTACTTCGTCGATCCAGATGGTGGCTGGCATGCTCTCCAGGGCGCAAACAAAGGCAATCACCTGGTGGTAGTTTCCCTCGCAGGCGATCACCGCCGGCGCCTGGACGATGCTTTCCATGGCGACCTTGGGCTGGGGATCAAAACGGGTGACCAGCACGCCGCAATCCTTGGCCTGGGTCATCATCTGGCCGAACAGTTCCGACAAGGCGCCGTGGTCGACGGCCGATTCTCGCCATTGATCGACATACGCTTCTGCTTCCTTCATTTCCTGCCGCGTTTGTTCCATGGCGCAAAGCAAACGGTCGGCGTCGACGATGTATTGCTGCCGCTGGTGGAGTTCCGCCCTGAGTTCCCGGATCGCACTTTGACCCGGCAGGAAGACGAGGAACAAATAGGCGACCGACGCCGCGGCGAGCAGGCAGGTCACGATCCAGTTGCGTTTGGTCAGGGGGGCTGTTTTCATGACGAACGTTCTTTTTCAGCTGGACACCGGCGACAGCAGGGCGGGTGAGGCGACCGATTCAGGAGCAGCAATTTCCGCCAGCGTATCTTGCCTGGCCGGGTTGTCGATCTCGGCGGGAGCGGCAAGTTCGGCGGGAGCGGCCGGAGCCACGGCGCAGGCGGGCGCTCGGACGAACAAACGTACTTCAAACTGCGAGAGGGCCGGGCTGCCTGCTGCCTGTTCTCGGTCGGGGGCTGCTTCCAGCGAGCGCAGTTCGGCTTCCTGGAAGAAGGGACATTGATCCAGCTGGGAGACAAACAGGTGCAGGTCGCCGCCGTCGCTGGTAATGCCAGTGATCGTAATGCTCAGCGGCAGCGACTGCATTTCGTCGCGCAGGGCCCGCAAGTCGCGCTCGGCGGGAGAGCCGCCGGCGGATTCTTTTTTCTCAGTCCGATTGTCCGCCTTGCTGCGGCGATTTCCCGCCGGCGAGCGGGCGGCCGAAGGCGAGGCCATGCGGCTCAGTCGCAGTTCCAGGAAGGTAATGGTTTTCGGCTGGACCTGGCTCACTGCGTGCAGCAAGCGGGTTCGCGGCCAGTGCCCTTGCAGGAAAGCGACCAGGTCGGCTTCCGCCTGTCGCAGCGCCAGGGCGTCCTGCAGGGCGCGGTGCTCGTTGTTCTTGGCGACAGCCTGGGCGTGCGCCAAATCGGCTTCGATCATTTCCAGCTGCAGGCAACGGCGAAACAGAAACTGCCCCGCCGCCGCCGAAGCGACCGCGCAGCCAAACAGCAGCAACACCACCACGCGCCACAATTGGGTTTTGCGGCGAGCGGTTTGTTCGCGGTAGCGAGGCGGCAGGAAGTCGATGGTGTTCATAGCGGGTGGGAGCCCTCAAAGGCTTCCGTTACGCGAGCGGGAAAATCAGGGCAGGAGTTTGGCGGCAAGCCCGGCGGCAATGTCCCACTGGCCGGGCCGGGACGGAGCGCGACCTTCGGCCAGACTCCGGAAGGGATCGCTGAGTTCGCACTTCAGGTTCAAGCGTTCGGTCAGGGTGTCCGCCAGTTGCGACGAAGCCTCGCCGCCGCCCAGCAGCAGCCGCGCAATGGGTTTGCCGCGGAAAGTGACGCTGTGGTAGCGAATGCACATCGACAGTTCCTGGCCAAGGTGGTCGATGACTTCGCGGACCGCTTCGACAATGCCGCGGGTCAGTTCCGGGTCTTGCTGGTCGCTGCGGCGGTCGCCGTTATGGCGCCTCAGGGACACGGCGTCGCTGAGGGTCAGGCCCAGGCTGCGGGCGACCGCGCGATCCATCTGGCCGCCGCCGACATCGATATATTTGATAAAGAGTACGTCGTTTCCCTGGGAGATGACGACCATCGTTTTGGTCAAACCGACATGGACGAACATGACGCGTTGCATGTGGTCCTCGTCGCGACGAAATTGCCGCACGCTGGCGCGCATCATGGCGAGCGGTTCCACATCGACTGCGACCGGGCGGAGTTTCGCCCCTTCCACGGCGTGAAGCATTTCTTCCAGCAGCGGGCGATGGCACGCCATCAGGATAACTTCGCGCATCACGGCGTCGCCCTGGCGGACTTCGGCGGCGGCCAGATAGCGGATCTCTGCTTCGGCGATGGGGAACGGAATGCGCGAGGCCGCTTCCTGTTGCACCAGCCGGCCGAGGACGTCGTCTTCCACTTTGGGAAGACGAATGTTCTGCAGGAACAGGCGGCGGTTGGACAAACAGACCACCGCTTCGCGACCCTGGAACCGACGCCCATGCAGGGCGCGCTTGATCGCTTCGGTCCAGCGCTGGCCGAGCGAACCGGGCGGTTGTTCGGCCGGCGCCGGCGGCAGATCCCAGCGCGCGGATTCCACCAGGCGGGAACCGTCGCCGGAAAACTGCACCAGCTTCACGCTGCGGTCGCCCAGATCGATGCCGATCGGCGAGGCGTTTTTCTTTCCAAGCCAGCGAATCATCAGGTTACTCAAAAGGAAGGGGATCGCACGCTGCTTGCGACAGGGCCGACGCCAGGGACGCCGGAGAGGAACGGGTCAGGGCGCCTGTTTCTGGGTGTCGCCGATTTCAATCAGGCCGGAAACGTCGGGAATGATCAGGGGGATGTATCGCCTGGCGGAACCGGCGCCGGCGCTAAGCCAGATCGTGATATCGCGGCCGCCGGAAACCGATCCCAACGGACCAAAGGTCAAGCTGCCGCTGGCGGCCACAGGGCTGCCTTCAGTTTCGATGCCGACGATGACAACACGCGGCCCCAGGCTCGGCAAGTCGTCGAGCTGGGCAATGCGCTGATGGGAGGGGTTAGTCTCCCGTCCAAAAGGACCGGAGGGCAGGATCCGCAGTTGCGGGTTCGACCCGGCATGGGTCAAGGTGTAGCTATTGGTCGCCTGGTCAAAGGCGAGGGAATACTCGCTGCTGTTCATTACCGCGAGCGTGCGGCAATAAGCCAGGTCGTCGGCCACAATCTGGGCGACGGCCGTAATCTGCTCATGCACCGAAGGCTGGAACTGGGGCAGCACCATGCTGGTGAGAATGCTCAGCAGGGCGATGACAATCATCAGCTCCACCAGCGTATACCCTTGGCGCGCCGCCGGCGGACATGCCAGGCAAGGCATGTCCCTGGCAGGAACCAGAAGATTAACGCGGTCGGGCGGTCGCTGGCGGTTCATTGGCGCTGCGTAACAAGGTGTTCTGCTCGCGGAGCAAGGTTTTGATCTCCCGCAACTCGCGGATTGTCTCTTCCCGTTGCTGCGTGGCGTTGTTAAAAGGCTGCTGGGGCGAGGCGCTCGTCGCCTCATAAAAACATAGCACGCAGATCACGGCCACATTTCCAAACAGCAGTAAAGGCCAACGCAATTGAAACCAGTTCATGGGATACATCCTGTCAGGAAGAAATAAGGAGTGCAGGTAGTAAGGATTACTCGGAAAATCACGCCTGTAGCCGCACGGTCCGCCCCGCGAAGGGGAGCTGGCTTGCCGCACATTATTCGTTCTCCTGCCAGCGAATCAATTTCCAGCGCAAGGCGCCGTCGCTGGGGTCCGCCTGGTACAGCGGCTGGCTCCAATCGTGCCAGTGGTAGGAGACTGTCTCTAAAGGCGGCTCCAGCGTCAATGTCGAAACCGGGCTTAGTCGCTTCCAGACGTAAACCCAAAGCGGGAACAGGTCGCCGTCGCTGCCGAAGAAATTGTAGAGCGACCACAAACTGCTCCAGGTGGAGGGGCTCATGATCCATTCGGTGCGTCCGTACAGTTTGAGTTCGCTGGCTATCAGCCGCCCCTGCAGACGGAAACTGGTGTTTTGCGTGCCGGACAGGAACGTGAAATCGTCGCCGCACAGGCAAAGTCCCTGCAGCTGGCCGTTTTCCGAGCCGCCGCTGAGCAGCAGATCGTCGGCAATGATAGCGGCCGGCAGTTGCCGCTTTGTGGAAGAATTCGCCAGGGCGGGCAGATCCGCCCCCTGCAGCAGTACGTTGTCGCCGGCAATCGTGACATCGGCCTGGTAGCCCTGGGTCATCAGAACGCCCTGCAAGGAGACGTTGTCCCACAAGGTGACGCCGCCGTTGGTGCGGAAGACGCCCAGGGGATTGTCGACCGGATCGGGCCCCAGGGAAAGATTGGCCAGTGAACTGCCGTAAAGCGATGTCAGGTTGGGGATCTCATAAACCGGGCCGCCCGGGTAAAGCTGGTAACTGGTGACAGAATTGGCAGGCGTCGCTGGCGGAACGGCGTCGAGCGAAACTTCGCTGACGGAGAGCTGCAGGGTGCTGCTCAGCAGGGATTTGGTCGTGGCGCCGGTGCGCCCGGTCCCGAGTTTGACGGACTGGGTGAAGGGACGCATATCCCCCTGGCCCGTCACATACAGGTCGTTGAGACCCTTCAGGTATCCCTGACGAATGGTGCTGTCGGTCGGATATTCGGTCAGCAGTTTGAGCGGTCCCTGGATCATGGCCGGGCCTTTGATCTGCACCGGAAACTGCACAAACGCATCGTTGTTGGAGCTTTGGTAGACCGTGTAGTTCTGCGCTTTGGCCCAGGTGGAAGGCGCCGAGCTGAGCTTCTTCCGTTCGAGCTCCACCACCGCGGTCACTACATACTGGCTGACCAGGGTCGTGTTGCCCGGGTCGGCCGCGGTGCCGGTCGAGGTGATCGTCAGGCGAAACGGCAATTCGGCGTAGTCCTCGTCAGACGAAGTGAGCAGGTCATCGCCCGGCGCGTATCGGACCTCGAACCAGACATTTCGCTCGACCACCCGGACCAGCACTTCGTCCACGCCTCCCCAGTCCGAGCTTGCAAGCCGGCGCAGGGCGGCGGCGGCCCCGGTCAGGGCGGCCTGCCGGGAACTCTCCAGCCGGGAATAGTTGCTGGTTAACTGCTCCGACGCCATCTGCGAGTGCAGCATGGTAAAGGCAATCGCCAGCGACACCGACAACACGCCCAGCACCACCAGCACCGTCATGCCGGGCCGCAGCCGGCCACGCAGTCGCAGGCGCGTGCGCACCCCAGCCGGCCGACCACCGGACGCGGCGGTTGTGGGAATTCCGTCGGCAGGGAACCGGCGGCTGTTAGCAAAGGGCATGGCCAGGCTCCTTACTTTTCTAGCAGGGTGTAAATGGCGGCCGAACCGAAAAACGGCACATGGCTGTCTTCGCCGGGGACGTCCTCGACCAGCAGTTGCATTTCAAAGTGGCACCAGATCTGGCGCAGACCGGTGCGTGAGGAGTAAATGTCTTGCGCCCAGGACAGGTCCTCCCAGGCGAGGCTGCCGGCCTGGTAGGAGGTCCATTCGTCGGCGGACGGAAGCAGACGCACCTGGAACCGCACGGCGCCGCGATCGCTGCCTGTGCCGGCGGGGGCGGCGAAGAGCAGCGTGGTCATTTCGATCCGTTCGGCCGCATTACTGCTGCGGAGCGAAGCGACCTCTTGCCGCCACTGCGCCAGGTTGCTGGCGTGGGGGGCGTTGCGCGAATCGGACCGGTTGCGGATCCGCACCAGGACCTGGGGATTATTCGGATGCCAGGTGAACAGCAGCATCTCGTTCATGCGCGGCGCCTCCGGATCGGCGGCGGCGCCCTCCGGCAGCCAGACCACCAGCGCATCGGGATAGGAAACGCCGCTGACGTACGTGTCGACCGCCAGGCAGCCCGGAAAGGCTTCGCAGCACTTGGCGTGGGCGACGGCCTGTTCAATCTGGTTCGACGCCACCCGGCCATGCTGCACGGCCTGGCTGCGGGAGTGCGCGTATTCGCCCGCGATGCGTACCGTGCCGGCCATCGCACTGACGCCCAGCGCGATCAGCGACATAATGGCGGTCGCCAGCAAGAGTTCCAGCAACGAAAGTCCGCGCCGGAGCGAACCGACGGGCCGCGTCGTCGACCGGGAGCCGGCCGGCACGGTGTTGACGTTGGTTTTAATGGGGCACATAAGCAAACACCCGCCGCAGTCGGGCCAGTTCCTGATATTCTCCGTTCGGCAGCTTGCGTGAGATGATCGCCTCCACCGCGCGATGGTCGCTTGTCCAGCCAGCCGGAAGTCGCTGGGAAAGGTCATCGTTGTCCACGTAATAGACGTCGATCTCCTGTTTCCAGTCGGCGAAGAAGTTCTCCGGCGCGCGGAACGCGGCGGGCCGCAGGCCGCCCTGGTTGTCGCTGTCTCCCAGGGGCTGGTTCCAGATATCTTTGGCGCCGATCGTTTCAATGTCGACGAAGTCGTCGGTGTCGTTGAATCGTTCGCGGCCATTGCCGCCCTTCTCATAACTGTTGGCGGAGAACGGGTACTGGTAGGGATCGCCGCCCGGGGCCGTATAGCGACATCCCAGCACTTCATCGACCAGCTGCTTCGCCATTCCCATCGCGATGGTTTCTTCCATGGCGTAGTGGGTTGTTTGCACTGAGGTTTCGACGGCCAGCAGGATCATGGCGCCGGCCATCGAGGCGACGGTCAACGCCGTCATTGCTTCGACCAGGGTAAAGCCGCCGCGACGCTGGCGATTGCTTGTCCGCGTAGAAAGAATCCCGTTCGGCATGGCGTGTCACCGCCCTGGTGGTGTGGCGAAGTGGATCAGTGTCGAAAGTCGTCAGGGGGAAAGCGGCCGTGTCGTCTCTGGTTGTTTCAGGACGACGCCGGACGCGGACGATCATCGTGGCGTTAGTGACCCGCGGGTGCGGGACTGGCGGCCTGGGCTCCGCCAGGGAGCGGCGCGCCGGCGGGTCCAGCCAGGCCGTTTTCGGCTGGGCTTGCAGGGAGCGCATCAAAAAACGCGGCGGGGTCCCCTCTAGCTCCTAGCTATCCCCGCCGCGTCGATGACCAACGCCCCTCCCCAAGGCGCGGGTGCACTCCAAACTTAGGTTGCATTTGGCGCCTGTCAAATCGACTTCCCCGGATTCAGCCAGGCCCCGGTTCGCAGCGGCCTGGCTGTTGCGGCGGGGGAGCGTCGCCGCGGGAATCCTGCTGATAGAACCGGATTGGGGCGTTTGTTAGAATAAGGGGAGAGGGCCGTTTATTCGGAGCGGCCCCGGTACGTCGCGGAGGGTCTTCATGTTTGTTCGCATCGCCGGTTTCCTGGCTGTCGCCCTGTCCTGCCTGGGGGTCCAGTCGGAAGAGATCGAGGGTATCCCGTTTGAAGATCCGTTCTTTGTCGACCCGGTCACCGAACTGAAACCGCGGGACCCGCGCGACGAAGAACAGACGTTCCGCGTCGAAGCCGCCGCACGTTACGCTTACGGTCGCGTGCTGGAACAGCGCGACCAGGACGCCGATGCGTTGCGGCAATACGAACGGGCCTGGCGTTATGATCCGTCCGCCTTCGGCATTCTGCAGAAGATTGTGCCGCTGGCTTTTTCCCTGAAACGCACCGAGGAAGCAGCCCGTTACGCGGTGATGGCGGTGGAACGGGATCCGACCGACGCGAACCTGCTGCTGCGGCTGGCTTATCAGTTGTCAGAGAACGGCGATTACGCCCGCGCCGTGAGTTTGTATGCGATGGCTCAACGGCTGGAAACCGAAGAGACCGATCAGGACGCCAGCTTTGTGCTCAGCCGGATGCAAATGGGTAAGCTCTATTTCTTGCTGGGGCAACATGAAAAAGCCCGCAAACCCTTTGAAACCGTGCAGCAGGCGCTGGCTGACCCCGACAAGTTCCAGCTTAACCAGTCCCTGCAGAATGTCGTGATCGGCGAGCCGTCCCAGGCCTACGCCCTGATTGCCGAGAATGAGCTGCAGTGCGGGCGGTACGCGTCGGCCGAAGAGTTGTTCGCCCAGTCGAACGCCGCCAAGAAGAACTCGCCGGTGCTGGCGTTTCACCTGGCTCGGATCGCCGAGAAACAGGAAAAGACTGCGGCCGCCCTGAAACATTTGAATACCTATCTGGAAGCCAAAGTCGACGACGCCGGCAAGGACCCCTACACGCTCTTAGCGAAGCTCATGGCGCAACAGTACGCCGATCCGGAGCAGGCGAGCGCCGCCTTGCGGGAGCGTCTGGCGGAACTCTACCAGGAAGATGCGGCGAATTACGTCCTGGGTTACTTTTACGCCCAGCAGTTATGGGACGCCGAACAAGCGGACCTGGCGGAGACCGTTTTTCACGACATGCTGCAGCTGCGTCCCACGGTGGAAGGCTACCAGGCGTTGATCGAGATCTACCAGCAGCAGAAGGATTACCCTCAGCTGCTAAAGACGCTGGGCATGGCCGTGTCGCAGGCGGGTTCGTTGGACGCGCTGGGGGAACCGGTCGAAAAACTTCTGGCCGATAAAGCGATCGTGAAGAAGCTGATCGCCCTGGCCCGGAAGCAGGTCGCCGACGGCCAGACGCTGGATCAGGGAGTGGCCCTGGCGACTGCTTTGGCGGCGTTGCATCTCAAAGACTTTGCCGCCGCCGATCCGATGATCGAACTGGCGATTGCGGCCGGCAAGCCGTCCCCCGCCGGCGTCATGGCGAGCTGGGGACTGGAACTGATGAGCGCTGACGAATACGACCGCTCGGCCGCCGTGTTTCGCCGCGCGATCGACGAAGGGGTCCAGCCGCAGAACAACGCGGCCTTCCATTATTACATGTCCGGCGCTCTGGAAATGGCCGGCCGCACCGACGAAGCCCTGAAGTCCGCCCGCATGGCTGCGGCCGAAGAGCCCACCAGCAGCAGTTTTCACGCCCGGGTGGCCTGGATCAGCTATCATGCGGGCCGCTATGCCGAAGCTCGGCAAAGTTACAAGCAGCTTCTGGCCCGGTTCGACAAGGACTACGACTCGGCGGAAGTACGTAAGGTCATGCGGGACGCCCGGATGGCGTTGTCCAATATCGAAGTGCATTTGGATAATATGCCCGCTGCCGAGGAGTGGCTGGAACAGGTGCTCGACGAGTATCCCGAACAACTGGGAGCGTACAACGACCTGGGCTATCTCTGGGCCGATCAGGGGAAAAACCTGCATCGTGCTTTAAAAATGGCCGAGCAGGCCGCCGCGTCGGAGCCAGACAATATGGCCTACCAGGATACGCTGGGCTGGGCCTACTATCGCCTGGGACGTGCGGCCGATGCCGTCAGCGAGCTGACAAAAGCGGCTGCCGATGAAGACGCCGACGGCGTGATCCACGATCACCTGGGCGACGCCTTGCTGGCCAACAGCGAACCGAAGAAGGCCGTCGATGCCTGGCGCCAGGCAATCAAGAAATTCGATCCCCAGAAAGACCAGAAGCGTATCCAGGCGACCCGCCAGAAAATCAAACAGCAGTCATAATCGCCGCCGGTTCCCTGGCGCGCAAGTACTGCAGTACGGGCTTCGGCCCGCACATTTCCGACAACCGGCGCAACAAAGCCGGGATGCGAGAACCATCCTTGCGCCGGTTGCCCGCGCAAGCGGGCGGTCCCTTCGATCAGGAGTAAAAGCAAACCATGGCAGGTCATTCCCACTGGGCCAACATCAGCCATAAAAAGGCGATGGTGGATAACAAACGCGGCAAGCTGTGGAGCAAATTGTCGAAAGCGATTATCGTCGCCGCCAAAACGGGCGGCGGCGACCTGGATACCAACGTCCGCCTGCGCACCGCCATCAACGACGCCAAAGCCGTCAGCATGCCCAAGGACAACATCGAGCGCGCCTATAAAAAAGGAACAGGCGAACTCGAAGGCGGCAACATGGAGGAGGTGATCTATGAAGGCTACGGCCCCGGCGGCGTCGCCATTATGTGCGAAGCGCTGACCGACAACCGTAACCGCACCGCCCCGGAAATGCGGAAAATTTTTGAGGTCCACGGCGGTAACCTGGGGTCCACGAACTGCGTGGCCTGGATGTTCGATCGCAAAGCGCTGTTCTTCATCAGCACGGAGAAAACGACCGAAACAAAGCTGACGGAGCTCGCCCTGGAATCGGGCGCCGACGATGTCCTGCGCGACGGGGATCAGTTCCAGCTGACCTGCAATCCGGAAGCCTATTCCGACGTGCTGTCCGCCCTGGAAAACGCCGGGATCGAACCCGACTCGAAAGAGCTGACGCGCATCCCGAAAGAAACGGTCGATCTCGACGTTCCCCTGGCGCGGTCTGTACTCAAGTTGATGGACCTCCTCGACGACCACGACGATGTGCAGTCCGTCTCCGCCAACTTCAATATTCCTGATGAAGCCATGGCTGAACTGGAAGGCTGAATCTGGCTTTCCGCCCCCGCGATCAACAGCACCTCTAACAAGGAAGGTAGTGGGATGCCGACTCCCGAACAACTCCTGGAAAATGTCCGCCGCCACGCCCATGAAATTGACCTGCTTAGTACGATCGGGTCGACCCTGGAATGGGATGAGCGAACCTATCTGCCCAAATCCGGCGGCGAATTTCGCGCTGAACAGATCACGTACCTGTCCGGGTTGACCCACCAGAAACGGACCGCTCCGCAGCTGGGCGAATGGCTGGGCGAACTGGCCGAAAGCCCTCTGGCCGCCGATCTGCACAGCGATCCCGGTACGGTCATCCGTATGATGCAGCGGGACTATGAGAAGCAGACCCGCTTGCCCCAGTCACTGGTCGAAGAACTGGCCAGGGCGCAGGTCCTGGGACAGCAGGCCTGGGTCGAATCCCGAAAAACGAACGACTTTGCCGCGTTTGTGCCGTTCCTGACAAAGAACATCGACCTCCGCCGGCAGCAGGCGGAAGCCTTCGGCTACGAAGACCATATCTATGACGCTCTGCTCGATGATTACGAGCCGAACGAACGCACCGCCAACGTGGCCCGGGTGCTCTCGGCGTTACGCGCCGAACTGGCTCCGCTGGTGGCTGAGATCGCCGCCAGTCCCCAGAAACCCGACGCCGGGCTGCTGACGCGTCTTTATCCCAAAGCCGGCCAGGAGGCGTTCGCCCTGCATGCGGCGAAAAAGGTTGGCTTTGACTTTGACCGGGGGCGGCTGGATGTGACCCATCATCCGTTCTGTACCGATCTGGGCCCGCACGACTGCCGCATCACCACCCGTTACGACGAGCGCCATTTCCCTGGCGCCTTTTTCGGCGTGCTCCATGAAGCAGGGCATGGCATGTATGAACAGGGACTGCGCGCAGCATGGCGCGGCTTGCCGCCGGGCAACTTTGTCTCCCTGGGCATCCATGAATCCCAGAGCCGCATGTGGGAGAATTTCGTCGGTCGCAGCCGGGCTTTCTGGGAGCACTTTTACCCGGTCGCCCAGGGGATGTTCCTGCCGACGCTGGCGGATGTTTCGCTGGAAGAATTTTACTTCGCCGTGAACGATGTGCGTCCTTCGCTGATTCGGGTGGAGGCCGACGAAGCTACCTACAACCTGCACATCATCATCCGCTTTGAGCTGGAACAAGCGTTACTGACCGGTGACCTGGCTCCGGGCGACGCAGCCGGCGCCTGGCGGGAGAAGTACCGCGAATACCTGGGGATCGAACCGCCCGACGATGCCGACGGCATTCTGCAGGATGTGCACTGGAGCGCCGCGTTAATCGGCTATTTCCCGACCTATGCCCTGGGGAACCTGTATGCGGCCCAGTTCTATGAACAGGCCGACGCCGATCTGGGCGGGCTGGCTTCGCAGTTTGCGGCCGGCGAATTCGCCCCGTTGCTGACATGGCTGAACGAGAAAATCCACGCGCCAGGCCAATGTTACTCGGCCAGTGAACTGGTGCAGAACATCACCGGCAAGCCGCTGTCCCACGAACCGTTGATTCGCCATTTGCGAAACAAGCTCAGCCCGCTTTACGGACTCTAAGCCCGTCAACGGTTTGAATGTCGGTGGATTCCGGCCCGGTTGTTGCGGGGCTTGTCTTCTGTTCTTCCTGTCCGCCGGCTTCAAGCCGCCGAGGGGCAAATGCGGTACTTTACCACACGCACCGCGAGCCCTTTTTTTTGCAGCTCGGAAGCACAGCGTTCGGCCTGTTCACGGCGGCGAAACAGCGAGTGCATGCGCCACAGATCCTGGCCGGCGTGCGCGTATTGCACCCGGTACTGGGGGGCCTGACCGCCGCCTGCGCTGGAAACAGCGATGGGCGTTGTGGCGGCAAGCGTATGGGGAGAGTTGTTTGCGACCATTTGATAGTTCCTCTTTATCGAAACAACGAGCGTAGCAGTATTTCATCGTAATTCGGGGTTGGCCGTGTTGACCGGAAATTACGAATTTTTTGATAACGACGACTCGCGGCCGGAAAATCGGTCGCGGGTTTTACGAAGTTTGGCCGCCGCTGTCCACGGCGCATACTCGCCATTTACGGGGAAGCGTCAGGGAAAACACGATTCGACGGCGGTGGAATCCCACTTGTTTCTGCGGATTGCCGCGGGAAGTTTTCCCGGCAAATACTTTGAGAAACTCGACCAGCAGAAGCAGGCAGCACAACGCCCAGGGCGGCAATCCTTAGCCGACGGCGACGCCTACTCAGGCGATTGCTTCGCCCAGCGTGCTGCGGATGTCGAAGCGGTAGGGCAGATTGGTCGTCGTCAGTGCATTGCGAACCGTCGTCGAAACATTCGCCAGACGCATCCAGCCGCCGCCGGAGTGCAGGTCGCCGCCGAACTCCGCGATCAGGTCGATCGCTTCGGGCATCAAGCCCGCTACCTGTCCCAGGTCGAGCACCAGTCGTGATACGCGATCGTCGTGCATGACCTGTTTCAATTCGCCAAAGAATTGCGTGCATGCGGGTCCCTGAAGCGTCTCGGGGCTAATCCGAGCGACAAGGACGCCGGTGCGCAGCACCAACGAAAGGCAGGCATTTGTCATGGTTGAAGGCACGGTAGGACCAAACGAATTATCGTTTTAGTGCGGGGCAGGTGGGTGGGGTGCAAAAGGTTGCCGCAGTGAGGTGGGTTGGTGCCGCAATTATAACGACCTCACACTCCGCTGGTAGGGTAAAACCGGATATTTCCCAAAGTTTTTGACAACCTGGGGTGTTTACCCGCTTTTTCTTCCATGGTCGTTAGTGGGGAATATCCCAGGCGTATACGCGGAGATCGGTCCGCTCCCGCCATCCGAGTCGTTGCCAGAACGCGGCGCCCGGGCGGTTCGCCGCATACAGATGAATACTGACCCGCCGCACTCCGCATTTCTGCAAACGGTCGACTGCCCTGTCGATCATCGCGCTGGCGATTCCCTGGCTGCGGTATTCCGCCGCCACGGCCAGGTGATACAGATAACCCCGCCGGCCATCGTGTCCGCAGAGCATTGCCCCGACCAGGTCGCCCTGGGACCAGGCCGCCGTGCTCAGGCCCGGATTTCGTTCCAGGTACGTCTTAAACTCCTCTTCCGTCTCGACTTCCCCTATCCCGGGAGTCGCCTGCCATAACCGCGTGGCGGCCTGGTAGTCGTCTTTCACCAGATCGACGATCTCAAACATAGAACGTTTCCCCTTCCGGCTTCGGACGTCTTTGGTGGTGGACCTGGCCACAGGTCCCTTTCTTCTCCGCCCTGCCGAAAGGGGCTCGTGCCCAGGTCCACTATCTTGAAATCAGATGATGACGGGCGCCTAGGCAATCACTTCCAGGATAGGCTTGCCGGCGATTACCAGCGGGCGATTGTTCCGGTCGACGATTTCGCTGGCCGGGTCGATGCCCAGCAGGTAATGCATGGTCGCCGCCAGGTCGTCGGGCTTGACGGGGTGTTCGTCGGGATACATGGCATGGGCGTCGGACGCTCCGTGGATGTAGCCTTCTTTCACGCCGCCGCCGGCCAGCAGGGCCGTATAGCACTGGGGCCAGTGATCGCGGCTGGCGTTCTTGTTAATCTTGGGGGTGCGGCCGAACTCGCCGACCCAGACCACCAGCGTGGTTTCCAGTAGCCCCCGTTCCCGCAGGTCATCGAGCAGGGTGGGCAGCGTCTGGTCGGTCACCGGCAGGTGGTACTTGTCGACGATCTCAAACATCCGCGTATCATCAAAACCGTGCGTATCCCAGCCGCCGGAATCGATCTTGCGTCCGCCGATCGTGTCGGAAAAGTACACGTTAATGAACTTCACCTCGGCCTCCACCAGGCGACGGGCCAGCAGGCAGCTTTGCCCATACGAGGTGCGGCCGTATCGTTCGCGGACCGCGTCGGGCTCAGCCGACAGATCGAACGCTTTCCGCACCCGATCCGAAGTCAGCATGGTGAGCGCCCTGCTGTAGTACTCGTCGAACCCTTGCGCCGGTTCCGCGTATTCGAGCAGCCGCGTTTGCTGGTCGATCAGTTGCTGTAACTCCCGTCGTCGCGACAGGCGATCGACCGTCAGGCCGGCGGGCAGGCTAAGCTCCGGCAGGCGGAAACCGGCCTGGTTGGGATCCTCGCGAAAGAACAGCGGGTCATGCCGTTTCCCCAGAAAGCTGGCGTGCTGCCCTGGCGTGATGGAGCCGTCGCGAATGACGTGCGGGTAAGAAACAAACGACGGGATGTCGCCCGACCCCGGCGCCAGATGGTCGACCACGCTGCCATAGGCCGGGAACAGCTCGATCGAATCCCGCAACCGCTGGTCGTCCCGTGGCGGAGCATGGCCGGTCAGCGCGTAATAGCCGGCCGAGTTATGGTTCTTCATTGTATGCGTCAGGCTGCGAATCTGCGTGACCTGGTGCATCCGCTTCGCCATCTCCGGCAGCAGCTCGCAAACGGGCGATCCGGGCAGGCTCGACTGCGTCGCCCCGAGCGGCCCGCGTACGTCGGCGGGGGCGTTCGGCTTCCGGTCGAACATGTCGACATGGCTGGGGCCGCCCCACTGGAACAGGAAGATCACCGATTTCGCCCGCGGACGAATGCCGCTCTTTTGCTCGGCCGCCCAGGCGTTCCCGGCGGACAAGCCGAACATGCCGGCGGCGCCCGCCCGGAGGATTTGTCGTCGGTCCAGGTGCATCGGTTATCTCCCGTTTGCGAGCCCAGCAGGCCGCGTTGTTTTGCGGTCCCTCAAGACGTGGAGCTGGATAGCGACGCGATCATGCCTTGTTCGCGTGTCTTTCGGCCACTTCCAGCGGCGGCGGCCCTTCGAGGGCTGGCAGATACGCGACGGCGGCCGCCACGCCCAGCAGGATCAGGCCGGCGGCAATGTTCACGTACACGCCAATGTTAATATCTTTCACCGTAAACTCAGGCGACAGCAGCATGGCGGCCGCCAGGAACAACGTGATCCGCGCCGGCCAGGTCAGCCGGGACGCCTTGAACAGCAAATCCAGGTAGCCGACTAAAGCCGCCGCCAGCGCAATAATCCCCAGGCAGGCGACGAACACCGCGATGGCGACTGTCAGCGGATTGACGGCATCTCCTCTATTTTCCCCCAGCAGCAGCAAGGCCGGCTGATAGATGAACATAAACGGCAGCGTAAAGCCAACCAGGGAGAACCGAAACGATGCGACCGACGTTTGCATAATGGGCGACTCCGCAATCGAAGCGGCCGCATAGCCGGCCAGCGCCACTGGCGGCGTTACCATCGACATCATGCCGAAGTAAAAGATAAACAGGTGGGCCGCCAGAGGATACACGCCCATCTCTTCCAGCAGGGATCCCATCAGCGTCGCCATCAACAGGTAGCAAACAACCGAGGGCACGCCCATCCCCAGCACCAGCGAACAGAGCATGATGCCGATCAGCGCCAGGAACAGGTTCGTTTCCACCACCGCCTTGATGTTGGCGCTGAACTCGCTGGCGATGCCGGTCTGCGTGACGATGCCAATGATGATTCCCACACAGGCGCTTGCCGCCACCAGCGAGACACCCTGCTTCGCCGACTTGACCAGAGCTTTGAGAATCTCAGGGCGCCATGCAGGATGCGCCAGCCCAAACGCCAGCAGGCCGAACATGCCAATGATGGTGGCGGTCAGTGTGTTCTCCACCGCTACCTTCCAGGCCGTCGCCTCGGGCGGAATCGGCTTGGTGAAAAACCACCAGTACAACACACTCACCAGGGCAAACGCCCCTAGCACCATGATGCGCGGCCCTTGTTCTATCTTTAGTCCTGGCCGCATGGTCGCCAACACCAGGATCACCATCAGCGAACCGGTCACTGCACGGAAGGGCGTGAATCCCAGCAACAGCAATACGATCAGCACGCCCAGGGCGCCAAAGAACACAATCGCTTCAAAGGCTGAGATCTTTTTATTAGCGGTCTTGGCGATACTCGCATTGTCGACCTTGATGCCGAGCCAGCCCGAATAAAAATGCACGATCATAAAGATCGAAAAGTAGTAGAGTAAGGCCGGGATCAGGGCCGCTTTGACAATATCCAGAAACGTCGGCGTGGGAGTGATCAACTCCAGCATCATATAGGCGCCAGCGCCCATCACCGGAGGGACGAGGGCCCCGCCTGATGCGGCGGCGGCCGTAATGCCGCCAGCGATATGCGCCGGGAAGCCGGCGTTCCGCATCATCGGAATGGTAAAGGACCCAGTCGTGACCGCATTGGCGACCGCACTACCGGAAAGCGAGCCCATCAAACCGCTGCCCAGCACCGACACCTTGGCCGGGCCGCCGGGGCTGTGTCCGAAAATCTTCTGGGCAAAGTCGATAATGAATTGCGTGGCGCCGGACATTTCCAGAAAGGCGCCAAACACCACAAACAGGAAAACATACTTGTACATCACGTCTGCGGCCGGACCAAACACGCCCGACGACTGGCAGAACGAAGAGATCACAATATCTTTAATGCTGTGCCCCGGATGCGGCAGCAACCAGGCCGGCATTTCCGGCCATCCATACTGGAAACTGGCGTGGCAGTACCAGGCATGCGCCATGAACGCCACCGACAGCGCGGGGACAATCCAGCCGATGCTGCGACGTGTGGCTTCCAGCACCAGCAGCACGCCAAAGGCCGCCACCACAAAGTCGGTGGTCGTTTCAATGCCGGCCCGGTTCCCCAGCGACTGCCCGTTCATCCACAGCCAGCTGAACTGTTCTTCCGTCTGGATCACCACATAAGCGCAACAGGCGCCGATCGCCAGCGCCAGCAGCGCGTCGATCGATCTGGCGCCGACGTTGTCTTTAAGACGTGGATGCGCCGGGTAAATCAGGTAGCAGAGCACCAGCCCAATGCCGACAAACACCGCCAACGCCGAAAGCGGCTGCAGCTCGGAAAAGTTCACCGAGTACAGCGTGAACAGACAGAGCGTCACGCTGAGCACGGTGATGACAATTTGTCGCGTCCGGTCGAACAAGGAGGCGCCCTTTGCAACTAACGAAATGAGGGGAGGTGTTGGGGGGAAGTCGAGCTGACGACCGCATGGGGTCGTCGCCCTGGGGAAACATCAATCGACTGACGGAAATCGCCGGACAGTCGTCTTTCACTTCGTGAAAGAACGCGTGCTTTCGCGGAGCGAAAGCCGACTTTCTGCGCCGGCTGTTTCGCAAAACGACAACACAAAATCGAAAGGTAACTACCTTCTCGTTCCCTAACCGGCGGCAGGAGCGTCGGCGGCAGGAGCAGGAGCGTCAGCGGCAGGAGCGTCGCCGGCGTCTGCTTTTGCGGCGCCGTCTTCCCAGATGCCGGCCTCTTTGTAGAAACGGATGGCGCCGGGGTGGAACGGGGTGCCCGTTTTCCGGGCGGCGTTCTTCGGGTTAATCGCTTTGCCTGCCGGGTGCTTTTTGGCGACCTCCTCGCGGTTTTCCCACAGCGTTTTCGTGATTTCGTAGATCAGTTCTTCCGACGCATTGCCGGCAGTGACCAGGTGCATCGAACCGACATTGAGTCCTTCAAAATCGTCGGTCATCCCTTTATAGGTGTCGGCCGGAATGGTCGCCGGGTGAAAGAACTCGTATTCGGCAATCAGCTTCTGGCGGGCGTCTTCATCGAACGGGATGTACGTGATCTCGGCCGAGGAGGCGGCCTGCACAATCGAGCTGGTCGGCACGGCGCCGCCCAGGAAAGCGGCATCGATCACGCCGTCGCCTAGCTGATCCACCGCGTTGGTCTGGGTGGAGTTGACCTTGGTGATGTCGTCCATCGAGAGCCCATGCGCTTTGAGAATCGGCTCGACAAACATTTCAAACCCGGCGCCGGAAGGACCGATGGAGACTTTTTTCCCCTTCAGGTCGGCCATGGTGAGAATGCCCGAGTCCTTCTTGGCGATAAACAGGGCGACGTTCGGCGCCAGGGTCATCACGGCCTGGGTGTCGTACTTTTTCTCCCAGCCCGCCTCGCCGCGGACGGCGAAATAGGTGATGGCGGCATTCGACAGGGCCAGCTGCAGCTCCCCTTTATCCAGGCGGCGGATGTTCTCCTGCGAGCCTTTGGTGCCTTTGGGCTGGGCTTTCCATTTCAATTCGCCCGGGTGTTCGTTCAGTACTTCGGCGATGGCGCCGCCGACCACATAAAAGGCGCCGCCGGCCGGAGCTGTGCCGATCGTCAGGAAGTTCTGCCTGCCGTCGGAATCGCCAGGGGTGGAACTGCTGGAGCAGCCGGAGCTGAGCAGTACAACGCCCAGCAGCAGGGCAAGGGCTCGACGCGACCAAGGTTCGGTTCGCAACATTTGACGTTTCCTTGATGGAGGAGATAGTAGTGCGAAGGCTCGCTCCGTCGCCATCTGCGACGCGAATCCCACGCTTGCCAGGGCGGCAAATCCGTGGTTGTCAGGCGGCCTCGAGCGGAAATCAGGTGGGGAAGGTGCAGACGAAAAAAGTTTGAATTGCCATCGTAGCACGCCCCATGCTCCGCGAGAAGTATCGAGAAACCGGGGGAAAACAAATGCCGCGAGGCGAACCGCCCTGCAAGCTTGCCTTGCCGCCCCAGGCTTCCAGCGGCGGCTGGCGCCGGGGAAAGGCCGCCTCACTTGTTAAGCGTTTCATCCAGGTTGAGCAGCACCAGGCAGACGCCCAGGAAAGCGGCATGATCAGTCGCTTCCAGCGCCTCGTTCCGCGGCGACTCGCCCACCTGGAGCAGTTCCAGGGCGGCCTCAGGATCGTCCGCGTAATGCGAACGCAACGACAGGTAGCGATCGGTCAGGATCTGTCGTTCCCGGTCGCTCGGCTCCCGCGCCACGGCCAGGCGGAACGCGGCGGCGACCCGCTCCGATGGATCTTCCCGACCTTCCATCACCCGCTGGGCCATCGCTCGGGCGGCTTCGACAAAGGTTGTATCGTTGAGCACCGCCAGGGCGTGCAGCGGCGTGTTGGTGCGGGACGCATTGACGGAACAGGTCTGCCGTTTGGCTGCATCGAAAAACATGACAGGCCCGACAATCCGCCGCCAGAAGGTATAAAGACTGCGACGATAGAGTGCGTCGCCGTGCTCCTGAACGTACTTTTTCTTGCCAAAGGTCGCTTCCGCCCAGACTCCGTTGGGCTGGTACGGCTTGACCGAAGAGCCGCCTTGCTGTTCGACCAGCAGGCCGCTGACCGCCAGCGCCTGGTCGCGGATCATCCACGAAGGCATGCGGAACCGGGGGCCGCGACCGAGCAGGCGGTTATCGGGATCCAGCTCTCGCTGTTCGGCTGTCGCCCTGGCGGTCTGGCGATAGGTCGCGCTCATCACCAGTCGCTTGTGCATCGCTTTCACATTCCAGCCCGAGGCGACAAACTCGGTCGCCAGGTAATCCAGCAGCTGCGGATGGGAAGGCTGTTCTCCCTGCACGCCGAAGTCCTCGGTCGTTTTCACCAGGCCCACGCCGAAGTACTGCTGCCAGTACCGGTTCACAATCACCCGGGCCGTGAGCGGATGCTCGGGCGAGACGAGCCAGCGGGCCAAAGTCAGCCGGTTGGCCGGTTTCCCCGATTCGCTCGGCGGCAGGGGCGGGAAGATGGCTGGCGTGCCGGTCTGCACCGCTTCGCCCGGCTTGTCATAGGCGCCGCGGACGAGCATGAACGTCTTGCGCGGCTGGGGCAGGTCGTCCATCACCATCACCTGCGGGATCGCTTTCTGCAGTGCGTCCTGCGCGGTTTTGGCGTCTTCCAGTTCCCTGAGCAAAGCGGCCGTCTGGGGGGCTTGCGACTGGATCACGGCGGCCAGCGTTTTCAGTTCCACCGTTGTCCGGCCGGCAGGTTTTTTGCGCAGCGTAGCGATCGCTTCCCGCTGGCGGGCGGACGGCGGCTCCGGCGGTTCGTCGACGCTGGGCGGCTGGGGAGACAGGTCAAGCTGCTTCTCTGCTTTCTGCAGCTCTTTGTCGAGGCGGGCGATCTGCTCGCGCAGCTGGTCCGTTTGCTGGGTCTGCTCGGCGGTCGGCGCCGGCAGGGCGGGGGCCAACTGGCCGCTGCGGCCGGAGCCGGTTTCTGAAGTGTTGTTGAAAAAGGCGAACAGCTCGTAGTACTCGCGCTGCGAGAACGGATCGAATTTGTGGTCGTGGCATCGGGCGCAGGTGAAAGTCGCCCCCAGCCAGACGGTGGCGGTGGTTTCGGCCCGGTCGAAGACGTTCTCGATCCGCGTTTCCTCGGCGATGCGGCCGCCTTCGCCGTTGTGCATATGGTTCCGGTTAAAGCCGGTGGCGATCTGCTGGGCCAGCGTCGGTTCCGGCAGCAGGTCGCCGGCCAGCTGTTCGATGGTGAACTGGTCAAACGGCATGTTGTTGTTCAGCGCCGCCACCACCCAGTCCCGCCAGGGCCACATGGTCCGTTCGGGATCGCCCTGGAAACCGTTGCTGTCGGCGTAACGGGCGGCGTCGAGCCACTCCCAGGCCATCCGTTCGCCAAAGCGGGGCGAGGCCAGCAAGCGATCGACGACCTGTTCATACGCCTCCGGCGAGGCATCGTCCAGGAAAGCTTTCACCTCGGCCGGCGTGGGCGGAAGTCCCGTCAGGTCGAGCGACACACGGCGAAGCAGCCGCGCTTTGTCGGCCGGGCGGGACGGCGTTCTTCCTTCCTCCGCCAGCCGCCGCAGGATGAACTGGTCGAGCGGATCCTGTCCCCAGTCAATCAACTCGGCTGCAGGCACGGACGCGTCCGATGCTGGCGCCGGCATGGTCGCCTGCTGCTTCTCCAGCAGTACGACGGTCGCCGCGACCGGCGGCGGCGTGGGAGCGACGGGCGGTTCAAACGCCCAATGCTGTTTGTAGACGGCCCCTTGTTCGATCCAGGCTTTGATGGTGGCGATCTCGGTCGCGGACAAGGACAGGTTAGAGTCGGACGGCGGCATCCGTTCGTCCGCGTCGTCGGCGGCGATGCGGCGAAAAAGCTCGCTCCCGTCAGGTTTACCGGCGGCGACAATGGCGTGGCCGTCCTGCTGGCGGAACAGGTCGGCTTTCAGGTCCAGCCGCAAATCCGCCTCGCGGGAGCCTTCGTCGGGGCCGTGGCATTGGAAGCAGTTATCGCTGAGGATCGGCCGGATATCGCGGCTGTAATCGATCTCGCCCGCCTGGCATGGCTGGCCCGCGAGCAACGCAATGACCAGCAGCGTCGCCGCCATGGCGGACAGGGACGAAGAAAGCAGCTCGGGCCGCAACCGCGGGCACAAAGGAAGCACGCACATCATGAAAAGCAGACTCCAGGACGCCGCGTCGGCGGATCAGGCGATCAGTTCGTTTACCACGCTGCCATGGACATCGGTCAGGCGATAATCGCGACCCTGGAAGCGATAGGTCAGGCGTTCGTGGTCAAAACCCAGCAGTCGCAGGATGGTCGCCTGGAGGTCGTGAATATGAACCTTGTCGCGGGCGACCGAGAAGCCCAGTTCGTCAGAGGCGCCATGGACGTAGCCGCCTTTGACGCCGCCGCCGGCCATCCACATGGTGTACACATCGGGGAAGTGGTCGCGGCCCAGCACCTTGCTTTTGGCCGTGCGTCCCTCACGGAATGGAGTGCGGCCGAACTCACCACCCCAGACAATAAGCGTATCTTCCAGCAAGCCCCGCTGCTTGAGATCGGAAATCAGAGCTGCGACCGGTTGATCCATGGTCGCGCACTTGTCGGTTAGTCCCTGCTCCAGTCCCGTGCCGGCGCCCGTTCCGTGGAAGTCCCAGCCCCAGTCGAACAGCTGCACAAACCGTACGCCCGACTCGACCAGACGGCGGGCCAGCAGGCAATTGTTGGCCAGGCTTGAAGCGCCCGGCTTCGCCCCGTAGGCGTCGAGCACGGCCTGGGGTTCTTGCGACAGGTCCATCACCTCGGGCACCGACATTTGCATCCGGTACGCCAGTTCGTACTGCGCGATGCGGGTCAGCGTTTCCGGGTGGCCCAGTTCATCCGCCTGCAGCTGGTTCAGATTGCGGAGCGCATCCAGGCTGAGGCGGCGCATGGCCCGATCCATGCCGGCCGGGTCGGAAGCGTACAAAACGGGATCGCCCTGGGAGCGGCACTGCACGCCCTGGTAAACGGAGGGAAGAAAGCCGGAGCCGAAGGAGTTCTTGCCGCCGTTGGGCTGCACGCCGGAAGAAATCAGCACAACGAAGCCGGGCAGGTTTTCGCTTTCGCTTCCCAGACCGTACGTCACCCAGGCGCCGAGGGAAGGCCGACCAGGCCGGGCCGATCCGGTATAGACGAGCAACTCGGCTGGAGCGTGGTTGAACTGGTCGGTGTTCATGGAGTTGACCACGCACAGCTCGTCGGCGACCTTCTGCAGGTTGGGCAAGGCGTCGGACATCCACATGCCGTTCTCGCCAAACTGTTGGAATTTGCGCGGCGTGCCCAGCAGCTTGGGTACGCCCGACGTAAAGGCAAACCGCTTCCCTTCCAGGAATTGTGCAGGGCAATCCTGGCCATCGCGTTTGACCAGTTCCGGCTTGTAGTCGAGCAGGTCCAGATGCGGCGGCGAACCGGTCATGTGCAGGTAGATCACCCGTTTGGCCTTGGCGGGCAACGGAGCCGGACGGGCGGCCAGCGGATCGGCCGGCAGCGGGGCGCCGGAAGCCTCCCCTCGCAGCAGGGAGCCCAGGGCGATCGACCCCAGCGCCAGCCCCGAACTTTTCAGAAAGTGGCGGCGGCTGGATTGCTGCAGTTGCGCGAGAGACAGCATGGCGATCAGACTCCAAAACAGGGGTCGCAAGGAATTCAAGTTGCCGGCGAGTTCCGCAAGAAACGTGAAAAGTTTAACTGAGGGAAACCGTCGGTCAGTCGTCTTTTGCTCCGCAAAAGAACCCGTACTTTCACGGAGTGAAAGTCGACTTTCCGGCGTCTGTTCTTACTCGAAACGACGAATCAATATCTGGCAGTTATTCTTTTCGCGGTCCACTCAGGTGCGGCGGGACGGACGCTACCGCTTGAGGAACATTTCATCCAGGTTCAGTAGCACGTTGCTGACGACCGTCCAGGCGGCCAGGTCGACGGCGTCGGCCTCGGCGGGCAGCGGGCCGAGAGGTTCGCTGGCGAACGTTTTCGCACTGGCCGGATCCTCGGCGAAACTGGCTTTCGCCTGTTCGTAAAGGTTCAGCAGTTCTTTCAGTTCCTGGTCGTGGGGCGGACGGGCCAGGCACAGCCGTACGCCGTAAGTCGCCCTTTCGGCCGCGGTGTCGCCATGGCTGGCGATTCGGCGGGCCAGGGCCTGGGCGGCCTCGACGTAAACGGGGTCGTTCAGCGTGACGAGCGCCTGCAGGGGCGTGTTGGTGCGGTCCCGGCGGATGGTGCACACTTCGCGGTTGGGGGCGTCGAAGGTCGACATAGAAGGGTACGGATTGGAGCGGCGCCACAGGGTGTACAGGGCCCGGCGGCGGCTGTCTTCCCCTTCGCTCGTTTTCCAGTCGACGCTGGGACCAAAGGCCGCCGACAAGCCGCTTTTAGGCTGCGGCGGTTGGACCGGCGGGCCGTACATTTTATGACTGAGCAGGCCGCTGGCCGCCAGCGCCTGGTCGCGGATCATTTCGGCCGACAGGCGGAACCGGGGCCCGCGGGCGACGAACGCATTGTCGGGGTCCTGTTCAAAGGCGCCAGGCTCCACGGTCGAGGCTTGCCGGTAAGCGGCCGAGGTCGCCAGCATTTTGACGAAGGCCTTCCGGTCCCAGTTCAGGCGGATCATTTCACTCGCCAGGAAGTCGAGCAGTTCCGGGTGCGACGGGGGCTCGCCCTGGGAGCCGAACTCCTCGCTGGTCGGCGTGAGTCCCTGGCCAAATAACGCTTCCCAGTAACGGTTCGCCAGCACGCGCGCGGTCAGAGGGTTTTTCTCGTCGATCAGCCAGCGGGCCAGCGTCAGGCGGTTGAACGGTTCGCCTTGCGGGGCGGGGAACAAAGCTTCCGGCAGGCCGGGCGAAACTTCGGGGCCCTGGTCGAGATAGTTCCCGCGATGCTGCAGGTGCGTGGTGCGTTGACGCTCGGCAGCCAGGTCCCGCATGATGGGGACGGTTGTCGTCGGTTTGGCGGCGGCCAGCTGTTTTTGTACGGAGGCCAGCTGCTTCCGTTCTTTTGCCAGCAGGGGAGCGATCGAGCGATAATAAGTCGCCAGCGTTTCCTGCCCGCGGGCGTCACGTTCGCCTGATGGCTGCCGCAGCAGAGCGACGATGTTCGCCGGCAAGGCGGCAAAGCGGGCCGCTGCCGGATCGTGCGACATTTGCAGACGAAACGCCCCTAGCGTGTGCCCTTCCTGCTTCGCCTGCTGTTCGATCACCACCTTCAGCACGGCGCCTTCGGTAGCCGGAATCGGCTTGCGGGCGACCAGTGTCAGCGCATGCGGTGCTTTGAACTGCGGTCCCACGGCCCAGCCGGCGCCGTCCTTCTGCAGGATGGTCGCGGCGTCGAAACCGGACTGGCTGAAATCGGCGAACGCGTTCGAGAAGTCGATCGTCTGTGCGGACGACAGGGGAAGCTCCACATTCAACTCCGGCGCCTCGGCGATTGTTTTTTCCCAGACGACTTCGCGGAGTTCGTCCAACAGCACGACACGGAAGTTGCTCAGCCGATTCTGCAGGTTGTTGTCGGTCCGGTTCCAGACGACGATCGCATCGACCGGGGCGGTCGCCTGCAGGTCGACTTCCCACCAGGGGTTTTTCTCCGTGCCGGTGTGCGTGGTCGACATCTTGTCAAAGTCGCCGTTGGTGTCGCCGTCGATCGCCAGCTCGGGCGGGCCGTCATACGCGGTGCTGCTCTGCGTCGCCTTGCCGCCCATCGCGATGTTTTTGCCTTCGCTCTGCACCTGGACTTCGGCGAGGGACAAGATCTGGCCGTCGCCCAGGTTCTCGACGCGGACGAACCGGCCGCGGCGTCCTTCGTCGCCCGGCGGCGTGACGGTTGCCTGTACGCCGGTCACCACAAAGGCGCCATTGGCGTGGCCCGCTCCCTGGCCGGGGAGCGATTCCTGCGGCACGGTTTCCAGTCGCAAGGCATGGAGCGGGCGATCTTCGGTTCCGGTCAGCGGAATGGTGATCGTGTAACGGTTTTTGCTGCTGCCGGTCGGCACGAGCACAAGGCTGTCGTCCTGGATCTGACCGGCGGCGCCGGATTCCACGGCGATTGCTTGGGGCGGAAGCAGCGTCCAGGACGGCTGTTGCTGGAACTGCTCGGCCCATTTTTGCTGGGCCGCGGCCAGTTCGGGCGTTGGGGTCGCCAGGAGTTTTTCCAGGTCGGCGATTTCCTGGGTCCAGGCTGCTTTCTGGGCAATCTGCTCGGGCGTCCAGATCTGCAGCAGGGGGCTTTCGTCCCGGCGGTCGGCGTCTTCGCTGTTGTTAAAAATGGCGAAAACGCGGAAGTAATCCTCTTGCGTGATCGGATCAAACTTGTGCGTATGACACTGGGCGCAGGCGATGGTGGTGCCCATCCAGACGGCCAGGGTCGTGTTGACGCGGTCAACCACGGCGACGTTGCGGAACTCTTCGTCGTTGGTGCCGCCTTCGTTATTGGTGAGGGTGTTCCGATGGAAGGCGGTCGCGATCAGTTGTTCGTCGGTCGGGTTCGGCAGCAGGTCGCCGGCCAGCTGGTCGAGGGTGAACTGGTCAAACGGCTGGTTCGCGTTGAATGCTTTGACGACCCAGTCACGATAGGCCCAGATGGTGCGGGGCGGATCGTCGGCATAGCCGCACGAATCGGCGTACCGCGCCAGATCAAGCCACAAGCGGGCAAAGTGTTCGCCATAGGCGTCCTGGGCGAGGAGCCGATCGATCATTTTCTCGTACGCTTCCGGGTCGTTGTCCGCGAGAAAGCGATCGACATCGGCGATCGTCGGCGGGAGACCGGTCAGGTCGAGCGAAGCCCTGCGAATTAGCGTGTAGCGATCTGCTTCCGGTTGTGGGGTCAGCCCTTCGGCGAGCATTTTGCGCAGCAGGAAGGCATCGATCGCGTTCCTCGGCCAGGCCTGGAGCGCGGCCCGATCGGCGCCAGGGGGCAGCGGGGTCGAGGCGGAGATCTCCGGCGGTTCTCGCCGCTGGACGGGACGATAGGCCCAGTGCGTTTCATACGCAGCGCCGCCCTGGACCCAGGCGGTCAGCACGGCGATTTCTTTCGGCGACAGCGGCTTGCCAGTCGCATCGGGCGGCATCCGCTCGCCGGCGTCGGTCGAGGCAATGCGGCGAATCAGCTCGCTCTGGTCAGGCTCTCCCGGCACAATCGCATGCGCGCCGGAGTCCAACTCGGCCAGGGCGCCGGCCGGCAGGTCCAGCCGCAGTCCAGCTTCCCGGGCGTCGGGATCAGGGCCATGGCATGTGTAGCATTTGTTCGACAGGATCGGCCGAACGTCGCGGTTGAAATCCACCTCGCCGCCGAAAACTGACGAGCAAGCCAGGCCGCAAACGGCAGCCGCGAACAGAACGTATGGAAAACGTTTCATTGAAGCGGGCGGGGGTAAGGCGGGAGGGAGACAGAAAAAGCTAACGGGAGGAAGGCCGCCCAAACCAAGGGCTGGGGGCAATTCAGAATACCATAAGCGTGCGCCGATCTCAATCTGCGCCACTCCCGAACCGGACGTTTCGCGGGCAGCACGGCCCGATACCATCAGCCGCCGGGCGATAGCCCCCGGTTCCCCGGCATTCACCGTCAGGCCCCGGTTTGCGGGCATTCATCAGACGCTCAACCGTAATGGATAGCGACCATTCCCTGGCGTATTTCGCCGCCTGGCCGGGTTGCGGAACGCGCCTTCTGAGGAAACCATGGACTAACGCCCTGCGGCTGATTTTGGTTTGACCTTGCGATTCGCCTCGCTTCACCGTCAGCCGTCCTTCGCGCCCAGCTTTTTCCGCAAGGCCGAGACGATCTCGCGGGGGACGAAGCGGCTGAGCATTTCGTCGTTCGCCAGGGGAGCGATCTGCTTGATCAGCGAGCTGGAAACATGGGCGAACTCTTCATCCGCCATCAGGAACACCGTTTCGATATCTGCATCCAGGTGCCGGTTCGCCATCATCATGGTGAACTCGCCGGCGATGTCGGTTAAAGGGCGAACGCCCCGCACCATCACCCTGGCTCCGCAATCCCGCACGAACCGCACCGCCAGCCCAGAAAACGTATGCACTTCGACATTGCCGCATTGCTCGGTCGCGTGGGCAACCAGTTCCAGTCGCTCGGCCGGGGTGAACAGCGAAGTCTTGTCCGTGTTTTCCCCAATGCCGACAATCAGCGTGTCGACCAGTCGGCATGCCCGCTGGATCACATTCAAATGGCCAAGCGTAATCGGATCAAACGAACCCGTATAAACGGCCACGCGGGTGTCAGAGCCAGTCATCGGATCCTCTGCCTGGGGGAAAGATAGATAGGATGGTGAAGTATCCCATACCAGAAAGCCGGTAGCAATGCTGGCGGAATGGGGCCCATCTGACGGGGAAATTCTAAAGAACTTTGGGGGCCCCCTGCCCGGAAGCGGCGACTAAGCTCTAAATTAGAAAAAGTCTGTGGTTGTTGGTGCGGTCTGGCGGACGGGGATCCGGTTGTCGATCGCGCACCTCGAACGGAGAGTTACTGTTTCTTTCAGGCCCATCTCAGGCGGTGGGGCGGGTGTTTCCCTGGTAAATTTCATGACCGATGATTACCTTCAAACCATTCGCAGCCTGTCGGACCGCATCGTCGAGGCGCAGCGTCCGATACGCATTCTTGACGCCATTAAATGGGACAACACCATCCGGGAAGAGTTCTTCAGTAACCAGGAGAAGAAGCTGCCGGCCGTTGATCGCAATTACTACGCGGCCCGTCCCTTGGGGTTTGACTCTTCCGCCAAACGGCGCGAACTGCTGGATTTAGAAGTGGAGATCCAGCGGAAGCTGGGCCCCTACAACCCGCTGGGGGTGATCATGCGGCGGATGTGCCGCGAGTATGAAATGGTCGTCCGCATGCTCGAAGGCCGGGGCGGCCCGGAGTTCTCCCCTTTGTGTCGCCAGCTTTACGGCGGCGCCGACGATGTGTTTCACGCCGGCGTGCCCAATATGGCCGAATTGAGCGAAATCATGTGCGGCGCGCTCGACTGCGTGCATCGTTCGCAAGCCATCAAACAGGACGTGAAAGACATTTCCGGCGAAGAGGCGGTCGCCCTGCTGCAGGTCCGCCTGGAGAATGCCTTTGAGGGACGCGGCGTCCGGGTGCTGCTGAGCGACGGGATTGTTTCCGATGCGGCCGCCGGCAGCGACTACCTCAAAATCCGCGCCGAAGCGCAGTTCAGCATGCGCGATATCAATTTGCTGGAAATCCACGAGGGACTGGTCCACATGGGCACCACCCTTAACGGGCAGGATCAGCCGGTTTGCACGTTTTTAAGCAAAGGGCCGCCCAGTTCGACCGTCACCCAGGAGGGGCTGGCGATCCTGATGGAAATGATGGCGTTCGCCTCCAGTCCGGCCCGTCTGCGCAAGTTGATGAATCGCGTCCGTGCGGTCGCCCGGGCCCAGGACGGCGCCGACTTCCTCGATATCTACCAGATGTTCCTCGAAGACGGCTACAGCCCGCAGGAAAGCTATTCCAACGCCGCCCGCGTGTTCCGCGGCAGCACGCCGGACGGGGCCCCATTTACGAAAGATATCGTCTATACCAAGGGCTTTGTGCAGATTTACAACTACATCCAGCTGGCGGTTCAGCGCGGCCTGCTGAAACGCATTCCTCTGCTGTTCTGCGGAAAGACCACGCTGGAAGACATGCGGGCCTTGAATCAGCTGGTCGAACAAGGGATCGTCCAGCCGCCCCGTTACCTGCCGCCGCAGTTCGCCGATCCCAGCGCCCTGACCGCCTGGATGTGTTATTCGGGTTTTCTCGGCCGCCTGGATTTGAAACAGATCGAACTCGACTACGAAGGCATTTTATAGGTCGGGCCTTCCATGTCTCGACGAACGCCTTTCCAGCGGCTATCGTTAAAACCTCTCCTGCAGATACGTGCGACGAATTTCAGACGGAAATCGTCGGACAGTCGTCTTTCACTCCGTGAAAGAACGCGCACTTTCGCGGAGCGAAAGTCGACTTTCTGCGCCTGCATTTTCGCAAACAACGGAACCGAAATCTCCAGGTAATTAACCACGCGTGTCTACCTGTCTGCTCCCCTTCTTCCCCTGATGCCGCCGTTATGAAGTACGAGGAATTATTAATCCTGCTTCCTTGCCACAGCCTGGAAGATTTTCCTCTCTATCACGAGGGCGACGAGGCTGCCGGACTGCTTGCGCACTGGTCGGCCATGTGGCACCCGGCGCTGATCGCTTCCGCCGGTAAAACGCCGACCTGGCAACGGATTGATGACCCGCCGGAAGAGCTGGCCAATCGGCTGATCATGGTCCCGGCCGTCAGCGCGGCCGAACTGCCCACCGGCTTTGCGCAGCGCGCCAAGACCGAAGGCGGCGTGCTGATCCGGAAGAAAGTCGACCGCAAAGAAATCGTCGACCTGGCGCTGGCCGAACTCGACGGGGGCGACGCGGGGGTTGATCCCGAACTGACGGCCGACTTTTTCGCCTTGGGATACTGCTACCTGCAGGTCGAACTGCTGACCCGGCAGATGCGGTACTCCAGCAACCTCGACGAGATCTATTTCCGCAACCAGGCGACCGCCGCCGCCGTGGCGGCCGTGGCCGGCGATGCGACCGAGGCGCGGGAAAAGCTGGAAGCATGCTTCAACGTGCTGGCCGAAGAACGGGACCACTATTATCCGGTGGATGCGTTCATCATCGACCTGACGCTGGTCGCCGACACCACCATCGGCGAATCGCTGCGGCAGGACCTGTCGGGGACCGTCCCGCGGAACCTGTTACTGGGCGGGCAGGCGCTGGAGAAGATCGTCGCTTCCGAACCGGCCACGCTGGAGGCTCTCCGCGCCGGGTTAGAAAACGGCTCGGTCTGCCTGGTCGGTGGGGAAGGGGTGGAACGCCGGCTGCCGCTGCTCTCTTTTGAATCCATCCTGGCCGAGATCCGCCGTGGCTCCGCCCTGTATGAAAACGCGCTCGGCCATCGTCCAAAGATTTACGGCCGCCGCCGGTTCGGGCTGATGCCCGGCTTGCCGCAAGTGCTGACGCAGGCGGGTTTCCAGGGAGCGATGCACGCCACGCTCGATGAAGGGAACTTCCCCGAAGGCTCGCAGATCAAAACCACCTGGGAAGGAACCGACGGCACGGTCATCGACGCCATCGCCAGGGCGCCGGTCGACGCTGCCAAACCGGAAACGTATCTGAAATTCGCCGTGAAAATGGGCGAGTCGATGGATATGGACCATGTCGCCACGGTTTGCCTGGCTCACTGGCCCGGGCAGACCACGCCCTGGCTGGAGGATTTGCGGCGGATCGCCCGTTACTGTAACGCCCTGGGCAAATTCGTCACGCTTGAAGAGTATTTCCGCGATACGGCCTTGCCCGGCCACCCGGAACGTTTTGAGGCGAAGGCCTACCGTTCGCCGTATCTCAAGCAGGCCGTCATCCGCCGGCACGCCGATCCGATCTCTTCCTCGGTGCGTTACTGGAAACGCCGGGCCCAGCTGGAAGCGGCCGAGTCGCTCAACACCCTGGCCGCGCTGATTACCGACCAGCCGATCCAACTGGACACTGATCTCGCCTTTGCGGTCGACCAGGCCGCCGAATTGCCGCCCGTTCCGCGGCAGGAAGAAGCCCTGGCAAACGCCGCGGCCGGCGGTTCCAGCGAGAGCCAGACGCCCGCGGCGGAAGCAGCGGCAAAGGAAGCGGCCGTCCCTGCGATCGATCCGCTCGACGTACAAACGACAGCGGCGGTCGACGAAGCGGCCCGACGGTTTGCAGCCGCATTGCCCCGCAAGACCGGGGCGAAACGCGGCCTGCTGGTCGTCAATCCCAGCAGCTTTGTCCGCCGCATGGGCGTAGTGACAACCGGCCTGGAGCAACCGCCTGCGATCGCCCGACCCGTGTATGCGGCGGATGCGTTCGAGGGGAAAACGCATCTAGTGGTGGATACGCCGGCGATGGGTTTCGCCTGGCTGGAGTCGGCCGATGCCCCCCCGCGCAAGTCGAAAACGATTCCGCTCGCCGAAGAAGGGGTTCTCCGGAACGAGTTTTTCCAGGCCCTGATCAACATGGAAACGGGCGCGCTCCAGTCGCTGCACCAGTACAACTCCCGCAGCAACCGCATGTCGCAACAGCTGGGCTTCCGCCTGCCGGGACGTCGTCCGCAGCCCGGCGAAGCGTACAGCGATCCCGATGAAGGCGCCCAGTACGCACGCATGCAGGCCGAGAGCGTTCGCACCACCATCGACAGCGAAGCGCTGGGCGAAATTACTGTCGCCGGCAAACTGGTCGGCCCGGACCGCCAGGTGTACGCCGATTTCCAGCAGCGTTACCAGGTCTTCAAAGGCAGCCGCGTGTTGCGGATCGAGATCGAGCTCGACCCGCATGTGGAGCCCAAAGCCGACCCGTGGAACTCCTACTTTTGCGCCCGGTTCGCCTGGCGGGACGAGTCGTCGGAGATCTGGCGGACGGCCCATCAAACGCGGCAGCCGCACTCCGGCAAGCGGATTGAATCGCCCCATTATGTGAGCGTCGAAGAAGAGAAGATCCGCACGACGATCCTGACGGGCGGCCTGCCGTTCCATCGTCGCATCGGCCACCGCATGATGGATACCCTGCTGGTGGTGCGGGGCGAAACGGCCCGCAAGTTCACGATAGGGATCGGCGTCGATCTGACGCACCCCATGAACGACGCCATGGGCCTGATCCTGCCGCCGGTGGTTGTGGAAGAGACGGCCGGTCCGCCGGCGCCGAATCCTTCCAGCTGGCTGTTCCACTTCGACGCGCGGAATGTCACGGCTACGCACTGGTCGCCGTTGACCGAAGACGGCAAGATCGTCGGCTTCTGCGTTCGTCTGCTGGAAACTTCCGGTCGCAGCGTCAAGACCTCCCTGTCGACGTTCCGCAGCGTGGCGACCGCCAAAAAGGTGGATTTCCAGGGGCTGCCCGGCGGCGAGTGCAGCGTCGAAGACGGCAAGATCCGCATCGATCTGGCCGCCCACCAGTGGATCGAAGTCCAGGCCCGCTGGGGCTAACCTGGCTGGCGAGGGGGGCCGCGATCCGCCATGGATGCAGCCCTTTGCTGATCGCCGGACGACTAGCCGGCAGGATCGGTTTAATCGTTACATCCCGCGTTTTCGTTACCAGAGGACGTCTCTCGCCGGACTCGGCCGGATGCGGCTGGTAACGGCTGGTTTCTTGATGACGGTTCTGTCGATATTTACGCAAGTGCGATAAATGACTTCATCCGTCCTGCAAAGCCACCTGGTTTTGCGGGTGCTGTTCCAGGAAAACATCCTGCCGCCAGCCCGCCAGATGCGGGAGGTTTCCCGCCAGGCGTTCAACGGGGCGAAGTCGCTTTTCTGTCGTTGATTGATAACGGGCGCCAGCTGTTGCGCTACCAGATTTCCCTGCATCGCCTGGAAGCGAGGCAGCGGTAAACGCTGGCGGAACTCGAACGCGTGGGTTCGGCGGCTTTCAAGGCCGGCCGTTCCTGGCGCCCCTTTCCCGTCCCGAAATCCTTCCTGCCGCGAACGCAGATCCGGCCCCGCCTGCTGACCTCGAATTTTTGCCTTCCCTGGGATCGCCCGCCACAGAGCCATGCTTTGCTGGAATGATCGTTTTCAAATTGAGGAAAGCCTGATGTATCGAATCCGCCACGCCTGCTTCTGGTGCGCTGCTGCGTGCAGCTTTGCCCTGGGCTGCGCACCTTCTTTTCATGCCTACCGCGGTCGCCATGTCGACTGCACCAGTTGCCCGGCAGCGACGCAGCCGGCCCCGCAGTACAATCCAGGCGAGCGCCATTCCCGGGTCGCCGAGCGGGTTCGCGGTCTCGACATTGGCCCGGTTCCCGAATACAACGAGCCCGTCTGGCGAACCGCCCGGACGAACCCGACCGTCCTGTCGCCACCGGCGTCGACGCGCTGACGCACTGACGCACTGACGCACTGACGCAAACGTCCTCTCGCAGAGCGACGTGATCTTCCCTCCGCGACGTTGCCTGTCCCGCAGCGTTGCCGTTAGAATTACACCGGCGAGACATTGCCACAGGCGCCCCGACCGCTCGCCCTCGCACCGGGAATCGCCAGCGCAGGAGGGGACGCATGTCAAAACGCAGGCCGCTGCCGACTCGTTACGAAGGGCCATTGCCGCGGCCGTCGCTGCTGCGGATTCTCTTCTATGACGTGCAAGGGATCGCCCCGGCTCTGGTCGGACTCATGGCCGCCTGGGTCCTCACCCTGCTGATGTTCTACGAGGCATCCCTGACGTGGGGCCGCGCACCTTTGAGCAGCAGCAACGACCGGTATCCCGTAGCGTCGCTGGCCATTCTGGGCACGCTGGCGCTAACGGCGTGGCTGACCTTCCGCGTGCGTCATATCCGCCGCCTGTTTCGCTCCGGCGTGAGCGTCCAGGCGAAACTCCTGCAGGTCGAAACGGCTTTGTCCCGTCGTTGGCATTTTGAGCCGCAGGCTTACTATCATTTTGGCTTTACCTTGGATGGAGTCGATTACCGTCCGCGGTTTCTGCTTTCCCAGCAGTGGGGCGACCAGCTCCCGGACCCTTGCTGGCTGCGGGTTGACGCGGAGAATCCGAAACATGCTTTGATTGAAAGGCTCTATACGGATGCCCGTCTGGCAAATGATCCACGGCGATCTGCTCGACCTTGAGGCCGATGGATTGCTCTGCTCGGCGAACCCGCAACGGAACCTGTCGGGCGGCGTTGGTGGAGCGTTTCTGCTGCGCTACGGCCCGGCGATGCAGACGTACCTGCACGACGAACGGGGCCAGCGGGAACCTCCGTACGTGGGGCCCGGTCAGGCGGTCGTCGCGCCAGGGTGCGGCTCGCCCTGCCTGGCGGTCGCTCATGCGGTGGCGATCGACGCTTTCTACAACACGACTACCGATTCGATCGCAGCAAAACCGTTCGACCTGTTGGTTACGGTTTTTCCGGATCGCCGTTAGAATACGGGGGGCGGAACGTTTTCAGGTATTGGCTTCTCTTTGGACTTTTATTCGAGCGCTCTTATGCTCCTTTCTCTTGCTCGCAGTTTCCGTTTCGTCATGTCGCTGGCGGTTCTGTGGCTGGCGCCCGCGTGCTGGTCGTCGCCCGTTTCTGGTCAGGCTCCGCATACCTTGACGACGATCTCTCCCGAGCAGATCGACCCTGCCGCGACGGCCGTCTGGGTCGACGGCAAAACGACGGCGCTCGATCCTGACCAGCGCGAGACCAACCCGCTGTGGGTGCTCTGGACTAGCTCTCCGAAACTGCATCCGGGCCACAATGGCATGGCGTTTGGCGCTGGGAAATTGCCGGGTCCGCGGCATTTGCGGATCGGCCTGAAAGAGCCGGCGACGATCGGTTCCGTGCTGGTCAAGGGCGGCGGAGCCGTGAGCGTGCTGCGTCCCACGGCCACCGCGCCAGGCGATCTGGCGGATGACACGCAGTGGCTGCCGGCGTCCCGCCTGGGCGTGTCGGGCATCCATCGGGACGAAGCGGGTCGGGACGATCTGGCGATCTGGGTGCTGCCGCCCGGTACGAAAAGCCAGGCGATCCGTTTCACCCATCTGGCCGCCCCGGCCGACTCCGTTTACGAAGGCTACCTGGGCGGCGTGCTGATCGCCCCGCAGCGCTGGGCCAACCTGGCTCCGATGGCCGCGCCCGCTGCTGAATCGAATCATCGTTACGCCGATCGGATCATCAATGGCAAGTCCGATCAATGGAACACCTGGGAGAATCTCAGCCAGTCCGACGCGGAGGAATCGCCGCGGCCGGAGATCTCGGCCGAACACCCGGAATGGATCCTGCTCACCTGGCCGTCGCCCGTCAATCTGGACCGTCTGCTCGCCGTGTGGAGCGGTTTCGCCGTCGCTAAGGTACAGGCGTACGTCGGTCCGGCCGATCGTCATCCGCGCGATGCGTCCGACGCCGACTGGCAGACCGTCGGCGACTTCCAGGATCTGGAAAACGGCTACCCGACGCCGTTCTGGCCGAATGCTCTCCCCTTTGCCAGCATCGTCCGCACCCGCGCCATCCGTCTGCAGGTAACGGCAGTGACCGTACCGCGTCACCCGCACGTCATGCGTCGCACGGCGGAAGGGAAACGGATCTGGCTGGGCGAACTGATGGCCTGCGTCGACCTGGGACAGGAGCCCCTGAACGAGCTTCCCTTGCCGGCGCCGGATCGCTCGCTGCAGGACGAACCGCACGCCCCGATTGCCGTCCGGTTTGAGCTGCCCGAACCAGGCTTTGTCACGCTTGTGATTGAGGACAGCACGGGAAAGCGGATTCGCAACCTGGTCTCCGAAACGCCGTTCCCTGCCGGCCTCAATGTTGCCTGGTGGGACGGCGCCGACGACCTGGGCCGCGATGTGGAAGCGGCCGACCATGGCCTGTTCAACATTCCCGCACGACTCGTGACGCCCGGCAAATATCGGGCTCGCGGTTTGTGGCGGAAAAAGGTCGAAGCGGTCTACGAGTTCCCCGTGTACAGTTCCGGCAGCCCGCCCTGGAGTACAGCCGACCACACCGGCGCCTGGCTGGCGAACCATTCGCCGCCGTCGGCCGCGGTGTTTGTGCCAGCGAAATTCTCGCCGACCGGGGCGCCGAGCGTCTTTCTGGGAAGCTACGTCACCGAGGGGCCCGACGGTTTCGCCTGGGTCGATCTCAACGGCGTCAAACGGGGCGGCCTGAAATGGATCGGCGGCAACTGGACCGCCGCGCCGTACCTGGGACGCGATACGGGCCCCCAGGCGCCGGTCGAAACGGCCGCCTATGTCGCCTCCGTCTGGCCGATCGAAAAAGGCTCGAACATCAGCGAGCTGCGTATCACAGCGCTCCAGCACAAGAACGACGGCAAGCTCACCCCCACGCCGGTCCTGGTGCAGAAGCTCCCGGCCGCTGGCGAGTCAGGCGACCGCTTTGAGCAGATCGGCGGCGTCGCTGCTTACAACGGCCAGATCGTCTGCAGCCTGCGGGAACAGAACCAACTGCTCTGGATCGACGCCGCCGGCAAAACGCTGGGACAGCAGAAACTTGACGATCCCCGCGGCCTCTGCTTTGACTCCTCCGGGCGACTGCTGGTGCTCTCCGGGACGACTCTGGTGCGGTTCGCCCTGGCCGATCCGGCCGCCGATAATCCAATCGCCGCCGGCCCCCCGGAAACGCTCATCGCCGACGGCCTTGAGGATCCGTTCGGCCTGACACTCGACGCTTCCGGTTCGATCTACATCAGTGATCAAGGCGCCAGCCACCAGGTCAAAGTCTACGACTCGCGGGGGAAGCTGGTCCGGCTGGTCGGTCGCCGGGGCTTGCCGGCGGCCGGCGACTATGACCCGTTGCACATGAACCATCCGGCCGGGCTGGCGGTCGATTCGGAGGGACAGCTGTGGGTCGCCGAACATGATTACCTGCCCAAGCGGGTCAGCGTCTGGTCGCCTGAAGGGAAGTTGATTCGAGCCTTCTATGGCCCCGGCAAGTATGGCGGCGGCGGATCGCTTGACTCGCAGGACCGGACACGCTTCTGTTATGCCGATGAGGGCCGCGGCGCCCTGGAGTTCCAGCTGAACTGGGAACAGGGGACGTCGCAGCTGTCCCGCGTGCTATATCGCTCGTCGAGCCGCTTCCCGCTGCCGTTCCGTGCGGCCGCGCCAGAGACGCCCTTGTATCGCTCCGGCCAGCGTTATTTGACCAACTGCTACAACACCAATCCGACCGGCGGACATAACACGGCATTCCTGTTCCACGATCGTGACGGCGTGGCCCAGCCAGCCGCCGCCATGGGCCGCGCCAATGACTGGCCGATCCTCAAAACAGAACCGTTCCTGAACCTCTGGCCCGAAGGCGCCGATCCGCAAGGGGACCCCAACCGGAATAACGGAGCGAACCAGGCGTTCTTTATCTGGTCCGACGCGAACGCCGACGCCCAGGTGCAACCAGACGAGGTGATGCTCGAACACCTTTCATCGGGCGGCGTGACGGTGATGGCCGATCTTTCGTTCTGCATCGCCAACTGCGGCGGGCAGTCGTTGCGGATTCCGCCGCAGCGGTTCACGCCGACGGGGGTCCCCCTTTATCAATTTGCCGATCGCCAGGTGCTGGCGGACGAAGTGCAGCGCCCCGGTTCCTCCGGCGGCAACCAGGTGCTGGCGGATGACAGCGACGAAGCCGTGGTCACCCTGGGCGTTGGACCTTTCCATCAGCAATCGCTGTCGGGCGTGAAAGACGGCCATCCGGCCTGGAGCTACCCTAGCCCCTGGCCGGGCTTGCATGCTTCGCACCGGGCGGCCCAGCCGGATCGACCGGGACAGGTCATCGGCAGCACCCGCCTGCTCGGCGGTTTCTTCGAGCCGGCCGGCGCCGAAACGGAACCGCTGTGGGCCATCAACGGCAACATGGGGAACTTCTATATCTTCACTCGGGACGGCCTGTTCGTCGCCACGATGTTTGAAGATTCGCGTCAGGGGAAGTCCTGGAAAATGCCGATCGCCCAGCGTGGCATGAGCCTGGCCGGAATCACCTTGCACGATGAAAATTTTTGGCCTTCGATTACCCGCAGCTCCGACGGCAAGGTGTACGCGGTGGACGGCTCCCGCGGCAGTCTGGTGCGGCTCAAAGGGCTGGAGTCGTTACGGTCGATTCATCCGTTCCCGGTTGAAGTCACGCCCGATCATTTGGCCGAAGCGCAAACTTTTGTACTCGCCCGCGAGGCCCAGCGGCAGGCGTCCTTCGGCAAAGGGACGTTGCATGCCGTGGTGCAAGGCGATCGCCCAGCGGGCGAAGAGGGTCTGCAGGTCGACGGTCTTTCCCAGGACTGGAACGCGGCCGAGTGGGTCGATATCGACAAGCGGGGCGTGGCGGCAAACTTCAACGCCAACTCCAAACCGTTTAACGTCCGTGGAGCGCTGGCCGTACGGGGCGATCGACTGTTCGCCGCCTGGAGCACCACGCAGCCCGACCTGCTACGCAACTCGGGCGAGCTGCCCGTCGCCTTGTTCAAAACGGGCGGCGCCCTGGACCTGATGCTGGCGACCGATCCAGCCGCCGATCCGCAACGCAGGGAGCCGGCCCAGGGTGATCTGCGTCTGCTTGTCACCCAGGTCGACAAAGAAACGAAGGCTCTGCTGTATCGACCGGTGTCGCCCAACGCCCAGGGCGAGAAAGTTCCGTTCAGCTCGCCCTGGCGGACGATCACCTTCGACCAGGTGAAAGATGTCAGCGACCAGGTGCAGCTGGCGACCGATGGCAAAGGCTTTTACGAAATCTCCGTGCCGCTTGCGCTGCTTGGCCTGGCCCCGCAGGCGGGGTCCTCCACCAAAGGGGATATCGGCGTGCTCCGCGGGAACGGTTCCGAAACAACAGCCCGTTCCTACTGGAGCAACAAAGCGACCGGCATCACGGCCGACGTCCCGTCGGAAGCCGCCCTCACCCCGCACCTGTGGGGCGCCATCCATTGGCAGGTCCCTTAACCTTCGGATGACGGGAAGTTCGCGTTCTTTTGCGGGGAGCGAGAAGGTAATTACTGTCGCTTTTGGGTTGTTTTTTTTGCGAACAAGCCGGCGCAGAAAGTCGACTGTCCGGCGTCTACTCTTCCTCAAAACGACGAACCAGAATCTATCAGTCAATCTTTTCGCGGTCCGAAGAAAAGACGACCGACCGTCGACTTCCGTCGGTCAAGAGTTTCTCGTTGCATGGGTGTCGCCCGCTTACTTTTGTTGGTCGCGCTGCACGACTTCTCGCGGGAGCAGCAACTGGGCGGCCGAAGGGGCCAGGTAGGGCGGAACCGTCATCAGCAGTTTGTCGCTGGCGCAGTGGTCGAACTTCCATAATCGGCCGTCTTCGCCTGGCGGGACGGGCACGCTGAAGTAACCCGGCTTGCCGCTGAAGGTGTGAACGAGCTCGCCGCTCCCGTTGAGCATGCGGCCGACCCCCTGCCCAAATCCGCCGACCGTTGTCGTCCCGCGGGGAACATAAAAATACAGCGACCAGCGGCCATGCAAGGCGCCGGGCCGTTCAAAACTGGACTCTACGGTGAAAGGCGCCTCACTGAGCCACTCGGATCGGGCGCCGCCGCCGGCCAGGATCTCCAGTCGATGCAGGCCGGTGAAGGTCGTCGCCAGATCGACCGTTTCCGGCGTGCGGGTCGGCGGGACTTCGGCCTGGGCGACTGCCTTCCCTTCCGTCTCGGCGGTTGGATACAGGGCGATCCGCGTCAAGCCGCGGTTCTGATAAATCACCCCGCCAGTGATCGACAAAGAAAGGGTCGCCGGTGAATTTTCAATCCAGGTGTAATAGTTCCGCGGCGAACGGGAGTAAATTCCCATGCTGCCCGGCTTGCCGGACTCCAGCGACAGCGGCATCGCGGGAACCAGATCGTCGCTGTAAGCGGTCGGTGTGAACTCCAGCAAGGGCCGGTTCGCGATCCCCTCCCGCCGAATGCGGGCCAGCTCGTCCGCCAGGAACGGCTCGCTGCTCTTCAGTGGGTTCCCTTCCGCCGGCGCATTCCACCGGGCGTTTTCCGGCAGCGACACCGACTTGTCCCGGTTGACCACATCGCGATACAAAGCCAGCGAATGCACCATCATCGTTTCCCGCATCCGCCAGACATGGCGGAGCATCGCCTCAAACGCCGTTTGCCGGGCGGCCTCCTTGGCGATCGAATAGTCCAGCCACAGCTCGACATAACGGGTGTACAAGGTCAGGTCAGCAAGACGAGCCTGGATTGCTTCGTCGTCGGTTGCCTGGTGGGCTTCGTCCAGCAACCGATACATGCGTCCGACCAGGTCGTCGCACAACGGCTGCCGATGTCCGCCGTCAAGCAACGTATAGAACCGCTTCATTGGTTCCTGGGCGTCGCCAAAACACTTCTGCAGAAAGTCGTCCTGCAGTTGGTCCCGCTGGTCGGCTTCGGTCACATCCCACATGAATCGGGAGGCCAGATAATAGCCCAGGCCGTTCGGTCCCCAGTTGTCGCTGGATTCGGCCGAGAGAAAACGGACGGACTGCGAATGGAAATGCGGGATCGTTTGCTGCAGGTAATCCAGCCGCCCGCCGCGGGCCGCGCCCGGCAGATCGCGGTCCCAGGTGTTCACGCTGTAGTACTCGCGGATGCCTAACGTCGAAGCCTTGGCCGACCATCCGGCCAGCAGTTGATCGACTGTGTAACCGCCGTTGATGAACGCCGTGGCGACGCTGACCACCACCCGGGGATGGGCCGGAATCGACGGCGGCGGCGAGTGATAACTGTAGGCGTACATGCCGACATAAACGTCGGGGTGCTGCTCCGCCACGGCCGTCGCCACCGTGTTCGCCAGGGTGACGGCTCGATCGGTGATGGAGCCTAGTTGTTTGCAGTTTTCGCACTCGCACCAGTTGCCGCCGTCGCTTGGATCGACCGAGATCGACTGCTTGTTTGGGTCCGCCGCCAACTGGGCCAGGGCGTCGTCGGCGACCAGGCGTCGCAGGCCGGGGTTCGAAATGCAGAACTTCGTGGACTTTCGCTCCCCGTCGATCAGCCCCAGGTATTCCGGATGCTCGGCGAACTGGGCCTTGTTCCGGGCCAGAATGCCGTCGTAGGCGTGGCCCGTATTCAGCACGATGCCTTGCACGCACCGGTTCCGCTCGCACCACTGGCGATACGGTTCTTTGGCGTAATCCCAGGCGCCGTAGCCGTACCAGATCCGCCGGGACGCATAACTGGGGTGCTCGAACGCATCGACTTCGACGGTCAGTTGCGGCTGGCTGGGGATCACTTCCCAGTGCTCGCCGGGGAAGAACTGACGATGGCCCAGGCGATATAAAAAGTCCCACACGGCGTGCCGCACCGCCTGGTCGGTCGCCCCCAGCAGCCAGACGCCCTGGACGTGCGATCGCAGCTGGTAGTCTTCGCGTCGCTCGGCCAGTTTTCCCGACAGATCGACGTCCGGCTTGAGCAGCGGAAAATCACTGGCCCGGCCGATAGCCAGCCCGGTTTGTCCGTCTCCGCTTTTGACTTCAAACGGGGCGCCCGAGATCCGCTGGAGATAGTCGGCAAGTTCCGCGGCGTATGCTTTCACCTCGTCCGATGCCGCCGGAGAGACGACAATCGGCAGCAGCGCTTTGCCGTCTTCGGCCAGACGAACCTGGCTCCCGGCCTGGCAAGGGACGTTTGCTCCCGCCGCCAGGCAGAGCAGCAGGACGAGCATGCGAATCTTCAAGACAGAACTCCTGGCAGCGAGGGGCAAGCGGCGTCGGCGAATGCGACGCCCTGAACTTCATCCGAGCCGTCAGGTTCGCACGCCGATCGGCAAAAAGCAACCGGCTGGCCGTCGGACGAAGCCCGCCGCTTCGACATCGACGCAATGAAAGAAGCCCTTGCGGACGAACTTCCGCAAGGGCTCCAGGGGATCAGGTCAAAGCAAAGCCAGCGCGACTACACTCCGCAGCAAGCCTTCGCCTTGTTGCAGCACTTTTTCGCTTTGTTGCAGCAGGCTTTCGCTTCGTTGCAACAGGCCTTTGCTTCGTTGCAGCAGGCTCTCGCTTCGTTGCAGCAGGCCTTTGCTTCGTTGCAGCAGGCCTTTGCTTCGTTGCAACAGGCTTTCGCTTCGCAGCAGGCGAGCTTCTTCTCGCAACAAGCCGGTTTCGGGTCGGCGTTGCAACAGGCTTTCGCTTCGCAGCAGGCGAGCTTCTTCTCACAACAGGCCGGTTTCGGGTCGGCGGCGCAACAGACTTTCGTTTCACAGCAGGCGAGCTTTTGCGTGCAGCAATCGGGCGCCGTGGCGCCGGCGCTGAGCAGACTCGATGCCAGGAAAGACAAGCTAAGAAACGAACCAGTAATCCAGGAACTCAACATAGAAACTTCTCCAGGGAAGAATATCTTCATGGCGAATCGGCGCGAAACGGCAGCGTCAGACAGACGCTCCGGCGCCGAAAATTAAAAGAAAAGAGAATCGCAGCCGAGACTCTTTAACAGCGCCATACGCACTGGAGAACATGCAACCGGGGGCCATAGTCAGCGAGAATCGCCGTGGGCGGATGGCCGGCGGTCGGCCGCGACGGCGTAATAGCCGGCGGCAGCAGGATAACCGCAGGGTCAATGTTCCACTCGACGCGTGAGGTCGTCACGGCGGTCTGTTCGGAGCAGCAGCACTCGACCTGCGGGGCAGCCGGTTCCGACGACTCGCCCGCGTGGGGCGTGGCGACCGTACAACAGGAAGCAACCGCCACCGGAACCTGCTGTCCATCCGTCTGCGGCAGCGCGAAGCAGCACCAGCCAGCCGGCAAAACCAGCAGGCAGGCATTACCCAGCACCAGCAGATGGAACAACAACCTGTTCATGGAGAGGCGGCTCACAAAGAGAAATGGCCATGCGTTCGCCAGGGAGTAACCGTCCTGGCGGCATGCCTTTACTTCTACGCACGCCGCCGGACGATAGTTCGCCTGGCCACAAATATTCTTGCAAGAGTCCAGCGATGGTCAACTCGCGGGGAAGCGATTTTCGCGAGTTGAAACTGGCCAAATGGCGGGCGTTAAATCCCGTCAGTGTTCCTTTCGCGGGTCTTCGGCGCCAAATTCCAGGCGCAGCTGCATTTCGTCAAAGTCGGCCTGGTCGCCGAATTCTTTGAAGAGCATGCTGGGCTGGATGTCGGTGTTGTGCTGGTATTTGTCGCTCACGTATTCCCGCACGTCGCCGAGGATCTCGTGATAGAAGATCTGGCAGATCGGCACGCCGGCGTAGATCCGGACCGGCTGCACGGCGAACATTTCCAGCGTCCAGTAGCCGCAAAAACCGACGTCGCCAAAGCCGGCCGTCACATGCACAAACAGCCCCAGCCGGCCGATCGAGGAACGGCCTTCGATCATCGGCACCAGATTGTGCGTTTCCGTCCGTTCGATCGTACGGGCCAGGTACAGCTGGTTGGAGTTCAGCACGAGCCCTTCCGGCGGGATCGTGCGGCGCCGCACGCGGTTGGGCCGGCGCATGTCGAGAACGACTTCCTCGTAACAAAGGAGTTCGTTATGCAGCGTCAGGTTGTAGCTGTTCGGATTCAGAAGCCGCTCGTCGAAGGGATCGATATGGATATCGTCTCCCATCCGGCTGCGGATCTCTTCGCCGGAAAGAATCATGACACGCCTGTCTGGGGACAAAGGTTTTGTAACGGGCACTCGGCGCACAAGGGCTTGCGGGCCTTGCAAAGGCGTCGCCCATGATGGATCAGCCGGTGCGAAAACATGATCCACTCGGACTGGGGTAAAATGGCTCTCAGGTCGTTTTCGACTTTTTCCGGCGTCGTGCTGGCAGTCAGTCCTAGTCGACGACTGAGCCGCAGCACATGGGTGTCGACGACCACTCCCGAGGCGATGCCGTACGCTACACCCAGCACCACGTTCGCCGTTTTCCGAGCGACGCCCGGCAAGAGCAGCATTTCCTGCATGGTAAGGGGAGGCGTTCCGCCATGATGGGAAACCAGTCGTTGGGCGCAGCCGATCAGGTTTTTCGCCTTGTTCCGGAAAAATCCGGTCGAATGGACAATCCGCTCCACGGTGGCCTGGCGGCCGCGGGCCAGTTTCTCGGCCGTCGGATATCGGCGGAACAGTTCCGGCGTCACCATGTTCACCCGCTCATCGGTGCATTGGGCCGACAGAATCACGGCCGCCAGCAACTGGAACGGCGTTTCAAAATGCAACGCGCACTCTGCATCATCGTAATGCTGTTTGAGCAGGCGCACGATCTCCTGCACCCGGACCGGGTCGGGAGGAGCGTCGCCCACAGCAAAAGAGTCTGGCGTCATAAGAGAGAAACAGGGCCGAAGGAAAGCGGTGATTATACGGCAGCGCGAACAAGCCGGCAGCGCCGGGCGCCCACGGAAAAAGCGGAATCCGCACGGCGGGAGAATGCGATCCCGCAGCGACGGTCATGCCACCGGCGAACGCGCGGCGGCGGCGCGGGCGCGCCGTTTAGCAGGGAGCTCCCGTCCCTGGTTACAATCGACAGGATTGACACCGCGGGCTCGCCTGTCAGACTGCGAAGAGGGAAATCGCAAAAGTTTCGTGAAGGTGAATTGAAGGCCTGCGGTCGGACAGGCTACGATACCCGTTCCATATGCGGTTCGCCCGGCGGGTCGGCGACTGCCCGTTTGCTTTTCCAGCTCATCACAAAACGAGGGGTGTTCGATGAAGGTCAACGATTTCTACAATGAGGTTTCGCGTCTGGTCGACACGGGGAAAACCCAGATCAACGTCGCTGACACGAAACGGGTCCTGGCCTGCGCCTTTGATGTTCTGGCAAAAATGGAATCGTCTGACGCCGTCGATACGCTGGCCAAAGCGCTGGCGCTGGCCAAAAAACGCCAAAAGTAGCACGTGTCTGGTAAAATCGCCCGCATCGCCGGGATCCTTCGTGGGCAAGGCTCTGCTCTTGGCCGCCCACGGCTGTTGGAATGCAGCGGTTCCTGCGTATTGAGCCTGTGATACCTGCCTCCACCTTGACTCCAACTACGAGTGACCCGGCATGCCAGAAGGCATTAGCGTATTTGAAATTGTCGCCAATTCGATCTACCTTGCCCTGGCGTTGATTGCGCTCTGGGGGGCGTACTGCGTGATGATCGTCTGGATGCGTGTCTCGGCGAAGCGCTTCAAAAGCGAGGAAAAGCAGACGCAGTTCCTCGAGGAAGTCGAGCTCCCGCTGAGCCGCCGCGACTACAATAGCGTGGTCGAACTGTGCGAGGGCGATTCGCGGGCCATGCCGCAGTTGATCCTGATGGCGGTCGAGAACCGCCAGATGGGCTATAATAAAGTCCGGCAATTCGTGATCGACCGTTTCCAGCGCGACGTACTGGCCGACCTGGAATACCGCCTGAGCTGGGTCAACACCGTGATCAAGAGCGCCCCGATGATCGGGCTGCTGGGAACGGTGGTCGGGATGATGGGCGCCTTTGCCCAGCTGGCGACCGCCGACCAGGTCAAGGCGGAAGACTTGGCGTCCGACATTCAAGTCGCCCTGATCACGACCGCCTGTGGGTTGTCGATTGCGATTCCGCTGGTGCTGTGCACCGCCAGCATTAACGTCCGCATTCGAAAAATGGAAGACCTGGTGGCCTTTGGACTGTCCCGCTTTTTTGACGCATTCCGGGCGTCGATGAAGAGAGAACCGTAGCCATGGCGAGCGCACCCGACGAAATTGACGACGACGCAATTGATATCCACAAGCGGGATGAAGTCCAGGCTTTGTTCCGTCGCCGTCGCGCCATGGACGACGCCGAGATGGATATCACGCCGATGATCGACATCACGTTTTTGCTGCTGATCTTTTTTTTAGTCGCCGCCAAAATTGAAAGCACCACGGGCGTCGATCTGCCCGAAGCCAAATACGGCGTGCCCGTCGCCGCCAAGGATTCTGTCATTGTCACCGTCGCCAGCGCTCCCGACGGGTCGGCCGTGGTATACCTGGGCGACGCCATCGACCCGCAGTATCGGGTCAACTCCGGGGATCCGGCCGACCAGCGCCGGGCCCTGGCCGAATACGTTGACAAAGAGTTGAACGGGAGCACCGCCAAACACCATGTCCTGATCAAGGCCGACGGCGCGCTGAAACATCGCGAAGTCGCCAAAGTCCTGGCGACGATCGGCGGCGCCGTGGAGCTTGAGATTCTCCATGTTGCTGTCCTTGAGAAGTAAAGACTCGACAATACGCCCGGCCTCGCCCAGATTCCAGGCCGCGCGTACGTCGCCCCCGTAGCCGCCGCCCTGACTGCAGCGGAGACGCACGCAGGGATTTCCGTCCTGACCGCGGTATCCCCTGGCGTTGTCGAACGACCGCCTCCTTATCCTGTTACCAACTATCGTGAGTTTCCCATTTCGCTGCCCTGCCTGCGACGCTGTTTTCGCTGCCGCGACGGCATTGCGGGGCAGGCAGGTGAATTGCCCTCGCTGCCATGAACGGGTCTATGTTCCGCGGGCCGACGAAGCGGCCATCACGGAAACCTGGCAAGGCGACGACGGCCCTTCACTGACAGATATCGCGGCCAGTCGGTCCAACTCCGATACGCTGCCCGGAATCGATCCTAAGGAACTGGCCGAGTCGCTCGCCGCGTTTGAGCAGGCGGTCGGCGGCTTTGACCCCGCGTCGGAAACAGCCGCGTCCGCAACACGATCATCAGATACAGCTGCAACCGAAAACTCCGCATCCCAGGAACGGGCGGCGGAATCGCCGAGCGAGAGCCTGCCTTTCGCATCCCCCGCCTCCCAGGAGAGGTTTCCCATCGCCGACGACCACGCCAATTACGACGACCACGACGACGATCCCCCCAGCGAAGAATACGTTTCCTTCGGCGAAGAGGACCGTCGTGCAGGCGAGTCCGAAATGGACATGACCCCGATGGTCGATGTTACCTTCCTGTTGCTGATCTTTTTCATGGTGACGGCCGCGTTCAGTCTGCAACGCTCCCTGGAGCTTCCCTCGCCGGAAAACAACGAACCCAGCACGCAAACGCGCTCAATGGAAGAACTGGAAAACGACCCTGATTATGTCATTGTCAGGGTCGACTTCTACAATACTTACCAGGTGCTGACGCCCGACTGGGAAGAAGAGGCCCCCAGTAAACAGGATCTGCTGCGCCTGCTTCGCCGGGCTCGCGGCGAAGGCAGCAACCCCACTAGTCTGATGGTCATCGCCAACGGCGAGGCGTACCACGCCAAAGTCGTCGACGCGATCGATGCCGGGGCCGAAGTCGGAATGAATAAAGTGCAGTTAGTCACGGTCGAAGAGGACGACGAATAGCCTATGTCCGCCAGCCAGTTTCTTGATGCTCTTGCCGAACAAGGCTTGCTCGAAGAGAAGGTGCTTGCCAAATTGCGCAAGCAGGTCGCCTCCTCTGCGCGCGAGATCCCCCCCAAGGAAGTCGCCGCCTTGCTGATCGATAAGGGGCACCTTACGCCGTTCCTGGCAAAAAAAATCCTCAGCTCGTTGCCGCCCGATACGTCCGCTGTCGAAGACCTTTCCGCGACGGAAGAAATGCCGGTCGTTCCGCCCCAAGGGGGTGGGGAACAACCCGTAACGCCGCCCGGCAAAGGGGAGCAACCCCTGGCGCCGCCTCCTGCCCCCGGCAAACAGCCTGCGGCCGAACAACCTCTTGCCGGACCTCCCCAGGCAGCCGGCGGCAAGCAGCCTGCGGCCGAACAACCCCTGGCCGGACCCTCCAAAGCGGCCCCCGCCCCGACCGCCCAGCCGCCTGTCGGCGATGAAGACGATCTCACCCTCCGCCCCGAAGATGATGATCTCACCCCGCTGGAAGACGACGACCTGACCCCGATCGGCGACGACGATCTCACGCCCATCGGCGATGATGATCTGACTCCGATCGGCGGCGACGATTTAACCCCCATCGGCGGCGACTACCTGGTCCCGGTCAGCGGCGACGATTTGACTCCCATGGGCGATGGGCTGACGCCGCTTCCTTCCTCGGGACTGACGCCATTGCCCCAGGGCGGCGGGTCTTCGGGCCTGACGCCGCTGCCTTCGGGACCGTCGGGGCTTGACTATGCCGAGGATCCGTTTGCGAACCAGGGACAGCAACAATCGCGGCCTGAACCGTCGCGCGGCACATCCGCCAAGAAAAAACCTCGCGAAAGCCAGTGGGAATCTCCTTTGCTCTTTGGCGGCGGGCTGTTGCTGCTGGTGCTGATTGTGTCCGGCGGATTTCTCGGTTACGCCATGCTTCGCGGCAATTCCACCGAAATGCTGGAGCACGCCGAGCAGCTTTACTCGCAGCAATCCTACTCGCAAGCGATTGAAGCCTACGACGAATTCCTGGAAGCATTCCCCAGCGACCCGAAAGCCGGCCTCGCCAGGGTGCATCGCGGCATGGCTGCGCTGCGCAACGACGTTGAAAACAAATCGGAAATGCTCGACGCTCTCCACACCGCGCAGAAGATCCTCCCCGAAATCGAAGTCGAGGAAGAGCTCTCTTTGGCCCACCCGGAACTGGCCGGTCTGTTGCCCACCATTGCTGAAGGGTTTGTCGCCCAAGCCCAGGCGACGGCGGGAGCGGATGAATCCGAGAAGCACATTTTGAATGCTAAAGCGGCCATCGAACTGGTAAATAACGGCGCCTACATGCCGACCTCGGTGCGCAAGAACCAGGAGAATCGCATCGAGCGGATCCTGGAAGATATCCGCCGCGAAGAACGAGAAATCAGCCGTGATCGGGAACTGGTCACCGCCCTGGCCGCGATCGAAAAAGCCGTCGAGGCGAACGATACGCCCGCCGCCTACGAGGTCCGCAAGCAGCTGATTCGCGCTTTTAACGATCTGGAAACCAACGAACAGCTCGACGCCGCGGTGCACGCCATCAGCGAACGTGAGCGGGACCTCGTCCAGGTCAAACCCCAGTCGCTGGAACCGCAGCCCGTCGCACCGTCCCCTGCCCTGTCCCAGATCATGCTGGTCAGCCGCAGCGGCGAAGGACTCACAGGCGTCGACGGCCAGGTCGTCGCGGCGACGGTCAACGGCGTCGCTTACGGCTTTCGCGCTGGCGACGGCGGCTTGCTCTGGCGTCGACCGGTCGGACTGGATTCCGAGTTCCAGCCGTTGCGGGTTTCGGCCCAGCCTGGGGCCGATTTGCTGCTGGTGGATACCCGGGACAACTCCCTGCTCCGCGTCCAGGCGGCCAGCGGCGAGGTCGTATGGGGGTTGCCGATTGGCGAGCGGTTCCTGCCCCCGATCGTCACGCCGGACTCTGCCGTGCTGACCACGCCGGGCGGAAAAATCATGACGGTCGACCTGCAGACGGGAACGTCGTCGGTCGTCGCCCAACTGCCCCAGGGAACGCCCACGCCTGCCGGCTACAGCGATCAGCGACCCCAGCTATACCAGACAGGCGAACACTCCAACCTGTATGTGCTTTCGCCGCAGGATCTGCGCTGTCGCGAAGTGTTTTACCTGGGCCACAAAGCGGGCGCTGTGGTCACGCCGCCGGTTGTGCAGAAAGGTTATCTGTTTGTCGCCGACAATGCCGGCAGCGATTACAGCCTGCTGCATGTGCTGGAAACGAACACCAACGGACTCGAGCTGAAAGCGGCCCAGCCGCCGATCCGCCTGCCGGGCAAGGTGCTGGCGCCGCCGCAGATTTACAATCGGAACGTGCTGGTGGTGACCGACCTTGGCGCCATTTTCCTGTTTGAGGTCGATGGCGCTCGTATCGGTTCGCCCGCCAAGGCGGTGGTGGAATCGGTGCCCCGCATGAAGACGTCGCTGCTGAATTACCCGGTGGCGGCGGAAGGGAAAGTCTGGGTCGCCGACCGTCGACTATCGAGCTTTGACATTCTGGTCGCCCGCGGCCAGCTTTCGACGGCTCGCATCGGCTTTCAGGAGGACGTCTTTGTGGCGCCTTTGCAGATGATCAACGATGCGGTGGTTCATGTCCGGCGGAAGCGGAATTCGCCTGCCTTTAGCGTCGCCGCTTCCCGCGATCCACTGGCTGACCCGGTCTGGGAAGTAAATCTGGCGCCGCTGGCCGGGTTGCCCATTTTTTCCCCCAAGGTCAACGGGTATCTGGCCCTGTCCGCCGAAGGCCGCCGGTTCCAGTTGCCGGCCCCGCTACCCGGCGGTTTCTCCAGTGAAACGTACAACATCACCAAGGGCGATCTGCCCAGCGATACGCCGTTTGCTTATTCTGTTCCCGTCAACGACGACACTATCGCCTACGCCAGCAGCGACCGCGGCGATCTGATCCTGGTCAGCGAAGTCGCCCAGGGAGAAGTCCGCCTGCGAAAGCGATTGCTGACCGCCCCCAAAAGCGCGCCGCCCACGCCGCCGTTGCCATTCGCCGGAGGCATGTTATCCCCCAACAGCAGCGGCCAGGTGTTCCTGTTTAACGCCGCCCAGGGGGACGATCTGGCGACTCCTTTCCAGCCGCCCGTGGCGCCGGGGGCCCTGGTGCAGTGGCGCCGGCCCGCGCTGCTTTCCGACACCCTGTTCGCGATTGCCGATGATCGGAAAAAGATCTACCTGGTCGAAGTCTCCGACGACGCCCGCAAGTCGCTTGTCGAAAAGAAGCTGATCGACACTGGGGCCTCTATCGTTTCTCCACTGGCGGCGATCGACGCCTCGCTGTTTGGCGTCCTCCGCGGCGGGTCGAGCGACATTCTGACCAGCTACGAATTGCCGTCGCTGAAACTGGCGAACGAACACGATCTGGGCGATCGCGTCACCTGGGGTCCTTACGTCCTGGACAACACACTCCTGCTTACCACCAGCGGCGCCGAACTGCTTCGTTTTGACGCGGCCTCGAAGCTCTTGTGGAAGACTCCCAACCCGTTCGGCCCTCCCCTGGGCGAACCGTTGTTATTGCCCGGCGGCGATCTGCTGCTGGCGACCGCCAAAGGGGATATCTGGCGGGTGGCCGCCGCCGACGGCAACCTGGTGGCGCATGTCGCCCTGCAGGAGCCGATCGCTGCTCCGCCGAAGCTCCTGGACACCGGCCTGTTGCTGACCGGTCCCGACGGCGTGGTGTATCTCCTTCCCGTGCCTGGTCCCTGATTCGCCGCAGCCCGTTGCAACCAGGGCGATGATTTGTGATGGTAATTTCCATGCGTTTGCACACTCCCGCCAATCGATACCCTGCGACTTCGCCGACGCTGCGTCGCCGCGACTGCTGCTCGCGGTCGGGCTGGTCGCTGCTTCGCTCTTGCGGTTTGCAATTCGCCCTGCGGGTCGGTTTGCTGTCTGCGCTGCTGGTCAGCCTGGCTGCCGGGTTGGGAATGGCCCAGGGCCCGCCGAAGGCGCCCCCTTCCGGGCTGCTGCTCGATGGCAGTCCGTACGATTATCTACAGTTGCCCGACAAGGACGGCGTCCCCTTCGAAGTCCATATTGAAGCGCTCGACAAACCGCCGGCGGTTGGCGCCCAGACCCTGGTGTACGTACTGTTTCCGGAAGTCGATACGCCGCGACGGATGCTGAAATGGGAAAAGCGTGACGACTACATTTACCGCAACTGGCCGACGCTGCTGATGGAAGAGGCCAAAGACCTCATCCGCCAGAATGAAACCACCAAGGCCTACTCCAATCTGCTCTACTTGAAAACCAACTTTCCAGAAACGCCCGGACTGGACGAAGCGTTCAAGGAGTTCCTGTACCTCGACATTATCCAGATGGCCAAGGAAAAGCGGTACGCCGAATCGCTGTCGTCGCTGGAGCAGTTATTCCGACGCGACCCTGAGTACCGCTCTGCCTCGGGCCCCGCCCAGAGTGCGATGCTGGCGGCCCTCATTTCGCGCATGACCGACAACCTGTACGAAGAAAAACGCTATCCGGCCATGCGTGTTTTCCTCTACCGGATCCAGAACGAATATGTCGGCAACCGTTCCGCCGCAGCCAAACTTCCCGACGTCGCCGCCGCCGTCACCCGCCAGCTGGACATCCTCCTGGAAGACGCCAAAAAAGGGGTCGAACAGGCGCGCACTCTGCTGGCCGGCAAACAGTTCCAGGCTGCCCGCCTGGAGGCCCGCAAGGCCCAGGGTATCTGGCCTGAGGTTCCCGGCGTGGGAGAACTACTGCAGGAGATCGCCGATACGGAACGCGTCATTCATGTGGGCGTCAGCCAGCCAGTCAGGCAGCTGGATCCCGTCAGCATCAATGACTGGGGCGCCCGCCGCGTGGGCCGGCTGACCCTCCGCACGCTGCTTCGCTTTGTCGGCCAGGGAGCGGACGGCGGAGAATACATGTCGCCCCTGGGAGCCGTGGAATGGGATGAAGACGCCCGACTGCTTTCCTTCCTGCTCCGCCGGAACGATAGTCCCCTGGAAGGCCGCGCCAGCACGCCTTTGGAAATATCCCAGCGTCTGCTCGACCTCGCCAACCCTGCGGCGTCCGCCTACTATCCGCAATGGGCCCGCCTGCTGCAGTCGGTTTCGATTGAGAATGCGGACAAGCTGGTCGCCCAGATCCGGTTCCAGCATGTCCATCCACGGGCCCTGCTGAAAAGACTCGTCACCCCGCGGGCGGAGAGCCTTTCCGAAAGCGAAGCGCTCGACGGCCTGTACGTGATCGAAAAAGACTCGGGCGATGAACTGCTCCTGCAGGCCAACCCGGACTACGCCGGCGCCGGCGAACGGCTCCGCATTCTGGAAACGGTTTACCCGACCGCATCCGACGCTTACGTCGCGCTCAAGCGGGGCGAGATTGATCTGTGCGATCGCCTGTTCCCCGCCGACGCTGCGCGGCTGCACCAGGAGCCGTCGTCCGCCAGCCAGGTGATGCTGGGACGTTACGACTTGCCGACCCTGCATATGCTGGTGCCGAATGATCGCTCCCCGCACATGCAGCGGAAAACGTTCCGCCGGGCCATCGAGTACGGCTTGAATCGGCAGGTAGTGCTGGAGCAGAATCTGCTGGGCGGCCGCGAGTTGCCGGGCTGCCGCGTGCTGAGCGGCCCCTTTCCGATCGAAGTGCCCAACAATGTCGGTCTGGGCTACGCCTACGACGATCGGATTATGCCGCGTGAATGGGAGCCGAAGCTGGCCATCATGCTGGCCCAACTGGCGGAACGGGAGCTGGCCCAGCTGGCCAAGGCCCGGAACGAAACCGTGCCGGAACGCACAACGCTGGTCCTGGCGCATCCGGCCACTGAAGTCGCCCGCATCGCCAGCGGCGCCTTTGCCGAGCAGCTCTCGGCCATCGGCATCAAGGTCGTCACGAAAGAACTGCCGCCTGGCGTGTATAATGATCCGGAGCGGGACTACGACCTGCTGTATGCGGAAATTTCCATGTCAGAGCCGCTGGTCGACGCCCGCGCCGTATTTGGTGAAAACGGCGTAGCGCCGTTTTCCGGCCCGTACATTGACCTGGCGTTGCGCCGGCTGGACGAAGCGCCCAACTGGGACCATGCCCGGCGGCGGCTGAACGACCTGCATCGAATAGTGGCCAGCGATATCGCCGTGATCCCGCTGTACCAGGTGATGGAGCACTTCGCTTATCATCGCTCGCTGCAGGGGATCACCCAGCGACGATTAAACCTGTACGACGAAGTTGATAACTGGCGGCTGCGTCCTCTCGAAGTCGCCACGGTTTCCAGTCCCTGATTGAAGCCTTCCTCCCGGCGTCAGCCGCCACGGAGATTGCAGTTACGCTATGTCTCGAGTTCCTCCGCTGATTAACGCAGCCTTTGCGATCTGTTTCGCTTTCTTCGCCGGGTGCGCTGTTTCGCCCGCTGCTGCGCAAGAGATCTGGGATTACTCGCCCTACGAGATCGAAGTCTGGTTGGCGTTTGGCGATTCGCCCGAGCTGACCCCGCGTTTCCGGGAGGAGACCGAGAAACGCATTTTCGACTCGACCGAAGCTTACATCGGCGGCGCCTGGAACCTGCATTTCGCCGAACCGCCGCCCCAGCTGGTCTGGGATATCGCCCATAACATGGAAGCGCTGACCGCGGACCGGATCGACCTCGCCGCCCGCACCGATCCCGACTTTCAGGCAAAAGTCCTCGCTGGCGACAAGCTGATTCTGGTCTCCGTTCTGGCGGACACCTTTACCTACTATGTGGCCGCCCGGGAGTTGGATTGCCGCACGCGCACCTGGGGACCAATCCGCTATCGTACGACCCAGCAGCGCTCGCTGCTGCCGTATCTGGCTTACGAGGCCGTGGCCGAATCGTTCCTGCCGCTGGTGCGTATCGAAGAAGGCTACTCCGGCGAGCGGGAAGAAATCGACGGCGGAGAATCCCACAAAGTACGGGCCGATTATGCACGCGTGCAGATTCGCGCAGGCTGCCTGATCGTTGGCGACGATCACCCGGCCTTGCCGAAGATCGATTCCGTCTTTCGGCCCATCATCCGCCGCAACAACCGGATGGGGAAACCCCAGGCCATCCAGGAAATCCCCTGGACCTACATGGTCACCCGCAGCCGCGACGGCGTCGAGTTGCACTGCGAGGTGTTTTCCGGCATGCGATCCCCGCTGGCCGGCAAGTCAGGCCGCCGCACCTTGCGTCTAGCGGTGGCTATCGAACCGCCCTTCCAGGAAACCCTGCTGCAGCTGGAAAGCCGCGTTTCAAACACTAATCCCGCGCCCGCCCCGCTGCCTGGTTACGAAATCTACGAGAAAAACCTGCTGACCGGCCGCAGCGAACTACTGGGTGAAACCGACTGGAGGGGCGCCCTGAATATCCCAAAAGGCGAATCGCCCGTAAGGCTGCTCTATATCAAAAGCGGCGATCGCCTGCTGGCTCGTCTGCCGTTGATCCCCGGGGCGGAAGAGAGCGTCACCGCGGAAATTTACGAAGACGAACTGCGGCTGGAAGCGGAAAGTGTGAACAGCGGTTTTCAGGCCCGCGTGATGGACCTGGTGGCCCGTCGCCAGGTGCTGGCCTCCCAGGTGCGAACGCGGATCGAAAAGGAAAAGTACGACGAAGCCGAAAAAATCATCGCCGAGGTGCGCAGCTTCAACACCCTGTCCGACATGATCAACGAGCTGGGCACATTCCAGAAACGCTACGCCACGAAAGACGTTCGGCTCAAATCACGCATCGATCCCATGTTCCAGGAATCACGCGACCTGATCTACAAGTTCCTGGCCGCCGACCTGGCCAACGAACTCTTGAAAGAACTCAACGCGGCCAAGTCCGGCGGCTAATCTGGTCGATCGTCGGGGCTGCGATTGTCCCGCTTCAGGCCGCCCGCTGCAGCGACGTCAGATCGCCCGCAGCAGCGACATTGTTTCCGGTTGCACCTTGTGCATCTCTCTGAGCAGGCGGCTCCACAGGTGAGGGCTGCCAGGCGTTAATCGTCCCAGCAAACGCCGCGTTTCGGCCCCCGTCATGTGCGGCATGTTGGCCGGAGCCTGGTCGAGATGCAACAGCGCCAGCGTCGCCCAGGCGGCGGCCGGCAGGGAGTCGGAATCAAAGTGGAAGTCCGCCAGCGGTACGGCGTGTCCGTGCGGCAACACGGTTTGCACCGCGCTATGCCAGTCAAAGTCGATCGGATCGTCGAACACGGCGCCAGCGACCTCTGGCCAAAGCGGCGGCTCGTCGGCCCGGGGGGAAGTTCGCTCCAGCAACAGGTCCACCGCCGCCTCGGCCGAGGAAACCGTTTCACAATGCACCGGCGGCAACCAGTCCGCCAGCACGGCGTGCGGCGGCAGATAGGTCATTCGGAACTCTTCGCTTGTCGACAACCGTTCGATCAGCACCCGGGCAATCCGTTCCGGCGCCGTCATTGAGCGATCCGCCAGCAGCAGCCAGTACGGCAAAAGCGAAAGCACCATCCCGTTCCCGCCAGCCGCCAGATCCCGGGCGGCAAAATCATCGACCACCGTCAAGCCGGTCAATTCGGCCAGGCGATGCGTATCGCAGATAGAACAGGGAGTGGGCAGCGCGCCTGGATGATGTTCGTCGACCAGCAGCCAGTCGCCTACGCCAATCGACAGTGGGGCCGCGTGCTCTTCCAGTCGACCAGTCAACAGGGCCGCCAGCTGCACCATTTGATCGGCCATTTCCTGACGCAGCAGTGATAGCAGTACGCCGTCGGATCCGCCGGGCTTCTGCAGCTGGAGCAGGTTCTGGGTCAAGTGGGGCGGCAGCGGAAGATTGGCGGCCGCCACCAGTTTCAAGCGCATGCGGAGTCCGTTGCCGGAAGCCGCCACCGCAGCGCCGCACAGGCGTTCGCCATCGGCGCTGGCGCACATGCCCAGCGTGCGGCGAGTCAAAGATTGCGCCGCTGCTGCCATTGCCTCATCCTTGAGGTAAGTTTCCCCTTCGACATCCGTGGCGAAGGGCAAACGGTTTGTGGGATCGATGTAGCATCGACCCAGTTTCCCTTCCTTCCGTTCCACTCTGTCAGCAGGTGCGTCCGCCGTATCGACCTGGGATTTTGTTCCCCAGGCCGACGCAACTTCGGCTCGCTTAAGAGCGGGCAGGCCGGAACCGGAAGTCCCCGGGGCGTTGCGGACAGCGGGTCGCTCTGGGGGCGTCCCACGGGTGGCCTGCGTTGCCGCCAGGAATTTTTGTCACCGTTAGCACAGGGCGGAAAAATCCCCCCCGTAGCTGTAGTCGGCCGCCATCGACGGCCGGGTTGAGGAAATCGCTCGGGGAACTAGGCGACCATGCGCACTTCATCGAGAGGAGCCGTCTGGGTCATCCGTTCTTTCACGCCCATAATGAACTCATCGAAAATGCGGATATCAATGGCCGAGGCCGATTCGGCTTCGGGGTGGAACTGGGTGCCCACCACTAGCCAATCGGGGATCGCGCTTTCGAACGCTTCGATCACGCCGTCGGGGCAGCGAGCCGTAACGCGGAAACCGGGAGCCAGATCGTCGACCGCCATGTGGTGCATGCTGTTGACGCGAATTTCGCCATCGCCAAACACGCGTTCCATCAGCGAATCGGGGGCAATTTCCAGACCGTGGCGATGAGCCGGATCCTGGGGATCCTTGTGCGGCAAGGCGCCCGGCATATCTTCCGGCAGGTGGAACATAAGATTGCCGCCCTGCGCGACATTCAACAGCTGCATCCCGCCGCCGATGCCAAACACCGGCATCCGGCGTTCGGTCAGCACGCCGGCAAGCATGCGATCAAATGTTTCGCGTCGCGGTTCCAGTAACCTCATGGCCGGGTGCAGCATGAATCCATCACGCCGCGGATCGAGGTCGGCTCCGCCGACAAGGACAAATCCTTGCAACTGGTCGAGTACGCTGTGGAGATCTGCTTCGTCCTCAAGCGGGGGGACGATCACGGGAATGCCTCCCGTTGCGATGACGGCGTCGTAATAGCCGGACATCAGGTAGGAAAAGGCAGGCGAATCCTTACGCGTGGCCCGAAAATCTGCGTTCAATCCAATCAGAGGCTTGCAGTGCATCCTGACACTCCAGGGGAGACGCCGTGCTAGGGCGTCCAACTAAATAAACAGAGAAAAATTTGATGCGCTACCAGCGCAACGGCGATTCTGCTGTAAACCAGGACAGTAACCTGATATGACGCCGCAAAAGCGGCTGGGGAAGTCTTGTTCCGAAGGGATACGGCACGTAAGATTGCCGAGTGACCGAGAACTCTTCCCGAGATAAATCCTGAGACTGCTGGCTCGCTGCGTTCATCCGTTACGGGAGCGGCCGACCCAATTTCCGCCTTGAAACAACCCTCCTGATTGTTATGGGTGCGAAGAATTGAATGGGTTTGCAAGATGTTTGGGAGTTTAGGAGGCGAATCACCAAAACGCAAGCGGTTCGCCCATCTAGATCAGGTTTATGATAATTGCCCTACATCTTGTGCAAGCGTTTTCGGCGCCAGCACTTTTTTGCCCTGCAACGGTCCCACGGACTTTGCCGGCGGACCTTCCCGCCTGAACTGGTTTACGAATCCGCCAGGCGCCGTTATTGTAGGTTTTTCTGGGTCACGATGAAGCCAGAAAGGGAGCCAGGCGACCCGAATCAGGCGGCGAAAATTTCGCCCGCGGATCCGCCCTGACGATTCCTCTCCCTGGATTGCGGCCGACGATGGCCGCTCCCCAGGCGTTGCCATTCCCTTTTTTTGCCGTTTCTCTTGCGAAGGCGTCGCATGCGTTATCAACAGGTCTGCGTAGAGTCGTTCGGTTATACGCTGCCCGAAGAGGTTGTTTCCTCGGAAGAAATCGAATCCCGCCTGGAACCCTTGTACCAGCGTTTGCGGCTCCCAGCGGGCCGCCTGGAGCTGATGACGGGTATCCGCGAGCGACGCTTCTGGGCGCGGGGCGTGCTTCCCAGCCAGAAAAGCATCGAAAGCGGCGAAAAAGCGATCCTCGCCAGCGGCATCGATCGCAGCCAGATCGGCGTGCTGATCCACGCTTCTGTCTGTCGCGATCATTTAGAGCCAGCCACCGCCTGCCGCGTGCATCATGGCCTGCGTCTGCCCAATAATTGCCTCATTTACGATGTCTCCAACGCCTGCCTGGGACTGCTCAACGGCGTCCTGCAGGTCGCCAACATGATCGAGCTGGGGCAGGTTTCAGCCGGCCTGGTTGTCGGCAGCGAAGGCAGCCGCGAACTGGTGGAAACGACCATCAACTCGCTCAATCGTGATACGGCCCTCACCCGCGCCAAGATCAAATCGGCCGTTGCTTCGCTGACGATTGGCTCCGGCAGCTGCGGCATTCTGCTCACCTCGGCGAAGCAGAGCCAGACCGGCAACCGCCTGCTGGCCGCCTGTTCCCGGGCCCACAGCGAATTCCACGAGCTGTGCCACAGCGGCTCCGACGAAGCGGCCGCCGGCGGGATGGCCCCGCTCATGGAGACCGACTCCGAGCGGCTAATGCACGAAGGCATCGCCACCGGCGTGGAAACCTTCAAGGACTTCCAGCACGAAAGCGGCTGGCGGCCCCAGGATATCCACAAAACGTTCTGCCACCAGGTCGGCTCGGGCCATCGCAAGATGATGCTTGAAGCCCTCGGCGCCGATCCCGCCCGGGACTTCGCCACGCTGGAATGGCTGGGCAACACGGGCTCTGTCGCCCTGCCGATCACCATGGCCCGCGGTCTGGAATGCGGCTTTGCCGGCCCCGGCGACAACATCGGCATGTTCGGCATCGGCTCCGGCATCAACTGCCTGATGCTGGGCGCCGCCTGGCAGCATACGCTGGTTAAAGGGGAACTAACCCCCAGCGAACACGCGGTGCTGCACCCGCCGACCCCCTCGATCGCCGCCCTGTAGTCCTGCCCGGTACGGCGTGCAGGGCCGGATCGGGGTGCTTCCTTTTTCTGTCGATTGTTCGAGTCCCTTGATGTCGGAACCGGTGCGTTGTCTTTCGGTGCGGCAACCTTACGCCTGGGCGATCTGCGCTGGCGTCAAGGACGTAGAGAATCGCGGTTGGACCACCAAATACAGGGGACGCATCGCGATCCACGCAGGCCTGTACGACGGCGATATCGTCGAAATCTATCGCGAGGTTCCGGAACTGCACGACCTGCCCGAGGTGTTTACCTTTGGCCAGATCATCGGCTTTGCGGATCTGGTGGATGTCGTGCAATACAGCGACGACCTGGCAGATAATCCCTGGGCCGGCGGCCCGTATTGCTGGCTGCTGGAGAACGCCCAGTTGCTGAAAGAACCGGTCCCCTCGCGCGGCCGGCAAAGCCTGTATCGCTTGCCGGAGGAAGTCTCCCGCCAACTGGAGCAGGCCGAGATCGCCCCGCTCACCGAAGGCGATCGCGAGTGGTGCGAGATCCTGCACGAGGCGGCCTCTGGCGATTTCGACGAAGAAGAAGCGTTCGAGGACGAATAGCCTCGCCGCCATCACGACGCGTCCTGGACCCGACTAATCGTCGTCCTCTTCGTCAAAGTCTTCGTCTTCGAAGTCGTCGAAATCGTCTTCTTCGTCTTCTTCGTCTTCTTCGTCTTCTTCGTCTTCCTCGTCGTCTTCCTCGTCGTCTTCCTCGTCGTCTTCCTCGTCGTCGTCTTCTTCGTCGTCTTCTTCGTCGTCTTCTTCGTCGTCATCCACGTCCGCGTCCTCGTCTGTATCGAACTCCTCCTCTTCGATGGCATCGTAGACTTCGTCGATTTCTCCGTCGTCGTCGGTGTCCAATCCCATGATGTCGACTTCGCCGTCGTGGTCGGTGTCGACGCCGATGGTATCGATCTGGCCGTCGTAATCCGTGTCCAGCCCGACGACGTCAATCCGGCCGTCCTGGTCGGAGTCAGCGCCGACGGTATCGATCCGGCCGTCGTGATTGGTGTCGATGCCAATCGTGTCGATGGCGCCGTCGCCGTCGGTATCCAGCCCGGCCGTCTCTAAGAAGCCATCGCCATCGGCGTCAATGCCGACGGCAGACAGAGACGGACCTTTGCCCCGCATCCGCTTTGCCGCTCCAGCGGCCAGTCCGGCCGCGGCCGCAGATCGCCCAGCCGTATGTTTGCGGGAGCGGGACGGTGAACGCTTCTTTTCCGTGTCGTCTGCCGGCTCGAACGCTGACAAGTCAGGCGCCGAAAAGGATTTGCCTGGCGCCGCATGCCGCGGGCTGGAGGCGGAAGTGGCCAAAGAGGTAGAGGCCAGTTCGGCGAACGCGTCGACCGGGATCCACGTCTCCATTCCAATCATGTCGGTGGGCAGCAGTTCGCCGCGGTGTAACCGGCCCGCCAGTTCCTGACCGGTCATCGGGCCAAAAATCTCTTCTCCCCGGCGCACCCGAAATCTCGATCCGGCTGCGAAGCTGGCGTCCCCCGTCAACCTGTGGCTCGCCATGTCTCCCGTACCATAGGCGGCGGGAATCTTTGTCTTTTTTGACGAGCTTTTGCCGGACCCGCTGATCGCGGCTGAGGCCTTCATCCAGAAGGTCTGGGCCTGCTCTTCCATTTCTTCATTCGCGTTTCCGGAAACGTCGAAGTACGCTTTGTGCCGGGCGTCGCCATCCCGTACGACCACCGTCAGCCGGTTCGTCGGTTTGGGTCCTAGCTTGCCCGCATTGCTGGCCGACGATTTACCGATCGCCTTCACGGCCTGGCCGCCGATTCCGCCGATCATGGACCCTGCGAAGTTCGCCAGCAGCTTGCTGTTCTCGGCCGCTACTTTGGCCTTGGCCGCCTGTTCGAGCATCGCCCTGGGGTAAGAACCGCGACGCGGCTCCCGGATGCTGCTTAACTGGGAGAGCGGAAGCTGCAGATCGTAATCGGCCATGTCCGCAATAAAGTCGAGACGCTGCCTGCTCAGATACAGCACGCCATTGGCTGCATCCGTGGCGTCAGGATGGCCGCCCTGATATTCCACGGCAACGCGGCAAAGCACCTGTTCTTCGGACACGCCGTCCGGCAATCTGGCTGCCGGCCCGGCCGCCATGCCGGGCGTGGACGGCTCCCAGCCAGGAACAACGCGCAAGGTCGGTTTCGCGGACGGAGCGGCCCCGTGGGATGCGGCGGTAGCGGGCGCCGGCGATGCTGCCGGCAGCAACGCGTGCGCTAGCGGGGCAGGCTGCTTGAACATGCGGGAGAGAGTACCAATCGCCGACTTCGCCTGCCGGGCGGCCTCCTCCATGGCGGCCTGGGCCGATAATCCCGGCGGCACGGCCGGAGGGGAAGATGCCGTCAACGTGGTAGCGGGCGCCGCACAGGACGCGATGAAACCCTGGACCGGGTCAATCGGCTGTGGCGCCGGTTGCTGATGCGGCTGCGCATGCTGACGCGGCTGTGCCTGCGATTGCTCCTGGTGCGGCTCGTCCGGCGGTTCTGCCTCGGTCGACTCGACTTCGACGATCTCTACGTCGACGATCCCGTCGTCAGAAGTCGCCGGCGGAACCGATTGCGTGACGGCCGCGGGGAACAGGTCTTTTACCCGGAGCGCCGTTTCCCAGCGGTCCATCTCCTGGCGACGGATCCTGGCGTCGGGATCCAGCTCGCCCTCCCGGGCCAGCCGTTCCAGTTCTTGCGCAGAGATGGGCCCCTGCTGCATTCCGTCCGACAGATAGAACCAATCGCTAGACATCTGGCGCCCTTTTCAAGCGGAGTCGCAAGAAACTTCTGATTCCCGAAAAAGTCGAAAACCGTCGTCGCCCAAGAATAGGGAGGACGTGAAAACGGGGCAACGACAAAAACGGACGGCCAGTCGCCGTCCGTCGGGAAGCTTCTCCGCCGAACTCTGCCGGGACAAAGACGACGCAGAAACGCCGTCTTTTCAAGGCTTTAAGGGCAAATGTCTTCGCCAGACGCCTTAACCCAGCGTCCAGGGCTGGCGGTAAGGGCGGTCCGACAGCGCGGAGGCTTCTTCGTCCCCCTGGATTTTTTCGGCGGCCGGATCCCACGTGATTTTCCGCCCCAGCCGCACGGCGATGTTGCCCAGGTGGCAGCAGGTGGCGGACCGATGGCCGATTTCCACATCGCAAATCGGCAACTCGCCAGAAGCGATGCAGTCCAGGAAATTGCCGTGGTGGTCGCTGCTGTTATAGAGATGGATTTCGTCGTCGGCGATCGGCTGCTGAATGATGTCGCCCGGGTCGCTGGTTAGCTTGCCGCGGTCGACAAAGATCGTCCCTTTGTCGCCGATGAACTTCGTCCCCATCGAAATATCCGGCTGCTGCTGGCCGACCGTCATCACCACGCCGGAAGGATAGGTGTAACGGATGCGGCAGCTCTCGGTGACTTCGTGCCACATTTGCGGATGGAATTTGGCCGTGCCCTCGACCGCGATCGGACCGCTGTCGTCGGTCCCCATGCCCCACTGGGCGATATCAATATGATGGGCGCCCCAGTTTGTCATCTGGCCGCCTGAATAGTCCCAGAAGAACCGGAAGTTGTAATGCACCCGCTTCTCGTTATAAGGACGTTCCGGCGCCGGGCCCAGCCACAAGTCGTAATCGAGCTCGGCCGGCGGCGTGGAGTCCGGCGGCGGGCTCGTTTTGAAAGGATGGTTCGTCCGGGCAATGCCGACATGCACCTCCTGCAGTTTGCCGATGCGACCGTTCCGGACCAGTTCACAGGCGTAGCGGAAGTTCGACGACGATCGCTGCTGCGATCCGGTCTGCACAATCCGCTTGTTGCTGCGGGCCGCCTCGACCATCTTGCGGCCTTCGGCGATCGTCAGCGACAGCGGTTTCTCGCAGTACACATGCTTGCCCGCATCGCAGGCGTCGACCACCGTTTTGGCGTGCCAGTGGTCGGGCGTAGAAATCACCACGGCGTCGATATCTTTCCGCTCCAGCAGTTTTCGATAGTCGGCAAAGGCGGCGCAGTCGCGGCCGCGATCGGCGGTCGTTTTCATCGCCCGGGCCAGATGCCCGCTGTCGACATCGCACAAAGCGGCCGCCTGGTTGGTGAACTTGCGGAGGTTGCTGTTCCCCTGGCCGCCCAGGCCGATATGCCCGGTCAGAATCCGTTCATTAGCGCCGAACACGCGGGCCGGCACGATCATTGGGGCGGAAATAACGGCGCCCGCAACGGCGGCCGTCTGGAGGAACTGGCGACGCGAAACGGTCGCTGCAGGTGACTTCATGGAGAACCATCCTCGAATGAGTAGCAGAGCAGGAAAAGGCGGGAGGCCAAACCCACCATTCTAACAGAACGCCGACGCAAAACGACCTTGACGAATAGTCGGGCGGAAGCGACCGGCCAGCCAGAATCGGCTCCGATCAGGGCGCCCCGTTACTGTCGTTTTCCGCCTGTGTTTGCTACCATGCCCGACATGGCCAAGACACCAATGATGCAACAGTACGATGACGCCAAAGCCGTCTGTGGAGACGCCGTCCTGCTATTCCGCATGGGCGACTTCTACGAGCTCTTCTACGAAGACGCCAAAACGGCGGCGCAAACCCTCGGACTGACCCTCACCAGTCGCGACAAAGGGGAAAACCCCATCCCCATGGCTGGCTTCCCGCACCACCAGCTGGATAACTACCTGGGGAAACTGATCACCGCCGGGCATCGGGCCGCCGTTTGCGAGCAGGTCGAAGACCCCAAACAGGCCAAAGGGCTTGTCAAACGGGAGGTCACCCGGGTCGTCTCTCCTGGTACGGTCACCGATGACGCCCTGCTGGATCCGCGGGAGAGCAATTACCTGGCCGCCGTGGCGATCGACACCTCCAAGGGGAAAAAAGGCGATCCGGAACGGGTCGGCGTCGCCTGGGCCGATCTGTCGACGGGCCGCTTCCAGGCCGCCGTTTTTCCGGCCCGCCAGCTGGCGGACCAGCTGGCCCGCATCTCCCCCAGCGAATGCCTGCTGCCCGACGACGCCAAGACGCTCGCCCTGGATCTGGAAGATTCGTTCTTCCTCACCCAGCGGCCCGACTGGAGTTTCGCCCTGGCGGCGGCGGAAAAGGCGCTGCAAAAACAGTTCGGCTCCAACACGCTCGCCGGTTTTGGTTTTGACGAAAACGACAGTCCGGCGATCCGGGCCGCCGGGGCGCTGCTGGATTATCTGCACGAAACGCAAAAGGCGTCGCTCGATCATTTTGACGCGCTGCTGCCCTATCGCGTTGGCTCCACGCTGGAGATCGACGAAGCGACCCGCCGCAGCCTGGAGCTGACCCGCACCATCCGGGAGGGACGTCGGGAAGGCTCGCTGCTGGCCGTGCTGGATCAATGCGTCACGGCGATGGGCTCCCGCCTGCTGGCCGATTTTCTGGCCAATCCGCTGACCGATCGCACCCTGATCGAGTTGCGCCTGGACGCTGTGGAGGAACTGGTTGGCGACCCGAACCTGCGGCGCCAGCTGCGGGAGCATCTGGCCGGCGTGTACGATCTGGAACGCTTGCTGGGCCGCGTCGCCACAGGTCGCGCCAGCCCGCGGGACCTGAGCTTTGTCGGCCGCACGCTGGCCAGCCTGCCGAAGCTCAAGGCGAAACTGACCAAGCGCCGCAGCAGCCTGCTGCAGGAACTGGAGATCAACCTCGACCTGTGCGCCGAGTTGCGCAGTCAGCTGGAGATGGCGCTGATCGAAGACTGCCCCCTGCAGCCGCGGGACGGCGGGTTCATCCGCCCCGGATACCACCAGCCGCTCGACGATTTGCGGGAGCTGGCAGTCGGCGGCAAGCAGTGGATCGCCCGTTACCAGGCCGAGCAGATCGCCAGCTCCGGCATCCCCAGCATGAAGGTCGGTTACAACCGGGTCTTCGGGTATTACATCGAAGTCACCAACGCCCAGCGCGACAAAATCCCGGACCACTTCATCCGCAAACAGACGCTGAAAAACGCCGAACGGTACATCACGCCGGAACTGAAAGAGTACGAAGAGAAGGTCGTTACCGCGGACGACCAGGCGAAGGAACTGGAGTACGAGCTGTTCGTCGCCCTCCGCGACCAGGTTCATGCCGGCACGCAGCGTCTGCAGAAGACGGCCAAGATTCTGTCCCAGCTGGATGTACTCGCCGGCCTGGCCGAACTGGCCCAGCTTCGCGGTTACTGTCGTCCCCAGATCGTCGACGAGCCGATTCTCGATATCCGCGATGGCCGGCACCCGGTGCTGGACATGCTGAAGACCGACGGCACCTTCGTCCCCAACGATTGCCAGGCCGGAGAAGAGCACGGCACCATGCTGCTGATCACGGGCCCCAACATGGCCGGTAAAAGCACGTACATTCGGCAGACGGCGTTGCTCGCCATCATGGCGCAGCTGGGCAGCTTTACGCCGGCTTCATCGGCCGTCATCGGGGTGGCCGATCGGGTGTTCGCCCGGGTGGGAGCCAGCGATGAGCTGTCGAAGGGGCAAAGTACATTCATGGTGGAAATGACGGAAACGGCCCGCATTTTGAATAACGCCACCGTCCACAGCCTGGTGATTCTCGACGAGATCGGCCGCGGCACCAGCACTTACGACGGCGTTTCGCTGGCCTGGGCGATTGTCGAACATCTGCACGACAGGATCGGCTGCCGCACCCTGTTCGCCACCCATTACCACGAGCTGACCGATCTCAAATCGTCCCTGCCGGGCGTGCGGAACCTGAACGTGGCCGTGAAGGAGTGGGACGACAACGTCGTCTTTCTGCATAAGATCGTCGCCGGGGCGGCCGACAAAAGCTACGGCATCCATGTCGCCCGCCTGGCCGGCGTCCCCCGCCAGGTCAACGAACGGGCCAAACAGATCCTGTCGCATTTGGAAGCCGAACATCTGGACGAGTCGGGCCGCCCCAAACTGGCAGCGCAAACCCGCGTCAAGCGTCCCAAAGGCGACCTGCAGCTGACGCTCTTCGCCCCCTACGACCACCCGTTGCTGGAAGTGATCCGCGAGACCGACATCGACAACCTCACCCCGATGGCCGCCCTGCAGCAACTCATCGCCTGGCGCGACCAGCTCCGCCAGGAAGAAGACAAACGGTAATCTCAACAGGTAGCCAAAGTCGCCAGACTTTGGACGAAGCATTCTGGGCGAGGGAAGCAGCGGCAAAACGTTGGCGAGTTCAGCTACGGGGACCGGGTGAGGGCGTCCAATGATTGCTGAAGCTGGCGGCACGCGGCCGGGGGATGGAGTATCATAGGACGATCTTGACCCCTGTCCTGTTTGCTGTGAGGTTCCGATCCGATGATCGCCTGGCGTTTACTTTTTTGCGGACCGTTGCCGACCTTCTCCCTGACCGGCCTCGCTTGCCTGGCTGTCGCCTGGACCGGCATCGCGGCGGACGCAGCCGAAAACAAGGCCGCCGCCGCTCCGAGTCCCACCGGCGCCGTGGTGAAGCTTCACGACGGGTTCGAGTTCACCGAAGGACCGGCCGCCGACGGCCAGGGGAACCTGTACTTCACCGACATCCCGAACAGTCGCATCCATAAAGTCCACGCGCAGGGGAAGCTCACGACTTTCCTGGAGAACTCCGGCAAGGCGAACGGGCTGATGTTCGACAGCCAGGGCCAGCTGTACGCCTGCCGCGGCGGAGCCCGCCAGATCGCACGGATTGATCCGGCCACCCAGGCGATCACGTCGCTCGTCGAGAACACGGCCGAGGCGCCGGTGGGAGCGCCGAACGACCTCGTACTGGATCGCGCCGGAGGTGTCTACTTCACCGACCCCGGCGCCAACGAGATCTACTATCTGTCTGCGAAAGGGAAGCTCAGCCGCTTTGCCGACGGCATTGCCCGCCCGAACGGCGTGATCCTGTCGCCGGACGAAAAAACGCTGTACGTGATTCCCAGCGGCCAGTCCGACATGATTGCCTACGACGTTCCCTCACCGGGCCAGCCGCAAAAGCCGCGCACCTTCTGCACGCTGGAGCAGGTCAACGGCCAGCAGAACACCGGCGGCGACGGCGCCACCGTCGACGAACACGGCAATCTGTACATCGCCAGCAGGGCGGGCGTCCAGGTGTTTGACCCGCAAGGGAAGCCGCTGTCGGTGATCCGCGACCAGGCATTCGCTTATCCGTTGCATCCGTCCAACCTGACCTTTGGCGGCCCGCACCAGAAGACTCTCTTCATCACGGCCCGCAAGGCGCTGTACGCCGTGGAGATGAACGTCGCCGGCCATCGTTTTACGGGCCTGGTTCCGCCGGCGAAGAAACCGGAACCGCAGGCCCATGCCCCCGAAGGCGAGCCGGAAACGCAAGCCCTCGCCCCGCTGGAAGCGGCCCGCACCATGATCACGCCGGAAGGCTTTACGGTGAACCTGTTCGCTGGCGAGCCGGAAGTGCGCCAGCCGATCTCTTTTTGTATCGACGATCGCGGCCGCATCTGGGTGGCCGAGGCGTACAACTACCCGTTCCGCGATAAAGAGCCGCAGGACCGCATCCTGATTCTCGAAGACACCGACGGCGATGGCACGGCCGACAAACGCACCGTGTTTTATGACAAGCTCGGTTACGTGACAGGCATCGAAGTCGGCTTCGGCGGCGTCTGGGTGATGTCGCCGCCGGAGATGCTGTTCATTCCCGATCGGGACGGCGACGACAAACCTGACGGCCCGCCTGAAGTCCTGCTGGACGGCTTTGGCAATACGACGAGCGCCCATAACATCGCCAACGGTTTCAGCTGGGGGCCCGATGGCTGGCTGTACGCAGGACATGGGCGAACGTCTCCTTCCGATGTCGGCCCGCCCGGCACTCCGGCTGAGGAACGCATCCACTTCGACGGCGGCGTGTACCGCTATCATCCGACGCGGCATCTGTTTGAAGGTTTTTGCGACGGCACGACCAACCCCTGGGGCGTCGACTTCGACGACTACGGCCAGGCGTTTATCTCCAACTGCGTGAATCCCCATCTGTTCCACGCCATCCAGGGCGCCCATTACGAACCGTGGCGGAACCGTCCCTCCAGCCAGTACGCTTATGAACGGGTGCCAACGATCGCCGATCACCTGCACTGGGTCGGCGAGAAACCGCTCGACTCCGCCACCGGCGCGCCCGAACAACTGGCCCTGGGCGGCGGCCACGCCCACTGCGGCACGATGGTTTACCTGGGCGACAACTGGCCTGATCGATACCGCAACACCGTGATGATGGGGAACATCCACGGCCATCGCATCAATAACGACTTTCTCCAGCGGAACGGCTCCACTTATACGGCCACGCATGGGCCCGATGTCATGATCGCCGCCGACCCCTGGTTCAAAGCAGTGACCCTGCAGTACGGTCCCGACGGCGCTGTGTATGTCAGCGACTGGTCCGATACGGGCGAGTGCCACGACTACAAGAATACGCAGCGGCAAACGGGACGCATCTTCAAAATGAGCTACGGCGGGTTCGACGCCGTCCGGGTCGACATGGCGGGGCTCAGCAACGACGAACTGGTCGCCCGGCAGCTGCACAAAAACGACTGGCATGTCCGCCACGCCCGGCGCGTGCTGCAGGAACGGTCGGCCGCCGGCGACGACATGACAGCCGTCCATCAGCAGCTGAGGCAAATGTTCGCGGAGAACGCCGACCCCACCCGTAAACTGCGGGCGTTGTGGGCGCTGTTTGTCACAGGCGGAGCCGACGACGACTTCCTGCTCGCTCAGCTTTCGCATGAGAACGAGTACGTGCGAGCCTGGGCCGTGCGGCTGCTGACTGAAGGGGACGCCGTGACGCCGGCCGCCCTGAAGGAGTACGCCCGGCTGGCTGCCGACGACCCCTCGCCGGTGGTGCGATTGCACCTCGCGAGCGCCGTGACCCGCCTGCCGCTGGATGATCGCTGGTCGATCGTGGAGCAGCTGGTGCAGCACGAGGAGGACGCCGACGACACCACGCTGCCGCTGATGTTCTGGTACGGCCTGGAGCCGCTCGTCCCGCACGACAAAGCCCGGGCCGTGCAGTTGCTGCGAGTCGTAAAAATCCCCAAACTGCGAACGTTCCTCGCCCGCCGGGCCGCCACGCGGGAGTAGCCTTCCTGCATGTAGCCAAATTCGCCAGACTTTGGACGGAGCATTCTGGGCGATGGAAACAGTGCCAAACTGGGGCGAGTTCGGCTACGGGGGACCGACACGCCGGCGCCTTCTCGCCCCCCTCACGCGGCAACCAGGCAATGCAGGGGGGAGCTGCGAACCTGCAGCCTTGCTTGTTTGTCTCTGCTGCGTCGCCCTGTTCTAAAACGGCCGGACAGGCGACAATGAATGCATCACTGGCTGATGCATCAGCGTCGAGGGGCGTTTCCGCGGGACGCCCTTTTCCTCAATGGGCTAGCGGAAGCCGCACGGAAAGCTGGGCGAACGATCGCGATGTTTTCTGTCCGGCTCCTTGTCGCGCTGGCAGGGAACAGGCCGGCATTGCACAAGGCGGGAAGCGATGGAGGAGGCAAAGGAACGAGAGAACTGGTGGACGCGGCCCTGCGGCGGGTTCGAGGTGCTGCGCATCGCCTTGCCGATGGTCGTCTCGACCATGTCGTTTACGATCATGCTGTTCTGCGACCGCATGTTCCTGTCCTGGTACAGCACCGAGGCGATGGCCGCTTCCCTGCCGGCCGGCATGCTCAACTGGTCGATGCTCAGCCTGCCGCTGGGCGTGGCCATGTACAGCCAGACCTTCGTCGCCCAGTACCACGGCGCCGGTCGCGACGACCGGATTGGCGCCGCCATTTTCCAGGGGTTGCGGATCGGCCTGTATGCGTCCCCGCTGTTTGTGCTGACGGCCTGTTTTGCTCCGTTGTTCTTCATGGCGTTTGACCATTCGACCGAAATGGTCGAGCTGGAAGCGGCTTACCTGGGTATCCTGGCGATCGGCGGGCCGGCCAGTCTGATGGGTGCTGCGCTCAGCGCGTTCTTCATCGGCCGCGGCGCCACCCAGGTGGTGATGAAGGTCGATATCCTGGTTTCGCTGCTGAATATTGCGCTCGACGCGGTGCTGATCTTTGGTCTGCTCGGCCTGCCGGCGATGGGCATCACGGGCGCCGCCATCGCCACGGTGATTGCGCAGTGGAGCCGGGTGACGGCGTTCTGGGTGCTGTTCCAGCAGGGCGACAACCCGACCCGTTACGCCTTTGCAGCCGGACGAAAGTTTGACGGAGAGTTGCTCAAACGGATGGTCCGCTTCGGCGGTCCGAACGGTCTGCAGATGGTGCTGGAAGCCAGCGCCTGTACGATCTTTGTCCTGTTTGTGGCGAAGCTCGGCAAGCTGGAAGCGGCCGCCACGCTGGTAGCGTTTAATGTGAACATGGTCGCTTTCTTGCCGATGGTCGGGGCGGGTGTGGCGGTCAGCACGCTGGTCGGCCAGCAGCTGGGCCGGCAGCGTCCTGACATGGCGGCCCGGGCGACCTGGACGGCCGTCGTGCTATCGCTGATGTATACGAGCGTGTTCGGCGTGATTTATATCGTGGCGCCCGACTTGTTCATGATGGGCCATGCCGCCGGCGCGGAAGACTTTGAACCGATCCGCCAGGTGGCGACCGTGCTGCTCCGCTTTGTCGCGGCGTATTGCCTGTTTGATTCCGTGCAGCTGATTTTTGTGTCGGCCATCAAGGGGGCCGGCGACACCCGGTTTGTGCTGGTGGTCACGCTGATCATGTCGACCGTGTTTGTCGTCGGCGGCTGGGCGGCCGACCAGTACGGGCACTTCGGTTTATACGGCTGGTGGTGGATGATCACTGGCTGGATCTGGACCTTCTGCCTGATCTACGGCCTGCGGTTCGTCCAGGGGAAATGGCGCACCATGAGCGTAATAGACGACGACCTGCCGCCCGACCTGCTCGACCAGGACCAGCCTGTCGCCGCTGCTGTCGAACCGGCCGCCGATCTGAATGAGCCGGTTTCCGGCGTCCGCTGAGACGGGCAAGCATTGTTGCTGCGCCAGGATCGCGGCCGGAAAATTTCGTCCGCGAGCAACCGCGGCGCCGCGCTCGGGTTTCGAAAGCTCCGGGGCGTCGATTACACTGGAGAGATGCGAAGACATCTTATAGGAATCATCGGACTTGCTTTCTGTCTGGCCGCGGCCGTGATCTGGCAAGTGTATACCATTCCCGCCGACGGGCAGATGGTGGTCAACAGCTGCCTGCGCATCGGATTGGTGATGTGCGCCATCTGGCTGGCCTTCCCCCAGGCAGTGGAGGTGCTGAGCAAATACCCGCCCTGGGTGGTGATCTCGAGCGTCCTGAGCGTGGTGGTCGTGGCGGCCAACCCCAAATTGATCATTGTGATGCTGCCCTTGCTGATGCTGGTCGGGGTGAAAATGTTCATCACCTGGGTGTTCACGCCGCCGCCCGCCAAACCGCCGCGATCGCCGCGACCGACTCCTTCAGAGAAAGAGCAGGCGTAGCCAGCTTGCCGATTCAGGCAGACCCCGTCGTCGACCATGATTCGTTTACGATACAGGGAAAATCCATGAACCGCGCTGACTCGCATCTGTGGATGGCGGACCCTGCGACCTCGCCGTGGGGCTGCTTCTGGGAAGGACTCCAAACCCCCTGGTGGGGCTTCTGGTACTTGTGGCGGCGACCGTCGCTCTGGCGTTACGCCGTGATGCCGATCGTGATGAACCTGCTGATCACCTCGCTGGTTTTGCTGGTGCTGGTGGGCGGCGGTGTCTGGCTGTTCGCCTGGATTCATCCCTGGTTCGCCGGGGGGGAAGGCTGGACCGGCTGGATCTGGTTCGCGGTGGAGGCCGGCGTCTGGTTGCTGGCGGCGGCGGCCAGTTGCGTGGCGGCATTCCTGACCTGGCGAGTCTTAAGCGGCATCCTGTGCGGCTATTTCTTCGGCAAGCTGGTGGAAGAGGTCGAAAGCGAACTGGGACTCGCGGACAGAGACATCCGTACCGTTTCCCTGGGCTACGAAATCTGGGACGTCGGCCTGGGAGTCGCGTTGCTGCTGGGTTCGACCAGCGGCTTCCTTTTGCTGGGCGCCGTCCCGCTGATCGGCCCGCCGCTGGGCTTTCTCGGCATGAGCTGGTACGGCCTGTACGCCACAGGCGTTGAGTACCTGAGTTATCCCCAGGCGATCCGCGGCAGCCGACTGTTTGACCAGTACCGCTTCGGCCGGCAGCAGCATTTCCACACGCTTGGAGTTGGCGCCGTCCAGACGGCGGGACAACTTTTGCCGCTGTTCGGCGCCGCGACCGTCACCGCCGGAGTCGTCGGCTGCGTGCTGTTGCATCGCCGTTTGACAAACAAGCTGAGCATCGTTTCCGTCGAGGCAATCGCGAAAAGCTAACGCTTCGTCCAAACTCAGCGTCCGGGCGCCCTGGAGTGGACTCAGGCGTTGTTATCGCTGCTGGCGATACTTCTGTTCGTATTTTTTCCAAAGACGCTGCTGGCGGTTGGACAGGTCGACGCGGCGGCCCTGGATGTAGGCTGCTTCCACCGCGGTGGAAGTTTCCAGCGGGTCGCCGGTCGTGATGATCAGCGTGGCGTCTTTGCCGACGGTGAGGGAGCCGACCCGATCGGCCACGCCCAGGATCTCGGCCGGCGCCAGGGTGATTGCTTCCAGGGCGACATCGGCCGGCAGGCCGTACGCAACGGCCGTCGCCGCGTGGTACGGCAAGTTCCGCGCGGTCGAGGCGCCGAAGCGGCCGGAACCGGCGATGCAGAACTTGACGCCGGCGGCGTGCAGTCGGGCCGGTAGCGTAAACGGAGCGTCGTAGTCGTCGTCGTTCCGCCGGGGCAGACGATGCACGCCGCCCAGGATCACCGGGATCTGCCGCTCTTTGAGCAGTCGGGCGCAGCGCTCGGCGTCGTACCCGCCGTACAGGATCATCCGCAAGCCTTCCCGCTCCACAAACGCCAAGGCGGCCTGGATCTGCCGCACCTCTTCCGCCTGCACGATCACGGGGATATCGCCCGCCAGCACCGGCAGCAGCGATTCCAGCCGGGCGTCGACCGGCGCGGTTGGTTCGGCGGCCCGCAACTTCTGGTAGGCCCGCGCTTCGTCAAAGGCCAGCTGCAGCTGGCGAAGCATTTTATCGCGGGCTTCCACCTGCTCTTTGGCCGACTTTTCCGACTCCCATTCAAAGATGGGAGACATGGCGGGCCAGTTCAAATGCAGCCCCACGTTCGCCTGCAGGGTGAGGTCTTCGGTTGACCAGCCATCCAGCTGCAGCACGGCGCTACGGCCGGCCAGCAGGCCCGTTTTGGGAGCGGTCAGGGCGAGCAGCACGCCGTTGGAGCGGGTCACGGGGATCAACTCGCTGTCGGGATTGACGGCCTTTTCCGCCCGGACGTTCGGGTTCAGCTCGCCCACTTCGGCGTAGTCGCGTGAAGCGCGAATGGAGTCGATCTCGATCAGTCCCATCGCCGACATGGACTCGAACAGGCCCGGATAGACCCGCTTGCCGGTGACGTCGATCACCTGGACGTCGTCGGGCAGGTCGACCTTTTTGCCGACGGCCGTGATCTTGCCGTCTTCAAACAGGACCGTTCCTTTTTCAATCGTCGGCCCATCGACCGGCACGATCATGCCGCCGACCAGGGCGATCGGCCGTTGCTGCGGCGCCCCTGGCACCTCAGGCCCCGCCCAGGCGAAGGAGCCCGCAGACAGCAGCAGGCCGCCAACGACCAGCCGGAAGAGAAACGTCGTCTGGCTAGCCAGAGCGGACATTGAAAAATCGCGTGGAGAAAAACGCATAGGTTAAGTTCGCTTGTGCGAGAAGGATCGTTAGCAGGCGTCATGTACGGAAAGGCATGGACGTCGGCCGTTAGTGGCCGTGTCCGCAAAAGAGATCTTCGCGCGGCCACAGGTCGGCCTCGTTCGGTTCCTCTTCGCCTTCGTCCAGCATCTCTTCGTGCGAGGCGAGAATCTTCTGCACCAGCGTGCGACGCATGCCGGCCACTTCGCGGCGGCGTTCCTGGTCAGCGGTCCGGTCAAAGTACACACGACCGTCCACCCAGGTCTGCTCGCAGCGGGACATCGTAGAAAGCGGCGGACCGTTCCAGATCACCAGGTCCGCGTGTTTGCCCGGCTCCAGCGATCCGACATGCTGGTCGATGCGCAGCTGACGGGCCGGGTTCAAGGTGACAAACTTCAGGGCTTCCACTTCGGACAGCCCGCCGTACTTGATTGCCTTGGCGGCTTCCGTATTGAGGCGCCGGCCCAGTTCGCGGTCGTCGGAATTAAAGGAGACGACCACGCCGGCCTGGTGCATCATGGCGCCGTTGTGGGGAATGGCGTCGTACACTTCGAGCTTGTACGCCCACCAGTCGGAGAAGGCCGAGCCCATCGCGCCATGGGCGGCGATCGCATCGGCCACTTTGTACCCTTCCAGAATGTGCTGCAGCGTGCCGATCGTGACGCCAAAATCGTCGCACGTACGCAGCAGGGCCAGGATCTCGTCCTGCCGATAGCTGTGGCAGTGCAGCCAGCGCTGCCCGGACAGGATCTCCGCAATCGCTTCCAGTTCCAGATCGCGACGCGGCGGCAGCCCCTGGGGCGATCGTCGCCACTGCTCCCAGTTCTGGGCGTACTCTTTGGCGGACTGGAAACGCTCGCGAATGATCTGCTCGACCCCCATGCGCGTTTGCGGATAGCGGGTGGTGTAGCGGTCTCCCCAGTTGCTCTGTTTGACGTTCTCCCCCAGGGCGAACTTGATGCCGGGCGGGGCCTCGGCCAGCTTCATTTCTTCCGGCAGAGCGCCCCAGCGAAGCTTGATGACCTGGTTCTGGCCGCCGATCGGATTGGCCGATCCATGCAGAATGTTCGAGGTCGTCACGCCGCCTGCCAGCTGCCAGTAGATGGTCGTATCGTTGCTGTCGATGAAGTCGCCAATGCGGACCTCAGCCGTGATCGCCTGGGCGCTCTCGTTGATGCCGCCGTCGGTCGCCATGTGCGAATGGCAGTCGATCAGGCCGGGAGTGAGGTGCTTCCCTTCCAGGTCGATGACCCGGGCGCCGCGGGGAGCTTCCAGGTCTTCGCCAATCGCAGCGATCAGGCCGTTGCGGACCAGCACCGAGGCGCGGGGCAGCTTCCCTTGTTCAGCGCACGTCCAGACGACGGCGTTTTTGAAGAGCACCACGCCCGGTTGTTCCGGCGGGCCAGGCAACCCAAAGGCGCCCAGCGGATAGTTCACCGCGTAGCTGGCGCCGGCGGACTTGTCGGCGGCCGGCTCGGCGACTTTCTCTTTGTCGGCGGCAGGTTTCTCGGCGGCAGTCTTTGCCGGCTTGTCCTCGCCGACAGGAGCGGCCGGGATGGCGTCGGCTGTGATCGGCGTGGAGCGGCCGTCGGGCCAGACGACTTCGCCCAGCAAACGGGTGGCTTTGCCGGGCGGCTGGGAGACGACGGCCGACAACTGGGCGAAGCCGGAACCGCCAAAGTAGTCCGCGGCGAACAGACAGCTGAAACGATCGCCGCGCAGGCCGACTTTCTGCAGGGCAATCGTCCGTTTGGCGTGCTTGCTGTTCCGCCGGTCCTGGGCGTCGGGCTGCAGATCGCCCGACAGTTTTTCTCCTTCGCCAGCCAGGTGCAAATGCCACTGCGTCGTTTGCTGGGGATCGGGAAGCGACAGCCGCCACATGCCGGCCAGCGGATGGGCCGCTTCTTCCTGGCGGGGGTAACGGCGTCCCTCGATCCAGGTTTCCAGGATCTTGGTCTCGTCGGCAAACAGGTCGCCGTCGCACACGATCAGCGTGGCCGACTTGCCGGGCTCAAGCACGCCAAAGTCGGCGACTCCCAGCAGTTCGGCCGGCGTGGTAGTGAGCGCAGCCAGGGCCGTTTCGGCTGGCAATCCGCGCGAGACGGCCTTGCGGACGGCCGGCAAAAAGTCCGACGCTTCCTTCAGACCGCGGCTGGTGAGCGCGAATTTGACGCCCGCCCTGGCCAGTCGGGCCGGGTTCTCCGGCGCCAGATCCCAGTGCAGCATTTGCTCCAGGGAGACGCCCATCGCCGCTTCCGGCGTGCTGACATTCGGCGGCTGCGGGAATTTAATCGGCAGCAACAGCGGACGTCCCGTGGCGGCGACCGCCTCCAGCCGGCGGTATTCGCGGCCCGATCCCAGCACGGCCAGGCGCAGGGAGAACTCGCGGGCAAAGCGATCCGCCCGCAGCAAGTACTGTTCGTTCATGCCGTCGGCGATGAAGAGCCCGTGGCGGTCGAGGTGACGAGCCAGTTCGGCCAGGGCATCGTTCTGCTCAAGGCGAGCCAGGCGTCCCTCGGCCTGGGCCGCCTGCTGGGCGGACGTCAGCCACTGGGCGTCGTAAAAAGTCTGCCGGGCCAGAGCGACGGCGCCCATGGGCGAGTTCGGGTAATGGGCGCGTGAATCGTCGCCGTGGTTGTGGTTGGGGGAAACGGTCAGGCGCAGGTGCTGCGCGGTGCTGGACTGCAGCAGCAGGTCGGCCGCTTCTCCACTGCCGGTTGACACCAGGGCGCTTTGCCCGCGGAGGATGCCTTCGTGGGGCGCCACCAGTCGCAGGACGATGCCGTGTTCCCGGGCGGAGCGGTTCACCTTGGCGTCGGGTCGCCAGTGATCCGCGACCCGAAACTGCGGCTGCACTTCGTCGTTCCAGTGCGGAGCGCCGGCGTGTTCGTGGTTGCTGGGTTGGCCTTTCGTATCTTTCGTTTCCGACAGTTCGGAATAGGCGTCGATCAGACCGGCGTAGAGCGTGCGTCCCGAGAAGTCGATCACCCTGGCGCCGGCTGGAACTTCCAGGTCCTGGCCGATCGCCTGGATGCGGCCTTCGCGAATCCTGATCGAAGCGTTCTGCAGTACCCGGCCCGGCGCGGTATGGATCGTGGCGCCCGTCAGCACGTAGTGGCGGGACGGATGGTCAGGCAAACCCTCGACGACCGCCGTCCGGGGCGGGGCCGATTCGCCGGGGGAAACAAGCAGCAATGCACAGCACAGCAGCATTGCGACTGCAGCGATTTGACGACGAAACATGGCAGGCCGGGGGTGGTGGGGAGACGAAGCAGGCAACGGCAAGTTTCCACTTTAACACGCCGGATTTCGAATTCCAGCCATTCCGGCGCAGGCGATGGCGGGTCGGCGCTGTGGTGCGAGGGAACGGACGCGTGGTCTTTGGGGAAGTGTCTTCTGGGGGCTGCTTAAGAAACCGGGGGTTGTGGCAACTGCCAATCGCGGGGCGCCTTGCTGGCTGGGAAGGACGGTCCGAAAGAGCATGTTTTACGGGCTGGGTAACGCAGGCGAAAAAAACTTCGACACGAATCACGCGTTCCCTGATCCCCGTCGCGCCGGGACGCCGAAGAAAAGATCATCAAGGAGTAGCGGTAAGTCCCAGTCGATGCTTGCTGGTTCGACGTGTCGCTCGTATAATCCCTTAAACCATTCGGTATGATGTTTAAGGAGTCCGGGGTGTCAGTTAAGCCCAAAATACTCTTCGTGCGAAACACGACCGCACCCGCGGACATCCCTCAGCCGATTGGCGAGTCGTTCGAGGTGGTGGAAGTGCAAACGCCTTTGCAGGCGTTAATGCACTTGAACCAGGAGCCGTTTTTCGGTGTGTATTTCGATGTTCGCAACAGCGATCAGCGGAATCGACTCTCGCATCCCCTGCAGCACGCCCAGACCCTCGACGCCCTGCCCGACGGCGTTGCACTGCTCGACGCAGACAACACGATTGTCTGGGCAAACCGTCGGCTGCATGAATGGTCTGACGGCGCTAATCCCGAGGGCTCTAACTTTTACGCCGCCCTGGGCAGTCCCGAGATTCTCGGCCCCGACTTTTGTCCGTTCCATACGGTACTGGCAACAGGCAGCAGCAGTTCTTCCACGCTTCGTCTTAACGAAAGCCGGTATTTCCAGATTCACGCAGCGGCCGTTCTCGAAGAGGGAGGGGCCGCTCAGCATTTGATCGTGACCGTTCGCGACGTCACCACGGAAATGCTGCAGCAGCAAAAGCTGACCGCCATCCATAAAGCGGGACAGGAACTGGCCGATCTGACCCCCGACGAAGTCCTGGGGATGACGGTCGAGGACCGTATCGAACTGCTCAAATCCAACATTCTGCATTACACGCAGGACCTGCTCAATTTTGACGTGGTCGAGGTGCGACTGCTGGATCAGCAGCAAGGCCGGCTGGAACCGCTGCTGTCCGTCGGGATCGACGATGACGCCGCCAACCGGAAGCTGTTCGCCCAGACCCTCGGCAACGGCGTGACCGGTTTTGTCGCGGCCACTGGCAAAAGCTACCTGTGCGAAGACACGACCGAAGACCCGCTTTACATCGAAGGCTTCCAGGGCGCCCGGAGCTCGCTGACGGTGCCGCTTATGCTGCACGACCAGGTGATTGGCACCTTTAATGTCGAGAGCCCGGATATCCGTGCATTCTCGGAAAGTGATCTTCAGTTCCTGGAAATCTTCTCTCGCGATGTGGCCGTCGCGCTGAACACGCTGGAACTGCTGGTCGCCCAGAGTGCGAATGTCGCCCAGGCCAGTGTGGAAGCGATCCACAGCGCGGTCGCTTTGCCCGTCGATGAAATCCTGAACGACGCCGTCAACACGATGGAGCGTTATATCGGGCATGAGCCCGAAGTGGTCGAGCGGCTCAAACGTATCTTGCGGAACGCTCGCGACATTAAACGAATGATTCAAAAGGTTGGCGAAAAGATGGCGCCATCGCAGGCCGTGCTGGCCTCCAGCCAGATCGACGAACGTCCCAAGCTGCGGGGACGTCGCGTGCTGGTCGCCGACGCCGACGAAGATGTCCGCCAACACGCTCATGCTTTGCTGGAGCGTTATGGGTGTGTTGTTGAAACGGCCCACGACGCGGAAGAAACCTTGTGCATGGTGCGGAACAGCCATGCCGACCATGCGTACGACGCAATTATCTCGGATATCGGCCTGCCTGATATGTCGGGGTCGCAGCTGTACCGTCGTCTGCAGAAAATGATGGACCCGACGCCCATGGTTCTGATGACGGGTTTCGGTTACGATCCGGGTCATTCGATCGTCAAAGCCCGCCAGGCCGGTCTGCATCCCAAGGCGATCCTCTATAAACCGTTCCGTCTGGACCAACTGCTCGAGACCGTAGAAACGGTGATTGAGGAAGTCGGCAACGTTACCAAGGCGTAATACGGCCGTCGTTGCCGTCGCCGCTATCCCCCCGATTGCTGCGAATGCATCTCGTCGACTTCCTGCTCCTTTTTCTGGCGTTCGTGGGGCACGTAGCCATCGCGGTTACGATTTTCAATCGCCTGCACGCCATTGGCCTGCCGTGCTCGGTGGTCAAACTGACGGAAAAGCTTGTGATTCTGGCGGCGGCCGTCGTGCTGCTGCTCTTTAGCATTTACTTTCTGCTCCAAGGGTTCGCTGTTTACCAGCCGGCCTTTGCCAGCGGTCGGTTCTGGCCCCCTTTGCTGTATCTGATTCCTTGCTGGGCGGCCAGTTTGTGCGTGGCCCCTTTGTGGATCTGGCGAAAGCTGGCCAGTCGACGTCCGGTCAGTTATCTGGCGAACACGAGCCGCCTGGTCAGTCTGGCGGTTGAGCGACCGCAATCCCTGGTCGGCACGCGCTCGACGGGGCTGCTGCTCAAAGTTCCCGGCAATCAGATTTTTCAGCTGTCCATTGAAGAGAAGACGTTTCAGCCGGCCCGGCTGCCGGCCGCGCTGGATGGATTTACCATCGCCCATTTGAGCGACCTGCACATGACGGGCCAGCTCAAGCGGCCTTTTTTTGACGCCCTGATTGATCGCACGAATGAACTGGACTGCGATGTCGTCATGGTGACAGGCGACATTGTCGAGAAGGCTCCCTGCCTGGACTGGATCGCCCCGACCCTGGGACGCCTGCAGAGCCGCTATGGCGTTTACTATGTGCTGGGCAATCATGATCAACGTCTGTCCGACGTCGGGGCGTTGCATCGCCTGCTGGCCGATCTGGGCCATATCCATGTCGGAGGACGTTGCCTGGAAGTGGATTGGCGCGGCGCCCCCGTGTTGCTGGCCGGGAATGAGTTGCCCTGGTTCAAGCCGGCGGCCGACATGAGCGACTTTCCGCCGTCGCCGGAGGGGCCGTTCCGTCTGCTGCTGAGCCATTCGCCTGATCAATTCTTCTGGGCCCAGCAGCAAGAGTTTGACCTGATGCTGGCGGGCCATACCCATGGCGGCCAGATCCGGCTGCCGGTTTACGGGCCGCTGATTGCTCCCAGCCGCTATGGGGTGATGTACGCTTCCGGCGTGTTCCAGCAGGGCCCCACATTGATGCATGTCAGCCGCGGGGTATCGGGCCTGCAGCCGATCCGTCTGAATTGCCCGCCTGAGTTGACGCGCATCACGCTCCGCAGCCCTGCCGTCTGACGCCTGGAACCAGCGGGTCCGTCGCTTTGCAATGTTTTTCGCGACAAGAGTTCTGCGCACGATGGCCGCCCGCAGCCGTCAAGAAATTAAGGAAGCGGACAACCTGCAGTAGGCCGTCCGCTTCCCTGAGCTTCGTCAAAACCTGGCGCTGGCGATGTCGCGGTTACCGCTTGATGGACGGCAATCGCAGCGGAGCGGTCAGGCTCCAGTCAGGCGACAACCCGCGAAAGTACGAGCCATCCGCCGGCGTGGGGGACGCCGGTTGCGGGGCGACCGGAGCCGCCGTATCGCTCGGCGCGGCCGGGGCCACATGCGGCACAGGCGGCGTGGGGTAAGCCTGGGGCGCCGCATAAACGGGCGCCTCGCTGTAAGCCGAAGGGCCCTGCGAGCAGTCGCACGTCGCTTCGCAACCCGCAGCACAACCGGTCGAGCAACCGGCGCCGCAGCCCGCGCCGCAGCGCGAACGGCAGCAGCCGTCCACGCAGACGGGATCCCACTTGTAACGGCAGTGCTCGCATTCGTATTCGTGCTGGACCAGCACTTTCACGACGCGCACCTTCGCACATTTCAGCGGCTTGCAGCAGCAGTTTTCCCAGGGGAACCGCACGCGGGGAATGCAAATCGCCTTGCACTCGCAGTCAAAGCAGGTTTTCTTCTCTTTGACTTTTTCCTGGCTCACCTTGCAGGACCAGCAGCGGCAGGAAGGGCATTGCACTTCGCAATTTTCTGGGTCGGCGGCGTTGACGCTGGGCGCAAGGCTGGCCAGCAACATCGCCGTGACGAGTCCACGGATCAGGTTCATGGCGTATCTTTCGTTGAAGGAATCGCCGCGGCGAACTGGCTGGCCGCCGCAGGGACCGGCGGGGAGGCCCCGCGAAGGGACGCTCCTGTCCGCCGGTTGATTCCGTTAAAAGTAAGGGTCAGATGGAGAAACGGTTCTGGTGGCAAAAACGGACTTCAGCCGGGACTAGAAGTCGACCATGAAGCGGGCGCCAAAAATGTCGTAGTCGCCCGAGGTGGCGATGGCCGGGATCGCGTCTGCGTTGGTGATGTGGCCGTGGATGTAGTTGAACTGCATGCGGGCGTTCGGATTCCACCACCAGTTCAGACCGATTGTGAGCGATTCCGCTTCGCCGCCGACAACATCCTGGTCGGTGAAGTCGCCCATGGAGTAACGGGCGGCGATTTGCCAGGCTCCCCAGCCGCCGCAGCAACCACTGCCATTGCGGCGAATCAGGAAGAAGTTCTCAAACGGTTTGGTGCGGTCGAGGGTGCCGGATTCGCGATCCCAGGGGGTATGTTCGCCGGTCAAAAAGTAAGCGACATAGACATAGCCGCCGTGAAAGTTCAGGCTTTCCGCATTGGTGCGGTTCACGTTGCAGGTCTGGTATTCGCCGACCACGCTAAAGGCTCCAATGTTGACGACGCCTTCGACGCCGCCCATCTGGTAGTTCTGGCCGCCGGCGATCACGCCCGTATCAATCCAGCGACTGGCGGTGCGGGCTTCAGGACGAGTGCGGAACCGGGCCTGGTCGCCGCCGTCGGGGAAGGCGCAGGTGCCGGACAAAGCCCAGTGGGCGTAACCCCGGCCCCCGGACGATTCGTCGTACCAGATGGTATTGGCCAGACGGCCGGCGACTTCCATCTGGTAGTCGTCGCTGCGCTGGGCGCCAACGTTCTGCAGATCCCGCATCAGGAAGGTGCCATAACGCCAGTTCCAGGCTTCGTTTTCCGACACGCCGTACGACTGCAGGCCGACGCGGCGAGCGTCCTGGTTGAACGCTTCCACCGCGAACGGCCGTTCCATAAACACGTTGTAACGACTGCTGTTCAGGTGGTCCAAACCGTAAGGACGTTTCTGGTTACCCAGCAACACCGTCTGCAGGAAGGGAAGTTCTTCCCAGCCCAGGTAAGCGTCTTTAAAGGCCAGGGCGTTGGGGGCCGCAAATTCCATTTCAATCTTGTATTGCATGTTATCGGGGATCGTTCCCGACACGCCAAATCGCAACCGACGGAAGGCGAACAGATCTTGCGGCTGAGCGTTCGGGTCGCCCGTTTCCAGGAAGTTGGGCAGGGCGCCTTCATCGGGGAAGCCCCAGTAGTCGAAGTGGACGCGTCCCGCCCATTTCTGGGTCGGTTTTTTGGCGGCGTCGGCTTTCTTTTTGTCGTCGGACTTTTTCTGCTTCTCCAGCAGGTCCTCAATCTTCTGCAAACGATCGTCGAGCGAGTCTTCGTCGTCCTCTTCCTCTTTCTCTTCCTCGGCGCCGGAGATTTCTTCCACGGCCCCTTCGGGCATCGGTTGGGGCAGCGCGGCCGCCCCGCCCTGGTAGACGGCCGGCAAATGCTGCACGCCTTTGTCATCCACCTGCGGCAGACGCTGCAGTTCCAGTCGCTGCAGGCGCGCTTCGGTTGTCTGCAGGCGACTTAACAGCGCTTGCACTTCCTCCTGGGTAAAAGCAGGAGGGATCGGTTCGATTCCTTGCGCCCACAAGGGCGTTGCCCATAATCCCAGCAGGAAAATAAGGCTGCAAATTCGGGTTCTGTTCATGGTTATCCTTAACCTAACTTCCGCTGCCGTGCGGGGAATGTTAAGACTATCGCAATTGTTAAGAAACGAAGAACTGGTTGCTCCGTTGTTACCCATGTAGTCGGATTACCCGTCAATTTGCGGGCAGTAAATGCGATCGCAATGACACGACAGGCGTTTCCGGCAGAATCGTCACAGCCGTCACAACTTTTTTCCTTTCTCTCTGGACCTGCCGGCGCCTTCGTTCTGATCGCTATATTCTTCCAACGCGCAGCGTGAAATGGCGGCGACGATGAGGGAAAAAGCCCGAAAATATTTCGGAAAACAGAATGCGGAGCAGGATTAGAATGAAGAGATTGTGAAGCCCGCGTGAAGCCTCTGCCGCTATCCTGGGGGAAACCCGTTCGCCTGCAGCAACCGCCGTGGATGTCGGCGCCGAGGAGGTTCCGTCCACGTTCGCCAAGCGACTACCAGGAGGTCTCATCAAGGAGCATCCCGTCGGCCCGATGGGCCAGCTGGGTATAGACGCGGAGATTCATATTCTCCGACAAGAAGTGCGTCGACCCGTCGCCAAACGCAAACTGGGCGCCGCCCGGGTGATTGCTGCTGAATCCGCCGACATAAAGGGGGGAGCCCGGCACGGAAGAAGACTGCAGTTGCGGCGGGGCGTTCTGCAGATCCGCCAGCGGGTTAGCGGAATTGATCGGCACGCCTGTGTTCCGCAGGGTGGCGCGGGTTCCCGACATCCAGCCCAGATCGCCGTCTTGGATCAATTTCTCGCCGACAAAGAGCGTCGTCGACAATCCATCCAGTACATCGCGGTCCTGCAGGCGACTGTTGAGAAAGAACACCCCCTGGTTGTTCTCGTCAATCGGCGCTTCCCGGTAGTGCTGCACGCCTGCGTAGTTCGAGAACGGCCCCTGCTTGCGATCGCTGTTACAGCGTAACACGTCGATTCTCAGTGCGCGTACCGGGGCGTTTTCGGTTGCGTAAACGCTCTTGGAAAAATTGATCGCCCCGTAGTTGTTACTCTCTTCAATCTGCGGGAGCATCTGCGAGATCCAGTTGTGATGCAGCCCCTGCGCCTGGCTGCGGATCGGCCCGACGGCATCGCTCACTCCGGGCGGGAGCCAGCGATGGGCCAATTGATAAGTCTGCAGCGCGACGCCAATCTGCACCAGGTTGTTGCTGCAGTTTGACCGGCGGGAAGCTTCACGGGCCATTTGGACCGCCGGCAACAGCAGCCCGACCAGCACCATGATAATGCTGATCACAATCGCCAGTTCCAGCAGCGTGTATCCCGCCCGTCGGCGTCGGCTTAAGGACATGATGCTCACTCCTGTTCCTGGGGCGATGTCGGGCCCGGCGGCTCATCGACTGGCAGGGAAAACGCCGCTTCAACCGACGCCCTGGCGGCCGTGTCCAGGCGGCCCCCGTAGCGGGCCGTAACCAGGATCCGCTGCGGCCCGCCGCCCTGGTCCTGCTCCACGCGGATTTCCACTTGTCCCTGGCGCGGCTCGCCGAAAACGTCCGACGGAATCGACCAGGTTTCCTCGCGGAAGTCGGGCTCCTGCGCCAGGCGAGCGCGGGCCCGCTCCAGGCCGCTTTGCGCCAGCCAGTACGCCTGGGACTGGTCCTGGGTCTGGCGTACGGACCGCAGGTCCATCACCAGGGATTGTAACATGGCGCCGCCGACCAGCATCACCACCAGCAGGGCGGCCAGCGCCAGGGCGAGGATCGCGCCGCGGCGCGATGGCGGATGAACGTTCATTCGGGCCTCCTGGCGGACACGGCCGCTTCAATCCGGCGTTGCCGCCGGGGGTTCTTTTCATCGCCGGCAAACTGCAGGATCACTTGCGCGATCATGCGCGACTTGCTATCCGACGCTGGTTGCTCCGCCAGTGTGACCAGGGCGAACTGTGTTTCGCTTCCCGGCAGGACGAACGCATCGCGATGGATGGTTTTCTCCCGCAGGCGGACAAAACGCCTTACGCCCCGCGATGTGTGTTCGTACTGGATGTTCCGGCCGTCGGGCAGGGTGAAGGTCAGACTTTGCTGGTCCGCCGCAGCCTGGCAATCCACGGCCAACTGGGCGTCCCGACGCAGGTGGCGGGCCAGACGGGAGATCTGCTGTCGCTGTTCCGAACCGGCGACAATCGTTTGATTTGCCCGATAGATGGTGTGAATGGCGGCGGTAGAAAGACCGGCCAGGACCGTCGTCAAGGCTACGGCGGTCAGCACTTCGATCAGTGAAGAGCCAGTGCGACGATTCATGGTCGGCTCCTCCAGAGCATCAGTGACTCGTGCATCGGCTCGGGGCGATCGGTCCGCCAAAGGATCAAAATGCGAATCCGCTGGGCGGCGTCTTCTGGACTGCGCTCGATCTTGAGCTGGGGATGCGGCAACTGCCGGGCCGTATCCGACAACTCCCAGGCGGCGGTCTGTTCCAGCTGGTCGTACGGCAAAAGCGAGATGCGTTCCGCCAGATTGGCCGCTTCCTCGCAGGCGACCGCATGTTCTTCGACGGCGCGGCGTTGAACGATCGAAAGCGTGATCAGCTGGCCGGCCACCGTCAGCGCGCAGCCGATGATCACCATTGCCACCAGGCCTTCGACGATCAAACTACCGCGACGTGTTTTAACGAGATTCATGCCAGACTCGCGATCCTCAGGCCAGATTCGTGATCATGTGGACCAGCGGAGAAAACGATTCGATCGCCGCGATTCCCACCACACAAGCAAGCAGCAACAGTACGAGCGGGGCGAGCGTGCCGGCGACCCACTGCAGCGTTCGCAGTCGTCGGATCGCATGACGATGGGCGATCTGGTCGCAGGCCCAGGGGAGATTCCTCACCCGGGACGCTGCCTCCAGCAGGGCCGTATCCGCATCGCCCAGCAAGCGATGCTGCCGCAGCGCCTCGGTCCACGACTGTCCCGCCAGGTTTGCCGCCCCGGCCCGATCCAGTGCTCGGCGGACGGGGCCGTGGGGATACTCGTCGCGGAGCGCCGGCAGGACCGTCGTCAGCGGCAAGCCGCAGCGCATGGCGGCGCCCAGGGCAGACATCAGCAATGGCGTTTCATACGCGCGGGGCCGGAACAGCCGTATGCCCGACAGCACCGCGCCGGCGTAGGCCGCGATCAGCAAAGCCAGCAAGAACAGCGGAACCCAGTACCAGGCGTATTCCCCGGCCGCCAGCGTCCAGCGGAAGAAGCCTGCCGGCGGAAGACCAAACTCCTCCACCATCCGCCAGGGAGCGGCGCGAAAAGACATCGTTGCCAGCATCATGACGGCCATTATCGCGATCCAGCTGGCGATCGCGAAGTAAGCCAGGCGACCTTTTGCCTTCCGCAACTCCGCGTCCGTTTCTGGATCTTCCACCAGGATGATACGCAAGGAAGACGCCAGATTACCCGTCAACTCTGCCAGCCGCAGGGAGACCCGCGCCTGCAGCGGCAAAGAGAAGTTCTGGTTCAGCGCTGCACGCAGGGATTGCCCGCCCCGGATCGCCTGGCAGCAATCCTGCAGGCGACGGCCGAGAGTATCGTGGCGTTCGGCGCCCAGGGCATCCAGGGTAGCGGGGAGCGATGCTCCTTTTTCGGCCGCGACCGCCAGCGTGGCGAAAATCGCCCGGAGTTCCGACCGCCAGTAAAGCCGCCGCACATCCCAGATAAAAAACGGAACGAACAGCGCGTAAAAGATCGCCAGAGGAAAGGCCAGGGACAAGAATACGCCGAACAGCCCCAGGTTGACCATCACCCAGCCGCCGATCTGCAGCCCGCGAATCAACATCCGCTGGTTGTTCAGGCGAAGCAGATGGATCGCCAGCAGCAAGGCGATCCCGACCGGCAGCAAGGCAGCCATGGCGAGCCTTTACTTGTCCTGTTGGTTCGGACCAGGAGGACCGTCTTCCTGGGCGGCGCGGGCCTGCTGCGCTTCGCCCAGTCGCTCAATCGCTTTGTCCAGGCTTTCTAGCGCGGGCTTCAGTTCCTGCTGGACTTTTTCTCCGCCTTGTTCTGCTTCGCCCTGCAGCTGTTTGCGGGCTTCCTGCAGTCGGTCGGCCGCGCTCTGCAGCGGATCGGCTTCTTCGCCGCCGGGACGACGGGCGGCCTGCATCGCTCGGATCCGGGCAATGGCCTGGGCGTGCCTTTGAGCGGGCTGAATCTGGGCGGGCAAGGCTTGCTGGTTCGGAGCGGCGGGCAGGGCCGGGCGGATCTGCATCGGCAGCACCTGGCGGTTCGCGCCGAACGCGCGAATCTGAATGCCTTGCTGCTGGTTATCGTATTGCTGGTGCGCCTTGTAAGCGTCGGGATGCTTCTGCTTCAGCTCGTCCAGGTTCTTTGCTTCGTAAGTCTTGGTTTCTTCTTTCTCCCCTTTTTTCTCGGTGATCTCGACCTTGATACCGTTGGCGTCTTCTTTGATTTTGACCTTCCGGCCGTTCTCTTCGGCTTCGATCTCTTTGACGCCGTTCGCATTGCGGATCTGCACGCGGCGCTGCAGGCCGCCGCCTTGCTGGATCTGGATCCGGATCGCGCCGCCGCCGTTGACGACAATTCCGCCAAACGCCCCGGCCTGGGGTTGTTCGATCTCTTTCGGTTTGAGCGCATTGGCAGCTCGCCGGGCGATGGACGCCTCGGGCGAGTCCTCCAGCCGCTTGAGGGCCTTTTCGGCCGCTTCTTTGACGGGAGCGTTGTCCGATTCAAAGTGACGTTTGAGAATTTCGATCGACCGCACGACCGCCTCGCGGACGCCGCTTTGGGCGGCTTTTTCCAGGGCGGGAATCGCCTCGACGCCCGCATCGGCTAGTTCCGTGCTGGCGTTCTGCCGTTCGGCGAACTGATCGGAGTCGAGCTGCCGGACCCACTGCTCAATATCGGCCGTATCAACAGCCATCGCAAACGGAGCAAAGCTGAACAGCATCGCGGCCAGACTGGCGGCAAGCGTGCGGAAAAACATGGATCGAACTCCTGAAAAAGATAAGGGCGACGCCAACGGTAGCGACGCCAATATAGCGGATCCGCTCCACAGCGTCATTCGCTTTTACCGCCAATCCAGCCGCAACCGGACGATTGGTGCATTCGCATCAAGAATGTGGCAGTCGGGCCGGACAAGCGGAGCCCGTCATTCTCGTTCCGTGCGAGTATTTGCGAGCGATCAGGGGATGGCCCTTCTCCTGTCCTTGCTGCTTACTCTTCCACATCTGCCAATCCTTCCGAAAACGGTCTGGCTCGTCGATACTGAGGCTTAATGATCTGACGCCCGGCATCGTCGAGGTATCCAAAGCGTTTGTTCAGTTGGACCGCGAGCCGCTCCTCGGTGTATCGACGCACATCCTGATAAATCGGCTCAGCGAACCATGTTCCGTCGTCCCGAATCGCTCCATAGGTACGCTCGTCGACGGAAACGGTCGCCACTCCATTGCTGAAATTGCCGCCTATATAGAAACTGGGCTCGATTACCGTCTCGCCGCTGCGGTCGATATAACCAACCTCCACATCATAGACTTCCGGATTGTCGGCGATGGGGGTGGCGAACTTGGCGGCGGCCAACCCTTCGCTGAATTCCGAGGCATACACCCCCTGTGGCAGTCGCAGCACGACGGCGCCTGTCGGATCTAGGAAATACGCTCCGCTCTCATCCTCCACGCCAGCCCACCCTTCAGAGAATGGGTGTGTCTGGTAGTAGGACTCCGCGAATACCAACGCGCCCGCCTGATCGATGTAACAGCGTTTGGAATCCAGTTCGACAGACGCAAACCCTTCCGAAAAATTATTTGCCGCGTTGAATCGTAGCGGGACTGCCAGGTTACCGAACACGTCGAGATAACCGAATTTTCTGTCTAACCTCACTTTGGCTCGACCATCGCACATCGGCGAGACGGGCCCACTGAACGACGGGGGAACTAATACGTTCCCGGCTGCATTCAAGAGCCCATACAGTCCGTTCTCAAGACACCAGGCAAAGCCGCCGCTGAAATGCCCGATGCCCTCAAAATCTGTGAGAAAAACGATTTCACCGCGGCGATCAATAGCGCCCCATTTTCCGTCCAGGCAAACCGACGCCAGACCCTCGTCAAAAGGAGAGGCACAGCTATACCGAAAGTCGATCGCCCGACTACCGTCGGGGTGTATATAACCGTACATACTGCTTCCTCCGCACATTTACAAAGACTTAGAACAGTCTGGCAGAGTGAAATGGGGCCGTCCAGACTCCCTCAGGCCCTGTCCGAACGGAGAAGCTGGCAAAGAAAAATCGAGCCACTGCTGAATCGAGGAAGCGGCCGGATGTTGACCGCTAATCGCCCACTGCCGACCCGCCCTTATTGCGCAGACCGTGCGCGGTGTGACGAACGCACAGTATATAGATACCGCCCCTATGACGGCAAATGTTCCAGCGGGCCCACGGCCATGGTGAGCGTCTGGTCCAGCGGGTATTTCTGCAGCACGTCGGTGATGTTGCTGATCTGCACGGCCGTGTAGCCTTCGACCGTTTCCCGTACGGTGCGATACTGCTTGCGCTGCAGCCAGTTGACGCCCAGGGCGAAGAGGCGGTTCATCGGTCGCTCGCTGCCGAGCGCTACGTGGGAGCAGATTTTGTTCTGCGCCTGGCGGAGTTCTTCGGCCGTAACGCCGTCCCGCTGCAGGGCGGCTTCGATCGTTCGCATCCGCTCCAGGTTGGCGGCCGTTTCCTCGGGAGCACAGCACAGGAAGCGGGCGACCATGCCGATGCCCTGGTACTCGTAACAGCCGACCTCGGCGTATTCGGCCAGGCCGGTATCGATCAGCTCCCAGTAGTACCGGCTGCCGGAATCGTCGCCCAGGATGGTCGCCATGACGCGGGCCGCCATCCGGTCTTCGTCGTCGGCGGCGGGGCCGTCGGAAAACAGCAGCACATATTCCTGCGTCGACTGGTCTTTGACCAGCATGTGCACGCCCCGGTTCGTGGTCGTCGGGTCAATGTTCCGCGACGTGGGGAAGGCCGACCAGTGACCGCAGTACTCTTCCGCCCGCTCCACCAGCGCGTCGAAATCCACCGCTCCGGCCGCGGCCAGCGTGACGTTCTGGGGGCTGTACCGCAGGGCGAAGTAGTCGCGCATCTGCTCGACCTTCAGGGCCTCGATCGATTCGGGCGTGCCCAGGATTCGGCGGCCCAGCGGATGATCGCCAAAGTACAGCTCCATCGCCTTTTCATTACCGCCAAAGGGCGGCTGGTCGTCGCCGGACTGGATCTCTTCCAGGATGACTTCTTTTTCGACCTCGAAATCTTCTTCGCGCAGGGCCGGCCGCATCAGGTCGCTGAGCAGTTCCAGCATGGAGTCCTGGAATTCGGGCAGGACGGCTGCGTAATAAATGGTGCGTTCCTGGTTCGTCATGGCGTTGCTCTGCGAGCCCATGGCGTCCAGGTCGCGGTTGACTTCCCAGGCGTTCCGCTTGGCGGTCCCCTTGAAGAGCATATGCTCCAGGAAGTGCGAGACGCCCGAGTTCTCCTCGGTCTCATCGCGCGAGCCGGCGTCGACGAAGAACCCCAGCCCGGTCGAATAGGCGTCGGGGTTGCACTCGGCAATGATGTGCAGGCCGTTTTTCAGCTGGTGCTCACGAAACTGCATCGGGCGACTCCAGAGCCTTCTTTCCAATCGTGACGACGCGAAAATCCCGGGGCGGGTTTTCGGCCAGCCAGGCGTTGACCGCCTCGCACGTGAGCCCTTCCACCAGGGACAGTACTTCGTTGCGGGTCCGCACGCGGCCCAAAAGACGCCAGTCGCCCACCAGGGTGGCGCAGCGGGAACGGCTGGATTCCTGCTCCATCAACAGGCCCGTCTTCAGCTGGACTTTGAGCCGATCGAGTTCATCAGGTTCAATCCCTTCGCCCAGGCGGACCAGTTCGGCCCGCATGACGTCGAGCGTCTCTTGCGCTCGGTCGGTCGTGGAGCTGGCGTAACAGAACACGGCGCCTGCGTCGCGCAGCGAATCGTACGATGCACCGACCGAATACACCAGGCCGCGTTTCTCGCGAACCTCGGTAAAGAACCGCGAGGTCATACCGTCGGCCAGCACGCCGACGGCCGCCCGGGCCGGGAAGTAATCGTCTTCAATATAGGAAGGCGCCGCATAGGACAGACCGATGTGCGTCTGGTTCGAGGGGTACTCGATATGCAGATCGCCGGCGGTCGGGGGGGACACGACGGGCTCGAAGTTCTCCACGCCGGACCAGTCTCCGAGCAGCGATTCGATGCGCTCGATCAGATGGTTCCAGTCGAACTTGCCGGCCACGCTCAGCACGGCCCCGTCGGGGCGATACATTTTCTCAAAGAAGCCGCGAATATCGCCCAGGGTAATGCTGGCCAGCGATTCCAGCGTGCCATGATGAGCCCGGCCGTAGGGAGCATTGAACGTGCGGCGCCGCAGCTCCAGCATCATCTGCTGGGCCACGTCATCATCGAGGGCGCGGATCTCCTGCTGGCAGACCAGGCGGCCATCTTCCAGTTGATCGGCCGGCAGATGCGGACGTCGCACAAAATCAGCGACCAGTTCCAGCGCCGGGTCAAGCATGGCGCTGGCCATGGCGCCGCGGAATCCGGCGAACTCACTGGCGACGCCTGAGTTGTAATTGACGCCCAGGTTGTCGAGGTCCTCGATAAACTGGCGGGCCGAGCGTTCGCCGCAGCCGCGCAGCGCCATTTCACAGGTGAAATTGGCCAGGCCTTCGCGGTCATCGGGATCGTAGACGTAGCCGCCAGGAACCTGCAGCGAGAAGGCGACTGACTCCAGGTAATCCATCTGCTCGGCCAGTAACTGCAGGCCGTTATCAAAGCGATGAATAAGAATGGATTGCATCGGTGCGTTGGACCCGTGTCAGCGTTCGACCCGCAGGGAGGAGGCCGCCCGTCGCGGCCAATGGGTGAACATAACACTTCGCCCCCAGGGCGCCTAGAACACAGACCGGCGCAGGAGAAAGGGGCTCAGGAAAACCAAGCGCGTGCTTTTACGAAGGACTGCGAAAGGAATTGCCGTTCTGGGCGCGGGCAGATCAGGGTGAATCGAGAGGGCCGCGCATCGGCGCCGGGCCCCTGGCAGAAAGCGAGGGACGTGATGGAATGCTGGCGCCGCCAGGTCCCCTGCCTTGCGTAACAAAGGGACCTGTGGCCGATTCCACTACTTTGCGTGACGATGGGGACCTGTAGCCTGCTCCGCTACTGGGAAATCAAGCGGCGGCGATTAACCAACCATCTTGGTTTCTCGCGTGTACAAATAGGGGTTCAGGCTGGGGTCGTTGTACATTTTGAACTGGCGATACACGCGATGCCGCTTGCGGCCGGCGAAGATGTCGGCCAGCAGCTCGGTCAGCGAATTGGTCAGATCGGACTGCTGCACATAGCAGACCGTCAGCTTGCGGCCGACCGATTCGATGTGCTGGGGGCAGGCGTCTTCGCGGTCGAGCTGCTCTTCCAGATGGTAAATACGCAGCGACAGAATCGACAGGCGATCGATCACGCTGGCGGGCGTTTCGGTATTGAGCCGGGCGCCTTCTTCGATGACGGTCTCCCGATCGATCATCGCATCGGCGATCCAATCGTCGAGCTTTTCGATCGCGTCGTTCCGCTTCTGGTTGAGCTTGTCGATCGCCCTTTTCACATTGGCGATGGTGCGGTCGATCGCCTCCGGGCAGCGCGCCGAGTCTTCTTCGTGCCACAACCGAAAGTTGTAACCATGCTGGGCGCAAACCAGCGCCAGGAAACCAAACGACGGGTTGTCGACATCCTGCGCATGCCAGCGCACGACCATATCGCGATGGAGCTGCGATATCTGTTTTACATCAATCATCATTGCCCCTCCGGCAAAACAAGGACTGGAAAGGGCGGGATTGTAGGAAGCGCTGCTTTTCTTCACAAGACAAGATGGGCAAGCTGGCGGCTGCGCCCCGACTGATATTCTTAGTCTATTTTTTGCGAGCCCGGGCGATTGCCTTGGCTTCGGCCGCCGGGTCGTAGTCAGGGTTCCGCTCATCCGGGATGGGGGCGTGCAGCGCTTGCTGCCACTGCTGTAGTTGCTGCAGCATGCGCTGGGTTTGCTCCGGTTCCGTTTTTGCCAGGCTGGTTGATTCGCCCAGGTCCTCGCGCAGGTTGAACAGTTCCAGGTCGCCGTCTTCAAAGTACTGGATCAGCTTCCAGTCGCCCTGGCGAACCACACTGCAGGGACGCGCCCGGAACAAGGGATCGCGCTGCTCGTTCGTCACGCTGTACGACTGCAGATAGGCGGGAAAATGCCAGTACAACGGCCGACCCTCCGCGGGGCTTTTTTCGCCGCGAAGCAGGGGGACGAGGCTCACGCCGTCGAGCGGCTGGTCGTCCGGCAGCGGCGCGCCAGTCATCGCGCAGAATGTGGGGTACAGATCGGCGCCGATCACTGGCTCTTTGCAGGTTGTGCCGGGCTGCACCACGCCGGGCCATTTGACGAACAGCGGCACGCGAATGCCGCCTTCGTAATACGTCCCTTTATAGCCTCGCAACGGCGCCATGTCGGTGGCGGGACCATAGCCGCCGTTGTCGGAGGAGAAGACGACGATCGTGTTGTCGGTCAGATGGAGTTCGTCGAGCACGGCCTGGATCCGTCCGACGCCGTCGTCAACCGCCTGGATCATGGTCGCCATTTTGACATGCTGGTGCAGTTTGCCGGACGGCTTCGCCTGGTACTTTTCAAGCAGCTCCCGTTTGGCATCCAAAGGCGTATGCACCGCGAAGTGCGTCAGATACAGAGCCCAGGGACGATCGCCGCAACTCCGGATGAAAGCAATCGCCTCTTCGCTTAAACGATCGGTCAGGTACTCGTCGGCGGGCGCCTGTTCCAGGCCCGGCGTTTTCCCGTGCGGCGGGTAATAACCGCGGGGCGGACTGCCGGAGTGCGTGCCGCCGATGTTCACATCAAAGCCGTACGGCAGCGGGTCCTTGCTCAAATGCCACTTCCCTAGCGTGGCCGTTCTGTAGCCTGCCTGCTGCAGCTGGTGCGCCCAGGTGCGCAGCTGCGGGTCCAGCGTGTCGACGCCCGGCGTATGCTTCAGCTGGCGGAAACGGGCGTCTCCCCGCGCGCCGACGCCGACGTTATAAATCTGATGACGGGGGCTGTACTGGCCCGACAGCAACCCGGCACGGGCCGGCGCGCAGTTGGCTGCGCACGCATAGGCGTCGGTGAAGATCATCCCCGCGGCGGCCAGCGCATCCAGGTGCGGCGTTTCATAAAAGTCCGTACCCATAAAGCCAGCGTCGCGCCAGCCGAAGTCATCCAGAAAAATAAACAGCAGGTTCGGCTTCGCCGCTGAAGCAGCCACCGGCTGTCCCAGCCAGACGACGAATAAAAGGCACGCGATAGAGAGGTTCTTCACCTGGTTTTCCTTGCATCGAATAAGAAGAGCACCTGCGGTCCGCATCACTTTCCGAACCCTGTTGCAGTAGAATAAACACACACCTTCGGCCGCAGCAGTTGCCTGGCAGACGACAGCCCCGGCTGGCGCAATGGCTGATCAACGTCATTTGTTACTCTAAAGGATAATCGATGCTACGCCGCAAAGCATTTTTCTCAAATCGGGCCGCTTCCTCAGGACGTTCCGTACGGGCGGACTTGCCGCATAGGGGCATGCTTCGACTAGCCCTGCTGGGCATCGCTTTCGCCGGCGCCTGCTGGCAAGCGACACCTGCGATTGCCGCTGCTCCGTTGGCCGAGGGCGCGATCCTTATTCAGGCTGATCAGCTCAAAGCGAAGTTGGTCGAGGCCAAGGTGCGGCTGGTCGATGTGCGTGCGACGGACGAATACCAGAAAGCCCATCTGCCCGGCGCGACAGGCGTCGATCTGGCCGCCTGGAAAACGAAAGCCCTGGCCAAAGACGGCCTGCACGACGTTGAATTCTGGTCGCAGGCCGTGCGGTCGCTGGGCATTAACGCGGACAGCACCGTGGTGGTTTACGGCGGCGGCATTACCGACGCCGCCCGCGTCTGGTGGTTGTTGAAATACGTCGGCGTGAATCAGGTGCTGCTGCTCGACGGCGGGCTGCCCGCCTGGACGCGGGCTGGCTTTCCGCTTTCGGCCCAGAAGACCGAACCGGCCGCTTCCACGTTTACGGCGAAGTTCCAGGCCGATCGTTTGGCGGAAATGTCTGACCTGCTGAAAGCCCGGGACAGCGGCGACTGGCAGATCATGGACGCCCGTTCGCCTGGCGAATTCACCGGCGCGAAACTGGCCGGCAGTCGAGCGGGGCGGATGCCCGGGGCGCTGCATCTGGAATGGTCCGACCTGCTGGCGGAGGACGGCCGTTTTCTCGATCGCGAAGCGCTCCGCCTGCTGCTCGCCGAGCAGGGCTTTCAGCCGGACGCCACCATTGTGACGCACTGCTATTCGGGCGGCCGGGCGTCGGTCAACGCGCTGGCCCTGGAACTGGCCGGCTATCCGCAGGTCAAGAACTATTACTGCGGCTGGAGCGAATACTCCGCCGCCCCGGAGGCCCCCGTCGTCACGGGCGACAAAGAGCCCGTCAACAAGGACCGCCAATAAGCTCCCAGCAGACCCATCGGTCATCACCACAGCCACGCCCATCTTCCTCAACCAGGAACCAGGAACCACGAACGACTTTCCGCTCGCTCCATGCTGGCGTGGCGCTCTATCTTTCGAGTCCAACTGAGGGTGGTACAATGGCGTAACCCTCCCGCCCTTACGACTTTGACCGAGGCTATTCATGAAGGCGTTTGAAGCGACCAAACTCTACTTTCAAAAAGCAAGCGATATCATCGACTTGTCCGATGCGGTGCGCGTCTGGTTGACGACCGCCCGCCGAGAGGTCCAGGTGCAGATTCCGATCGAGATGGATAACGGCGATCTGAAGTCGTTCATCGGCTATCGGGTGCAGCACAACAACGCCCGCGGTCCGATGAAGGGCGGCTTGCGATACCATCCTGAGGTCGACCTTGATGACGTCCGCGCCCTGGCTTCGCTGATGACCTGGAAAACGGCCGTTGTCGATCTGCCTTACGGCGGCGCCAAAGGCGGCGTCTGCGTCGCTCCGCGGGAACTGAGCAAGAAAGAACTGGAGCGTCTTACCCGGCGGTTCGTCGATGCTATTCACGATGTATTCGGCCCCGATACCGACATTCCGGCGCCCGACATGGGGACGGGCGCCCGGGAGATGGCCTGGATCCGCAACCAGTGGGAAAAATATCACGGCTTCTCTCCGGCCTGCGTGACCGGCAAACCGGTCGAGCACTACGGAGCCGAAGGCCGCGAAGAAGCGACGGGACGCGGGGTGGGACTGCTGGCCTTCAAGCTATTGCGGCGACTGGGACGGAAGCCGGCCGAGACGACGGTCGCCATCCAGGGGTTTGGCAATGTCGGTTCGCACGCGGCCAAACTGCTGGCGGAGTCGGACTTCAAAGTGACGGCCGTCAGCGATGTCACGGGCGCCTACTACCGGAAGGAGGGACTCGATATTCCCGAAGTGCTGCGCTACATGCTGGCGAACAACATGCAGCTCAAAGGGTACGCGAACGCCGAGCGGATCACAAACCAGGAGCTGATCGCCCTGGATGTCGACATTCTGATTCCGGCCGCGATCGGCGGGGTCATCACCATTGAGAACGCCCCCAGCGTCAGGGCGTCGATCATCATCGAAGGGGCGAACGGCCCCGTCACACCTGAGGCCGATGAGCACCTGGACCAGCGCGGGGTGACGATCCTGCCCGACATTCTGGCCAACGCCGGCGGTGTAACGGTCAGCTATTTTGAGTGGGTCCAGAACCAGCAGTACTACAAATGGGGTCTCAACCGGGTGCGGCAGGAACTGGACCACGTGCTGACCCAGGCGTTTGAGAACGTGTGGCGTGAGTCGCAAGAAAAGAATATCAGCCTGCGGACAGCCGCCTATGTGATTGCCGTGCAGCGCGTTTACAAAGCGGCCCAGCTGGGCGGTTTGAGCTAAGCCTTGGGAACGCCGCCTCCCGATCCGGCTGATCCGCACGCGCCGGCAGTCGGAGCCCAATCTGAACCGGCCGCAGGGACCTGGGCCGACCGCCTGGGGATCAACCCCGCGGTCGGCTATGCGCTGGCGACGCGGGGCTGGCAGTTTCTGGCAGGGCCGGTCACGGCCCTGTTGATTACGGCTTATTTCAGCAGCAGCCAGCAAGGCTATTATTACACCTTCTGGAGCCTGATCGAGCTGCAGATCTTTTTTGAGCTGGGCCTGTGGGCGACCATCATCCACTTCGCCAGTCATGAATGGGCGAAGCTGCAGATCAACCCGCAAGGGGCGATCGAAGGGGACGCCGCCAGCCTGTCCCGGCTGGTGAGCTTTGGGCGGCTGATCTTTGTATGGTGCGGCGCAGCCGGTCTGGCGTTTACGGTGCTGGTGGTGCTGGGCGGAGGCTGGTGCCTGGCGATGCGGGGCGAGCCGAGCTTCGCCTGGCGCGGGCCCTGGGTGTCGCTCTGTATTGTTAACGGTTTGCTGCTGTGGGTGTTTCCGTTTTCCGCTTTGCTGGAAGGCTGCAACCAGGTGGCGGCCGTGCATCGGCTGGCGGTGATCCAGGCCGTCACCGGGAACCTGGCCGTCTGGACGTGCATCGCCCTGGGCGGCGGGCTCTGGGCCGCTGTGGTTGCAGGCGGGGTGCGATTGTTCTGGTATCTATTCCTGCTGCTGGTGCAGTACCGGGCCTTTTTTCGGCCGTTCTTTTTTGCATCCGCAGGCGGGCCGGTCGTTCCCTGGTGGAGCGAGGTCTGGCCACTGCAGTGGCGGGCCGCCGTACAGTCGATCTTTGGTTACTTCTCCACCTGGATGTTCGCGCCGATCCTGTTTGTCTACCACGATCCGGCGGCAGCCGGGCAAATGGGAATGACGTGGACGATCGTGATTGCCCTGCAGCGTGGGGCGATGGCCTGGGTGCAGACCCGCACGCCGCGGTTTGGCATGCTAGCGGCAAGCGATCAGCGAGCGAGACTGGACCGGGAATTTTTCCGTTTCACCGGATTGGCGGTGGGGGTATTCAGTCTGGCCAGCGCCGCGTTTGTCGCCGCCGTGATGGTGGTTCGCTGGCAGAAGTTCGCCCTGGCGGAACGCTTGTTGCCGCCCATACCGACCATGCTATTCCTGGCGGGAGGTTTGCTCTCGCTGCTGATCTTGTGCCTGACGATCTATGCACGGTCGCACAAGCAGGATCCGTTTCTGCTCGCTTCCATTCTGTCCAGCAGCGGCATTGGCCTGGCAGTCTGGTTGCTGGGATCCGGTCCGCTGGCAGCTTACGGCATGGCGCTGGGATACGCCCTGGCCACCGGCGCCTGGGGCCTGCCGCTGTACGTCTTGGTCTGGCGCAAGTTCCGGGCGGAACGGAACACGTGCCGTCCAGATGAATAAATGCCGTCCGGATGAATAAAGCCGGTGTGAGCGTCTCGAAAGTGGAGACAACGTCGGACTTGCGTCTTTAGGAAACGTAAGAATCAAAGACCTTTACCGCGGCCCAGCTGTCTTTGTTCTCGGCGATAAACTGCAGGTGCCGCTCAGCCGTTTGATAAACGTCGTGGGCGGCCCGGTTCTCAAACACGACATGCAGGGCGACATGGAAGTCGCGCACATTCACGGGGCGATCCAGATCCGAAACCAGCGTACCGGCCGCAAAAAATACGGTGCCGGGGTGGTCGTTCAAATGCTGATGGCAGGCCGCGACCAGACAGTCAATCGCTTCCGGCGAGCTGTCTTTCAGCGTAAAAAAAACATTGTGGGCAAGCCGGGCACTGGACAGTTGGGAGTCGGACATGAATACCTGCGTAGAAAAATGGGGAAAGCGCGTCTCAAGGCGAGCCTTCCGGTTACTGCGGGGGCCGGCGTTTGAGTTGCCCGGCCGCGTTGTTTTTGACGTCCAAGCGAGATTTAATATCAATTTCCTGGGTGCGACGCCGATCCAGGCCAGCCCGCTGCATCAATGACTGGTTCGTCAACCCGGAAGGCTGTTCGTCGGACGGCGGTACGCCCACGGCGCCCAGGTCGCCTGGAACGTATTGGATCTCGTAGTTATGCTTGGCTACCGAGAGTTTGTCGCCGGGATCCAGGCGTTTGCGGAGTTCGGGGGCGATTTTCACGCCGTTTACTTTGACGCCGTTCCGGCTGCTCAGGTCGCAGACGAACCAGTATCCTTCCTCGACCGACAGCTGACAATGGTGGGCGGAAATGTTAGAAAAACGAAGGACAATGTCGCAACTTTCGCGACGTCCCACTTTTAGATTGTCGGTTAAAAGCGGGATGGGATCGCCCCCGCCCAGGGGCACGAGTTCGCCGTACTTTGTCATCGAGTTCTGCTCCAAAAATGAAGTCCGCTGCCCTGACACCTGGTATGCGGTCTCCCCCCGATGGAATTCGCCAGGGGAATGAGGGATGAATTCCTCTTAAAACCGCGAAACCTTAATTTATCCAAGGCGCGCAATGTCGTCAACAAATCCGCCCCCTTCGAGTGACCTGTTAAGCTGGAAAGAAGCCGGTCTGCGCTACCACGCTTACAACCATTTTCTCCGCCAGCGGTTTGGCGCCCGGGTGCAAAAGGTCAGCATCGACGCCGGCTTTACCTGTCCCAATGTCGACGGCACAGTCGCCAAAGGGGGCTGCGTATTCTGCGACAACCGCAGTTTCAGCCCCAGTCGTCGCGTGCCGCGGCAACTGGTTACCGACCAGATTGATGAAGGCGTCCGGCGGTTAAAGCTGCGATACAAGTGCGACCAGTTCCTGGCCTACTTCCAGCCGGCCACCAATACTTACGCCCCCGTGGAGCGACTCCGCCCGCTGTACGAACAGGCCCTTGCCCACCCTCAAGTTGTCGGTATGGCGATCGGCACTCGTCCCGACTGCGTGCCGAACGACGTGCTCGATCTGCTGGAGGAGATCGCCGGCAAAACGTGGTTGTCGGTCGAATACGGCCTGCAGACGATCCACAACCGCTCGCTCGACTGGATGAATCGGGGCCACCATCACGACGCCTTTCTGGACGCAATGGAGCGCAGCCGCGATCGCGGTTTTGAAATTTGCGCCCATGTGATGCTGGGCCTCCCCGGCGAATCGCCCGACGACATGCTGGCGACCGCCCACGAAGTTGCCCGGCTGGGGCTGGATTCGGTCAAGCTGCACAATCTGTACGCCGTGAAAAACACGCCGCTGGCCGATCAGATCGCCTCGGGCGAGACCGTGTTGATGGAGCGTGACGACTACATCCAGGTGCTGGTCGATTTCCTGGAACTGCTGCCGCCCGAAATGATCGTGGAACGAATCAGCGGCGAAGCCCCGCCGAAATACTTTATTGGACCCGAGTGGTGCCTGGATAAACCGGCCGTCAAAAGGGAACTCGACGCAGAAATGCTGCGGCGCGACACCTGGCAGGGAAAAAAGTATCTGGCCCCCGCGGTCTCTAGCGCAATTTTGCCGGCCTAGGTTTTTGGCTACAATGCTCGCTGGCGCCAAGAGCGCGAACCACGGAAGCCGCACAGGACGGGATGCTTGACTCCCCCTGGCAGTGATGCGCCAATCAAGGATTCGATTCTGTTTACGCTAGGAGATTCGCGGTGGCGACAATCTTTGTCGTACAAGGTAAACGCAAAGGCGACAAACGCGAAGTCTTTGGGCGAGAGTTCACGATCGGTCGGCATCCCAGTTGCGATCTCGAGCTGGCGGAAACGACCGTCTCGCGGCGTCATGCGCGCATCGCCCGTCGTCCCGATGGATTCTATCTGGAAGATCTAGGCAGCCAGCACGGCACCTGGCTGAACGACCAGCGGGTGGAGCGTCCCACACGACTGGGCGATCTGGACATCGTCAAAATCAGCGACGTCCTGCTGGAATTCCGCGAAGTCGATTACGATGTTCTGCCGCACGAGCCGAACCTGGAAGAAGAAACCGGGTCCAGCATTATCACCATGCTCGACGCCGGCGCCTGCGAGGCGCTGAGCGAAGTCAACCTGCATCGCAAACTGCGGGCCCTGCTCGATATCACCCGGCACCTGGGCTCTACGCTCGACCTCGACAAACTGTTCCCCGAAGTCCTGTCCAGCATTTTCGAAATTTTCCCCCAGGCCCAGCGCGGCTATGTATTAATGGTGGAGCCGGGCGGCGAGAAGCTCCATTGCCGGGCCTCCAAGCTGCGGGGCGACGACGCGGAAGCGGCCGCTCCCATCAGCCGCACCATCGCCCGCCGGGTAATCCGAGAAAGCAAAGCTGTCCTGAGCGCCGACGCCGTTTCCGATGAACGCTTTATGGGCAGCGAATCGGTCGCGTCGCTTCGCATTCGGTCCGTCGTTTCGGCCCCTTTGATCGGATCGGGAAACACCCCTTTAGGTCTCATCCATATCGACACCATGAGCCGCCGCGAACGTTTCTCCGCCGGCGATCTCGAAGTCCTGGTGAATGTGGCCAACCTGGTCGCCCGGGTGCTGGAACTGCTCGCCCTGCACCAGACCCAGCTGCAGTTTGATCGGCGGGAGCGCGATATCCGCACGGCCCGCCAGGTGCAGTTGCACTTTCTTCCGCGAGAAGCTCCACAACTGCCCGAATACGACCTGTGCCATTACTACCAGGCGGCCGAAGGCGTCGGCGGCGATTACTTTGACTACGTGCCGCTGCCCGACGGTCGCTGGGCGATCGCCGTGGGCGATATCGCCGGCAAAGGCGTGTCGGCCGCCCTGCTGATGGCCCGGATCTGCAGCGAGGTGAGGTTCTCTCTGCTGACCAGTCCCACCCCGGCGGAGGCAGCCAATCGGCTGAATTTGAAAATCTCGGAGCTGGTCTACAACAGCCGCTTCGTTACCCTGGCGCTCTGCATCCTGGATCCCGTCCGCCATGAGGTCACCATCGTCAACGCGGGGCACATGCCCCCCCTGATGCGACTGGCCAGCGGTGAAGTCCTGTCCCTGGGCCAGGCGGAATCTGGTCCGCCGCTGGGCGTATTGACCGAACAGAAATACGAACAGATCATTGTGCCGCTGGCCGAAGGCGACATCTTGCTGCTCTATACCGACGGGTTGAATGAGTCGCTCAACCACAATCGGGAGATGTTCGGCTGCGACCGGATCGAAGAATTCCTGGCCCGCGCTCCCAGCGCCGACGCCGTGATTGATTCCCTGCTGACGGAGCTCAGCCGCTTCACCAAAGCCGAGCCGCAAACCGACGATCTGTGCATGCTCAGCCTGTCTCGCCAGACACGCCTGCAGGAACACGATACGATCGCCGACGACGATCTATAAGGATCGCGAGGCAAATGGCGGGACGAGATTGTTTCATCGTTTTGCACAAAAGCAGGCGCAGAAAGTCGACCTTCGCTCCGCGAAAGTACACGTTCTATCACGGAGTGAAAGACGACTGTCCGGCGTCGGTTCTTTCTCGAAACGGTTATCCAATAACTGCCAGTAATTCTTCGCAAAGTCCTTTGAGACACAGAGCAGCGATCAGCCACGGCGAACCCCGGCAACGAAGCGTTCGGGCAGGACGCCCGAACGCAGCCGAAGGCTTCTACGCGAAACCGGTTCCGCTTATTTGAGCGACGACAAAAACTCGACCAGGTTTCGCAGATCGTGCGGGCTGAGCTGTTTGATCAGGTCGTCAGGCATGGCGCTGGCGGCGGCCCGTCGGGCCTCGATCGACTCTTGCGGTATGCTTACCTGCTGGCCGTCGGCCAGCATCAGCCGCAGCTCTTTGTCGTCGTCGACTTTGATGATGCCGGTGTACGCTTTCCCCTCGTCGGTAATCACCTGGACGGAGGCGAAGTCCTTGGCGATCGAGCGGTTCGGCGCCACGATCGCTTCCAGCAGGTACTCCCGCTTTTTGTCGACGCCGATCTTTGTCAGTTCGGGGCCAACTTCGCTCCCTTGCTCGCCAATCTTGTGGCACCGCACGCAGGAAACCTCGCGGCGTTCCAGGAAGATTTGTTCGCCCAGTTCCCGGTCGCCGCCGTGCAGCGCATCCAGGTACGGAGAGAGCGGATTATCGGGCGAAAAAGTTGACTCGTACTTCGCCACCAGTTCCAGCGCGGCAGGCGCCTTGCTGTGGCGGGCCGCTTCCAGCACATCCAGCCGAGTGTCGGCGGCGATCTGATCCGCCAGCAGATCTCGCATCGCCTGCGTCAAGGCGGCGCCCGCCTGGGCGTTCTGCGGCAAGGAGCCCAGCAGGGCCAGAGCTTGCTGCCGTTCGACCTGGGTGTCTGCCTGCACCGCGGCGGCTAGTTCCTTGACGCCTTCACCCGGCGACTGCCGCAGCAGAGCCTCACGGGCGGCGGCCCGCACCAGCGCGTTCGCGTCGCCCAGCCCCTGCGGGATGAACTCGGCCAGACGCGGCGATTTCAGCGCCGACAACGCCAGCAAAGCATCGCGGCGACTTTCGCCTGACTGGCTGGCGTCCGTGAACAGCGTCGACAGCATCGGCGCGACATCGGACACGCCCAGTTTGGCAGCCGTTTTGAGCGCCGACAGACGGACGTCGTCGGGGGCGTTCATTAGCTTCGGCAGGGCCGACCGGATGGCGACGGCGGCCGCCTCAGGCGAACGCGCTTCCAGCGGATTCCATTGACCCAGCACGCGATCTCGGGACGCCGGCTTCTCCCAGGCGTCCAGCATGGCGAGCGCTTCCAGCCGCTGCTTGCTCGTTAAAGGGTCTTCCCCGGCCCAGCGGGCAATGGCAGCCGCATTCTCGGCCTGACCCAGGCGATAGTTCGCATTCAGAATCCGCTCCAGCAAAGGAGCCGACGGATCGGCCCGTCGCAAGGCCGCCAGCGCAGCCAAAGCGCCGGGGATCGGCGCGTCGTGAATGGCGCGGGCCGCTTCCAACACCAGCAACGGGTCGGGATCCTGCAGGAAGCGGGCGATATCCGGCGAACCCAGCCGCCGCAGCGCGAGCAACGCCCCCAGGCGAGCCGAGCGATGCGGGTGCGACGCCGCCGCCAGCAACTTCTCCTGGTCCGCGATGCCGGTCAGCGCCATCACGCCGCCGTGCCGTACGATCGGGTCCACATCGGCGTTCTCCACCAACATGGCCAGCACCGCCGGCGCCGCCTTTTTGGCCGACAGCTTGCCGATCGCCTGGGCGGCAAAGTATCGCACCCGCAGGCTTTCATCGGCGAGCGCCCCGATCAGCGGTTCCACCGCCTGTTCCAGTCGCAAATCACCCGCCACCTTGGCCGCCTGGGCGCGAACTTCCTCGTCAGAATCCTGCAGTAGTTCGATCAGCACTGGCGCCGCCTGGGAACGTCCGTCTGGCTGGCGGCCGATCTGCCACAGCCCCCAGATCGCCTGCAGGCGGGGCTGCAGTTCGCCCGACATTTTCGCCGTCTGCTGCAGCCGTTCCACCTGGCCCATACGCACCAGGGCGAACTGGGCCTCCTGTCGCACGCGCTGGTCGGCATGACCCAGCAACTGGACGAGGCGATTCGGTTCGATGTCGTCGAACGAGCCGGCTAACAGCTCTTGCACCTCGGCGACCAGCGGAGTTTTGGCCTGTTCCAGATCACGAAACTTGTAGATGCGGCCCTTGCCCAGACCATTCCAGCCGTGGACCCAGTCGCTGATGTAGAGCCCGCCGTCGGGACCAAACTGCACGTCGGTTCCCAGGATGCTCCAGATCGGCTGCTCTTCATCGACCAGCTTGAAGAAGGCGCCATACGGCTCAGAACGGAAGCTGCGGATGCCGCTGTTGCTGGCCTGGCCGCGGAAGTCGCAGAGGAAGAAACGTCCCTTCTGGTCATCTCCCAGACCGACGCCGGGGTAGTACGCCAGACCGGCCGGGCCGTCGGAAACGTTCGCAATCGGCGGCACAATATAGGCTGCCTGTTCGGGATAGTACGGATGCCAGAGCTGCTCGCGGTTAAACGGACCGCGGTCTTTCAGGTACTGGTAGTGCATTCGCCAGCCGGAGTCGCCGCCCTCGACCAGATACGCCCAGCGGGCCTTGTCGCCGCTGTCGGAATTGTTATCACAGGTGAACAGGTTCCCGTGATCGTCGAACGCCATTTCCTGCGGATTGCGCAAGCCGCGGGCGTATTCTTCCAGATGGGAGCCGTCGAGTTCGCAGCGGAAAATCGCGCCCGATTCCGGGTTCATCAGCCGCTTGTCCCTTGCCTGGACGTTGTAACCGCGGTCGCCAATGCTGAAGTAAAGGCGGCCATCCGGGCCAATGATCAGGCCGTGCATATCGTGCCCGCGGAAGGCGACCCGCACGCCGAAGCCCGTATAAAGGGAGCGGCGCTCGTCGGCGCGGCCGTCGCCGTTTTTGTCCTGCAGCAGCCACAGATCGGGGATGCACGTGTAATAAGTCAGGCCACGGTAAGAGAGCACGCTGGCGCCGGTGCCGGCGACGGGATCGTTGAAGTGATCGGCGAACACGGTCGAGGTATCGGCGACGCCGTCCTGGTTTTCATCGATCAGCAGGCGAATGCGATCGTCCTGTTTGGCGTAGTCGAGGTATTTGTCTTTCAGATGCTTCTGGAAGTACGCCCTGCGATCGTCGACCGACTGGGCCGCCAGATCGTCGTCCAGCCAGGGAGTATGGCTGCGATTGTCTTCCACGCCATGCTGCTGGCGGAACGTTTCGCAAACAAACACGCGTCCCGTCAGATCGACGTAAAATGCGGCCGGGTTGGCCATCATCGGTTCTGCGGCAAACAACTGCACGCCGTATCCGGCAGGACGCTTGAAGCCTGCGATCGCCTGTTCGCCTTCATCCGACGCCGCGGCAATCGCCGGGGCTTCCGGTTCGGGAATCGGTTCGCCCGCAACCGCCAGGACGGAACCGCCGGCGATCAAAAGCGCGGATAACAGGAGACGCCAGGTCGGTATCAATTTCATGTGAGTCTGAAAAGAAAAAGTAAGGCGGGCAACAGGCAGGAACTATCCAGAATAAATAGAACCGGGCGAATCGAAAAGGCGTAACTGCGGCTTCCGGCAGTTTCCCGCCACTATCGGCCCAATTGTGAGGGTTTGCCTGCCCACAAAAGGCAGGCCGCCGAAAAATGAAGGGATGGTTGAGGGAATACCTTGCAAGAGGGATTTTTTTTCGCGATATTCAAGGCAGGCGGTCGGGCAGACACTTTTCAATTGTTTCCTCTTTGGTGTAAGCGGAATCTATTCAATGTACCGCAATCCCTTCCCTCTTCTTTTTCTTTTCGTACTCCTCACCGCGGGAACAGCATGCAGAGAGAGCTCGACCACGTTTAATCCGATCGACGCGCCGCAGGCTCACGTTCGTCCCAGACCAGAAGCGTTCCGACTTGCCGTCGGCGACGAAACAAGCCCCCTCCCCGTCGCTGGTTCGGTGGAAGCGCGATTGAGGCACTTGCAGACCATTGTTCTTGCCTGCCTGCGTTACCACGACGCACATCGACGGTACCCGGCCGCCGTGCTGCGAGGAGCCGACGGTCAGGTAAAACTCTTGAGCTGGAGAGTCGCCATTCTGCCTCACCTGGGGCACCAGACACTCTACGAACAGTTCCGCCTGGACGAACCGTGGGACAGCCCCCATAACCTGCGGCTGGTCGACAAAATGCCCGAAGTCTACGGCGCTTCCGCCGACGGCCTGACCCGCATTGTCGGTTTTACAGGCAATGGCGGGATCCTGGAGCCCACCTATGAACACTATCGCCCACAACTGGAGCAGGGCCGATCGATTGGACGGGTGATCGACGGCATTTCCACGACGCTCTTCGCCGTCGAGGCGGCGCCCGAGAAGGCCGTAATCTGGACCCAGCCGGTCGACCTGGAGTACAATCTAGAGAGCTCGATCGGCGACCTGGGACAACTGCCCGACGGTAAAGTCTTGGTCGTTTTCGGCGACAGCAATAGCCAAGCGCTCGACCTGTCGAAACTCACTACCCACCAGTTCAACCAGTTGCTCCAGGGGAACGACGGGGTAGAGATCGACTTCCACTATTAATCGCTATTCAACCTCTCCAAATCGCAGGGGGCGCCAAACGGCGGCGGCTGCCCGACCTTCTGCTTTGGCGATGTGGTCAGGGTTGCTGGGGCTGCGGCGCCGGGATCCGTTCTGAAGCCTCCGGTTCACGCGGGTCGATATCGGCCCGGCCATCGCCTGGCGGGGCCGGTTCGGTTGCCGGACCATAGACCCGGACCCAGTCCCGCTGCAGCCGTTCGGTCGCGGTCAGCATGCGAACCGCCGTGCCGCCAATGCGACCTCCCAGTCGACGAACGAGCCCTTGCTGCGCCAGTTTCTGGAACTCAATCAGCTCCAGCACTGCCTCACCCAGGGCCTGCGACCGCGGTCCCACCTGGAGCAGCGTCACGGCCGCTTCATGACGAACGTCGAAGTCGTCGTCCTGCATCCAGTGGACCATGCTCGTTCCAACCGCCTGGCCGTCGACCTGGTCCTGCTGCAGTTCTCGCAGCTGACGAATGGCGAACATCCGCGTCTCATAGTCATCGGCCTGCAGCAACCCGATCAACAGCAACGACAATCGCCGCTGATCGATAGGGCGTTTCTCCGCCAGCATCGCCAGCAGCACCCGGGCGGAGTCGCGACGAATCCACAAGTTGTGACTATCGGCCAGCCGATAGGCGGCCGCCTGCAGGGCCAGCGGATCTGCATCCAGGCGATCCAGCGTGGCGATCACCAGGAACTCTTCCCAGACAAACACGGCCCGGCCCTGGCGGGCTTTGCCGTCGTCGTTCACGTCAGGCGGATTGATATTCCCTCCGTCGCGCACGTACACAGTCGGCGGCCCAAACGCATCCCAGTCAAAGTACTGGAACCCGCCGCGAATCTGCAGCTCCTTTTTATCCGGGTCGAACTCCGGCTGCAGCGGAGCATACACGCCCAGGGCGTTCGTATATCCCAGCGCAAACTGGAAGCCGGTCAGCATCGTCAAATCCACTCCCTGTGGTTGGCGGTGCGGGCCGCGCAGAATGGCCCATAACGATTCCATTGCACGCGGATCGCGGAACCGGTAGGCCGCCTGGATCGCCGCGTAACGCTTCATTGGCTCTGGACTGCGCAAGCCGCGATACAGCGCCTGCTGCATGACCTCAAGCCCTCGGGAGTCGGCGATTTCCGGCTCATCAGAAATCATCACCGCCAGCGTCGCGGCCAGATACCAGCGCCACGGTTCGAGGGGACGTGTCGTTTCCCAGAGCATGGCGGCCAGCGTTTTGACGATCGGACGATGGTCAACCGTTTGCGGGGCCATTTCTCGCTTGACCTTCCGCATGTTCGCCAGGACGATCGCCGCCGCGGCCGCCCGGCGTTCGTCCGGCGAATCGGCCAGTTCGCCCATCAGTAGCGGCATCGCTTGCTCGGCATGGAGCAGCAACTGCCCCTGGGCCGCCTCGCGAATGTTCGCATCCTGATGCACCAGCGCCGCCACCAGATGCCGCAACTTCTCCGGCCCCAAAGGCGTCCGCGGCGTCTGTTCTTCCAGAACCTCCTGCGCCGCCACCGGCGCAGCAGGGGTAACGGCCCCACAGCCAAGGCATAGAATCACAGCCGCCCAAAATTTCATTGCGTCTCTCACAGGTCACAGTCAAAGGGGAGTACCTTCCAGCAGGGCCGCACCTCGCAAGCCCCCCACGCCCCGGGAACGGGCGGCGACTTCCATCCTAATTAGACGCTCGCCCGCAAGCGAGAATTCTCCTTTAAATGCCGTACCTCCCCCGCCGCGCCGCCAGATTTTTCCCGTCGCGCCGATTATACCGGTCACGCCGGCCGATACAGGCTCGTGGCCAGGCACTCTACCTCGCACCCTGAATGTTCGTGATGACCAGGCGCTGCGCCAGAGCCGCGTCCATGCGAGCCAGGATCGCGGGCCAGCCGTTGCCCATGCCTTTGTAGGCCATCTTTCCCATGGGGGAGGACAGGTCAAATCCCTGGTGTTCCAGGTGGACTCGCGTGCCGTCGCCTTCCGCTTCAAGGCGCCAGGTAATTCAAGTGGGATCAAACCTGGGCCATCGTGCAGCGCGCCGTGGAGCGCGGCCAAGAGCGCAAAGAAGCTTTGCCGATGCCGCGCGTCGGCATCGATGAAAAGGCGTTCGCCAAGGGACACAAGTATGTCACTCTGCTGTACGAGATCGACAACAGCACCGTTCAGGCGATCGCCGTCGGCAGGGACATCCACGCCGCTAAAGCTTGTTTTTCCCAGCTTTCCGACGTTCAGATCAACGCCATCGAGGCCATCTCCATGGACATGAGCGCATCGTACGTGAACGCCGCCAAAGAGACGATTCCCCTGGCCGAAGAGAAGATCGTGCACGACCGCTTCCACGTGATGCAGCTGGCCAGCAAGGCCGTGGATCAGGTGTGGCGAGCCGAGCACAAGGAGCTCTCCGCAGAGGGCGATATGACCTTGGCGAGAAGCCGTTATATCTGGCTCAAGGGCCAGGAGAATCTGACCGAAAAGCAACGCCTCTTCTTCGACGAAGCGTATCGCGCGGAACTGAAGACGGGCAAAGCCTGGTCCTACAAAGAGATGCTCCGCGACCTTTGGCATCACGACGACGCGGCGGCCGCGACGGTCTATTTCCAGGATTGGTATCAGCGTGTGATCCACACGAACCTGACGCCATTGAAGAAAGCGGCGCGGACGATCAAGCAGCGATTAGCGAATGTCGTCAGCTACTGCACGCACGGCATCACCAACGCCGTCGCGGAAGGCGTGAACAGCAAGATCATGTCCATCAAACGCCGAGTCGGCGGCTTCCGCAACATCGAAAACTTCCAAACCGCCATCTTCTTTTACTGTGGCGGGCTAAAACTCCACCCATGATAATCCCGGTTGGACCACATTTGCGGACACAATTCGGCATCCGATGCGGCCAACGGTGGCGTGAGCTGCTCAGCCTCTATTTGTAGTTCCGCGAAGTCTTCCGAGTCGAGATTATCAAGTGAAACGTATTCGTCTTCAAGCAGGTGATTCCTGGCTTGGGCAAGTGTGGCGAATGTCAGAAGGCGTCCGTCCATGTCGAAAACGTCTGCGTGAGAATCCGAATACACGCGAAGCCGAGCCCAGTTCAGGGAAGGGAAAGAGCACGACATCAACCACCATTGGAACGCGGGAAAAATAACTTCGGTATTTTTCTCGACAGGAACCACGAAACCTGAGCAGCCCAAGCCGGCTGATCCTGTGAGCCGAACGCGCTAGCGTCGGGCCGTTCTTCGGAATGAGGGAAAAAAACTTCTTCGGTTTTTGTATAACAGCGATGACGTTCAACTTTTACGTATGCTTCACCTGGTGATCAAACCGCCAATCTCTCCTGCAACGGCTGGAAGATAAAATGAGCGGGTTGAAAAATCGGCATCGCGGAAAAGGGGAACTCACGCAAAGGCGCGAAGGCGCAAAGAAGGAGGAAGAGGTGTGAGAAGGAATTCGCCACGTCCCTTGTGGATGTCGCGTTTCCGATTCCTGCCAAACGGGAAAAATCGCCGAAGTTATTTTCCCCCGATTCCCAAGGGGTCTCGACGGCGATTGTCGCCTTGCGCCGCCGCAAGGAACTGGGGAAGAATAACTTCGGCTCACAGGAGTAGAACCGCCCGACGCTAGCGCGTTCGGCTCACTATACAAAAACCGAAGTTATTTTCCCCTCGTTCCATTGCGTCTGGACGATTTCTATGGCTGTCATTTCAGTTTGTTTGAGCCGACGAACGCCCGCCGTTACCTGGGACGGCGTGTTGATTTTCCATTTGTAAACGCGCGATGCCGTCCTCCGTATGCACGGCATTGTTATTTGGTGTTTTGCGCTACGTGCACTGGTTGCTACTTCGGATAGTGTAGCACAAGGGACACATTTGAAAAATCAGTTGCACGCCCGCACCATCCCAGAGTTGAACACCGGAAACGGGCTCAGGCGGCAACAAAGCGATTACGTTAAGCTGCCCGTGACGCGAATGATTCTCACAACCTGGATTCAAGCAAGTGTTGTTGGGCTTTCCCTGCATGAACGGGAAACACATTGCATCCTCGTATTCCTCTTCGGTTGCGTCCGTAAAGTCGTAAGCGAACTCACAATCACGTTCGACGCGACGTTTGACAGACTCGCGCCCAGCAGCTGACAGCTTTGGGATCCCAAAAACCCCCGCCCACATGTACGCATCTTCGGGATCTGTGGGATCGTAGTTGCATTGAAATACGGAGAAATCCGAGCGAGGAAAAGCAGTGGGATAATTCTTCCCCGGCCATTCTTCTTTGGACGTGACGTTTTTGTCATCCAAGGGAAAGAAAGTATCCATCGAGTCTTCGGAAGTGAGTCTGTACCCCAGATCGTTTGCGCGAAAGTCAAAGACGTAGTAAAGCGGCAGCCGGTCAAGTCCAGGGATTTGAATCGGTACGCAAGGATCGCGCAAATTAATGCGGTGCAATAAGTGAATCAGGATTCCATTGCAGTCTTCGCGTGACGCGCCGCGCCGATCATGTTCACCACCGAAGGTGTGTCTGTACTCGGAAGAGTCCGAGTCGGTTGCGGCTAGATTAAAGTTGCCGAAGAAGAGCGTGGTATTGTCAGACAAGCGTAATCCTAATCCAAATAACGTTAACGATCACGTGGTCGCCGCGAACGACTCACCACTTCAATGAACTCAACTCGGCGACTCACGTGCATCGTCTGGTTCGCCGCTTTTTTGAGTTGCGTTCACAATTGTATCAAATGTCACCGAGAGGGTATTCAAGCGACCTGGTCGCATCTGCGATCGTATGCAGTCGAATGGGTCAATCCTCGATGAGCTGCAGGACACGAAAAACCATTTGTCACCAACGAGACTCCACTCACCACCAATGGTTTCCGCGAGACAGACTCCGAAAAAGCAACCAAGTGCGAAGACCCGTTGCTCGTTTTCCAGGTCGGTAGCATTATCATGTAGCGAATCAATATAACTGTCTAGCCATTCAACTCCGCCACGATCAAACGAGATGTCTGCGTCGCGGTAGTTTCTGGCGAACCGACGAATCATCTCGGCTTTCTCATGTGGCAGACATTTCATGTGCTTCTGTCGGCGAACGTTTGACATGAGCGGTGACCGACCGGCGCAGCCGGTTGGGCATCCGCTCGATGGAAGGGTTAGGCGTCACTCGACCGTGTGACGACACTTTTGTACTCCTCTGCATCGAACAGAAAGGGGCCAATGGATTCGATGAACCGGGGCGGCTCGTGGCCATTCACGTAGGCGAACTCGAACCATTCGACAGTACCTTGAGTTGCTCGAACCTTTACCGCGTAGGCTCCGCAACCAATATCGCCACACTCAGGGCAAACATACAGAAGGACGCGACCGTCGTCAGTCTCCGCTGGTGACGAAGCAAGGAGTGTTTTCTGTTTTGCCAGGTTCGCCTCCGGAAAACCTCGGACAAAGCAACCCATGAAGTCTCCGTGGCCACCGTCTTCCTTAGTCAGACGGTGCAGAAGCGATATCTCGTCCACAAGAAAGTCCACCGACGTTCTGGCCTGAGTCGTTGCTCCGGCAGACGCGGATGCCTTCCGTCCGAGAAGATGGAAGCTGAAAGAGTTGCGCATGTGACGCCTAACGTCCCGCATCACGGGGCGGCGGGAGTTGACGTTGATTTAAAAATCCGCTGGCCACCGCCGCTCCCGTGCATGCGATGGTTCTGCGACATCTTGGGCGTTGGCCATCACCCACGCAGGAATTGCATGGGAACGACGCCACCATATCCAAATTCAATCGTAGTTTTGTAGTCCTGGCAATAGCCATCTGTGTCGGCATTCGCAAGGAGTTTGGGAGCTGTCTTTGTGATGTTGGCCTTCACATTTCGTTTGACGCGTTTGTAGTCAGCCTTGTCGGGCATGAGAACGTAGTATTCTGCTCCATCCCAGTAGACGCCGTCGACGTGGACACCGGGTGCCTCGGCAATGACCAGTTGTTTGATTCCGTCAGCGCATTTTTGACCAAGTTGTCGGAACGCAAGTTCTTCAAGCGTGCGCACAAAGATGAATGTGTGATCTGACACGTAATCGTTATCGAGTCCATGACGTTGCAGGATCACATTGAGAGCATCGCGAACGGTTCGCGTCTGTGCCCATTTGTCATCCCAGTTTCCGTGATGCGGGTCAATTCCAGTCTGTTGGAAGTACGCGTTGTATCGCAGGTACAGCGTCAGTACGGGGCAAGACGCCGTGTCGTCATCCAGCGTCCGGGCACAAGAAGAGCGCTCGCTGGTCGTGAACGCGAAGAAGGCGAGATTGAGCCCAACGTCAGTCATTCTACGAGCCACCTCCTGATAGAGGTTAGAACCGTACGCAATGTCGCTTTCTTTGGTGTGGTCGCGGATCATGTCGTCCACAGACATCGTCTCGCAGTGCTCCTTATCGCAGAACGTCAGAGTGCTGCCACAGGCGGCCTGAGAGCGCGCTCCGATTTCAAGGTTGATGGTTGAATTGTCATGACGCTTTCGACTCGCAGCGGGCAGCCTGTTGGTAGCCACGCCTTGTTATCGCTTTGTTAGTCTCTCGATCTCGTATTGGATTTGCGGTTCATCAGCAGGGTCTCAGCTAACAACCAGATCTCTTCGGGCGAATCATCGGGATCTGGATCTCGTCGCGTGTCCAGTGTGCACTGCTGGCAGAAGTTGATCACCTCGTCTTCAATGCACTGTCTCCGTGAGCAATATTCGAGACAGTTCCGTATGTCGGCTGGGGTTAGATGAGGGTAGTCTCGGAGGTATTCATCGACCGATTCGTAGCGTAGGCTCTGCGCAACGTTCGCGCATGTCAGCCGCGTGCCGTCAATGCATGGCGATCCACCAACCATTCCCTCGATGCTCTTTATGCTCCTCATCTGGCCGAGTGTTTCTTGCGATAACGTTGCGATTGAGCGGGGTCGCAGAAAACGTTCCATTCGTTTTACCGCGCTGCGACTTCCGTTCCAATCGCTGGTTGAGGAGGCGTTCATGCCGGACCATTTGCACCTGCGGCTGGTGCGGTTCGACCGAAGTGTACCTGTCAACCGTCGGCCGCCCGGAGGCGTCCGAGAGGGAAACTGAGACATGCCGGACCGCCCGACACGCCTGGTAGCACCGGCGATTCGCCGGGCCAGCCTGCTGGGACCGGTGCTCCAACAGGTTTGTCGCGACCGTAGCTCCCTCGAGGAGCTCAATCGCAACGTTGAGTAGGCATGGATGCCTCCTCAACGTTGCGATTGAGCGGGGTCGCAGAAAACGTTCCATTCGTTTTACCGCGCTGCGACTTCCGTTCCAATCGCTGGTTGAGGAGGCGTTCATGCCGGACCATTTGCACCTGCGGCTGGTGCGGTTCGACCGAAGTGTACCTGTCAACCGTCGGCCGCCCGGAGGCGTCCGAGAGGGAAACTGAGACATGCCGGACCGCCCGACACGCCTGGTAGCACCGGCGATTCGCCGGGCCAGCCTGCTGGGACCGGTGCTCCAACAGGTTTGTCGCGACCGTAGCTCCCTCGAGGAGCTCAATCGCAACGTTGAGTAGGCATGGATGCCTCCTCAACGACCAAGTTCACGCGGCGGGCGCGTTTGACGTTGACTTCAAAACCGGCGTTGCCGCCCGCTCGCGTGCAACGTCTGGTTCTGCAACATTTGGGCTAGGTTGGCGTATCAACGTGATCCCAATCCTTCGGCTTCAAGAACTTGACCAACCAGTTCAACGTATAGTGTCTTTGGTCAACGACGCCAACGGCCGCGCTCATTGTGACGGAGACCGCGTTGTAATCCTGCGACCAATCAAGATCATCGGGAATGATTCCGCCGTGATTTAGGTGCGCGTCCCGAATCGCCCAATGAATCCGCATGATCAAGTCTTGGGCATCAAGGATCTCGGCTTTGCTTCGCAGCTTCGCATCAGTGATGAAAGCAGGATTCGATTCATTCGGCTTGAGAATCTCGACTAACCTGGGGACATCACACATGCCGCTCGGCCAGTTAAGTTCCTCGACGTAGCCAAGAGCCCACAAAAGTACCCATATACTTTCAAGACGCCACACGAGTTCTTGGCTTTCGGTGGGGTCTGGATCGTCATCCTGCAGAAATCGTTTTTCTTCTGGACTGACGCTATCCCAAAGTTCGAGACCTTCGATCAGTTCAATTGCCTCTTCTTGCGATATCCCTTCAGCCCGCAGTTCAACCGCCCACAACACGAGAGTTCGTCGTGCGACATCCTGTGGGCTTTGAAGCGTGACTTCCTCGTCATCATCGACGAACAGTGGTCCGGGGTAAACTGGGGCGTTGCGTTCCTTGAGTTGATCAAATGACCGCAGAGCACGTTTTCGTTGCCGATCGTTTGCGTGCTCCCAAGATTTGGGCGATGGATAAGCGTGCATTTCAGGCGTATCTACGGATTCTTCCAAGTTGCGGTCGCGTTGCGATGGTTCGACTTCGCCTCTATCGGCAGGTTTGGTGTTCTCACGGGAACAGCCAACGAGCAAGGTGAAACCGATCATTAGGGGCAGGACTAATCGCATAGGACTCTTGTTGCAGAACGATCAGAGTTCACCGGGTGGCGGTGAACGACCTACAAAAACCAATTTTGACGCTGCCCGCCACTCCGGTGCAACGCATTGTTCAAGGAAGCCGCTGCGCGGCAGGTTTTGATTTTACCCCTTCGCTGTAGTTGTACGCCATCCTTGGAAGGACGTTTTTCTTTGCGTTTTTCCAGGAGGTTGATCATGAGCGAATTGCGACGGCGGATGACGGAAGACCTGCAGCTGCGGGGCTTGAGCGAACGCACCCAGGAGGCGTATCTGCGGGCGGTGCGGAAGTTGGCCGAACACTTTCGCACGCCGCCGGATCGGCTGAGCGAGGAGCAGGTGCGGCAGTATTTGCTGTATCTCAAGAATGACTGCGGTTTTGCTCCCGGCTCGATGCGTGTGGCTGTCAATGGCGTGAAGTTCTTTTATCACTATACCGCGCCGCGCGCTTGGGCCACGCTGTGCAACATTCGCATCCCGCCGCAGAAGACGTTGCCCGACGTGCTGTCGCGGCCAGAGGTGCGGCAGTTGCTCGCCGCCGTGCGGACGCGCCACAACCGGGCTTACTTGTGGACGGTCTACGCTTGCGGCTTGCGGCTCAATGAAGGGCTGCATCTGCAGGTCGCCGATCTCGACAGCCAGCGGATGATGCTGCATGTGCATCGCGGCAAAGGCGCCAAGGATCGCTTTATTCTCCTGCCGCAAGAACTGCTGGCGATGTTGCGCCGTTACTGGCTCGAACATCGTAACCCGCGCTGGTTGTTTCCCGCTTTGGGACGCGGCCGCAACCAAGGCGGCGTCGCCGACAAGCCGATGGCCGAAGCCAGCGTGCAGGGCGCCTGGAAGCGGGTCGTCGATCAGTCAGGGCTGGCCAAATCGGTCTCGATTCCTACGCTGCGGCACAGCTACGCCTCGCACCTGATCGAAGCCGGCGTCGGGTTGCGACGCGTGCAGCAGCTGCTGGGCCATAGTTCGTTGCAGACCACCGCGCGGTACCTGCACGTCACCGAGCCCGGCGGCGAACATACGCGCCAGATCATCGATCAGCTGATGCAAGGCGTCGGCGCCGCCTTGGATGCGGGAGCGCAGGTCGATGCTGACGGTCGCCGATGTTCTTCGTCGGCACGGTCCCGCCTACCTGGAACGCCACGCGACGACGATGCCTGTCGAACAGAAACGCGTGCTGCGCTGCATCATGGCTTGCCGCACCGGCGAGTTGGGGACCGTGCATTACGCCTGCCGCCAGTGCGGGCAGGCGCATGTGATGGGTCGCTCGTGCGGCAACCGCCATTGCCCCAGCTGTCAAAGCGAGAAAGGCGGCGTCTGGTGCGAACGACAGCTCGCCAGGCTGCTGCCGTGCCATTACTTCTTGTTGACGTTCACGGTTCCCCAGGCGTTCCGCGAGTTCGCTCGGCGACACCCGCGCGCCGCGTACGCCGCCATGTTCCGCGCTTCGAGTGACGCCCTCAAGACGTTGGCCGCCGACCCGAAACGGTTAGGCGTCACGACGCTGGGCTTCTTCGGAGCGTTGCACACCTGGGGCCGCGACTTGAACTATCATCCGCACCTGCATTACGTCGTTCCCGGCGGAGGGCTGGACGCGGAAGGCCAATGGCGGCAGACGCCGACCAACTTCTTTCTGCCGTGTCAACCTCTGTCACTCCTGTACCGCGGGAAGCTGCGTGCGGCGCTTGACGCAGAGGGCTTGCTGGACGAGGTCGACGACTCGGTCTGGAGCGAGTCCTGGGTGGTCGATTGCCAGGCGGTCGGCGACGGCGCGGCGGCGGTCAAGTATCTGGCGCCGTACGTGTTTCGCGTCGCCCTGTCCGACAAGCGGATCGTGGCCTGCGACGAACAATCGGTGACGTTCCGCTATCGCCGCAGCGGTTCGCAGCGATGGCGCACGATGCGGCTGGACGCAGACGAGTTCGTGCGGCGATTTCTGCAGCACGTCCTGCCGCGAGGGCTGCAAAAGGTTCGTCATTATGGGTTCCTCAGTCCTCGCGCGGGGCAATCGATCGAATCGCTGAAGTGGCTGGTGGCGGCCGCCTTGGGCTTGCTGTTCTGGCTGGCCTGGACGGAAACGATCATCGCGCCGCCGACGCCCGACTTCGCCTGCAGCGAGTGCGGCGGGCCTTTGATGCGTATCCGTTTCGAGCCGCCTCCGCCGCCGAGGCCCATCCCCACTTCTCAACCGCCCTAGCGAGCCGGGCCTGCCGATGCACGATCGACGACACGTGTTGATGATTCAAAAGTCGCGGCAGCGACCGCGCTCCCACTGCGCGCCGACGTTCGATTTGGGCGTCGAAAACGATCGATACCCGGCGAAACGGACAATCGTGATACAACACCTCTCCCTCAAACGCCCCGCTGGCGGTCGTCAAACGAAGGCGATTCCGCAGCAAGCCACTACGACCGAGTTCCGCCTCGGAAGCGTTTCCCTAAGGCCCTGCCCGGCCACCCGCCGCGCCGGGCTTCTCGAACAAACGACTTGACCTCGGCTCCTCGAACGTCAATTCGATCCCGCCCACACGCGCAGCAACAACTCGCAGCGGGAAATCTCCGCACCGGCCCGCGAGGACAAATCCTAATTGTTATGCGGCCGAATCACACTGGGCGCCCGACCTCATCGCAGGGAATAACGGATAGAACTTTGGCGTCATTGTACGTGAATGACATTTCAAAGCCACCTTCACACGCGACCGATCTGCTGTCGGCTTCGATTAACAATTTAAAAACCTGCGGGTTGCTGCAGAAGAACGTGTGCACACGAAGATCCTCGACACAGAACGCGATTCGAATTCGGTGGTGCAAGTCATCGGGGGCAAAAATGATTGGGCCACCTGGATAGTGATCTTTCGCCCCGAGCCACCAGTGAAGATCGATTGTGAAGGTGCGCTCGCCAAGTTCGTAGAAAAGCGTCGAATCCGCTTCGATCGTCGCGGCAATGACATACGCCCCTTCGAACTTCGGCCAATAACCGTAGACATCAGTGACCAGTTCGGACGAGTCTATCATCGCTTCACCCTGTGCGCCGCCAATGCGAAAGTTGATTCCAACTGCAATGAGACAGCGTTGTTGTTTGTCGCATAACTTGTTTTTAGGATGATCAGCGTATTACCTGTAGGCTGCAAGTTTGTCATAATAACACTCCGTCATTCAATTGCGGTAAGTTCAATAGTAACAGGCAGTTGCTCTCATGTCACGCGGTTTTTTGCGTGATAGATTGTTTCCGCCTATCGCTCAGCGGGATGGTGAGCCAGTCCGTCTGCGGGGCTGCGGACACCGCGACCGCCTTGGTTGAGCACCTGGGTGTCAATCACGGTTGTCCGAGCAGTATGGTGGCCTGGCAGACGGGCCCGCCCGGGAAAGCAGGGTCGTCCAGGTGGGTGAGGCCACCCGGGCTTTGCCAGCACGCCCCCCCTCTGGTGTGTTTCCGCCAGAGTTTCCCCGTTTCGGAACCTACCGGGCAGGGCGAATGGCCTCGCCAATTCTGTTGCAGGCGTCCCGCGGATTGGGTATCCTATCAAGATTGATTGACGTGTTCTTCAAGCGGTTTCCCCTTGCCACCCAGGGTTCGTTGATCGACGCGGTTGATCCGCATGGCGAATCCGAGCGACCTGTGCGTTCGGGTTGTCGGCCTGGTGCACGTTCCTGCCTGCCTCTCCCGTTCCCACTCCCTCCAACCTACGCAGGGCTTATGTTTGCCCGCCAGCTGTATCCTTTGTCGCAATTCTTCGCGACCCGTTTCTCGCGCACCCAGGCGAGGGTCGGCTTCGTCGTGCTCGTGGGCGTGGTGCTGGGAAATGCCTGCCTGCAGGCGGCCGACTCTCCAGCCTTGCGGGTAGATCCGCCGGTTACGACGTTGACGGGAGCCGAGTCGCAGCAGCAACTGCTGGTCACCTGGACCGCAGCGGACCGGGAGACCGATGTCACCGATCGCACCCAGTTCGCCAGCTCGAACCCGCAGGTCGCTCTGGTCAGCGACAGCGGCATTGTCACCCCGGTCGCCGATGGTACGACCACGATCACCGCTTCCTGGGAAACGCAAACGGCGTCGATCCAGGTGACGGTCGTGCAGGCGACGTTCGTTTCGCCCCTCCACTTTGCCAACGATATCGTCCCGCTGCTCTCCAAGGCGGGCTGCAACGCCGGCAGTTGCCATGGGAAACAGGGCGGGCAGAACGGCTTTCAACTGTCGGTCTTTGGCTTCGACGCCGCCGCCGACTACGACGCGCTCGTCCGCCAGGCGAAAGGACGTCGGCTGTTCCCTGCCGCGCCGGAACGCTCGCTGCTCCTCACCAAGGCCGCCAATCTCACGCCGCATGGCGGCGGTCGCAAGCTGACGCAGGAGTCGGCCGAGTACCAGCGTCTGCTCCGCTGGATCCGCTCCGGCATGCCGGTCGGCCAGGCCGACGCCCCGCAGGTGACGGGCCTCTCCGTGTTCCCCACGCAACGCGTCATGAGCGAGATGCAGCCGCAACGTTTGCTGGTGACGGCCCATCTGTCCGACGGGACCAGCCGCGACGTGACTCACGAAGCGCTATACAGCTCGAACGACGAAACGCTTGCCCTGGTCGACATGCAGGGCCGCATCCAGACGACCATGCTGGCTGGCGAAGCGGCCATCGTGGCCCGTTATCGCGATCAGGTGGCGTCCTGCCGGATCACCGTGCCGATCAACAAAGAGGCCGATGTGGCCGCCGGCCTGGCGGCCTGGGACCAGACGCATTTCATCGATCGCCTGGCAGCCGACAAATGGCGGCAGCTGCACCTGTTGCCGTCGCCGCCGGCCGCCGACGCCGTGTTTCACCGGCGCGCTTGCCTGGACCTGATCGGCCGGCTGCCCACGCCTGAGGAAGCATCCGCTTTTCTGGCCGACAGCGATCCGAACAAACGGATCGCCCTGGTTGATCGTCTGCTGGCCCGGCCCGAATACGCCGATTACTGGGCCCTCAAGTGGGCCGATCTGCTCAAAGTCAACGCGGCCGATCTGGGAGCCAAAGCGGCCTTCCAGTACCACCAGGGCCTGCACGAAGCGCTCGTCCGGAACCAGCCGTACGACGAGTTTTTGCACGACCTGATGACCGCGCAAGGCTCCACCCAGCAGAACTGGGCCGTCCATTTCTACAAAGCGTTCGCCAAGCCGGAAGAGGCCTCGATCGCCGTTAGCCAGGTGTTCCTGGGTGTCCGTCTGGAATGCGCCAAGTGCCACCACCACCCCTATGAAAACTGGGGGCAAGAAGACTTCTTCGGCCTCGCCGCCTTCTTCGCCCGGATGCAGCAGAAAAAAGGAGACGGTTCCGAGCAGATCTACTACGTCGGCGACAAAGGGGAGGTCAAGCACCCCCGGACCAGCGAAGTCGTCCTGCCCCAGGTGCTGCTCGGCGAGCCGCTGGAGATTGACCTGCAGCAGGATCCCCGGCAGGAACTGGCCGACTGGATGACGCAGCCCGATAACCCGTTCGTCGCCAGGGCGATCGTGAACCGGGTCTGGTCCCAGCTGATGGGACGCGGGCTGGTCGAGCCGATCGACGACATGCGAGACACCAACCCCGCGACCAACGAACCGCTACTGGCGGCGCTAGTGGAAGACTTCGTCCAGCACGACTACGACATGAAACACCTGCTACGGACAATCGCCGTTTCCCGTCTGTACGGTTTGAGCTCGCTGCCCAACGCCATGAACGCTCGCGACACCCAGAACTACTCCCGGGCGTACCGGAAACGTCTGGGGGCCGAAGTCCTGCTGGACGCTGTGGGCGATGTGACCGGCTCGCACGAAGAACTGGCCGGCATGCCGGCAGGCGCCCGCGCGGTCCAGGCCTGGAATCATGAGCTGCCCTCGCGGTTCCTGGATACGTTCGGCCGACCCGCCCGGAAAACGGTCTGCCAGTGCGAACGGGTGAACGAGACGACGCTCAGCCAGGTGCTGCACCTGATGAACGGCCCGCTGGTCAGCGACAAAATCACCGATCCAGCCGGTCGCGCCGCCGCACTCGCCGCCAGCGATCGCACGCCCGCAGAGATCATCGCCGCCCTGTATCTGGCCGCCTATGGGCGACCGCCGACCGACGCGGAACAGGCGGCCGCCGCCACGGCATTTACGGCTCCCGACGCCACACGGCGAAGCGCAGCCGAAGACATTTTGTGGTCCCTGATTAACTCGGCCGAATTTGTACTGAACCACTAAGCCGCTCGCCCTGTTCACTCCCTTTTCCCCGAAGCCTTGCCATGAAACCAGGCCCCTATTGCGACGGACGATCGCGCCGGAACTTTCTGCAGACGGGACTCGGCGGCGCCGCTGGACTGGGACTGTCCTCGTTGCTGCGGCTCCAGGCGGAAACAGAAGCCCGCGAACTGGCCCGCAAGGCCCAGGCCAAACGCTGCATCTATATCTGGATGGACGGCGGCCCCAGCCACTACGAAACGTTCGACCCCAAGCCGGAAGCGCCGGTCGAGTTGCGGGGCGAGTTCTCGCCGATCGATACCAGCCAGCCCGGCATTCAGATTTGCCACCTGCTGCCGAAGACGTCGAAGGTGATGCACCTGACGACCGTCATTCGCTCCATCTCCCACCATGACCCGGGACACGGCGGCGGCAATCATTATCTGACGACGGGCCGCCCTACGCCCACGCCGATCGGTTGCGGCGACTCGGCCAGCTTTCATCCCAGTTTCGGCTCGACGATCGCCAAAGAGATCGGAGCGGCGTCCGGCTTGCCGCCGTATGTGCAGTTCGCCCTGCCGGGGCCGTTGCGGTCCGGCGGTCCCAGCTTTCTCGGCAGCAAGTACGCGCCGTTTCTGGTGGCGGACAACCCGAACGACCCGAACTTCCAGCTGGCCGATATGACCCTGCCGCCCGGCCTGGCCGAAGGACGGGCCATGTCGCGGCTGAACCTGCGGCGGACGCTCGACAACCTGGAACGGATCGAAGAAGCGGCCGCGGCCGACCCGGCCCGGGGGCTCGATAACTTCTACCAGCAGGCGCAAAGCCTGGTCACTTCGACCCAGGCCAAACAGGCGTTCGACCTCAGCCAGGAATCGGAAAAGGCTCGCGATGCTTACGGCCGCACCATGGTCGGCCAGCAATGCCTGCTGGCCCGCCGCCTGGTCGAAGCGGGCGTGCCGTTTGTCACCGTGCAGCATGCCGGCTGGGATCATCACGCCAACATTTTCACCTATCTCAAGGCCCGTTACCTGCCGATCTTTGACCAGGCGTTTTCCACGCTGCTGCTGGATCTGGAAGATCGCGGCCTGCTGGAAGACACGCTGGTGCTGGCCCTGGGTGAATTCGGCCGCACGCCCACCATCAACAAAAACGCCGGCCGGGATCACTGGCCCGGCGCCATGTCGGTCGTCGCCGCCGGCGCCGGCGTCCCCCGCGGTGCGATCGTGGGCTCCACCGACAAACGCGGCTCCGGTCCGCTCGATCGTCCGCTGTCGGTCGAGGACTTCGCCTGCACGCTGTTCACCAAGCTGGGGATTGATCCCCATCAGGAATACCTCACCCCGCAAGGCCGGCCGATCCCGATCGTGAACGGCGGCAAGCCGATCCACGAGCTGTTCTAACCGCTCTCCCTTCCTCGCCTGCGTTTCCCCCCGGTCGATCCCCATGACTGCTTCCCCCCGGAATCAGCGCCGCCCCGGCCGCGCCGCCTGCCTGCTGCGCGACGAGATCCAGCCCTTGTGCTTCGTACGAGGCCTGGCGATTCTGACGTTCGTGCTCAGCGGTTTGCTGGCTGACGGTTCCCAGGGTCAGACGACGCCGCGGATCGACTGCCTGTTCCCGCCCGGCGCGCAGCGCGGGACGGAAACGACGATCGCCGTGCAGAGCGAGTTCGCCCCGGCCGCCTGTCGCCTGGTGTTTGCTTCCCCCGGCCTGACCTCGCCCGACGCTGAAGTCACCGATCGCTTCCTGCTGAGGGCGGCGCCCGACACGTCGCTGGGTTCCCACGAAATTCGCCTGGCCCTGCCGCAGGGCGGGTCCGCCCCGTTTCCGTTTCTCCTTGGCGACCTGCCGGAACAGATCCACGATACGGAGTCGACCGAACCGCTTGAGGTGTCACTTCCTGTCACCATCAACGGCCGGCTCGCTGCCGAAAGGACGCTGCACCATTTCCACGTCCGGCTGACTGCCGGCCAGCAGCTGGTGGCCGCGGCGACCACCCAGGCGATAAACTCGTCGGTCGACCCGCTCCTGCAGCTGCTTGACGCCCAGGGCGTCGTGGCGGCGGAAGGGTTCGCCCACCATACGGCCGACGCGTTGATGGTGTTTCGCGCCCCGGCGGACGGCCTGTATACGATCCAGCTGCGCGACTTCCAGTTGGCGGGCGGACCGCAGCATGTCTATCGCCTCACGCTCACCACTGGCCCCTGGCTGGACGATGCTTTCCCACCGGGGCTGCCGGAGAACAGCAAGGCCCGCGTGACGCTGCACGGCTGGAACCTGCCCGGCCAAGGCGATGGTTCTTCTTGCGAACACGAAGTCGCCACCGGCCCTGCCGGCCGGCTTGCCGTTCGCTTGCCCGGCGGCGCGAACGAGCTGTCGCTGGTCGTCGGCCACGATCCGGAAACGACCGAGGCGGAACCGAACGACACGATCGAGCAGGCCATGCCGGTCGCTGGCCCCGTGACCATCAACGGCCGCTTCTCCCAGCCTGGCGACCTGGACCTGTACCAGGTGATGGGCGTCAAAGGGGAGTCGCTCGCCTTCGATGTAGCGGCGGCCGATCTTGCCTTTCCGACCGACGCCGTGCTCGCGATTCTCGATCCGACCGGCAAGGTGCTGCGAGAGATCGACGATACCCGCACCTCCCGCGATCCCAGCTACCGCTACGCTCCTTCCAGCGACGGCCCGCTGTACGTGCAGCTGCGCGAACGGAGCGACCGGGGCGGCGAGGCGTACGCTTATCGACTCAGCATCACTGGCGGACAGCCCAGCCTGGCCGCGACCGTCGATGTTTCCTCGTTCCCTGTTTACGCAGGTGAAACCACGAACCTGCCGGTCAAGGTCGAACAGATCGACAAGCCGACCGGCGCCTGGGAAGTTACCGCGATCGGGCTGCCGCCCGGCGTGACGGTGGAATCGCAACCGACCCCCGCCAAACCGACCGATACCGTCCAGCTGCCGCTGACCGTGGCGCCAGGCGTGGGATCGATCGCCGGCCTGGTGCAGATCGTCGTCCGATCGACCGACCGCGAACCGCCCGTTTCTTACACGGCTCAAATCCGTGAAAGCGCCAAGGCGACAACCAGCAGCCCCCATCTGTGGCTCGCCGTCAGTCCGCACATCCCCTTCAAGCTGTCGGTGGGATCGGCCATCCTGGAAGCGCCCCAGCTGGCGGCGTTTCCGTTTCCCGTCGACGTAGAACGAGAGGAAGGCTTCGACGGCCAGATCCTGCTGCTGCCAGTTGAACCCGACAAACGCGGCACGGTGGTTCCCTTGACGGGCCTGGCCGAAGCCGGATCCAGCACGGGCCATCTGCCCCTGATCATCCAGAAGGAAGCAACCGAAGGCACCACCCAGCGCTGCCGTGTGATGGGGGTGGTGCAGGTTCTCGACGGCGCCAAAAAGTCGGTCCCCGTGTTCCATGTGGCCAGCGGCAACCTGTCGATGGGCTGCGCGCCAGGACGACTCGTCATGAACGCCGAACCCGCGATCGTCGCCTGGCAGCCGGGCGAATCGCGGCAGATCACCGTCCAGTTGATGCGGCGCGTCGCGATGGACGCGATCCAGATTGGACTCAAAACGCCCGAGTCGCACCCCGGCCTGGTCTGTTCCCAGGCGGAAGTCGCCGCTGACCAGGACCAGGCCACGCTCACGCTGCAGTACCCGGCCGGCGCCAGTTTACCGCCGCGCTTCGATATCGTCCTGCAGGCCCGGTCCGAGCGTGAAGGCCTGCCGATTTACGCCGAAACGACGGTGCGGCTGGAAACGCGCTAGTGGTGCGTCAAGTTTCAATTTTAGGTTTGGCCATTTTCGCGCGAGCCGCTGTTCCTTTTAGTTAACCGTGGCTATCGCCAAAACGGCTAATTGGAAGAACCCGAACTCTTTGCCTTGACGCAGCACCAGGTCACAGCGGTCCCAGCAAACGACGACAGCATGCGCGCCGCTTAACGACTATTCGGCGCGTCGGCGATCGAGAAGGCATCGGCGTTCTCGTCCAGCCAGACTTGCACCAGGGCGGCGACGTCCTGGTCGGGTGGAACCTGGCCGGTGATGGTGCAGCGTCCTGCCTGCAGGTCATCGCGTAGCTGGCCCAGCAGGGCCCGCATCGTCCACCCTAGTTCGTCCGTGGCGGCTGCCGAAAGTTCGCTGCGATGCAGCACCACCTGGCCGTCGGTCCGTTCCCGGCGCAGCGTGTAGAGCTTGCCGCGTTCCGCTTTGATCAGCAGGCCGCCCCGATAGCCGCGGCGAAGCTCGCCCTGGGAGTTGAACTGGTAAACAGGATCCGCGCCGAAGTAAAAACAGATGGCGCCAGACGTGCGAAAGCCGGCGACGACCGGCTCCTCGGAATCGCCAGGCAAACGAAGCTCGATCCGCTGCACCAGGGCGGTCGCCTCGCGAAGGATGTCTTCCCGATCTTCTTCCTGCCGGGCCATGGCCGGGCTCCTGTATTAGCGAGGTTATTTACCAGGGAAGTTATTCGCGGGCGAAAATCGTACGCCCGCCGTCGACGGGCAGGCAGACGCCCGTCATCATCGGATTGGAAGCCAGCAGCTGCACCGCCTGGACGATCGCGTCGGGGCAGTTGGCCGTTTTGACCAGCGTCGAATCGATCGACTCCTGCTGCTCGGCCTCGGTCAGGCCGGGCGGGAAGAGCACGGGGCCGGGATGGATGCAGTTGACCCGCACCTGCGGGTTCCGCTCCGCCAGCTCCACCGCCAGCATGCGAGTGAGCGTGGGGATGGCGCCTTTGGCGATGAAATACGCGGCATGATCTTTGTACGGTCGTTCGATGGCCCAGTCGCCGAACAGCACGATCGAACCGCCTGTCGGCTGCTTCGTCATCGCCAGCCCGGCCGCCTTGGCGCAGAGGAAAGAGCCGAGCGTGTTGACCTCGAAACTTTTCAGCACATCGGCGGCGGTCGTCTGTTCGAGCGGGATCGTCGGCCAGATCGAGGCGGTGCAGGCCAGCAGGTCGATGCGGCCAAAGCGCTGGACGACGTCCGCGATCATCTGCTCGACTTCGCCTTCTTCGGCCACGTTAGCCTGGTACGCCTCGACCGTGACGCCGCGGTCGCGCAGTTCCTGCACTGCCTGTTGGGCTTCTTCCGCCGACGAATGGTAGTGCAGCGCAATGGCATAACCCTGGTCCGCAAAGGCGTCGACCAGCTGGCGTCCCAGGCGATCACGTCCGCTGCCTGTTACCAGCATTACCGGAGCCGTCATCCTGTGCTTTCTTCTGGAAGTTGCGTGGATCTATCGCGACGCGACGGTCGCCCGGCACGCAATCATAACGTGAACCGCAGGCGGCGGGGAGAACGTCGACCTGGCCGTCGCGCGACCCCGAAGCGGCGGAGCCCGGCAGAAATTCTTGCGAATCACCTGTCGTGAAAAAAACCGTTGCAGGCAACCATCGCCAGACCGCCGGGTGCAATGGTAAGATGACCCGTGGGGGTTCTTTCGACGCGAGGTTTTAGTGAAAGTGGTGCGATGGGTATTTTGTCCCGGTCTCGTTCATTTCGCATGCTGCGGATCCTGCTGATCTTTTCGGCGCCCCTGGCGGGAGTCGGGTTCGGGGGCGACAGCGGCCTGGCCCAGGACCCCGCAGGCCAGGCGCCCGTTCGTCCGACATCGACCAGCGACGCACCGCCCCAGCCATCAGCCGTAGCGCTTGAGACCACGCGGCGGGATGAAATCGCTTTGCAGATTATCCAGGCGACCAACCTGTTCCGCGAAGGGCAGCAACTGTCGACTCTGACCAGCAATCTGCGACTGGGCCAAACGGCGTATGACTTTGCTCACTTCATGGCGAGCACGCAGAAGTACGGGCATCATGCCGACGGGCGCACGCCGGCGGAACGGGCCAATGCGCATCAGTACGATTACTGTATCGTGCTGGAGAACATTGCCTGGCGCCACGGAACTAAAGCGTTCACCGCCGACGAACTGGCCAAAGGGTTTGTGGAAGGATGGCAGAACTCGCCGCCGCATCGCAGGGCCATGCTTGATGACGAGATCGTGGAAACGGCCGTCGCGGTCGTCGGCAATGAGAAGAACGCGTTCTACGCCGTACAGCTGTTCGGTCTGCCCAAGTCGGCCCAGCAGGAATTCCAGATCGTCAATCAAACCGCCGGCGAGGTGCAGTATCGCCTGAAAGCAGGCGACCGGAACGAAAGCTTCCAGCTGGCCCCCCGCACCACGCGTACGCACTTTGAATGTCATCGTGCGCAGATCGAAGTGGCGGGCTCCCCCGAGCTCATCGGCAAGGTGACTAGCGGCGTCAAGTACCTGCTGACGACAGGAGATAATCAGCAGCTGAGCGTCGAACGAAAGGCAATCCAGGATGACGTCGCAGAGCCCGACGCCGACGCGCCCTGACGCCGTAGCCGGTCCTGCTGCCAACGGGATCAGCCGCCTCATGACGCTTGGAAAACGCCTGGCGGCGTTCGCCGTGATGCTGGGAGCGTCCTGGTGCATGATGACGTTCACGCATGAGATGGGCCATCTGATCGGCGGCTGGGCCAGCGGCGCCGAACTGCGTCGGGCCGACCTGCGGCCCTGGAAGTTGCCTTACAGTATCTTCTCGCCCGACCCGCACCCTCTGATTACGCTCTGGGCTGGCCCGCTGCTGGGCGTTCTGGTTCCGGTTGCGATGGCGTGGCTGGTCCGCTGGCGTTGGATGGGGTTTGTCGCCCACTTCTGCCTGCTCGCGAATGGAGTGTATCTGGCGGCCGCCTGGTACGCAGGCGGCGCGTACTTGGATACGACGAAGCTGCTGGAGCATGGCGCCTGGCCGTCGTCGATCGCGCTGTATTGCCTGCTGACGATTGGCTTCGGCTATCGCGGGTTCCGCCGCGACTGCCTGGCGGTGTTCGCGCCATCGCACATCGCTGCAGAAGAACCAGGACCGACGCTTCAGTAAAAACGGCCCTGCCGGAAAGCAGGGCCGTGGGATCGTTCGCCTGGACTCGATCGCCGAAAGTTAGATCTGGTAGTTCACTTCGGCTTTGAGTTCGTCCGGCGTTTCGGCGCGGATGCGGAGTTTGGGTTTTTCCATGATCACCGTCGACATGGGCGCCACGCTGCTGGTGAGCCAGACGCTGGAACCAATCACCGAGTCGTGGCCGATCACCGTCTTGCCGCCCAGCACGGTCGCACTGGCGTAGATCACCACGTTGTCTTCCAGCGTGGGATGCCGCTTGGCGTCGCGAATCAGCTTGCCGTCGCTATCGGTCGGGAAGCTCAAGGCGCCCAGGGTCACGCCCTGGTAGAGCTTCACGTGGTCGCCAATGTGGCACGTTTCGCCAATCACCACGCCCGTGCCGTGATCGATGAAAAAGTACCGGCCAATATGGGCGCCGGGATGGATATCGATGCCCGTTTCTTTATGGGCCCATTCGGTCATCATGCGGGGGATGAACGGGGTCTGCAGTTTGTGCAGCTCGTGGGCAATGCGGTACACGGTGATTGCTTCCAGGCCTGGATAGCAGAAGATCACCTCGTCGACATTCCGGCAGGCGGGGTCGCCGTCAAAGGCGGCCTGGGCGTCGGTCGACAGGACTTCGCGCAGGTGGGGGATGCGGTTGAGGAACTCGATCGCCATGGTTTGCCCTTTGGCGTCGTAATCGTCTTCGTCGCCGCAAGGATCTTTGGACGAGCCGTTCTGCACGCGGGCCTCGTGCATCAGGGCCCGGGCGATCTGCGCGGTGAGCTTGTCATGCAGCCCATCGATCAGGTCGCCGACCAGGTAGGTCACATTGCCCAGGTGCAGGCGTTCCCGACGACGATAGCCCGGATAGAGGATCTCTTTCAGATCTTCCAGGATCGATACGACCACGTCGTACTTGGGCAAAGGGCAGTGGCCCAGGTGGTTGATGTTGTCGGTTTTGTTGTACGTTTCGACAATCCGTTTGGTGAGTTCGGGCAGCTGTTCTTTGAGGCGGAAATCGGAAGCCATCGGAAAGGTTCCCAGCGGGAGAAAAAGTGCGGTCGTATCCAAACGGCGAGAAGGGCTCCGCCGTTACGGGTTCTGGAAAAAGTCCGGCAGCGCCGGACTCGTACAAAGACCCGAGGAAAGGAACGGATAGCAAAGGAGCATGACAACTTCCCAACGTTTCAGGCGACGTTTTTCTCACAACCGTGAGGGTCGCCACACTGCTTGCGACCGACAGAGTCGCCAACTGCATTGAATCTTCGGCGGCGCGTGCTATCGAAGTTTAGGTTTTCCCGGTGCTGACGGTAAAGCCAGTGATCCGGCCGCCGGACCCTTTACCCAGGCGGAAAACTTCCCCCATTATATCGCCTGGGCGGAAAAGGACAGGCCGCCGGCCCCGCGAAGCGCCGAGCGCTGCGGCAGGACGACTTGCGTGCGGCGCCGGCGGAACGCACGGCAGCGGCGGCAGGGAACACCTTGCCCGGGTGTGATCCGGGCAAAGGGCGGCTAAAATGGACGTTCCATCACCCCCTTTTGTCTGACGGCCAGCGCCGTCGACCGATCTGCCGGAGCCCTGGTCCTGCGGGGCGGGCTCCGCCTACCTGTGAGTATCGCGATGCCGGAATTAGGCGTGAACATTGACCACATCGCCACCGTGCGGCAGGCACGGAAAACCTACGAGCCCGATCCCGTCTGGGCGGCTGCGCTGGCCGAACTGGGCGGGGCCGATGTCATTACGGTGCATCTGCGCGAGGACCGCCGCCATATCCAGGATCGCGATCTGCGGCTGTTGCGGGAAACCGTCACCGTAAAGCTGAACCTGGAGCTGGCCTGCGTCGGCGAGATCCTCGACATCGCCTGCCAGACGAAGCCCCACCAGGCGACACTGGTGCCCGAACGCCGGGAGGAAGTCACTACCGAAGGCGGACTCGATGTGGTGAAGCATCGGCCCGAGGTGCAGCAGGCCGTCCGCAAACTGCAGGACGCCGGCGTCTTCGTCAGCCTGTTCCTGGATCCCGACGACGACCAGATCGAGGCCGCCGCCCAGATGGAAGCCGACGCCGTCGAACTCCACACGGGCAGCTACGCCAACGCGCAAGGCGCCGACCAGCAGCAGGAGCTGCAGAAGCTGATCAGGGCGGGAGAAAAGATTCGCCAGCTGAACATGCAGCTGCATGCCGGACATGGGCTTACGGTGCGCAACGTCCAGCCGGTCGCCCGTATTGCCGACATGCATGAACTGAACATCGGCCACTCCATTATCGCGCGAGCCCTTATGATCGGCATGGAGCGCGCGGTGCGGGAAATGAAAGAGAGAATCAGCGTTTAGGGCGTCGGCGCCGCGGAAACTTCGAGCATATCGACGGCTGCCTGCTCAAAAACCACCCATCGCAGGGGGAAAAACAGGGTGCACTCGTGCCCCCGCCTCGTTTTTTCTTGTTTGACAGCTCCCTGAAGCGAATTTAGAATCGCTTTATATTGTTTTCTTTTCCGAACTTACATGCTTCGCAGCAGATTTGTTCCAGGGTGAACTGATTGTTTCCGTTTTGTGGAATAGTTGGCGCCCGGGGGAACGAATCTTCGGTTGCCAGGGCGGCGTCGTCCAGTCGCGATCCTCGGCAGTCGAAGCGAATTCTTTTCGATAATTCACGCGCAGGCTGGGCCTTTAGGAGCATGAAGAATGTCTCGTAGCAGCGAAAGTCAGGGTCTCCAGGTCGCACTTATTTTGTCGGCCATGTTGATTGTCGCCCTGGGGGTAAGCACCTATATCTACTATGTCGCGGCGGAAAAATCCGCGAAGGAACTAGAAAACCAGATCGGGGTGGCGGACACGGCGGCGAAATCTCGCGACTCCTACCAGGCGGCTTACGAAATCATGAAAGGGATGGTCGGCTGGAGCAAACGCTCGCAAGCCGAAATCGACGCGGACTATCGCCCTAACCTGGCGCGTAACACCGAAGTCGCCGAAGAGATGGCGAAGATCGAAGCGGCCTACAACGACGACATGCAGAAATTCGGCTCGCAGTTCACCGAGGCTCGCAACTACCATGCCTTGCCCGGTTATCTGATCGGTGTGATCAATTCCAAGAATGAATCGCTGACGGCCGCCCTGGCGCAAGAGCAGCGTCTGAACGCCGAAATCGCCGCCGTGCAGGCAGGCGAGCAGAAAAAGACCGAGATCGCCGAAACGGCCATGCAGAACGCGCTGGCCACGGTGGCTGCCGACAAGGCCGCGCACGATGCGGAAGCGGCCCGCCTGAAAGCGGACTCCGACAAGTTCTCCGGCATGTTTGTCGCCGCCAGCGGCGAGAAGAAAAAAGTCGCGGAAGACGCCGCCAAGGAGAAAGCCAACTTTGAAGCGCAGATCCGCAACCTGTCCAACATTAACGAACTCCTCGTCGTGAAAGGCCGCGAAGAGGAACTGGCGGTGATCAACGAACAGCCCGACGGCAAGATCAGCTGGGTCAACCAGCAGCAGCAGGTGGTCTGGATCGACCTGGGCATGGCCGACGGCCTGCGTCGCGGTCAGACGTTCAGCGTGGTCGACCGCGAAGCGACCGACCTCCGCTCGGCCATCCCGAAAGCCCAGATCGAAGTGACTCGCCTGATCGACAAGCATCTGTCGGAAGCGAAAATTCTTAGCGATGAAATCACCAATCCGATTCTGCCCGCCGATGTGGTCTTCTCTCCGGCCTGGTCGGCTGGCGAGCGGATCCACTTCGCCCTGGTCGGCAACCTGGATTACGACGGCGACGGCGAAAGCGACCACAAACTGGTCCAGAATGTGATTCTGTCGAACAACGGCGTGATTGACGCCCTGGTTCCCCCGACCGGCGAACCGTCGGGCGAAATCACCGTCAACACCCGCTACATTGTGGTCGGCGACCGTCCCACCGACAAAAGCGACGAATCCGCCCTGACGAATTACTCCAGCATGACGGAACTCGCCCGTAAATACGGGGTGGAGCAGATCTCGGTGAAGAAGCTGCTCAGCTCGATGGGCTACCGCGGCGAAGCTCGCACCGTCGGCCTGGGCCGCGGCGCCAGTGAGGACGACTTCCGTCCGACCTCGGCAGGGGGCGTCACAGAGAAAAGCACGGCTCCGGTCGGGGGAATTTTCCGCGATCGTCGTCCGCCGGGAGCCAAGAGCGCTTTCTAACCCCCGGACGGTCCTCCTGACTGCAGAGCAAACGGTTCGCCCACAGCGGAGTCCCTTCGACTCCGCTGTTTTGTTTGGCTCGTAGAAATCGACCTGCAAGCCCGTGCCCGGCGGCCAGCAAGCAGCCGGACCTTCCTGGCGGCCAAAGGGAATCGCCAGGCCGAAACCACCAGGAACCGGGGCCAAAACGGCCCACATTGCAAGGCGCCAGTCGTGAAGAACTTTCCGATTAGCGCAATTTTCACACTAGACCTTTGCCATGCTCCAGCTACAATTTAGGCGATTACCGTGGTTGTTTACGTAGCGTTTTTTTGAATCGCGAAAACTGCGTTCTCAAAACTTGCTTGCGATATCGCCGCGCCTGGATAAGCAATCAGAAACTATCAAGCTGCTCGCGTGCATGCGGCAAGGCAGGTTCCACCCTGCAGCCTCATCCGCAGTTCCGCTTTTTTTAACGAAGATTTGAAGAGAATTAGAAAAGAATAGAGAACGAACAAAGCCCGTTTGCCTGGGACCTACCGGACAAGTCTGGCTGACATTCCTTTCCGCTCACTGTTACGATTCGCTCGGTCTTTACAAACGGCCAGAGAATCTGATGAACCCACAGCTCTCGCGAGCGTAGTCGTACATAGTGAACTTAAAACCTTTAAGGGATCATTAGGACCAACCACCGGGGCGCCGTCCAGGGAAGCCGAAGTTTCGATCATCTCCAATTAGCGTACGCTGACGTCGCGATTTTGCTATCGCCTTCCAGCGTCGCCCGCACCCTGCCATGTATGAGATGACGAATCCGCCCGACGGACATCTGCTTGGAACAAAGATTTTGTCGCTTCCCAGGGAAGCGACGGGTTAATTTCAAGACGGGACATTTTTGAGTCGACCTGCTTCGCTTGCTGGCGGAAACAGGCCATTACTTTGCCGTCTGGCGAAGGCTGGTAAAGCGTAGCGACCTCATTTAAGTCCCGTAACCACAATCTTTTACCAAATGTCGAGTCGTCGGCGAGCGCACGTAAGTTGGTGGTACAATTGCCTGGGTCTAGGCTCAGGCTTATTCTCACTCCCCAAGTTTTGTTTTGGTGCAAAGAGGAGTTTTCAGTTGTACGACGCACTCCTGGACGAATTTGAAGATGAACCCAACCGCACACCCGATGAGGACGACGACTCGACGTTCGTAGCGACTCAAATCGAGGACAGCGACGACGACGACGACGAACTAAGCGATAACGACAGACCTTCCAAAGTCGCCAAAGAGGACGACGACGAAGAGCTGATGCTGGTCGAAGACAACGAGTCCTGGTCCGACGACCCGGTCCGTATGTATCTGACCCAGATGGGCGAAATCCCCTTGCTGACCCGTCAGCAGGAAATCTCGCTGGCTCGAAAGATCGAAGTCACCCGGAGACGGTTTCGCTCCAAGCTGCTCGAATGCGATTATGTCATCCAGTCCGCTTTCAAAGTACTCAAGCGGGTCCACGATGGGGAACTCCCCTTCGACCGCACCGTCCAGGTGTCGGTAACGGACCGTCTTGAAAAAGAGCAGATTCTCGGCCGCCTGCCGCACAATCTGCGTACCCTCGAAGTCCTGCTGAAACGTAATCGCCGCGATTACCAGATTTCGCTCAGCAAGTCGCAAACCAAAGCTCGCCGTAAAGACGCCTGGGTCCGCCTGGGTCGTCGACGCCGACGCTCGGTTCGCCTGGTCGAAGAACTGGGGCTCCGCACCCAGCGCATCGAGTCGATGATCAAAGTGCTGGAAGATTTCAGCAAACGCGTCGACGAACTGCGAGGACGGATCAGCGAACATCGTAAAGCCCGTGGCCCGGCCGCCGAACGCAAGCCTTGGGTCTCCGAGTACCGCAGCATTTTGATGGCCACCCAGGAAACGCCGCTAAGCCTGCGTAACCGGGTGACCTTTTTGAAGCAGGTTTACTCCGAGTACCAGCAGGCCAAACGCGAACTGTCCGAAGGTAACCTGCGACTGGTCGTGTCGATCGCCAAAAAGTATCGGAACCGCGGTCTGAGCTTCCTGGATCTGATCCAGGAAGGGAACGCCGGCCTGATGCGTGCGGTCGACAAGTTTGAGTATCGCCGTGGATTCAAGTTTTGTACTTACGCCACGTGGTGGATTCGCCAGGCGATCACCCGGGCAGTCGCCGACCAAAGCCGCACCATCCGTATTCCGGTGCATATGGTCGAAACGATGTCGCGAGTACGGAATGTATCCCGTCAACTGCTGCAGGAACTCGGTCGCGAACCTACGCTGGAAGAAACGGCCCGTCGGGCGATGACCACCGTCGAAGAAGCGCGTCGCGTACTGGCCATGAGCCGCTACCCGATCAGCCTCGATCGTCCGGTTGGTAATAGCGAAGACAGCCACTTCGGCGACCTGCTGCCCGACGGAGCCGCCGAAAGTCCGGCGACCGGCGCCACGCAGGAAATGTTGCGAGGCCGGATCGACAAGGTCCTCAAGACCCTCAGCTATCGTGAACGCGAAATCATCAAACTGCGCTACGGCCTGGGCGATGGTTACAGCTACACGCTGGAAGAGGTGGGGCACATTTTCAAAGTGACCCGCGAACGTATCCGTCAGATCGAAGCCAAAGCCGTGCGAAAGCTGCAGCAACCCAGCCGCAGCCAGGAACTGGTCGGCTTCCTCGACTAACCGGCCCGTCCGCCCGTCGGACGAACCGCGTAACCCAAAAGAATCAAAGCCCCGGCGACAATCGCCGGGGCTTTTTCTTTGCGTCTTCAAGAAGGCAAGGGTAATGTCGATCGCTCTTGGTCGCGTCGTTTTGCGAAGGAGCACACGCAGAAAGTCGACTTTCATTCCGTGAAAGTACGCGTTCTTTTGCGGAGCAAAAGACGACTGTCCAGCGATTTCCGCCCGTAGTTCGTCTCACCTTCCCTAATGCCGGAACAGGAACTCCTTCGAGTTCATCACGGCCCAGGCCAGATCCTGCAGCACGGGCAATCGGTCTTCGCCCATCTCCAGGGCCGCAGCGCAGGCCGCTTGCTCGGAGGCCGTCGGCGGTCGGGACAGGGCCGACCAGAACAGCTCGTCAATGATCGTGGCGTTCGTCCGTTCCGACGACGCCCACTCGGCCAGGCGATTCTCTTCGCTGGTCAGTCGCTGGTGCAGGCTGTCGCCGGAAATGAGCGCGAACGTTTGCGACAGGGTCGTTTCGTTTGACCGCTCGCACTCGCATCCCAGTTGCCGGGCCGGTTTGCCGAATACGCGCAAGAACCGGTCGCCTGGCTTCTGGCCGTCGACTTCCCGCGGTTGCACCCGGTACACCCCCGGCAGTTGACCGGCGCGGATGCCCGATTCGTAACCGGCAAATTCGGCAGCCGCTCCTAGCACGCTGCTTTGCGCATCGAGCAGTTGCTCGGCCGTCAGCCGGCGGACCGTGGCGTGCGAGAAGTGATGCGTGTCGCCGGCGTTCGTTTCGTTCGGCTCGGACGAAAGCTGGTACGTCCGCGAATTCATGATCATCCGCACCAGCGACCGCAGATCAAACTCTTGGCGGATAAACTCCTCCGCCAGCGCGTCGAGTAGTTCCGGGTTGGCCGGCGGGTTCGTTTCGCGAAAGTCGTCCAGCGGCTCCACCAGTCCGCGTCCCAGCAGGTGATACCAGACCAGGTTCGCCTGCGTCCGGGCGAACTGCTTGTTCTGCGGCGAAGTCAGCCAGTCGGCCAGGGCCAGCAGGCGGTCGTCTTCAATGCCAAAGCTGGGCGTTTCGTCGCTGCCCAGGAATTTGGCCTGGGCCGGTTCGCCGGTGCGGGCGCTGGTCGTTTCCGTCAGGCCGCTGCGGTAGACGAATTGCTCGCCGATGAACTCGTTCTTGTCCCGTTTGTCGGTCCGCTGGTTGCCCGGCAAGAGATAATCGATTTGCGAGAACACGGTCGCCCAGTCGTAGTATTCGTCCTGCTTCCAGTGTTCGAACGGATGGTTATGGCATTTGGCGCAGAGCAACCGGGAGCCCAGGAACAGCCGGGCGACCGTTTCCCCGCGAGTAAGCGGATCGCGATTCGCCCGCCAGAAGTTCGTGGCGGGCCGCTCGTAGGTGCTGCCCTGGGTGGTGAGCAGTTCGCGGGTGAACTGGTCGACCGGTTTCCCCTGGTCAATGCTGTCGCGGATCCAGCTATGGAACGCCTCGACGCCGCGGGTATCCAGCACGCGTTCTTCGTTCTTGAGCAGGTCGGCCCACTTGAGCGCCCAGTGATCGGCAAACTCGGGGCGCAGGAGCAGAGCATCGATCACCTGGCTCCGTTTGTTCGGATTGGCGTCGGCCACAAAGGCCCGCGCCTCGGCGGCGGTCGGCGGCAAACCGATGGCGTCGAGAAACGCCCGGCGCAGGAATGTGCCGTCGTCGGCCAGCGAGGAAGGATTGATCTTCAGCGGACGAATGCGGGCGTCGACCAGGCGATCGATCAGATTGGCGACAGGCGGGTCGCTCCAGACGAAGTCGGGCCGGGCCGACATGAAGGCCACCCGCACGGCCGCATGCTGATCCAGAAACCGCACCAGGACGGTCGTTTCGCCAAAGTCCTGCCGCTGGACCAGGCCGGTTTCGGACACGGCGACGCGCATTTCGGCCGGGTCATATACGGCCTGGCTCGTCACGTCGCGCTGCTCGCCGTTATCAAAGTGGGCCGTCACGTGCAGCTGCAAGTGATCATGGGGAGCAAACTGGATCGTCTCCGCCGGGGTCGCGACCAGTCGCACCAGCTGCGGGGAGTCAGCCTGCGGGCCCGGGGCGCCGGCCGCGATCCAGTCCGCCAGCAGACGCCAGGCGGGCGAATCGACGGCAAACCGCTTGCCGCCCTGATGACTGACCTGCGAGGTCGGTTTCAGCAGGATCAGGCTGGCCTTGGGCTGTAAACGATTGACGCGGCGTCCGGCGAATTCCCGCGTCAGCCGCAGGTAGTCGGTCTGGGGATCTTCGCCGCGGAGCGACAGCTTGAATCCGCCCTTGCCGTTCAGGTTGCCGTGACAGGCGCCCATGTTGCATCCGCCTTTGGCGAACACGGGCATCACCTCGGTCAGAAAGTCCGGCGGCGGGGCCGCGGTCGCGGAGCCTGCCCCCAGGCTGCTCCCGCCGGGCGGACTCGCCAGGGACAGCAGGCCGGCCGCGCATGCTAGCAGGATCTGACGAATAACTTGCGCTGCATTATCCAGCATGTTGGCAACCGGGCAAAAGGAAAACGAGCTGGCGAACAGATCGAATTATCCATGAACGTGGATGCGAATTCAACGCCGTTTACCACGCATACCGATCCGACCGCCCTTTTCGCGGGGTTCCCGCCTGCTTTGGGCAGACTGCGACGACAGAGATAAATGTCTACATTCTTGATATTCTTGTCGCTTGCCTGTTGCCGAATTCAAGGGAGGATAGATAATTGCGCCACCTGCCGCTTAGGATTGTGGGCGACAGAGGCCGCGCCGCCCAGGCGTTCTCATTTATTGCACAACGGAGGTTGTACGCCGCATGGAAGGGGTGCATCTTGAAATTCTCCCACAGCCCGACGATACCACGTGCGGCCCTACCTGCCTGCATGCGGTCTATCAGTACTTTAACGACCACGTCTCCCTGAACCAGGTGATCGAAGAGTGCCCCACGCTGGAAGAAGGCGGCACGCTCGCGCCCCTGCTTGGCTGGCATGCCCTGGGACGTGGTTACCAGGCCGTGTCGTACTCTTATAACCTGAGGGTGTTTGACCCGACCTGGTTTGTCCTGTCGCCCGAGCAGATGATCGACAAGCTCCAGGCGCAACTCGCGGCCAAAAAAGACGCCAAGGTGCAACGCGCCAGCCGCGCTTATCTGCAATTCTTGCGGCGGGGCGGGATCGTCAAAATGGAAGATCTCTCCCGTACGCTGATCCGCAAATATCTGACGCGTTCGATTCCGATCCTGGCGGGACTCAGTTCCACGTACCTGTACCGGGCGCCGCGAGAGTTCGGCCCCAAGTACGACGACGACGATATCCGGGGCGTACCGTCCGGGCACTTTGTGGTGCTCTGCGACTACAACCGGGAAACCAAAATGGTGCGGGTCGCCGATCCCTACCTGCCCAATCCCCTGGCGCCTGAGGACAACTACTATCTGGTCAATGTCGATCGGGTGGTGGGCGCTATTCTGCTGGGGATTCTGACCGATGACGCACATCTGCTCATTATTCAGCCGAAATAAACCTCGCAACTCTTTGCGCGCGCCCGGCTGGCCTGGCGTCGCCCTGTGGGGGCGTCCCGTCTGCGGTTCGGGGCGACGGAAACCTTCAACGACTACACCGTAACATTATCACCAAAGGAAGGTCTCGTGGCGATCATCATCGTCGTGAACGAGCTGGAAGAATGGCCGTTCGATATCCCCGGGCTCGAAGTCGTCGACGCCCATAGCTACCTCACCAAGGAAGAATATAACGACCTCCGCTCCACCAAAGTATTTAACCTGTGCCGGTCCTATCGCTACCAGACCGCAGGCTACTATGTGTCGCTGCTGGCGGAAGCCCGCGGGCACAAACCGCTGCCGAACGTCAGCACCCTGCAGGATCTGAAGTCCCAGGCGGTGGTGCGAATGGTCTCCGCCGAACTGGACGACCTGATCCAGCAGAACCTGGAACGGATCCAGTCCGACAAGTTCACGCTCAGCATTTACTTCGGCCGAAATCTGGCCAAACGGTACGATCGCTTGAGCCTGCAGCTGTTTAACATGTTCCAGTCGCCCTTGCTGCGGGCGCAGTTCTCCAAGGACAAGGACGGCCGCTGGCAGCTGCGCAGCGTGTCGACCATCGCGGGCAACGAGATCCCCCAGTCGCACCACGACTTTGTCGCCGAAGTGGCGGCGCAGCACTTTGCCGGCAGGGCTCCCCGCGTGCGCCGCAAAGCAGCCATGCGCTACGATCTGGCGATCTTGCGCAATCCCGAAGAGAAAGAACCGCCGTCCAATAAAAAGGCGATCGCCAAGTTCATCAAGGCGGCGGAGTCCCTGGCGATCCGCGCCGAGCTGATCGGCCGCGACGATTACGGCCGCCTGGCGGAATTCGACGCCCTCTTCATCCGTGAAACGACCTACGTGAACCACCATACCTATCGCTTCGCCCGCCGGGCCGTCAGCGAAGGTTTGATCGTGATCGACGATCCCGTTTCCATCCTCAGGGCGACCAACAAGGTCTACCTGGCCGAGCTGATGCAGCGGCATAAAATCCTGACGCCCAAAACGCTGGTCGTGCATCGGGAAAATGTCGACCGGCTGGTCCCGGAACTGGGCCTGCCCGTCGTGTTGAAAAAGCCCGACAGCGCCTTCTCGCAGGGCGTCACCAAAGCCGAGAACGAAGAGCAACTGGCCGAGCAACTCGACCGCCTGTTCGCGGAATCGGAACTGATCGTGGCGCAGGAGTTCCTGCCGACCATTTTCGACTGGCGCATCGGCGTGGTCGATCAGCGGCCGCTGTACGCCTGCAAGTACCACATGGCCCCCAACCACTGGCAAATCATTCGCCAGGAGGCCCACGACGACAACCGCTACGGCAGGGTGGAAACCATACCGATCGAACTGGCCCCGCGGAAGGCTGTCAGCGTCGCCCTGAAGGCGGCCAACCTGATTGGCGACGGCCTGTACGGGGTCGACGTGAAGCAGTCGGGCGACAAGTTCTACGTGATCGAAGTCAACGACAATCCCACCATCAGCGCCGGCGAAGAAGACACGGTGCTCCGCGACGAACTGTATCGCCGGATCATGCGCGTTTTTCTCGCCCGCATCGAGCAAAAGAAACAGGGGACACGTTCTACATGAGCCGCAACACGCTGGGTCTCTTTGAAGCGTACGGGATCGAACTGGAGTACATGATCGTAGGGGCCGAATCGCTGTCGACAGCGGCCCTTTCCGACCAGGTGCTCAAAGCGATCGCCGGCTCGTACGAATCCGAAGTCGAACTGGGGCCGATCTCCTGGTCGAACGAGCTGGCCCTGCACGTGATCGAACTGAAAACGACCGGCCCAGCGCCCGATCTGGCGCCGTTGCCGGCGCTCTTCCAGGAGAACGTCGTCCACATCAACCGATTGCTCGCCCCGCTCGGCGCGCGGCTGATGCCGACCGCCATGCACCCCTGGATGGATCCGCTGACAGAGCTCCAGCTGTGGCCCCACGATTACAACGCCGTTTACGAAGCGTTCAATCGCATTTTCGATTGCCGCGGGCATGGCTGGGCTAACCTGCAGAGCGTACACATCAATCTGCCGTTCAACGGCGACGAAGAATTTGGCCGGTTGCATGCGGCGATCCGCTTGCTGTTGCCGATCCTGCCCGCCCTGGCCGCCAGCTCTCCCTTGAAAGAAGGCGTCGCCACTGGTCTGTGCGACACGCGGCTGGAAGTTTATCGCCACAACGCGCGGGCCGTCCCGTCGATTAGCGGCCAGGTGATTCCCGAACCGGCCTTCACCAGGGCGGCCTACGACGAGCTGATCTTCCGCCGTATTTACGCCGACATCGCCCCGCACGATCCGCAAGGCGAACTGCAGCATGAATGGCTTAACGCCCGCGGCGCCATCGCCCGGTTCGATCGCCAGGCAATTGAAATCCGCGTGCTGGATATCCAGGAGTGTCCGGCGGCCGATCTGGCGATCTGCACCGCGATCGTTCGTGTGCTGCAGCAACTGACCGACGAACGCTGGGCCTCCCTGGCCGACCAGCAAGCCGTGGCGACCGAGCCGCTGGCCCAGTTGTTCCAGGCCGTCGTCCGCAACGGCGAGCAGACGCGCATTACCAACGCCGACTACCTGCGTATGTGGGGCCGTGAAGAAAGCCAGCTCACCGCCGGCCAGTTGTGGCGAGAACTGCTCGATCAGATCGACCCGCCGCAAGTCGTCGACGCCCAGGGCGCCTTCCCGCTGGAGGTGATCCTCAAGGAAGGGGTGCTGGCCCGCCGCATCCTGGCCCGCCTGCAGAACGTTCTATCGACGGACCGGCTGCACGAGGTTTACGGCGAGCTATGTGAATGCCTCGCCGACGGCCACATGTTCCGCAAGAGCCGGTAGCCAATGACGTCCGCCCGGAAAAAGACGTCCGCAAAAACACTGCCTGCGAGGACCTCGTCTCCCAGAACGTCGACCGCGATCCTGCTAACGTGCGAGCATGGCGGCAATCTCGTCCCGCCAGAGTATGCCCAACTGTTCAACGGCGGCGAAACCGCCCTGAACAGCCATCGCGGCTATGACCCCGGCGCGCTCGAACTGGCCCGACGGATGGCGGAGGAACTGCCGGCGCCGCTGCTCTTTGCGACGGTCACCAGGCTGCTGGTGGAGTTGAACCGCTCGACCCATCATCGACGGTTATTCTCCGAATTCAGCCAGCCGCTGCCGCCCGACGAAAGGCAGGCCCTGGTTAGCAAGCACTACACGCCGTACCGCACGCAAGTGGAAGAACGCCTGGCCGCCCTGATCGCGGCGCAGGGGAGCGTGCTGCATCTGTCCGTACACAGTTTCACGCCCCAGCTCGACGGCGTGGTGCGAACGACCGAGATCGGCCTGCTTTACGATCCCGCCCGATCGGGCGAAAGCCAGTTCGCCGCCGCCTGGCAAACGGCCCTCCGCACCCTGCGGCCCGACCTCCGGGTGCGGAAGAACTACCCTTACCTGGGCAAAGCCGACGGCTTTACCACTTCGCTGCGGCGAAAGTTCTCACCCGAGACGTACCGCGGCATCGAGATCGAAGTCAACCAGGCATTCCCGCTCGGCCCCGACCAGGCAGCATGGCGAACGCTGCAGCAGGACCTGATCGCCTCCCTGCGATCGGCGCTGTCGGTTGCGACCTGAACAGGGGCGGCGGGCAGGATGATGCTTGCAATCGCCAGCCAGACCAATAAAATCAACGTCTGTTGATTTGTTTACACCCGGCGATGACAGGCGATTGGCGCCGCGTCCCGCGTTCTTTCCTGCCTGTGGTGGTCGTCATGTTGCATCCTCGCCCAGCTTCGCTTGCCCAAACGCCCGGGATGACACGTCGCAGCCTGCTACAGATCGGCGCCATGACGCTGGGCGGATTGTCGCTGGCGGATTTGCTCCGATTGCGAGCCGACGCCAGCCCCACACCGCGGCGAACCGCAGTGATTTTTGTATTCCTGCAGGGCGGTCCTTCCCAGCTGGAAACGTATGACCCCAAGCCGGACGCACCGATTGAAATCCGCGGACCGCTGGACGCCATCGCGACGCGGACGCCCGGCGTCCACCTGGGGGAGTACATGCAGCAGCAGGCGAGGATTTCGGACAAGCTGGCGATCATCCGTTCCTTGCACCATCAGTATGAAGCGTCGACCAATCATCGCGCCGCCAGCCATTTAATTCAGACGGGCTACATCATCAATCCGGACGGTCGCTCCGATGAATTGCCCCGGAACCCCGGCGCCGGGGCGGTTGCCGCCGCCAGTCGAGGAGCCAACTCGGCGAGCCTGCCGGCCTATGTCCTGATGCAGCGCCGCAGCGATGGCGGGAAATATGCAGGCGGTTCCTACCTGGGGAACGCGTATGATCCGTTCACCTTGTCGGACGATCCCAGCACGGCCGATTTTTCCGTTCAGAACCTGTCGCCGCCGCCTGGATTGTCGATTCGTCGGATCTCGGACCGCCGTCATTTACTGCAGCAGCTGGATCAGGTTCGCCGCACAAGCGACGCGGCCTCGGCTTCGTCGGACCCGTTTCAACAGCGTGCTTTCGACATGGTCACCGGCGGTGGAGCGCAAAAGGCGTTTGATCTTTCGCAAGAGCCGGAGCGGATGCGCCAACGTTACGGCATGAACCGCACCGGGCAGAGTTTCCTCCTGGCTCGCCGACTGGTGGAAGCCGGCGTCACTTTCGTCCAGGTCATGCCGCCGGGCGGATCAGGCGGGGGCTGGGACGATCACGATGGAATCCTCCAGCCGATGAAAATCGCAGGCCCGGCTTACGACCAGGGACTGGCGACTTTGATTAGCGATCTGCATGATCGCGGTTTGAACCAGGACGTGCTGGTGGTGGCGATGGGCGAATTCGGCCGATCTCCCCGGATCAATGTCAAACGCACCGGCCGGGACCATTGGCCGAATGTCTTCAGTGCCCTGATCGCCGGCGGCGACTATCGGATGGGACAGGTGATTGGCTCGTCGAACGACAAGGCGGAAGTCCCGACGTCGGCGCCCTATCAGCCGCAGAATGTGCTGGCGATGATCTACCGGCATTTGGGCATCGACCCGGGACGCACGTATCCCGATCATTTCGGCCGGCCGCGATACATTCTGGAAGAACGGGAACCGATCCGGGAGCTGCTTTAGAGCGTTAAGGGACTTGTGGCCAGGTCCACTACGTGCCAGTTCCACAACGTGCCGGTTGCGCTACGCGGCCGGTCGCAACTGCTGGGCCGGTGCGGCGGCGGTCAGTTCTCCCAGAATGTAGTCGGCTGCCTTGCGCGAGGCGCCGGGCTGGGCGTAGCGTTCCCGCAGGTCGATCAGCTTGTCGACGCACGCGTTCCGCTGCGACTCGTCGGTTAGCCACTGGATCACGTGGTAGGCGATCCAGTCAGACTTGTCTTCAGAAGTCAGGTACTCGGGAAACGGCGCCTTGGCGGCGTCCGGGCTGTTGGGATCGTACAGGGAAACGTCCGGGTCGAAAGGATCGTCGGCCGCCAGCAGGTTCACCAGGGTGATGTACTTCACTTTGCGGAAGAACCACTGCAGCATCATGTTGTACGACTGCACCTTGTACAGGATTACGGTCGGTTTGGCGTAATGCAGCAACTCCAGCGAGACGGACCCGCTGCAGGCCATGCAGCAATCGGCTTCCGCCATCAGTTCCGAAGTGCGGCCCACATACACGTCGACGTTGAGATTTCGTTCGGCGATCTCGGTCCGAGCCAGTTTCGCCAGACGTTCGTTAAAAGCGCCGACCGCAAATCGCACGTTGGGAAGCTCCCGGCGAATGTTGTCGACCGTCTTCAGAAAGGTCGGCAGATTGCTGACCAGTTCCCGCGTGCGCGAGCCTGGCAGGATCGCCACCAACGGATCTTTGACGCTGCGTAACTTTTCCACAAAGGCGGCGTCGAGCTGAGTGCGTTCGATATCGTCATAGTAAGGATGACCGACATAGGTCGCGTTGCAGCCGTGCTTGCTGTACCAGTCTTTTTCGAACGGCAGCTTGCAAAGGACGTGGTCCACCAGGCGTCGCATTTTCTTCACCCGCCAACGGGCCCAGGCCCACATTTGCGGCGCGCCGTAGTAAAAGACGGGCACCCCGTGCGCCTTGGCGGCCTTGGCGATCCACCAGTTAAAACCCGGGTAGTCGATCAGCACCACCGCATCGACATGGTGGTTATGGAAGTAGCGATCGGCGCTGCGATATAACGACCAGAAGGTGGAGATATGTTTCAAGGGTTCGATCAGGCCCATCACGGCCAGTTCGGTCAGATCGAAGTGCAGCCGGCAGCCAGCGTCGGCCATTTTGGGTCCGCCGAAACCGACGCATTCCACCTCGTCGCCCGATTGCTCGCGGAGGTCGCGGATCAGGTTGGCGCCATGCAGATCGCCGCTGGGTTCGCCAGCAGAAAAGAAAATTCTCATCAGGCCGATTTCCGCCGCGAGAGTTGAGAAGGCAGTTCCAAAATATTCGCCCTGCGGCGATCGTGTCCGTCGGACCGGTCTTCGATCGTGATCTCACGAAATTCAACCGGTTTGGTCCGGCGCACCAGCCACCAGGCCGCCAGCAAATCGCCCGGGTTCGGCCAGCCGTCGTCGAGCGCATCCTGGGTGGAGGATGGTTCGCACACGGTTTCCGCCACACGAAAGCCGCGGGCAGCGACCAGATTGGGCAGATAACGGTACATTCCCCGGGGCAGATTGAGTCCCGCCAGGGCCTCTTTCCGGGCGGCCCAGAACCGGCAGTCCGGATCGCGCACCTGCAGCCCCAGCAGCAGCCACCGCGGTATCCTCGCCACGCGCAGCCAGGCTTTCGACCAGCCGCGTCGCCGCGTGCGGCCATACACCAGGTCGGCGCGGGACAGCGAGCGGAACAGGTGCTGCAGCTCGTCGGGACGGTAACGACGCCCCGCTTCCAGCAAGGCCAGCCGGTCGCCCTGGGAGGCTTCAATGCCAACGCTCAGTGCGGCCGCCAGGCTGGCTTTCGCCTGCAGCTGGAAGATTCGCAACGCCGGCAGCGTTTCCGCCAGAGCCAGCAATTCCGGAGCGGCTTGCGTAGCACCCGCCGCATCGATTGCCAGAATCTCGTACGGAACGGCAGCCGCCAGATGCGTGCACAACATGGGCAACTGATCGGCCAGTCGGCCGCCAGCACCCGAGTGCGGGATGAGTATCGAGGTAACCGTCATGCAATTCCGCTAAGTCGCGAAGGAACAGGGTTTGCCCGTCGAATGGACCGGGGCGGGAGTATCCCAGAAAGGGAAAAACACCGAAAGGGGAATATCCCCGGCAAAAACGGCAAAAAGCTGCAGGATCGCCGGAAGATTGCCGCCGGCGAAGTAGCACCCTGTTTTCTCTGGCCGCCTATCGAGCCAGGCGGATGGGTTAGATAAGATAGAACTGATCTATCCCCTGTCCAGGAGAGTCGCCCGGATGACTGCCCGCCCGTTTGTTTGCCGCCAGATACTCATAGCCCTTGTGACACTCGCCTGCTCGGGAGTCCTGCTGGTCCCCGCGGGGACGGCCTTCGCCGCTGGGGCCTGGCCGCAGCGGCGCTTCGATGCGCAGCGGGGCGGCAGCTCGCCCCACGGCCTGCCGGAGAAGATGCAGCTGCAGTGGAGTCGTGATTTGCCCGCGCCGCAGCCGGCCTGGCCTGCGTCGCAGTACAAGCTGCAGTTCGACGCCGTGCCGGAACCGGTGGCGGCCGACGGACGCATCTTCGTCCCCTCCACCGTCAACGACTGTGTGACCGCCTATGAAGCGACGACCGGCAAAGAGTTATGGCGGTACACAACCGACGGCCCGGTGCGTTTTGCGCCGCTGGTCGCCGGCGACCAGGTCTGCTTCGTTTCCGACGATGGCTGCCTGTACTGCGTTTCCGCCGACGACGGGCGTCTGCACTGGAAGTTCCGCGGCGGACCCGAGGACCGGCCCGTACTGGGGAACGAACGGCTGATCTCCTCCTGGCCCGCCCGCGGCGCCCCGGTGCTGGAAAACGACGTCGTCTACTTTGCCGCCGGCATCTGGCCGTTCATGGGCGTGTTCGTCCATGCGGTCGATCTGGAATCGGGCCAGCCGCTTTGGACCAACAGCGGCGACTCCATGAACTACATCACCCATCCGCACGGCGCCAAGGCGTTCGGTACGGTTTCTCCGCAAGGCTATCTGGCCGTCGGCGACGGACGCCTGTTCGTGCCGGGCGGCCGTTCCATGCCAGCCGTTTACGACCTGGCGACAGGCGCTCTGGACTACTTTCCTTACGACAAGAAGCACGGCCACTACGAAGTCTCCGTCGGACCGGATGAGTTCTACGTAGCCGGGCAGACCTTCAGCGCTCAGAACGGCGACGCGGTCAAAGGGGTCACCCCTGTGCTGAACGACGGTCAGTCGCTGTACTACCTGGAAAGCGATCGCCTGGCCATTGCGAGCCTCAAAGCAACGGAGTCGACAAAGCCAAAACTGGATCGTTTCGGTAAGCCGGTGGCCAGCGAAACGAAGCGGGAACGCACCCGCCAGGCCAGCGGCCGACTGGTCGGGGCCGAGGAACTGCTGCTCAAAGCAGGCAATCGCCTGTATGCGACAGCGGAACAGCAGATTCTGGCGTATGAAACGCCGACGACCGATGCCGGCGATATCGAGCCGTCCTGGTCGGCTTCGCTCGACGCACCTGTGGAAACAATGATCGCGGCCGATGACCGCCTGTACGTGGTGGCCGGTTCCCGCCTGTACTGTTATGGCGCCGGCGACGCCGACGCGACAACCGCCGCTGTCTCCGCCGAAGCTGGATCGCAACCGGATGTAATCGACGCCAGCTTGACCGCCGCTGCCGGCGAACAGGTCGCGCAGATTCTGGCTGCTGTCCCCGGCCAGCAGGGCTGGGCCGTGCTGCTGGGAGCCGACAATCCGGCGCTGGTGGAAGAGCTGGTCAAACAAACCGAATACTCGCTGCTGGTGGTCGACAGCGACGCCGATCAGGTGGCCGCTCTACGGCAGCGGCTGCAGGCGCAAGGGCTGTACGGCCGCCGCGTCGCCGTGCGCCAGGCGAGCGGTTCGCCAGCGGCGTTTCCGTTGCCGTCGTACCTGGCGAATTTGATCGTCGTGAGCGATCCCGCGGTTTCCCTGGACAACGATGAAGCGGCCTGGTTCACGGCGCTCCGTCCCTATGGGGGCACAGCCGTCTGGCCGACAACCGAGCAGCAGCATGCGGCCTTTGCCGCGGCCGAGCATGATCCCCAGGCGCAGATCCGCCGCGCCGGCGACTGGACCGTCGTCGTCAAGGCAGGCGCCTTGCCGGGTGCGGCCGACTGGACCCATCAATACGCCGACCCGGGTCAAAGCTGCGTCTCCACCGATCATCGCGTCAAAGCGCCGTTTGGCATTCTCTGGTGGGGCGGTCCTTCGCACGACGATGTCCTGCCGCGGCACGGCCATGGGCCCTCGCCCCAGGTCGCGGGCGGCCGCGTGATTGTGGAAGGTCCCGACATGCTGCGGGCCGTCGACGCTTATACGGGCCGGCTGCTCTGGCAGCGCGATCTGCCCGGGGTGGGTGAATACTACAACATCACCGCGCACTTCGCCGGAGCGGGGGAAACGGGCAGCAACTACGTTTCCTTGCCGGATCGCATTTATCTCTTCCAGGGGTTCGATTTGCTGGAGCTGGATGCGGCCACCGGTAAAACACTGCGGACCTTCCCGCATGTGATCGCCGACAAGCCGGAAGCCTGGGGCTATCTGGCCGTTTCCGGCGACCTGCTGATCGCCGCGTCTTCGCTGGTGACGGTCGACGACAAGCCGGCGACCCACGCCTCGGGCAGCCGCACGCTGGTCGTTTTCGATCGGACCACCGGCAAGATGCTCTGGAGCCGGGACGCCGAGTTTAACTTCCGCCATAACAACATTGCGATTGGCGGCGACAAACTTTTCTGTATCGATAATCTCACCCAGAAACGAATCGACCTGCTTCGCCGGCGCGGCTTTGAACCGACTGGCTCACCCACGCTGTACGCTCTCGACCTGCGGACCGGCAAGCCCGTTTGGCAAACGCAGGAGAATGTGTTTGGCACGTTTTTGAATTACTCAGCCGCCCACGACCTGCTGCTGCAGGCCGGCAGTTTCTATCGCGACCGCGCTGGCGATGAGGTCAGCAAAGGGATGACAGCTTATCGCGGCGCCGACGGCGAAGTGCTCTGGAAAAACGATCTGACCTACGGCGGCCCGTGCATGCTCTGGCGCGACAAGATCATCACCAACGGCGGCGGCGGGTTCAGCGTCGATATGAAAACGGGGGAAGCCACCGGCTGGACCTACGCCCGGGCCTATGGCTGCAACACGGCCGTCGCCAGCGAGCACCTGCTCACCTTCCGTTCCGGGGCCGCTGGCTACTACGACCTGGCCAGCCAGTCGGGCACCGGCAACGTAGGCGGTTTCCGCTCCAGTTGCACCAACAACCTGATCGTCGCCGACGGTCTGCTCAACGCGCCTGACTATACGCGAACCTGCACCTGTGCTTACCAGAACCAGACCTCGCTGGCGCTGGTGCACATGCCCGAAGCCGAACTCTGGGCGACTGGCGAGAACATCGACCCGCTGGGCTTTGGCGTAAACCTCGCCGCCCCCGGCGATCGCCGCGACGCCGACGGCGTGCTCTGGCGTCCTTATGGGGCCGAGGTGCTGCCGGAAGCCGCCGGCAAGTTCCGCGTGCACAGTTCCCAGCTGGCGGCCGGCGAGCTCAACTGGGTCGCCGCTTCCGGCGTCGAGGGAATCGAAGAGCTGGTGATTCCGCTGGAGTTTACCGGCCAGGCCCGTTTGCGGCTCGTCTTTTATGAACCCGGCGACAAGGCGCCCGGCGAACGCGTCTTCGATCTGTCGGCCGGCAAGGAGTCGCTGCTGAACGACTTCGACATCGCCCAGGCGACAGCGGAAAGCGGAGCGGCGGTCATCAAAACGTTCACCGTCGCCGTACCGGCCGATGGCAAGCTGCGGCTGAAGTTCGCTTCCCAGACCAATGCGCCGGCCGTCCTGTCCGGCGTGGAAGTGCTGCAGGCGAAATAAGAACTGCCGCACGAATACGATTCTTCAGGCGATCAATCCCGTCGGCGCAGCCGTTGCCGACGGGTCCTTCGTCGCTGCTACCCCGAGGCGTTATCCGCCAGGTTACTTGCCGCTTTCCGGCCGGCGGGTCATTTCAAACAGCTGGGTCGCTTGCGGTCCCAGGAAGCCTTCAAAGCGGGCCGTTTCGCCCGTTTCGGGATCGGTCCAGTCGTTCCGCTCGGCCAGCTCAAAGTAGGCGTAACTCCACGGCAAGTCTCCGCCTTCCAGCGGCACGTCGATCTCCACGGCGGCGGTCGCCGTTTGGCGTAGCTTGGAGCCGGGCTTCCCTTCGATCTCACTCTTCATCGGCACGCCGGCGGCCTGCAGGGCGGCGATCGTTTTCTCGATCGAATCCAGCGACGCAACCTGGTGCGAGTTGATCAAAGCGGTAAAGTGGTTCACGTTATAACCATGGGCCAGCACCCAGGCGGCGTACTGGCTTTCCGCGTTGACCGCCTCGACCACGGCCGGCGTCGGCGGCCGCCAGGGGAGCGTGTGGAAGGTATCGACGACCGTATCCAGCAGCGTCGCTTCACTGGGATCGTCTTCCTCCAGTCCGGTTAACTGGGACAGCAGTTCATCGCTCACCAGCGGACGGTGGCTGGCGGCCGTGCAGTAAATCAACTCCCGTACGCCGGGCGTCAGCTCCCAGACATGCAGTTCCGAAAGAAACAGCTTGGGAAACTGCGGGTGCGGATGCGCGTAGTGCATCGCCGTGAGCCGCTTGTCGGGAAAGAAGTAACAGCCGGCCGGCCGATAATCGAGCGCTTCAAAAATGCGCGCCAGCGCAAACAGCCCGACGGCCGGAGTCTGACACGCAAGCGTGCGAAACGCGATATGGTCGTTCACAAACTGCGCGCCCGCGTCCGCCACGACCTTTTCGTAATCGGCCACATAAGAAACACGCTCACGATAGCGGGCCCACAGCCGGTCAAACAGCCGCAAAGCAAACCGATGACGCGGCGAGTCGGTTTCAATCCGGGCGTGCGGACCCTGGGTCGAAGCAGACGACATGATGCACTCCTTGGGCAAGTAGCGTCGCAGGCGCCCCGCAATCCCCAGGACGAAAGTCCTGTGCCAGCGGGTCAAACTTATTATAGGCGCAAGCCCGCACGACGACCAATTCCGGCCGGCACATTCGCCGCCCCTTGCCCCCCATAGCTGAACGCGCCAGAGTTTGGCCGCCGTTTCTATCGGGCCGAATCCGCCCTCCAGAGTCTGACGACTTCGGCTACATGCGGTCCTTACTTCTGCTTGCTGACCCAGGCCAGAAAACGGGAGAGCTGCGGGTGTGACTGAAGTTTCTCGACCGTGTTCCAGTACCGGCCGAGGTTCTTTTCCCGCGGTTCAAAACGGTGGATGGCTCCGTGGCAGTCAGGGCAGACGTCGATCGTGCACCGCATCTGCTCTCGCGTAAAGTTCTTCTGGAACCACTTGTTGCGGTGACACGTCACCGGAATCAAATGATGCTCCGTCAGCGAACGTTTGGTGAAACGTCCACACAGACGGCAAGGGGTGGAAGGAGAAGGACTCACGGCTGGCGGCTCCGGCAAGGATTTTCGTGGGGGCCGCTGCGACGGCAACCGTTGCAACGACGAAACGGTCGCCACCCAGGACACGGAAGAGACGCCCCGCGTTCGCGCGGCCGGCGGCCGTGTTGTCCGCCGGCCGGCATAGAATTGGGCCAGCGGTTACTGGATCTTGCGGATGCGCAGATTGCGGAATTCCATTGCGGCGCCTTCGGCCTGGAAGCCGATGTGGCCTTTTTCGGGCTGCAGGCCCGTTCCGGTCCAGGCCAGCTCGCCGTTGCAGTAGAATTCGACCTTGTCGCCTGCGACGACGACCCGCCAGGTGTTCCATTCGCCGGCCGGTTTCTGCAGGGAGCCGACCCCTTTGGCTCCTTCGATCTTGCCGCCGACGATTGCTCCTTCATTGCCTTTGGCCAGGTTCAGCTGGTTCTTGCCGGCGTTGGCGGGCGTGCGGATATAAAAGCCGCTGTTGTAGCCTTTGGCGCCGACGCTGCGCCATTCAAAACGCATCTCAAAGTCGCCGTATTCGTCGACCGTCACCAGGTGCGGCTTGCCGCCGCCGCTAAGGTGAATCACTCCGTTCGTGACTTCCCAGTTGGGCGCTTCGAGATCGCCGCTGAAACGCCATCCGGTAAAGTCCTTCCCGTTAAACATCGGCGTAAAACCGGCCGCCTTTTCTTCCGCGGAAAGCTCCTCCGCGGCCAGGCGACTCGTCGTCAAACTGCAGCACGCGGCAAGCAGTAACAAGGCAAGGCAAATTTGACTCAGGCAGGTTCGCTTCATGGCTGACATTCCTGGGAGGGGCGGCCGCGACAAATGCGGCCGGAAACAAAGGGGTAACATCACGGGGGTAAATTCACCGGGTAAAATCAAAGACCGTCGGCAGTAAGAGCATGACGAAGCGGCCCGCCGGGTGGCTGACAAACGCACGCCCAGGGCGTATTCTGCCACACGCTGGCGACTACGGCACGCAAAAAATCCTGCACGATTCCTCGGGAAGACATTTCCCCGTCCCTTCGCTGAAATCGAGAGAGAAGCCGATGCCACCCGAAAGCCTGCCGCCAGGCGACGTCGACATCGCGGGAGCGGGGCTCCACGCGCTGGCGACGATCCACCTGGGTTTGACGTGCTCAATGACTGGCATCATGTGGTTTGTGCAGCTGGCGTATTATCCCAACTTGCGCGTGGTGGGCGCCGAAAATTACGAAACCTACGAGCAGGAGCATATCCGCCGCATCAACCGGGTCGCCTGGTCGATGCTGGCTGCGGAGCTGGCGACCTCCTTGGCGCTGGCGGTGCTGCCTTGTGCGGTCTGGCTGCGGACCGTCTGGGTCATAAATCTGCTATTGCTGCTGGTGATCTGGTGGTCGACCTGGTTCGTACAGGTGCCATTGCACCACGCGCTGTCGAAGCAATTCTCGGACGAGCTGCTGGATCGACTGGTGCGCACGAACTGGCTCCGCACCGTCTGCTATTCCTTGCGTACGGCCCTGCTGCTGGGCCTTTTTTACATGTGGCTGGAGTACTTTCCTGCTGCGATGGCGTCCCCCTGACCGCGATCGTCGCTTAGAATCAAAGGGCAGGCAGGGAACGTCCTTGCCGCCAGGTTGACTTTCGCCCCTTCATGGTTCGACGATTCATGAAAACGCTGCTGCTGCCGCTGTCGTTTTTTCTCCTCGGCGTTCTGATTGGCGCTGCGGTCTGCTGGAGCAAGATCTCGAGCGTGCCCGATTTCCAGCCGCCGCCGCCCCGCGATCCGGGCAAGTCCGTGGTCCATGGCGTACCCCAGGTCCAGGTGGTCGGCTCCGAACGCTACGAATTCGGACTGATGGAACGGGGCGACACCCAGGAGCATACCTTTGTCCTGACGAATGTCGGCGGCGCCCCGCTGGAGTTGACCCTGGGCAAAACGACCTGCTCCTGCACGCTGGCGGAACTAAGTAATGCCAGTGTGCCTCCGTCGGGAAAAACCGAGGTCCGCCTGGAGTGGTCCCCCAAAGGGAACAGCAATGCGTTCGCCCAGTCGGCGGAAATCTACACCAACGATCCGACGCAACCTGTTCTACGACTGGCGGTTAAGGGCAAAGTCCGACAGCTGGTGGCGCCCGATACCGAGCGATTGTCGCTGGGGGACATTCTTTCGACCGAAGGGAAGTCGGCGTCGTTTCGGTTGTTCAACTATACGGCCGATCCGCTGGAGCTGACCTCGCTGGACTGGACCGATCCGACGGCGGGAGAATTCCTGAAGCTGACCTCTTCTCCGCTCGCCGCCGCCGACCTGGCGGGCGAAGAAGGGGCCAAAGAAGGGGTGCTGGTCGAAGTCGCTGCAAAACCAGGGTTGCCTTTGGGACCAATAAGACAGACAATCCAAATCGCCGCCAACCCGCAGCACTCCTTTCAAATACCCGTCACCGGCACGGTGATAAGCGATCTTTCCTGGCTCTCTACCGGCATGCCGTTCCGCCGGGAGACAAGTCTGCTCACCTGGGGAACAATTGATCGGAAGCAGGGGGCTGAGGCGACAATCTACCTGTTAGCGAAAGGTCCACATCGTAACGACGCCGAGTTGACGGTCGACAAAGTTGAGCCGCCGGGATTGATTCATGTCCAGATCGACCCGCCGCGCGAACTGGAAAACGGCAAGTCGCGCATGTTTCCTGTCAAGCTCAGCGTCCCTCCCGGTAGCGACGCGATCCGCCTGATGGGGCTCACGCCCGAGGGCCAGGCCAAGGTCGTCCTGCACAGCTCGGTGCCGGGTGCGGAGTCGATTCCGCTGTTTATTAATCTATCGATCGACTAGTCAGTCGCCCTGCGGTGCGGATCCGCGGCGGCCGACATGGTTGTTCCTGGAACTTTATCCGACGAGATGCTGCCGTGCTGCGAAACGGATTGATGTTTGGCTCGACGCTGTTGGCGCTGACCCTTGTCTGGGGATGCCCGGCGCCTCCGGAAACCACGCGCCAGGAACCGGCGCCTGCCGACCCGGTCGTCGCCTCCCCCGATCCTGCTCCCGAGCAACCCACGCCTGGTGAAACCGATCCGACCCCGGTCCCGCCCACCGAAGTCAAGACGGACGAACCGCCCGTGCTGGCTAGCCCGGCCAATAGTCCGAACAAAAGCCCGGCCAATAGTCCGAACACGCCGCCGCTGAACCCCAGCGACAGCGGCCAGAAAGACATTCTGTTTGAAGGCTGGCCTGAACCGGCCGCCGTGTTGCTGCTCACCGGTCGCCAGCACGGGTATATCGAGCCCTGCGGCTGCACGGGCCTCGCCAACCAGAAAGGCGGGCTCGCCCGACGCCACACCTTCCAGCGGGAACTCCTGGCTAAAGGCTGGAAAGTCGCTTCGCTGGATGTCGGCAACCAGGTCCGTCGCACTGGCAAACAGGCAGAAATCAAGTTCCAGTTCGGCGCTGGCGCCCTGAAGACCATGAACTACGGCGCCGTCGGACTGGGCCCTGACGACCTGCGATTGTCGCCGCTGGAACTGTTCTCCCTGACCAATAACGAAGGCCAGGAAACGCCGTTTACCTCGGCCAATGTGTCGATTCTGGCGCCGGAGTTCATGCGGGATTACGCCGTGCTGGAAGCGGGCGGCAAAAAGATCGGCGTGGTTTCTGTCCTGGGCGCCGAGCATCTGAAGAAGATTCAGCCCGGTGATATTGTCGCCGTTTCGCCCGAAGCAGGCATCGACGCTGTCTGGCCGAAAGTGAAGGCCGAAGAGTGCGATCTGTACGTGCTGCTGGTGTTTGCTTCCGTCGAAGAGTCGACCGCCCTGGCCCAGAAGTATCCGCAATTTGGCCTCGTCGTCACCGGCGGCGGCGAAGGCGAACCGGAACGCGCTCCGCGTCGCATCGAAGGCGCCGACTCTTCCATGGTTCAGGTCGGCACAAAAGGGATGTACGCTGGCGTAATCGGAATTTTCGACGACAAAGAACAGCCGCTCCGCTACCAGCGCGTGCCGCTGGATGATCGCTTCGCCGATTCAAAAGATATGCTCTCCGTGCTGGCCAACTACCAGCGCATGCTGGAAACCCAGGGGCTGGCGGGACTGGGCGTGCGACCGCTGCCACACCCCAGTGGGCATACCTATGTCGGCACGCAGACCTGCGCCGAGTGCCACACCAAGGCGTTCGATGTCTGGAAGAATACGCCCCACGCGCACGCTACGGATTCCCTGATTCACCCGAGCGAACGCGGCGACATCCCCCGGCATCATGATCCGGAATGTCTCAGCTGCCATGTGACCGGCTGGAATCCGCAGCAGTATTTCCCGTACCAGTCCGGCTATCTGGGACTGAAAGAAACGCCCAACATGCAGGCCAACGGCTGCGAGAACTGCCACGGCCCCGGCTCCGCCCATGTGGCGGCCGAGAACGGCGACGGCAACCCGACCGCCGAAGACCTGGCCATGCTGCGCGCCGGCATGCGTCTCACGCTGGAAGACGCCAAAAAGAACAAGTGCTACGAATGCCACGACCTGGACAACAGCCCCGACTTCCACAAGCAGGACGCGTTTGACAGGTACTGGAAAGAAGTCGAGCACTACGGCAAGGACTAGTCCATTCGCAACAGCACGATTCGCCCGTAGCGGAATTGGCCACAAGTCTTTCCAAGTAGTGGACCTGGCCACAAGTCCCGTTTATCGACGACGCCTCACGGACCTCGGGCGAGGTCCACTACCCGCCATAAATCGCTAATAAGAGCCGCGGCGGTTATTGCCCAGGTAACGCATCACGTAGTAGGCGAGCGTCAGAATAGCCTGCAGCGTGCCGGCGACATAGGTCAAGGCGGCCGCCCGTAACACACTGCGGACGGCTCCCATTTCGGCCGGAGCGACGATTCCCTGCTGCTGCAGTTCGATCTTGGCCCGGCGACTGGCGTCAAATTCGACCGGCAGGTTAATCACCTGGAAAAACACCACGCCGCTGAACAATAGAATCCCCAGCAGCAGCAGCGGGCCCCAGTTGAACGCCACCCCCGCTATCAGCAGCGTCATCCCCGCAAAGCTGCCAAAACTGGCGGCCGGGACCGCCAGGTTGCGAATCACCAGCGGCAGGTAACGCTTGTCGTCCTGCAGAGCGTGCCCCGACTCATGGGCGGCAATTCCCACCGCCGCCAGCGTGCGGCCGTGGTAGACATCGGTGCTCAGCCGCAGCACTTTATGGCTGGGGTCGTAGTGATCGCTCAGGTAACCCTGCGTCTGCTCAATGTCGACATTCTGCAGACCGGCCGCATCGAGGATCCGCCGGGCGGCGGCAAAGCCGCTCAGCTGCGTGGGAATCTGGCTGGCTTTCGCGTAAGCGGATCGCACCATCCACTGGGCAATCATCCCCAGGATGACGGCCGGCGCGATGAACAGCATCAGTCGAAAATCAAGGTAGTACATCGTTCGCTCCTGCACTGCGTCGGCCCTGGCGCGGGTCGACGTTTTCCGTCGTGTTGACGACGCCGGCTCTTGGCTGGCCGGCCCTTCGACGCCAGTTCTATTCTATCCAGAACGGCGTTCAGGTTTAGTCGTGCTTGACAGCTTCCGACGGGAACGAACAGTTTTTCACCCGAGATGCTTCCCGGTGGAAAGGCATCGCAAAGGGGGAGAGTCGGAAGACAGGGGAGGGGATTTGTGGCCAAATCCACAACGGGGGCTATGCGTTAAGCGAGGGCTTCTTTAATGATGGGAGCGTCTTCGACAATGAGTTTCACCGGGCGATTGCCGAGGGTGCGGACGATCGTATCGGGATCGATGCCCAATTGATGGTACAGGGTGCGGCCGAAACTTTCGACTTTGTAAAAGTTGTCGGTCACTTGTTCGCCCAGCTTGTCGGTGGCTCCCACGACACAGCCCCGCTGGAAACCGCCGCCGGCGGCGAACACAAACTGGGCGTAGTCCCAGTGGTCGCGACCAGCCTTGGCGCCCGTTCCGCACTTCGGCTTGCGTCCCATTTCTCCCAGGGCCAGGACAATGGTCGAATCCAGCAGTCCGCGATCATCAAGGTCCTGCAGCAGGGCCGACATACCGCTGTCGAACATAGGGATCTGCTGGCGGCCAGCGACGAAATTCTCGCCATGCCAGTCCCAGTAGCCCAGGCTGAAATGCACCACCGGAGCGCCCGCTTCGATCAGTCGACGGGCCATCAGAAAGTGCAGCGGGTCGCCCGACGGATAACGATACTTGTCGAGATGACTGTCCTTGTAGCGGGCGATCGTTTTGTCATCTTCCTGCGACAGGTCCAGCGCCTGGCGGAGCCGCGGCGAACGCAGCATGTCAAAGGCGGTTTGCTGGTGCTTGTCGAGCCCGGCGATCAACGGGTCGACGCCGTCCTGCCGGCGCAGACGCTGGTCGAGCGCCTGGAGCAGCTGCGTCTGCCTGGCGAAGGCCGGCGCCTCGATTTGCGGCGACAGCATTTTGGCGATGTCGTCTTTGGATTCCAGCGGATCAAAAATGAACGGGTTGAACGCCGGGCCGAGAAAGCTGCTGGCAATAGAGTTTTTGATATGGTGGTCGATCTTACCCAGTACGGTGAAAGTCGGCAAATCGTCGTCGCCCGGCCGCAGTTTGGAAACCACGCTGCCGTACATCGGGTACTTGGCGGTGCCGCTGGGCAGACGCGGATTGCCGGTCAGCCAGTACATGGGCGCCCTGCCATGGTCGCCCGGTTTGTTCATGGTGGTGACGGAGCGAATCACCGTGTACTTGTCGGCCATTTTCGCCAGCTTGGGCATCAGCTCGCAAATTTCCAGGCCAGGCAGGTTGGTTTTGATTGGCTTGAATTCACCGCGGTAATCGGAGCCCGACTCGGGCTTCATGTCGAACATGTCGGTGTGCGGAGGGCCGCCCGCCATCCAGCAAACGATCAGCTGCTTCGCCTTGGGCGTCGGCTGGCCGGCCGCCTGGGCGCGCGCCTGCAACAGGTCCAGCAGGCTGACTCCGCACAGCGAGGCTCCGCCCACGCGCAGGAAGTCCCGCCGATGAAACTGACGAAAAGTGGCGCAGGCGTTTTTCATGAAAGGACCCTTGGCGAACAACAGGTTTCCGGTACTGGCCAGGCGATCAACCCGGCCGAATTCCGTTGGATAAATGGGTTAGTGCTGCAGCAAAAATTCACGCGTGTTGAGCAGGCTCCAGAGCACCGCCTGCAGACCGGCTGCGGGCGATTCGGCCGCTTCGATCGCGGCCTGGCAGGCTGCCTGTTCTTCGGCGCTGGGGAACCGCGACAAGGTCGACAAAAACAGTTCCTCCACCGCGTTGGGCTGGCTGGCGACCTGGGCGACGCGGCCTTTGGGATCGGCGATCTTCTCGCGAATATGCGGATGGTTCAGCAGGCTCAACACCTGCAGCATCGAGGCTTCGCTCTGCCGTTCACAATCGCACTGGACAGCCCGGTTACGGGCAGGCCGGCCGAACTGCTCCAGCATGAAATTGACGAACGGGTTGCGAGTATCGTACGGGATTTCGACGGTCGTCAGACCTTCCGGCCAGTGAAAGAACCCCATCTCAAAGTTCTCACTGGTGCCGGTCGTCTGGTTGATCGCATCGAGCAGCACCTCGGCCGGCAGGCGACGGAAGTAAAAACTAGCGTAGTTGGTGCGGTCGATCGCATTGTCGGCCGTGGCGATACTGGTCTGCTGGTACGTGCGGCTGGACAGAATCGTGCGATGCAGCCAGTGCAGGTCATAGCCCGAATCAATAAACTCGGTGCACAACTGCTCCAGCAGTTCTGGATGGGTCGGCGGATTGTAGGGGGACAAATCATCGGGCGGATCGATAATGCCGCGGCCAAAATAGTGCGCCCAGACGCGATTGACGATCGCCTTGGCGAAGAACGGGTTGTCGCGGGATCGCAGCCAGTCGACGACCCGCTGGCGGGGATCTTCGTCGGGACGGATGGTCAGCGGCTCAGACTGGCCGAGCAGACGGAACTCGTCGGATGATTGCTCGCCCAGCGGACTGCTGACGCTGGCAGGTTTGAACGTAGCCGGATCGGTCAGGCTGTGTATCTGGGAATGGACGATCCGTTTGGCGACATCCCCGGAGAGCTGCTTGCCGCGTCGGTCCATGGCGGTGATCTCGGCCAGGCGGGCTTCGATGGTCGCCAGGCTTTTTTCGGCCGTTTGCTGCTCGGCCGTTTTTTCTTTCGCCTGCTGCTGGGGAGCCTCCGCCTGTTTTTCCAGGTCGTCGGCCTGCTGGAGCAGTGTTTTGGCTTCGTCGGCGGCGACGTTCTTGGCCTGGTTCCGCTTCTGCGTCGCCTGGCTGGTCAACTGGTCGGCCATCTGCTGAAACTTGGCCGCTTCCGACTTGAGCCGACCGATGGCGGACTGCGTTTCGCGCTGATCGGTTGCGAGCTTTTTCCCTTCGGTGTCCTTCAGCTTCTTCGCTTCCTCGACCAGCTTTTTTCCTTCTTCCGTGTACTGCCGAAACAGTTCGCCTTCTTCGACGTATATCTTTTCGTTGGCGCCATTGAAGCCGACGGTCCGCACCCGCATGAAGAAATTGGCGAAGCTGAGCAAGTCTTCCTGCTGCCAGACATCGTGGGGATGGCGGTGGCAGTTGGCGCATTCCATCCGCAGCCCCAAAAAGGCGTGCGCAATCTGCATGGCGCCGGTTACGCCCACGGCGTCTTTCCGTTGCCAGTACGCATCCAGCGTTTCCCGCTGGGCGTAGAGTTCCAGGTCCGTGCGCGGCTTGGTCGCGCCTTCCTGCAGGGCGATCACCTCGTCGGCCCAGGCTTGCACACTGCGGCCTTCGCGGCTGGTGGCGGTCAGAATGCGGGCGGCGAATTCATCGTACGGCAGGTTTTCTTCTATCCGCGCTCGCACCCAGGCCTGGAAGCGGGGTGCGTCGTTCTGTTCGCTCAGACCGTCCGCGTACACGCCAAAATCGTTCGCTTTGAGCAGGTCGCAAAACTTGAGCGTCCACAGGGCTGCGTAGCCTGGATCCTGCAGCAAGGCCTCAATTTTTTTGCTGCGTTTGTTCACGTCGGGATCGGCGAGGAACTCGCGGACTTCGTCGGCAGTGGGGAGCTTGCCGGTAACATCCAGTCGCACGCGTCTGAGAAAGTCGGTGTCGCCCGCCAGTTCCGACGGCGGCAGATTCAGCCGCTTCAGCTTGGCCAGGATGTGCTCGTCGATAAAGTTATGCGGCGACGCTGCGGGGCCGGTCGGCTTGCCAGGCCTGGCGACGACCGTCATGGCGACAGCCGGCTCGGCCCGGAACCGCACAATCATGGCCGCGTCGCCCACTTCGATCGCACGGACCTGACCGGCTGCATCGACCGACGCCACGCCGGCGTCGGAAGAAGTGAAAGAACAAAGCGAGGTGACCTCTTCCTCGGAACCGTCCGTAAAGGTCGCCGTGACCTGCAGGGAATAACTTTCGCCCGGGTGCAGGTCGCGCTGCGACGGTTCGACTGACAGGCGGGTTATCTGCGACGGCTCGATCGCGTCGAGTTGGGCGCCCTGGGCGATCCACTGTTCCAGGATGCGGAAGTCTCTGCTGTTCCGGTCGAGCACTTTGCCGCCGCCATGCCCCAGTCCGCCGGTCGCCTTCTGGAGCAGCAAACTATCGGCAGGCGAGAGCGGATTGAGCCGACGTCCCAATGCGCCGCGCTTCACCTGGGCAAAGTCCAGCTCAGGTTTAGCGCCGAACAGCGACAGCCGAAAGCCGTTCTTCCCCTGGACCGCGCCATGACACGTTCCGCCATTGCAACCGGCCCGACTGAACACCGCGACCACATGCCGGCTGAACCGCACCTCCTCCGGCGTTTGCCCCCGGACCGCGCAGGGAGACGCCAAGGAAATTGCCAGGCAAGACACCAACAGCAGCAGGCGGGACATAGGCAGGCTGGATCAAGGGGAGGTGATCGGAAAGCGTGCGATCAATATACCCTGATTCCAACCTGTATGACAAGCATTCCCAGGAAGGGGGCGTGTAGAATTTGCTGCGGGGATCCGCCTGTGCGGATCAGCGAAAAGACGCCGGTGGGAGTCGAACCCACTTCGATCGGGTTGCAGCCGTTTGCCTGGCCATCTGGCTCCAGCGCCGGGTTCTGGGAGAAAGCGTCCTCGCCAGGAATCGAACCTGATCTGCGGCCGTCGCAAAGTCTACGGCCTTCGCAAGGTCGCGTGCGTTCCAGCACGCTCCCAGGACGAAAGGAAAACTCAAAGTAGCCCGTCCAGGAATTGAACCTGGTCCAACAGCTTCGGAAGCTGACATGCGATCCAGCACACCCACGGGCCATGGCGTTTCTATCGGACTTCGCTCGACGCGACTCCTCAGGGTGACCGAAGGGAGTTGAACCCTTACTTCCTGCTTCACAGGCAGGTGTGCTAACCGCGTACACCACGGACACCATCAATCGTTGTTCTGCGTATCGCCTGCCAGATCTGGCAAGGCAGTCGGGGAAAATTAACTTCGGCCATTTCCCCCATCTGGTCGGAGTCTGAAACGCGACATCCCCCAGGGTCGCGGCCAATTTATTCTCACACCTCTTCATCCTTCTTTGCGCCTTCGCGCCTTTGCGTGAGGAACGAGGGGAAAATAACTTCGGTTTTTGTATAGTGAGCCGAACGCGCTAGCGTCGGGCGGTTCTACTCCTGTGAGCCGAAGTTATTCTTCCCCAGTTCCTGAGTGCCCATTTACGCGAGGGAAATTTTTGAACCGGCTCGTTTTGTCTTCTCGCCGTTCAAGGACGGATTGGCGGTTCTGTCACGAAGAGGATCTCACGCAAAGGCGCGAAGGCACAAAGGGACGGTCGGCAGCGGATCGTCCTTGATGAAGTCGGCCAGACTGGCTCTTTCGGCACAGGTCGCGACCTGATTTCAAGCAGGCTCGCTTTCCGCAACGCCCTCGGTGTTATACCAAACCGAAGTTATTTTCCCCTCGTTCCAAAGCAGCGGAAGGAGCGGGAGTTGAACCCGCAAGGCAAGCGTGACTTGCTCGACCGGCTTCCAACCGGCTCCCGTCGCCCATCGGGTGGCCCTTCCGTTGATTGTCGCGTTACGAGCAGCTCGACCAGGAATCGAACCCGGAACTTCTCGTTAGAAGCGAGAGGTGATTTTCCGTTTCACCATCGAGCCGAAAGCGGAAGGTGGGGGAATCGAACCCTGACCAACCCCGTTTCCGGGGCGACTGGTTAGCACCCAGCGTCCTGAGCCATTTCGGTTACCTTCCGTATCAGTGGACTCACCGGGAGTTGAACCCGGATTGCCGCCACGCCAGGGCGGAGTCTTCCCCTTGGACCATGAGCCCTTCTCTCTATCTCTCATATTCCAGCAGTGGACCGCCAGGGATTCGAACCCCGATTACCTGGATGCAAACCAGGCGTCCTGCCGTTGAACGAGCAACCCTTGTAGCCACACAATCACATCCTTGCGTGATATGTTTTCAGTGATCCCGGCTGGAATCGAACCAGCCCTCTCCTGGATGTCAACCAGGCGTCTTCGCCGATGGACCACGGGATCTGGCGGCGCCGCTCGTTTCTTTCAACGATCGACGAAGTGACCAGGGTGGGAATCGAACCCACAAAATCACAGGTTCTCGGCCTGCTCGCTTTACCTGTTTGCGTACCCAGTCAGGATGGCTGCAATTGGCGCCTGGATCGTCGCCTGGCGATGCGACAAACCATGCCTTCTTTCGCAATGCGAAGGACGACTTGCCAGTTGGCAGTATGAGAAAAAGTAGCGGACCCGGGAGTCGCACCCGGCCGGCGGAGCGTATGAAACTCCACTGAACACTCGCCCGTCCGCGTTAAAGTACAAACATCCCGGTGGACGCCTGCCAGAATTTTTACTGCATTTTTTTCAGTAGCCAGAGCGAGAGTCGAACTCGCATGCCATTTCAGGCACGACGTTCTGAGCGTCGCGCGTCTACCATTCCGCCACCTGGCTATATCTGCGTCGAGAACATCTTCTCGCCATCTGTGACATTTCTGTCAGATACATTAAATCTACTACAAGTAGCACGGGTGGGAGTCGAACCCACAAACACGGAGGTTTGAATTCCGTCGCTCTCCCATTTGGCGTACCATGCCGTATAGATCATGCAGGCAGAGCATGTTTTCCGCATGCAAAGTTCGCACTCCTGCTGGAATCGATCAGCATTGACGATCTCGATTGCTTGCGTTCTTCATCACTCGGTGTATGCATAAAGAGACGCTCTTGCGGACAGAAGGTTCGTCGAAAGCGCAAAAAAAATATCTCTACGCTGCCGGCGAAAGAAGGCGGCTATCGACAGGAAACCAGGCCTGCGACTAACCGAACAGCAGCCACAACGCGCCGGCGATCGCGGTCACCGCCAGAGCCGCCAGGAAAGCAAACACCAGAATACCAGGGGTGCTGCCCACCGGCGGGGCAACGCCATGCCTCTTGGCAATCACGTCAACCGCCAGGCGAGCCTGATGCAGGCCGACGCCTTTCTGCTGGCGGTAATGCCGGATCGCCCCGATGCCCTTTCCGGCCGCTAACAGACGCAGAACTTCGGCTTCGCATGAATCCCCGGGCGACGGGTCGGCGGCGTTTCCCTCGGTGCTGTTCGCCTCGCTGGCGAAGGACGATTTCCCTTCCGCCAGACGATCGACCGCGTTTTTCGCTTCCAGAAGACTGGCGCCCGTTTCGTCGCGATAGAGCTTGACGGCGTGCAGTTTCCCCTGCTTCTCCATCATTTCCCGCACGCGCTGCTCCAGCCCGGACGGCACCGACGACGGCAGGGGAGCATCGCACTGAGGGCAATGCGGCAGATCAAACGGAAGCGGCTGCTGGCAGCGAGGGCAAGTACTCATGCCAAAAATTGTAAGCGATTCCGCCATAGCAGGTAGTGGAATTCGTCAGAATTCTCGCCTCTGTGTCATATCGTACGTCATGAAGAAGATCGGTCGGATGAAGAGAAAGAGAGCCTGGGATTTCTGGCGAATGCTGTCCGGGTTGGATGGCCGGATGTCTGACGAAATTCGCGACGGGGAAACCAAGTTGACCGGCTGTCGACTTCACCTGATACTGGAATGGCTATTCTCCGCCCCCGATTCGCCTCCAAGGAGCCTCCATGCCCGCTGCGATATCCATGCCTTGTCACGATTTACCCGTCCGCCTGCTTCGTCAAGGAGCGATTTTTCTGCTGCTGGCCGGCCTTGCACTCTTGTCGGCGGGGACGGCGACCGGCGTGTCGGCTGCGGAGCAATTGCAGACGCCCAATATCATTTACATCCTGGCGGATGACCTGGGTTATGGCGATATCGGCTGCTATGGCCAGAAAATTATGAAGACGCCGCGCATTGATCGGCTGGCGGCGGAAGGGATGCGGTTTACCGAGCACTTCTCCGGAGCCGCCATGTGCGCTCCGACGCGCAGCTGCCTGATGACGGGTCAGCATACGGGCCACACCCGGGTGCGGGTAAACGGGCATGGTCCCCTGCTGGAGGAAGACGTCACCATGGGCGAAGTGCTGCAGCAGGCCGGCTATCGCACCGGCGTGATCGGCAAATGGGGGATCGGTGAAGCGGGCACCACCGGCGTCCCGTGGAAGCAGGGGTTCGACCATTTCTTTGGTTACCTGAACCAGAGCAACGCCCATCATTACTACCCGCCGTTCCTGTGGCGGAATGATGAGAAGGTCCTCTATCCCGACAACCCGGAAAAACGCACGCATTACAGCCACGATGAATTCACCCGCGATGCGGAAGAGTTCATCCGCGAGAATCAAAAGCGGCCGTTTTTTCTGTACCTGGCCTACACGCTGGCGCATGTCGACCTGGATGTGCCCGACGACGACCTGCAGGCGTGGATCGGCAAGATCGAAGAAACAAAGCCGTACGGCACGCCGGGCGGACAGCACTATCGCTACCAGCCGACGCCGCACGCCGCGTTTGCGGGCATGGTCTCGCGACTGGACCGCAGTGTCGGGCGAATCGTCGATCTGGTCGATGAACTGGGCCTGACCCAGAACACGCTGATCATCTTCACCAGCGACAACGGGCCGACTTCGGCCGGCGGGGCCGACCCGCGTTTCTTCGACGGCAATGGGCCGTTCCGCGGCATCAAGTTTGAGCTGTACGACGGCGGAATCCGCTGCCCCATGATCGCTCGCTGGCCGGGCAAGATTGCGAAAGGATCCGAGACCGATCATCTGTCCGCGCACTGGGACATGCTGCCGACCGCCGCAGAATTGGCCGGCGCGGAAGCGCCTTCGGGGATCGACGGTCTGAGTTTCTTGCCGACGCTGCTGGGCGAGGGACAGCAGGCGAAACACGATTACCTGTACTGGGAAACGGAGAGCCGGTCCGGCTGGCAGGCGATGCGCCGTGGCCAGTGGAAGGCCCACCTGGCGAACGTCGCCAACCCGAAAAGCACAACGTTTGAGCTGTACGACCTGTCGGCCGACATCGCGGAAGCCACCAATGTGGCCGCCGACCATCCCGAAGTCAGCCAGGAAATGAAACGGCTGCTGGCGTCGGCCCGCACCGTTCCCCAGGGCAACAGAGAGATCCTGGCCGTCACTCCGCCCAAAAAAAAGCAGCAGGGAAAAGCGAAGCCGCCCGGCGCGAAGAAAGGCAAGCCTTTTAAAGACGGCCAGTAATCGGATCGCCCTTCCCGGTTGCGAAGATCGCTGAACATTCGCCAGCGGCGGCCAATCGCCGCCGCTGCGGGGAAGCGAGCTTTCAAGCGAGATTGTGGCTAATCAATCTTATACTCGCCCGGCTTCCAGGTCGGTTCGGGATAACGCAAGTCCATCGTTTCCAGGGCGTCGACGATCGTGCGGCAGACGGCGAGGTTGCGGTACCATTTGCGGTCGGCAGGAATCACATGCCACGGCGCCCAGGGGGTCGTGCAGCGCTTAAGGACGTCCTCATATGCGTCCTGGTAATCGTCCCACTGGGCCCGCTTGGCCAGGTCGTCGGGAGAGAATTTCCAGTTCTTCGAGGGCTCATCGAGTCGCGACTGGAAGCGTTCCTTTTGCTCGTCTTTGGAAATGTGGAGATAAAATTTCAGGATCCGCGTGCCGGCGGCCGTGAGCATTTCTTCAAACTGGTTGATTTGTTCAAAGCGAGCTTGCCAGACCGACTTGGGCGCCAGTTTCTCAACCCGCACGACCAGCACGTCTTCGTACTGTGAACGATTAAAGACGACGATCTTGCCGCGCCGGGGCGTTTGCTTGTGGATCCGCCACAAAAAGTCGTGGGCCAGTTCTTCCTCTGTCGGCTGCTTGAAAGAAACGACCCGCACCCCCTGGGGATTCACGCCCGTGAAGACCTTGCGGGTAGCGCTGTCCTTGCCGCCGGCGTCCATCGCCTGAAAGATCACCAGCAGGCTCCGACTGGCGTCGGCGTAGAGCTTGGGCTCCAGTGCGACGAGTCTTTCCCGAAGGGCGAGAAACTCCTTTTCGGCCTGCTCGCGGTCATCGCAAAAATGGGCGCCGTCGCTGATCAGGTCAGCCATTTTGATCGGCGCGCCGGGGGTCAATTCATGGGTCTTGGGCATGGTGCGTTTGCCATGGGAAAGGTCGATTCACGGCCCCGGACGGCTGCGACAGCGGCCAGCGAGAGCGGGAGAATTTTCGGGGAAAACGGCCGGGAAGACCAGGAACAATTTTTCGTTTCTGGATTTTGTTGGTATGATACCAATTCAAATCTCTCTTGCTTACAATAACCTTTTAGGGTGGATATTTCCTCCCTGGGGGAAGCGAGTTCCCGGAAAGGCCGCCGCTGCGGGCCTCCTGCGACTGCGGGAGATCACGTGTGAGGCGACGCTTGCCGGGGTAACTTCTCCCCGCCCTTGATCACCCGGCGCCGGGGTTTCGTCCCGGCAGGCCGTGTAGTTGAAACGATATCAGGTTCCAGCAGCCTGGCGAGATGGCGAGTCGCACAAGCACCAGGGCGTTCGCTCCTTCGATGATGGACAATTTCGTTTGTTGGTTGGCGTTCTTTTGAGGAAACGTTTGACGAACAGGTTGCTGGTACGACGGCTTCCCGCCTTTCACCTTTTCCCACCTTGCGCCGAAGCGCCATTCAGATCCAGGAGTGCTGCATGTCAAAACGCACACGTCGTCAGTTTCTTGAAGATTCCATGTTCGCCACAGCGGCTGCGGTCGCTGCCAGTTCCGGCGGCAGCCTGCTGGCCGCTGAAGAAGAGAAACAAAGCAGCAGCCCCAACGAGCGATTGAATGTCGCCGTCGTTGGCGTTCGCGGACGCGGCAACACCCATATTGGCGCCTTTGCCGGCCGCAAAGACACCGAGATCACCTACATTGTCGACCCCGATCAAGAGGTCGGCGCCAGCCGCGTTAAAGAAGTCGAAAAGAAGCAGGGCCGCGCGCCCAAGTTTGTGGAAGACATGCGGGCCGCTTTCGACGATCCCAGCGTCGATATCGTCAGCATCGCCACTCCCAACCACTGGCACGCCCTGGCCGCCATCTGGGCGATCCAGGCCGGCAAAGACGTTTACGTCGAAAAGCCCGTCAGCCACAACGTGAGCGAAGGCCGACGCATCGTTGAAGCCGCCCGCAAATACAACAAAATCTGCCAGTGCGGCACCCAGTCGCGGTCCAACCAGGGCATGATCGATGCCATGGAATTCGTCCACCAGGGCGGCGTGGGCGAAGTGACCGTCGCTCGCGGTTTGTGCTACAAGCCCCGCGGCTCCATCGGCGCCCGCGGCGTTTATCCCGTACCGGCCAACATCAACTACGGCGTATGGCTGGGCCCGGCTCCGTTCGCCCCCGTCACCCGCAAACAGTTCCATTATGACTGGCACTGGCAGTGGCCTTACGGCAACGGCGATCTGGGCAACCAGGGCATCCATCAGATGGACCTCGCCCGCTGGGGTCTGGGCGAAAAAGGCCTGAGCGAGCGCGTGTTCAGCTACGGCGGCCGCTTTGGTTACGATGACGCCGGCGACAGCGCCAACACCCAGGTCGTTGTTCACGACTACGGAACCAAGTCTTTGGTCTTTGAAGTCCGCGGCCTCAAAACGTCGGACTACAAAGGCGCCAAAATCGGCGTCATGTTTGAAGGCGAAGACGGTTACGTCGTGATGAGCAGCTACGACGCCGGCGCCGCCTTTGACAAAGACGGCAAAATGATCAAAAGCTTTAAAGGAGGCGGCGATCACTTCGGTAACTTCCTGTCGGGCGTTCGCAGTCGGAACATTGCGGACCTCAACGGCGAAATCGAAGAAGGCCACTTCTCCAGCGCCCTGTGCCACATGGGCAACATCTCCTACCGCCTGGGCGAACCGGTCAAAACGGCCGAACTCGTCAACAAAGCGGCCAGCTGGAAAACGTCGGACAACGCCCTCGATACGCTCGAGCGCACCGTCGCCCACCTGAAAGATAACGGCATCGATATCGACGAGACCGACTTCACCATCGGTCCGCAACTCGAGTTCGACACCAAGGCCGAGAACTTCCCCGGCAACGAAGCGGCCAACGCCCAGTTGACCCGCGAGTACCGCGCCCCGTTTGTGGTGCCGGCTGCCGACAAAGTGTAGTCGCGGATTCTTTCGCGATTGCGGTCTAACACGAAGGCCTCGCTACCCTCCCGGCGGCGAGGCCTTTTTTTGTTCCCCCAGGCCATTGCCGGTTCCGCCCGTTTCTTGCGGGCGCTGGCAAGGGAACGTCCGTCTCTTCCCCCTTCCCCGTGCAGGAGAATCTCATGCGGCGGTTCGCAATCGCTTGTCTCACGGTGCTGACTCTTTCCGCTTCGACCTGTGCGGCCGAACCGCCCTCGCCTGCCGTGCAGATGCTGTTTGACTCTGGTCAGGAGGGCTATCCACGGTATCGTATCCCCGCGCTGCTGGTCGCGCCTGGCGGCGATCTGCTGGCGTTCTGCGAGGGGCGCAAAGACGGCGCCGGCTTTACCGGCAACATCGACGTGGTGATGAAGCGCAGCGGCGACTCGGGAAAAACCTGGTCGCCCCTGCGGACGATTGTCGACGATGGCAAGCATACGTGCGGCTATCCCTCGCCGGTGGTCGACAGAAAAACGAAAACAATCTTCCTGGCTTACACCCGCACCCGCGGCGACGATACCGAAGAAGAAGTCGTCAGCGGCAAGAGTCGCGACACCACCCGCGTGATGATCGTTGCCAGCCGCGACAACGGCGCCACCTGGTCGGCGCCTGTCGAGATCAGCTCGACCGCCAAAAAGGCCGACTGGACCTGGTACGGCTTCGGTTCCGGCATCGGTATCCAGTTGCACAGCGGACGCCTGGTCATTCCCGCCTATCACGCGGTGGCCGGCAGCGAACTTCGCCAGGCCCACATGCTTTACAGCGACGATCACGGCTCCAGCTGGAAAGTCGGCGGACCAGTTGCTGACGAGACGGGCGAATGCCAGATCGCCCAGCGGCGCGACGGCGTGCTGTACTGCACGGCCCGCAGCCACGACGGCCAGGAGCAGCGGATCACGGCCGTCAGTAAGGACGACGGCCTGACCTGGAATCAACCCGAAAAGGCGCCCCTGCTTTACGATTCAATCTGCCAGGCCGACGTTTACGCTGTGCCCAGCACGGTCGACGCCGGCCAGCCGCTCTGGCTGTTCTCCAATCCGGCCGGACCAGGCCGAACGAATCTGACCCTGCGCACCAGCACCGACGAAGGGAAAACCTGGTCCGCCGGCAAGTTGCTGCAGCCGGACAACGCCCAGTACAGCAGCCTGGCCGAACTGCCCGACGGCGCGATCGGCTGTCTTTATGATCGCTGGGAAGACGGCAACTATCGCATCCGGTTCGCCCGCTTCCCGCTCGCCTGGCTCGCCCCGACCGAAGTCCCGCAGGACTAAGGAACGTGCGACGTCTGACCTGGGGCCAGCATGTAGCCGATGTCGCCAGACTTGGGACGAAGCATCCGGGGCGCAGAAAACGGCGGCCACACTCTGACGATTTCAGCTACGGGCGCGTCCAGGGAGCAGTGATCAACGGCGGCGGAAGCGTTCTTTCCTTTTCGTGGAGCAGGTTGCAAACCTGTCCCACACTTATCACGGAACAACGGGCGATCCGGGACAATGTAGTTGATTTGGCCGAGCCTGACTTCTATCTTTCTTTACCCGATTCCGGCCGTGGGGAACCACCCGGCGTGTAAAGGTGTTGCGAGTTTTCCCGTCTGCCGCGATCCGCTCCGGTTGTCCATTGGCTCTCTTCCAGGGCAAACGTCTTCCCGCATCCCTTCCCGCCGCAAGTCTCCGCGGGCGTCACTGCTGCGCGGATTGAAGCAGGTCGCCCTGACTCCTCTCCGTGTCCGAAGAAGCGTCAAGCGGCGGAAACAAACCAGGATTAGTATCACAGGCGAAGAATTGGCGATTTGATACCACAGGCGAAGAAATCGCCGTCCAATACCAGGCGAAGAAATCGTGATTTGATACCACAACTCCCACCTTGCCTGAGAGTGGACCTGCAAGCTCAGTTCACCTGGTGCGAACGGTGGCGCAGGGCAACCGCGGCCAGTTCCGTTGGTTCAAGCTCGCATCGAGTTCTCAGGCTCTCGCGTCGCTCTAAACCGGCGGCGGTGGAAGCCTTACCGATCCCCTTCCGTGTTCCCTGGCAGTCAGAAATCCGCAGTTTTTGTTCATGCGTGCTTCAGTCGGCAGGCGTTCCCCGATCGGCTCCTGCGTCGGCCGGCACGATGGCGGCGTTGGTTTCCGCTTCCACGTTGGCTTTGAGACTGGCGAGCCCTTTTTCGAAATCGGGCCCGACCATGGCGTCCATATCGAGGAACATGGCTTTCATGAGGAAGTTTGTTTCCCCCGTCATCAGCCAGGAGACGGTTGTCTGGTCGTCTTGGGGTTTCAGCGTAAAAGTGACCAGGCACACGCTCTCATAAGGGCGAGTGAATTCCAGCAGGATAACCACGCGCTGGAAGGGCTCGCTGTCGGTAATCGTCATTTGGCCGGCTCCGGCTTCCTCGTTGCCGGACCAGCGATAGATGGCGCCCTTGCCCGACTCCGAGCCGACGTAGGTTTCTTTCATCTGCGGGTCGAGATGCCGCCAGGGCGACCAGTCCGACCAGTTGTGCAGATTGTTGATCCGTGGAAACACCTGCTCGGCGGGAGCGTTGATGGTGATGGTACGCTCTACCTCGAACGCATTCGGCTGCAGGGACACATAGATCAAAAAGGCGCCAACAACCAGTGTGACGGCGCCAAGGGCGATCACCAGGAGTTTCCTCATAGCAAGCTCCATGGCAGAACGAAGAACGGCAGAACGAAGAACGCAGCCATTGCCGCTTGTGGCAGCCTGCGCGGAGTTAAGACCCGATCCCGCGTCGTCGGTGCGCGCCTGGCGCAGGGGAACGGAGCGTTCGCCGGCGACAAGGCCGATTGCAGCGACAGTTCGCTCGTTACGGCGCCTGGGGCAGATCGTGGATGCGATAGGTGAATCGGGTCACAACCGAGCGATCCTTGGCGACGACCGTCCGACTCTGGTAGCCTTCGAAACAACGCAATACGTTGAAACCGTCGGTCATCAGGGCGAGGATTTTTTCCCTTTTGCGGGCCTCACTGGGATCGACAGGAGCCGCTTCCGGCTGCTCGGGAACCTCCCCTGCGGCGGCGCCTTCCGCGCTTTCGGCGATGGCTTCGATCGCTTTCTCCAGGTCGTGGTTCACACCGTATTCGGCCCAGCCCTGCCAGATGTTGACCAGACGGGGGAACTCAAACCAGGCGACGCCAGCGGTGTTTTCCGTGACGGACGCCTTGAGTTGCGCTCCGCTGGGCGGCGTGCTCTGCAGGATCCGTGCGGCCAGTTCCTTGTGGATCGTCAAGACGGTGGTGTCGGCGTTGATCCCCATGACGATCATCAGGCGGTCATCCATGCCGGCTTCGGCCATGATGGGGAACTGGTAAAAGTACAGTTCGCCGTGCGGCGTGGTTTCGTTTTCCGGCTTGGGGATTCCCCATTTGGGACCTTTGTCTCCCATGGCCAGCTGGGCCGCAAAAGCGCCCATGTTGATCAGTTCTCGGTAATCGTTGATCGCTTCCTGGAACAGTTCGGCGTCGCTGACGCCCATCACGATGGCAGGGCTGGAAACGGCCAGCGGTTTGTCCAGGGCCGGCGCGCTGCTGGCGATTTTCTCGAGCTTCAGGTGATCGTCGATCACCAGGGCGACCTGGCTGTCGCGCTGCGAGGGGATCAACTTGTCGTGGGTAATTTCGTGAAACTTCAAGATGAACGGCCGCAGGAACGCCATCCCGGCGGTGTATCCCTGCTGGCCGTCTTCCGGCAACTGGGGCACGCCCAGTTCTTCCCAGTACATCACGGCGCGGGCCGACCATTTGGCGAGAATGTCGTAATACTCGGGATGGTACTGGCTGCGGCTGGCAAAAGCGGCCAGCGGATCCCCGCCCAGGTGATTGACGATCGAAAGCGGCTGCGACCCATCAAGCATGAGGTTCTCCGCCCAGTTCTGCAGATACCCCTGATATCCGTCTTCGTCCCACACCACGAACCGCAGAGCGGCGCCGCCAGCGGGGAACAGGTTTTGCATATCGCGGAAGAACTCGTCCACTTCGACTCCCAGTCGCTGCTGCACCGAAGCGCCCAGGTTGAACTCCTTGCTACGCAGGCCGTAAGTCGCCAGTCCGCGATAGTAATCGAACATGGTGAACTTGCCGGTGCCGGCATTCCCCAGGTCGGACGAGCTGTAACTGATCGAAACGACCGTTTTCTCCTGCACCTTGCGGAGCTCGGCCAGTTCCGCACGATCCAGCAGCAGGTCGCCTTTCCCCCAGTTTTCCAGGTGGCTCAGGTCCTTGCCGGCCGTGACCAGGAAATAGTCGCCCAGCACGCCCAGCGCGATGACGACCTGCTTCTCTTGAATCTGCGGCAGGTAAGGCTCCAGGCGTTTCAAGGCGTCCGGGTCCAGGTTTTCATTCTCTTTCACCAGTTTGACCAGCATTTCGCCGCGGAGGGTCAGCGTCAAAAAGTCCTGCCCTGCGACCTGCTGGCGGGTATACCCTTCCAGAAGTTCCGGCTTCTCTTCCAGCAGACTTTTGATCATCGGTTCCAGACGGTCCAGCTGCGGCTGCATCTGCTCCGGATGGCGGAGCTTGAAGCCCAGCACCATGGTGGGCGTCTGGGTCGCAGCGACCCGTTCGGGAGAAAGGATGCGGTCAAAATCCAGCTGCTTCATCCAGGCTTCGGCGTCAAGATCTTCGTCCGGATGTTCCTTGGCGTATCGCATCATTTCCTTGCCGATTTTGCCATAAACTTCCTGCTGCATCGCCAGCAGTTCATCGTACCCCTGGGTGTAGAAAAAGACCTCGTCGCCCAGCATGTCCATCACCACTTCGGCGATTTCCCGGGTGTCGGCGTTCTCCAGCAGGTCGCGGGCTTTCTCGATGCCATCCTGGATTTCGTCCAGCGGATTGGCCGGCTTGATCTCGATCGGCGGCTCTTCGTCTGCAGGCAGTTCGCTCGGCTCGGCCGGGTCGCTGGCTTCTGCAGGAGCATCTTCGGCGACCAAGCCGACCAGAACGTTCGGGCCGGCAGGAGCGGGGCGCAGCTGACGGACTTCGTCGGGCATAGGGGGCTCACGATCAATACTTTGCGCCTGGAGGAACAGCTCGACAATCTTGGCGACCGCCCTGCTGCCAGCGACCTTTTCGACCTGCTCGCGGTTATGGGCGAACGAGAGCAACAGATCGACGTCGGCGGGAACGTACTGCAGAACGCTGCTGTCCCGTAACGATTGTCCCCAGGCTGGCGAAAGCCCCGCCAGAAATAACGTCGCCACGCCGAGTAGAAACCGGCCGGAAAAACGACACATAAAAAGCCCCTTGGATTATTCAAAAACGCCCTGCTGGTCAGTGCTCCGTCCCTGGCCAGGGACCGGCAAAACACGACCTCCTCCATCTTCGCGATCCTACCAAAGAAAAAACGGCCCGTCACGCACCAAGCTGCGCGGGAGGGCCGTTTTTTTGAATCCTGCCAGACAGGCGTTGACCGATTGTCGGTCAAATTCCCGCGGATCAGGCGGTGGGAGCCACGCCGGTGAGCGTGCTCCGGCCGGTGGAAAACGTATCCTGCTCCAGCTTCAGATGCTGCAGGAAAGAGACGAACAGGTTGCACAGCGGCGGCGGCGAATTGGGATCGAATGCCAGGTGCTGGCCATGTGTCAGGCGACCGCCGGCGACAACAATTGGCAGGTTGGAGTTGTTATGGGCCGACGCGTTCCCCAGGTTGGAACCCAGCACGATCGCCGTCTGGTCGAGCAGGGTGTGCTCCCCTTCGCGCGAAGCCTGCAGCTTGCCGAGAAATTCGGCGAACAGCCGCATCTCTTCTTTCTCGATAATGGCAAGCTTTTCGATCTTGGTTTCATCCTTGCCGTGGTGGCTCAGGTTGTGCCAGCCGTCGTCAACGCCCTCCAGGGAAACGACTTCGTTGCCGCCGGCCCCACAGAAGGTGATCAGCCGGGTCGAGTCGGTTTGCAGCGCCAGGAACATCAGATCGTAGAACATCCGCATGCGACCGGTGAAGTCAGCGCGATCGTCGATATCCGCCATCGGCTTGCGGTCCACTTGCGGCTTGGGCAGCTGGGCCCATTCTTCGGCTTTGACCAGTCGCTGTTCCAGTTCCCGCACGCTGCTGAAGTATTGCTGCAGGGTCTGGTTATCTTCCTTGCCGACGGCCCGAGCGACCTGCCGGGTCTGGTCCGCCACCAGATCCATGATGCTCTGGCCGTCCTGGATGCGGCGAATCTGGCTGAGCTTTTCTTCCGGTTTCCCTTCCAGGAACAGCCTCGCGAACACCTGGGAAGGACGCGTTTCCGGCGGCACCCGTACGCCGGAACGGGAGTACGACAGGCCCGAATTGTTGGCCGACAACGCCAGCGAGGAAACGCGGGTCAAATGCCCCATCCGCTCCGCAGCGTACTGGTCGACCGAGATCGTATTCTGGAAGCTGGGCTGGCCCGGATGCGAAGCGCCTGTCAGAAAGCTCTGCTCGGCCGCGTGGCCGCCGTCGACATCGGGATGCATGATGCCCGAGATCACGGTCACCTGCTCCCGCATCGGCTGCAGCGGCTCCAGGTAGGGCGTGACCTCATAGTCCTTGCCGGCGGTCTGCGGGAAGAGAAACGGCGTGTGGATTCCCAGCGGGGCGCAAATCGCCAGCATCCGGCGAATGTCGGTCGGCTCCTCGCCCGCTTTAGCGGCCCGGGCCAGGGGAGACGGCCCCATCGCATTCAGCAGCGGCAGTCCCAGGGCGACTCCAGCGCCGCGAAGAAACATGCGTCGGTCAAGTTGGCAGCGTGGCATCGTATTTTCTTTCGCGTATGGTGAAACCCGTCATGCAAGGCAGACGGAGATATCGACTCAGACTTGACCGCCGGGCGGGAAACGCAGGACGGCAAATGGGGGGCGGTCCCGGCAGCGTGGGGCCGCCTGATCGCCTGGCAAAACGGGCGCTCAAAATTACGGGGTCAAAAACAGTTCGCTATCGACCACGGCATGCACCATGGATCGCAGGCCCAGGTCCTCTTTGGCGGCGGCGGCGACGACGGCATCGATGGCTGCTTTGTCGCCTGCGTGCAGCGGCCGGCCGGTTCCATAAACGAGCAGTTTCTCGGCGATCGCACTGGCGACCTGCTCCCGCTCCTGCAGCAGCAGGGCGCGGAACTCACGAAAGTCCTTGAACGGCTTGCCATCGGCCGTCACGCCGTCGAGTTCGACCGGCAGGCCGATCTTGTACGACTTGTGCCGCACCGCTTCGCCGGCGCCCAGCGAACGGTAATGGGTGCGTTCGGATCCGATCGGGTCAAAACATTCCAGGGCAAAACCAGGCGGGTCGATCCGCACATGGCAGCGGGCGCACGATTCCAACGAGCGATGCTTGTCCAGCTGTTCACGGATGGTCTGGGCGCCGCGGATGTCGGGCTCCACGGCGGGAATGCCCGGCGGCGGAGGCGGAGCCGGCTGACCCAGCAGATGATCCAGCACCCATACGCCCCGAATCACGGGGGAAGAATTCGTGCCGTTGGCCGTCACTTTCAGCAGGCTGGCCTGCGTCAGCACGCCGCCGCGGATGCTATCCTCGGGCAGGGGTGTCACGCGGAAATGCTCGTGGCCTTTGACGTCCGCGATCCCATAATGGCGGGCGATCCGTTCGTTCAGCACGGCAAAATCGGAGTCAATAAAGTTCATCACGCTGAGGTTGTTCTGCAGCAGATGGCGAAAGAAGCCTTCTGTTTCCTGCTGCATCGACACCTGCAGCATGGTGTCGAACTCGGGATAAAGCTTGGGATCGGGCGAGGTGAATTCCAGCTCCCGCAGGCTCAGCCACTGGCCGGTAAAGTTGCTGACGAACTGCTGGCTGCGAGGATCTTTCAGCATCCGTTCCACCTGGGCGTGACGCACCTGGGGATCGCTCAGCTTGCCGGCGGCGGCCAACTGCAGCAGTTCGTCGTCGGGCATGGTCGACCACAAGTAATACGACATGCGCGAGGCAAGGGAATAGTCGTCGATCTGGCTTTCCCGATTCAACAGCAGGAATTTGGGCGAGCACAGCACCGCACTTACGCCGGCCCGGATCGCCTCTTCAAAAGAGCGACCGGCAGCCAGACGGGACAGGGTAAAGCGAACAAACGGCTCCGCCTCGGCGTCGGAGACAGGTCGCCGGAAAGCACGCGGAATAAAGTCGCGCAGGATGCGTTCGGCGTCCGCCTCGGGTTGCGACGAAACCACATGATGCAGCTTGACGCCTTTGCGATGACGCATGTAAATCGAGGCGCCTTCTTCCATGGTGATGGTGGGCGAATCGCCAAAGAGCTTCTGCTGGGATTCCGACGGCCAGGCCTGATCCAGCGGGCCATACGATTCGGCCCACAGCACGCCGACGCCTGGCTGGGGTTCGTGCGTGTCCCGCCAGGAGACATGGTTGGGGTAAATCCAGGGGACCAGGTGCAGGGATTCGCCTTCTTCCATCGGCGCGGTGAACTCGATAATTCGCGGGTTCTCCGGCGTGCCGGTCACATCGAAGATCCCCATGAAGTCGCGGACGGCGGGCCCGAACAGCGGGCCCACATAAACGGCCATCGCCAGGGTGCGGTCGCTGGGGTCATGCGGCCAGACGGCGATCCGACACCGATAGACGCCGCCTTCGATCGGGTGGATGTCATCGACCCGCACCGGAGGCCAGCCGGGCGTAAACTTGACCAGCGAGCTGGCGACCTCGATCACGCCCCCTTTTTTCTTATCGACCGAGTCGCGATTGCTGTCGTTCTCCATGATTTCCATGCGCCGAACCGCTGGCGGCAGCGGCTTGATTTTTCGGATGACATCGCCAAAGGCCGTGTCGGCCGCTTCCAGGTATCGCTCCATCAGGATCGGGGAGATGCTCAGCCCGTCGGCCACGTTGTCGAAGCCTTGCGAGTTACCGTCCTGCGGCAACAGATCGGCCAGCGGCGTATCCACGCCCAGCAGATCGTGCACCGTGTTTTCGTACTCTCGCCGGTTCATGCGTCGCAACGCAATCGGACGGGGGCCGGCCGTACGGGCCAGGGCGTCGGCGATCAGGCGAACCATCTGCTTCGCTTCATCCGCGGCGGGGCGAGGCTCTTTCGCCGGCGGCATATCGCCCGACTCGATCATCTCCGCGACTGTCTCCCAGGTATCCGCCGCCGCCTTGCTTTGTCCCGGATCGGCCAGCGTGTCGAGGCGGAAGTCGCCTTGCTGCTTCTCCGGACCATGGCATTTATAGCAACGGGTCGCCAGGAAATGACGCAGCGGAGCGGCGTCGCCAGCGGTCTCGGCCGCCCGACTGTTTCGCACCGCCAGACCCGGAGCCAGCAGCAAAGCCAGCACGCCCGGCAGCAACAACAGACAAACTCGGCGGAAGCGAAAGAAAGGTCGTCGAGAACAACGCATAGAACACCAACCAGCGGCAAGCTGGTAATCAAAAGCCATCGAAGAAAGCCTCGCGCAGGACAGCGAAGGAGGCGGGAGAATCAGCCATTATTATAACGATACCGGCGGCCGTGGTCACCCATCCGATTGGCGGGAGTCACCATTTCAATCCGGAAAATGCGGGAAGAGCACCGCTAGAATGGGCGCCAGGCGGCGAACCGTATCACCCTGGAGTCGGGAGCGTCCACGCGTCCCTTCCCCTGCATGCGGCAAGGCGGAACGGCGCCCCGGTCCGCCAGGGGAAGATGCTTCTTTCACGCCCCACAGAGGGCGCCGTCGCGTTAGTCGGCCAGACCGTAACGCAGGATGCAGTACAGAGCGTTAAAGGCGTCCCTGATGCCGATCTTTTTCCCCTCTTCGTATCCACGGGCATGGTAGCGGATCGGCATTTCGACCAGACGGTAACGGCGACGGGCCACCTTGGCGGTGATTTCCGGCTCAAACCCGAAGCGGTTCTGCTGGATGGTCATGTCGGCCAGCACTTCGCGGCGGAACGCCTTGTAGCAGGTTTCCATATCCGTCAAATGCAGGCCTGTCGTCAGGTTCGAAGCGGTTGTCAGCATCCGGTTGCCCAGACGATGCAAGAGCGACGGGTCCTGGTGCTTGTTCGCCAGAAAGCGGGAGCCGTAAGCCACATCGGCTGTACCCTCGACCAGCGGACGGATCACCTTGACGATATCCCGAGGGTCGTATTCCAGGTCGGCGTCCTGCACAATCACCACGTCGCCGCGAGCCTGCTGGAAACCGGTCCGCAGGGCGGCGCCCTTCCCCTGGTTCTGCTCATGCCGGAACACGCGTACGGCCGGATTCCGGGCCAGATCCTGCATGATTTCCGCCGTGGCGTCACGACTGCAGTCGTCGACCATCACCAGCTCCAGCGGCAGCGGCAATTGCAGCACGCGGCCGGCGATCCGGGCCAGCGTGGCTTCCTCGTTATAGGCCGGCATGACGACGCTCACCAGGAACGAAGTCGGCAGGGTGTAATCCAGCGGCGGGCAGGTCCAGGCGTCGAGGATGGCAGGCTCTTCTTCTGTATCGGAGAGCAGGTCGGCGGCCAGCGTTTCCAGCTGGACCAGCGACGCTTCCAGGCGTTGCTGATGGGGCGTATCGCCAGCGGCGAGCGCAGAATCCGCTGCCGCATCGACAGCAGAGTCGAGCGACGTCGTGGGGAGTTTGGCCATGGGAATCTCGCTATACCAAAAAGGCGGGGAAACGCCGCATTACCGCGCGGCGAGGATTTTCGTTGCCAGCGGCGACTCGGGCACGGCCGGCCAGGCAGCCACGCCTTGTTGCGGGTCGTTGCTGATGTGACGTTGCAGCTGCGGAATATAGTCCGGACTGGAACGCTGGCCATACTTCCAGCGGGCGCCCCAGACCTGCGCCAGTTTATCCTGGTACAGCAGGATCCAGTCGTCGCGTTGGGTCTGCATCGTGGCGGTTGAGTGCTCCTGCAGCCGGCTGATCAACACCAGATCCGGCCGTTTGTACTCCAGCACGCGGGTAGGATCATAAGGAGCGGACTTGGGGGAACGGTACCGCATTTTCGGATAATGATCGCCGATCAGAAAATCAAAATGCATGTCGACCACTTCTTGCGGATAGCAAGTGCGAAAGCGGCCGTCAAAACCAACCAGCACGCCGTCGTCTTCGGCATGCTTCGGTCCCAGGGCGGCAATCACATACTGGGCCCAATTATAGGTAACGACCATTTTGCCGGAGATCTTGTGCTGTTTCAGGTATTCGATCGCCGTTACGGGGAAGTCGCTCCGGGGAACTGGCATATCGCGAGTTTTCGTCCAGATGCTCCCGGCCAGCAACACCAGCACGCCGCACAACACGCCCCCTAGCCCCAGCTTTATCGGCCAGGACATTGGCTGCGGTTCCAGGGCGCCGCCCGGCTGTTCGCTGTTGATCCGACGAAGCAATCCTTCGACATGCGGCGGCATCCAGAAGCCGAACAGAATGGCAAAGAACGGCAAGTGACGCTGATGCTCCATCGACTGCCAGAACGTCAACCCCAGCAGCACCATCTGCGTCAGGTCGCGCGGCCGGCGGGAGAACAGCAACGAGGTGCAAAACAGAACAATGATCGTCCACAGGCACAAAATGCGGGCGTCCGTCAAGTTGATCAGTTCCGGCGGCCACCATTCAGTAATCTCGGGCCGCGGATATCCCAGCGACTGCACCATCCACAAGTGCAAACCGGGCCCGTACGGGTTAATCAGCGTGGCGCAACCGCCCGCCGCAATCATCAGCAGGAACCGGCGAACCAGCCCCCACCCCTCATGGCCGCGCGTCGCCAGGGCTTCCACGGAGCGGCACAACAGGTATGCCGCAAACAGCACAAAGCCCGCCACAAACCCGCCATGCGTGTTCGCCCACAAGAAGAACAGCGGTACGCACGCCCACAACCAGCGGAGCCGGCGGGGCGAGTAAGAAAGACCAACCTGGATGAACTCTTCTCCCGAAGGACGCATCCGCAGCCAGGGCAGGTGCCAGCGACCTTCCCAGCCTTCAAAGCACCAGCCCAGCAGGGCGATCATCAGGCCAAAGTAGAAATAACTGAACAACTGCGGTCGCAATCCCCAGGTAAATCCGATCAGCAACATCGCCAGCAGCACGCATCCGCCGGCGGCGATCATGCCGACCCGCTTTCTCTGCGAGTACAGCAACATCAGGCTGGCCAGGATCAGACCCAGAAAGCTTTTGACAAGCAGCATCCCGCGAATGCCGATGGTGTCGGCGCCCACGGCGAACATCACTTCGGACAGATTCTCGTGGTTGATCCAGCGATATCCCTGCGCCGTGTAAGAATACGTGGTGGTCGCCGGCAATCCATCGCGCAGCAGGTCGCGACCATACTGCACATGGCCCCAAAGATCCGGGTCGGCCGCATTGTAGGACGACAAGACCGCCACCGAAGCCAGCAGCACCGCCGCAATCATCAGCGTTTCAAACAGCTTTCCGTCCGACGTATTTGTCGGGTAACGTGAGTCGTGGGAACTCATAGAACATCCATGGGGTGCGAATCTTCTCAAATCCCGCCAAGACGTGCCGGTTTCGGCGAGCATTTGGGAAAGTATAGATCGCAAACGGTGACCGCGACGGAGATAAACTCTTCGCCAGCCAGGGCGTTCAGCCCCAGGGCGTGTTCCGTGAGGCTTCCCTGCCTGTTAGATTAATTTCTCCCCGGACCCGCTGCGGCGCCTGCCGCCAAGGACAAGCCGCAAAAGCGGAGTAATCAATATAACCGGCGCCAGGCAGCCGAGTACCAATCACCGCAACGGCCTGTCTTTTGCCAGGAGACGGCGTCGGTCGTAGCGGTTACAAGGAGCGGAATCAGCAATGCAGGGTCATGTCGAAATCGACGGCGTGCGCATCCAAATGGGTCGCGCCCATCACATGCAGAGTAAATGGATTGGCCAGCACGAAGTGCTCAAGCAGTTGCTGGCCTGCTGGATTGTCGTCGATGAACGCGACCTTCCCCTGACGCCCCGCCTGATCGGAACCCCCGGCATTGGCAAGACGGCCCTGGCGATGGCGGCCGCCCAGCAGCGTGAACAAGAGCTTTATATCTACCAGTGCACGGCCGACACCCGGCCGGAAGATCTGCTGATTACGCCGGTGCTGGCGGAAAGCGGCAAAATCGCTTACCACGCCTCGTCCCTGGTGACGGCCATGATTCGCGGCGGTTGTTGCATCCTCGATGAGGGGAACCGCATGAACGAAAAATCCTGGGCCAGCCTGGCTCCCCTGCTGGATCATCGACGTTATATCGAGTCGATTGTCGCCGGCGTGATGATTCCGGCGCATCCCGACTTTCGCTGCTGCGTCACCATGAACCAGGACGACTCCACCTACGAGATTCCCGATTATATCCTCAGCCGCCTGCAGCCGACGCTGACGCTGGGCTTTCCGGAACCGAGCGATGAAATGGCCATCCTGCAGTACCATCTGCCCTTTGCCGAACCGGAAATGCTGGCAATGACGGTCGATTTTCTGCAGCGCTCGCATGAGCTGAACCTGGACTTCTCCCCTCGCGACGGCATCAACCTGCTCCGCTTTGCCATGAAGCGGCTGGGGCAAACCCCCGATCACCCCGTCGCAAAAGACGCAGCCTGGAGGGAAGCCCTGGAAAAGTGCCTGGGCGAAGACGCTTTCGACCTGGACTCCCTGGCCCAGCGACGCTCCCGCACTCTCGGCGGCGACGCCGTGCCGCTGGGTCTGGGCGATTTTTTCTTCTCGCCCGAAGATCCGCTGCATCCCGATTATGAGGAAGACGACGACGACGAGGATTAAGCAGCGTGGTTGTCTTCCTTTATCCAACACCAGGATGGTCGCCCCTTCCCTGGGATGCTTCCCTTCATGTCAAGCTCGCCGTCGCCAGAGCCGGATCGCCCCGCTTTAATGCGTGAGCTGCTGCACTTTTTTCGCCAGGGCGGAAAGTCGCTCGCGCTAACCGACGGATTTTACAAGCTGTTGGCGTTGATTCTGTTGACGCCTTTGCTCGGTTTACTATTCAGGATTTCCCTGCTGCTGGCCGGCAAGTCGGTGCTGGCTGACCAGGACATTCTGTTCTTTTTTCTGGGCCCAGTCGGCTGGTGCGTCGCCATTTTGACCGGAGCCGTCTGGCTGGGAATCCTGGCGATCGAACAGGCGGCCTTGCTGGCCGTGCTGCAGGCAAGAACCGCCGGGCATCGTTTCGGTCCGCTGGCGGCCCTGCGCACGGTGCTGCCGCTGGCCTGGCCCGTGCTGCAGTTGACAGGACGCATTGTCGCCTGGGGGTTGCTGGCGATTCTGCCCTTTGCGGTGCTGGCGGGGCTGACCTGGTCCCAGTTGCTGACAGAGTTTGACATCAACTATTACCTGCAGGAACGGCCGCCGGCCTTCTGGCAGGCAATCGGAATCGGCCTGGTGTTGCTGGCGTCGCTGGGCAGCCTGTTGCTGTGGATGGCCAGCGGTTGGTGCTTTGCGCTGCCGCTGGTGATTTTTGAACAGGTCGCCCCGTCGCAGGCGCTCGGCCTTAGCAGCCAGCGAACTTCCGGCCAAAGGCTTTCGCTCCTGTTCTGGTTTGCCGGCTGGACGGCCGTCTCTCTGGCATTGTCGACGGTTGTCACCTGGGTGCTGGCGGTTATTGCCCGGATTCTGATCCCCGGGGCGGCCGGTTCGGTTTTTTTGCTAGTGCTTGCCATCGGCCTGACGCTGGCCATCGGGTTTGTCGCAGGGCTGGCGGTCAACCTGTTCAGCACGATCTCGCTGGCGGCCCTGCTGTTTGGACTGTATCGACGCCAGGGCGGGGGCGAACGCCATGTGACGCCCGCCACAACGCTGCCGGAGGCGGAACGAGCGGCCGGCATTTCCATCACCGGTCCCCATGTTGCCTGTGCCGGCGTACTGGGCCTGGTCGTGGCGATCGGCGTCGGAGCCAGCATGGTGCATGGCGTGCGTCTGGAAGATGAGGTGATCGTGATCGCCCATCGAGGCGCCTCGGCCGGAGCGCCGGAGAACACCCTGGCCGCCCTGCAGCTGGCGATCGACGAGCAGGCGGACTGGGTCGAAATCGACGTCCAGGAAACGAGCGACGGCGAAGTGGTCGTCGTCCACGACAGCGATTTCATGAAGCTCGCCGGCGAGAACCTCAAAGTCTGGGACGCCACCCTCAGCCAGCTGCAGCAGCTAGATCTGGGCAGCCGCTTCTCCCCCGACTTCGCCGGCGAATCGGTTCCCTCGCTGGCCCAGGCGCTTGACCTGTGTCAGGGGAAAGTCGGCGTGGTGATTGAGCTCAAATACTACGGCCACGACGAGCAACTTGAACAACGGGTCATCGACCTCGTCGAGGCCCGCGGCATGGGCAAGGAAGTCAAAATCATGTCGCTGAAACTGGCGGCCGTACAAAAGATGAAACAGCTGCGTCCCGCCTGGGACACCGGCCTGCTGCTGTCGGTCGCGGCTGGCGATTTGCAGAAGATCGACGTGGATTTTCTGGCTGTGAATGCCCGCTTTGCAAATCGCAGATTCATTCAATCGGCCCATCGCCACGACCGGAAAGTTTATGTCTGGACGGTCGACGACTGCGCCGCCATGTCGACGCTGATCGGCCGCGGCGTCGACGGCGTGATTACGAATCGTCCTGCGACTGCCCAGGAAGTTTTGCAGCAGCGGCAACAGCTCAGCCCGCCGGAACGCCTGTTGTTAGAACTGGCCGAAGCCTTCGGCGTGTCTTCCAGCATCGGCCAGCAGTAGCGGCAGCGCCCAACTGGCTCGATACGAGTGGTCGATACAACCGGTCGATACAACCGGTCGATGCTGCCGTTCAAGCGGTCGCGGGTTCCTGGTCGGTCTTCGATAGCGACGCTCGTTTCGGCCAGGCGGCCTGACAACGGGCTACCGCCGCTGCCGTCAGCTCAGGCGGCACAAAAGCCAGATTGCCAATCAGCATGACCAGGCCAAACGTAATCATCCCCAGGAACATGGCGATGCCGCCGTGAACCATCACCGCCATCGCCATGCAATAAGGGCGCGTCGCACGGGGCCAAATCAGCACACAGTAGAACGTCTCCCAGAACACCGTCACGTGCGACAGGAACGCAATCAGCAGCGGGTAATGGCCGATCCAGGTCAGATCAAGCGACTGGTATTCATAGTTGGCGGCCGAGAACCAGAGAGCGCTGCCGTCCCACCACAGTTCCCCTTTCGCTTTCGCCAAACCGCCAAACAGATAGATCACACACATATGCACTTGAATCAGCCGGATGGCGATATTCGTCGAAGCGCGGGCCTGTGTCGGCAAAGCGACGCCGCGTCTTTGCGCCAGCCAACGATCCAGCGACCAGACGCCGCCGCAATCGCCCACTGCCAGATACAGCGCCAGCATGGCGTTGATTTGATCCAGGCCGAACAGCGATCCCTGCAGCCGGTGGCAATAGGAGATCGTCACCACGGCGGCCGCGATTGAACTGAACCGGGTGAACAGCCCCAGCGTCAGCATGACAAAAACAACCAGCGCGGCCAGATGCAAAGTCCACAACAAGCCGGGCGAATCCACATACCACAGGTGGCTCCAGGCGTAGCCGTTGCTCGCCATCTCCTGCGATAACTCCGTCGGAATCCAGCTATTGGGCCCCAGAAACGCCATCAGATCCAGCGACCAGACCAGGTGCGTATATAGCAGCATGGCCCCGCCCAGAATGCGAATCAGCGCCAGGGTATGCGGCTGCGACGGCGTAAACCAGAACCGGTCCCAGCCGCGCAAGGCTGCTTGCAATTGTCCGCCGACCAGGGAAATTAAACCATTCATGGCGACACGGTCTCCAGGGCGGCGTCGGCCCGGGGCGGTCCCAGAACTTCGGCCGGAGGGCCGGGCGGGACGGCGGACGGAATCGACAGGAGTTCGGGCTGCGATTCGGGCTGCGTTTCCGGCAGAATCGGGCTCCAGGCCGGCGGCCCGGCGTGGGGCGATCCAGCATTGGGCGGGAACGGTCCGGTAGGACCCGGTCCGCCAGCGTAAGGTCCTCCAGGAGGGACGTCCTGGCTGAAGAACGGCGGGCCGGCAGGCGGCGGAGGCAAGGTTTCGGACTGCACTTCGTACAGCGTTTCGTCGCTCAGTCGCACGCGGCCGTTCATCACATCGACGATCGCCGGCAATTGATGCTCCACCCGATTCAACTCAATTCCGGCAGCTCCATAGCGGGCCAGAAGATGGCGTTCGAACGCCTTTTTCCGACGCTGGTAACGTTCATAACGCACACGCCACAGGTCGTTATCTCGCTGCCAGTCCCGACGCGCCTGATCAGGCAGATCAGGCGGCGGCTCGCCAGGCGGCTCGGCGGTAAATTCGTCGTTCAGTTGCTCCGCCAGCATGAAGTGCCGGTGGTAAAGCAGACGGGGCCACTCGCGCGAATGATCAGGGAACCGCTGCTCCAGCGGATCGCGGCCGTCGTCGAACGTCAAGCGATACTGAACCAGATGGCTGGGGCCAGGATTCGGCGCAAAAAAGGCGTAACCGTGATCGAGAAAAAAGACGTCGATGTAAGGGCGAAGCGTCTCCATCATCGTCGCCGCCAGCGGAGACACCGAAGTCGGCGTCGCCGTTGCCGCGGAGAACGGCGGAGCGATAACCGCCGCCAGATGCAGCAACAACAACCCGCTGACGACGATCTTCCAGGGAGTGACTTTCACGGGCAATTCCGAAGAACTTGCCGGGGTATCTTCCCGGGCGCCCGACCGCGGGGACGGGGGACTCGCAGTGGACGGGTTTGTGGCGGCGGATTTTGTCATATCCGTTTCGCGGTTCTCAAGTTCACGACGTGCGGAGCAGGACGGCAGGGGATTGCGCTCACGGAATTGTAGGTTATAGAATGGTCCTGACCTGGCGCCCAACGAAAAAACCTCGCGTCGATCAGATCGAGCGCGAGGCTAAGGTCTCTCATCGGCCAAATCGTCGCGGTTAGCGCGAGACAAGCTGACGCGACTTTTCAAAGGCAGCTATCTCAGCCGAGAAATCGAAGTCCAGGGCTTCCTGGCCGCCCGAGGTCAGCACCACCGACTTGGTGCGTGTGACGACCTGGTCGCCCAGCGTCAATTCGGCGCGAACTTCGTAGGTGTAGTTCGCTCCGCTCTTCAGGTTACGCGACACATAGGTGCGCGATTCGCCCGGAGTCTTGGTGGCGTTGCCGTTGACGAAGATCTTCGTTTCCGCCGGCACCTGAACGACCAGATGGGCTTCGCCCGACTTCACAGCCGGGGTGCGGGCGAGGTAACGGCTGAGCACGTCGCTGGAAACATAGCTGTCGCCCTGCACGCTGCGGCTGGCCAGCGGCGCGCCGTTGCTGGTGTGGACGCTGCTCGAGTAGCTTCCGCCATGGCTGCCAGTCGAACCGTAACTGGTGCTGCCGTAGCTGCCGCCATTGCTGCCCGTCGAACCATGGCTGCCATGATGACGGAACACGCCCCAGCCATGCGAACCACAGCTGTGCCCATGATGACGATGATGGCCCCAGCTGCCGCCGCCACTGTACGAGCCGCCGCCACTGTAGGAACCGCCGCCGCTGTACGAGCCGCCGCCACTGTAGGAACCGCCGCCGCTGTGGCGATGGTGTCCGCCCCAGCTGCCGCCGTACGATCCACCGCTGCTGCCGCACGAACCATGGCCCCGGTGTCCCCAGCCGGCCTGGGCGTCGACGGCAAATGCCAGCACGGCAAACGCAGCAGCACCCACTGCCAAACTCTGAATCAATGGTCGAAACATTCTAAATCTCCCCCTGCTATGGTGATGTTTGCGCCCGCAAAGCCTTCCTAAACTTCGCAGTCACCAGATAGGATACCAATGGCGCGAGGGGAATCAATACACGGTCGATAAAAATCACAACTCGAAGAGAGGCGTACAAAAACCCCATCAGAAGTACTTCTGTTACACCGCAGGCGCCAATACTTTTTCCAAACGGACCGCCCCGTCATTGACCGGGCGTCAATCCGTTCAGGCAAACTTCGGCGCGGCGGCGAACGATAATCCGGCGGCGTCTTTCGGAGAAAGCAGCGGCGAGCTTGTCGGCCAGGCAATCCCCAGCTCTGGATCGTTCCACACAATCGTGCGTTCATACTCGGGCGCATAATAGGTGGTGCACTTGTACGCCACCTCGGTCTCCGGTTCGAGGGCGCAGAAGCCATGCGCAAAACCCGGCGGCACGTAAATCTGGCGCCGGCTTTCCGCAGTCAGTTCCAGTCCAAACCACTGCCCCAGCGTAGGCGAAGCATTCCGCAGATCGACGACCACATCGTAAATCGAGCCGCGGACCACCGACACCAGCTTTCCCTGGGGCTGGGTAATCTGGTAATGCAATCCGCGCAGCACGTTTTGCTGGGAGCGTGAAAAATTGTCCTGCACAAAAGGCCCGTCCACTCCGGCAGCGCCATAGCGCTGGGCCTGGTAGGTCTCCGTAAACAGGCCTCGCTCATCGGAAAAAACACGCGGTTCAATCAGGAGTACGCCAGACAGGCTCACCGCTTCCACATGCATCGGGGGCTCACTTCAAAAGATCCAGAAGGTACTGGCCGTATTCGTTATTGAACTCAGCGGCCAGGCGGGTGAGTTGCTCGGCCGAAATAAATCCCTTGCGGTAGGCAATTTCTTCCAGGCAAGCGATCTTGAATCCCTGGCGGGACTCGATTGTATGGACGAACTGGCTGGCTTGCATCAGCGATTCATGCGTGCCGGTATCCAGCCAGGCGAAACCGCGGCCGAAGCATTTGACATGCAGTTCGCCGCTTTCGAGATAGGTGCGATTGACATCGGTGATTTCCAGCTCGCCCCGGGCCGACGGCTGCAGGTCGGCCGCGATCTCCAGCACGCGGTTGTCGTAAAAGTAGAGACCCGGAACGGCGAACGAAGACTTTGGCTTGATCGGCTTCTCTTCAATCGAAAGCACCTTCCCCTGCTCGTCAAATTCGACCACCCCGTAGCGCTGCGGATCTTTGACCAGGTAGCCGAAAATGGTCGCGCCGTGGCGACGACTGGCCGCCTCCCCCAGCATCGCCTGGAATCCTTGCCCATAAAACAGGTTATCTCCCAGCACCAGCGCCACGCAGTCCTGGCCGACGAAGGAACGCCCAATCCGGAACGCCTGGGCGAGGCCTTCCGGCAGTGGCTGCTCCGCGTAATGCAGGTCCAACCCCAACTGCGAGCCATCGCCGAAAAGCCGTTGATAGCTGGGCAGATCGACCGGCGTGGAAATGATCAGAATCTCGCGAATGCCGGCCAGCATCAGGGTCGACAGCGGATAGTAAATCATCGGTTTGTCATAAACCGGCAACAGCTGCTTGCTGGTGACGCGGGTCAGCGGATGCAGTCGCGTGCCGGCCCCGCCGGCGAGCAGAATGCCTTTGGGAAGCGGTTGATCGCTCATGGTTTTTCCGTCGGTTGTTGATCGCGGCTAAGACCCAGTCGTTCGCCACGATAGGCTCCGCTCTGGGCGCGTTCCACCCAGGAGGTGTTTTCCAGATACCACCGCACGGTCAGTTCCAGGCCTGTTTCAAAAGACTGCTGCGGCCGCCAGCCCAGTTCACGTTGGATTTTGGCCGCGTCGATCGCATACCGGCGATCGTGGCCGGGCCGGTCGGTTACAAATTGCACCAGCGATTCGCACGGCAGATGCGGCAGATCAGGCCGCAGTGCGTCGACCAGGCGGCACACCTGGCCTACGATCTCCAGGTTGGTGCGTTCGCAGTCGCCGCCGATATTGTAAACCTCGCCGGGGACGCCCCGCTCTAGCACCGCCAGTAGCGCCCGGCAGTGATCGTCGACAAACAGCCAGTCTCGCACATTCAGTCCGTCGCCGTAAACGGGCAAGGGTTTCCCGGCGACGGCGTGCAGGATCATCAACGGGATCAGCTTTTCCGGAAACTGATAAGGTCCGTAGTTGTTGGAACAATTGGTGATCAGCGTCGGCAGCCCGTACGTATGATGGTACGCCCTGACAAACTGGTCGGAGCTGGCCTTGGAGGCCGAGTAAGGCGAGTTGGGCGCATAAGGGGTCGTCTCCACAAAGGCGCCCGTCGGACCAAGCGAGCCATAAACTTCGTCGGTCGAGACGTGCAGAAACCGGAAGGCTGCCTGCTCTCCCGCTGGCAAACCGCTCCAGAACTGGCGCGCCGCCTCCAGTAGCGTAAAGCTGCCGACGACGTTCGTTTGCACAAAGGCGGCAGGACCATCGATCGAGCGGTCTACATGGGACTCGGCCGCCAGATGCAAAATCGCTCGAGGACGATGCTGTTCCAGCAACCCAGCCACAAACGCCGCGTCGCAAATATCACCCTGGGCCAGGCAGTGCCGGGGATCGGCCAGCGGCCCCGCCAGGGAATCCAGGTTCCCGGCGTAGGTCAGCTTGTCGCAATTGACCACATACACATCGTCGTCGCCAGCAAGGAGTCGCCGCACGAGCGCGCCCCCGATAAAACCAGCCCCGCCGGTGATTAGTAAGGTGTTATTCATTCTTGAGTCGCCAACCTGCTCCGTCTGCACGGGATCTTTCTTGCCAGCGCGAGGCCGGCCGGATCGCCGTTCCGTCAACTGCGTTCTGGCGATCCACACCGCGTTTCAACCGGAAGGGAACATTATAAAAAAAGGTCTTGCGCCAGCGACTTCCAGCCCTGGGAGTATCGACCGTACGCGCCGTGAAACCACTGCCGGGCCACCTGCGGAAAACGCAACGCCCTGGAACGGCGCATCGCCGCTTTGGCCTGGTAGTGATCTATCTTTCCTTGTAAACCGTGCAGTTGCCCGGCCCGCCGGGCATCGTCGCCGGGAGCCGCCTGCAGCCGCTGCCGCGCTTGTTCAAAGGCTCCGGCAATGCGTTCAAAGTGTTCGGCCGGGAGACGTTTCGCGGCGGTCCATTGTGCGAACAGTGACTGCCGCCTGGCGCCAATCTGTTGACCCGCATGCTGACGATAACCGATCAGTCGTTCGGGCAGGGCTTCGACCGGGCCGACCGCCGCCAGCAGCAGCGCGATCCAGCCGTCGTGCACCCAGCCATCGCCGATTGGCAGCAGCCAGTACAGCCGCTGTGAACGGAACGCCATGGTAGCACCCGTCGCCACATTGTGCCGCAGGAGTACGTCAAACGCTAACCCTGCCTTTACCTGATCTTTTTCCCGCGGAGAAAATCCCACGCCGTCCCATAACGATTCTCCCCAGGGCTCCAACTGGGGGCCGCACAGGTCGGCATCGGAAAAAACGCACTCCAGGGAGGGTTCTTCCCGAAACCGCTGCTCGATTACGGCCAGTTTTTCAGGACGCCAGACGTCGTCCTGGTCGGCGAGAAAAATCAGGTCGCCTTCGGCCGCCGCCAGCCCCTGGCCAAAATTGACCGTCGAGCCGCGATTCACGTTCTGCCGGAGCAGACGCACTGGAAACGGCGCCTCGGCGGCGAACGCTTCCAGCAGGGCGACCGTGCCATCGGTGGATGCGTCGTCGCTCACGACCAGTTCGTCGGGCAGACGCGACTGCTGTAACAGGCTTTCCAGCTGCGGTCCCAGGTAAGCGGCTCCCTGGTATGTCGCCATAACAATCGAGATGCGCATGCCGACGCCTTACGAGGAAGTGGTCGACGACCGGGCATCGCCCGACGGCTGAGCCTGCCCCGCCCGCTGAGCCTGACCTGACGGCGTTTCCATGCCCAGGCGGCGCTGCAGGCGATCGACGGCGTCCAGGATCCGGCGTTGCCTGCGCCATGTCTCGCGGGCGGCCGCCGCACGTTGCGGGTACTGCATACGTTGCCCTGCCAGCTCTTCCAGTCGTTGCGTCAAAGAGCCTGGCGTCTGGCGATCAAAGAGCAATCCATTGACGCCCGGCTCCACCGCCAGCAGGAACGCTGCTTGCTGCTCCACGAGCAGCGGTTTCCCCCACTGCCAGGCTTCCGGTCCCAGGCGAAGAGCTTCCTCTCCCGACGCCAGCAACAGCAGGTAGTCGACCGCCTTGTGCGGCTCGGAGACATCCTCACCCTCTGCCGTTGAATTCATCACCGACGTGCCAGTCGGCCTCACCAGAATATCTAACCCCAGCCCCGTCAGCGGCAAGAACGCCTGCTGCAGTTCTGCGGTCCGCGACGCTGGCTCCTCCGCCGCCAGAAAGGTGATCCCCAGCCGCGGCCGCATTCCGGCCGGCAACTGCGACAGGGCGGAGATCAAAAACTCAACGTCCTCCGGCCTGCCGTCAGCTCCGTCCACCAGCAACCGCATCGGCTCGCCGCAGGCCCTGTCGATGACGGTTTCTTCTTCCTGAAGGGAAGCGTCTTGCATGAGCGGATGCACGTTTCCTTGCACCCCCTGGCGCACCAGAATCTCCGCCAGGTTCTTCTCGGTGCTGCGTGTGTGGCTGTACTGCCTGACATCCCAGGTAACCAGCAGATCGGCGGCCCGGAAGAGCGTGCTGCGCCCCTGGTCGCTGAGTCGCTTCGTCGGATCTTCGTGGATCCACCAGTGGACAGAACGGGCCGCCAGCAGTTTCTCATAAAAGGCCCACAAACCAGCGGAGACAACCACAACCTGGTCGAAATCGGCGGCAAAGTCGTGCACGCTTGCATGTCCCGCGCCGCCTTCGGGATGGACCGACGCATCAATCAAAACGGGAATGCCAGCCGCCAGCCACGCCGCGAGGTGTTCGCCCTTCTCCGCAGCAACGACAACGATGGAACAGCCTTCCCGGCGCATCGCCGCGGCGAGCGGGAAGACTTCGCCGGAAGCGCCCGTCGGCGCAAGATCCGGCAGGACGAACAGCAGACTGGGGGCGAACGGATCGCCCCCCGCCGTCTGGTCCGGAGGGTGAAAATCGAGCAGCATGCCCGCATCGTAAGATCCCAGCATGTTGCGTGGCAGGCACGGGTCTTCGGCCAGCTCTTTCCCCCACAGGCAGATCAGCCGGAGCGTCGCCCCCGGGTCACGCGGCCCGTCCGCGTCGACCGCACGTCGTGGCATGGGAGCGGCCGTCTTCACATCGGCGTAGGGGGTCAAAACACACCGGTAACCGCATGCCTGAACCCTCAGCGAAAGGTCCGCAGCCGCGTTCTGCTGTCGAGCAAAATGGCGGTCGTCCCACTGGCCCGCCTCGTGAAAGAGCTGCTTCCGGACGGCCAGGCATTCCCAGGTCAGGAACCGGACATTGCGGACCCATATGGTCTCCGGATCGTACGGCGACCAGCCGTGGAACGGGTTGCCCACAAAACCCCGCATGCCGGCGCAGTAACCGGCCGAACGCACAAAGCCGTTCGCGTACAACACCCGGGGCGACACTGCTCCGACCCCGTCGATTTGAAAATACTCCACCAGGCGGGTCAGCCAGTCCGGGCCGCCGGGTCGGATGTCGCACTCCAGAAAAACCAGCAGTTCCCCCTGGGCCGCCGCCGCCCCCGCGTTACGGGCGGCCGAGTTGTTGTGCGGCATGTCGCTGGAAGTCCAGGTCGCCAGCGGCCGCAGCGCGGCAGGCATGGCGTCCCTGATCTCCGGTGCGGCCACGACCACGATCTCCCAGTGGGGATAGTCTGTCCCTTCGCCGAATGCTTTTAGAAAAGCCTGCAGGGAGGAAGCCGACTGGGCGACCACCACCAGCGAAACGAGCTGTTCCTGCGGCCGGAATTGCAAGCAGTTGCCAGCCGGAACATCCACAACCTGGGCGTCCCATTGGCGACGCCGGGCGGCATCGGCCAGCGCCCCCATATTGGTCGTCCGGGCGTACGACTTGCCGCCGCCGGCCGCGGACTCCGGGACCGCCCGCCACTTGTACAACACACGCGGCAGATGCACGACCTTTGTCGCCATCTCGGTTGCTCGCAAGGCGAGGTCGTAGTCCTGCGAAAAATCGAACTCACTGCGGAAACCGCCGGCCGCCTCGACCAGCGACGTTTTGTAAACCGACAGGTGGCCCGGGTACATGCCGTTGATCAGCGTTTCCGGACACCAGTCCGGTTTGTAAGTGAACTGCAGTGATTGCGAGTCCGAAAAGGCAATGCACTCATCGGAATAGAAAAAATCAGCGTCGGGCGAATCCAGGATCGCCTTGGCCATGAAATGCAGGGCGTTGACCGAAAGTTCGTCATCGTGGTCGAGCAAGGCCAGATACTCACCCGACGCCATCGCCAACGCCAGGTTGGAGGCGCCGGAAATGCCCTGGTTCTGCGGAGCCAGCTGCACCCTGATCCGTTCATCGGCCGCGGCGTACCCGTTCAAGGATTCCGCCAGGATCGGGTCGGCAGAGCCATCGTCGACAATGCACATCTCCCATAGCGCATAGGTTTGCTGCATGACGGACTGCATCACGCGCGACAGGTCGTCAGGTCGCGTTTTGTAGGTCGGCATCAGAATGGAGATCTTCGGTCCCGTCGCCAGCCGTTCCTCCACCGGTACGGGAGTTTCATCGAACATCGCTTGACTCTGCGCATACGGAGTTTGCGACAGATATCGCCGTGTACGGGCCCACAACTGTCGCAGGCCCTGCTTGCCCGCCAGATCCGTTACCTGGCGCAGGACGAAAAACGGTCCGTGACGGCGGAACAACCGAACGGCGTTAGCCAGCGAAAGAGAAAGCTTGTTCAACATCGGATTAGTTCACTCGGCCAGCAGTCATCGTCAGGAAATCAGCGACCGGCCTGCATGCGATCGGACGGGAAACAGCTCTGTTTTCGCCACGCGGCGTCGGGGCCGAGGAACGGAGCGTTCCGGGCCGGCGAGTCGCACTTGACGCCATGCACCACAATATCGTGCGGGGGCACGGTCTCGACCTGTTGAATCTGCAGGTTCACATAGTCCAGCAACTGGACCGCCGCCTGGGTGTCAAAGACATGATGATGCAGGCAGCGCAGCTGCGGGTTCTGCTGGGACCGCTTCTGGAACGCTTCGAAATTGCCCGCCAAAGGGTCGCGGGCGAGGTCGTGCAAAGCCAGGATCTCCGGCAAATGGGACAGGTCGTTCTCCCCCCGATCCGCTTCAGCATCCTCGATCAGGTGCTGGAGCGTTGTCACCTGGCGGCGATGGTCGAACGTTCTTTCCTTATGGGGCAATACGATCGTCATCGCCCCGTCAGCCTTGAGCACCCGTAACCATTCGCGGAGCGCCTTGATCGGATTCGCCACGTGCTCAAGCGTGTGCGACGACAGCAGAAAGTCGTAGGTTCCGCTCGCCGGCGTCAGCTCGGTCGCTTCGCACAGGAACTGCACGCCGGGCTGTTTTTGCGGATCAAAGAGAAACGTGCGGCCCTGGGCGATTTCCCCTTCCCAGACCGTCTGGCCGGCAAAGTTGACGTTATCCATCGTCCCCGCGACCGGATAAATGGGCAGGTAAGACCGTTTCGAAAAAAGGGCCGAAGGGCCGCCGATCTCCAGCCCGGCCTTCCCCTTCCAGCTGGCTTGCTTCTGGGGGAACAATCGGTTCCGACGCCAGGTGCGAAGAGCAACCGCCCCGATCACGTTCCGCATCTTCTCACGCCACGACGACAGCCAGGGAGGGAAGAGGTGGTTCATGCAGGGACTCGGGCAATGCAAAAGCAGCGATGGAACAGGGGATGCGCAAACGCCGAGGAATTTCCCTCCCGCGTTTCGCGCAAGCGACGTTTCTTGCGATCCTCAACCGTCCCAGAGACCGGACTGCGGAGGCAAAACGGTCGGCGCCGCGCCATGCGCTCGATCGTATGTCTCCCTGCCGGAACGGTCAAGGCACGGCCGCCACCGGATCGAGAGAAACCCCGCTGCGACGGGCCCGATTGATCAAATCTTCATGCGCCCCGGACGTAGTTTTCTTTGCCGCCAAGGGGAGCCGCGCTCGGTTTGACGCTGCAGGCCCGCAGGGCATAGACTACAAAGCAGGATTCATGCCTTGTTGGAGTACCTGTCCCATGCGGTTTCTGGCTTCCCTTCTACTCTTTGTCGGCACGGCGGCCGCTTGCGCCGCAGCGGAGCCGGAGGGCCATTTTCGCCGGCCCGTCGCCCTCGTCGCGCAAGGCGAACGCCTTTTTGTGGCCAACCAGCGCGGCAGCATCAGCGTGATCGATACCCGCACCAACAGGCTGCTGCAGGAAACGCCTTGCGGCCAGCGGCTGGCCGATATCGCCAGTACTCCCTGGGGTTTGATGGCGGTCGATGAACAGGCGGGCCAGTTGCTGCGACTGGAAGCACTGGCGGACGGCCGCGTGCGCGAGACAGGCGTCGCCCGCATCCCGGGGCAGCCCGTTTCGCTGGCGTTGTCGCCCGATCGTTGGCTGGGGAGCGTGGCTTCGCTCTGGGGACAGCGGTTGACGTTCGTCAATCTGGAAGCGATGAAAACGGTCGCGGTGCTCGACCTGCCCTTCTCTCCCCGCAAGCAATGGTGGTCGGCCGACAGGCAGCGATTGATTGTCGCCGACGCGTATGCCGGACAGTTAGCGGTGGTCGAAGTGACGGGCCAGGCCGACGTCGACGTCACGCCGCGAATTGTGTCGCTGCGGCAGTTTGAAGGCCATAACATCCGCGGGCTGGCCTACGATTCGCAAACCGACGAACTGGTGTTTGCCCACCAGTTGCTCAACGGCCAGACCCACACCACGCGGGAACGCGTCTTCTGGGGTTCGGTCGTCAGCAATGTGCTGCGGTCGGTTCCGCTCTCCCATCTGCTGCAGAAGCCCGCCGAACGGGCGACCGCCAAACAGAACGCCCGGCCCGCCGACCCGCCAGAACCATTGCCGGGTGATCAACAGGAAGTCCCGGCGCCCTGGGACATTGCCCACTGGAGCTTTTATCCGCTGGGAAATCCCAACCTGGCGGCAGGTGATCCAGGCGAACTGCTGATCACGCCGGCTGGCCAGACAGTCGTGCTTTACGCCGGCGTCGACCAGCTGGCGGCTCGCCGGAGGCCGACGCAGGGCTTCGAACGAATCGACCTGGGCCGTCGTCCCAGCGGCCTGGCTTTGCATGGCGACGGCCGCCGGGTTTATACCGCCAACACGTTCGACGACAGCGTTTCGATGCTGGACCTGGAAACGTTCCAGACGGAAACGATTTCGCTAGGTCCGACGCCCGAACCGACCCTGGCGGACCAGGGCGAGTCGCTGTTTTACGATGCCCGGCTGTCGCTCGATGGCTGGTACAGTTGCCATAGCTGCCATACCGACGGCCACGCCAACGGCGCCATCAACGATAACCTGGGCGACGACACGTTCGGTTCGCCCAAGCGAATCCTGTCGCTGCTGGGCGGCCACGATACGGGCCCCTGGGCCTGGACCGGCTCCCAGGCGACGCTCTCGGATCAGATCCGCAAGTCGCTTCAGCTGACCATGCGCGACGACAAACAGGACCAGGCGACCGATGCAAACGTGGCCGCGCTGACGGCCTATCTGCAGACGCTGCAGCCGCCGCCTTCGATCCTGGCCGCCCGCGCCGCCGATCCGCCGTCCGTCGAGTCGGCCGCTTCGATCGCCCGGGGCCAGGCAATTTTCTCCCGGCAGGGCTGCGTAGAATGCCATGTACCGCCCACGTACACTTCGTCCGCCGTGTATGATGTAGGGCTTCACGATGAACGTGGTCGGACGGAGTTCAACCCGCCTTCGCTGCGCGGCGTGAGCCAGCGTCGGTCGTTCTTCCACGACGGCCGGGCCCGCAGCCTGAGCGACGTGGTCCAGCGCGAACGCCACCAGCAGACGTCCCCTTTGAAGGCGGCCGAAGCACGCGATCTGATCGAGTTTTTGAAGAGTCTATAATTCCCCAACCTGCCCACGCGTTCCCACAACGGAACTTACTGGGTGATGCATTTCCTTCCCTGCGAACAGAAGAAGCCGACAATGAGCGTGCTGGCGATTGGGCCTCGGATCCTGGCGGCGCCCGTGATTCATGGCAGCGGCGAATGCGCCCTGCAGGTCCGCCGCCTGATGCTGACGCAGTCGTTTGACTGCATTGCCGTGCCGTTGCCGCCATCGTTCCAGCAGGGAGTCGAAGCGGCGATTGAGCGGCTGCCGGCCCCCTCCATGATCGCACAGCCGGACCGTCCGCGCTACCGCACGCTCTGGACGCCCGATGCGGCCGAAGCCGAGAACGACGACGATCGCCGCGAATTCAGCTATGCTCCGATCGACCCCTGCCAGCCCGTCATTGCCGCGTTACGGGTGGCGCTGGGCGAGCATATCGACCGTGCGTTCATCGACCTGGAAACTTCCCGTTTTGTGCCGTACAGCCAGCTGCTGCCGGACCCGTTCGCACTGAAAAAAGTTTCGCTGGAGCGGTTCGCCGCGGCGCTATTGCCTTCAATCCCGCGTCCCCCGGAAGGCCAGCCGCGAGACCGCGTGCGGCACATGGCGGCCCGCCTGCGGGAACTGGAGCAGCGTTACTCTTCGATTCTGCTGGTCTGCTCCGTGTTGGATTGGCCCTGGATCCGAGAGGCGTACCAGGAGCAAACGCCGGTCGACGCTGAAGACGATCTGGTCGAGCCCGTCGAAAGGCACTGCATCGACCCGAAAACGCTCATCTTCCTGCTGGGCGAGCTGCCCTTTATCACCGGTCTGTACGAACAGGCCCGGGCCGAGCTGGAAGACGACGAGAACCTGTCGATCGACGGCGTCAAACAGCTGCTCATGGCGGCCCGCGCCGGATACCAGCAGGAGCTGCGCGGCCGAGCCCGCAAAATCACCCCGCATCTGCTGCGGCAGTGCCTGAAGTATGTCCGCAACCTGACCCTGCTGGATCGCCGCCTTACCCCTGACCTGTACACGCTGGTCATCGCCGCCAAACAGCTGGCCGGGGATCGTTATGCGTTACAAACAGCCGAAACAGCCCGCGAATACCCGTACCCTGGCGACGCCGAGGAACGTGTCTCCCTGGGCATCGACCAGGCTCGACTGCCTGACGGAGAGATGGTCGATCTGGTCAATCGCCTGCCCGGAACGCCCGTCGAATGGCGCAGCTGCGAACTGCGGCCGCGCCCCGAAAAATCGACCGCCGAGAAATGGCAGATGCGCTGGAATCCGTTCGCCCAGTGCAGCTGGCCGCCCGAGGACGAGCTGATTGAAAATTTCCGCGCTCATGTGTTTGATCGGGCCCGCACGATCATGAATATGGACCTGGCCAGAACCGAGAAGTTCACCACCAGCCTGCAGGACGGCATCGATGTCCGCGAGACCCTGCGGCACTGGTACGACGGCCAGCTGTACGTGAAAGTGCTGCCGCCCGACAAAGGCCACCTGGACGCAGTCGTGATGCTGTTCGAGGCCCCCCTGGATCCGCGGGATTATCCCTGGCGCACCACCTGGTTCGCCGAGCACCAGGAAGAATCCACCCTGGCGATGTGCGCCACTGACTATCGCCAGGAGATGGTCGGGCCCGGCATCGGCCTGGCGACCTATGGCGGGGCATTGTTTCTGTATCCGCCAGTGTCAATTCCTGACATCTGGCAGAACCCGGAACTGAACTTTACGGAAACGCTGGAAGAGCGTCTGCTGGCGGCCGCCTGTCTGCACAGCCGATCACGGCAAATCGCCCTGCTCAGTCCGGCCCCTCCCGGTGCGGGCTGGCGTCGCCTGGCACGGCACTACGGCAAAAGCTGGGTGCATGTGCCCCTGTCGCAGTTCAGCGAATCCACCCTCCAGCAGCTCCGCATGGTGCACGTACTCAACGGCAAACAGGTCCGCAGTTACGCTGCCGACTTCATCCGCAAAGCCTAGAGCCGCAGGTAGTGGACCTGGCCACAGGTCCACTACGATGCGTCCGGCGTTTCTAGCGACGGGGATGTCTCGGGGCGAACTTTCGGTTCGACGGCGGCGCCGTCGACGAGGCTGCTTTCCGGCGCCAGCACCACGGTCGCTCCCGCCTGCAGGCCGTCGGTAATTTCGACCCGGTCGTCGTTCCCCAGGCCGACCGTCACAGGCGTCAGCTCCGCCGCGCCATTGCAAACGGCGAACACCTGCCAGCCGCCGTCGGCCCCGCGGAACAGGGCCGTGCGCGGAATGGTCAGCGCGTTTTTTTTGCTGGCGGTGAAGATCCGCACGCGGACACGATAGTCAACGCCCAGCGGCCGCTCCTGGAACAGCCGGTCGAGCTCGCCTGCGGCAAAGGCGACGATGACCTTCACCCGTTGCTGTTCGACGCCCAGCGAACTGAGCTTGGTAAAGCCGGCCGGATGCACCCGTTTGACGACGCCCTGGAAACCGTCGCCCAGGTTCCGTCCGGTCGCAGGACCGTAGATTTCGACCGGGTCGCCGGCATGAATCTGGACGACGTCCTGGCTGAGCACTTCGGCGACAATCTCCAGTTGCGACAAGTCGCCAATCTTCAGCAGCTGGGTTCCCGCCGCCAGGTACTGTTCATTCTCGATCATCTTCTCCAGCACGACGCCCTGGATCGGACTGTGCATGACGGCTCTGGTCTCGCGAATCTCGGCCTGTCGCAACCGGGCTTGCGCTTCGGCCAGCTGCTTTTCCAGGACGCTGGTGCCGAGCTGCTTCCGTTCGATATAGGACTTTACAATGGCGGGCAGCAGGCGGGTCGCCGCGTTGATCGCCTCGGCCGCCTGGGTGTACCGGTTGGACTTGTAGTAGTCGACTTCCCGAGCGACCCGTTCGACATCGGCGCGTTGCACATCGTCGTCGGTGCGGACATCGGTTTTGGCCAGGCGGGCCGTTTCGGCAAAGAAACTTTCGGCGTATTCGTAGCTGCGTTTAGAAGCCTCCGTCTGCCGGGCCGCCGCTTTGACAGCCTCCTGCATGGAGTCCACATAGTGCAGGGCCTGCTGGTACAGATTCTGCTCGACGGCCATGAACTGGTTTTCGACGATGGAAGCCTTCAGGCGATCGACGGCCGCCTGGGCTTCGGCCTTTTCTTCGCGTAGATCGTCGGGCACCATCTGCGCGACGGGGTCGGCCTGTGGGCCGGCGGAAACGGGTGAGCCGACCTCTTTCAAGATGGGCTGGATGCGTCCCGCAAAAGGGGTGGAGATGACATATACAGTCGGCAGCGAGGTCGTGCCGCGTTCGTCGACGAATTCGCGAATGGCGGACTTCTCGACGCGGGCCGCCTGTACGCTTTCACGCGACATCCATCCACAGCCGGTCAGACAGGTCGCCGCAGCGGTCACGTAGAGCAATCCAAGCCGATGGGCAGTGCGCACGCTCTTCTCCCAGGTAAAAGACGTCCCGCCTGCCTGGCGGCGGGCTTCCTGTTTATCTTAACCCAGGAAGCCCCGGCCGGACGACCCGGGAAGGGGGAGCGGCCTGACGTCCGTTATGGGGTGAGCATCTCTTCCAGGGTGAGTTGGTTGTCGCGATTCACGTCGAGCCGTTCGAACGTACTCATATGCTGCCGGGGGACTTCCTTCCGGCTGACGCGGCCGTCGCGATTGCGATCCAACTGCATGATGATGGACCGGGCGTAACGCAGCATTTCCGGAGTCGCCTTGTTTGTCTCGGGACCCGGCACCTTGATGGCGTAGTCGAAATAGCCGAACAGCATTTCATCGTCGGTCTGGGCGCCCCAGCGGACAGTTGCTTGCGGATCCGGATTGGACAGGTTCCGTTTGGAGTTATCATAACTGGCCTGGCAGTAAATCTGCGTGCCGGCCTGGAGCGTCATCGGCTCGCGCAAGCGGTACGAGGTCTGCCAGTTGAAGTCGTATTCCGGCACATCGAGCAGGATCTGGCTGTCGCCTTCGCGGGGCCGGGTTTCATAGCGGAAGGACTTGCCGCGGAGGTGCATGTGCGGCATATACGACAGCAGGAGCGCGTCCTCGCCCAGGCTGCCAGAGGTGGCTTCGGCCACATAATTGCCGTCCTCGGGCGGAATCAGAATGTTCCGGGTGGAAACACTGGCCGTTTTGACTTCGTACTCGACTTCTTCCGGCTTGCAGAACACCAGGGCGATCTTGCTCAGGTCCTGCTGGGGCGAGCCGATCGGCGTGTAATGGACCTGGAAGTACAGTTGGGCGCCGGCCGGGATTTTCTTCGCCATGCCGGGCAGATACGGCTTCTCTCGCAGTCCGGGAACGTAAGCCGCCAGAAAACCGCCTTCTTCGCTCAGTCGGGTCGAAGGGGTTTTCACAAAGACCAGAATATGGTGCACCACGGCTCGGTTGCCGGGCGCGACTTCAGCGGCGGTGACCCATTTGTCTTCGGTGAAACCGGGGTTCACGGTGAAGTACTGGTAGCGGATCTTCCCTTCGGCCGGGACCGAGTACGGGGCCGGCCGCATGGCGACGACATAGTCGGGCTCCCGGGGCAGTTGCCAGCCGGTCGTGTACTCCAACGGTTCTGGCAGCTGGGTCGGATCGCCCTGCGGGGCGCCGGCGGCGACCCAATCATAGATCAACTGCTTTTCCTCTTTGGAGAGCCGACGGTCGTTGATAAAGTCGCCATGTTTGGGGCTGGCGTGCCAGGGCGGCATCCGATTTTCTTCGACGGTTTCAGCGATGGTTTCGGCCCAGCCGACGACCTCTTCGTAATCGGTCAGGGCAAACGGAGCAATCTCGCCCGGCCGGTGGCACTCGACGCAGCGTTTCTGCAGCAGGCGGGAAATTTGCTGGGAGTAAGTGACCTTGGCGTTGGGGTCCGGCTGGCGGATGCGTCCGATATGGCAGCCCGTCGCTTCGGCTTCCGGCAGGGTGATCGGTTTGCCTGCCAGGAGCTGGTCAATGGCTTCTTTTAGATCCTGGCGCTGAGGATTATCGCGAGCGTAGCCCACGCCGTACTGGTCATCGATGCGACCCCAATACCGCACGCGGCGCTGGCCGTCGAGCAGAAAGGCCTCAGGCGTACGAATTGCTCCCATGGCGTCGGCGACCCGGTTGCCGGAGTCTTTGAGCAGGGGAAATTTAATTTCATGGATGCGGGCATAGGCGCCCACTTCGGTGATGGAGTCCTGCACATTGGCGTTAATGCCCAGGAACGCTACGCCCTGGGATTCGTACTCGGCTGCCAGCGCGCACAGGCGCGGCGCATAGAGTTTAGCCAGCGGACATTCCGTACCGAGGAAAATCACGACGACCGCTTTGCTGTCGCGAAAATCGTCCAGCTTGACAGCCTTACCCCGGTAATCTTGAAGTTCAAAATTATCGATTGTCCGGCCAACCGGCGATTCTTCGGGCTCTTCGCTGGCGTTGCCCACCGTCGCCAGCGCGAGAACCATCATCCATGCAACAAAAAACTTCACAATAAAATCTCCGTGCGCATCGCCTGAAGACAGACGGCGACCCGCGATGAGGGGAAAGCAGAGCAGACAAAGTGAGAAGAGCAGAACAGAAGGGAGACGGCCGTGGTTCGCCGTCAGGCCCAGAATTGCGGCCTACGAGATGACCGTCACCGGCTCAATGGCTTGGGAAATTTGCAGTTTCACTTCGCGAATCCTTTCTTCGCTTTCGATTTTCCCGCCAGTGGCTTGTTCCGTGACATAAAAAACATCAATCACCTGGTCGACATAGGTCCCGATCTTGGCGACTTCGACAGACAAGCCTAGGTCATAGATCGCTTTGGTGATCGTATACAGTAAACCACGCCGGTCATGGGCGAAAATGTGAATAATCGAACATTCTTCCGAAGTTTCGTTATCAATGCCTACCTTGGTCTGCAGGTGGGCGCCTACGATGGTGGATTCTTTTGTCCACAACCGCCGAAACGAGGGCGGCTGATCGGTAGGCTGGCGTAGCGACTGTTCCAGTCGGCGGGCGACTTCCGAAAGACGCTCCTCCGGCGGCTCGTCGGTGAAATCCAGGTCATGGACATGGAAGCGGTCCAGCAGCACGCCGTCGGCCAGCGAGCAGATGTCGGCCCACAGAATCTCATGGCCCGTGCTGGAAAAGGCGCCCGTCAAACGGTGGAAAATGCCTCGGCAAATTTCCCGCTGGGCTCCAATGGTGTATTCGACAACTTTCCGGTCCGGCAAATACTCCCCCCAGGCGACGACCTGGTCCTGTTCCAGATTCTGCAGCCGGCTCAGGGTGGCCACGATTTTTTTCCGAGGAGCGGAGAAAAGGTAACGCGGCGGGAGGGTTTCTATCTGGCGGCTCCACCAGGCAGCGGCGGGATTGGTCGCCGAATTGGGGGCGGCGTCGGAAACCTGCTGGCGGCGGACTTCGATCCCTTCGGCCGTGCTCCGCGACGGCGGATCTTCGGCAGACACATGGCGCATGGTGCGGCGATAAAGATCGGTCAGCAATTCCAGCTTCCAGTTGTTCAGCACGCCCGGGCCGACCGCCGCCAGATCGGCGCAGCTCAACACGAACAGCATTTTCAATATGTCAGGCGATCGCACTTCCAGGGCAAACTGCAGTACGACGCGGTCGTCGTTAATATCCCGCTGCATGGCGGTATCCGCCATGAGCAGGTGTTTGTGCACTAAAAACTGCAGCGTACCGGCGTCGCGTTCGGCCAGCCCCAGTCGGACGGCCGTTTCCGTCGCAATCCGCCGGCCGACCTCGCTATGGTCTTCGACAAAGCCTTTCCCCAGGTCGTGCAGCAGCAAAGCCAGGTGCAGAATGCGTTTCTCGCGGATACTGCGATAAGCGTCCCCCAGCGCCCCCGGGTCGCTGGCAAATTCCGTACAACGTTCAATGGCTCGAAGCGAATGCTCATCAACCGTATATTTATGATACTCATTAAATTGCAAAAGGCATCGCGCATGGCGCACCGCAGGAATAATTTTTTCCAGAACGCGCAGGTCGTGGAGCTGCCGCAGCAGGTTTCCCAGTCGAGCCGGCTGGGAAACCAGCGAGAGAAACCGGACTTTCGCCTCGGAAGTCAGCTCGACTTCGTCCCAGGTGCTCATCGAATCGCGAATCGCCGTCCAGGTATGATGGTCGATCCGTTTATCGTACCAGTTGGCCAGATCCATCAGCCGCAGCGTCTGGGCGAGGTCGCCGCACACCTTGGCCAGCCCCCGGCGGTTCGCCCCGATATAGCGAAAACCGACGTAAAAGTCCCGTTCTACCTGGTGGCTGAACAGCGGCTCTAACAGTCGGGAGAACGTCCAGCGGTTCTTCGCCGTCGCCACAAAATGGGCGACAATGGAACGCACCGCGCTGGTGTGTTCAAAATACTCCCGCATGAACTCTTCGACCGGCAGCACGGCCTCGCCGCCCTGGTAGCCGTATCTTTGGGCGATCCGTAGTTGTTCGTCTTTATCCAGCACATCGCGGCTTTTACCGGCGTGAAAGTGCAGTTCGTTGCGCAATCGGAGCAGAAAATCCCGCGCCGCCCTTAGCCGCATCCGGTCTTCGGCGGCCAGAGCGCCCTGGCGACGAAGGTTTTCTGGTTCGACTTCCCCGTACCGGGCAAAGCCGATCCAGCGGAGCAACTGGATATCGCGCAGGCCGCCGCGGCTGCGTTTGACGTTCGGTTTGAGCAGATAGACGGTTTCGCCGTACTTGGAGCGTTCTTCTAACCGGGCCTCTTCAATCACAGAGATCAGCCGCTGGGACTTCCGTTTGGCCAGCCGCTGGAAGCGTTCCATAAAGTGCTTGAACAGGCTTTTGTTGCCAATCAGCACGCGGCTTTCCGCGAGTGCGGTAAAGGTTTCCGCATCGGCCGTCGCCAGCGAACAGGCCTCGCTCGGCGTTCGCAGACTGAAACCCAGGTCCAGCCCGGCGTCGTAAATGTATTGCGTGAGCAGCCGCGCAAAGGGAGCCACCCGATCGCGCGAGCCGGGCCGATACAACAGCATCAGATCCACATCGGAATACGGCGCCAGATCGCGGCGGCCGTAGCCGCCATTGGGAGCCAGCACAAACTCTCCCGCCAGCGTCGGGTCGCTGTCCGCCATATCGGCAAGAATGGAGTTGTAAAATTCCACCAGGACCGTGTCGACCAGCTCTGTCAGCCGCGTGCAGACCTGGATGCCGGGCGAGCCGCTCAGATGCTGCGCCCTGAGTTTCTCACGTCCGATGCGCAAGCGATCCTTCGCTTCGATCACGACGGGGCGTATACCGGGAGGATGATTCATAACAACTCCCGCAGGATTGTTGGCGTAGTTCCCCTCCTGGGCTGGCTGCAATCCGGCCGACCCTGGCCGGCGGGCCTACAGGGCGTCTTCGCCAATTTCCCCGGTGCGGATGCGAATGGTATTGTCGAGCGCCGTGACGAAAATCTTGCCGTCGCCAATCTGTCCCGTCTGGGCGGTGCTCATGATCGTGTCGATCACCGCCTGGAGATTGCTGTCGGAACAGACGACCTCCATTTTGACTTTCGGGACAAAATCCACGGCGTATTCCGTACCGCGATACATTTCGGTATGGCCCTTTTGCCGACCAAAACCGCGGACTTCGGTAATCGTCATGCCGTGGATTCCTTTCTCAGTCAGGGCGTTTTTGACGTCTTCCAGTTTGAAATGCCGAACGATCGCTTCAACTTTTTTCATGATGAGTTCCTTGCCAAAAGCGGACTGCCCGCAAGCGGGCGGCCTCCCTCAAAAAAATTTCAATGCTCAAAAGCCGCCGCCGGAGACCGCGCTTCGGCCAGCCAGCGACAACCCTTTATTATAGCCTGCCGCCGGGATTCAAGTCCGGCGACGGTCTCCTTCGGGTGAAACCTGCCGAGGTGAGCGGTCGACGGTCCCTGAAGACGCGCGTTCCCGGCTCAAGCGGGTTTGCGAACCTGAGGGCGCCGGCGGACGGCGCCGACTCCCAGGACCCGCCTGACGCTTGCCGCCAGAACGGGCTGGGATTCGTTGTTGCGTTTGTCGCCAGAAAACAGGGTTTGCGATCTACAGTCTAGCCGGGGGCTAGATGTAGATGTAGCCCTCCTCGCCGTGCTGACTCAGATCGAGCCCCTGGATTTCCTGTTCCTGGGAGACGCGAAGACCCATCGTCAGGTCCAGCACCTTGAGCAGGATGTACGTCGCCACCGCCGCATACACCCAGGTGATGCCGGTTGCGACGATCTGGCCGATGAAGATCCGCGCGGTGAATTCGCCGCCCGTCATCCAGCCGTCGAGCAGCCCCAGGGTGCGGCCTTCATCAATGTCCCAGCAGGCCCGCGTGGCGAACACGCCGGTCAGAATGGCGCCCAGCGTGCCGCCGACGCCATGCACGCCAAAGGCGTCCAGCGAATCGTCGTAGCCAAACTTGTTCTTCAGCGTCGTGCAGGCCAGGAAGCAGATTACCCCAGCCAGAGCCCCCATGATCAGCGCGGGCATCGGCTGTACAAACCCGGCAGCCGGCGTAATGCACACCAGCCCCGCGACAGCGCCCGAAGCAGCGCCCAGCACGCTCGGCTTCTTGCGCAAGATCCATTCCATGGCGGCCCAGGAGACGGCGCCGGCCGCAGCCGAGAAATGCGTCACCGCGAAAGCGCTCGAGGTCAATCCATCGCAGGCCAGTTCGCTCCCGGCGTTAAAGCCAAACCACCCCACCCACAGCATACCGGCTCCCAGCGAGGTGTACGTCAGGTTGTGCGGCGGCATCGGTTCCGAGCCAAAACCCAGACGCCGACCGATCAGCAGGGCGCAGATCAGGGCCGACACGCCCGAGCTGATATGCACGACCGTCCCGCCCGCAAAGTCGAGCGCCCCGCCCATCACCGCAAACCGACTGCCCAGCTGGGAAGTTTCTACAAAGCCCAGCGGCCCCTTGTCCCACACCCAGTGGCACAAAGGACAATAGACGAGCGTCCCCCACAACACCAGAAACACCACCATCGTGCTGAACTTCATCCGTTCCGCAAAGGCGCCGCAGATCAGCACCGGGGTAATGATGAAGAACATCCCCTGGAACAGCATGTGGGTCAGCGTCGGGATTTTATCCGTCATCGGCGTATCGACCGCGCCGTCTTTCCACGATTGCTGGACGTTGTTCATGAACAGGAATTCGCCGTTCCCGATCCAGGGGCTGTACGCGGCGACTTTCGCTTCACCCTCGGCTTCGACGCCTGGTTCCGCCAACGCATCGCCGCCAAAAGAAAGCGAATAGCCGTACACGGCCCAGATGATAGTCATCAGCCCCATCAGAAACAGGCACTGCATCAGCACGCTCAGCACGTTCTTTTTCCGCACCAGACCGCCATAAAACATGGCCAGGCCCGGCGCCGTCATGAACAGCACTAGCGCACAGGAGACCAGCATCCAGGCGTTGTGGCCCGCGTTGACGCCCTCTTGCGCAAGCGCTTCAATATGGGCCAGGCGTTCCTCGGGCGTGAGAGCCGGCGCGGCGTCCGGCGCCGGCTGGCCGTCGACCAGTTCCGTATGTTTGTCGGGTTCAGGAGAATCGAGCTGGGCTAATCCCGTGGTCGCGCAGCAGGCCAGGAAAAGTACGCTTGCCGCCAAAGCCGCGTACCATCGTATGAATTGCATCTAAGTTATCCCATTTGTGACAATTGTTGTCACGATGGCGCAATACGCCGCCTCCGAGCACGCGCTCGAACGTATTGCCCGCCTATCGAAAATCCCGCCCCACAGGCTGAAGGAAACCTGGGGGTTGCCTGGCGAGATGTTCCGATTTCAAGCCGTTAAGGGTAGCCATCCGCACGCAAGAGGTAAAGGAGTAGCCCCGCAGAGACCGAAAAAGAGGTTTCGCATTGCGGCCGTGATCCTCTCCTCCGGCGCACGCCAGCGATTGCGGCCCGTCCTTTAGCGGCCCTTCTGGGTCAGCTGCAGGATCACGCTTTGGCCGTCGGCCCCAGGCCGCGGGTACTCCACCAGCTTGCGCAGGTCGACCTCGTGCATGTAACCGCGATGGCGGGCTTCGCCGCGTTCTTCGGGCCAGCTGGGCCCTTTGATGGCGAGCAGTCGGCCGATCGTGTGCCAGCGCCCCTGAAACCAGTGCAGCATTTTCCACAGCGGACCGACCGCCCGGGCCGCCAGGGAATCAAAGCTGAAATCGTCCAGCACGACTTCGGCTCGCCCATGAAAGACGGGCACCTGGATTTCCAGTGCGTTCGTCATTTCGCCCAGGACCTTCGCTTTTTTCCCGATCGATTCGCAAAGCGACACCCTTAGATCGGGCCGCACAATCGCCAGCGGTATGCCTGGCACGCCGCCGCCGGAGCCGACATCAAGCACTTCCTCTCCCTCGTTAAGCACCGAAGCCAGCTGTAGCACGTCGAGCAGGTCGCGGGAAACAAACTTGTCGTAGTCCGTGTGCCGCGTCAGATTCAGTTTGAGATTCCATTCCCACAACAGGGCGCAGTACGCTTTGAGCGGCTCGATCGCCTCGGGCGGCGTTTCCAGCTGATAGCGTTCCAGGGCCGCTTCCAGCGTCGGCGAAGGATCCTCGACGTTCTCCCCTGCCAGCGGGTTGGAAAGTTCGGCGTCGCCTTTGCAATCGGCGGCGGACGCCGGATCGACAGGAAGATCGTCGCCGGGCGGGGGCGTCGCGGAAGAATCGTTCGTCATGACGGGAGCCATCGAAAAAGAAGCAAAGCGGAACCCAAGCGACGTGCTGCACGCCGGGAATCATCAGAAGGGAGAGTTTCAAAGGCGAGCAAGACACTCGCCAGCAGGAAATTGTATTTAACAAAGGGCATGCACCGATAGGGCATGTCCCACAAAGGCGTCCGCAGCGACCATGCAGACAAAGTCGCCAGACTTTCGGGAGGCGCATTCCGGGAACCGCAGCTCAACTCTGGCGAGTTCAGCTACGAGCACCCCCTCGGCTGGAGACTTTCGCAAACGTTGACCAGGCAGGAAAGGTAAAGGATACTGGCCCGATTCCGCCAACTCGCTGGAGTTGGAGCCCCGTCCCCGCTGCTGAGGAACACGCCAATGAAGTGGCAACGATCCGCCTGGAAACTGTCCGCCCTGGTATTCAGCGGGGTCGCCGTGCTGCTGCTCGGCTGGAAGGCGTCCGACAAAGTCCTGCTGCCTGGAGCCCGGCCGACGATTGACGCGGCCAACTACCCCTCGCTGCAGGCGGCGCTCGATGCGGTGCCGGCCGCAGGCGGCCTGGTGATCCTGCCGCCTGGCGAGTTTGAAATCCAGGAAACGCTCTGGCTGCAAACCACCGACACCACGCTGCAGGGCAGCGGGGCGGCTACACACATCATCAATCGGAATGAATCGGGGCAGCCGGCTCTCATGATCGGCAAAAAGACCCATGGCGACAAAAAGCCGCCGGGCTCCGATCACCTGTGGCGAATTCGCATTGCCGATCTCCGCATCACCGGCAACGAAAAAAGCGGTCACGGCATCGCCGCCCGGTATGTGGAAGAGATTTTCATCCACGGCGTTTCGATCAGCCACCACGGCGGAAACGGCATCCACCTGGACCAGGCTTACGAAGACCCGCGGGTGTCCGACTGCCTGATTACCTACAACACAGGCGTCGGTTTGTACCTGTATGGCTGCCACGACATTATCGTTTCCGCTAACCAGTTCGAAGAGAACCAGGACGCCGTCCATTGCATCGATGGCTATAACCTGTGCATGACAGGCAACAATCTCGACGACCACCTGGGCCACGGCGTGGTGGTGGAAAACACCTACGGCTCTGTTATCTCGGGCAACATGATTGAAGAGTGCGCCGGCGCCGCCGTGATCCTGGATCGGGATTGCTACGGCGACACCGTATCCGCCAATGTCATCGCCCATAACGGCCTGGGCGTGGACCTCCGCGACGCTCATGGGTGTGCGGTTAGCGCCAACACCTTTACCATTCTAAAGACCAACGCCGTGCGGGTCGGCCCGGCCAGCGGGCGGATTACGGTGTCTGGCAATAACTTCTCCAACAGCTACCTGGGCGACGGCAAACTGCGCCGGGTCGGCAACGATCTGGCCGCCGCGGGCATGGTCGTGGAGGGGGCTTCAGACATCGCCATTACGGGAAATGTGTTCGCTTCGGTGCGACCCCAGGGGCTGGAATTGAAAGGCGAATGCCCGCGTCTGCTGGTGTCGGGAAACCTGTTTGTGGACGCCGAGAACGACGCGAAAGAGCTGCCGGACGGCTCTCTGTCGACGGGGAATCTGACCTCGCCCGGGAAGTAACCGCCCACTGGCGGAGCATTTGCGAAGACCTGGCAAGGCGTGGCGTTTTTTTGCGTCGCGCCTTTTTGCGAACTAGATTTCGGTGGCGACTGCGCGTTCAGCCGCATCCGTTTCTACTTATATCGGTTCGCTCGATTATGACGCAAATCTCCTACCGGCTTCCGTCTGTTGAGGTCGATGACAAAGCCGCCGTGCAGTCCCTGCAGCAGGAACTGGCCCGCTGGTTTGACGTGGAGTTTTCTATTTACGACGGTTTTACCGGCGACCTGCTCAAACAGGGCGCCGGCCAGCCGCATTTAACCCAGACCGTCGACCGCGACCTGGTGCAGGCCTGTGCGGAGCGTTTTTCGCCCCAGTTCCTGACCGGCGACGATTACCTGGAACTGTACGCCCTGCCGGTCCGCACCCGCGAGAATCGGCGGTATGTGGCCGTGTCCGCCATGCTCCTGCGCGAAGTCGATCCGACCCAGGTGCGGTCGGCCGACCTCGTCCGCTGGATCGCGACGGCTCGCCCCCAGAATCCAGCGACCGTTGAAAAGCTGGGCCTGGCCGTGTTTGAAAAGCTCCGGGCCGAGGGCCGCTGGCGGAAGCTGGAAACCGAAGTCGACAGCGTGTCGAGCAACCTCACTTCGACCTATGAAGAAATCTCGCTACTGTACGCCCTGATTGAGAACCTGCGGCTGTCAAAAACCGACGAGGACCTCGCCCAGCTCGCCCTCGACACGCTTGACGAATGCCTGCCCGCCAAGGGCTTTGCCATTAACCTGCTGGCGGTCGCCCAGGAACAAGAGGTGACCTACAAATACAAAGCCCGCGTCGCCGACAAACTGCTGCTGGCCGGGGAATGCGACTTCGACCTGGAGTCGTTCGGCCGCTTTGTAGAGCACGTCAACCTGCAGCCGGGCGACCCGCCGTTTATCGCCAACGCCGCCGTCACCCGCGACAGCAACTGGCCCTTTGGCGACATCCGCCAGGTGATCCTGGCCCCGTTGTTCGAAGGGGAAAACCTGTTTGGATTCATCGCCGCGTTCAACCATTCCCGCAACGCAGAATTCGGCACGATCGAAGCCAACCTGCTGAAATCGGTCGGCGGGATCCTGGGCATCCACGCCGGCAACCGTGAACTGTACCGTCGCCAGGCCGAGTTCCTGGCCAGCGTGGTCCGCGCGTTGACCTCCGCCATCGACGCCAAAGACCCGTACACCTGCGGCCATTCGGATCGCGTCGCCCGGGTCGCCGTGCGACTGGCCCAGGAACTGCAATGCGATCCCGAGAAACTCTCCACCATTTACATGGCCGGCCTGCTGCACGATATCGGCAAGATCGGCATCGATGACAGCGTGCTCTGCAAACCGGGCCGACTGACCGACGCCGAGTACGAACATATCAAACTGCACCCGGAACTGGGACATCGCATCCTGGCCGACATTCGCCAGCTGGGCGAATGCCTGCCGGTCGTGCTGCACCACCACGAACAGTGGAACGGCAAAGGCTACCCTCAGCAACTGGCCGGCGAAGAGATCCCCTTCCTGGCCCGCATCGCCGCCGTCGCTGACGCCTTCGACGCCATGACCAGCGACCGTCCCTACCGCAAAGGGATGCCGATCGAAAAAGTGGCCGAGATCCTGCAGCGTGGCGCCGGCGAACAGTGGGACGTGCAGGTGGTCGACGCCTTCTTCAGCTGCATCAACGAAATCGTCGAAATCAGCCGCCACGAACGGGAGAACCTCTCGCTCGATGTCGAGCAATGGGTCTAAGCCAATGGCACTGGCGTCGCCGCTATAAGAGCGGCGATCGCTCAGCCTGACCGCGGGCGACAGGGTAGTTCCGCTGTGAAGGGAGCCGGAAGCGTGGTATCAGATCACGATTCCTTCGCTTTGCCGGCCACTCTTCGCAGCGGCATTCGTTCTTGATTCGCCTCCTCTTCGTTGACGCATCAACCAGACCAGAAAGCAGTTATCGCGATTTGCGAGAGAACATCGCAGCATCGACTCCCGCCGAAACGGGCGACGGGAAATGATACGGGAAGACGCCAGGGAGCCATTTCTTCATCCAGCGCTCCAATTATCCAGCGATCCAAGCAGGTCAGGTCGTTTCTGGAAGATCAAATTCCATAAAGGTCATGGCGCCAGTTACGACCGCTTCCTGGTCGGCGTAGCGTTCCTGGAGACGCAGGAAATCGTCGAAACAGCGCTCAAATGCGGCCACGACTGCCGGATCAAACTGAGTGCCGGCGCCTTTTTGAATCAAGTCCTTCGCCTCGGCGGGCGTCCAGGCTTTCTTATACGGTCGCTCGGAAGTAAGTGCGTCGTAGACGTCCGCCACCGAGACGATCCGCGCCGGCAACGGGATTTCTTCTCCGATCAGGCCCGCAGGATAGCCTTGACCATCCCAGCGTTCATGGTGGAACTGGGCAATCGTTGCCGCCATCGCAAGAAATCCACCGCCCTTGGTTTGCATCACTGCTTCATGCAGAATGTTCGCTCCGATGACGGCGTGACGCTTCATCGTTTCAAACTCTGAGGGCGTAAGACGACCCGGCTTGAGGAGAATCGCATCCGGGATGCCAACTTTGCCGATATCGTGGAGGGGGCTCGAGCGGTAGAGATCGGCCAGGAAGGCCTCGTTGATAACAAGAGTGTAGGGTTCATCTTGTTTTAACTCTATTGCCAGGCGTTGCGCGTACTCGCGCAATCGCACAATGTGTTGACCGGTATCGTTGTCGCGTGATTCGGCCACCTTGGCCAAAGTAAACACAGCCACGTCCTGAATGGCCACGATTTGTTCGGCGCGCTCCACCAGGATCTGCTTCAGTTTCTGATGGTTGCTATCGACCTGCCGTTGCAGTTCTACGGTAGCTGTTCGGCTTTCCCGTAGACGAAAGTGCAGATCGACACGCGAACAAAACTCGACATGATCGACGGGCTTGACCAGGTAGTCGTCGGCTCCCATCTCAAAGGCCTTTGCCATGCCTGCTTCTTCGGATCGGCCGGACACCATGATCACTTGCGGAGCATCCGCACCCAGGCAGGCTTTCAATCTTTGGCAGGCCTCGTATCCATCCATGCCAGGCATCACGATGTCCAGGAGGACGACATCCGGAGTCCAGTGTTTGATAATTTCCAGGGCCTCGTCCGCATCGCTTGCCTCCCTCACCGTGCTCGTGCGCGAAAGCAGTGCGCCAAAAAACTGCCGGATGGCGGGATCGTCGTCAACAATCAGGACATTCCGAGTAGGCGGTGAAGCGTGCATTGCTTTCGTCCAGGAGTTTGAGCCCGTTCGACCGCATGGTCGGAAAGGACTTACGGCGGTACTGCGTACCGCGTTCAGGCAGTCGTTCGATTTTTAACAGGCGAGAGTGGCTGGAGTACTACCAGTCACCTCCGCCACTGTCTGTGGGTGCTGCCGCGACGACGACATGGCGTCACTAGAAAGAAGCGTTGCACAACATTCCGCTTCGGATCCATCAACATCCGCCCGTAGAACAATCGTGACGGACGCCTGCTCTCGCGTCAAGTCAAAGCGATGGCAAACACCATCAATTAGAGTGAGAGGAGGTTCAGCCATTGACTGCCCACATCGGAAAAAGCTTGAAGGGGTCCATCTCCCGCCATTTCTCTCCCCTACGGTCCTTTCGTCCGCACGCGTTTGCTGCCTCGCTTTCGGGCGACGCGGTCTGCCAGGGCGCTTGCGCGGCGTGTAAAATGGCCGTGTGGTGAGCCTGTCTGACGGGCCATCACGCACCTTCCGCGCTGGGATCTGTTTCCCGGACGATCGGCAGGCGCCGCAGCCTGCTTCCCGCTGGCGGGATGAGCGGGCCGGCCGCACTATCATTTGAAGAAGGGCGCCCTCGGCTGATGCGCGACACGCGACTCTGGCGACTACTGGACCCGGCCAACGCGGCCCTGACCTTGGCGGATCCGGCGGAACTCGTCCGCCTTTTGCGGGAACTGGTCGAACTGCCGCCCCATCGCCAGGCCGCCTTCTGGGGACGATTGCCGTTCGCTTTGACCCACCCGGATGCCCACGTCAGGGCGGCCGCCATGGCAGCCCAGGGCGGAGCGACCGGCGTGCTGGCCTTCCGGCGACTGGCGACGGGCCTGAACGATCCAGAACCGACCGTGCAGCAAGCAGCGGTGCGCGCCCTCCATGCCTCGTCAGCCGACGATTCGTCCCGCTTTATCCATGCCGTCTTTCATCGCGATCCGGCGGTGCGCCAGGCGGCCGTCGTCGCCGGCGATGCGGGCCAGATGAACTCTCTCTGCCTGTACCTCCTGGCCGATCCCGAATGCGCCCCCACGGTGCTGGAACGCGTGAAGCCCGATCAACTTTCGCTGACCCAGTTGCCAACGGTCGTCGCCTTTGCCCAGGACGGTCTCTGCAGCCCGCGCCAGGCGCGTTATCTGCTGGCCGGCGTCGGCATCGGGAAACTCGTGCACCACCTGGAACAGCAACGGGTCCGCACGCCGGAGCACGATACGGCCGTGCTGGCCGCCGCCGTCGCCGGCGATCGGGAGCAACTGCAGGCCCTGGCGGCGATCGTCGATCCGCTCGACGCAGTGCTCGATCTGTTCTGGCGCGACCTGCCTGCCGACAATCCCTCGGGGGAGCCATCGCCCGACGCCGACGATCCGGTCAGCACCGCGGGCTTCTTCCGCCAGCTGGAAAACGTGCAGCGGACGAGCCCTGCCTCCATCGCCCAGCACGCGGCGGCGGCCGTGATCCTGGCCGCTGTGCGCCACGGCGACTGGACCGCCCCGGCGGCTGTCTGCTGTGCCTTCGGCTTCCCGCAACTGCTGGCGTGCGACTGGATCGAACGCGACATTCGGCACCAGGCCATCCAGGCCTTCCACGACACACGCGAGAAATGCCGGCAATACGCCGCGAGCGTCGTCCGCGGCCTGCTTACTGACGAGCTTTGCCGGCGTCCTTCCGGCCAGCTTGACCTGTGGGCCGTCTCCGGCGTGCTGCAGCTGCTGGACGATCCGCAGCCGATCCGCCATCTGCTGGACTGGTTTGGCGTCGACGCGGTCGTCGACGCCTTCCAGGAGGCTCCGCTGGAATCGGCCCTGCTGTTCCGCCTGGCCGACGACTCGGACCGAGGGCGCCTGTTCCTGATCCAGGAGCTGCAGCGTCGCTCGACCGGCCCGGCCTTTGCGCATCTGGCCCTGCTGATTCAAGTGGTCGAAACAAGCGAGCTGGCCTTTCTTGACCCGCTGTCGCCCGACGACGCCGTGCAGGCTTGTATCGCCGTGCTGGATCTGTTGGCCTCCACGACGCTCAAGCTGTCCCCCAACAAAATTCGTGTGGTGGGCGAAACACTTGGTTCCAAAATCCTGGCCGGCGCCGCCTCGGCCTTCCTGGAGAGCTGGCTTCAACGCCACGAGCCGCAGCGCTGTCCCCTGGCGATCCAGATCCTGGGCGTGCTGGCCAGGCGAATGTCGGGCCTCGACTTCACCGACGCCCTGCTGCGGCTGCCGCCGCCGCTGCTCCCCCGGTCCCTGGTGGCGATCGCCTGGTGTCCCGGCTTTCCTTACAGCACAGAGCAACGCCTGGCCCGCCGGCTGGCGTCCCATGCGGACGAAACCGTCGCGGCCTGGTCCGCCGAACGGACGGCCAAAACCGACGACTCCGCCTGGACCGCCGCCGCGGCCCTGCTGCCAGCCAGCGGCGCCCGATTGCCGGCCACAGAAAGCAATCGCATTGCCCGGGCCGACGCGAGCGATCTGCCCGCCGCGCTGCGTCCCTGCCTGGCGTCCCCGCGGTCGGGAGTTTGCGAAGCTCTAGCGACGCGAAAAAGCCCCGAGCCGAGCGCCGAAGCGTGTGTCGCGCTGCTGGGTTCGCATGATGACCTGCCCGCCATCGACGAGCAGTTCTCACGCTACTTCGACCATGATACGCCTGGATTCCTCGACAAGGTCGACGCCCAGGTCGCCCGTGAATGGAACAACCAGACCGACATCAGCCTGTTCGGTCATGCCTGGCTGTGCCGCTGGGAACGTCATGCTTTCCTGTTTGGCGACGTGCTATCGGCGTCGCCCGATTCCTGCCTGGAGTCGCTCCGTTTTGCAGAACGACTCCAGTCGCAGCCGTTGCGGACGCAGCTCTGGCAAGCGGTCGCCAGGGCGTGCATGCTCTGGCGATATCGGGACCGGGAAAAACTCCGGTCGCTGGCGACACTGGCGACGGCCCAGTATCTGGTGTCGCGCCTCAATGCACCGAACGGATACTACGCGGCCCGGATTCTCATGAGCTGGCTCCGTTCCGGCGTGGCGCCGGCCGTACTGGAAGAAGCCCGCCCTGCCGCGCTCGAAAAATTGCCGACGCTGGCCGATGACGTCCGCCGGGAACTGCAGGACTGGATCGATTCCCGCGGCCTGCAGCGGAACACGGCCGCCCCGGTCGACGACCTGGCCTGGGTGGCCGAGGATCTGCTCGCCCAGATCGCCGCCTGTCAGGAACTGGATCGCCTGGAAGCCTGGTGCCGCAGCCCCCAGACGCGCGTTGTCGAAGGCGCCCTGCTGCAGCTGCTTCTCGCGGGCGAACCCGGCCTGGAACGGCTGAGCCGGCTACTCGCCAGCGATCCTCCGCCGCCGCGGTTCACACTGCTCGCCCGTTCGATTCCCGACTGGTCGGCGGGACCGTCCCTGACGCAGCTCAGCCACACGGCCGCCTCCGCCGCGCTGCCCGAGATGCGCTACCGCTTGTACACCGGACTGCTGGAACGCGAACTGCAGCTGGCCGGAAGTGGGCCGCCCGCACTCGCCTCGCCGCAGGGCGCCGCCTGGCTCACCGGAGCCATCGCTGCCGTTGGGTGCGACAGCGAGTCGGTCTGGTTTGGAGTCGCCGACTGGAACCGGCTGCTGGCCTATGGGGCCGATCCGGTGCGCCTGGCGATCATCCTGGCCGTATCGCCCCAGCCGGTGGCTTACCCGCTGGCCTTGCAGTTGCTGCAGAACCTCAAAGATCCTGCGCCCGAGGCCGTCCAGGCGATGCGGGACTTTCTTGACCTGGGCGACGAGCGGTCTCATCCCTGGCGTTTGAAAACGGCGAGGTGGCTGCACTACCGCGGCGACGACGACGGCTTCCCGCTGCTGATCGAGGAGTACCTGGCCGATCCGCATGCCCGGGCCAGCCTGCTGGCGCACGCACCGGCCGAACGGGTCGACGCCGTCACGGCCGCCGCCCTGGCAGCTGGCGACAAGCTGTTTTCCGAAGCCCGCCTGATCCTGCTGCTGGAAGCGAACGACGTTGATCCGGTCGCCCGGGACAGGGCCCTGGAATCGCTCGTACTCGATGGCGCCCTGATTAGCGTGCGCGAGCGCGCACTGCGGCTCAAACGGAAAGGGGAGCGCCGCTCCGACAAGCTCCGGGCGGTCGCCGAGCATTTCGCCTGGGGCGTATTGCGCGGCCGGGAGCTGACAGGGCGTATGTTCTCCGTGCAGATGATCGCGGGGACGGACCTCGGCTATACGCGTTTCAGCGAGAACAAAATCTACATCAACCCGCTGCCCGTCCTCCGCCGGGAGAAGCATGGCGGCGACGTGGTGCAGGGGCTCATCCTGCACGAGCTGGGCCATCACATGTACCACCGCGGCCCGGAGCCGGAAGCCGTCTGGAAAGAAGCCCAGGACGAAGGACTGCACGAACTGCTGAACCTGGTTTCCGACGAACATCTGGAACGGCGACTGCGAGCGCTCGATGGCGGCTTTGGCGATCAACTCAAACGGCTGGGCGCCTTTGCGTTCCAGCACTCCCGGCGGGAAACCGACGTGCACGTGCTGCTGGAGCATCTGCAGGGTAGAGCCTGGGATGTGCTGACCCAGGTGACGCTGGGCGTGGGCCGTTCGCCGGGGAGCGTCGTGCTGGAGTCGGGCCGCGTGCTGCTGGAGATGGAGCAGGCCGGCATGAGCTTCGCCCGTTTCTTTCGCGCCCTGCGGATGGGCCTGGGCGACCGGCACGCCGATCCGCTGGTGGCGGCAGGGCTCAAGCTGTTCCGAGGCAAGTTCCGCAACCTGGAGATGCCCCAGTTGCTGGCGATTGCCCGGCGGCTGCGCGAGATCTTTGGCTCGCAAACCGATCTGCTGCGTTCCTTCAGCCAGGACGCCCTCTGCGCCGGCGACGCCGACGAACTGCTGGCCGAAGCCGAAGGCATCACCAACGAAGAACTGCAGTCAGAAATCCGCCGCATCACCGATCCGCGGGAGCTGACCGCCCTGCGTGAAGAAGACAGCGGCGCGGGTGGCGGCCGGATGATCAATGTCATCCCGGACGAAAACTTCGAAACCCTCACGACCATTCTGCCGGTCGCCTACGACCCGGTGGAACGGGCAAAGTACGCCCAGGCCGTCGCCCCCAACGCCCGGCGGATGCGTCAGTTCCTGTACGAACTGGGCCTGGCGCGCCAGCCGGTCGGCCAGCGTTCCAGCGGCCGGCGGATTGATCGGCCGCAGCTCCGCAATCTGGTGCTGCGGGGCGATCCGCGCATCCTGCAGTCCCGCCGGACCGTGTCGCATACCGACCTGTTTCTCGGCGTGGTGATCGACTGCTCCGGCTCCATGACGCATAACAACCATATGGAACAGGCGAAGCTGTTCGCCTCGCTGCTGGCCGAGGCGGCGCTCGGTTTTCAGGGGATCGACCTGCGGCTGTTCGGCTTCACCGACGAGGTGATTTACGACTGCGGCAACGCGGCCCGTTCGGCCGTGCATCGCCTGAGCGCAGGCGGCGGCAACAACGACGCCGGCGCGCTCTGGCATGCAGCGCAGGTCGCCAAAGCGTCGCCGCGGCAGGCGAAGCTGCTGGTGATGATCAGCGACGGCCTGCCGACGGAATGCTCCACCGCCGCCCTCACGGCGCTGGTGCGGCGGCTGACGAACCGGATGCAGATCTGCTGCGCCCAGGTGGCGGTCGAAGCGCTGGAAGAGATCTGTTTCCCGCATTACGTCTGCCTGAAAGACGACGACCTGGAGTCCAGCATCCGTCGCTTCGGCGCGATCGTCGCCCGCCTGGTCCGCCGCGTCACGGGCGGTTGAAACGGTGATCCGCGGCGGCGTAGGGAAATGTCTTTCCCGCGAGAAATGCTTTGCGAACGTCGCCCGAGGGCTTTAAACTTTTCCCAGGTGGCAGGGGCAGCCGTTTATTATACGGAGGAGTCCGATGTTGAAATTCCAGGCGATGGCATTCGGCCTGATGCTGGTCGGCTCTATATTTCTTGAGGGGCTGACGGCAGGGGAACCGGTACGGTTGACGATTAAGTGGCGTCAGCGCGTAATTTTCCATCCCGCACACGAGGAACAGATCCAACAGCAGGCTCGCCGCTATGCTGAAGAAGGAACTGTCGCCATCCCCCAGTTCCGCAATGTGGCCGTTGGCGACGTCATTTTCAAACGCAGTCTGAAAATGATCGACGCCATCGACCTGCAATCCGGGAAACTCATCTGGACATACCCCTGGTCGGACTCGGAAGCAGCTTTCGAACCCGAACGTGAAAGAGAGATCCGCGAACGCATCTGGTTCGACGCGGCGTTTGCTTCCCTGACGGCGCACGGCGATCGTGTTTTCTGTCTAAATGCCACGACGCTCCGCCCCCAGGGTAACAATCCCATTGTCATCAAGCGTGGCGCCCGGGCTGCAGTGCAAAGCTCGGTCGATGCGAATCGAACCATCGCGCTGGAAATCAGCACGCAGGGGAAGCTTCAATGGAGGCAGCCAGACGAGGACAAACCGCAACCACTCGACGATATCCGCTACCTGGGTTCCGGCGCCGTGCAGAAGGATCAGTTTCTGTCGGCAGGCCTCGCGGAAAATGTTCTGCACTTCGCGGCCTTGGATGTGGCCAACGGCAAGTACTTGTGGCATGTTCCCTTGCTGACGCTCGAAGAGGACGATCCGACGCTCACGATGCCGACCTCGCGATGGCCACTGGTGAATCCCGTTGTCATGGGGAAGCGGGCGATCTGTGCTACCGGCTTCGCCCGGCTCGTCGCCGTGGACCTGGAGACCCACAAGGTCGACTGGACACTGGCCTATCGGGAGTTCAAAGATCCGCCTCCCCAAACACAGGCGCCAGATGAGCCGTGGAATATGCGCCGAGGTAGCCCACAGAGGGCGCCGTTTCCCCAACCGCAAGTTGAGTGGCCGCTCCGCAACTGGCTTGATAACGCGCTGCTACCCGCGGGCGACCTGGTCATCGCCACGCCCATCGATTCCTCTTCCCTGCTTTGCATCGACCCGGCCACCGGCAAAGAGATCTGGCGCCGGGAACGAGGCGAGCATTTGTTTGCCGCCGTGCAGGATGACGTCTGCCTGTTGATCGGCCCACGACGGATCAGCGCCGTGCGTGTGGCCGATGGAACGCCATCATGGGAAGAACGCAGCGTCGAACTGCCCGAAGGCGCCCTGGTCAGCGGCCGCGGCGCCTTTGACGGGGACGGATATCTGCTGCCGGATTCGCTGGGCAATCTGCACCGCATCGCCTGGCGGACAGGCGAATCGCAGATTCTGTTTCAGGAGGAATACCCGCTGGGCAATTTGATGCTGCACCAGGGACATCTGCTCTCGCAGGGCTCCGATTGGCTGAGTTGTTACTCGTATAAGTCGTCGGCAAAGCAGGCGGATTGAGTACGATTTTGCCGCCTTCACCGCGGCCGCTTCGCCGGGAGAAAGCGGTCGTCCTGCTGGGGGGCGGAGGAAGCGTTCGGCAGGGCGACTTCTTTTCTTGTTCTCGCTTGCCGCCGGGGGGTCGTTCCGGCTAAAATCAAAGTTCGTTGATCTTCCCTCCTGCTAGCTCCCACCGGCCTATGCGTCCCTCCTGCCTGCTGCTGCTCGCTGCCTGTTGCCTGACCGTCAATGTCCAGGCGGAAGAGCGACCTGTCAGTTTTGAACTCGATGTGCTGCCGATCTTTTCCGCGCGCGGCTGCAATGCAGGCGCCTGTCATGGGAAAGCCCGCGGTCAGAACGGCTTTGCGCTGTCGCTGCTGGCGTTTGATCCGGACTCGGATTACGCCGCGTTGACCCAGGAAGCCCGGGGCCGCCGACTGTTTCCCGCCGCTCCGGAGCGCAGCCTGTTATTGAGCAAACCGTCGGGCCAGTCGCCCCATGGCGGCGGCGTGCGGCTGGAGCTCGGCAGCGACGATTACCAGACCGTGCTTGACTGGATTGAGCAGGGAACGCAGCGGAGTCTGCCCGACGAACCGCAGCTGCAGAACGTTACGATCACGCCGACGGAAGCCAGCCTGGCGCCTGGCGCCGAGCAGGCGATCCGCGTCACAGCGCATTATTCCGACGGCACGCAGCGGGACGTGACGTCCCGTTCCGATTTCCAGTCCAACTCCGACGCCATTGCCGGCGCCTCGGAGTCGGGCGTGGTCACCGCCGGCCCGTTGCCGGGCGAAACGGCCGTCATGGTCCGCTACATGAACAACATCGCCCTGTGCAATGTCATGATTCCGTTTCCGGGCACGGCCCCGGCCGAGCTGTACGCCGGCTTGCCTCGCCAGAACTTTATCGATGAGCTGGTCTGGAAGAAACTGCAGACGCTTGGACTGACCCCTTCGGAGCCTGCCTCCGATGCAAAGTTTGTGCGGCGCGTTTACCTGGACATCATCGGCCGGCTGCCCACGCCTGACGAAACGAAGAACTTCCTCGTCGATAGTGAGCCCAACAAACGCGCCGTGCTGATCGACGCTTTGCTGGAACGTCCGGAGTACGTCGACTTCTGGGCGCAAAAGTGGGCCGACATTTTGCGGCCTAACCCGTACCGGGTCGGCATCAAGGCGACGCTCAACTATGACAACTGGATCCGCGAGCAGTTCCGCCGCGAGGTTCCGTATGACCAGTTCGTGCGCGATCTGGTCACCGCCCAGGGCAGCACCTGGCGGAACGGAGCCGTGACCCTGTTCCGCGATCGTCGTACGCCCGACGAAGTGGCGCCGATGATCAGCCAGCTGTTTTTGGGGGTGCGGCTGGAGTGCGCCAAGTGCCACCATCATCCGTTCGAGAAATGGGCGCAAGAGGATTTCTATCGCTTTGCGGCCTACTTCGCCCGCGTCGGCCACAAAGGGACCGGCCTTTCGCCGCCCATTTCCGGCGGGGAAGAAAACGTCTACGCCGCCGTCAAAGGCGAGGTGACCCATCCCTTGACGGGAGAGGTCCTGGAGCCGCGCCCGCTGTACGGCACGGCCCCCGCGGTCGAAGAGGATGGCGACTGGCGCGTGGCGCTGGCCGAATGGATGACGAGCGACGAGAACGAATACTTCGCGCAAGTGCAGGCGAATCGCACCTGGGCCGACCTGATGGGCCGCGGCATTGTGGAACCGGTAGACGACCTGCGCACCACCAACCCGCCGACCAACGGACCGCTGCTGGAAGCGCTGGCCGACCATTTCCGCCAACAGAAATACGACCAGAAAGCGCTGATCCGGGCCATCTGCATCAGCTATGTCTATGGCCTCAGCGCCATGCCGGGCGAGCGGAACGTGGCCGACACGCTGAACTACTCCCGTCACTACCGGGTGCGGCTGGGGGCGGAAACGCTGATCGATGCGATCGACGACATCACCGAGACGGAAACTCGCTACAGCGCCATGCCGCCCGCCTCCCGCTCCGTGCAGATCTGGACGAACCGGGTGGAGTCGATTTCGCTGGATACGTTTGGCCGGCCCGACCCCAACCAGGACCCGCCCTGTGAGCGTTCGCCCGAGAGCACCGTCGCCCAGACGCTGCACCTGATGAACGCCCCGCAACTGCACGCCAAGATCACTGCCAAGGACGGTCGCGCGGCCCGACTGGCGAAAAGCGATCTGACCGACGATGAAATCATTACCGAACTTTACCTGCTGACTTACTGCCGATTCCCTGACCAGGCCGATCTGGAAGCGTGCCGCGGTTATTTCCAGGGCGTCGAACGCCGGCAGGCCGTGGAAGATCTACTGTGGGCCCTGCTCAACACGCCCGAATTCGTCTACAAGGACTGACCATGCGTCGCACCCGAAATTGCGAAGGCGCCACGCGCCGCGACTGTTTGAAACTCGGCCTGGGAAGTCTGCTTGGCGGCGGTCTGACCGGGGCCCTGCAGGCGGTCGCCCAGGGGGCGGGCTCCAGCCAGCCGCAAGCAAAGAGCTGCATCCTGGTCTGGCTCGACGGCGGTCCCACGCATTACGAAACGTTCGACCCCAAGCCCGATGCGCCGGTGGAAATCCGAGGCGAGTTCCAGCCGATCCGCACCAAACTGCCGGGCGTCTATTTTTCCCAGCACATGACCCAGCTGGCTGCGATCGCGGACAAGTTCTCGACCGTGCGATCGATCCGCCACAATCAGGGAAACCACGGGGCCGGCAACCACTACATGATGACCGGCGCGCCGCCGCGGATTCCGGTCGGCTGCGGGGCGTTCGTCAGCTTCCATCCCAGCCTGGGGTCGACCGTCGCGCATCAGATTGGTGCGCCTGAGGGCTTGCCGGCGTACTTCACGCTGCCCCGCATGTCGCGGTCCGGCGGGCCGAACTTCCTGGGCGCCAGGTTCGCTCCGTTTGTCGTCGCCGACGATCCGAACAGCACCTCGTTCCGCGTGCGCGATGTCTCCTTGCCCCTGGGCCTGGAAGACGGCCGCTTTCAACAACGGCGGGAACTGCGCGGCCAGATCGACCGCATGCAGCGGATCAATGACCCGTCGGCCGCCGATCCGGTGGCGGCAGGCGACCAGTTTTACCAGCAAAGTTACGACCTGGTCACGTCGGCCGAAGCCCAGGCCGCCTTTGACATCTCCCGCGAATCCGACGCCGTGCGCGACCAGTACGGCCGCAACAGCTTTGGCCAGCGGGCCCTGCTGGCCCGTCGCCTGGTCGAAGCGGGCGTGCCGTTCATCACCCTGTACGACGGCGGCTGGGACCATCACGTTGACATTTTCAATACGTGCAACAAAGTCCTGCCGACGCTGGATCGCACCGTCGCCGCGTTGATCTCGGACCTCGACGAGCGCGGCCTGCTCGACACCACCATGGTGATCGTTCTGGGAGAGTTCGGCCGCACCCCCAAGGTGAACGCCAAAGCCGGACGCGACCACTGGGCCAACGCCATGAGCGTGCTCTTCGCGGGCGGCGGCTCGCCGGGCGGGCAGGTGATCGGAGCCACTGACAAGCAGGGCTACGCCGCGGTGGAACGGGTCCTGTCCCCCGAGAATTTCGTCTCCACCATTTACAGCAAGCTTGGAATTGATCCCGGCAAAATCCTGCACACGCCGCAAGGCCGTCCTGTCCACCTGGTTAGCGATCCGGCGCCGATCCAGGAGCTCATGTAAGTGGGACGGTTTGCGGTGCTGGCCCTGCCGCTACTGGCGTGGGTGGTGATTGTTTTTCTGATCATTGGCCTGGGAAGCCTGGTCGCCCGCGTCCTGACGGCCGCGGTGGAAGAGATCACCTTCCCCCAGGCGCTGCTGATCGGGGTGATCGCCACCGTGGCGGCCACCCACTGGATCATCACCCTGCTGGGCCTGGGCGCCGGCGCCATCGATGACGAGGAAGAGGAAGAGGAAGAGACAGACGAATTTTACGACGACGACAACTTGTAACGCCTCCGTCGCAGGGGACGTTGCGAGAGAATCCCGCTGATCCGGCAACATGTTTGGGTTGCCGCACAGCCTGTCGACTTTCAACCCGCATGGCAGTTTTGCCAGATCGTTTTGCAAGGTGGTTTCGTATGGCCAGGTTCCTCCTGCCGCTCGCGTTTTGCGGTCTGCTGTTGACCGGGATTACGTACACGGCGGCCGCTCCGCCTACGGCCAACTACCTGTTCCCCGCCGGCGGATCCCAGGGGCAAGTCGTTGCGATCCAAGTCGGCGGCGAGTTTCCCGAGTGGCCCCTGCAGGCGCAGTCGGACCGGCCCGGCGTCGCCTTCGCCCCTGATGAAAAAGAAAAAGGCCAGTACCAGGCGACGATCGATAAAGATGCGGCCCCCGGCCTGTACTGGGTGCGAATCTACGGATCCCAGGGCGCGGCGGCTCCGCTGCCGTTTGTGGTCGGCTCCACGCCGGAAACAGTGGAAACAGAACCGAACGAGCTGGTCTCGGCCGCCCAGGCCGTCGCTAGTCCGATCGTGATCAACGGCCGGCTGCAGGCGCGGAACGATGTCGACGCTTACGCCATCACGCTCCAGGCGGGGCAAACGCTGGTGGCCTCGCTAGCGGCCAATTCACCGCTGGGCTCGCCGATGGATGCGATCCTGCAGGTCTGTTCGACCGACGGCCTGGTGCTGGCCCAGAACGACGACGGCGCCGGGCTCGACCCGCTGCTCATCTACAAAGCGCCCCGCGACGGCGTTTGCGTGGTGCGGATGTTCGCCTTTCCCACCACCCCCAACAGCACCGTGGCGTTAGCCGGCGGCGAAGACTTCGTTTACCGTTTGACGCTGACCACGGGCCCCTTTGTCGATCATGCGCTGCCCCTGACTGTGCAGGCCGGCGCGACCAGTCCAACGAAACTCTTCGGCTGGAATCTGGCCGAAGACGCCGCAGCCGACCAGGCGATCGCCAGCGACAAGGCGTGGGTGTCGTCCGCCGGTGCGGCCGGGACCATTGCCTTGCCGGTCGTCGACCAGGCCGCCTTGCTGTCCGACTCGGTCTCCCGGAAACTGCCCCAGTTGATCGAACTGCCGGCCCGGATCAGCGGCCGCATAGCCTTGCCGGGCGAGGAGCACGCCTTTCGTTTTCCGCTGGTCAAAGGACAGAAATGGCGGTTCGAGGTGGAGTCGCACCAGGCCGGGTTTCCGCTCGACGCCGTGTTGAAACTGTATAACGACGAAGGAACCGTCCTGGCCGAGAACGACGATCGCGTGCGCAGCAAGATTGACCCGTCCCTGCTGTATGCGGTCAAAGCCGACGGCGACTGTGTGCTGACGGTTAGCGACCTGCATCGCGACGGCGGACTGCGGTATGTGTATCGCCTGAAGATTGAGCCCGCGACGCCCGACTTTGAGCTAACGCTCGACGCCCATGGCTGGAACGTGGCGCCGGGAAAAACACTGGAGGTTCCCGTGACGGTCGTCCGCCAGGAAGGCTTTGGCGGCGAGATCGAAATCACGGCCAGCGGCCTGCCCGAAGGAGTTTCGGCCGAGCCGGTCGTTTCCAAGAAGGGGGACGCGAGCGAGAAGAAAGTCGTGCTGAAAATCGTCGCTTCCGACCAGCCAGGACACGGGGCGTTCCAGGTTCTGGGCAGCGCCCCGGCCACTGCCGCCGCTGACGCCGAAACGCCCGCCCCCGTACTGACGCATGCCGCCGTGTTCCCGCTCAAGGGCGACGCCCTGACCAGCAGCCAGGCGTGGATCACGGTCGTCAAAACGCCGTAGCAAAGGCGACGACGACTCGCCCCGCAACACCCTGGCTCAACCATGATTGCCGTCGACAGAATCATCGGGCGGATCGAAGGGCTCCTTGTCGAAGAAGTGCATTTCCAGCCGGCCGACTCCCCATAAAATCCCCAGGGCCAGCACGACGGCGGTAAACGACAGGGCGTACATTCCCATCCCACAGGCGGCTCCAACGGCCGCGGCCAGCCAGATATTCGCGGCCGTTGTAATGCCATGCACATTCCCGCGGGCGACAATAATCGTGCCGCCTCCCAGGAAGCCGACGCCGCCGACAATCCCGGCCAGCACGCGACTGGGATCCAGCCGCAACGCCGGTTCTACGGGCAGGCCGGTCAGGTAATCGCCGACCATCGCCATGAAGGTAGCAGCCCCCAGCGCCACCAGCATATGCGTGCGCAGCCCTGCCGGTTTGTCGTGCTTCTCGCGTTCAAACCCCAACAGCGCGCCGGCGATCGCCGCTCCGCCCAGTCGCAGGAACGTCTCCCACGCCATCGGAAAATCCAGCTGGGCCAGGCACACATCCATAAACAGTCTCTCTCGAAATGCAGTCGCAGGTAGTTTTCAATTCCGGGTCGTTTGTTATCGTCAACACGGGAAACTGAAGCAACCGTCGCGGCTGCCTGGCCGCCGTCGGTTTTCCGGGCCCGCCCTTGTCCCGTAAGACGGTTCGTATCCCATTCTGCGGAATGGCTCCTTTTATTGTTTGAAGCTGGCTATGCATAGCAAACTGCGATTCCTGCTGCTCCAGGTGCGCAACGACGACGACCCGATGATCGCGCACGAGATCCGCTGCTTTGCCAAGGCGCTGGGCTGCCGCACTGATCAGATCGCCACCCATGACCTGATCAGCGGCCCCCCGACGGACCGCCTGCTCGACGCCTGCGATATGGTGGTGCTGGGCGGCAGCGGTGATTATTCGGTCGCCTCCGGCGGACCGTGGCTGCCGCGAGCGCTCGACGGCGTACGTCGGCTGGTCGACCAGGCGAAGCCGACCTTCGCCAGTTGCTGGGGATTTCAAGCGTTGGCCCAGGCGCTGGGCGGGCAGGTGGTGACCGATCTGTCGCGCGCCGAACTCGGTACGATTGAGATCACCCTGACGCAGGCGGGTCTGTCCGATCCGATTTTTGGCGCCGCGGGCAGTCGCTTTCTGGCTCCGGCCGGCCACCAGGACCGGGTGGCGGTGCTGCCGCCCCAGGCAGAGTTGCTAGCGTCGTCGGCGAAAGTCGACCACCAGGCGTTCCGTCTGCCGGGCAAACCGATCTACTGCACCCAGTTTCATCCCGAGCTGGGCCGGGCCGACCTGCTGGTACGGGTCGGCGCGTATCCGACGTACATCCAGAAAATCTCCGGCATGTCGCGGGAGGAATTCGAAGCCGCCTGCCAGGAAACGCCAGCGTGCGAAAAGTTGCTGGCGCGGTTCCTGGCTCATTTTTTTGGCGAATAGACGGGCGATTCGGGCGAACGATTTTCGGGATCTGGCGGATGATTCCGGCTGTCCGCGTGGCGGCGGCGCCAGATGCGGACGGCCGATTCGCGGTAGTCGTTCCATCCCTAATTTTCGCAACCTGACCCACCCGACCGGGCGGCGGGAAAACTAGGGGAAGCGGGAGAGAACAGTTGCAGTCTGTCGCTACTCTGCTACGATAATCAAAGCTCGCCTTGCTGTTTTTTGCCGGGAGAGCCATAACTTCTTCTCAAAACTGACTTTGGGTTTTGGCGAAAGTCGTCGGGCGCGGTCAGGATTGGGAAGAGATGCCCGTTTAAAACACGTGCGTCCGCGGCGCGCCCGATGGGGTGGGATACCGCGAGATTGATTGGAACTAATCGGCTTCAAGCATTGCGTGCCAACGCGGCTTCGGCCCCCCTTTGACCTTTTGTATGGACAGGTCGATGCATCTTTTCCTGTTTGTGATTCAATTTCTCTTCGGCGACTTTTTCACGCGTAATCAGCGACTTCAGCCTGCTCCGGTTCGCCTGGCGGGACGTCGGTTGTCGCGGGAACAGGAAGAAGCGGAAATTCACAACGCGCTGGCCCGTTTTGGGGCACAGTCCGAGGGAGATTTCTGGGGGACGGTTTGCGCCTTTTGGCGTCGCGGCTGGGAGCCTGTGGCGGCATTTTTTTCAGCGATTTGCTTCGGTTTCTGGAAACGACGCGTTTCTGGGGCAGACCAGCAAACCGACCTGTGACCGTACGGCCATCCTTCGGGAGTTCTAACTAACTCGCCCGTTTTCCCGCTTTTGTGGGTCTTTTCTGAGAGGAACGGAGAATCGTGGATTCGCCTGCGGTCCCTTCGGCATTTCTGCCGGCTGGATCTTCTGGCCATGAATGCGCGATTCGCGCCCCGGCGCTGCCCGACGAGAGGGAGCCCAACCGGTGGTGGGAACTGTACAAATTGTAGTGACGATCGTCGTTACCGCCCTGATCGCGGCGGCAATGAGCGTGACGTTGTTGAAATTTCTGGAGCGTTTGCGCCGCAAAGACGCCGAATCCGAAGCCGAAGGCATTCTTACGACTGCGCGGCAAGAGGCTTCGAACCGACTGCGCGAAGCCGACCTGGAAATCAAAGAGCGCGCCCTGGCGCAAAAGACCGAGAACGAAAAAGAGCTCAGCAAGGAGCGGGACGAACTCCGCGACCGCGAGCGCAAACTCGACAAACGCCAGCAATCCATCGAACAAAAAGAGGACGACCTGCGGAAGCAGGAACGCCACGTCGAAGGTACGCAAAGGCGCCTGACCGAGCGTCTGGAAGAGACCAACAAACGGAGCGAAGAACTGGACCAGATGGTCGAGGAGCAGCGCCGTAAACTCTACGAAATCAGCGGCATGTCCCGCGAGGTCGCCGAGGCCAAACTTCTGACGGACCTGGAGGAAGAGCTGGCCCATGAAACCGGCTCTATCATCCTCAAGCACGAAAAACGGATCGCCGAAACGTGCGATCTGAAGGCCCGCGACATTCTGCTCACCGCTTTGCATCGGTACGCCGCGGCCCACACAGCGGAAACCACGACCAGCACCGTGGATATCCCCAACGATGAAATGAAGGGCCGGATCATCGGTCGCGAAGGCCGCAATATCCGCTCCTTTGAGAAAGAAACGGGCGTCGATGTGATTATCGACGATACGCCCGGCGTGGTCATCGTCAGCGGTTTTGATCCGGTCCGCCGAGAGGTGGCCCGCATGTCGCTGACCAAACTGATCGCCGACGGCCGCATCCATCCTTCCCGGATCGAAGAGGTCGTCACCGAGACCCAGTCGGAAATCGCCGATGTGATCCGCAAGCGGGGCGAAGAGGCGGCCCAGGAAGTCGACATTCACGGCCTGAACGACAAGGTCATTGAAATGCTCGGCCGCATGCACTTCCGCACCAGTTACAGCCAGAACGTGCTGCGACACAGTGTGGAAGTCGCCTTTATTACCGGCATGCTGGCGGAAATGATCGGCCTCGACGGCCAGCTTGGCCGTCGCTGTGGACTGCTGCACGATATCGGCAAAGCGGCCGATCACGAGCTCGAAGGCGGACACCCCAAAATCGGCGCCGACCTGCTCAAACGCCACGGCGAATGCGCCGAAGTGGTGCATGCCGCGCTGGGCCATCACGATGATATTGTGACCGATTACCCGTACACCATGCTGGTCGCGACGGCCGACGCCTGCAGTGCTTCCCGCCCTGGCGCCCGGCGGGAAACGCTGGAACGCTATATCAAGCGGATGGAAGAACTCGAATCCATCGCCAGCGGTTTCGACGGCGTGAACCAGGCGTTCGCCATCCAGGCCGGCCGCGAGCTGCGGGTGATTGTCGGCAGCCGCAACACCGACGACGCTAAAGCGGCCAAAATCTGCCGCGGGATTGCGAAAGCTTTCGAAGAACAGCTAACCTACCCCGGCGAAATTAAAGTCACCGTGGTCCGCGAGGCGCGGTTCACCGAAATTGCGAGGTAGCTGCGGTGCGCATCCTGCTCATCGGCGATATCGTCGGCAAGCCGGGGAAAGATTTCGTCGCCCAGGTCGTTCCTAAAATACGGCAAAGCGAAGAACTTGACCTGGTCATCGCCAACGGCGAGAACGCAGAAAACGGCTCCGGTATTACGCCGGCCATCTATCGGCAACTGCTGGCCGCAGGCGTCGACTGCATCACGCTGGGCGATCATATCTATCGCAAAAAAGACATCATCGAGATCCTGGAAAAAGAAGCCAATATCGTCAAACCGGCCAACTTCCCTAAGGCGGCCCCGGGGCGCAACTGGGCCGTGGTTTCCACCGCATCTGGCGAGCAGGTCGCCGTGTTCAGTCTGCTGGGCCGCGTGTTCATGCGGCCGGTCGATTGCCCCTGGACGGCCGCTGATCGCGTACTGGCTGAGATCCCCGCCGATGTGAAAGTCCGCATCCTCGACTTCCACGCCGAAGCCACCAGCGACATGCAACTGATGGGACGGTATCTCGACGGCCGCGTGTCAGCCGTGCTGGGAACGCACACCCATGTGCCGACCGCCGATGAACAGATCTTTCCCGGCGGCACCGCATTCCAGTGCGACGTGGGCATGACGGGTCCGTACTCCAGCATCCTTGGGCGTTCGATCGAACGGGTGATGGAAACGACTCTCACCTTCCGGCCGACCTATTTCCATGTCGCTGTCAGCGACGTACGTCTGTCAGGAACGATCGTCGATATCGATCCAGAAACGGGCCGCGCCACGGCCATTCGCCGGCTGATGATCAACGAGGCCGCCGCCAACGCTCTGTAGTGTGCGCGTTCACTCCTGGGCGGGCAACTTTCCCAAGGCGACCGGAGTGCAGGGTCGACACCGGAGAGCTGCGTGCGACAACAGCCCGGGATTCACTTGCCAGGCGGTTCGCGGGAGTTCACAATGCGGGCTATTCTCCCGTCACTTCTCCTGCGAGCCTGCACCATGAACCGCCTGTTTTCTGTCGCCGTTGCGGCGTTTGTCCTTTCCCACGGATTCGCTGTCGCCGGCGAAACGTATACCGATCCCGACAAAACCGACGCCGACTTCGCCATCCAGGGCGAGTACGAAGGGAAACTCCATGAAGGGGAAGACGCCGTCAAATACGGCGTGCAACTGATCGCCGAAGGGAACGGCAAGTTCCAGGCGGTCGCTTACCCGGGCGGCCTGCCCGGCGCCGGCTGGGACGGAAACGGTCCGCTGCGCATCCAGAAACGGGGCGAGCTGAAAGACGGAAAGGTCATCATCGAAGACACCCTGGGCAAGGGAGTCGTGGAGAACGGCCAGCTGACGATCTACGCCCCCGGTTCCAACACGGCGATCGGCACGCTCAAAAGGATCCAGCGTCAGAGCCCCACGCTGGGAGCCAAACCGCCTCAAGGCGCCGTGGTGTTATACGGCGGACCGGACGATGTCGAAAACTGGGTCGGCGGCAAAGCCAGCGAAGAAGGCCTGCTGATGCAGGGTGTGACCAGCAAGCAGAAGTTCGGCGACCACACGCTGCACGTTGAATTCCGCCTGCCCTACCAGCCCGAGAATCGCGGCCAGGGTCGCGGCAACAGCGGTCTCTATCTGCAGGGCCGGTACGAAGTGCAGATGCTCGACTCGTTTGGCCTGGAAGGGAAGCAGAATGAGTGCGGCGGCATCTACTCGGTCGCCAGCCCCGCCCTGAACATGTGCCTGCCTCCGCTCACCTGGCAAACCTACGATGTGGAGTACACGGCCGGGACGTTCGACGACGCTGGCAAGGTGGTGAAGAATCCGCGCGTCACGGTCAAGCACAACGGCGTTGTCATTCACGACAACGTGGAGCTGCCGGGCGAAAGAAACACCACCTCGGCCCCGACCAAAGCGGGCCCCGAACCGGGCCCCGTCTACCTGCAGAACCACGGCAATCCCGTTCGCTACCAGAACATCTGGGCGGTGGAAAAGAAGTAACGTCTTGCCATAAAACCGGTCCGGGCAAGCGGGAACCTGATCGTGGTCCGTCTGCCCGGGCAATCCTGGCTGCCCCTTTTAAACTTGACGTCCTGACTGCTGGCCTGGAGACTGCTCCGGGTCGGCTGCCTCTTCGTCGAGGTTGTAGGTTCAGGCCCGTTCGGCCGATTCGACCGGCTCCACGCCGTCGAGGAAGCTGACCAGACCGCGGCTGCGGTACGGCTGCTGGAGTTTGCGGACGGCCTTCGATTCGATCTGTCGCACGCGTTCCCGGGTGACCGAGAAGATCTTGCCGACCTCTTCCAGCGTATATGCATAGCCGTCGGCCAGGCCGTATCGCAGACGCAGGATCTCCCGCTCGCGATAGTTGAGCGATTCCATGGCGTCTTCGATGCAATGCTTCAGGGCCTGCTGGTTGGTCTCGCGCAACGGGTCGTCGTCGCGGTAGTCTTCCAGGAACTCGCCAAAGTAGCTGTCGTCGTGTTCGCCGACTGGCTGATCCAGCGACAACGGCTGACGCGCCATTTTCATAATGCAGCGGGCGTCTTCAATCGACAGGCCGGCCCGTTCGGCCGTTTCTTCCGGCGAGGGTTCGCGGCCCAGCTCCTGGACGAGTTCCCGGGTGACGGTGCGGACCTTGCTCATGGTGTCGATCATGTGCACCGGCACGCGGATCGTGCGACTTTGATCGGCGATCGCCCTGGTGATTGCCTGACGAATCCACCAGGTGGCGTAGGTCGAGAACTTGTAGCCGCGGGCGTGCTCAAACTTGTCGACGGCCCGCATCAGGCCTGTGTTGCCCTCTTGAATCAGGTCGAGAAAACTGAGCCCGCGATTGCGGTATTTCTTGGCGATGGAAACGACCAGTCGCAAGTTGCCGGCGGACAGTTTTCGCTTGGCCGAATCGTGCCTGGCCTGCAGTCGGCTGGTGGCTTCGATCCGCCGTTTCAGCGTGGCGGGGCTTTCATAGGTGATCTTCATCAACTGGTGCAGTTCGGCCTGCATCTCATTGATGGTGCGGCCGGGAAAGTTAGCATCGACACTAGCTTCGGCGATTTGCGATTTCAGTTCCTGCATCCGCTCCGAGATTTCGACCAGCCGGGCGAACAGCGGCTGCAGGCGATTCACTCGCAGGTTCAACTCCTCAATCAGTCGCACGGCTTTGTTCCGGCGACGAACCAGCCGGCGCCAGGCGGCCTGTCGCAGCGGTCCGGCCTGCCTTTTGCTGATGGCGACCGCGTAATCCCGGCGGTTCAGTTCCAGCAGCTGCCGCAGGGTGTTCAGGTTGGGCCCCAGCCGCTTCATGATTCGCTTTTTCTCGGCTGTGTTGGTGACCGACACTTCGATGGTGCGGTCCAGTCGCAACTGCCCGTTATGGACTTTTTCCAGGGCGCTCACGGCGCCCTGCAGCATGTAGTCAGTGGCCAGCAGGTTGCCGCGATAGAAGTACCGCGTGCGATCAATCTCTTTGGCGATCTGCACTTCCTGCACGCGATTGAGCAACGGGATACGCCCCATTTGCATCAGGTACATGCGGACGGGGTCATCGATCGGATCGGAGCCGACAGAGACATCATCGTGCCGATCGTCGATGGACTCGGAATGGTCGTCCCATTCCTCCCTTTCGAAACGATCATTTGATGACGACGCATTGCTATTGGATTTGACGTTCTTCTGGCGGACGACGGTCTTGCGGCTAGATTTTGCCAAGATGAGACTCCTCGGTGCAGCTGCGCCAGTTGTACTGGTCAGCGTTGGTTTCCACTCCCTGCGAATCGGAAGACCTGATAATGCACAGCCGGCGCCAAACGCTAAAGAATTTTTATGCGATGAACACAACTGCCGCACCAGAAGGAACTTACGGCAAGAAATTGAATCTACGGCCCTTCGGCGAGTGATTCAAAAACAGAACCTTGCTCGATTCTGCGTTGCAAAGAAGTATCAGGCTCGCACAGCCTGACAGCGGGTTATAAGGATCGCACCCAATCCCAGGGCGCCGACCTTCAGGCGCCAGAACCTGACACCAGTGATTCGCGGGAGCGGGGAGCCTGCTCGCCACACCTTTCAGCATAATTAAAGCGTGCAGCCAGGGCAAAGCATTTTTTCGTTCCGGGCCCGATTTTGCGAGTTGATTTTTTACCACGCCGAAAAACGCTCGCTTCTTGCCGACGAAAGGGCGGCGACCCGGCTTCTGCTCCCTTCGTTCCCGGAAGACTTTCAGGTCAGGAATAACGCATCCGGCGATACGCGTTCCGCAACAGACGATAGGGGGCCAGCAGCGGACGTCGTAGTGGCGACTGGCGAAAGTACGCCTGGGTCTGCCGCCAGCCGCGGCGCACGGCGTACGTCAACGGCGAACGTTCGACCGATCCTTCCGCCACGGCAATGCTGCCGGTGGCGAAATGCTGTTTGTATTCCTCGGGCCCTTTCCCCAAATCGACCCGCGTCATCCCCTGGTCGGCAAACGCTTCAGCCATCTCCAGCAGCAGTAGTCGACCGGGGCTGTAACGCGCAAACGCTGGCGAATAGGCCGGGAACCAGGGATGCGCCACGTTGGCGGACCGCATCCCCAGACAGGCCGCCACCAGTTGATCGCCCGCCCAAACCGAAGCGACCCAGCCCGCAAAATCCGCACTCTGCTGCGCGACCAGCCGCGGCAGGAAGGCCTGGACCCATTCCGTCTGCAGCGGGTTCCACTGTCCGGTGCGCTGGTACTGCTCGGCTTTCCAGGCCAGCAACTGGGCAAGCGTCGCGGGCGAATGGTCGTACGTCCGGAAAGTGACCGGGCCGACTTCCCGCTCCAGCTTTCGCTTTTTTCGATGGGTCTTCTGGACCCAGGTGCGACCCGATTGCTGCAGCACCTGGCAGTACGCCGCATAACCGCTTGAAAGGTCGATCATGGGCGAGGTCTGCTGCTGATAAACGCCGCTGGCAAACGCGGACTGGTCCGCCAGCCAATGATCAAACCGCCAGGCCGACAACCCACAGGCAGCCAGCAGTTCGCAATCACCCACCTGCACCCCCTGCTCCAGCACCAATCCTTCGAAGTCCGATAGCACGCCCGCCAGCGGACGACCGATCGTACCCTGCCGCCGAAAGGGAAGAAAACCAACCTGCCGGCCCGCCTTGGTCAAAATGGCGACTTCTGCATCAGGACGCACCTGGCCGATCAGCGCCGCAAACTCCGGGCGAAAGAACGGGCTGTCAAAGCCTGCAGCCTGATCCAGCAGGCGACGCCAGGTTTCGCCTGCCTCGGCGGAAATCTGGTCTGGCTTAACCAACGTCACTTGTAGCATTACTCAGCTCAACATGGAGAGAGAGTGGGTGGGGGGAACCTCCCAGTCTGCTTGCGCGAAACGGTTTCGTCAGGCAGGAGCAGTCGCCGGGAGGGGAAAAAAATGAATCTTCAGGCGACGACTCCTTTTCTGACGTTTGCAAGGGTGCTGTCGAATTCGCGAACAAGACTGCGCACGGCGCGGGCTTGCGGCATGGGCTTCCGGCAAGGTCTTGCGGCATGGGCTTGCAACCTGGGGGAGTTCCGCGGGCGTCCAATCCTCCCGCTACTGGCGATTTTTTCCTTTATCTCGCAAAGCCTGGACGACCCTGGCTGCAAATGCCTACAATGTAAGGACAGGGATTGTGTCGCTCGCTCCCCTTCTTTCCGCCAACCAGAGATCGCTATGGGCCGTTTTACGACCACTTGCGCTACGGCATTGCTGGGCTTTGCTGTGTTTTCGTCCGCCTGGACTCCGGCTGGCATGGCCGAAGAGACGCCGGTTTCCCCGGAGGCCGCCGCGAAGATCCGCGGATTAATTGAACAGTTGGGCGATCCTGAATTCGCCCGCCGGGAAGACGCTTCCAACCAGCTGACAGAAATCGGCCTGGCAACGATGGACGAGCTGCGCAAGGTCACGCGCCACACGGATCCGGAAGTGAAGTACCGGGCGATTCGCATCCTGGCGATGGTGGTGGAGCTGGATTTCAAACGCCGGCTTGATGACTTCATTGCCGGCCGCTCTGAAGCCGCCGATGTCGGTCTGCCCGGCTGGAAAGAATTTAACAAGCAGTTTGGCGACGACCCGGAATCCCGCGCCCTGTTTGTCGAACTGCAGAAATCCGAAAGCGACGCCCTGGCCGTCATCGACCAGGGACCGGCCGCCATTGCCGAGAAGCTGGCCATCCGCAGCCAGGAACTGCAGACCTCGATCGGCCAGTTCCGTCATCAGCTGGCTTATGGCAACGTCGCCGCGATGATCTTCATGGCCTCCATCGAAGATGTGCCGCTGACGCCGCAGGTCAGCTCCATCCTGTACGGCTTCTGTTACCAGCCCAACTTCCGCAATGAACTCATGAGCGGCGAACGGAAAGAAGTCAGCCGCAAACTGATGGGAGCCTGGATCCGCCGCGGCGAAGGCTGGACCCTGTACCAGGCCCTGAACCTGGCCATGCAGTACGACATTCAAGATGGACTCATTCCGGCCGAAAGGGCCCTCCGCGACGGGCCGAACCAGCCGCACATTCTGCAGTACGCCATCCTGGCCATTGCCCGTTTTGGCGACGAGTCCAACATTCCCAGCGTCGAGAAAGTCCTGGAACGACCGGAAGCCCGCAACCGGATCGGCGCCCAACGTATCAACAACGTCAACTACGAAGCCCAACTGTACGACGTGGCCCTGGCCGCCATGGTGTATCTGGCAGGCGAGGACCCGAAGGAATTCGGCTTCGAGCGTTACCAGCCCAACCCGCAGAACGTTTTCAATCCCGGCACGGTGGGTTTCAAATCCGAAGAAGACCGTCAGACCGCCCACAAAAAGTGGATCGCCTTCCGCGCCAAGCAGGCCGAAAACGACGAACCGCCGGGACCCGAACACCACGACGCAGACGCCAACGAAGAGCCGCCTTCTCCGTAAGGCCCGGCCCGCAACCGCCGGACGGGCGCATCGACCCGTCCGGAATCCGCCTGCAGCAACCCGCACTTACCCCGCCTTTCCTTCCCGGCCAGGGATCTTCATTCCCCTGCCTTCCCGCGGACATCCTCCGCCGCGAAGCGCCGCCCGGGCATCGCTCCGCCGACCTGCTTATGACCGCCGCCAGCCAGAGCCATCCTCGTCTTGCGAAGGCGTTTGTCGCCAATTCGGAACGGGCCGCATGGCACGATCGGGCGCTCTGGTTCGTCCGCGCCAAACGGGACAAAATGGCCCATTCGGTTCCCGAGTGGGAAGCGCTACGCGAGACGGCGTCAGGGATCAAAACACACGTCATTTCGCGACTGGCCGACTACCTGGAGCAGTTTGAAAAGAACGCCCAGGCTCGCGGCGTGCAGGTCCACTGGGCCGCCGACGCCGCCGAGCATAACCAGATTGTGCTCGACATTCTGCAGCGGCACAAAGTCAAGCGACTGGTCAAAAGCAAGTCGATGCTGACCGAAGAGTGCCACCTGAACCCGTTCCTGGAACAGCACGACATCGAAGTCATCGATACCGACCTGGGCGAGCGGATCGTGCAGATGCGGAACGAGCCGCCCAGCCATATCGTGCTGCCGGCCATCCATCTCAAAAAAGAAGACGTCAGCGATACCTTCCACCAGCAGCTAGGCACCCGCGCCGGCGACAGCGACCCGGCCTATTTGACCGAAGCGGCCCGCGGCCATTTGCGCGACAAGTTCCTCGCCGCTGACGCCGCCGTGACGGGCGTTAACTTCGCCATCGCCGAAACGGGCGGCTTTGTCGTTTGCACCAACGAAGGGAACGCCGACCTGGGCGCCTCGCTGCCGCCGGTCCACATCGCCTGCATGGGGATTGAGAAGCTCATCCCCAAGGCGGCCGACCTGGGCGTCTTCATCCGGCTGTTAGCGCGGAGCGCCACGGGCCAGCCGATCACCACGTACACCTCGCACTTTCACGGACCGCGGGAAGGGGCCGAACTGCACATTGTGCTGGTCGATAACGGCCGCAGCAAAATCCTGGCCAGCCCCGACTTTCGCCGTTCGCTGCACTGCATTCGCTGCGGCGCCTGCATGAACACCTGCCCCGTGTATCGCCGCAGCGGCGGCCATAGCTACAACGCCACGGTGCCGGGTCCGATCGGTTCCATCCTGGGACCGGCCCGCGATCCCAAACAGCACAGCTCGTTGCCGTTTGCCTGCACACTGTGCGGTTCCTGCACCGATGTCTGCCCGGTGAAGATCGACCTGCACCATGAGTTGCTGACGATCCGCAGCGAGATTCGCCGCAGCGGCAATCTGCCGCTTTCGAAACGGATGTCGATGCAGGCCGCCTCGACGGTGCTGAAACGCCCTTGGCTGTATCGCCTGTCGGGGGCGTGCGCCCGATTCTTTCTGCGCTGGTCGCCGCGGTTCTTGATCTATAACCCGCTCAACAAATGGGGCAAGCAGCGCGATCTTCCTCGCCCGTCCGCCCCCAGCTTCCGCGAGCAGTATCGCCAAAAGCAGGCCCGCTCTTCGGCCGACAAGAGCTGACGCCGGGCGTCGTCTTTTGCAAGAGACGCAGCATGTAGCGGAAGTCGCCAGAGTTTGGACGCAGTACTCCAGGCGACCGCAGCACCAGCCAAACTCTGGCGAGTTCAGCTACCGGAGAACAGACGGTTCGTTATCTCTCGGTGACGCCAAAACCGAAGTTGTTTTTCTCCGACGCCGTTCGCTCCAGCGCTATCGCATTGACAAGCGTGACATTCTGCTTGACGTCACATTTTCCAGCGTTTAGATTTACCCCCATCTTTAAGGGCAAGCTGGAATGTGCAGGGCGGTGGGGTGTCGCCTGCTTCTGGCGGCATTCTGGGATGAGAGAAAACCCGTGCATATTCAAAGAGTTCTCCTGGCTGCCGCCTGTGTGGCTTTGGCGGGGGCCGTCGCCCTGCCATGGATCACCGAGTCCGCAACCAACCCCGATGTTCCGTTCTGGGGCTACGACCTCAGCGTCGTGAAAACGATGGGCGGGCTGGCGCTTTGCTGTCTGGCGTTAACGGCCACAGGCCAACGGGCCGAGCCGCTGAAAATGTTTAGCGCCCTGCTGCTGGGACTTTATGGTTTGTACAGCCTGGGAGCCGGATTGTGGTTTTATTACTACTGCTCCTACCCGCTCAATAACTCGCTGGACGAACGGATGAAGGCCGAGTTACTCTGGCCCGGCTATGGCGCCTATGTGGCGATCGTCGCGGGTCTGGGCGTGGTCGGCTTGCTGTTGATGTCCCTGTTTTTATTCCGCCAGAGCAAGACCCCTTCGGCCTCGCCGAAAACGGAGGCCGCCGTATGAAACTGCTACCAGGGTTAGGCGTCTTCGCCGGTTCGCTGGCGATCATTTTCGGCGTCGCCTACGGCGCCATGTTACTCACACGCGGGGATACGGCAGAGAACAAACTGCGGGCCCGCTTCGGCCTGGGACCCGACGACGGCAGCGGCGCCGGCATGGGGATGGGAGACCGTCCCGACAGAGACGCCCCGATTCCGGTCAACGCCGCATGGAAAAGTCGGGAGGAACTGCTGGCCGCCGACAACACGCCGCTGGTCGAACATACGTTCGAATGGGAAGGCAGAAAGTACAGCATCCAGGCCCCCAGCGACGCCAAGATGATCGTCGAAGACTACGGCAGCCAGGCATTCCACCTGGAAATCTCCCCTACGCTCGACGTAAGCTTTGAAGCTTCCGACGGCAATATCGAGAAGATACGCCAACAAGCGAGTGACAATACAAGGCCCAAGCAGTATCTGTTCGATGCGTCCGACATGGTCGTAGTCGAATACCCGGGCGACAAAGTTCGCGGCTTCGACATGCTGGCGGTCCTGCGGCGAGGCTATGTGGATTTCGCCGTCAACACCGATAACAAAGGCGGCGAGTGGGGCGAATACGAGACCCGCGAGGAAGCCCTGCTGGCGCTGCGGTGCGCCGATTCGCTAAAGCTGGTCTCCGAAAGCCCGACCGACCTGATCGAAGTCCTGAGGCAGCATCAGGTCCGGGTCGACGGCGACACGCCCGACGAAGTCACTGGGCTGGAATTCCCTTCCCAGGCGACATCGCCCTTGCATGACCTGATCGAGAAGTTCCCCAACCTGGAAAGACTGTCGATCTATAATGGCGACCGTCTGACGGCCGAGCAAGGGCGCCAGATCGGGCAGCTGAAAAAACTCACCTCGCTGAAGTTCGTCAACCGAAGCCCTGACAACGAGGTTATCGACGGCATGCTCCAGGCGGTCACCCTGGAGCACCTGCAGTTATCCTGCGGGAATGGGGAATACCCGGCGCTCACGCGACTGGGCGACCTGAAAAAGCTGAAGACGCTGGAATTGGACATCAGCGCGGAGAATCAATCCTGTCTGGCAAAACTGGCCGGCTTGCCCGACCTGCGCACCCTGGATTTGGACGTTTCCGCCGAGAAACCGCCCGCGCTGGTCGAACTGGGCAAGGTCACCCAGCTGACAAAGCTGAAGCTGGAAACCCAGCTCGCCGACCCGTGCATGGTCAGCCTCAAAACATTGACGAACCTGGTGGATTTGACCCTTACCATGGAGATTATCGGCAAGGGACAGAAGGTGACCGATGTCGGCCTGTCCGCGTTGTCCGAAATGAAGGCCCTCACCCATCTCAAGTTTACAGGTTACGAGAACAGTAACTTCCAAATTACCGATCAGCCGTTCTCGCGCTGGGCCAGTTTGCCGCTGGAAACCCTGGAAGTCGACGGCCTGCCGATCGACGATAACGGGCTCAAGGCGCTCTGCGGCAGCCAGTCGCTAACCCGCATCGAACTGATCGACTCCCTCGTCACCGATGCCGGCCTGCTCTCGCTGGAGAAGCTGGCAAGCCTCAAGTCCATTTACCTGCGCGACAACAAAGCGGTCACGGAGGCAGGCATCGAAGCCCTCAAAACGGCGCGGCCGATGCTCTCGGTTTCCCACTAGATCGGCCCCGGCCATCCCAGGCAGGTCCCGCGAGTGCCGGTTCCTGCTGTCGCGGGGGCTGCCGCTTGGGTTAGAATGGGAGGGAGATTTCTTCTTCGACCCGCGGCGGTGAATGCTTATGTCGATGCGCGAGGGTGCGGCGGACGCATTTCATTCCGTTTTTAACTGGCTCTCGGACTTCGTCAATTTTTCCGACGAGCCAGCCACCGTTCCGCACGAAACGCTGCGGATCTTTCGCAGCCAGCTGCGCGCGTGCGACGCTGCCTATCAAAAAGCGGCGGAGGTTTGCCTGCAGGCCTGCCCCCAGCAGACAGGCGACCCGGACAGATTCCGCGCGCTGATGATCGACCTGCATCGCGGTCTGCTACTGAAGATTTTTGTGGAAGTCAGCTGGTGCGACCGGTTCTGGAGCCTGGCGGAGAAAGAACTGGCCGTCGAACTGTTCAAGCATTTGTGGGGCGCCAGGATCCAGCCCGATGCGCTGATCCCCACGCTGCAGAATGTCACGGCCCACGCCGAATCCCTCCAGTGGACGCAGCTGGTCGCGCCGTTTCGCGACTACGAACCGCTGCGCCCGCAAGCGACCGAGATTCGCTCTGTTTCTTCGCGGTTCGCCCACCTGATCGCTTCGGCCGACAGCGACATGCGGGCCGTCGTTGCGATTCAACTGCGCGACGTACAGCAGGCGATCGATGCCGCCCTGGGCTGGAACGGGTCCGTCGCCCAGCCGCCGATCGACGACCTGTTTGCCACCAGCGGCCAGGTATCGGCCATGCTGGAGCCCGAACCGCCCCCGCGAACGGGCAACCGCCGGACGGCTCCGCCAGCCCCGGCCCGCAGCCAGGCAACGGCCCGCCGTGGGTCTTCTGGTAAGGCGCCGTCTGCCACGCCAAAGACTGCGTCCTCGAAAACTGGAGCATCAAAAAGTGCGTCCGCCGCGAACGATACGCCCAGCCGGAAAGAGACGCTCCGGCAGGCGCTGGCCGATCTCAACAAACTGGTCGGCCTGCAGACCATCAAACAGGAAATCCAGGAGCTGATCCGCTTCCTCCAGGTGCAACAGGCCCGGCGGAAGCAGAACCTGCCCACCGCCGAAATCAGCCTGCACTGCGTGTTCCAGGGGAACCCAGGCGCCGGAAAAACGACCGTCGCCCGGATCCTGGGCCGGATCTATTACGGCATGGGGCTGCTCAAAAAAGGCCACACCATTGAAACCGATCGGGCCGGACTGGTCGCCGAGTACGCAGGGCAGACGGGCGTCAAAACGGGGAAAAAGATCGACGAAGCCCTCGACGGCGTGCTGTTCATCGACGAAGCCTACAGCCTCACCGCCAAAGGGGAGGATCCCTACGGCGCCGAGGCAGTGCAGTCCCTGCTCAAACGGATGGAAGACGACCGCTCCCGGGTGGTCGTCGTGCTGGCCGGTTATCCCGAACCGATGGACCGCATGCTCAATTCCAACCCGGGTCTGCGTTCCCGCTTCCAGCACCAGCTGAAGTTTGAAGACTATGGCCCGCAGGAGCTGCTGCAGATTTTTGACTCCATGTGCAAGCATCACACGTATCAACTGTCGCCAGCGGCCCGCCAGACGCTCAAGGCCCGCCTGGCCCAGCTGCACGCCAACCGCGATGAGCACTTCGGCAATGGACGCCTGGCCCGGAACCTGTTTGAAAAAGCGATCCGGCGCCTGGCCAGCCGCATCATCAACAAGGCCCCGCTGACCCGCGAGCTGCTGACCACGATCGAGCCCACCGACATCGACGGCCCGGCCGAAGTCGCCGGCCCTGAGTCACCCTGACATTAAGGAACCCGAGGGAAAATACTGTCGATGTTGGTTTGATCGTTTTGCGAAATCGCAGGCGCAGAAAGTCGACTTTCGCTCCGCGAAAGTGCGCGTTCTTTCACGGAGTGAAAGACGACTGACCGGCGTCGGTTCTTCCTCGAAACGACGAATCCCTGTCTGCCAGTCATTCCTTTCGAGTTCCGACAGTAATTCGTCGCGCGTTCCTAACGCAACGGCGTGCGGCCATCCAGGTAACGCCAGTTTTTCAGATAGCCGATCAGGTCGGCCATCTGCTGCAGACTGACGTTGTTCTCCACGCCGTCGGGCATCAGCGAGACGCCCGTGCTTTGCATCCTCTCAATATCATCGCGGAGCACGATCGACGTTTTCCCGCCGGGCTGCTGGAGCGTAATCGAGGCGCCCGTTTCCGCGGCGAACACGCCGGTCAGCACTTTGCCGTCGAGCGTTTCCACCACGTACGCCAGAAAGTTAGCGTCGATCGCCCGGTTCGGCTGAATGATGTCGGTCAGCAGTTGCTCGGGCGTTTTGGTCCGGGTGTCGCCGATGTTGGGGCCGACCTCAAAGCCGGTCCCATCGATCCGGTGACACGTCGCACACTGTTTGGCGAACACCGCCTGGCCGGCGCGGGGGTCGGCCGGCAATTCCAGCGCGGCCCGATACCGGGCCAGTGCTTCGGCCCGGTCGCCTGTGACGGCGGTCAGCAGCTTGCCCGCCCGTTCCTTCCGTTTCTCGTCGCGATCGTTACGCAGTTGATTGGCGACAGCGAGGTCGATTTCGCCGGGACGAATGGCGCCGTCGGCCACCGCCTGGAGCAGCAAGTCACGACGGGCCGGCCGGGCCGCTGCGCCGCGGAGCAGGACATGACGGACGGGAGGGGCGGCGCTCTTGAAGCCCTGCAGCAGCGTGGACCAGGAAGCGTCGGAGCCGCGACGAGCGAGCGCTTCGATGGCGTCGATGCGAATGGCGGGGCTGCTATCGTCGGTCGCCAGCTTCAATAACTGCGGTTCGCTCGGGCCGTCAAACGCGAGCAGCTCGATCGCCTGCTGACGCTCCGCCAGGCTGCGGGATTCGTCGCTGGCGGCCGTTCGAGCCAGGGCGAAGATCGCTTTGCCGGAATCCGCGGCTGCGTCGAAAGGAGCGGCCTGACCGGCCGGTGTTTGACGGCCGTCGAGTGCTTTCAGCCAGGACGTCAGCAGCACCATCTGCGTGCCCGTCGGCACGGCTCCGGCGTCACCGGTGATGGCGTGCAGCAGTGCATCGGCCGCTTGTGGGGAGTTGTCGGCGAGGGACGTTTGCAGCCAGAGCTGAGCCAGACTCAGCTGGCCGGGCGTGGCCGCCTGGGGAGCCTGGCGGATCGACGCGATAAACTGGCTGGCCGCCTGCCAGCCCAGTTCGCGACCGGCGCCCAGGATCACAGCGTACTGTTGCCAGGGATCGTCGCCGCTCAGACTGGCCGCTTTGAGCAGCACGGGCAGCTGGCTGTCGCTGGCGAGGGGACCGCCGGACAGGGCCGCCTGGAAGCGGACGACCGGGTCCTTGCCGGCCGCGAGCGACAGAACCTTGTCACGCAGGGCGGGGGTATTTTCCAGGCGACGTTCTGCGATCAATAGCGCCTGCCGCTGCACGCGCGGGCTCGCGTCTTCGAGGGCGGCGGCGAGCGCTTCGTCGGTCAAAGCCTGCTGCCCTTCGAGCGCCCACAGGGCATGGAAGCGGGCCAGCGGTTCATCATGGGACTGGGCCAGCTCCAGCAAAGCCGGCACGGCGGCCGGGTCCTGTCGCTGGAGCAGCAGCCGGGCGGCCGTTTCCCGTTGCCAGGCGTTCGGATGGGCCAGCAGGGCGACCAGCTCGGCGGTTGCCGCCTGGGAGAGTTTCGCCGGCGGACGTCGTTTATCGCTTTTGGCGACGACACGATAGATGCGGCCCTGCTCGTTCCCCAGCAGCAGATCCCGCCGATCTTTCAGTTCCTCCGGCATCCAGTGCGGATGCTCAATGACGGCCCGGTACATATCGACGACATACAGCGCGCCGTCGGGGCCCAGCTCTAAATTGACGGGACGAAACCAGCCGTCGCGCGAGGCCAGAAACTCCGGCGGCTGGTCGCCGCCGACCGTCTTGAACGTGGCTCCGTCGGGCTGCAGCGGCGAGCGGTGCACCAGGCTGCCGGTCGGCTCGCAGGTGAAACCATCGCCGCGGTACTCGGCCGGCCACTGGTCGCCGCGGTAGATCGTGACGCCGCAGGCGGCGGTGAACTGGCCTTCGTGCAGGTTGCTGGTGACCCAGCCGTTATTGATCGGGAACACGCGGGAGCTCTCGCCGGGGGGCGAAACATCGTGCGTGGCGGCCGGCGGGGCGAACTTGTCATGATGCGACAGGTAGCGTTCTTCCAGCACGATCTGTTTCAGCGGATTCCGGTTGCTGCAGACAAAGCGGTTGCCGTCGTCGTCAAAGCAGAGGCCGAACTGCCCCATGCCGGAAACCGTTTCGTAAGCTTCCGTCCGCGGATCAAAGCGGAAGTCGCGCCCCTGCAGCGGCAGGCCGGGCTGATCGGGCGCGTCGAACTTTTTCGCTTCCCCGCCGCGCAGACCATTGGCGAGGTAGATCTGGTTGTCCAGCGCGAGCGTCGGATGATTCACGCGCAGCTGCGGGTTCATCTCCGCAAACCCGGTGAACCAGGTGCGGCGGTGATCGGCCCGACCGTCCCCGGTGGTGTCTTTCAGGTAAAGCAACGCGCCGGCGACCGTGACGAACAGGCCGCCGTCGTACGGCTGCAGGCCGGTGGCGAACAACAGCTCGTCGGCGAACGTGGTTCCTTTTTCATAGAAGCCGTCGCCGTCGACATCTTCCAGCAAACGAATCTGTGACAGCCCTGGCTGGCCCTCGGCCGGGCCGTTCGGGTAGTCGCGCATCTCGACCACCCACAGCCGGCCGTCTTCATCGAAGCGGATCGCCACCGGATCGACGACCGTCGGCTCGCAGGCGACCAACTCCACCTGAAAACCGGGCGCCGTTTCCATCAGCTCGATGGCGGCTTTCGCCTCCAGCGGACTGGCGACGGGCGGGGCGGGCGTGGTCTCTTCGGCCTGGGCCGCCTGAGCGAATGACAGGAACATCCCCAGGGTGCAAAGCAGCAACGGCAAGGTGCGAACAATCATGGAACAGTTTCCTGTCGACGGGAGGGCGCGGATGTCGCTGGGTGCGACGGCGGGCGGCCTTTGATGGTACTTTGCTCATCGTATTTTGCTCATCGTACTTCGCCTGGCGGGGTTCGCCGAGCGTTTTCGCTCTGCCGGGAGCGATTATTTCACGACGAAGTTTACCAGGCGACCGGGAATGACGATCGTTTTGACGATCGTTTTACCGGCCAGCATTTCGGCAATCTTGGGGTCAGCCAGCGCGGCCTGCTCCAGGTCGGCCTGGCTGATGTCGGGCGCCGCCTGCAGCTTGGCGCGGACTTTCCCCAGAATCTGCACGGGGATCTCAATGGTGGAGTCAGCCGCCAGCTCCTCGTTGAACTCGGGCCAGGACTCATAGGCCAGCGTGTCGGCATGCCCCAGGACGCTCCACAGCTCTTCGGCGATGTGCGGGGCGTACGGAGAGAGCAGCAGCACGAGCGTTTCCAGCGACTGCTTCGGGCGGACCTTCTCACGGGTAAAGGCGTTGACGAACTCCATCATGCGGGCAATGGCCGTGTTGAACGACAACCCGGCGATATCGCTGGTGACGGCCTGGATCGTTTTATGGACGATCCGGTTCTGGTCAGCGGTCGGCTCGACATCCTGCACGGCGTCGGACAGGGTCATCTCTTCGGCCCGGTCGTCGACGATCAGACGCCAGACGCGGTCGAGGAAGTTCTTCACGCCGCTTACGCCGTTCATGCTCCAGGGCTTGGTCGCTTCGAGCGGGCCCATGAACATTTCATACAGCCGCAGCGAATCGGCGCCGTACTCACTGACGACTTCATCAGGAGTCACTACGTTGCCACGGCTCTTCGACATCTTGAACGCGCGATGGTCAATGCGGATGGAAGGGTCGTCGACCAGCACGAAGGAGTCCCCTTTTTTCTCCACCTGGGATGGCTCGAGTTTGACTTCACTGAGTGCGGCTCCTGTCCCTTCCTGGAGGACAGCGCCCTGTTCCTCGTCCACGACGGCATCGGCCGCACTGACCCACTGGCCGTCGGACGTTTGATAGCCGTTGAGTTCGGGCTCGCCCAGGATCATCCCCTGGTTGATCAGCCGCTGGAACGGTTCCGGCGTGGAGACATGGCCGCGGTCGAACAGCACCTTGTGCCAGAAGCGGGCGTACAGCAGGTGCAGCACGGCATGCTCCACGCCGCCGATGTACACGTCGACCGGCATCCAGGCTTTCTCTTTGGCCGGATCGACGAAGCACTCGCTATTTTTCGGGTCGATATAACGCAGGTAGTACCAGCAGGAGCCGGCCCACTGCGGCATGGTGTTGGTCTCCCGGCGATAGCGCACGCCGTCGATCGTCTGATACAGCCAGTCGTGCGGCGCCTTGCCCAGCGGCGGCTCGGGCGTGCCCGGCGGCTTGAAGTCGTCCAGATGCGGCAGGTTCACCGGCAGGTCGGCTTCGTCGACGGTGCGAATCACGCCGGTCGGCTGGTCGTTCTCGTCCAGTTCGTGCAGGATGGGGAACGGCTCGCCCCAGAACCGCTGGCGACTGAACAGCCAGTCACGCAGCTTGTAGTTGACGGCCGGAGAACCCATGCCAGCGGCGGCCAGGTCGCCGGCGATTTTGACTTTGAAGTCGGCCGTCGACAGCCCATCGTAGTCGCCCGAGTGAACGGCCACGCCGTGTCCGGCGAAGCAGGCTTCGCCGGCGAGCACCTGGTCGCGATCTTCGGCGTCGGGGCCCGGATCGACGACGGCCGTCACCGGCAGGTCGAACTGCTGGGCGAATTCCAGGTCGCGAATGTCGTGGGCCGGCACCGCCATGATGGCGCCGGAGCCGTAGCTGATCAGCACATAGTCGGCGATCCAGACCGGCGTCGGTTCGCCGTTGACGGGATTGAGGGCGTATGAGCCGGTGAACACGCCCGTCTTTTTCTTCTTCTCTTCCTGACGTTCCCGGTCGCTCTTGCCGGCGGCCTTGTCGCAGTACGCTTTGACGGCGGCCGCGTTCTCAGGCGTGGTCAGCCGTTCGACGAAAGGATGCTCGGGCGCGATGACCATATAGGTGGCGCCATAAAGCGTATCGGGACGGGTCGTGTAGATCCGCAGCGCGTCGTCGCCGGGCTGGGCCGGGAAGTCTTGCGCGGCGCGGGCCTTTTTCCAGGCGGCGTAGTCGTCGGCGGCGCCAATGTAGAAGTCGACCTCGGCGCCAGTGCTGCGGCCGATCCAGTCGCTCTGCAGCTTTTTCACGCTGCGGGGCCAGTTGAGCAGTTCCAGGTCGCTCTCCAGGCGATCGGCATAGGCCGTGATGCGGAGCGTCCACTGGCGCAGCGGAATGCGGACGACGGGATGGCCGCCGCGTTCGCTCTTGCCGTCCTGTACTTCTTCGTTCGCCAGCACGGTGCCAAGATTGGGGCACCAGTTGACGAGGGCGTCGGCCTGGTAGGCCAGGCGATGTTCGTCCTGGTAACGCTGCACGGCTGCGGGACCCTCGGCCTGAACATCGGCGGGGATCGGCAGCTCGGCGATCGCCCGGCCTTTCTGCTGCTCTTTGTCAAACCAGGTGTCGTACAGCTGCAGGAAGATCCACTGCGTCCAGCGAAAGTAGTCGACGTCGGTCGTCGCCACTTCGCGGTCCCAGTCATAACTGAAGCCGAGCATTTTCAGCTGGCGTCGGAAAGTATCGATATTTTTCTCGGTCGACTCCCGCGGCGGCGTGTTCGTTTTAATCGCGAACTCTTCCGCCGGCAGGCCGAAGGCGTCGAAGCCCATCGGGTGCAGGACCGTTTTCCCTTGCATCCGGGCCGCCCTGCACAGGATGTCGGTCGCCGTATAGCCTTCCGGGTGTCCCACATGCAGGCCGTTGCCGCTGGGATAGGGAAACATGTCGAGCACGTACAGTTTTTCGCCCTGTGGCAGCTCAGGCGTCTGGAAGGTGGCGTGGGTTTCCCAGAATTGTTGCCATTTCGGCTCGATCACAGCGGGATTATAGCGCGGCATAATGTCGTCAGATAAAGGGCGAGAAACGAAACAGCGACGGCGAAGATCCGCCAGTCGGCGATTTTACTGCCTGACCCCCTTGCTGCAAACCGTGCGCAAAGGACGCTCGCCAGGAACGACACGCTCGCCCGGCCTGCGGTTCGGGCAGAGTGACGCCCTGGAAATGGGAGGCTAGCCGGATTCGTGTTTCTGTTCTGGGCTGGAACGCGACCTGCTACTTGCACTCGACGCAGTGCCCTTTCACAAGCACCTGTGTGATCTCGCCGACCGGGGCCGAGGCCGATTTACGCGGCGTGAGACGGAAAGAATACCCTTCCAGGCAGGCCATTTTACCGCAGTCGACACACAGGAAATGCGGATGTTCGCCCGACTGGGCTTCGTCGGACAGGTACTCAAAGCGACGGGTGCTGTCGACATCCAACCGGGCCAGCACGCCGGCTTCGGAAAGTTCGGTCAGCGAGCGGTAAATGGTCGAGGGGTCAAAACCGCGGTCGCCGATCTGCTCGCAGACTTCCAAGTGCGACAGCGGCCGGGAACTACCCGCCAGGCATTGCATAACGAGCAGTCGGGCTGGCGTCGCCCGCAGGCCGGCCTTGCGGACCAATTGCCGTGCGGCGTCGATCGACATCTCAGGTTGCCCGCCGTCTTCCATAAGAATCCCTATGCCAGTTCAGGAGATTAGCCACTCGCTCCCAAGAATTGTAGCGGTCAGCCAGTTAACAATCCACGGCGGTCTGCGGCTATTTTCCCCACCCGTTGCCAGGCGCCGGAGCCTGTCGCCCGGCGAACCGAGTGCGGGCGTCGAGATTGCGGGTGGGTCATGCCCTCCAAGGAAGGAGCGATTATGGCTTCCGATTTCCAACTTGCTGAGAAGGATGCCATGACGAAGTACGGCCAATACGGGACGGGCAACCTTCATTAGCCGCGAACGGGCGCCAGTCAAACCAGGACCGATCCCTGATGCGGCGGTCTTCCGGCGGTCGCGGACTGGACGGGCTGCACGGAACGGCCTGGCTGTGAGGCCCGGCGTGCAGGACGTTCGGCCGAGCGGTCGCGTTGTTCGTCCTGTTCGAGCGGGCTGAGCCAGTCGTCGGTTGAGCCCTTCGCGTGTCGAGTTGTGTCACTCGCCGTCTTACGGGCCTCGATCCGGTCGGGTCCGCAGGATGACATGCAGATGGTTGCTCATCACGGCAAAGCCGAGCACTTCCAGCCCGAACACGCCGGCCAGAAACTCCATCCGCCGCTGAATCCACGCCCGGTGATGGTCAAAATCCTGGCCCGACAGCGAATCCTGCCCACAGAGAAACGCCGGCCGCCTTTCCGCCCTGCACGCCTCCGCAGGAATTCACACTGACCCGCAGGATTATCGGCGCCGCGTCATGGGAAAACCCCTCGTCAGTATGCGTGAATCAGGCGGCCCTTCTCATCGGAAATACCGACTTTTTAATGCGCCAAACAATGCGCCGCGTTCCGGTACGGCGGAGGTGGCGCACATGAAATGTCTTCAGGTCGGCGACTGGGTCCCGCACAAGCTCGTTTTGATGGGGGATCGCGTGATAGGGGCTCGTGGAAAAATTGCTGAGATCGCAGGCCGCTTTGGTGGTGTGGGTGGCCCTTTCGTCAACTCCAATATTGGAGATGAGATTGACTGGCGGCATGATACAAAGGCGATCATGATTCCAACTCGAAAACTGCCAAGGATACGCCCAGCTACTGAAGTCGGTGTGATACTGCTGCTGGAAAATCATCCGCCAATATAACTCTTCGTCGAAATGGTCTGCCATTTCACGCAATCGATTCGATTTCAAGAAACGCGGCCAATCAGCCATCTCTACGTCGAACTGTTCCCACGCGCGCCGCCAGGTGGCCCATCCCCAGCATTCGAAATATTTTGAGAAAGTATACTGACCGTTTCCGGTGGGTGTTTCATCCCCATGGCGTTCGGACGCTGCTACAGCGTTGGTCCCGTTCACCGCGCTGACCTGGCTCTCATTCCGATACGTCTCAAGCATGGTCTCGCAATACGGAAAGAATGTGGGATGAGGGAGGCAATCGTCTTCGAGGATAATCGCCTCCTCCACCTGCGAGAACAGCCATTTGAGACCACTGGAGACTCGTCGCTTACACCCCAGATTTGTTGGAGAAAAATGCGTAGCAAGCTGACACGGCCAGTCGACGCTGGTCGCAACCTTTTGCACCTTGGCGACTAGCGCAGCCTCGCCGATACGATTTGCGCGCGGGCCATCGCCAACAACAAATAATTGCCTTGGACGAGCTTTTGCGATCTGCGCGAAGACTCGTTCTGTCGTGTCCGGTCGATTGAACACAAATAGCGCGACAGGTGTTTGCATCGATACGCTCGTGGTGGACTAGGAGAAGATATCTGTATCGTTGTCGATCTATTTCAGACAAGGGAGTCTCTCTAGTCCTTTCGGCTTTTCCGTGGAAATTCCGAGCAAAAACTTGAAAACATGCCCACTCGGAGGCCTCACCAGAAAAGCTCGAAGCGTCGACGGTTCTCTACACCGGGCTCATTCGCCAAGATCCCGTCCCTCGCCAAAGGTCGGCTCCAACGAAGGGCAAGCCGGAAACCTCTTGGAAATTGGCAAGCTGCAAAGGGGGACGATTCGTTACCCTGACCTGTTCGCGGACTTCGATACACCAGCCCCGACACCGACTGGCCTCGCGATAGTGCACAACCGGCCAAACAATCGTGTCCGTGGTGATCGGCGATGACTCGGCTAGCGGTGCGTCAAACCATAAAATCAGGTTTCTCTCAATCAGCCGCCGGGCGCTAGCCCACGGTTTTCTTGGCAGCACAGCAGCACGGCCGAGATCGCTCCCTCGAAGATTGAAGATTGACGCAGCACTACTCCGCGGGAAGCCGCTATTTCAGCCGAATTTTCGAGAAGTGAGAAATCTCATTCATATCCCACAACCCCATCTTCTGGCGTATTGGGGGGGCGTGCCTGGAGCCGCCAGCATTGCTTGCAAGCGCTGCCGTAGAGAGCAATCCGCTTCCTGCATGGCGTAAAATCAATGCTTTGGACCAAAAAGAGCTTGAGATAGACTGTTCCAATTCCGATTAAATTGATAAGACCGGTTATTCCTCATTTTGGGGAGCACCGAAGAACATTCCAAGAACTGCGATGGACCGCCTTCCCAGGTGGACTCATTTGCAAACATATTTTTACCAAGGATGGATCGATGAAAATTGAACTGAACACAAAGAAACTTCTCGGCTACCGTCTCGCTGGCTCGGTCAGTAGTGACGCTAAAACCGGAGCGAAAACCGGAGCGAAAATCGGCGGAAAAGTTGGGGCAAAGGACGGATCCAAAGAAGCTTAAGCTGCCAAATTCGGTGATTAACGCGTGTCTTGGGAAGCCGTTCCTCTACGCACAAGAACAGGGCCGGCGAACATTCACCGGGAAGCACCTTGTAATGGCGCGGCTGTCGCATCGCCACGATACAACCTGGCCGGCGACCCAAGACCGCCGGCCAGGTTTTCGCGTGTTCCGTTTGCTCTGGCGCACTCAAAATACGACTCGTGCGTTCTCTTCCAATACTTCCAACGGAATGAATACGATGAAACAGACTGTCGACTTTCGTTTCGCGCCAGACGCCCGCCGCGCACAGCAACTCGACCAGGAAATGCGGTCGGAACTGGCGGGAAGTATTCGATACCTGCGCGACGCCTGCCTGGGCCAAATCGACTTCGACAATCCTGCGTTGAGTCGGATTGCAGACGAACTGGACAACGGCGCTCTCTATTCGGCCAAGACTTTTTCCATCTACTATGATTTGGTGTTGGCGATTACGACGGACCAGCACGAAGAGGCGGCGAAGTTATTTGCTTCTCTTGCCAAAGAGCAGCCGCTTTCCAGGAAGCTAATCACGGGGCTGGACGATTCGGTTGGCGGCGAGATTTACGCGTCGCGCATGATGGAGTCCATGCCCGAGGGAATCACTTTGGCGTCTCCGTCTGGGCAGGTGCAGCGACAATTCACAGAGAACTTTCAAGCGGCGTCGCAATTGCTGAAAGCGGGACTGCCGGAACTCGCTGGTGAACTCGAAGCGATTATCCACGAAGTCGTTTGTGTTACGGGCGGCCCGCACGATCGGGGCCAGTTTCATGGCGGATCTCATTACCAACTCTGGGGTGCATTGTTTTTGAATGGCGGTCTGCATGCGACTCGGTTGGAGATGGCCGAAGTGATCGCTCATGAGAGCGCCCATAGCCTGCTGTTCGGTTTTTGCACGCAAGAAAATTTGGTGCGTAATCCAGACGAAGAACTGTTTCCGTCTCCCTTGAGGAGCGACCCGCGTCCCATGGATGGAATTTTTCACGCAACATTTGTGTCCGCACGCATGCATTGGGCTATGAAAAGTCTGGTCGATTCGGGCCTGTTGTCGGCGGAAGAGATCGCCGCCGCCCAGGACGCAGCCGCCATCGACGCGCGTAACTTCCGAGACGGTTTTTGCACGATCGCGGCCCACGGAGATCTCTCTCACCATGGGCGTGAACTGATTGAGAACGCTCACGATTACATTCAAAGGGCCGCCTGATGATCGTTCTGTTTACAACGCAACGACACTCCTACACGCACCAATCGCTAGTGAAGTCGCAGGAGTTGAATTTCAAAACCCAGTCGTATGAAAAACTGTTTCGAGACTTTACGTTGCCGCGAGCGACGTATATTTTTGGCGATCTCGACCGGCTTGATTTCTGGGACCTGGAATGTGCAGCAAGGCTCTACAACGACTTGCGCGACAAGGGCATGCGCGTTTTCAACAATCCGGCAAAGTTCCGTTCGCGTTATCAGTTGTTGCGTAAACTCTATCGCGACGGTCACAATGGGTTCAACGTTTGGCAAGCAGACGACGTAGTGCCTGACGAGGCCTACCCGGTTTTCTTGCGCACGGACTGTGCTCATCGGGGCGTCATGTCGGAATTAATTCACACCCCGAAGGAACTGGCCTCGGGCATTAAAAGTCTGATCGAGCGCTCTGTTCCGATTCGTGAAATCGTTGTGATCCAATATGCTGCGGAGCCGGTCGCACCCGGATTATTTCGCAAGCATGGGAGTCTCAAGGTGGGCGACCGGATCATTCCAAGACCGTGCGTGCATGAAGATCACTGGGTTGCGAAGTACGGAGTAGAAGGCATCGCGTCGGACGCTCTTTACGAAGAAGATTACCAGTTGATTAAAGAAAACGCGTATTCCGAAACCATCGAGGCCGTATTTGCAGCGAGTGAGCTGGACTATGGACGAGCTGACTTTGGTATCTTTCGCGGCCAACCGCAGATCTACGAAATCAATACAAACCCCACCATTCCAAGCCCCTGTCTCGAACACCCCTCTCCCGTTCGATTGGAAACCAGTCGCCTGGCCAGGGCTCAATTGCTGGAAGCATTTCAAGAGATTGACGGGCCAATGACGGGCAAGTCGATTCAACTGGCCCATCCACCCTCACTTCGACAGCGCATTCAACGTCCCTCCCTCCACTGGCGTCGCGTTCCGAAAATGCCGTAGGTGTTTGCAGACACCCACCTGGCTGAATGGGCTGGTCGCGTTGGATGGAATTCGGCCAGACGGGCTTGTAGAGGTTGCGAGACCAGGGTCGCGGTGATGGCTGGCAGTGAGAATTGAGAAGTTGCCAACCGAGAAACAGCCGCCGTCGCTGCTTTTTACGCCGCGACATCAACATCGCCGCCCGGCGACTGCGCCGTGTTGACCGGGCCTGGCCAGTCGAGCAAACCGGTCAAGTAGTGACAGGTATGCGTCAGTAGTAGCGGCTAAGAATCCGCCTTTCTCCACGTCGATCGGACAGAGCTTCACGGCACGGACCGATCGGCTTCGCTGCCTCTCTCATCCTTGCCTCACCCGACGCTGCTCAATGGATGGATGCAATGCCGGCGCAGGCCGCTTCTTCTGTGAATTGACTATCCCATCAATTGGCGGCCAGGGGTGTCCAGAAGGCAAAAAGGACACAACTTGCAGCCAGGAGAAGCTGGGCGGAAATGCACGCCCAAAAGAGAACAGGCGTTCTCTCTCTCGAAACATCGAACCACGCCCACCACGGGAAGATGCTTGTGGTGTCCGTACTGTGTCTCGTGATGTCTCTTACTGTCACGAACAACATGAACGCTCCCGCAACCAACCAGAAAACGATAAACACTTGCTTGTTTTCTCCCGCCGGCGATAAAGACCGCTACGCCCAAGCGGCACAATGAGGGCAGACCATTATCTGGCGATTCAAAGTGCGAGTGCAAGCCAGTTTGGAGAAATGGATCCACCTTGACCCTGCCAGGTGGAGACAGACAAGGAATGGCCGCATGATTGCGAGTGCGGCGAAACGAGCGGACGGCGGAAAGGAAATCCTGCCCCAAGAAACAGCCGACGCCGCGAGTGATCGCGGCGTCGACTTGAGGTTCTGCTTGTTGACGTTTGGAGGACCGGGTCCTCCGCTCGCTTAGCGAGCGTCAGCGGGTTGCTCCAGACGAAGCAGCGTGAAAGCCTGCGTCTCTTCGGGGCCAAAGTGGATCAACAGCGACGATTCTTCGAGCGTCAGGTTATAGATGCCTGTCTCGAAAATCACGTCCTGGTCTTTACCGTCGGCAAAGCCCCAGGCGGCGCGTTGCGTCTTCTGATCGACCATGCCTTCCAGCGGACGGCTGATGTCGTCCGTTTCGTCGTAGTAAGTTCCGGCGATGATGCCTTCCTTACTAATCGCCAGCTGCAGGCTGATGGTGTTGCTCTTGGAGGGATCACTGGAGACCACGGCGAAAACCCCTAAAGGCATCCAGTCAATCGCGTCCGCATCCACAGTCGTCGGCACAGCGCGGGCAATGTCCGACGCCTGGGTGTAATAAACCGTGGCCGGCGCGTAACGCTGTTCGCCGTAATACACATAGTTATCGCGGTAATAAATGTTGTCGCCATAAGCATAGCGGTAGGGCGAGTTCCAGTTCCAGCTGAACCACGGATTGAACGAGGTCCACACGGCAGGGCGCCAGCTCCAATAAGAAGGATAGCTATTCCAGCCGCGCTGCCAGCGCCAGTTGTTGCTGTTATTGTTTCCGATATGCACGTTAAACCAGGAGCTCTGGAACGGATAGCGATCGTACCGGCTCCAGCGACTTCCCAGGTTCTGGCGATAGTCGCCGCGGTCGAAGTTGGCCTTGGCTCCAACACGGACCGAGGGACTCACGCCGACATGGGCGTTACTTTTCACGCCGCCCAGACCAAGGCGATCACGGAACTGTTCCCGATCAAAGTCGGGACGGTTACGGGTTTCGCGATTTCCATCACGGCCGTCAGCGCCGGGACGGTTGTTGTCGAGACCAAGTCGGTCACGCAGATCGCCACGGTCAGCGTCCGGGCGTGTGCGACCGTCGCCCGGGTTATCTGCATCAGCTCCGGGACGCTTGTTATCGAGACCAAGTCGGTCACGCAGATCGCCACGGTCGGCGTCCGGTCGTGTGCGACCGTCGCCCGGGTTATCTGCATCAGCTCCGGGACGCTTGTTATCGAGACCAAGTCGGTCACGCAGATCGCCACGGTCAGCATCCGGTCGCGTGCGGCCGTCGCCCGGGTTATCTGCATCAGCGCCGGGACGCTTGTTATCGAGACCAAGACGGTCACGCAGATCGCCACGGTCAGCGTCCGGTCGTGTGCGACCGTCGCCCGGGTTATCTGCATCAGCGCCGGGACGCTTGTTGTCGAGACCAAGACGTTCACGCAGATCGCTGCGATCAGCGCCTGGCCGATTTCGCAAGTCGGCCGGGTTATCCGACTCAGAACCGGGACGACGATTATTGTCGAGGCCGAAACGTTCACGCAGAGCGCCGCTGTCAGCGCCCGGTCGCGTTCGGCCGTCCGCCGAATTGGCCGGATTGTTAGCGGCGGCGCCAGGCTGCTTGTTGTCGAGACCCAGTCGGTCACGCAGGGAGCCGCGATCCGGTTGGGTTCCGGCGTCGGGTCGACTGGTGCTGGGGCCTGCAGTCGGGCCCCCGCGTCCGATGCCTAAGCGATCACGCAGATCGCTCGCACCGCTGGGCGCAGAGCGATCACCGCCGGACGACGGGCGATTGGCTCCGGGCTGGGCAGTCGGGCGATTGGCGCCGGGCAGAAGCGTCGGGCGATTGGCGCCGGGCTGGGGCGTCGGGCGATTGGCGCCGGGCTGGGACGTCGGGCGATTGCCTTGCAGGGGGTTGCCAAAACTGGGTCGTGACGATCGGTTCGGTTGAGCGCTCGGCGTTGACCCGCGGCCAGGAAATCCGCTGGGAGCAGATCGCCCTGGAATTGCGCCGGGCGACTGACCCCCGCGACTCGGTGAACCAGATCGTGCGGCGGACGGAGGTCCACCACGCCCGCGCCCGGGGGCTCCAGCGGACCCGCGTCCGCGGGCCGCATCACCAGCGGCCTGGCTTGCGCCGCCAGCGGCTTTGTTGATCACACCGCCCAGACCTTGCGACCAGGCCTGAGTGGGCGTTGACCATCCGAACAGCGCGACGGCCATCGCGACTAAGAATGTACGTTTCATCAATAGGTCTCCTTACAGATGTCCGTGCGCCTCGCAGCACACGGCCCGTCCGGGACTTACGGCATAGATTGGCCTTGTAGATCAAAATCGCAAACCGGGGGGTTAGCTGGCGGGCACGCGCCCGCATTTGAGGTCTACCAAAGGACTATCTGCAAAGAGTTGCAAATGGTGAACCAATCACCTGGAAAACCCGACAAAGTTTCTCAGGTTTGCTAAATTCCACCGTTCGCAGAGCCGATTACGGGTCGCTTCAACCCGTCCTTCGACGGAGCAAGCTCTACCTGGGCTTAGGAACGCGTCGAATCGGCGTCAGCGCGGTCGATTCGTCTAGGGAGTCCCCAACGAAACCGCCTTTCTAAAAAATCACAGGACAGCGGCTGCGGCGGCGACGCGGAAGGCACTGAGGCATGCGGCCAGTGCGTTCCAGGCTTCCTGCATGATCAACCGACGACCATACCGCACTCACCGGCGACGTCGCCCTTTGATCCAGTCAATCGTCCGCTCCACCACCCAGCGCCCTCTCCCCAGGCCGCTGCGATGCTCCGTCATCCCGCGAGTTCCTGCGAGCAATTTTCAGATCGACGCCCAGCCCGGCAATCTGGTGGTGCAAGGAGTCGCTGTTGTCATCAGCGATAAACAGGGACAACTGGGACAGCCAGACCTTCCCGGTGCGAGACGTTAGACACGTCATAGATAGTCTCTTGGCTGGGCTGGCCCCCCTTCTCTGCCTCACAATCGAGACGCGCCAGAGCCTTTCGCTGCGAGAAACGAGTTTGCTGCGACTTGCGCGAAAAGAGCGGTTCTCCCGCCTGCCGCTGGTCGCACGGCCCTGTCAGGGTGGCTCTCTTCAAGCCGTTAGTCCTTGTGGTTCTGCGGTCCGACGTGAATAATGAAGCTCCACCCTTCTTTTTTCGAGGCTATCCGCTCCCCATGTCCAAACCACGCTACTCGCTGCCGATCCTTCCCGATGCGGGCTTGCTGTCCGATCGACTGGCCGAAATGGGCCGGCAGGCGACCGGTTCCGCGGCGCCGTTGCCGATGACCGCGCGCGAAATGCGCGACCGTGGCTGGGACGAAGTCGACGTGGTGTTCATTACGGGCGACGCCTACGTGGATCACCCCAGCTTCGCCATGGCGGTGCTGGGCCGGGTGCTGGAAGCGGCCGGTTTTCGGGTCGGCATTGTCAGCCAGCCGGACTGGCGATCGTGCGAAGACTGGCGGCGGTTCGGCCAGCCGCGGCTGTTCTTTGCCGTGAGCGCCGGCAACATGGACTCCATGATCAACCATTACACGGCCAGCCGGAAGGTCCGTAACGACGACGCCTATTCACCCGGCGGGAAAATCGGACAGCGTCCCGATCGGGCGACCCTGGCGTACTGCCAGCGGGCCCGCGAGGCGTACAAGGATACGCCCGTCATCGCCGGCGGCGTCGAAGCGTCTCTCCGCCGTCTGGCCCATTACGACTACTGGAGCGACAAAGTCCGGCGGTCGATCCTGCTCGACTGCAAGGCCGATCTGCTGGTGTTTGGCAACGGCGAAGAAGCCATCATGGAGATCGCCCGGCGCCTGCAGGCCGGCGAGTCGGTTCGCGACTTGCGCGACTTGCGCGGAGCGGCCTACGCCATGGGCGCTTCGGAAACGCCGCCTGAGGGGCTGCTGACGGTTCCCAGTTATGAAGAGGTAACGACCGACAAAATGGCGTTCGCGGAAGCGACGCGCATCATTCATAACGAAACCAACCCGTACAACGCCAAAGGGCTGGTGCAGTACCACGATCGCCAGGCAGTCGTCTGCAACCCGCCGCGATTCCCGATTTCCCAGGGATCGATGGACGCCATCTACGCGCTGCCTTACACGCGTCGTCCGCACCCTAGTTATACGGAGTCGGTGCCGGCCTTTGAGATGATCCGCGACTCGGTCGCCATCATGCGCGGCTGTTTCGGCGGCTGCACGTTCTGTTCGATCACGGCGCACGAAGGCCGCATCATCCAGTCCCGCAGCAAGGAATCGGTCCTCCACGAAATCAACCAGATGGCGGCCGCCCCTGACTTCAAAGGCGTCGTCAGCGATATTGGCGGACCGACCGCCAATATGTATCAAATGAAGTGCAGCAAGCCCGAGGTCGAAGCGGTCTGCCGGCGCCAGTCGTGCGTGCATCCCAAAATCTGCAAGCTGCTGGGAACCGACCACGGCCCGCTGATCCAGTTAATGAAAGAAGCTCGCGAAACGCCCGGCGTAAAGAAAGTCCTGGTCGCTAGCGGCATCCGGATGGACCTCGCCCGCCAGTCGCCTGAGTACATCCGCGAGCTCACGCAGCACCACGTGGGCGGCCGGCTGAAGGTAGCGCCCGAACATACCGACCCGGGCGTATTGAACCTGATGCGCAAACCCTCAGGCGACGATTTCGACGAGTTCGCCAGGCAGTTCAACGCGGAGTCAAAAAAGTCCGGCAAAAAGCAGTACCTCATTCCGTACTACATCGCCAGCCATCCCGGCAGCGACCTGCACTCGATGATCGACCTGGCGCTGTACCTCAAACGGAACGGCTACCAGCCCGACCAGGTGCAGGACTTTATCCCGGCCCCATTCGACGTGGCGACCGCCATGTACTACACAGGCATCGACCCGTTCACCAAAAAGCCGGTGTACATTGCCCAGCACTTGCGCGACCGGAAGCTGCAGCGAGCGCTCATGCAGTTCTTCAAGCCGGAGAACTACTTCGAGGTCCGCAAAGCGCTCCAGGCCGCCGGCCGCCAGGACCTGATCGGCAACGGCTGCGATTGCCTGATCTCCGCCGACCCGCCCCGGGCCGCCATTCTGAAACGACGCGAAAAAGCGACCGCCAAACTGGGCGACTACGTCCACGACATGACCAGCGGCAACAAGAAAAAGACGAACAAAAAAGAGTCGCGCAACAGCGCCCAAAAAGGCTATCGCCCGCAGCGTAACAGCGTCAACAAAGGCGGGAAGAAGCGGAAGCCCGAGTAGACGCAGCCGGCCATCTTTGGCGGCGGACGTGAAGACAAATGCGTCCGGATGCTTCTTCGTCGTCTTGATGAGCCGCAGGCGCAGAAAGTCGCCTTTCTCTCCGTGAGAGGACGCGTTGTTGCGCGGAGCAAAAGACGCCTGATCACTACTAACCTGCGCCTTTCTGCAGGTCTCGCTGTCGCCTCGTCCCTTCTCTTCCGGCATGCCTTGCCAGCAACGCTTGCATGGGGGCGGCGCGGAGCAAACTGATATTGCCCAGCTTCGCGTATCTCGCTATTTACGACAAATGAGGACCATGCTGCGCCTGCTCGACCTATGACGGCTTCCCATGAACGACAACCAACTGGCACTCCGGAAAGCGGCCATCTTTGTCTCGACGCTCGATAGCCGCAGCGCCGATGCGCTGCTGGATCAAATGGGGGAAGAGCGCGCCTCGCTGATCAGGGCCGCCGTACTGGACCTGGATCGGATCGACCCCGACGAACAACAGCGGATTGTGGGCGAGTTCGTCCAGGCCCGCTCCGGCCGGCCGTCCGATGCGACTGCATCGGCGCCCGACGAACTGCAGCTTTCCCAGGCCGCTGCCGACGCGCCAGTCCGACCGAGTCCCGTCGCGGAACGGGCCGCCAAACTGCCGTTTCACTTTTTGCGGGAAGCAACGGGCGGCATGATCGCCAATTTCCTGCAGAATGAACGTCCGCAAACGGTGGCGATCGTCATGTCGCATCTGCCGGCCCGCCGCGCTGCCGAGGTGCTCAAACGCCTGCCGCCGGAGCTGCAGGGCGACGTCCTCCGCCGGATCGCCGAACTGGATCAAACCGATCCCGAGCTGATCCAGGAGATCGAACACGAAATCGAATCGCTGCTCGCCGATCAGATCCAGAGCCACCAGCGACGGGCCGCCGGCCTGGCCGCGGTGAGCGCCATTCTGAACGAAGCAGGCCAGCAGCGGGAAAGCCTGCTGCGGAACCTGTCGCAAAATGAAAACGAACTGACGCTGGCCCTGCACGACTATGAACAGGAGCATCGCCTGCCGTCGTCGCTGCCCGCCAGTCGCCTTCCCGTGTCGAGCCTGCGTCCTTCTGCCGATACCACAGCCGCCGCGCCGTCGTTCGCACCGACGCCGCCCGCCGGTTCTGTCCCGGCCGCCGCTTCAGGCGAAGCGAGCTCCTCGACCGTCCCGCACCCGACCACTTCCCAGGCTGCCAGCGTCCCGCCGGATACGGCCCCGACCAAAACCAGTCCCACGTTTGCTGCGATGGCGTTTACAGAACTGTCCGAACTGGACGACAAATCCCTGGCCGCGGTGCTGGCGCAGGCCGATCCGCGGATAACACTTTTCGCCCTGGCGGGGGCCGATCCTGCTTTTGTCGAGCGAATTGCCCAGCGACTGCCGCGGCGGGAGCGGAAAGCGCTTGCCAGCCGGATCCAGCATATCGGCCCGCTGCGACTCAGCGACATTGAACAGGCCCAGCAGTACCTGGCCCACGTCGCCGGAAAGCTCATCGCGCAAGGCCGAGTCCGCATGCCCCGAGGCCGTACCGCAGCCGCCGCCTGACAGGGCCAACCCGTTCCGCCAAACTCGATACGATCCCCGGGCTCACTCGCCAGCGCGACGACGCGGGCGAACAGAGCCGCAACCTTAGCCCCCACCTCAAGGCGACACGATGGCAGGAATTATCAAGTCGGGCGATCCTGCGGGACGAACGCTGGGCGCTTCGAGCGCCGCGTTTAACTTCTCCGATCTGCGCGACCAGGCCGGCAACTACCTGCAGACGGTCCAGGAAAAAGCCCAGAAGATCGTCGCCGACGCCCAGGCCCAGGGGGCGGAGATCCAGCGGAACGCGGCCATCAGCGGCAAAGCGGCCGCCGAAAAAGCCGCCAAAAAGCTCGCCCAGGATTCGGCCGCCGCCCAGGTGCGAGAACAGCTGCAGACCCTGCTGCCGGCACTCAACAAGCTAATGAGCGAAGTCGACCAGGCCCGGCTGGACTGGCGGGGTCGTTGGCAAGAGAACGTCGTGGATCTGGCCGTCGCCATCGCAGAACGGGTTATCCGCCGGGAACTGGCCGCACAGCCGCAAATCACGCTTGACCTGGTGCAGGAGGCGCTCGAACTGGCTTCCGGCGTGGGCAAGGTTCGCATCCGTCTGCACCCGCAGGATCACCAGGCGCTGGGAGCCGAAGTGCAATCGCTGGCGGCCGCCTTTCAGAAGATCTCCTCGGCCGAAGTGGTCGCCGATCCCAAAATTGAACGCGGCGGTTGCGTGCTGCAGACCGACTTCGGCGAAATCGATCAGCAGATTCCCACCCAACTGGCCCGGCTGAAACAGGAGCTTGTCGACTAACCCTGAGTCACCGCCAGAAATCCCCGTAGTGGATTTGGCCACAAATCCTTGTTCCTCTACTCCGCCCTCCATGCCTGGCGAACCTCGTCTGACTCACGGCCAGAATGTTCCGGCGATCGACGTCCCTCCCTTCTTTCCGCGAATTCTCCATGTCGGACGACCTGCACAAAAGACTTTCCAAAGCGATGCCGACCGGGCTGACCGGGAGCGTGGCCGGCACCGAGGGGATGACCATCACGGTGGCCGGTTTTTCGGCTCCTGTCGGCGCCGAAGTGGAGATCGATCGCCAGGCCGGCGGTCCGATCCGCGGCGAAGTGATCGGCTTTCGCAACGAACAAACGATCGTCTTTCCGTTTGCCGATCTGTCAGGCGTGCGCCGCGGCAACCGGGTGCGGCTGCTCCGCACAACGCGTGCGATCAAAGTCGGCGAGGCCCTGCTGGGTCGCGTCATCGATGCGCATGGCGAAGTGATCGATGGCGGCCCCAAACCGGCCTTGTTTGAACGGGCCGACCTGCGTCGCCAGGCGCCGCCTGCCGTGCAGCGTCCGCGCATCCACGAGGTAATGTCGACCGGGATCAAAGCGATCGACGGCCTGCTGACTTGCGGCCGCGGCCAGCGAATGGGACTGTTCGCCGGGTCTGGCGTCGGCAAGAGCGTGACGCTGGGAATGATGGCCCGTTACACCTCGGCGGAGGTCAACGTGATCGGCCTGATCGGCGAGCGCGGCCGCGAAGTGAATGAATTTATCGAGCGTGATCTGGGACCCGAGGGACTGGCCCGCTCCGTGGTGGTGGTCGCCACCAGCGACGAGCCGGCCTTGACCCGCGTGCAGGCCGCCATGACGGCGACCGCCGTGGCCGAACACTTTCGCGACGCCGGCCGCGACGTCCTGCTGATGATGGACTCCCTCACCCGCTTCGCCATGGCGCAGCGCGAAATCGGCCTGGCGGCGGGCGAACCGCCCGCCACCCGCGGCTATCCGCCTTCGGTTTTCGCCCTGCTGCCCAAGCTGGTGGAACGGGCCGGTCTGACGGCCGCCGGCGCCATCACGGCGTTCTATACCGTGCTGGTCGAAGGCGACGACTCCAACGAGCCGGTCAGCGATACGGTCCGCGGCCTGATCGATGGCCATACGTTCCTCACCCGCCGGCTGGCGGCCCAGGGGCATTTTCCCGCGATCGATGTCTTGCAAAGCATTAGCCGCCTGATGACCGATATAGTCTCCAGGGAACATCTGGCTGCCGCACAAAACTTGCGCAGTCTGCTGGCAGCGCATCATGAACACGAAGACCTGATTTCGATTGGCGCTTACCGCGCGGGGGCAAATGCGGAAGTCGACGCCGCGATTGCCCTGCAGCCTGCTATCCGGAGCTTTCTCCGCCAGGCAATGTCGGAGAGCTCGACCGTCGAGACGGCCCGTAACGCGCTGATGCAGCTTGCCCAGCAACGTGAAGCATTGAGAAAACCATGAGCCAGTTCAAATTTCGCCTGGAAACACTCCTCAAAATGCGGATCGCCGAGCGCGACCAGCGCCAAAGCGAACTCTCCGAGGCGGAGTACGCCGTGTCGATCCTGCAGGAGCAGGTGCGGCAGGTCGACGAAGAATTCCAGGCGGCCCGGTCCTCCCGCAGCCAGTCGACGGGACCCGTCGATGTCGACCAGCTGCTGTCATCGCATCGCTATGAAGCCATGCTGACATCGCAACGCCAGCAGATCCTCCGCCAGCAAAAAATTCTCGACGAAGCCGTCGAACAGAGAAGGCTCGTGCTGGTGGAAGCCAATCGTAAAGTGCGCACACTCGAAAAACTCAAGGAAAACCAGCTCGCCGAACATGAACGCGTCGAACTGCTGCGCGAGATTAAACTGTTCGACGAAGCCGGCGCCCGCATTACGGCTCCCACGCGATGAAAATCCTGTCCCTCCTGTTTCAACTGTTTGCCGCCGTTTGCACCGCTACGGTTCTCGCCCAGGGGATCGGCCTGGGCATGCTCTGGAGCCAGGGGCAATTGACCCAGGAGAAGTTTTTCCTGGTGTTAACCGCGTTTTACGATGTGCGCCTTGATTCCCTGCGGGAGGAGCGCCGAGAAAAAGAAACGCGGCCTGACTCAGAACAAGCTTCCATGCAAGCGGTGATCGAGCAGCGGGCTTTGGCCAGCCTGAATCTGCAGCTCCGGGAAACGGCGGTCGACAAGGGCCTGCTTGACTTGAGGGCGATTGAAGAAACTCTTCGCACCGACCGGGTTCGTTACGACCAGCTCAAGTCGGCGTTCGATGGACGCCTCGCCGAACTGGAGAGAAGCCTGCTGGTGGAGTCGATCGAAGAAGTACAACTGACGCTCGAATCCCTGCAGCCTCGTCAGGCCAAAGATCAGATTCTTCGCATCCTGGCGGAAGACGAACAAACGCGCTCCGATCAGGCCATGCACGATGTGGTCGCCATCTTGAAAGCGATGCCGATCGATAAAAGACGAAAAATACTCGGGGAATTCAAGACCGAGGAAGAGGCAGCCAAACTGCACGATATTTTGCTGGAAATCCGCGACGGCGAACCCGATGTTTCTCTCATTCGGAAGACCCGCGAAGAGCTCAAAGGGGTTTAGCATGCGATCTGCTATCGAAAGTTCCGGCGCAGTGACGCCGGTCGCCGCGGCCTCGCGCCGCCTGACTACCGATACGCCGACCGACCTGTTCGCCGCTCTGCTCTCGCCGTCTCGCGCCCCGTCGATCCCGGACAGCCCTTCCCAATCCCCGACGCCTTTGGTCTCCCGCACCGCGGATTCTCCGGCGTCGACGACATCCCCTGCGACCGAAAACAACAAACCGCAGAAAACGGAATCGCCTTCGCGAACAGAAGAAGACGAGCCTCGCGAAACGACGGCAGAAGTCCGCACCTCCACAACGGTCGCGAAAGACGAGGAACATCCCAGCGAAGAAAGCGCGGAATTTCCGTGCGCCCTTCCCCCCGCAGTCGAAACGCCGCCCATCGCTTCCCCAGCGGAAACCGATGCCGTCCAGGAAGAGCCTATCCTGGATCCCGCGCTGCAAGAGGAAACCGCCGTCATCGACCCGCTCGCTGAAAAATCAACGACCGTCGCCCAGGCGACGACAGAGCCAGCAGCCATAGCCCCCGCGACCGCGACGTCCGCCGAAACAGCGGCCACCCCCGCGGTTGAAATCGACGCGGATCCAGAAGACGCTTCCCCAGAAGAATCTTCGCTGGCGGACCTGACACAAGAGCGAGAAACCTCGCTCAAGCAGCCGGAACCAGAACAATCCCAGGCAGGCGAATCGGCCGAGACGACCGACAGTCCCGTTGCTTCGACCGACAAAGAGACTGCCGTAGCCCAGACCGGAACCCGCCAGGCCGGAACCCGCCAGGCCGAACCATCCTCCCCGCTTGAAACCCAAGCGACGGCAGAGGTCGCTGATACGGACGAAACGCCTGTAACCGCAACGTCGGTGGACGATACGGCAATCGCAGATCCTCTTGCTGATCCCACTGCCGAAGAGCCAGTGGTCGCCGAGAATGCCGAGAAAACAGCCGCGGACCAGGACTCCACGACGACTCAAACGACGGTCCAGCCGCAGGATGCAGCCGAAGGCGCCGCTCCGGCCGCTGCCGAGACCGGGAAGGCAGCCGTTTCCGACGAACCAGTCGCCGCCGCCGAAGGGGAAGAAGAAGACGCGAATGCCTCCAGCGACTCGGGTCGCCCCTCGGGCAACGGCAAACAGCGGTCTGCCTCCCAATCAGAAACCGTCGACGCGGTGACAGATCCCGCCGCCTCTGCCCAGCCGAAGACAGGAACGGTCGCTGCCAAAGCGACGTCGTCCTCCCTGAAGGAACCGACCGCCGTCGACCCAACGTCGACCACCGCCAGCACCACCGCCAGCACCACCGCCGGTGCGGCCGCCGTCGCCGCCAGGCAAACCGCCGAGACCGACCCCCAGGACTCGAAAGACGAACCGCTCGCTTCGCGAGAAACCGCCAGCGTTACGACCACGGCAAAGGTAGAACCGCCAGCAACCGAAATCCAGCAGGCGGTCGATGGACCGCAGCCAGCCGACGCCTTGCCCGAATCCAAAGTCGCACCCGACGCCGCCCCAGAAACCCCGACATCGCCTGCCCCGGCAACCGGCGATTCGTTGTCGGGCGAGGCATCGACCGCCTCCCCTTCCGCAGAATCCGGCGTGGGGCGAATTGGCCAGGCGCTGGTGGGCAAAGGATCCGGCCAGGCGCCGCAGGACTCGACCCTGAGCAAGGCCGATCAGGTCCGCTTCGTGAATCGGGTGGCAGGGGCTTTTCGGGCCGCCCGTCCCGGCGACGGCTCCATTCGCCTGCGGCTCAGCCCGGCCGAGCTTGGCGCCATGACGCTCGATGTGAAAGTCCAGCAGGGACAGCTACGAGCGCAGATTGAAGTCGAGTCGGCGGCCGCCCGCAGCGCCCTGCTCGAAAACCTGCCCGCCCTGCGTGAGCGACTGGCTGAACACCAGATCAAAATCGAACAATTCGACGTCCGCCTGGCGGGCGAACAGTCCGGCGGCAGCAACAACGGCAGCGCCTTCTCGAACTCACAGCACAGTTCAGAACGCACCCCGTGGCAACCGACGTCACGTCCTGGCGCTGGCGGCGCCGCTACGGCCGAAGTCGAACCTGCCGCGCCGGCGGCAGCGCCAGCCGCCGACAAGTCGCTGGATGTCCGCGTGTAACACCAGGCCACGCCAGAAGCCAGGCGGGTTAATGGCGCGCCTTGCGAAGCATCGGTTCCAATTCGTCGACAAAGTCGCGAACGTCTTTGAACTCGCGATAGACGCTAGCGAATCGCACGTAGGCGACCTGGTCCACATCCGCCAGGCGCTGCATGATCAGCTGGCCAATCTGGCGGCTCTCAATTTCATTCTCGAAATCGGTATAAATTTCCGTTTCGATCGCCGCGACCAGCGATTCAATCTGATCTTCGCTCACCGGGCGTTTCCAGCAGGCCTTCGCCAGCCCGAATTTGATCTTCTCCCGCTCAAACGGCTCCCGTCCCGCGTCCTTTTTCACGACCTTCATCACTGCTTCTTCAAGCCGTTCCTGGGTCGTGTAGCGTCGCCCACAGGTCTGACACACGCGCCGACGACGCACGGCAAACCCGTCCTCGCAGGCGCGGGTGTCAATGACTTTGTCGTTATCGACGCGGCAGTAAGGGCATCTCATAAGGGCGACTCGAGCAGTAGCTCTGAAAAAAGGCAAGCTTTGATTCTACTCGCAACCGCTGTACGTTCGAAAGAGTCGCCTGGCGGAATCCCGCAGAAAACACCATGAAAAGCACTGCTAGCTGCCAGCATGCCCGACCCTCCGTTCCGGTCAAGGCGGGCTACGTTTTTCCCGGAGCAGGCCAGGCAGCAGGGGGAGCGGTTATCGGCTAGAATACCCGCAGAACTGGCTTTTGAACTCACCCTTTCCGGTCACGCCGCAAGTCGGCATGGTCATTCGTTTACGCTCAAACCCTCACTGGAGCAAGCACCTTATGATTACAGTCGGCATGAATTACCACGTGATTCCTGGCAAGCAGAGCGACTTTGAAGAGAAGTTCGCCGCCGTCATGAAAGCGCTCGAAGCAGCCGAAGGGCACACCCATTCCTCGCTCTGGAAAGATGTCGCCGACGACGCCTCGTACCTGATCACCAGCGAGTGGTCCGAGGAACAGGCCTTCACGGATTTTATCCGCAGCCAGGCCTTCAAAGACGTCACCACCTGGGGCAAAGAGCAGATTCTGTCCGGCCGTCCCCAGCACAAAGTCTACAAGCACTAAATCCTTGCCAACCGCCGCTTCCAGAAACGGCAGCGCCCGCCAAGGTCGTCATCGCAATTCGCCGCCGGGCAAGGGCCGGGCGGCGGCTTACCCGCCTGATCTTAGGCGGCGCGGCGGCGGGTGACTTGGGGCTGGTGGTCGTCTGACTGTGTGGCGGCGGGGCGACGACGGGTGGGGGTGGTTGGGGTTGAGGTCGGTTGCGAAGAGGTGCTGCGATCTGGACGTCGCACCACGGGGGAATGCTGGGGCGTTGAGGTTGCGGTGGTGGACGTGGGGCTGATGTGGTCGTCGTCGCTGTCGTTTTCGCCGTAGCCGTATCCGTAACCGTAACCGTAGTAGCCGGCCTGGGCGACGTCGATCCGGTTGGCGATGACGCCGATCAGGTTCAGGTCCAGGGCGCGGATTTCGTCCACCGCTCGCATCACCAGCCGGCGGTTGTTCTTCACCGGCTGGACCACCATCAGGATGCCGTCCGTGTGCCGGGCGGCCAGGGCCGCGTCGCTCGCCGCCAGGATCGGCGGCGTGTCGATCAGCAGCTGGTCGTAATGGATTTCCGCCCAGGCGATCAGCTCTTCAATGCGAGAACCGCTGAGCAGTTCGGCCGCATCGAACGCTTTGGGACCGCATGGCAGCAGGTCCAGATCGGGGATGCCGGTCGACAGGATCCGCTGTTCGCACATGGCGCCGACGGGTTCCGAAGAACGCAGCAGGTCGCTCAGGCCGGGCAGGCCGCGGACCTGGAACAACGTCGATAGACCCGGCTTCCGCAGGTCGCAGTCGATCAGCAGCGTCCGTTTGCCGGACTGCGCGAACGAGGCGCCCAGGTTGGAGATGACGGTCGTTTTCCCGTCGCTGGGCTCTGTACTGGTGACGATCAGCCGGTTCCCTTCCAGGTCGCCAAAGCTGAGTACGGTCCGCAGCGTGCGGAACGCTTCGCTTTCCACCGCGGTCGGGTTCACATGCACTTGCACCGCCTGGGCGCCGTGCGTTTCGGTCAGGCTCAGCGGCCGGATCGCGGCCAGCAGTTTGGCGCCCAGCTGTTCGACCATTTCTTCCGGCGAGCGGAAGCGGTCGTCGAGCAGGTCGATGCCGTAGACCAAAGCGGCCCCGCCGCCCAGGCCGATCAGCAGGCTCAGCAGCACCGTCATTTTCAGGTTGGGCGAGACCGGGTTTTCGTTAGCCAGCGGTTCGCCGACGACCGCCACGCGCACGTCGGACTGGTTCTGGTTGATGTCGATTTTGGAGATCTGGTTGAGCAGCGTTTCATGCAGCCGCCGCAGGCGTTGCACCTCGTTATCGACCAGCTGCAGCGCGGCCACCCGGTCGTTCAGGCTGACGGCCTCTGCTTCCGATGACTGGTATTCCACCAGCAGCTGCTTCTCGTTCGCCCGCGTCTCGGCCAGTCGCTGGGCGATCAGCGAGGTCAGCAGCGGCGCCAGCTGCTGGCCGGCGATGCTGTTTTGCTGCGTTTCGGCTTTGAAGCGGATGTCGGCCATGTACTGCTCGCCCGAGACGATCGAGTTCCGCAGGGCGATCACTTTGGGATGGGCTTCGCCGTAGTGGGCCAGCATGTTATTCAGCTGGCCGCGTTCGTCGATCAGCTGCCGTTCAATCTGCCGCAGGTTGGTGGCGAACTCGGGACCCAGACCCATGCTGCTGACCAGCAGTTCCCGGCCGATCTCCGGCGAGAACGTCAGCAGGTGCTGCCGCAGGTCGCGACCCTCACGCACGGCGTCGCCGACAGCGGTTTGCAGCGCTTCCAGATGCACGCGGTTCTTCTGGGCTTCGATCAGCGTACGGTTGAGTTCGACCACGCGCTGCACGGCCGGGTGCACCACCGTCGAGCCTTCCCGCATCCCCAGGTCGCCGACCCGGTGCTGCAGGTCGAGCATTTGATCCTGTTTCTCGGCAAGCGTCTCTTCGACCTGTTTCCGTTCCTGGTCAAGGATGGTGACGATCTCCAGGGAGACGTCTTTATGGTTCTTGTCCATGAAGTCCAGATAGGAACTCAGAATCGCCGCCACGACCGCGGTGGCCGCTTCGGGGCTTTTGGCCCGATAGCTGAGCTCGATCAGATTGGTGCCGCGTTTAGAGCTGGCGCGGAGATTCTGTTCGATGGTTTTGGCCCACTCCTTGGAAGGCGCGGCGTCAAAGGCCAGCACCACCTCGGGCGGGGCGTCCTGCAGTTTCTCCACGGCGCTGTTCAGCACAACGGCGCTGGTGAACAACTTTTCATAGGTCGGAATCAGCGAATCGCCGCCGCTGGCCGCAGGCGTGCTGCCGCTCATCACATCGGGACCGGTCTGGGTGATCAGCAGCGAGGCTTTCGCTTCGTACATCCGCGGGGCGGCGACGTAATAGGCCGCACCCAGTACGGCGGCGCCCGCCAGCATCGCCAGCACATAACCTTTGCGACGGCGGAGCACCTGCAGGAAACGCAACGCCGCCTGCATGATATCACGAGGACTGGAGCCTTCGGCATCCGGCGACACCAGGGAGAGTTCTGTCGTCATGAGGGTTCGCTTCGTTAAGCTGGTCGGAATCGACCGGGCGAAAAAGTTCCCGGAGAAAAGGAGACCGCGCCGGCCGGACTACAGCCCGACCGCGGCGCCGGAAAGTCCAATCCGGGCGAAGTTGCGGAGGAAGTCGTACGTGAACGTGAGCGGCGTTTCTTCCACCGTGACCACGTCGCCCGCCGCCAGCTGGATGTTGGCCGCGCCCGTCTTCTTCGCATCGCGGACCGAAGCCGTAATCACCACCGGCTTCTCGCTGCCGGGCAGGTTCCGCACAATCTTGACGCTGTCGGCGATCTCCAGCGTGCGGCCGCCGGCCAGGGCCAGGGCGTCCAGCAGGCGCAGTTCGCCATCGGGCGGCATCTCAAAATGGTCGGCCTTTTTGACCAGACCCATCACGTAGACCGTTTGTTCGGGTCGCCGGGCGACATGGATCACGGTGCTGTCTTCGACCGGGAATCCGCTGCGTCCGTTGCGGACGGCCTCTTCCAGGTCGACCTGCTGGATGCGGGAGCCGCCGACCGGGGCGTTCCCTCGCGGGCCGTTATAGCCGACCTGCGCCACCTCGCCGGGACTGTTGCGACTGGCGAAAGCAGAGCTGGGCGGATGCCGGATTTCGACGACCGACTCGGCGTCGTCGGCCAGGCCTTCGGCCGCCACCAGGGCGGCCAGCAGATCGCTTTCGGCCGTCGGCAACTGATAGACGCCCGGCTTGTTGACGGCGCCGGTGACGGTCACGCGGTTGGTCTGCCGCTCGAAAACTTCGACGGCGATTTGCGGATTGCGGTAAATATTTCGCTGGATGCTGGCCTGGCGGATGCTTTCATCGGCCTGCCGCGGCTCGAGTCCCGCGACCAGCACGGGACCGACCAGCGGGACGTTCACCTGGCCGTCGTCGCCGACGCGGAGGGAGACCGGTTCCGGACGTTTCTCTTCAAAGCCGGTGCCGATAAACACCTTGAGAAAGTCGCCCGGCTGGATGACTTCGCTACGGGTGGATTTCTGGGCGATCTGTGACAGATCCAGGCGATTAATGCGTGGTTGCGGCGCAACGACATACTGCGCCGGCAGTTTAGCGGCGCTATGCATCCCCTGATGACAACCGATCGCTCCCAGCAGCAGGAGCCCCATCCACACCGCCGGCCTGGACAACCGTGGCGACAGAATCGGTGGTTCAGAAACTATCATAACGAGCTAACCCCGTTTCAAAAATCAACAAACATCCCGACGCGAAAAGCGGCGGCCCGCCCGCGAAACCCCACGGCGCACCCCCGCCCCGCCCCGCCAAAAAGCAGAGCCGCCCGTAAATAGCAACAAACCCCAACCACCGCAATTTCAGTTTGCCCCTTACCCCCCTCGCTACTGTGCTCCACGTCCGCAAGGTCGGCGACCTTCGGCTGGGGGGGATTACACTTCTCCTATCGATCGCGGCGACGTGGAGCGCTCCCATTCCGCACAGGGCGACCGGTTTTAAAGACGAATCGCCTGGAAAGCGAGACAGCGTCAATCATTAAATGCGGCAAATCCTGAAGATTCCTTCGATTTACTGGATGATCGTCAAAGCATGAACCGATACCAAACATTATCGCCCTCCTTCCCGATACGGAACGAGAGAACGGGGTCGGAGCTACGCCGTCGATGCTCGACGGGTAGCTCGGGGTCCACCGGGGGCGCAGCGAATGGCACGGATGCAATTTTCTGAATCAAATGGTGAAATCTAAAGGAGAGAAATTATGTTAACTCGCACTCTCGGCGTCGCAGCAGCGATTTTGCTGGCGGGTTTCGCGTCGGCCGGACAGGCGGCTGATGCGGTGAAAATCCATGATGTGGCCCTTCGTGACGGCGGCGTTCTCGTCGGCCAGGTGGTGACGACGACCGGCGCTCCCGTGAAAGACGCCCAGCTGCAGCTAGTGCAGCAGGGGAAAACCGTGGTGGCCCTGAAGACCAACAACAACGGCCAGTTCGGCGTGAAGGGTCTTCGCAGCGGCGTCTACCAGGTTTCCACCGCCCAGTCGAGCCAGCAGGTTCGCGTCTGGGCGCCCGGCGCCCAGCCCCCGACCGCGAAATCGACGATGATGGTTGTTGAAGACCAGAATGTCATTCGCGCCCAGGGCGGCGGCATGTCGCTGCAGAGCAAACTGCTGCACGGTACGGCGATCGGCCTCGGCGCCGGTGGTCTGGCCGTCGCGCTGTCGGACGACGACGATCCGGCCCCGAAACCGGGCACCCCGTAGTTCGGGCGAAGCGAAAAGAGGGCAGAAATCCTGTATCCAACCCAAGAGCCGAATCGTTTTTCACGTCGGCTCTTGGGGATGACGGGAAATACCAAAGAAGCCTGCAATCCAAAGGTGATGCGATCGTAATTGCGACGCATTTGCCATTGCGTTTCAGGTTTTCTTTTTTTGCGTCGTCCAGCCCCAAGTCACTGGGTTCCGGACCATTGTGCCCGACGCAACAAAAAACGACTTCGCCTGGCAGAGCGAAGTCGCTTGATGTTTTCTGGCAGGGTCGTCATACGACCCGGCGCTTGGCGGATGCTATTTCTCGCCCAGGCCTTTCACCAGAGTTTTCACCCGGCACAAATACATGTCGGCTGTAATGAAGAGCGTTTTGCCGTCCGCCCCGAAGGTGCAGTTGGCCGTCCGCTCACCGGTCGAAAGTCGTCCCAGCACTTTCCCTTCGGGCGAGAAAACATACACGCCCCCGGGGCCCGTCGCCCACAGGTTTCCGGCCGTGTCGACCGCCAACCCATCGGGCAGGCCAGGGCGTTTGCCGACGTACTTCGTAGCGTCGTAAAACAGTTTGCCAGGTCCCAGCGTGCCGTCCGCCTTGACCGGGAAGCTCTTCCAGATGGCCGCTTCAGGATCGCTTTGTGCGACGTACAGCGTTTTCTGGTCGGGCGAAAGCGCAATCCCGTTCGGACGCGTCATTTCTTTCGTAAGCAGCGTCAGCTTGCCGTCGGCGTAGCGATAGACGCCGCACCAGTCGAGCTCCCGCGCGGGATCTTCGTAGCGTTCCGGCAGACCGTAGGGCGGGTCGGTGAAATACAGGGCGCCCGACGCATCAAACACCAGGTCGTTGGGGCTGTTGAGCCGCTTCCCTTCGTATTCGGAAATGACGGTTTTCACCTTGCCGTCGGGAGTCTGCATTTTGATCGCGCGATCGCCGTGGCAGCACATCCACAAATTACCCTTGGCGTCGTACATCAGGCCGTTCGTGCCAGGTTCGGAACCGGTGAACGCTTTTTTTCCCGTATAGCCGCTGGGTTCCAGGTAGACGCTGATACCGTCGCCCTGCTTCCATTTGACGATCCGGTTGTTGGGGATGTCGCTGAACAGCAGGTACTTTCCGGCCGTGTTGTACTCGGGGCCTTCCGACCACTCAAAACCATCGGCCAGCACTTCGATCACGGCGCCGGGCGGAACCAGTTTGTCGAATGCCGGATCCAGTCGTTCGATCTCGCCGATCGATTTCGGTTTTTCGGCTACAGCCGGACCAGCCGCTAAAACGCCTGCCAGTGCAACAGCAGCCGCGATCCCTGAAATTCTCATAGGGGACTCTCCTCAGTTAAACAATCCAAAAGGAAACAGGGCAAAGGGGAATGTGTTTGGCCGGGCGCCCCGGCGTGTTCGTCCCTGGGAACAGGGCGAATGGCGATGTGTTTGTCCGGCGGGCCGTATCGTAACGGTCCCTCCCGGCGAAGGCAAACAGAAGCTGCCGCTGCCGGCCTCGGGCAGGACGCCGGAAGTTACAGAGCAGACGCTCGCCCAGGGGACGGGCGTCTTATCGCCATTCGGCGGACCAGGCCGCCGTATCGACGCCGCTGCGGATGCGCCATTCGCGCAGTTCGGCCAGCAGTTCCTGCTTGGGCCCGGCGTGGGCCGGATCGTCCCACAGGTTCTTCACTTCGTCGGGGTCTTCGTCGAGATTAAACAGCTGTCCATGCGGTTCGTCGAGGAAGTGCACCAGCTTCCAGGACTGGCTCCGCACCATCGTCATGAAACTGCAGCCGGTCAGAATGCCGTCGCGGACCTGTTCCGCATACACATAGTCGCGACCGGACCACGATTCGCCCTGCAGGGCGGGCAGCATGGTCTTCGCCTCGAGCGTCGGCGGCGGCGTAACGCCGGCCAGTTCCAGAATGGTCGGCCCCAGATCCATCTGCTGGCACAGTCCGTCGACACTGCGTCCGCCGGGGAAACGGTTGGGCGCCCAGACCACCAGCGGGATCCGGGTGATCAGGTCGTACATGGTCCATTTCTGGCTATGGCCATGATCGGTCAGGCAGTCGCCGTGATCGGAAGTGAAAATGATCACGCTGTTTTCGAGGTAACCTTTTTCTTCCAGAGCCTCGAGGATCTGGCCGACTTTTTCGTCGATCATCGTGACGTTCGCCAGGTAGTACGCCCTTTGGCGATGGCGCTGCTCCTGCGTGGGATCCAGTTCCAGCAGCACGCTGTCGTGATCAATCTCGCTGTTGTGCACGCGCAGCTCTTTGAATGCTGGCGGCTGGTTGTCGAGTTCCTCCTGCGTAACTTCCAGCAGCGGCAGGTCTTTCTTCAGGTACGGCTCGGCATAGCGCATGACGGGATCATACGGCGGGTGCGGGCCGGGAAAGCCGATCTGCAGGAACAACGGCTCGGTGCGGGGGAAGTTGCGGATCCACCAGCAGGCCATGTCGCCGACAAACGTATCAGGATGGGTGTCTTCCGGCAGTTCCCATTCAAACGCCCCCAGCCGATGCGCGTAATCCGGCAGTTTGCGGTACAGCTCGCGCTGCTGTTTGACCAGGCCGCGGGCGGCCAGGGCTTTGTCCCATTCGTCGAAGTAGTACCGGCCTTCGAGGTAGCGGTCTTTGTTCTCCACGACGTACCGTTCGTCGAATCCCAACGGCGTTTCGAACGGCCAGGAGTGCATTTTTCCCACGTTGGTGCAGTGGTAGCCGGCGTCGTTGAGCAGTTCGATCCAGCTGCGGCGCCAGCTGTCGGCGTTCTTCAGAATGCCGGTCGTATGCGGGTAGTAGCCTTTGAAAAGACTGGCGCGGGCCGGCGCACAACTGGCGGCCGTCACATGGCATTGCGAAAAAGAGACACCTTCGCGAACCAGGCGATCCAGGTTCGGCGTGTCCATATAATCAAAGCCCAGCGCAGCGATGGTATCGAATCGCTGCTGGTCGGTAATGATGAAAATAATGTTCGGTTGGTCTGTCATTCCAAGGGGGCTCCGGCCGGGGGCAGGCGAGCGCCTGCAGGTGCGAACTCAGGGAGGCAATCGATGCAAACCGGCCTCCTGAAAACGTTTGCTTACGGTTGGGCTGTTGAGTATATTGCACTCCAGGCCGCCAGGCACCACCTTACCCCCCCACTTTTCCCACCAGCGTCTGCTCTGCGTAACGGTTGAAATCGGTTTGCCCGTTTTTGGGAGCGATGCGATTTCCCGGCGGCCAGATGTCTGGCAAGGCTGATCGCCTCTGCGGGCGACAACCGGGAAGATCGCTCCTGGATGTCCAGGAACCAAACCCGCAAGAGTCCGGACGGGACGCTCTGCAGGATCCCTGATTGCCAGACGCGCTCGCCGGGAACCAGGGACAAAAGGAAGCGAATCGATGTCGACGGCTGCTGTGATCCTTTCGATTTCCCTACGCACGAGAATCGCCATGAGATTCAACTCGCGTGTCGCTCTGCCGTGGCTGCTGATCGCTGCTTTACTGGGTATTCCTGCCGCAGCGGGTCGCACCCTGGCCGCAGAAGCAGCCGAAAAGCCGGCCGAGGGCGTCAGCTACTTTCGCGATATCCGGCCCATCTTTCAAACGCATTGCCAGGGCTGCCATCAACCCGCCAAACAGTCGGGCGAATACGTGATGACCGACTTTACGCGGCTGATCGCAGGCGGCGAAAGCGGCGATCCCGCCGTCGTGGCTGGCAAACCGGCGCAGAGTTACCTGATCGCCAATATTACGCCGATCGGCGACGACGCCCCCATGCCCAAGAACCAGCCGCCCTTGTCGCCTGAGCAGATCCTGCAGATCCGCCAGTGGATTACCGAAGGCGCCAAAGACGACACGCCGCAGTCCAATCGCCCTCAGTACGACGCCGATAATCCGCCCGTCTATGCGGCGGCGCCGGTGATTACCTCGCTGGATTATTCGCCCGACGGCAAACTGCTGGCGGTTGCCGGCTATCATGAGGTCCTGTTACACAAGGCCGACGGATCCGAAATTGTCGGCCGCCTGGTCGGTGTTTCGGAACGGATCGAGAGCGTCGCTTTTTCGCCCGACGGCAAACGGCTGGCGGTCGCTGGCGGCAACCCAGGCCGCATGGGCGAAGTCCAGGTGTGGGACGTGGCCGATCGGAAGCTGCTGCTGGCGACGACGGTTGGTTACGACACCTGCTACGGAGCCAGCTGGTCCCCCGACGGCAAGCTGATTGCATTCGGCTGCCCCGACAATACGTCGCGGGCGATCCAGTCAGACACCGGCAAGCAGGTGCTGTTCAACGGTTCGCACAGCGACTGGGTGCTCGACACGGTGTTCTCGGTGGCCGGCGACCACCTGGTCACGGTCAGCCGGGATCAATCGATGAAGCTGATGAACGTGCCGACCGAGCGGTTTATCGACAACATCACCAGTATCACGCCAGGCGCCCTCAAAGGCGGGATCCATGCGGTGGATCGCCATCCAACAAAGGACGAGCTGCTGGTCGGCGGGGCCGACGGCGCGCCAAAAACCTATAAAATGTTTCGCGACCAGGCCCGCAAGATCGGGGACGACTTCAACCGCTTGAAGACCTTCCCCGCCCTGCCGGGCCGGGTGTTCGATGTGGCCTATAGCGCCGACGGCAGTCGGGCGGCGGCCGGCAGCAGCTTCAACGGCGCCGGCCAGATTCGTGTCTTCGAGTCGGAGTCGGCCAAAGAGATCGCCAAAATCGACCTGCCCCACGGCGGCGTGTTCGCCGTGGAGTTTTCCCCCGACGGCCAGACGATCGCCTCGGGTGGGTTCGACGGCGTCGTGCGCTTGCACAATGCTTCCACGGGCGAGCTGGTGGCGGAGTTCGCTCCCGCTCCACTCGCAGCGCCCGCCGACGGCTCCTGATCGCCCCGCCAGCGTTTTACGGATCAGGTTTCACTGCTGAGAGATTTGTTGCAAAGATATTCGCTGCCAGGCATCGCTGCGAGGATGCAGCCGCCCGGCAATCAGCGTCCACTGGATAGAAAAGCATTCTCATGAAATACCATCGTCCGCTTTGTATCTTTTGCTGGATCGCCGCCCTGTCGCTGCTGGCGATGCTTTGCGGCCTGAGAACGGCCTCGATCCATGCGGCCGAAACCGCGGTGACGGAATCGGTGCCGGCCGGGGTCAAAATCGTTGAAATGCGCGTCGAACCCGCCAGCATCAAGCTGCAGCACCGTTTTGACTATCGCCAGATTCTGGTGACGGGCGTGACGGCCGAAGGACAATCGGTCGACCTGACCCGCATCGCCAAACTGTCTGGCGGCGAACAGGTCCTGGAGATCAACGAGCAACGTTTGGCCCTGGCGAAGGCCGACGGAGAAGGCGAGCTGCTCTTTGAATTCGACGGCATGAAACAAACGATCCCGGTGCAAGTCACGGGCATCGGCGATCCGTATGAGACCAGCTTTATCCGCGATGTGCAGCCGGCGTTTTCTAAAATGGGCTGCAATGCGGGCACCTGCCATGGCTCCAAGGACGGCAAGAACGGCTTCAAGCTGTCGCTGCGGGGATACGATTCGCAGTACGACTACAGGGCCTTTACCGACGACATTGGCGCCCGACGCTTCAACCGCGCCGCGCCCGACCAGAGCCTGATGATGCTCAAGGCGACCGGCTCCATTCCGCATGTGGGCGGCGTCCGTATGACGGTTGACGACCCGTACTACAAACTGCTCCGTGAGTGGATCGCCAAAGGCGTCAAGTACGACGGTGAAACCAGCACCCGCGTCGCCAGCATTGAAGTACATCCACAAAACCCGATCGTCCCCCGGGCCGGCATGAAGCAGCAAATGCGCGTGGTGGCGACTTACACCGACGGCGCCGTCCGCGATGTGACCCGCGAGGCGTTCATTGAAAGCGGCAACATCGAAGTCATCGAAGCCAGCCCCAACGGCGTGCTCACCATGCTTCGCCGCGGCGAAGCCTCGGTCCTGGTCCGTTACGAAGGCGCCTATGCGGCGACGACCCTGGTCGTGATGGGGGATCGCAGCGAGTTCGTCTGGGAACAACAGCCGACCTACAACTACATTGACCAGCACGTTTACAGCAAGCTGGAGCGGATGAAAATCCAGCCCAGCGAGCTCTGCACCGACGAAGAGTTCGTCCGTCGCGTGTATCTGGATCTGACCGGCCTGCCGCCGACCGCCGACCAGACGCGCGCCTTTCTGGCGAACCCGCTGGCCTCCAAAGAAAAACGGGAAGCGCTCGTCGATACGCTGATCGGCTCGCCCGCCTATGTCGACCACTGGACCAACAAATGGTCCGACATGCTCCAGGTGAACCGCAAGTTCCTGGGGGAAGAAGGCGCCGTCGCCCTGCATGACTGGATCCAGCACCAGGTCGCCGCTAACACGCCGTACGATGAAATCTGCCGCCAGGTGATTACGGCCAGCGGATCCAATATTGAGAACCCGCCGGCTTCCTACTGGAAGATTCTCCGCGACCCGGCCGACGCCATGGAGAACACGACCCACCTGTTCCTGGCCGTGCGGTTCAACTGCAACAAGTGCCACGACCATCCGTTCGAACGCTGGACCCAGGACCAGTACTACAACCTGTCCGCCTACTTCGCCCAGATCGGCCGCAAGGAAGACCCGGCCTATAAAGGGAAAACCATCGGCGGCAGCGCGGTCGAAGGGAAGAAGCCTCTGGTCGAAGTAATCTTTGACTCGGGCGCCGGAGAAGTCACCCACGACCGGACCGGCGTCACGGCGCCTCCTTCTTTTCCCTACAGCCACGACGATCTGGCCGACGCATCAGCCAGTCGACGAGAGCAGCTGGCCCAGTGGATTACCTCGCCCGACAACCAGTACTTCGCCCGCAGCTATGCCAATCGCCTGTGGGGCTATCTGTTTGGGCCCGGCATCATTGAACCGATCGACGACATCCGTGCGGGAAACCCGGCGACCAATCCGGAACTGCTCGACGCTCTGACCGCCGACTTTATCGCCCATGATTTCGACGTGCAGCACATGCTGCGCACGATCTGCAAATCTCGCACCTACCAGCACTCGGTACGGACCAACCGCTGGAACGACGACGACCAGATCAACTACTCGCACGCCTTGCCGCGCCGTCTGCCGGCCGAAGTGCTGTACGACGCCATTCATGTGGCGACCGGATCGGTCACCCATATCGCCGGCGTGCCCGCCGGTTTCCATGCCTCGCAATTGCCCGATGTGGGCGTCAAGCTGGAATTCCTCGATGACTTTGGCCGACCCGTGCGGGAGAGCTCGTGCGAGTGCGAACGCTCTTCCGGCATGGTGCTGGGGCCGATCATGAAGCTAGTGAACGGGCCGACCGTGTCCAACGCCCTGGCCGATCCGCAAAACGGCATCGCCAGCCTGGTCGCCTCGCAGCCCGACGACCGGAAGCTGGTTGACGAAATGTTCCTGCGGTTCCTCTCGCGGCATGCGACCGAAGCCGAAATGAAGCTGGGCGTCGAAGCCCTGCAGCTGGCTGGCGAAGAACAAGCCGACCACGCCGTTCGCCTGGCCGCATACGAGAAACAGTTGGACGCCAAACAGGCCGACTGGGAAGAAGGCCTGAGCGGCGAAGTGCTCTGGTCGGTACTCAAACCGACCGAGATGAAATCATCCGGCGGCGCCACGTTCACCGCCGACGACGACGGAGTAATCCTGGTCGGCGGTCCCAACAAAACGGGAACCTATACGATCGTCGCCAGTAGCGATCTGCCTGCCGTCACCGGCATCAGGCTGGAAACTCTGCCCGATGATTCGCTCACGGGCAAGGGACCCGGACGCAGCAGCAACGGCAACTTCGTCCTGAACGAAGTGCGCCTGCTGGCGGCTCCCGCGGCGACTCCCGACAAGGCCGAAAAACTGTCGCTGAGCCATGCATCGGCCGACTTCAGCCAGTCCGGCTGGGCGGTGGCCGGCGCCATCGACGGCAACGCCGGCACCGGCTGGGCCATCTCGCCAGAATTTGGCAAGCCGCATACAGCCGTGTTCGCCGTCAGCCAGGCGGCCGCCTTCCCCGGCGGATCCCGTTTGACGATCGAACTCGACCAGCAGTACAGCGGCGGCGATCACCAGATCGGCAAGTTCCGTCTGTCGGCCACCTCGTCGCCGCAGCCGGCTTCGGGCAGCAACCTCCCCGACAATATCGTCGCGATTCTCGGGGTGAAAAAAGCAGACCGCACGCCCGCCCAATTGCAGACCATGGCCGACTACTACCGCCAGCTCGATGGCGAGTACCAGGCTTTACAGCAGGCGGTCGCCCAGAGCGCCGACGCCCTGAAGAACCGCCGCCTGCTTGGCGCCCAGGACCTGGCGTGGGCCCTGATCAACAACCCCTCGTTCCTGTTCAACCGGTAACCCGGGGTCCGCGGCATCAATAGTTGTCGCGGTCAGGCGGATCCATGTTAGCCCGTTACACAATGTACCGTCGCCGGCCCGCCGACGCCGGTCCGTTGCCCGAAGGCATCCGCCAGGATACGCGCTGGCGGACGAAGCACCTGCTGCGGCCCAGCCAGGCGATTGTCGAAGCCTTTCTGGCGGAGCCCAACGAAGCGGCCTGGACCAGGTTTTGCAAAGCCTACCGGGCGCTGCTTCAGGAGCGGTTCGCGAGCGAGAAACAGGCGTTCCGCGATCTGGCCGCGCTGGCGACCACGAACGATGTCTACCTGGGCTGTAACTGCCCGACGCAGAAGAACCCGAACGTCTCCCACTGCCATACCGTCCTGGCGCTCGCTTTCATGCGCGATCACTTTCCCGCACTCGACGTCCGCCTGCCGCCGCGCGATGCGTGAACTGTCCCCGGAGGTAAACGATCATGAGCAGCGACTATGAGAACGGTTACGCCCAGTTTGCCCGGATGGCGGGCGAAGAGAATATGGCGACGCTGATCAGCCGTTTCCAGGCGGTCTGCCCTGACTTTGAAAAAGAAGTCATCGGCGTGGTCGGCGGCAGAATCTGGACCCGCCAGGGCATCGACTTGAAAACCCGCTCCTTGTGCAGCATCAGCGTGCTGGCCGCCCTGGGAAGAAACAACGCCCTGACGCTGAACTTTCAAATGGCGCTGCGGAACGGCTGCCGGGTCGAAGAGATCTGCGAGGCCCTGTTCCAGGTCGCCGCATACGCTGGCTTTCCTGCCGCCTGGGACGCCCTGGAGAAACTGCAGGAGGTCCTGGCCGCCGGCGCACCGCCGGAATCGAAGAACGACGGAACAAGCCGGCCAGCCTGAAGTTCGTCCCGCTCCCGGAGAGGCCTAGCTGACGGCAGGCGGGATCGCTTGCTGCTGACTGGACAACGTCGTCGCGGAGGCGGGCTCGCCTGATGGACGGGACAAAATCCAGCGTTTTTCCACCCGTTCATAAAACGCAATGCCGCCCAGGATCGATACGAGCAGGCACGCCGGGAGCGTCACGCAAACGGTCAGGGCGGGCGACTGGACGCCCGTCTCATACAGCAGATGCGACAGCACCTTCACCAGAGGCCAGTGAATCAGATACAGGCTGTAACACATGGTTCCACAAAATGTCAGTGGCCGGGTCCACCAGGCGTTGTGGATCTGCAGATCAAAGCGATGCACCGCCAACAGTATCAGGGCGTAGCCGCACGCGATCGTCGCCGGCAGACGGTCATCTGGCAGGTTAATCATCTCATAGTTGGCCAGTTGCCGTAGCACGGCGGCGCCCAGGAACAGGGCCGCCATCGACCAGAACCCGGCCCGGCCGGCGTAGTTGATGGCGTAGTAAACGCCAATCCCCGCGGCGAATTCAAACCAGCGGCAATCGAAGAAAAAGCCGTCGACATCGACCTGCGGAAACATCCACAGGTTGGCAAACGTCAAGCCTGTCACGGCCGCCGCTCCCAGCAGCAGATAGCGGGGACATGCGATCAGCAGCAGGCCCACCACCAGATAAAACTGCTCTTCATAGCAGAGCGTCCACAGCTGGCCGCTCAGATATCGCTGTTCGCCGACAAAATGCCAGCGCCAGGATTCTGTCAGGGTCAGATTGCCCAGCCATTGTCCCGGACTCAAGCTCCACGGCGGATAGATCTCGTGATTCGTGTCATCGGCCAGCCCGGGAGAAAGCCACTCCACGACTCCAATCAGGATCGCCGCAATCACCAGATAAGCCCACAGCGGCGGATAGATCCGTTGCAACCGCCTGGCAAAATACGACCTGACGGAATGCCGCTTCCGCACATGGCGGTCCGCCGAGGCGGCGATGCAATAGCCGGAAATCACAAAAAAGATCGGCACGCCCCACCACAGCTTGGTGGTCAGCCAGATGATCGCATCGAACAGGTTACTGGGACCCGATTGGCTCAGGCGATCCATGAACGCTTCATCCGCGCAGTAGTACGTGGAATGGTGCAACACAATCATCAAACAGGCGGCGCCGCGCCAGGCGTCAAGCGAATAGTACCGTGCCGCACGTGGTTCTCTGTCAGGTTGCATACACATTTTCGCGCACACCAGAAACGTCGTTCGCCTGTTCAAAGGCAATCACCAGGAAGAGAGTGCGTGTCCACCTGGGAAGTGTTAGCGTTTCAGCCAACCTTGGAAAGGACTAACTCCCAATTCAACGTAGGACATTATCCCATGGCCCGACGACAATCCTCACAGCCCGTTTTCCTGTTTCCCGCGAAAGGCAAGTGTTGTTTGGAGACCGTTCGGGTTAGCGCGATTGGAGCGATTATAAGGGCGGCCGGAGCCCAGCACGCTTCCCGAGCCGCGGCGCCGCTCCCTCCGTTGCCGGCAAGCGGCATACCCGAGTCAGGGTTGACGCCTCGCTAGCGACGGATCATCTTGAACCGCTGGCGTCCTGCGGGGCGAACAGAAACTTCACCAGGCGAAAACCGGAACGATTGCCCATGCGCACGCTACTCTTCTCTGGCCGCCTTCCACTGGCGACGGCGGCTCTCTTTTTTCTGGCGATCGGCTTCGCGCAAGGCGCCGACCAGGCGAAGCGTCCGCCGAACTTCCTGCTCTTTCTGGCCGACGACCTGAGTGCAAAGCATACCGGCTGTTACGGGAACGAAACCTATCAAACCCCGCATATCGATGCCCTCGCCCGCCAAGGGATGCGGTTTGAAACCTGCTGGGCCACGCCCATCTGTTCCCCCACCCGGGCGGAGATTCTGACCGGCCGATACGATGTCCGCACCGGCTGGAAATGGCTGGTCCAGGCGACCTTTATGTGCACCGCCATGCCGGAATCGATGATGCTGGAGAAGCACCATCGGACCTATCCGCAAATGCTCCAGGCGGCCGGATACCGCACCCTGGTCACCGGCAAATGGATGCTGCAGGGAACCAACCAGCATCCGATGCAGCAGCTGGCCGCCATGGGCTTCGACGAGCATTGCATCTGGCCGATCCACAGTTGCTACCTGCCGCCCGAGGTGGGCTACCAGGGACCGTCGACGAAGTTCAGCCGTTACTGGAGCCCCGTGCTGCTGAGCAACGGGAAGTTGATCGAAGGGACGGCCGAGCAGTACGGGCCCGACCTGATCGCCGAGCAGACGATCGACTTTATCCGGCGCCATCGCGACGAGCCGTTTTGCATCCACTACTGTGAGATGCTGCCCCACCTGCCAGCCCCGCCGACGCCCCACCTGACCCAGCCCGGCAAAACGCGGCCCGGTTCCCTCAAAGGGAACATCGAATACGCCGACGCAGTTCTCGGCCGGCTGGTCGCAGCGCTCGAAGAAATGGGACTGCGGGATAACACCATCATTCTGTTCACCGGCGACAACGGCACCCCCAAGTACGGCAAAGGCAGTCTCCAGCAGGAGGAAGGCGTCCGCGTGCCGCTGGTCGTCTCTTGCCCCGGCATGATTCCGGAGGGGGTTGCCACACGCCAGCTGGTCGACTTCTCCGACATGATGCCGACCCTGTTGGCGCTGGCCGGCGCGAAAGTGGATCCCGGCTATGAACACGACGGTTCCAGTTTTGCCCCGCTGCTCCGCGGCGAAGAGTTTACCGGCCGTCCCTGGATTTATGGCAGCAACGGTATGCTCCGCACCGATCGCTGGCTGCTCGACGGCAAAGGTCAACTCTGGGATTGCGGCGATCGTCGCGACGAAAAAGAGTACCGCGACATGACCGGCTCCGCCGATCCGGCCGCCCAGGCAGCGCAGAAAGAATTCGACACGATCCTGCAGGAGCTGCGCACGCGCAAGCGATAGCGGGAACGCGAACGCCCGAGACGTCCCGCGGGACAACATGCTGCTGTCGCAAGCGCGTCGGGCAACCACCGCCAGCGTCTGCCCGGTAACGGGGCGGACGCCGGCCTGGGGCTGCGGGTTACCACGGTCGTCGCGCTGGTCAGCTGACCAGTTCGGGCTGTGGATCGCGTCCGCTGCGTTCGGCCTGCTCTTTCAGTTTTTCGATCTCCAGGATTTTCATCGTGACTTCGTCCACTGTGGCGAAGCAGTTTTCCAGCCCGACACGATCCAGGATTTTCAGCCGATCAAGCGTATTATGCACGCAGTCGGGCATCCCTGAAATGAACACCCGGGCGCCCTGTTGCTGGGCTTTCTCTACAATGTCGTCGAGCAGGTAGGCTCCCGACAGGTCGATCATCGGCACTCGCATCATGCGAATGATCAGGTAGTCAAAGTCCGCCAGCCGGCTGGCCGTGCGATACATGGCGTCGGAAACGCCAAAAAAGAGCGGCCCATCAAGTCGCAGCTTGAGCACGCGAGCTTTGAGTTCATCCGGCAGGCTGCTTTCCGGCGTCCAGGGGCGATCGACGTCTTTCAGGCTCACGACTTCCTGCTCGTAAAGATTGCCGATCTCGTGAATGGCTCGCACAAAGGCGATCGTAATGCCCACCCCCATGGCGACCAGCAGGTCGACCGAGATCGTCAGGCCCAGCACGGCCCAGAAGCAGATGGCGTCGGCCCAGGGCATGCGATGCAGCACCGGCACAACGCGGTAGTCGATGATATCGATCCCGACCTTCAGCAGAATCCCCGCCAGGCAGGCCATCGGCACATACTGGGCCATGGGCGCCAGGCCCAGCATCAGGGCCAGCAACACGGCCGCATGGGTAATGGAAGCCAGTCCTGTTTTGGCGCCGCACTTCACATTGGCGACGGTGCGCATGGTTGCGGTGGCGGTGGTTACGCCGCCCAGCAGTCCGCACGCCAGATTGGCGATTCCCTGGCCGAAGATCTCGCGATCGCTGCTGTGGCGTTCGTCGGTCATGTTGTCGGCGACCAGGCAGGTGAGCAACGAATCAAACACGCACAGCCCGGCCAGCGCTGCCGCGGGACCGATGACGTCGCTGAATCGCCCGGTGAGAATGCCCAGGTCCGGCAGATGGATTGGCGGAATGCCGGTCGGCATGGCGTCCATATACGTAACATGGAACGACCCCAGATTGGCAATCGAGGTGCCGACAATCAGTCCCATCAGCGGACCCGGCAGCCACTTCACCGGCGTGATCCGCGGCCAGATCAGAATCGTCGCAAAGGTGGCCAGCGAAACAATAACTGCGTGCGGATTCTCGTGCAGCAGGTCGTAAGGAATCTGCTGGATGGCCAGCATTACCGACTTGGGCGTGTCAAAGCCCAGCATCGGCGGAATCTCCAGCAGGATGATGATCGCGCCAATCCCGCACATGAACCCGGAAACGGCCGAGTATGGAACGTAGTAGATAAATCGCCCCACCTTGAGAAACGCCAGGGCGATGCAGATCAGGCCGCTGAGAAACACCAGCGTAAAAATATAGTTCAAGTCGGGCTCGCCGGTGGCCAGCCGGGTCAGCTCCACGATCGCAGCCAGCTGCACCACCTTCGGGCCGGTCGGCCCGCTGATGCCGACTTTGGAACCGCCAAACAGGCCGACAAACAGGCCGCCGCAAATGGCCGCCCACATGCCGGCGGCCGGGCCCAGGCCGGAGGATTCGCCAAACGCCAGGGCCAGCGGCATCGCGATTACCGCCACCGTCAAACCCGACAGCAGATCGGGACCCACATTGGTTCCCATCACGCGGATATTTTGCCAGGGACTAAACTCCCCCAGAAAGCGGACAACCTGGCGAAACTTGTCTTCCGGGGGCTTCTCATCGGGAAACTTGGAATGCATTGAAATAGAACCTCTTGAATGACCTTTGGATGGATAAAGGGCGACCAGGTCGCAGAGGCGGTTCTCACACAAAAGGCGCCACGGATTTACGACCGACGACGCGCCGATGCGACGAGCAGCCGGAGGGAGGCTTCGCGGAAACGGCGCGAAGAACCCCTGGAAAACGCAGCGCACGGGCAGCATCACCCGGAACGCAAAGCAGCCCACGCGCAAGCACGCAGTTGCTTTTGCGAAGCCGTTCAGGCGACGCCCGCCAAAGGAGAAACCGCAAGGGTCAGTGACACAGCCAGAGCAAACGGCCTTGGGGACGTTTGTTTTTTCAACCAGCTGGGTTCAGCAAGAAGACGCAACCGGGGGCGCTCGCGTCCCGTTGCTTCCGATGAGAATGGCGTCCAGCAGATGCAGCTCGCAATTCGCCAGTTCGGCAAAATGCGATAGCGAACCGCCAACCAGCGGGTCGCTACTGACGTCGTGGTGCAGCCCTTCGAACTCCGCCAGTTTCCACTCAGAGAGCTCATTCGACTCACTCTCTTTTTCTTCCTTCTCTTCCGATTCTTTCCACGGCAGGTCGATCTTCTCGGAGAGCTCGCCGCTGAAATGGGCCAGCAATAAGGGAACGGGCGACAACCCCAGGCCAAACGAGGCCAGTACCAGGCAAAGGATCGCTGTCTGCTTGTTCATAGAAAAGAACACGTCCACGAGAACGGAACAGCGATGAAAAGTCCGCGAAAATAAGGAGGGGAAGGTTTCGCGAACCGGGAGAGGTTTCTAAACAATTCCTTAAGTGATAGTCGCCCCTCCTGGCAAAGTCAAGCGAAACTCGCCTTGGCCTATTGGCCTTGCCGTCCGCCGATTGTCGACCTGGCCAGGGTGGAATGACGGACCTGCATGCCAGATAATAGAGATCAGGTTTACCCTCTGGCTGGATGTCCTCTCTTCACTCCAAGGCGGCGATCAATGACGGACGGACCCGAAAAACTGGCGGAACTACGGCAGCTTTCTCCCCGGCGAAACAGCAGCCAGGCAGTCGACGCCCCCGGCCTGGTCGCCGAACAACTGGAACACTTTGGCGTCAAGCCCGACTCCGCGTATGGCCAGACTCTGGCCCGCATTACGGAGCGGCTGTATCACTCGCAGGCCGATATCAACGCGCTCTGGCAGATTACCCTGGCGGAGATTGATAACCTGCCCCGCGGCGATCGCATCGCCTGGTTCAACGCCAAAAAGTTTCTGTCCTTCCAGCTGGCCAAACTGCTCGACTCCGTCCAGACGCCTTTTCGCCGCACCTATCAGTCGCTGGACTACGACTACTCCACCCAGGCCGCTAAAGGACCGTACGCCGTTTTTGACAATGTGACCGCGCTCTTCTCGGCGACGCCTGTCATCGCCCGCACGGCGACCTATATCTATGCCTGTGCGGAATGGATTGAAGACGCCTTTCAGGGGAAAGAACTGCTGCTGGAGATTTACTCGCGGCTGCTCAATCCCACCTCGGTTTCGCTGGCCAACTTTATGGTCGATATCGAAGCCGGGCCGTACGCCCAGGAGTACTTCGCCTGGAACTTCAATTCCGGCATGGCGGCGATCGACGGGGTGCTGGCGCATCTGCTGGGGCGCGACGACGTGCTGATCAGCAGCCGGCATATTTACGGCGGAGCCCACCAGCTGATCCACGACTGGTACGCCAAGCCAGGCAACCTGGAGATCGCGGTCGAAACGTTCGACGGCGACGACGCGGCCGCTTTTGTCGGCTGTTACGACCGGGCCGTCGAGAAGCACGCCGATCGGATCGCCGCCGGCCGCAAGGCGTACCTGTATCTGGAATCGCCCTGCAATCCGCATGGCTACGTGCTGGATACGCCCGCCATCTGCAGGGCGGCGCATGAACGGGGCGTCCGGGTGATTCTCGATGCGACCGTCGGCACGCCGTTTCTGGCCCAGCCCCTGCAGCGGGACGACCCGACCGAACGGCCTGACTTTGTCATCCACAGCTATACCAAGGATCTGTCGGGAACCGGCTCGACGATCGCCGGCGTGGTGATCGGACGGAACGAGGACATGTTCATTCCCAAAGGGCAGACGGTCGCCGGCGTGGCCTGGAACGACACCCTGTTCTGGAATGTGTACTACGTGAAAGGGGCCTTTTTGAATGCGGACTCGGCCTTTGAGGTGATGCAGGGGATGCGCACCTTGACCGTCCGCATGCTGGCCAAATGCATCAACACCGAGATCCTGGCCCGGCTGCTGGCGACCCATCCGCAGATCCATGTGAACTGCCATGCCCTGCCGGAGAACCCCAACTATGAACTTCGTGAGAAGCTGATGTTTATTGGGTTGCCGGCGCCGTTGTTCACGATCGATATCGAAGGCGTGCCGCGGGAGGCGTTCCAGCGGTTTTTCGACGCGTTGTCTCCGACCTTTGCCCATATGATCAGCCTGGGCCAGTCGAATACGATCGTCAGTTGCCCGGCGCTCACGACGCACTCGGAGCTGAACGAAGCGGCCCTGGCCGAAGGCGGCATCACCCCCACCACCGTGCGTTTCGCCGTGGGGGATGAAGACCCGAAGGATCTGGCGGCGCACTTCATTCATGCGGCCCGCCTTACGCTGGACCCGGTCGTCCCTGGTTTTTCCGATGCCTTCCCGTCGTCGCCGGAGATCGATCAACTGATCGAAGACAGCTACCTGGCGGCTCACACCCGCTACATCCGGTCAAAACGGCTGTTGGCGGATCTGGATGCTCCCGCTGGCGAGATCCGTTGACGAGCGGGAAACGCCTGGTCAATTTCTGCAGCCTGCTGCCTGATCGAGAAGGCAGCCGGGCCGGGGCCGCGCGGACCTTCCCGCTCAGCGGCGGCTGGCCCCTTTATTGACGGTCTTTCCAGCCACTGATAGACTCTCGCTTGTAATGCTCAAGGGATTGCACTAACGCGGGCGCGACGGCCAGTTTCCGCCGATTTTCTCGCATTTTTTGCAATCGTTTCGACGTTTCTTCCAAACCGCGACCCCGGTTTCCTGGAATTCGCCCGATTTCGGCTGCTTGCCTGCCAGGCAGACGGCTGACCGCGCCATTTTTCCAGATTTCTGGCTCCGGCGGTTTTTGAGAAAGCGTCGCTTCGCCGTCCTGGGGCGATCGGTTTCCGATCCTGGCTGATTCCGGTCCTGGCGAAGCTCCTTTTTCCAATACTCTCCAACAGGTTACTCGCCAGACCGGCGAGGACAGGGCGCCGCCCCAACCAACCCACTTACGAACCGCTCATTGAAGGTGAATTCATGGCGAAGAAGACCAAAATGACTTACTACTTCGGTAAAACTCGCACCGAAGGCCGCGGTCTGGGCAAAGACCTGCTCGGCGGAAAAGGCGTGAACCTGGCCGAAATGACCGGCATCGGTCTGCCTGTTCCTCCCGGCTTTACGATCACCACCGAGGTTTGCGACCAGTACAACAAAGCCGGCAAAACGCTGCCCGAAGGCCTGATGGCCGACGTTCAGAAGAATGTCAAAACGCTGGAAAAAGAACTCGGCAAAAAGTTCGGCGACAGCAAAGACCCGCTGCTGGTCTCGGTCCGCTCCGGCGCCGCGGTCAGCATGCCCGGCATGATGAACACCATTTTGAACCTGGGCCTCAACGATGAATCGGTCGCCGGCCTGGCCGCCGCCACCGACAACGAACGCTTCGCCTTTGACGCCTACCGTCGTCTGCTGGATATGTTCGGCGATGTGGTGATGGAAATTCCCCACGAGGAATTTGAAGTCGCCTTTAACACCGTCAAAGCCAAATACAACGCCAAGGAAGACCTCGATGTTCCCACCGAAGGTCTGAAGGAACTGTGCGATGCCTACAAGGCCGTCTACCTGAAGGCGACCGGCGACAACTTCCCGCAGGATCCGTACGAACAACTGGAACGCGCCATCCGCGCCGTGTTCCAAAGCTGGAACACCGACCGCGCCGTCCGCTTCCGCGAAATCGAAGGCATCCGTGGCCTGCTCGGCACCGCCGTGAACGTGCAGACGATGGTCTATGGCAACATGGGCGAAGACTCGGGCACCGGCGTCGCCTTTACCCGGAACCCGACCACCGGCGAAAACAAATTCTACGGCGAGTTCCTCGTCAACGCCCAGGGCGAAGACGTCGTCGCCGGCATCCGCACCCCGCGGGCCGTCGCCGAAATGCCCAGCTGGAAAAAAGAGATCTACAAAGAGTTGCTCGCGGTCAAGAAAACCCTCGAGGACCACTACGCCGATATGCAGGATATCGAGTTCACCATCGAACGCAGCAAACTTTACATGCTGCAGACCCGGACCGGCAAGCGGACCGGCGCCGCGGCGGTGAAAATGGCCTGCGACATGGTCAAAGAGAACCTGATCGACGAAAAAACGGCCCTGCTCCGCATCCCGGCCAAAGGCCTGCAGCAGCTGATGCTGCCCAGCTTTGACCAGAAGGCGAAGGACACCGCCGACGTGCTCACCCACGGTCTGCCGGCCTCGCCCGGCGCCGCCGTCGGCAAACTGGCGTTCACCGCCGCCGAAGCCGAAGAACGCTCCAACGCCGGCGAATCCGTCCTGCTCGTTCGTCGCGAAACCAGCCCTGAAGATATCGACGGCATGCACGTGGCCGCCGGCATTCTGACCAGCACCGGCGGACGCACCAGCCATGCGGCGGTCGTCGCGGTGGGCTGGGGCAAATGCTGCGTGGTCGGCGCCGGCGAAATGCAGATCGATGAGAAAGCCCGCAAGATCAAAATCAACGGCCGCACCTTCTCGCACAGCGATACGCTCTCCATCGACGGCACCACCGGCGAAGTCATGGCCGGCGAAGTCGCCACCATCGAACCCAAAATGAGCGGCGACTTCAACAAAGTCATGAAGTGGTCCGACAGCTATCGCACCATCGGCGTGCGGGCCAACGCCGACACCCCCGAAGACGCTGAACGCGCCCGCGGCTTCGGCGCCGAAGGCATCGGCCTGTGCCGCACCGAGCATATGTTCTTCGACGCCGCCCGTATCGGCGTGATGCGAGAAATGATCCTCGCCGAAAACAAAGCTGACCGGGAAAAAGCCCTGGCCAAACTCCTGCCCTTCCAGCGCGACGACTTCATCGGCATTTTCACCGCCATGAAGGGCCTGCCGGTCACCGTCCGTCTGCTGGATCCGCCGTTGCACGAATTCCTGCCGCACGAAGAAAAAGGGCAGAAAGAAGTCGCCGCCGCCCTGGGGCTCGATCTCAAAGCGGTCAAAAACCGCGTGCAGGCCCTGCACGAATCCAACCCCATGCTCGGCCACCGCGGTTGCCGCCTGAGCGTGACCTATCCCGAAATCCTCGAGATGCAGGTCCGGGCGATCGTCGAAGCGACCATCGAATGCAAAAAGAACCGGATCGACGCCGGCGCCGAGATCATGATCCCGCTGGTCGGCACAGCCGCCGAACTGAAACTGCTCCGCGAACGGGCGGAAGCGGTCATTGAAGCCGTCAAAACCGAGCAGAAGTACACCAAGGACCTGCCGATTCTGATCGGCACCATGATCGAAATTCCCCGCGCCGCGCTGACTGCCGACGAAGTGGCCAAACACGCCGACTTCTTCAGCTTTGGCACGAACGACCTCACCCAGATGACGTTCGGTTACAGCCGCGACGACGTGAACTCCTTCCTGCCCGACTACAAAAAGCAGGACATCCTGCACAACGATCCGTTTGAAACGCTCGACCAGACCGGCGTCGGTCAGCTGGTTGAAATGGGCGTGCTGAAAGGCCGTTCGACCAACAAGACGCTGAAGGTCGGCATCTGCGGCGAACACGGCGGCGATCCGTCCTCGATTGAGTTCTGTTACAAAACGGGCCTCGACTACGTCAGCTGCTCGCCGTTCCGCGTCCCGGTCGCCCGACTGGCCGCCGCCCAGGCCGCCATCAAAGACGGCAAAGAAAAGAAGTAGTGGCTTTCGCCAGAAAGCCTGCTTAGAAATCATCGCTTTCGCCAGATAACTCTCAAGCGGCCCCGCCCTCAAGCCCGGCCGCTGGCGATGTCCTGATACAAAAAAAGCCGCCCCCACCGGGGCGGCTTTTCTTCATTCTTGACCCTGACTGCGAGTCGATCAGATCTTGAGCTTCTTCGTCAGCAGTTCGGCGTCGGCTTCGCTCAGCGGCTCCCAGTCGATCCGCACGTTCGGCAATAACTCCCGCAAACGTTCCACATCGGCGGCCGGCGTGTCGACCGACTTCACGCTCAACAGCTTCAGGTTCGGCAGCGATTTCAGCACGGCCAGGTCGTCGTAACTCAGTCGGGCTTCCATCAGGCTCAGCGTTTCCAGCGGCTGGATCCGGGCAATCGTTTTCAGGGCGGCGCCGTCCAGGGTCGGAGTCAGATCATGGCCGCGGGCCGGCAGCCGCTGGCCGATGCGCAGGCTTTTCAGGTTCGGCATGCGGGTCAGATAAACCCAGCCCTGCGGCGATTCCAGGTTATGCCACTGCGAGTAACTTTCCAGCTGGGTGAGCTGGGCGATCGCTTCCATCGCCTGATCGCCGGTCGTAGCCCCGGCATGCGTCAGCCGGCGAAGTTCCGGCAGGCCCCGCAACTCGACAAACCCGGATCCGGTAAAGGCCTCCACGCCGCGGGAAAAATGGAACAGCGACAACTGTTTCAGCTTGGGGAACGCCGTGAAATGCTTCATCCCGGCGTCGGTGATTTTGCCGCCGTTGACCAGGATCATTTCCAGCTGCGACAAACCCGCCAGGGCGGCGAGATTCTCATCGGTCAGATCCGGCCCGCTCAGCGTCAGCGACTTGAGCGATTTCGCCTGCCCGATCAGGCGATACTGTTCGTCGCCAAAGCCGGTGCAGTCGGCCTTCAGGCCGGTAACCACGCCGCCGGACTGGGTGACTTCGGCGCCAATCCCTTCCAGGGCCGCAACGGTCGGCTCAGCCGCCTGCAGCGTAGCGACCAGACTCAGGAGCAAGAGAACAGAAGGAAACATCAAACGGTGCATAGGAGATCCTTTTGTGAAGAACATTGGCCGGCGGCCCGGCTTGCCCGAACAGGCCGCACGCCCGATAAGTCAAAAAACCAGTCTACGGTTTGCACCGCCAGCCTGTCGACGCGGGGCGACGACAATCACCTGCGTCCGTCGCCCGTTCCCGGAAGTGAAATAGGCTAAAATCGCTACTCGCAGGGCGGTCGCCCCTCTCTGGCGATCGTGCCAGCCGACTTCCCCGCTGCTCTCATCCCCTGGAGGAAACGCATGCCCCTTTCCCACAACGCCTTTCGCAGGCTGTCCGCCCGCTTCTGGCTGTTTCCGCTACTGGCCGTCGGCGTCTTCGCCGGCAGTCGCGGCCTGCCGGCTGCGGAACCGTCGCCGGCCCGTCCCAATATCCTGTTCATTCTGACCGACGACCAGGCGCCTACCGCGCTGGGGGCAGCCGGCAACACGGAGATTCACACGCCCCATCTGGACCGCCTGTTCCGCCAGGGCGTGCGGTTGACGAATGCCTTTGTGGCGACGCCGGTCTGCAGCCCGTCCCGGGCCGAACTAATGACCAGTCGTTTCAGCAGTGAACTGGGCATCCACGACTGGATCAACAACCGGGCGGAACCCATGCTGGGCCTCCGCCAGGAGTTCACCACCTGGCCGTCCCTCCTGCAGCAGGCCGGCTATACAACAGGTCTTGTCGGCAAGTGGCACCTGGGCGACCTCGACGAATTCCACCCGACGAAGCGCGGCTACAGCTATTTCGCTGGCTTCCGGTCCGGCGGGACGGTCGTGGTGAACCCCACGCTGGAAGTCGACGGCGAAAAGAAGAAGCATCAGGGCCTGACCACCGACGTGCTGACCGATTACGCCCTGCAGTTCCTGGAAGACCATGCGGCCGGACCGTTCGCCCTGAGCGTGCATTACCGGGCCCCGCACGCTCCCTGGCTGCCGGTCGCTCCGGAAGACTCGGCGCCGTATGCGGATCTCGACCCGACCTTGCCGGAACCGGACTTCCCGCTGCTCGATACGCCGCGGCTGAAAAAAATGACTCGCGAGTACTACGGCAGCATGTCGGGCGTGGACCGCAACGTGGGCCGTCTGCTGGCGAAACTCGACGAACAAAAACTGACGCAGAATACGGTCGTGATCTACACCAGCGATCATGGTTACCACACGGGCCACCATGGTTTGTGGTACAAGGGGAACGCCCATTGGATGCTGACCGAACTTCCCCCGCAGCGTTGGCCGCAGATCGACCGCGTGCGGCGCCCCAACCTGTTTGACCAGGCGTTACGCGTGCCGACCGTCGTGCGTTTCCCAGGCGCCCAGCCAGGTGAGCTTTCGCAAACGATCAGCAACATCGACTGGATGCCAACCCTGCTAGCCATCGCCGGCGTCAAGCCGTCCGCCACGCTGCAGCTCCGCGGGCACGACTTTTCCCCGCTGCTACGCGGCGAACAAATTGCCGACTGGTCCAACACGCTTTACGCTGAATACGACATGCGGCACGGGGCCAAAACCCAGATGCGAGCGATCCGTACGCCCCAGTGGAAACTGATGATCGACTTCCTGAACGAAGGACGCGACGAACTCTATGATCTGAAAAACGATCCGCGAGAGCATACCAACCTGGCCGACTCAACCCGCCCGGAAATCGTCGCCAAAAAGGCGGAGCTGAAACGCCTGCTGCAGCAGCAGATGGAATCGATCCAATAGCAGGCGGCCAGTAACAACGAGCGACGCAACGCAAACGGCGCCCTGAAAGGGGCGCCGTTCACATTTTCCATTCATGACACTCGCTTGCGCGAAGCGAGATCTATTTGAAGGGGTCGGCAAACGGATCGTCGTCTGCCTTCATCGCCGGAGCCGGAGCAGCGGCCGGGGCAGCCGCCGGTGCGGACGCCGGAGCCGGGGCAAACGGATCGGTGCCAGCCGGGTCATCGCCAAACGGATCCCCACCGGCGGGAGCGGCCGCCGGAGCAGCAGCAGGGGCGCCGAACGGATCAGCGGCAGGGGCGCCAGCCGGATCAGCGGCAGGGGCGCCAGCCGGAGCAGCGGCAGGGGCGCCGAACGGATCAGCGCCAGCCGGAGCGGCCGGGTTACCAGCAGGAGCGCCAGCAGGTGCGCCAAACGGATCGTCGCCAGCCGGAGCGGCCGGAGGATTGCCGGCGGGGGCGCCGAACGGATCATCGCCAGCCGGAGCAGCCGGGGTGCCGGCAGGAGCGCCAGCAGGTGCGCCAAACGGATCGTCGCCAGCCGGAGCGGCCGGAGGATTGCCGGCGGGAGCACCGAACGGATCATCACCAGCGGGAGCAGCCGGGTTACCGGCGGGAGCGCCGGCAGGTGCGCCAAACGGATCGTCGCCAGCCGGGGCGGCCGGAGGATTGCCAGCGGGGGCGCCGAACGGATCGTCGCCAGCCGGAGCAGCCGGGGTGCCGGCAGGAGCGCCAGCAGGTGCGCCAAACGGATCGTCGCCAGCCGGGGCGGCCGGGGGATTGCCAGCAGGAGCGCCAAACGGATCGTCGCCAGCAGGAGCGGCCGGGGGATTGCCGGCGGGAGCACCGAACGGATCATCACCAGCGGGAGCAGCCGGGTTACCGGCGGGAGCGCCAGCGGGTGCACCGAACGGATCATCGCCAGCCGGGGCGGCCGGAGGATTGCCGGCAGGAGCACCGAACGGATCATCGCCAGCCGGGGCGGCCGGAGGATTGCCGGCGGGGGCGCCGAACGGATCATCACCAGCGGGAGCAGCCGGGTTACCGGCGGGAGCGCCGGCAGGAGCACCGAACGGATCGTCGTCCGCGGGAACAGCCGGGGCGGCCGGAGGATTGCCGGCAGGAGCGCCGAACGGATCGTCGTCCGCAGGGACAGTAGGAGCAGCCGGAGCGGCAGGAGCGGGGTCGCCGAACGGATCGTTCTCAGCCGGGACGGCGGGGGTGGGAGCGGGATCGCCAAACGATCCAGGATCCGGAACGGCCGCGGGGCCTGCGGGAGCCTCGTCGCCACCAAACGGATTCGACGAATCGGCCGGCGCATCACGCAGGTCGGGCGGCAATTCGCCGGGCTCGCGGCCCGTTCGACGCAGCGATTCCAGCTGGCCCGCATCCATCGCTTCTCGACGGGCCTGATCGCGCGTTTGCGCGTTCTGACGGATCTCATAACGAGCCGTACGGCGGTTCATTTCGATCTTCATGCGAATGGCGCCCTGCACCCGCTCCAGCGAGCGACCCACCGGATAGCGATCGCCGCCGGGGCCGGCTTCAAGAGCGGCCCCTTCTTCAAAATCGGCGGCGGCGTCTTCCGGACGTCCCAGTTCTTCCAGCGCCAGACCACGAAAGTAGAACGCTCGTGGATCGGCCGTATTGCCGTCAATTGCTGCGGAAAACAGATCGTAGGCGTCGCTATACTTCCCATTGAAGAAAGCATGCACCCCGCTGCCGTAATACTGGTCTAGCAACTCGTCCTGGGCCTGTGCTGTGGGGCAAAATATCCCCAGTAACAGCAGCAGGATCCAACTGAGTCTCAACGTCCTGGACATGAAACACTCTCGCAGAAAGGGCAGGTGGCTGATTTCTGTTCACTAGAAAATGCGCCTTGGGCGCAATAATGGGCGAGCGTTCATCTTAGTCACCGCCTGGCGGAATCGCAAGCAAATACGTGAACGGCTCCCCTCCGCACATCTATCCCTGGCGAATCACCCGCATAAAACGTAGACTCGGCAGCGAACCATCCCCCCGAAAGCACGTCTCTTCTGCACCGCTTCGACTTCGCCTTTGTCCCGGTTGCCGGAAGGAAGAAACCATGCTCGATTTGAACCAGTTACGACAGCGCTGCGCCACGGGTGAAACGTTCACGTACCTGCACTTCTGGGGCCATACGCCTCCCAAAGACGGCTCCGTCGGCGCCGCCTGCCTGAGCCAGTGGTACCCGGTCCTGTTTCAGGTGCAGGAAGTCTACTATCCCACCGCGGAACACTGGATGATGGCGGAGAAAGCCCGCCTGTTCCAGGACGAGGAGGCCCTGCTGGAGATTCTGACTGCCGACAGCCCCAACCAGGCCAAAGCCTGGGGGCGAAAGGTCCGCAACTTCGACGCGGACCAATGGAACGCCCAGGCTCGGGGTATCGTCACGGCCGGCAACCTGGCGAAATTTTCCCAGAGCGACGACCTGCGGGATTTTCTCCTCGGCACAGGCGACCAGGTGCTGGTCGAGGCCAGCCCGTTCGACCGCATCTGGGGGATCGGCCTGAAAGGGACCGACCCGCGGGCCGCGCATCCCGACACCTGGCGGGGGCAAAACCTGCTGGGGTTCGCGCTGATGGATGTCCGTCAGTCGCTACGGGAAACGGCCGAATAGCCGAATAATCGACGCGTTCCCGTGTCGCCGGCGCCCGGTTTGCTCTCTTGTAGAACGCCAGGCAGCGGCCCGGACTTTCTCGTCCTGCCGCCTGTATCCAGTCTGGCGGAAAATACGATAGAATTGTTGGCTCCTGGAGACGCTATGTTCACGATTTTGCATATTTCGGATTTACACTTTGGCCCTCCTTTTATGGAGCATGTGGGCGAAGCGCTGCTGCGCATTGCCCCTCGGCTGAATCCCGATGTGGTCGTGGCCAGCGGCGATTTTACCCAGAGGGCGACGGCGGAGCAGTTCGCCCAGGCGCGAGCGTTCCTGGACCGGATGCCTGGCCCGCCTGTCGTGGTGACGCCCGGCAATCACGATGTGCCGCTTTATCGTGTGTACGAACGGTTCACCGATCCTTACAAATTTTATCGGGAGCATATCTCTCCCGATCTGCAGGGCGTCCACCATTTTGATGACGCCGTGATTGTGCATATCAATTCCACTTCGCCGCGGCGCACGATTGTGAACGGCCGCATCACCGAACGGCAGTTGGACTTTGTGGAACAGAGCGTGGCCGACGCGCCGCCCGGGGCGATGAAGATTGTCGTGGCCCACCATCACTTTGCTCCCGCCCCCGACTACGAACGCGACACCACGGTGCAAGGCGCCCGCAAAGCGATTGATCGCTTTGTGAATGCCGGCGTAGAGCTAATCCTGGGCGGCCATTTGCATCGGGCCTATATTGGCAACTCGCTCGACAGCTACCCGGGCGCCCATCGTGAGCGCGGGCTGATTATCGTGCAAAGCGGCACCAGCACCTCCCGCCGGGGACGCGCCCGGGAACGGGAGAAGAATTCGTTCAACCTGCTCTGGTTCAGCGAAGGGATGCTCTACGTAACCCACTATATGTACTTTCACGAAATCGAAGAATTCGGGCCCGTCAGCCGGCATGCCTTCCCGCGTCCTGGGCAAGTGTTTACCGAAGAAGGCGAGCAGTTGGCCATTCTGCAGTCGAAACAGGCGGAAGATCTCGCGTAGTTTCTGAAATCTCGCGCAAGGTTGCGCAGGTCGCCTCCGCCCAGAAATGCCAGCGGGACGAACGGGCTTGCAGGTCCGGCTGGCAGCGCTCCCAGTCCGCCGTACCTGACACGGACTGAACCAGGACGCAGATCCGCGATTTCTTTCTCTCGCGGCTAGTGGTGCGTCAAACCATAAAATCAGGTTTCTCTAAATCGCACGCCGGGCGCTAGTCCCCGGTTTTTTTGGCAGCACAGCAGCACGGCCGAAATCGCTCACTCGAAGATTGAAGTTTGACGCACCACTAGCTAGCTAGCTGCGCGGCGCGATCAACGTGTCGAATATCTCGCAAGGCAGCAGTTCGCCCCGACGGGAAGCTTCTTTTTGACGGCAGTCGCCAGTCATCGCCGCGTAAAAAGAGCAGGCAAAATATTAATTCTGGGTAGCATAGAAAAGATACGCACCTTATGCTGCAAGAGCTCCCCGCCTGTTTCTCCGGGAGCAAGCCGCAAGCGCCCCCTCCCCACCAAGGGCGCCCCATCGCTCGCCTGCCTGAACTGGAGACGCCCATCTCTCCGCCCTCCGACATGATCGTGATCGAGTCTCCGCGGCTGCCGCCCGTGGAAATTGCTCCGCCCCAGGCCCTTTACGGCACTATTCTCAAGGCGCTAGGGCCTGCGGTCAGGACCTATTCGCGGGTGGAAGTGCGCGGCCTGGAACACCTGCCAGCAGGCCGGGCGTTACTGGCGGCCAATCACCCCGGCAGTTTATGGTGGGACGCCTTCTGCCTGGCGGCCAGCATGCCCGAGCGACAGATCCACTTTGTCGCCCAGGAGTGGGATGCCGAAACGCCGCTGATCGGCCGATTTTTGCGATCGACCGGCTGCCATTTCCAGCGACGAAGTCTGACCGACGTCGACATTTTCGACCCGGTCGTGGCGGCGCTGCAGGAGGAGAAATTACTGGCGGCGTTTCCCGAACAGGCGTACCACACCTGGCGTTCACGACGCGTTTTGCACCGGTTTTCGCCGCATGTGGCGAAGTACGCCGCACTCGCGGAAGCGCCTATCATTCCGTGCGCGGTTATCGGGGCGGAATGGGCTGCGGCAACGCTGACAGGCTGGAAGCGACCCGGCATGCCGTTTCATTTTCCCTGGGCGCCGCCGATCCTGCTGCCGCTGAAGATCGTAATCGAGTTCGGCCCGCCGGCGACCTATGCCGAGCTGCTGAACGAAGAACCCAACAGCCGTGGGGGAGAATGCCTTTACCAGCACGCGGCCGATCGGCTGCAGGTCCGCGTGGCGGACCTGATTGGACGGCATCGCCCGTGCGAAATCAGCCGCGAGTTCTACCTGAACGCCTCATCCTGGTGGTAAACCCGGGCCGGGTCCCGCCCGCTTGCTGGCGGACGGAGCAAGCGTTTCGACGCTGGTAACGACAGCCAAATCAGGAATAGATCGTGAGTTTGGGCATTTCGACGCGCAGCTCTTCAATTCCCTTGGCGGTGACTTTCGTCCCCAGCACCCATAATTCCCGCAACGACGGCAATCCCGACAGCAACAGCAGCGAAGCGTCGGTGCCGTGGTGTTCGTACATGAACACCCGCCACACGTTGCCGTAGTCGTTCCGATCCAGCCGGCACTTCAGACGTGTGAGCGCCTCGATCGCTTTCGCGTCGTCGGGGGGAAGGTCTTTCTCGTCAATCTTTGGTTCGGCCGGCGTTTCTTCGGCGACCGGTTCAGCGGCCGGAGATTCCTCGGCAGGCGTTTGCTCCGCGGCTTTCGGCTCCGGTGCGGACTCGGCCTCCGGGTGCGAATCTTCTTCGTCGAGCAGGTCTTCCCGGTCGATTTTATATTCTTCGTTCATATCTGCGAAGATTTCGTCGGCAAAGCCTTCGGCGCGACTGGCCGAGGTTTCCTCTGGGCGTTCGGCCCGTTTTTTTACGCTGCGTTTCTTTTTCGCCATGGCACTTTCCTTCCAGATTTTCCTCGCGGCGCCGCTGTAAAAGGAGGGCGCCGCCGTCGACCGGCGCCGACGGGACTTTGAAGTCGCGGGCTGCTCGATGGTTGTGTTTGAGTGTAGCAAACGACGCCGCGTTCGACTATCGAGCGCGGCCGACGCCGGGGCGATTTTTGCCGGTCCGCCGCGAGGGACCGCGATCCTCCCGAGAGCCGATGCTCCGACCCGCAGAGGACGGAGACTGGCGACGGCGGCCGCACCGGGTCAGCTGAGAATTTCCCGCACCACGCGGCCGTGGACATCGGTCAGGCGGAAGTCGCGTCCCTGGAAACGGAACGTCAAACGCTCATGATCCAGACCCAGCAGGTGCAAGATCGTCGCCTGCAGATCGTGGACGTGGACCTGATTCTCCGTCACCGAAAGACCGAGTTCGTCCGTTTCCCCATAGGTAATGCCTGGCTTGACGCCGCCGCCGGCCAGCCACATGGTGAAACAGTCGACATGGTGATCCCGTCCGGTTGGCTTGTTCGTCTGCCCCATCGGCGTGCGGCCAAACTCACCGCCCCAGACCACCAGGGTATCGTCCAGCAGTCCCCGCTGTTTGAGATCCAGCACCAGCGCGGCCGAAGCCTGGTCAACCTGCTTGCAGCGCAGGGGCAGCTCCTCTTCCAGCGATTGCTCGGCGCCGTGCTGATCCCAGCTGGTGTGATAGAGCTGCACGAATCGCACGCCCCGTTCCACCAGACGGCGGGCCAGCAGGGCGTTGTTTGCGAACGACGGCTTGCCAGGCTCGGCCCCGTACAGGTCCAGCAGATGTTGCGGCTCGGACTTCAGGTCCATCAGTTCCGGCGCACTCATTTGCATCTGGTAAGCCATTTCATAGGCGGCGATCCGCGTTTGAATCTCCGGATCGCCGACCGCGTCATAGCGCAGGCCGTTCAGGTCGCCCACGGCCTGGGTAAAGGCCTGCTGCGACTCCCGGTCAAAGCCGTCAGGACTGCGCAGATTGAGGATCGGATCGCCTTGCCCGCGGAACGGCACGCCCTGGTGGTTGGTAGGCAGGAAGCCGCTGGACCACAGGGCCGAACCGCCGCGAGGGCCGCGGGGGCCCGACTGCAGCACCACAAAGCCCGGCAGGTTTTCGGCCTCGCTGCCAATGCCGTACGTCACCCAGGAACCAATCGAGGGACGTCCCGGCTGGGGCGATCCGGTCTGCTGGAAGATCTTGGCGGGACCATGATTAAAGACGTCGGTTTTCATGCTCTTGATAAAGCAGACGTCGTCGGCGATCTTCCGATGATGGGGCAGCAGGTCGCTGATCGTGGCGCCCGACTCGCCGCTTTGCTGGAAGGGGCGGCTGGCGCCCAGCAGGGTTTCGTTCCCTTTCAAAAAGGCAAATCGTTTCCCCTCCAGAAAGCTGGCCGGCGTTTCCTGCCCGGACAGTTCCATCAGTTTAGGTTTGTTATCAAATAGCTCCAGCTGGCTTGGTCCGCCGGCCATGAACAGGAAGATCACGTTCTTCGCCTTCGGCGGGAAGTGCGGCGCCAGGGCGGGGCGCTCCTCCGCCGTCGCCGATGACTGCAGAAGCGAGCCCAGCCCCAACGCGCCGACGCTCAGGCCAGCCTGGGAGAAAAACGCCCGGCGAGTGGATTCGCGCAAAGGTCCCATTGGATCGTGCATATTTACTCCCGGGTAATGAATTCATCAAGGTTCAGAACAACCCGCGCCGCCGCGACCCAGGCCGCCGCAGCAGCCGGCTCCGTCGCAGAAGGCCAGTCGTCGCCGGCCGCCTGGACCGCCTGCTCAGGGTGGTCGGCAAAGTACTGTTCCTGCTGCAGGAAGAACGCCGCCAGACGCTGCGCTTCCGCCGGCGCCGGCGGACGGGCCAGGCAGATCCGGAACAGCTGCTCGCAACGGGCGGCCACGCTCGCCTGTGGAGCCTCGCGAACCACACGACGGGCCAGCGCCTGGGTCAGCTCAAACAGCGAGGCGTCGTTCGCCACGGTCAGCGACTGCAACGGGGTGTTCGAGCGATCACGCCGCGTGCAGGTCTGGTTGAACCGCGGCGCGTCAAACGTCGACAGCATTGGATACGGGGCGCTGCGATAGAAAAAGGTATACATCCCCCGGCGGTAGCGGTCTTCTCCTTCGCTCGTCTTCCAGTCTTTGGCCCGTTGCGTAAAGGCGTACACGCCGTCGGGCTGGGGCGGATAAACGCCAGGGCCGCCCAGTTTCGACGACATCAACCCGCTGGCCGACAGGGCCAAATCGCGGACGATCTCTCCTTCCACCCGGACCCGGTTCTGGCGCCACAGCAGGCGGTTCTGCGGGTCAAGCTCTTCCGCCCCGGGCCGGCTGCCCGACTGTTGCCGGTAGGCGGCGGAACAGACAATCAGCCGCAGCAACTGCTTGGTCGACCAGCCTTGCTGCCGATGCTCGGCCGCCAACCAGTCCAGCAAGACCGGGTGCGAAGGGGCCGACCCCTGGGCGCCAAAGTCGTTATCCGTTTCCACCAGCCCCCGGCCGAACAGATGCATCCATAACCGGTTCACCCGCACCCGCGGCGTGAGCGGGTTATCGTCACGGACAAGCCACTTCGCCAGGTCCATCCGACTCAGCGGGACGGCCGGCTGTGATTCGGTTTCCTGCGAATCGTGCGACACTTTCAGCGGAGGCAAAACGGCAGGGACGTCGGGCGACACCGGATCGCCCGGCTGGAGGAAATCGCCCCGGTGCTGCACCTGTGTTGGTCGGGCCTTTTCCAGCTCCCGCATCACCATGGTGGTCGAGATCTGCCCGTTCAGTTTCTCCAGGGCCTGGCCCGTTTGCTCCCAGGCGGCGAACACCGGCGCCAGGGCGGCGTCGGTCCGCAAAAAGGCTTCGTCCAGTCGTTTCTGGATGGCGGGCGTTCTTTTATCGGCGGGCGTGGCGGCCAGTTCGGCCAGCACCTGGGGCGACGGCAGATCGACCCAGGGCTCGCTGGAAACCGAGATCCGCAAGCGGCCCACGTTGTACGGGGCAGCGCCCGCATGGTGCTGCAGGTTAAAGGTCAACGCATGGTCGGCTTCCACTTCCAAAGGCGTGGGCAGATTGAACCAGGCGGTCCGGTTGTGGTTGGGTCCGCCTTCGGGCGATCCGTTCACGGCCCAGCCGGTATCGTTGTTGTTGTCGATCAGACCGGCCACCGCAAACTTGGGCTGCGAGTGGTCCGCCTGGGCTTTCGAGAAACGCAGCTCGCGGCCGTCGCCGGTGCGGAACCAGAACTCGGCCAGCACAAAGTTGCCGTTAGCGGCCCGACCCGGTCCCGTCTTGGGCAGGTCGTCGTCAGTCAGCACTTCCAGACGCACGCTGCGGATCGTCGTCAGCGGAGAGGCGGCCGTCAGTTCGTAAAAGTCGGCGATGTCGTTTTCACCACTGACCAGCAGCGACTTGTCGGGCTGAACCGTGAACACGGCTCCGGCGTTCGACTTTCCGTCGAGCTCCAGCGTTTTCCACTGCGGGCCGGAGTCGGCGTTGGCCTCGTCGTTTGTCGCGGCAGCCAGCGTTTGTAGGTTCGTTTCCCAGGCTTGCTGGCGCTCGGCCCGGGTGGAGTCGGCGTCCAGCTGTTGCTGCAGCTGGGCCAGCCGGGCCGTTAATGCGGCGAGCTGCGTCTGCTGCGACTGGGTCGGCGCGTTGACGACCGGCGGAGTGGAGTTGCTGTCGGCGGTCGAATTGAAGAAGGCGTACAGCCGATAGTATTCGTGTTGCGAAATCGGATCGAACTTGTGCGTGTGGCACTTGGCGCAACCGACCGTCAGGCCCAGCCAGACGTCGCCGGTCGTATCGACGCGATCTTTCACCTGCTCATCGCGAAACTGGTCGGCCTTGGTGCCGCCTTCGGTGTTGATCAGCGTGTTGCGGTGAAAGCCGGTCGCAATCTGCTGATCCAGCGAGGTCTCCGGCAGCAGATCGCCGGCCAGCTGCAGCGTGGTGAAACGATCAAACGGCAGGTCGCGATTGACGGCACGCAGCACCCAGTCGCGATACGGCCACATGCTGCGTTCATTGTCGTTGGTGTAACCATGCGAGTCGGCGTACCGCGCCTGATCCAGCCAGTGGCGGCCCCAGCGTTCGCCATAACGCGGGCTGGCCAGGATCCGGTCGACCAGCCGCTCGTACGCATCGGGCCGCGCGTCGTGCTGGTACGCTGCCACCTCCGCCGGCGGGGGCAACAGTCCCAGCAGGTCCAGGTACAGCCGGCGAACGAGCGTCGCCCGATCGGCCGGCGGCGACAACTTCAGTCCCTCTTTCTCCAGCCGGGCCAGGACGAAATGATCGATGCCGTTCTCTACCTGGTCGCGGTCGCGCACGGCCGGCGGCGGCTGTCGGACGATCGGCTCAAACGACCAGTGCCGTTCGTACTTCGCCCCCTGCTGGATCCACTTCCGCAGCACGGCGATCTGGGCGGCGGTCAACGGTTCCCCCGCTTCGGCCGGCGGCATGCGGAGGTCGGGATCGCCAGAAGTAATCCGTTCCAGCAGCGAGCTGGCGGCCGGATCACCCGGCGTGATGGCCGGCACGCCGTCGCGCGGGGCGACCGCGTCGGCGCGCAGGTCCAGGCGCAAGTCGGCTTCGCGAGCGTTCTCGTCGGGGCCGTGGCAGGTAAAGCACTTGCCGCTGAGGAGCGGCCGCACATCGCGGTTATACGAAAGCGCGTCGTCCTCTGCCGCCAGCACGCGGGAACCAAGAGCCAGCAACAGAACGAAGCAGGGGAGCAGGGCAGTTTTCATCCGTCCAATTCTAGCCGAAACCGCACGCCGAAGAAACAATTCCCGTCGCACCTTAGGGCGCGTTCTCGTCGTGGACCTGGCCATCAGGTCTCTCGCGTAGTGGACCTGCTCTTGCCGCCGGGGATATGGCTCCGCCGCCCTGCCTGCCATGTGCTAAACTTGGATTTGCGAAATGTTTCCCCCAGGCGAATCCACCGATGAGAAAACAGAACGGCTCCGGCGGCACCGAAGGCGGCCTGCTGATGTTTGGCGTGGGGCTGGGCCTGTCGGCTTTGGCGGTCTATCTGTTTTTTGACTCGGTCCGAGTGACGACCGGTTTTGGCGTTGTCGGCCGCATGCTCAAGGCGGCCGGTCGCGGCGGCGGCTGGATGGAAACCACCTCGACGGGGCTGCTATTCGTCCCGTTCCTGCTGGCGACGATCGCCCTGTTTTACGACGCCTCCAAACGCTGGGCCTGGTGGCTGCTGTACCTGAGCCTGGGCTTGCTGGCGGTGGAAGTGCTCAGCCGCGTGCGGTTTGTCATGGACGCCAAACTCACGCATTTGCTGCTGCTGTTCGTACTCTTTGGCGCCGGCGTCGGACTGATGCTGCGATCCTATCGGGACCAGCAGAACACGCCCGACGAACCGCCCGCCAACCCGGGCGACAAAGCAAACCCGGCCGAAGCCGTCTCCCGGCAGGACGACGCGGCCCGCACAACCTCGACCGAATCCACCTCGTCGAAGTCGCCGACCGACTCGCAGAAACCGGCGTCCCCCCAGTAACCGGCGTCCCCCCAGTAACCGGCGACCTCGAACTGAGGATTCCCCTCTGCTCTTCACGCCTTTAGAATGCTGGGAGAAGCGACGATCACTGCCCTGACCGCACCCACGCTTCTCACGAACTCCCTCTACCGACGGCGCGGGTTTGATGAAAACCTGTCTACCTCAGGAATAGAAAGCAGACGCATGAGGCGCAACCTTAAGGGACGACGATTCCTGGCCGGACTGCTGTGGACGACGCTGGCGGGCCTGGCAATGTCCGGATCGGCCGCGCCGGCGAACGCAGCGGACGTGACCGCCAAACAGGTCGCCGACGCCATCGACCGCGGCGTGGTTTATCTCAAAGGCGCCCAGAACCGCACCGATGGCAGCTGGCCCGAGTGGGTCGGTCAGCCCGGCGGCACAACGGCGCTCTGTGCGCTGGCCCTGCTCAATTGCGGCGTGCCGCCCGAGGATGAAGCGATCCAGAAGGCGCTCCGCTATCTGCGCACGAAAGAAAAGCCCGGCATGGTTTACAGTGTGGCCCTGCAGACGATGGTCTTTTGTGCGGCCGAGCCCAACAAAGACCGGCTGGCCATCGCCCGGAATGTGCAATGGCTGGAAGCGACCCAGATTTCCAATGGCCACGCCAAAGGCGCCTGGGCCTATTCGTCCGACTTTGGCCGCGGCGATAATTCCAATTCCCAGTTCGCCCTGCTCGCCTTGCACGAAGCAGAGAAGGTCGGCGTGAAGGTCAAGCAGCAAACCTGGCGGCTGACGCTGGACTATTGGCTGCGGAACCAGCACGACGACGGCTCCTGGAGCTATACGCCCGACGAGGCCGAGGACCGTGCCACCGGCAGCATGACCTGCGCCGGCATCAGCTCCTTGATCATCGCCTCCGGCAAGGTTTCCGGCGGCGACGCCGTGGTGGCGGACGACCGAATCCAATGCTGTTCGCCCCATGGAGACGACGCTCCGGTGGAGCGGGCCCTGCAATGGATGGGACGCCACTTCTCCGTCGCCAGCGTGCCGGCCGCCCGCGGCGGGGCGGGAACCGGCTATCTGCTGTATTACCTGTACGGCATGGAACGGGTCGGTCGCCTGTCGGGCCGGCGGTTCCTGGGCGAGCATGACTGGTACCGGGCCGGGGCCGAATTACTAATCGCCCATCAGGACAAGCTTTCCGGCTACTGGAAAGGCGCGAGCCACTCGGAAACCAACCCGCACATTGCGACGGCCTTTGCCCTGCTGTTCCTGGGGAAAGGACGTCGACCGGTGGTGATTGCTCCGCTGATCCATAGCGTCGAGGCGGGCCTGTTCGGTCCTGCCACCCGGCATGGCGACTGGAACCAGCATCGCTCCGCCATCCAGAACCTGACCCAGAGCGTCAGCCGCGCCTGGAAACGAGAGCTGTCCTGGCACTCGATCGATATGCGGGCCGCCAAAGGGCAGGACCTGGCGCAAACGCCCGTCCTGTTCCTGTCCGGCAGCGAACAGCTGCGGTTCTCTCCGGAACAGAAGCAGCTGCTGCGCGAGTATATCGACCAGGGCGGATTCATCTTTGCGGAGGCGAACTGCGGCGGCGACGGCTTTGACCGGGACTTTCGCGCGCTGATCGCCGAGCTGTTCCCCGATAGCCCGCTACGGCTGCTGCCGCCCGATCATCCGGTCTGGTTCGCCGATGGACCGGTCGACCCGGCCTATGTGCGGCCGCTGTGGGGCGTGGAAGCCTGTTGCCGGACCAGCGTCGTGTATTGCCCGGAAAGCCTGACCTGTCGCTGGGAACTCTGGAAGCCGGAACGCGGCGCCCCCGGCGAGGATTACCCGGCCGTCGTCGCCAAGGATATCGCCGCCGGCATGGCGATCGGCCACAACGTGCTGGCCTACGCAACCAACCGGAACCTGAAGGACAAGCTGGATCCCAGCGTCGACCTGGCGCGGTCCGATACAGGGCCGCTCACCCGCAGCACGATGGTCATGCCCAAGCTCAGCCACTCCGGCGGCAGCGACGACGCCCCCAACGCCTGGCCCAACATCCTGCGTCTGGCCGAAGATCAGCTGAAGCTGAACATCAGCCCAGAACACCGCATGCTGGCCCCGACCGATCCCCAGCTGTTCGACTACCCGCTGCTGTTCATGCATGGAAGGCGCACGTTCCGCTTTTCTCCTGCCGCCCGGAAGCAGTTGCGGGAGTATCTGGACCGCGGCGGCGTGCTGTTTGTCGATTCCATTTGCGGCAGCGAAGCGTTCGCCCAGGCGTTCCGGGCCGAGATGAAAGCGATCTTCCCGGAACAGGAGCTGGCCCGTCTGCCGGCTGACCATCCGATTTTTTCCGACGAGCTGCACGGCTATAATCTGTCCCGCGTGACCTTGCGCAACCCGCGAGAGCGTCGGGTCGACGAACGGCTGGCGGCTTCGCTGAGCGATATCGAGCCGCGGCTGGAAGGGATCGAAATCGATGGCCGGCTGGCCGTGATCTTTTCCCCTTACGATATCAGCTGTGCGATGGAAAACAGCGAATCGCTGGAGTGCAAAGGCTATATCAAATCCGACGCCGCCAAGATCGGCGTGAACGTCCTGCTCTACGGCTTGCTGCAGTAACGCCGTTCCCGCTTGCATTGCGGCCGCCAGTCAACCACTCTGAACCCTCCCGTCCCTTTGACTTGCATCCCGCGAGAGGCCCCATGAATTCCCTTGCCGCGTTCGCACCCGGATCAATCTCCAGTTCCCGCCAGCAACCCATGCTTGGACTTCAGCCGGCCTGCCTGCTGCCCGTCGCCCTGCTTCTCGTCGCCGGCCTCGCGTTGTCTGGGCATGCGGCGGAAACGGTTCGTCCGCCGAATATCGTGTTGATCCTGGCGGATGACGCGGGCTATGGGGACTTCGGTTCCTACGGCGCGGAAACAATCCCGACGCCGCGACTCGACCAGTTGGCCCGCGAAGGGCTGCAGTTCACCCAGCACTACGCCGGCAGCACCGTCTGCGCGCCGTCGCGCTGCGTGCTGCTTACCGGTTTGCATACGGGCCATTGCCGCATCCGCGGGAACACGGCCGGCACGCTCCTGCCGGAAGATGTCACCCTCGCCGAAGTGCTGAAAGAAGCCGGCTACCGCACCGCCTGCATCGGCAAGTGGGGCGTCGGCGTGCCGCCGCTCGATGACCCGGCCCGGAACGGCTTTGACGAGTTCTTCGGTTATGTCAGCATGTGGCACGCGCATAACTTTTACCCGGAGTTCCTGATCCGCAACGGCGAGAAGGTCGCGCTGGATAACCTGGTGCCGGAAAAATGGAAGTCGGGCGACGGCCGCGGCGTAGCCAGCAAAAAGGTCGACTACGTGCCGCACCTGCTGATCGACGAGGCCGTCAAGTTCATCGAGACGAACCAGGATCGTCCGTTCTTTCTGTACTACGCCTTGAATACGCCGCACGCCAACAACGAAGCCCAGAACGCCCCCCAGCCGGAAAAAGGGATGGAAACGCCCAGCTTCGGCCCGTTCGCCGATCGCGACTGGCCGGCGCCGGAAAAAGGCTTCGCCGCCATGATGCGTGATATCGACCTGGGCGTCGGCCGCATCGTCGACAAGCTGGCCGAGCTGAAGCTGGAAGAGAACACCCTCCTGCTGTTCACCAGCGACAACGGCCCGCACCAGGAAGGCGGCCACCTGATGGAGTTCTTCAATTCCAACGGCTCCAACCGCGGCATGAAACGCGACCTGTACGAAGGCGGCGTCCGCGTGCCGCTGATCATCCGCTGGCCCGGCAAGATCGCCCCCGGCCAGACAACCGATCACCTGAGCGGCTTCCAGGATCTGCTGCCCACCCTGGCCGCAGTCGCCGGCGCCAAAGCCCCGACAGACATCGATGGCCTGAACCTGGAGCCGCTGCTGCTGGGGAAAAAAGACGCTCCCCGGCACGAATACCTGTACTGGGAGTTTCGCGAACGGGGCGGCAAACGGGCCATCCGGCAAGGCCCCTGGAAACTGGTGCAGCGGGACATCATGACGGCCAAACCGCTGCCGCCGGAACTGTACCTGCTGACCACCGATCCAACGGAAGAGAACGACATCGCCGAACTCCATCCCGAACAGGTCGCCCGTCTGTTGCCGCTGCTCCAGCAGGCGCACACGCCCAGCAAGCCGTACCCGCTGTTCCCCAGCGAAGAACAACCGGCCGGGAAGTAGCGGACTGCTGCTTCAAAACGAAGGCCCCAGGGCGGCCAGGTCCACTACTTGGAATCTGGCGGCCTTACTTTCGCATGTTGATGTAGGCGTACGTGCCGCCGTTCTGGGCGGCCAGTTGCTGCATGAAGTTGTCGGGCTCAGGCGTTTCGCCGAAGCCGAACTCAATGCAGTAAATGGTCGTCACGCCGGCGGCCCGATCGTGGATCCGCTTCAGCTGGGCGGCGTTCAAAAAGGGATCGCCGCCGTCGGCCAGAAAGTACAGCACGTCCGGCTCCAGTCGCAGCGCCGCCAGGATTCCCATCTCGTGGTCGGTGCCGCCAAACGCGGCCAGGCCGTCGAAAAACGGTTTGACCTTGGCCAGGTTCGCCCCCGTCGCCGGCAGCAGCCTGCGGTCGCCCAGGTAATAGGGCAGATGATGATAAGCGACGATCTCAAACGAGTGCGTCGTCGACAAACGGGCCAGCTGGTTCTGCAGCTCTTTCTGGGCGGCCGTCAACGCGCCGAGCCCTTCGCCGCCCATGCTGCGGGAGCGGTCAATCACGAAGACGAACGAATGACCCACTGCCGTGGAGCCGCCAAACAGGGACAGCGAACCCGGCGGACCGCTGGGCTTTTTGTTCCGCAGGCGCCTGGCCTGCTGCTCGGCCTCAACGAACGCATCGTCGTTGGAGGTTTCAAAAACAGGACGGCCGCCGCCGCGCAAGTTGGGCGTGACGATCAGCTCGTTCGGGTCCCCCAGCAGGGCCGGATTGATGGCCGGCAAGTCCAGCTCGGCAAGCTGCATCGATTCGGCCAGGGCGGCCGACGGCAAGGGAGTTTCCGCCGGGTCAGGCGAGTCGCTTTCGCTGGCCTGCGACGCGGCCCCGCCGGCCGCTTCTTCGGCGGTGTCGGAGTCCTCGTCAGAGAAGTACTCGGTCTGCTGGTCGCTCGTCTGTTGCACCAGGACGATCCCCGCTGGACGGTCCGGTTCGCCCGGCAAACCCTGCGGGCCAGCCTGCTGCAGGACCAGTACGAGCAGCAGCAGGGCGGCCATGTGGATCAGGGCCGACAGGACCCAGGCCGGGACCGTCCGTTTGGCGGCTGGCTGGTCAAGGCGATAAGGCGAGGCAGCATCCATCATCGGTTTGAACGACCTATCCCGTCGTGAAAGCGGCTGTTCCCGGCGTTCTTTCCCGCTCGAAATACAGGCGAGAGCGAGGCCAGATTCTTCACGTAGTTTAGCTCATTTCCCGCCTGGCCGCCCCGTCAATCAGGGAACCCGCAGCGTCAGCTTTAACATGACCGTTTCTTTCTGCTCGCCGCGAAGGCGTTCCACGGCGACCTCGTCGCCCGGGTTATTGTCTGCCAGTTGCTCTTCGATATCGGCCAGGCTAACCACGCTGCGACCTTCCACCCGGGTGAGGATGTCCTCGACCTGCAGTCCTGCTGCAGCCGCCGGAGTGTCCGGGTCCACCGCGGTAATCAGAGCGCCTTCGCGGACACTGCGAACGGTCGCCCCCAGCTGCGGCCCGGCTCCCGTGGCCCAGTTCCCCCAGACCTCGCCGCGATACATGCGATCCAGGGCGTCGCCCAGATTGTTCAGCCGCGTATAAAGGAAGCCGCCAAACTCACTGCGGCGCCCGTGGATGCCGGCCAGTCGGCCGCCCTGATCCAGCAGCGGGCCGCCGGCCCGCCAGTCGGGCAGATCCAGGTCAGTCCAGATCTGGCGTCGAAAGACCTGCTGTACGGCGGCAACTTCCGTCCTCGGCGGTCCGTCGGTCGTAAGCGGAACGGTCGGCACGATGCCTACATAAAGTCCCCGTGGATCCAACTGGGAGTCCGTATTGATCGACAAAATGGGATACGATCCGCCCTCTTCGAGTTTGACGACGCCCAGGTCCAGCTCGCGAAACACGCCTCGCGTTTTTGCTTTCATGGTGCGGCCATCAGCCAGGTGCACCACCGCGGGTTCGTCAGGTCGAACGATCAAATGTCCCGCCGTCAGCAAGTAGCCGTCCGCCCTGACCATCACCCCGGCAGCAACACGGCCATCCTGAAAACCAATGACAGCGGTCGCCGGCAGCCCTTTTTCCAGCACCCCTTTTACCAGTTCCAGACGCGCCTTCTGGTTGGCCGCGTCGGGCGTCGCCACCGCCGGCAAGGCGTCAAGATCGCTCTGGGCGTGCCCCAGATAAATGTGATCGAACAGGGCGTACTCCCCGTCGGGCGAGCTCAGTGCAAGGGCCGTGATTTCGCACTCCCCAAAATCGCGATACAGGTCGACCGTCAGCACGATCCATTCGCTGGGCAGCTTCTGAATCCAGATCCGATTCGCTTCCCCCTGGCTGGGATCGCCCATGCCCGCATCGTACCGCAGCGGTCGATCCAGCGAGTCGGCATACTCCAGTTCCAGGCTGGCCCGCCCGCCGCCAAACTTCCGCAGCGCCATCCGCAGGTAACGGTATTCACCCCACTCGGGGTTCTCGCGCACTCGTAGCGGCTCGGCAAACCTCCGCTGGAACTGCCCGCTGGGCGTAACCTTCAGCGATCGGTTGCCAGAGTGCGCATCGCCGGCGTACAGCACGGCCTTGCCGCTTTGCTCTTCCGCCGGCACAACAGCAAACTTTCCATCGTCCTCAAACAGCTCAAAGATCGTCGGCAATTGCCCGGTCAGCATCGCTTGCCAGGTCACCGCGCCCGGCGAGATCTGGGCGATCTCAATGCGAATCTCGGCCCCTGCGTACAGCTTCAATGGGAAGGAGACAGGCGGCGGATTCCGGCGACTCGTGTCACGGGGCGGGGCCTCAAACTCGGCAGCCGCCTCGCCATTGACGCGAATCTCAAACTTCGGAGCCGCTCCCTGGGAAGGACGGTAATGCACAAACAGCAGCAGATACTGGTCCTGCGTACGCACCTGCAGGGTCCGTTCCAGCGTTACCCCTGCGGGCATTTCGACACTGGCCAGGAAAGCGCCCGGCGTCGGGTGGACTTCGTCCCAGTAAGTTTTCCACTGGGGTTGGGCGTCCTCCTTCGACAGAAACTTCCAGCCTTCCAGAGCCGGAGCCTGGCGTGAGAGACGCGCCCGGATCTGCTCGTGCAGGCGGTTGGCGTCCAGCAGGATCGTGGGGTCCAGCCAGTCGGCCAGATCGCGAATGTCAAACGGATCGGCCCCCGCCGGACGACCCGCATGGGCGGCGTCAATTTCTAATTTCAAAACGCCAGGCGCCGTGATGGTCTGGTTGCCTGTATCGACCGTGTTACTGTCGCCGCGGAGGAACCCGCTGTCGTACACCTGGGTGTCGCCCGATCCGGTATAGACTTTCGCCCTGATACAACCGCCGCGTCCCACGGCGTCATCGATGCCGATCTCGGTGCGGAAATACTGGGCGATCTCCGGCAGCTGGAACTGCAGCGTCCCGGCGCCCTGCAGCCCCAGCGCATAGCCATACTCTTTCCCGCCGGCGGAAGGCGTTTCGCCCCGGGCGTTCCGGTCCCGACGCACCGGCCAGGCGCCAGCAGAAATCAGCGACGCCTGTTTGACGACCGTCGGCGTCAACCGGGACAACGGCATCTCATGCGGAGCAAACGCCCGGCGAATCCAGATATCGTCCCCCATCATCCAGAGCGTCTCCTGGCACCACGCCGGCTGCAGGCCATGCGTCCAGCGACGAAAATCGGCCGAGTTCCCTTTCACAGCCGCCTGGAACCGCAACCGCGATCCCGTCACCTGGGCTCCGGAAACCGTTTCCATCTGCAGCAAGGTTGTCTCCCCTGCCGGAGCCAGCACGGCCAGTTCATCCAGGTACGAATCCCAGGCGTCGCGCTGCGGCAGATGCAGTTCGGCCATTTCCCGGAAGGCCACTTTATGCAGGCCGGTCGGCGACAACAGGTCGACATAGTCGGAGCCAAAGCGGACGGAACGAAAGGACAACACGCGGCCGTCCCGCAGGTACGCATGCCCCGGGTCGTATGCCTCTCGCTCCCGACGCCACACAATCCGCTGCACAAACGAAGCGATAACATGCACCTCGGAATCGTGCCATTCCTGCGGAGGCGCCAGCGGCATGGCAGGCCGCACTTTGAACCGCTGCGGGGCCGCCACAAAAGCATTCGGGTCGGCAGGCAGATGGGCCTGGACTTCGCCTGGCAAACGATCGCCGCCGTACATTTCTACATACGCGTCAGGCAGCGGACCCGGCGCAAGCGTGCGATCCCGCACCCAGCGCATCGGATTACCGCCTTCCAGCAACGGCTTTCCCGCCAGCTTGGGTTCGCTGTTGGAATTGTGCCAGTTTTCGAGCTTGTCCGCTTCGATCCGCTCGCCGTTTCGCAGCACGGCCACAAACGCCGGGCGCTCGGCCAGGACGACGTTCTCTTCGCCCAGAGCGATGGCCCAGACACCCAAGAAGAGCAATCCGTACAGCCAACTCCCGCGCTGGAACGTGCGTATCAAAATGGGCATCATGGCCGCTTTCCTGTTAAATTCCCAAGCATTCCTGATATGCCACGGTATCAACCTGGAAGCAGCATGCAAGTAGCTTGGCGCCGCAAGGACGTTTTTCCGGTGCTGTCGGCGGCCTTCGCAGCGCCAGGAAAAACGCTCCCATCCCTGGGAGCGGCGATTCCAGAAAGATCCTTTATTTTCCGGGCGACTGCAGATACCAGGAGCTCGCCGTTTTATCCGTCTGGAAGAATTTCAGCAGCTGACTGGCTACTTTTTGGCGCCCCGTGTCGCTGGGATGGGCGCCATCCTGGGCCATGTCCGACGCCTGCCAGACCAGGTCGTCGATCTTCCGGCCTTTCACGCCGTTGGCCCAGAGGTACGGCCCCCACAATAACAGCGGCGCCTTGACGTCCCCTTTTTCGGGATCAAAGTTCAGCGCTTCGGTCCCCTGCATCTGGTCCTGAATGAGCCAGCGCATGGTGAACGCCGTTTCATACGCGTACGGTTCCGGATTGAGCGGAGAGCCCGCATACCCGGCGTAAATGCGGCTGCTCAAATAAGCGATGCGCAGATTCGGGAACCGGCGTTTCATCTCCTGCAGCACGCGGACCAGATCGTCCTGCATGGTCCGGGCGTGCAGTGGGAATTCGCCGAGCGCGGCCGGATTGCGACGCGCCTGCTTGAGCCACAGCACCTGCACCTGCTCAGCCGTAACTCCGGCCTGCTGCAGCCGTTGCTCCAGCACCTGCCAGGGATCGGCCCGTTCCTGGCGGAAGCGATTGTCGGGACGGGCCCAGTCCGACGCCTCCTGTCCGCCTTGCGCTCCATCCACAATCACCAGCGACGACGACTTCAGTTTGTCCTCCTGGGCCAGCTGCAAGAACCGCTGGAATTCCTGGGTGACGTTCGACATGCCGCTGGAAATCAGCACGACCTTGCCCGTCTGCGACGGCTTTCCCGCCGTATCAAGCGGCATGACCCTGGCGGCCTGGGCCAGCGCCGCCTGCAGATGTTCTGTCGGCGGTTCATTGGCGCCGTTTCCATACAGACCGCCCGATTCGCCCCGGTACTTTTCCGTCGGAGCGAAGTCAGTCAGCGGCGTCAATTCCAGCGAATCGCGGGAGGTTCTCACGACGCCGCGGGCCGGCGGCGCGGCTCCCGTTTTACGCCGCTCGGCCCTGGCTCGGTCCAGATAGGCCTGGTCCTCCGGCAAAAGCTTATCTCCCTGGCGTAGTTTTTGCAGTAACAAACGAGCTCGGCCAAAGTCGATCGGCTCCGCCTGCCCCGTCGGTCGCTCCGCCGAGGGCGTTGCCGGCGGTTCCTCCTGGGAGCGAACGTCGGCGGGCGTCAGCGCCAGCAAGCAAACGAGACCAATGAATGCGAAGAAAGGAAACGACCCTCCAGGCTTTTGAGTGGTACCAGCAAGCATCACGACCCCTCTTCCCGGCTCTGCGGAGCGAGCTGCCATTGAACAGCTCTGGCTCCTGGCAAATAGAAACAAAACCCGTGCGGTCTGTATTGTCCTCGATCGCAGGGCTCGCCGCGACGAAAATCGGCGCGGATTGCGTCCAACCCCAACGATCGCCGGGCCACCGCGCTGGCGCGACGATAACCAGTTCACCCCTGGATTCCCTGTCACTGTTGAAGGAAACCCTCATGAGCAAACCGACTACCCGCCGCTTCCTTTGGGGCGGAACATCTGCCCTGTTGATCGCCCTGGGACTTTATCTGGCGGCCCCTGCCCAGGAAACCGGCGAAAAACGAGAGTCCAAACCGGCCCTGCCCGAGCAAACCTATATGCCGGTTGTCATCGCCGAGGATTTCGAAACCACGTTCAAGGCAGATCAGGCCAGCAAAGAGTCCGTCATGGCCGAACAGCAAGCCTTGTACGAATCTCGCTACGACCTGGCCGACCAGCCTTCTGCTGTTCCGATGTCGGCTGGCCGAAAAAAAGTCCAGGAAGCAGTGCGGGTCAAACTGCCCGACGGCGTTTCCTGGAGCGAACTGAATCAGCTTACGCCGGAGCAGATCAAAGAACACAACCTGTTTCCGTACGGCTTTCGTCCCTTGCCGCACGCCAAACATCCGGTCGGCGGAATGGTCTTCCCCGAGGACCAGATCAAAGGCATCGACCAGGCCGAACACCGCGACCTGAAGCGGTTTGATATCAACTTTGACTTGCCGGCGCATTTGACGCCCGAATTCCCGCCGCCCATCTTCCTGACGACCCGCCCCGACCTGGGCGACGTCTCCCAGGGGCAGCTGCTGAGTATCAAGAACTATTACTCCCTGATGAAAGGGAAGCTGACGCCGGTGCAGATGGAAGGTCTGCGGCTGTTACTCACTCCGTTCCCGCAACAGCAGTTCAACCAGACCGAGGATCGCAAAGTCCAGGAACCCAGCCTGGGCGTCGCCTGTCTGGACTGCCACACCAACGGCCACACCAATGCGGCATTCCATTTGAATCCCGATACGCGTCCCCAGGCCGCCCGCTTCCGATTGGATACGGTCAGCCTCCGCGGCATGTACAACCAGCAGATTCACGGCTCGAAGCGTTCGCTCCGCAGCGTGGAGGATTTCACGGAATTTGAACAGCGCACCGCCTACTTCGACGGCGACCATGTGATCGCGGCGAAGAAAGGCGTGCATCTGCCCAACCGTTCCGACGCGGTTTCCATGATGGCCCAGCTGCAGAACATGTTGGACTTCCCGCCAGCGCCCAAGCTGGACGCCTTTGGCAAACTGATCCCCGAGAAAGCGACCGCCCAGGAGCTGCAGGGCCAGGAGATCTTTTTCGGCAAAGGCCGCTGCGCCGAGTGCCACCCGGCTCCGTTCTATCTGGATAACCAGATGCACGATCTGCAGCTGGGGCGGTTTTACGACGCCGAGATGATCGGCAAGCAATACAACCTGGCCGACGGCCCGATCAAGACGTTCACGCTCCGCGGCATCAAAGACTCCCCGCCGTATCACCACGACGGCCGCCTGCTGACGCTGGACGACACCGTGGAGTTCTTCAACCTGGTGCTGCAGCTCAAGCTCACGCTGGAGGAAAAATCGGCCCTGGTCGCCTTCATGCGCTGCCTGTAACGCCTTTCGGCCCTCTTCCTCAACACGGCTCCAACACCCCTGAGCCGTGGCTGGCGAGAGCAAATGGCAAACGCGAATCCGCCTCCCTCCGGCCGTTGACAAGGCGCGGACTTGGAATAAACTATTACCTTCCGACACAAACGCCCCCTTCGTCTAGTGGCCTAGGACGTCGGATTCTCAGTCCGAAAACAGGGGTTCGACTCCCCTAGGGGGTACTCGTGCGTCTCGCGTCTTTTCGCAGGCGTCCGCAAGATTCAGCATAACGCCGCAGTCCTTCAGGGGTTGCGGCGTTTTTTGCTGCGCGGTGCGAGAACTTGCGGCGGGCTGCTGCACCGCTTTTTGCACCGGTATTGCACCGCTTTTTAGAGCCCGTTCGCAGTGATCCGTGGTCACCTGGAGATAGTGGTCTTGGGCCACTTTTTCCGAGTTATCCACCCAGTAGCAAACCACGTGCGGCGGGAAGTGATCGGCGAGTTCTGTCTCGCGCGTCGTCCGCAAGTTGTGGAATAATCGCGGCCACTGGTCCAGACCGGCTCGCTTGATGATCCGGCAAAGCTGCGTGCGAAGGTTGGCGTTCCGCTTGCGGTATCTGACGATGATGTGCTCCTGCCCCTCTTCCGCAAGCTGCCAGGCGTCTTCGAGGTGCGGCTTCAGCTCTGGAAAGAGGGGGATTTGGCGAACGCCTCCGCTACGGTGATGCTCGGTTTTTCTCGCGCGAATGGTGATGCGTTCGCGCTCCCAGTCCACATCTGCCCAGGTAAGACTGAGATGCTCGGAAGGGCAACGCAATGCTCCGTAACGGCTTAGGGCGAAAATCAGCCGCCATTCCGTGTCAGGGCAGTGTGCCAAAACCTGCTGTGTTATCTCTTCCGTCACGAAGGACAGGCGAGACTTGTTGACCTGCGCGGGGCAGGGCAGGTCGGCAAACGGGTTTTCAGAAATCAGCTGCTTTCGCAGGGCCGCGCAAAAGAACCGCTTCGCCCGCTTCACTTCGCGTCTGACGGTGGTTTCGGCCTTTGACGCAAGCATCCATGTTCGCCCCATTCAGCAGGCAATCCGACGACCATCAATCGGCAAAGAGAGGTTTTCCTTTTGGACCTCCGTCGAAATGAGCGGTTGGGAATGGTTGCGGCTCAGACCAGCCTTTGCTTCCGAACAGCTTATCGCCGCCTACTTGAGAAGATCAACGCTCTCTTTGATAAACGACGCGTGAACTACAACTGCGAGTCCAAGTCGATGCCGTAGTTTGGTCGTGCCATAAACCATCTTGGCCTCTTCATCCAAGAACCGTTGTCCCGTTACCAGACCCAAGATGAGCCGAACATCGTCGCTTGAGTTATTTATGCCAGGACGAACCAGGTACACTGGTCCACCGCTATCACCCTCGAAGATGTTCATGCTCATAAAGAAGGTTTTCGTTTTCGCCGTAGGCAGAAGGGGGAAACTTGCGATAGGGCCATCTCGAAGAAGAGGAAAGCCTGCCTTGCTTCCTTCCTCTTGATGCGGATAGCCGAGGCAGGCAAGCCTGTCGCCTGGATGAATCTTTTGCTTCCGCAACTGGTCATCGGACGCAACAAGCTCGGTCAAAATCTGCGGAAGATCAGCGTTCTTTGGCGGTGCAATCCAAATAACAGCGACATCTTCGGTTGGGTGCCTGGTCCAGAGCGGTTTGCCGTCTTTTCGGATAGCGAGCTTCGTGGGTTCCTTGGTGTAATCCCCTTCGCTTTGTTTGCTGCGGAAAATCACAGTCGTTTCATCACCTGGAGTCTTGTCGAAGACGTGCGCCGCAGTGACCAGGAGATACCTTTCGCCCTTCAACAGAACAAAACCCGTTCCGGTGGACTTTTCGTGGCTGATCTTCACCGTTGCTCGCATCAACTGTGTATTCAAGTCTTCGACTTGAGGCTCATCGGCTGCTAGAGCCATGAAAGGAGTGAAGGCGGCGAAGATGATAGTGATCCAGATTCGATTCATTAATTTCCCTCGGTAATTGGCCTAACCTTCCCGTTCCTTCATCAATTCCGTTCGTCGCCGTTCAATGGCTTTCAAGCGAGTTGTGAGTGTCCTGGCTTCTTTGATGAGGTCGGCCAATTTCTTTTGGAGCTTCTTTTTGTGCAAGTAGTTCTGTCCACTCTTGCCTCGGACGAGATCTTCGACTTCGTGCCGCAATCGCCGATACCACGGGTTGCCATTCATACGACATTCCCGGAATTGCAGGTTGCCCGCTCGCATTACTTGCCGCACTGATTACAAATTCTATGTCGTGCCTCTCGATCCGTCTCGCTAAGAATCAATCGGTAGCCGGGCAATGATTCGTGTACCTTTGTTTGGCTCACTCTCAATCGTGCATTCGCCGCCGAAAAGCCGCACTCGCTCCATCATTCCTTTCAATCCGAGACCCCGCTTTCGTGCGTCACCCAATTTGAATCCGCAACCGAAGTCTCGTACTTCCATGAAAACATGGCCCCCGTCCCTCTTTAACTCAACCGTTGCAGCTTCCGTTCCGCTATGCTTCATTGCGTTGTTCAGCGACTCCTGGATAAGTCGGTAAACTGTCGTTTGAAGCATGTCCGGCAATCGTACAGTTCCCAACTCACATTTTGTCGTGACCGTGATCCCGGTAGCCGAAGTATACTCTGCCAATTCTCGGACAGCAGACTCCAGGTCCGATTCGTCGAGAAATGGCGGGCGGATTCCTTGAATCGTTCGCCTCCCGTCTTCAACACCCTGTCGCAGGCAATTGATGACCTTGTTGATGAGTTCCGAGCCATTCCCAGGCGGATTCATCTCTTGATAGCTTTCCAACATCATTAACGATCCCACAGCATTCTGAATCACGCCATCGTGAACTTCATGGCAAAGGATTTGCTTCTCTTTTTCTTGCGTGTCGATGACGCTGCGGAGTAATTCTCGCTCGGAAGCAAGAGCGTCTTCCACCTGCTTCAAATCGGTAATGTCGATAGCAATGCCGCCAATCAACTTACCGTCATGCCGATCTGAGAAAACAAACCTTACGCTCCTCCATGTTGTGTGGGAGCCGTCGTCCATTGTGGTCTCTCCCGTCACCGAAAGCGGGACTCCGCTGGTCAACACGGCATTGTCATTCTGCCGAAATGTTTCAGCGACGTCGGAGGGCCAAAGATCAAAATCAGACTTTCCTATCCAGTCGGAAAGCCGGACATGAAAACGGTCTTCATACGCTTTGTTGAAATAGACGATGCGTCCTTGTTCGTCTTTCGCCCAGGCAATTGCGGGACTATTGTCCATGAATGCCTCGAACCGCTCCTCCGATTCTCGCAGAGCCTCCGTTTGAAGCTTGTCTGCGGTAATATCCCTGGCGGCTGCGATAAGTTGGCCTGAGTCGAACTTTAGCTTTACGTACCAAGACAGCCATCGGTAAGAGCCGTTCTGGCAGCGATAACGGTTCTCAAACGAGATCGTTTCGTGAGCGCCGCTCAGGAGCAACTCCGCTTCTCGAGTCGTGGATTGAACGTCCTCTGGATGCACGAAATCAAGGTAGGGCCGATTGAGCAACTCTTCTGCGGGCCATCCCAAGGTCTTCGTCCAAGCCTGATTGACCCGAACGAAGTACCCTCGGCTGTCGGCCACGCAAAGCATCTCATTGCTGAACTCAAAAAATTCGATCATGGCTCGTGTTTCGCCAGGTGAGATTGGAGAATTGTCCACCGAAACTACAATGTCGATAAATTGCAAAGCTCTTCGCTGTTCCCAGGATGGCTTGTTCATCGCCCTTTTGCCATGTTTCGGAATAGTCCACTCTATCAAGCTGCCCGAGTTCAGCGGCGGACGTGTCCACGCCAGTGACTCGCATCGCTTCATTCTGTCGAATTATACGGGTGTAAGGGTTTCCTCGGCAGTCCACGTCAAGCACGGTCCGTCCAATGGGTCGCCAATGCCGTCGAGATGATGCTGGGAGAGAAGAAGAGGTTGCCCGGTTCGGTGAGAAGTTGAGCGGACAGGTCCAAGGCGAACCGATTGCTGGCGATCAAAACTTTGTGCAGGTCAGGTCGAACGGAGCTTCGCCCACATGTGCGACACGGGCGGGGCGCGGCGGACCTGGCTGACCGGCATCGGCAAGGTTCGCAAGCGTTACCTGATTGCCGCCGTCGCCCGAAACCTGGGGCTCCTCATGCGCCGCGTGTTGGGAATGGGCACGCCAAAGGGCTGGGCGGCCCTTTGGAGCATTGTCACGCTTCTGCAAACAGCCTGGCTTACCATCAAACGCCACCGGCGGCTCTGGCGGCTGAGAAATCGTCGTCGCTCGCGTCTGATGAGGTAGCCGGAATCCGGCTGCAGCAATTCTTGCGAGCCTTCGATTCTCAACGGATCTCAACCACCCCCAGCACTTTGCGATCGTGATGCGGCGCGAGTTCGCCGCTGTCGAGGTCGAGCAGACGCACGTCGAGTTCGCGTGTGACCGTGTAACGTCCAGGCGGTAACTCTCGGAGCGTCGTGATCTGGCAGGCAAAGGTTCTTTCGTCCTGTCGCTGCCCAAGGTGCAGGACGCCAAACAGTTTCGCCGCGTCGGTCTGTACGAATACCGGGAGTGCGTCGCCTGCCAGTAACGCATGCTGACCCACTGCAGCGGCAAAATCCGCGGCCGACTGCATGCTCATCAATGCGTCCAACGCCTGGCATTCTTTCAGGCCGCAGTCATAGCCGGGATCGCAACACAGCTTGCGGTATTGCAACTGGATCACGCCGGGCGCCAGGAAGATTGGTGTGGCTGAGGCTGCGAGCAGAAACGGACATGCGGCCTCGCGCACCCGACTGGCGGGATCCTCAATGCCAAGAAACTGCGTGCGTACGACCCAGTCGAATGCCCGGCGGCGTTCGTCGTTCTCACCCGGCAGATCCAGCACGGCGCGGCAGGGGAAACTAACCTTCAAGGGCGCAGGCAGGCTCGAAGGGAAGGATGCCGTCAAGACAACCTTCGCCTTGGCGGTCGCCCAATGTTTCCCAATATTTGAAACCCGGCGAGCGCCACGGCGGCCTGCCAGAAGTCCCGCGTCTCTCGGTCTGAAACTGCGGCACATCGCTACGCTGCCAGCAGTTCCTTGACCAGTTCCACAAAAGTCGCCACCGGAGGCCGCAAGTGCGCGCCGCGTTCCCAGACGAGGTGCAACAACCCGCTGCCGAACAGCTTGTCCAGCCGCCGGTAAGCTAAACCCGTCGGCGCAGCGTGCGTGCAGGAAGGCAGCACCAGGGCGACTCCCAGACCCAGTTGGACGCAGTGTTCGGCCGTTTCGATGGTTTCCGCTTCGGCTGCAATTTGCATCTGGCCCAGCAAGTCGGCCCGCGCGAAGACCTGATCCACATAGCGGCGAAACGGACTCTCCAGGGGAAATGTAACCAGCCGATGTTCGACCAGCTGTTTCAGAGACAACGTTCGTTTGTGCAGCAACGGATGGTCGGCCGGCGCCGCCAGGGTGAAAGACCGCTGACCGCAGGGCTCGTAGTGCACCCGTGGATTCACGCGGGTTTCCGGCGCGGTTAGCACCAGCCCCAGGTCGCATTGCCCCGACTCAACCAGATCCACCCCATCGACGCCGCGCTGTTCGACCCAGGTGAATTGAACCGGGGGCGACTGCTGGGGTAATCGCGAGATCGCACGAAAGAGCAGATCGTTTCCTGAAATGCTGGCGAGTCGCACCACGCCATGGGGACCCGCAAGGCGTGCGCGGAAAGCGTCGCCCACGCTGTCCATCGCGGCGATCGAGGGCAGGATTAGATCGAGCAGCACGCGGCCGGGTTCGGTCGTTTCCACGCCGCGACCCTGGCGGGAAAACAGCTTAACGGCGAACTCCATCTCCAGCGAATGGACCTGCTGCCAGACGGTGGGGCGGGAAAGCCCCAGCACCCGCCCCGCTGCAGCAAAACTGCCGGACCGGGCGACTTCGCTGAAAGTGCGAAAATGCTCGAACCGCACCTCTTTATAGTAACGGGAGGCAGTCACGCGCAATCTGCTTTCTGCGGCGGGAAAATGAATGTTAGGAACAGCCAACAGTTTTGTTGTAATGTTTGACATTGTCAACAGCGAAGAACGGGCTAAGCTGAACTCCGACCCAGCGGGGGAACACTCCCGCCGATGCTACCGGCCATCGGCTTTCGCTGGAGGGATTCCCAAGATATTTGACTCGCACTGTTTCCAGCAAAGGCATCTCGCATGACGTTCCTCCAGGGCACTCGTCGTAACTTTCTGCAAACGACCGGATCGGCCGCGGTGGGCCTCGCCCTGGGCGCCCAGGCGTTGCCTGGTCGGGCTTCCACCGCCGCGAACGAGCGTCTTTCTGTGGGCTTTGTCGGAGCCGGCATGCGCGGCACGGAACTCATGAAAGTCGCCGCCAGCATCTGTCAGAAATTCCCTGCCGACCTGACAGCCGTTTGTGATCTGTGGTCCTATCATCGCCAGCGCGGCGTCGACCAGGTGAAGGAATTAACGGGTCGCGAGCCGCGGCAGTTCCAGCACCTGGAAGAGATGCTGGCGTGGTCCGGTCTGGACGCGGTGGTCATCGCCACGCCCGACCATGCGCATGCGATCCATTTGACGCAGTGCGTGCAGGCCGGCAAGCATGTGTACTGCGAGAAACCGTTCGCCAATGTGCTGCAGGAGGCGAACGACGCCGTCGACGCCTGGCGAAATTCTCGCTGCGTGGCGACCGTCGGAACGCAGTTCCGCAGCGACCCGCGTTATCGGGCCGCCGCCGAACTGGTCCGCACTGGGGTGCTGGGACCGATTGTCAAAGTGGATCGCACCTTCAACGCCCACTCCCCTTATCGCTGGCGTCGTCCGGCAGAGATCAAGCTGCTTAAAGAAGCCGACACCGACTGGAAGGCCTGGCTCCTGAACAAGCCGGACCGTGCTTTCGATCCGCAAACCTACCTGGAATTCCGGCTCATGCCGGAGTTCAGTTCCGGCGTGATCGATCAGTGGATGTCGCATGGCATCGACGGAGTCCATATGCTGACAGGAGCCGCGCTGCCCCGTAGCGTTGTCGCTCATGGGGGCAACTATGGCTGGAAGGACGGCAGGGCGAACGGCGACACGGCGCATGTGCTGCTGGACTATCCCGAAGGCTTTCTCTGCTCGCACACCACCAGCCTGGTCAATGGCTTCGGCGGCCGCGGCGGAGTGGTTATGGGACGCGACGCCGCGCTTGAGTTCCATACCAACTGGCGCCTTTCCGGCGAAGGCGGCGCCCTGGCCCGGACTTTGCCGACCCGCCTGATCTCGGAGGAAGGGAGCGTCGGCGACGGCGATCCCGTCCTGCACATGCGCAACTGGCTGGAGTGCGTCCAGCAGGGCGAGCAGCAAACCCACTGCACGCCGGCCGACAGTTATCCGGCCGCTGTCGCCTGCATCATGGCGACCCAGGCGTTACACAGCGGTCGCCGCGTCCAGTTCGACCAAGCCACGCGCACCATCCGCTTCGGGTAGGTAGCTGAGGACCAGCGCAAGGGGCCGCCTTTTACCTCCCCGGGGATGAGATGGCGGTTCTTTCTGATTACAAGGTTTCCCTTGCTGCTGGCCGAAATGCCGGGCATGCGCGACAAGTGGGTGTCTGGTTGAGATCCGGTTGAGATCGTTCTGTGGCGTGCTGCCGGCATTACTCTTGTGTTCCCTGGACCGTCAGCAGCCAGGTTTTTTCACTGCCAGCGTCATCGACCCAAACACCGAGAAATACTTTGTCCGACGAGGATACGGAAGATTCCGCAGGGGAAAACCTGCCGGGCCTGTCAAACCGGGAGAAACAGATTTCATATTCGTAGTCAGAGCCCTTGCCCGGAACGAAAAATTTCCCTTCATATTCGCAGCCGTCGAAGGAAGTCGCTTTCACGGTCCACCCGCTGTCCTGGTAGTCATAGTCGAAGGACAGCAAGGTGTCGGTGAGCCTGATCATTTTGATGTCGACATCTTCGTCGCAATTAAACGAACGTGCGGAAAGGGGCATGGTAGTCAACCTGATTTTCGAGAAATGGGAAACTTCGCAGACGCGGGGAACATCCTCGCTTGCGATCTGACGAAACGTGTACAGAGGTTGAACAGTTTTCCCAAAGGGGGACAGGGATTACTGTTTATTCAAGAAGGAAACAAACGGTTGGATTAGGAAAGGTAAATCTAAACCGGGCTTGTGACACGTCTGGTCATGCCGGCGGAAAAAACGAGGAAAACGCCCGCGATCAGCCGCCGTCGCTACGACTGCTTGTTGCCATGGAGCGTCGCTCCGAGAGTTCCAGCAGCTTCGCATCACCTGGGTATCGCTTCCTGATCGCCAAGGCAGACGACCAGGGCAGACGACCAGGGCAGACGGCCAGGGCAGACGGCCACCTGTTACCTCACCGTGGGCGCGATTGCGGTCCTGCCTGATTGCAAGGTTTCCCTTGCTGCTGGCCGAAATGCCGGGCATGCGCGACAAGATGGTGTCTGGTTGAGATCTGAGGAGCAGCCCGGGCCCTGCTATTTCGTTTTGCCCTGCAGCTGGCGATGTCGGAAGCAGGCGACCAGGTGGTCGTTCACCATGCCGACGGCTTGCATGAAGGCGTAGCAGATCGTGCTGCCCACAAAGCGGAAGCCGCGGCGTTTCAGCTCCTTGCTCATGCGCGCCGATTCCGCCGTCTGGGCGGGAACCTCCGCATGCGATTGCCAGACGTTCTGGATCGGCTCGTGCGCCACGAAGGACCAGAGGAAGTGATCGAAGGAGTCGAACTCCTCCCGCACGGCCAGGTACGCTTTGGCGTTGTCGATGGCGGAGGCGATCTTGAGCCGGTTCCGCACGATGCCCGCATTGCCCAGCAAACGCTCCTGCTCGGCCGGGCCGTAAAGAGCGATCCGCTCCGGATCAAACCGGTCGAACGCCTCGCGGTAGTTCTCCCGTTTGTTGAGGATCGTGATCCAGCTTAACCCGGCCTGGGCGCCTTCGAGCAGGAGGTACTCGAACAGCAGCCGGTCGTCGTGGATCGGCACGCCCCATTCGCGATCATGGTAATCGACGTACGCTTCCCCTTTGGCCCAGGGACAACGGAACACACCGGCGTCTGGCTCTGGCAACGGTTCTGACATCGGTTCGGTTTCTCCGGAAGGACGACACGGCGGACCGTGCTATTGCTGGCGGGCGACAAATTCCAGCGTGTAAAACGGGGTCGCTTCCGCCGCCGGCAGGTCGCGGTCGTAACGCACGCCGGTGAGCGCCGCGAACAGTTCAACGGGAACATCGAACAGGTAATCCACGCCGTCGGCGTCGGCCGTCTGCTGCTGGACCAGCGCATCGCGAATCGCGGCGTACTCGTCGGGCAGGTCGCCTGCCGTCGTCAGATGCGTAAGGGAGACCTGGCCGTCGTGAAACAGCAACCAGTCCTCCGTTCCGCGGGACCAGCCGGTGGCGAAGCTCGTCATGGTCGTTTCGTTGACGTCGCAAAACAGCAGTTCGGCCTGGCGGGAAAGGACGGCCAACTGCGCGCTGTCCGGTCGCGGGGCGTTATTCAGGTAAAGCAGTTCCCAGCCGGTCGAGACGCAGGCCCCACAGACGGGCGACTCTGCGATCTCTTCCCGCGCGCCGGTTGGTTCGACGCCATACTCCGCATACAGCTGCTTGCGCGACTTGCCGTGAACGGCGATGATTGCGACTCGAAAGCCCATCAGGTGTCTCCTCATGCTGCGGCCTGACCGCCGGCCCCTGGGGATTGCTCCCGCCATCGTCCGGCCAGACCCTTGAGGATCTCAATTTTGCGTTCCCCTGGCGGACGCCGCAAGACGCCCGGCCAGGAAGGTAAGATTGCGGCTGAAGACCTCGCTCGACAGGAACTGGCTGTGCAACGGGAACCGGGGCTGGCCAACGAGCGGCTGGCCGTCGTACGTACTGATCCAGCGCCCTTGCTCGTCCAGCGATTGCACCAGTTGCGACGCCTGCCGGGACAGATTCTCGTCGGCTGCGACCGGCGCCGGGCGTCCTGCTTTGAGCGCCAGATAGCGTTGCTCAAGCTGCGGGATGCGTGAGTCCCACTTCCAACCGTAATGCGAGGGCAGGTTGCTGTCGTCGTACGTCAGGGCGTAGGACGACTTGCTCTGCCGCACCATATATAAGGGTTTGTTCGTACGGAGTTCGTAGTATCTTGCCAAGCGGCCGTCTGGCAACCGGGACTTTTTCAGCCAGGCCAGCGCTCGAGGGATCGGCTCCAGGTACTTGCGATCGCCGGTGGCGATTGAGATCTTCAGCAGGGTTTCGATTACCTCCTGGGATTCATCGCCAGCAATAGCGGGCGGTTCAAACTTGCGCGCCCAGACGGGGTGCATGTCGTAATTGTACTGCTGCGCCCAGGCCGGCTGGGGGTCGGGCATTTGCGCCAGGATCAGAAAGTCGCCCAGCCGGGCCAGCGCCTGTCGGTAGGCGTCCTGCTGATAGACTTCGCCTGCGGTGATCAATACGTCGGCCACATAACCGCAGACGTTGTCATTCAGCGTGTACATGTCCCAGTAGTTTTTGATCCGGCCTGCAGTTCGCCAGTCGTAGTCCGGATAGCTGGCCTGGCGCACTGGCTGCCCGGGGACGGGAGCCTTCCAGCCCTGGGGAAAGCCGCCGCTGGGAAACTGGGCCGCCAGGAGCGCCTTGAGCGACGACAACGCCGCCCGGTGAATCCCGTCATGCTGGAAGTCGAGGGCCTTGTCCGCGCGGATCAGGAACAGGATGGCGGACTGCGTTTGTCCGTCGTCGAGCGACGTCGTCCCTTCCCGGCGCCGGCTGCCGCCCGAATATTGATCGCCCCGGCTGCGTCCTTGCATGTCGATCGAATTCGACCAGCCGCCGGAGTGGAGCTGGCCGTAAACCAGGGCTTCCGCCGCCTCCTGGGCCGCCTCCAGATAAAAGCGATCGCCGGTCGCTTCCCACGCCGCCAGGTATGCCATGCCGACCGTCGGCGTGCCGGGCGGCTGCACCCAGATCTGGTCGGGCTCTGCCGGCCCTTCGCCCCAGCGCTGGGACAGGTCCAGGCTGTAGTAGTAAACATACCCGCCATGCCGGGCCGCCTGGGAGCGATAGAAGCCGGCCGCTTGGCGCATGGCCGAAACGACCTTCGCCTGGGAAAGGGGCTCTTCCCCCGTCGCCATCCCGGCCGCGTGGCAGAGCAGCAGACTGGCGCCAAGGGCGAGCGTGCGCAATCGTGAATGCAACATCATCAAAACGTCTTTCGGGGCAAGCGGCGGAAGGGATGCGGGCTTTCGGCGCCTGCCGTATTACAGGATCGAGCGGACCACGCCGCCGTCGACGCGCAGGGCGGCGCCGTTGGTGGCGGAAGCCGCCGTCGAGCACAGGTAGCCGATCATGGCCGCCACTTCTTCCACCTCGATAAACCGGCCCAGCAGCGAGGTCGGGCGAGCGGTGGAGAAGAACTCTTGCTCCATCTGCTCCACGGTGATCCCCTTCTCTTTGGCCAGTTCTTCGACAAAGACGCCCACGCCTTCGGACCGGGTGGGGCCGACGAGCACGCTGTTGACCGTGACGCCGGTCTTCCCGGTGGTTTCCGCGACGCCCCGCGCCACAGCCAGCTGGGCCGTTTTGGTCATGCCGTAATGGATCATTTCTTCTGGTATTTGCACGGCCGATTCGCTGGAGACAAAGATCACCCGGCCCCAGCCGGCGCTACGCATGGCCGGCAGATAATGTCGCGTTAAACGGACGCCGCTCATCACATTCACGTTGAACATTTTCAGCCAGTCGTCGTCGTTGATCTCGCCGAACGCCTTGGGCTCAAAGATGCCGACGTTGTTGACCAGGATGTCAACCTCGGGCAAACGCTCGCACAGACTCCGGCAGCCGGCGGCTGTGCCCAGGTCGGCCGCCACCGTATCGACCTTCGCCGACTCCACCGACGAACGGATCGAAGCGGCCGCCTCTTCCAGCCGGTCCGGCGAGCGACCATTCAGCCAGACATGCACGCCTTCGGCCGCCAGCCGGGCGGCCGTCGCCAGCCCGATCCCCGCCGAAGACCCGCTGACCAGCGCCACTTTATTCGCAATGCCCAGGTCCATAACGTCCCTTCCGATGAAAAGAGGAGCAAGCGTCGCACGAGGAGTTCATCGTAGGCCATCGACTGTCCCGCGGCCAGCAAAAGGAATCGCAACGCCGGCCGACGGTTCAATCCACACCTTTCTCAGACGCTTCCGTCGCGACGGGCACGGTCGGCAGGAACAGCCAGTACCAGGCCGCAATCAGCACGGCCAGCAGGACAGGCAGGACGAACAGATGGAGGACGATCCAGCGATGCCGCCTCTCTTCCTGCAGTGCGTCCGCCAGGCCAGGCCAGAGATAACCGGTGAACGTCGTCAAAAGCGTCAAGCCAAGCAGGGCCAACAGCACCAGCGACTGCAGCATCGCCAGGCCGGGGCGCCGGAAGATATTCCTTTGCACCGCGACGCCGATCGAAAACGGGACCAGCAGCCAGAGCACGATCAGCATTAGATGCCCACACAGGCCATGCACGCTGGATCCTTCGGAGGGCGTGCGCGTGATCCCGCTGATCAGCGTCGCGAGAAACACCGAAGTCGCGACAACCGGCAACATGCCAACCACCCGTGACAAGGGCGCCCCCAACCCAGCAGACAAGAACCAGCCCATCGCCAACAACAGCGGGATCAGAAGCAAGCGCAGAAGGTCCATCGAGGATGCCCTTTATCGGCAGGTTGAACAACATCTTCTTGTTACGATACCGGCAGAAAATTCGAGAGGGCTACCAGGCGAAACTTGTATAACAAACGGCGGCTCGATTGTCGCCGTGCTGGAACCTTCAAGTTGACGGCCTCATCCTGGCATCGGATACTTCAGCCGGCCGCTGGCCGCCCTTTAACCACTTCTTCATCGCCAGAGAATGAATTGCCGCCATGCTTTGTATCCTTTTTCGCACGGGCTGGCTGAAACCGGCCGGTCTCTTCCTGCTGGCTGCCTGCTGCGGAATTGCCTCGTCAGAAGGTCGCGCCGCGGAGCCGACTCCGCTGCCGAACATCGTCCTCATTCTGGCCGACGACAAGTGAAAGCGAGTGCAGATGAGTACCCGAAAACACCGAAAATAGCCCGCTATTTATCGCTTGTTGTCAGAATTCAAGTTACGGGCAATTGGGCTGAATTGCGTCAAATTGAGGGCAATTAACTACACCAAACTACACAGCTAATCTGTTCAAGTTTTTTCGTCTGTTAACCGTATTGTCTTCGGTTCGAGTCCTACCGGGGGAGCTTCGCCACGGCTCCCAAGTCCAGCCTCCACAACAGTTTACACCAAACGCCGAGAGCCACCCCTCTCGGCGTTTTCGCGTATATCGCGTTAACTGGCAAGGGTTTACGTCGACACGCCGACGAACAACGGCGCTCTCTGCACCGCCGCGCGAGCGCAGGCAATCGACCCGATTCCAGCCCTCTCCTCTCCCTTCCCGCAAGACTCTCATCCTCTCGGGGGGCGAGCAGGCGTTTTGGTTAACAGGATCGTTTGGCCGGCACCCCGTAACCAACCTTCTTCGGAATCGGACTGGACGGCAAGTACACACCGAACGTCCGACGGAATCACCGTTCGCTATTTGCTCAACAATTCGGTGCTGAATTCCGACCGCCGGCCTGTAGCTGCGGTAAAGAAACATGCGGACGCGCTGACGCTGCAGCGACTCACCTCCGAAAGCCGCCCCCCATGCCCTACGGACCAGCTCCGCTGGACCCGCCGACGCATGAGCGAGCCCCAGCCCGCAAAATCACGTCAAGACGCTAGCGCCATACGCACGTTTAAGGATTAGGCTAGATCGCACCATAAAATTGTTGGCGCGCAGAAAAAATCGGCTAGACTACCTCCTTTGGCTTGGTCGAGCACCCCAATAACAAGCGACAATGCAACTGGTATGGCAAAGATCCAAATTAACAACCTGCCCGATGTTGAATCGATCTCCCTCGAAGAGTTGGATGAAGCCTTCGGTGCGGGGCTCCGTCTCCGCAAACGGAAGCAGTTTCATGCGGCGCCTGCCGAAGTGCTCGAGGTGCGACAGATGCTGTCGGCGACGACGGTCGCCAGCCTAAAAAACGCCTTGCTAGGGGCGGAGCAAAAGAGCGAGGTTGCCTCCCCGACCAACACAGTCGCTTCGCAGATTTGGAAAGATAGGCAAGGACCGACCGTGCAGATGCGCTCCGTCGCCGCGTTCTTTCAAGCGGACGCCGAGGGGACGAACGGATCCGGCGCCGCTGAAGCGAAAGTTGCCGCCGATAGCCAGTCCACTACCGTTGACGGGCCGGTTCAGGTGCAAACAGACATTAACGAAGCCGGCGCCCAGGTGACATCTTTTGCAAACGACCAGGGCCTGTTCCGACAAGAGACCGCCGCCGCCGACGGCAGTCGCCTGCTTGAGACCTGGAACGATTCGGGCGACCATGTCGCTACTTACTACGATCAGAACGAGGAGGCCTTTCTCCGGGTCACCGAAGCCAAGGACGGCTCCAGTATCCGCGAGGAGTTCCGCCCGGATTCCATCGTTAAAACTTATCTCCAAGACGGCCAGGTTTACGAGCAGAAGGTCTGGCGAGAGGATAACACGGCCATTCATCAAACTTGGAGCACGGACGGTCAGGTGCAGTGCACCGAGTTTGCCGATAACATCGTCGTCCGCCGCAAGACCTGGACCGGCGAAAGCAGCCTGCTTGTCGAAGATTGGAAGGACGACGTCTACCAACAATCGACGTATGAAGGCTCGGATCTCGTCGCCCGCAGCAGTCACCTAAACGGCATGCTAACCCAACAGGAAAGTTGGTCCGAATCCGACGGCAAGCTGAGTTATGTGCTAACCGAATACAGCCATGGCGAGGTTTCGTCCAAAGCCGAATATCTCAATGGGCAGCTAGAACTCCGAGAGCAGTGGACCGAAAAACATTATATCAAAACGACGTTCGCCAGCGGCATTTCATCCTTTCGCTACACCTACCTGCGTGAAAACGGGGAGCTGGCGATTCGCGAGGAGTGGACCGACGACAACTATACGCAGCGCGAATACGCCGGCAGCCACCTGCTCGTGTTGAACGAATATTCGCGGCAGAGCGACAAGCAAGAGCTGGAAAAGCGTACCGAGTGGCAGGGTTTGCAAACAATCGTCACGACGTTCGCCCAGCAGGCCGCGTCCGAGCGCCTGACGTATTTCAATGACCAGCTCGAAAAGAAGGAAGTGTGGAAGGCGAAGGGAGTCTTCGAAGTCTCCAGCTACGCCAGCGGACGACGCACCAAGCTGGATCAATACCAAAGCGGCGAGCTGAAAACCCGTACCGAGTGGTCCTGGTCGAAGAACTCCAACGGATGGACATCCACCACGTCGGTTTCGAAGTTCAAGAGCGGCTACTGCTACCAGACGGAAAATTTCGACTCCAAAGGCGTACTCCGCCAGCGACAGGAATGGTCCTGGGCCACCCGCCAAAATGGAAGTAAAGTCACCGAGTGGTACGCCGAAACCTACACCGTTACCGACTGGAACAGCCGCGAGCAGAAAACCAAGTCGGAGGTTTATAACTCCAAGGCGGAGCTGACCAACCGGACCGAGTGGGTTTGGAAATCCAAGACGGTCAGCGGAAAGACCCAGTGGTACGCCTCTTCCGTGACGACCACTTCGCTCAACAAAAATGCTGTCCAGAAGTTGGAAGTCCGCGACTCTAGCAATAAGGTGCGGCGGCTGGAAGAGAAGGCAAGCGACGGCAGTTACATCATCAAACAATATGACAGCAAAGGCCGAATACAACAGATTGAGGTTTCCAAGAGCGATGGCTACTATTCTCTCTCCCGATATGACGCCAACGGGAAGATTTATGCCCGGCAAATCAACCAGTCAAACGGCGAATCCAGGAGCGAGGAATGGAAGAGCAACGGCGTCTACATCTCTCGGTCCTTCGACAGCTCGCGACGTCTGGTCTCGCAGGCAGTCCGCACGAAGAACGTGCTCCAACAGTACGAAACCTGGAGCTACAAAAAGGTCGGCAGCAACTATCAGGTGAAAGAGTATGTTCGCAACGATTTTGACTCGAAAGGCTCGCTCACTCGTAAGACCACGATGAAAGATGGCCAGCTCTATCGGGTGGAGGAGTGGAAGACTTCCTCGCGCATGGTAGGCTCCGCGCTCCGAAGAACTTCCGTCAACGGGACTCAGAAGACGTCCACCTATTACAAGAGCGGCAAAGCGACCGAACGCTACACCTATTGGAATGGCGCGAAGGAAAAGTATGAAACCTGGAGCGGAAACACCCAGGTAGTGAGCTACTATAATCGCAGCACCGGCAAACGCTATCAGCGCGATACTTACACGAGCGGGAAGCAAACCAAGCGGGAAGAGTGGTATACGGACGGAAGGCAGGTCAATACTTACTACGACAGCGGCCGCGTCACCAAGCGGTACACCTATAACGCCGGAATTAAAGTTTACGAGACGTGGGAGTCAAACGGCGACTATCGCAAATTCCTCTATGTCAATCGCCCCTCGATCACTGGCGCGGCGAACTACGTCAAATTCTACAAAGAGTGGCATACCTCAAAAGGGAGCGGCAGCGAGAGCTACAAGACGCCCGTTTCCTTTTCGCTGTATAGCATGAACGACGCGAAGAAGGACTTGGAAAAGGCTTCCAAGAGCAGCGGCGTTAACAAGCTGGTCAGCATCGGTTCAAGCACCTTCAACTACAGCAGTTGGAAGAAGCGTTGGGACTCCACCTGGAAGCAGGCGATCGGCAACATCGGCGTGCCCATTTGGCTGCGAGACATGTTGGGCAAGTCGGTCTCGCTGAACAACCTGACCAAGCCGCTGAGCGTGTCGAACCTGTCTCTGCCGGCGCCAAAAGACATTCTGACGAATGTCAACGCGGGACTCAAAGCCGGTTCGATCCTCGGCGTGAAGGCGCCCAAAATCACCTTGCCGCCGTCGGCCAAGGCCATCGCGGCTGAGGCCAAGAAGTCCTTCGCCGATCCGCACTCGGTGGTCGCCTCGCTGGGGGAAGCGGTCAAGATCAACCCGGCGGACATTGTTTCCGCCGCCATCGATCAGAGCCCGATCAAGGCGACGGATTTCAGCCTGCCGGATATCGGCAAAGCGGCCAACGTTGGCCTGGGCGACCTGGCGGAGTGGAGCAAAGAGAAAGGCGGCGTCATCGCGCAAGAAGCGAAGGAGCTTGGTGGAAACATCGCGCGGGAGGGTAAGGATGTTGGCGGAGACGTCGCTCGAGAAGGTAAGGATGTCGCGGGAGACATCGCCCGTGAGGGAAAAACGGCCGGCGGCGATATTGCTCGTGAAGGGAAAAATGCGGCTGATGATGTAGCCCGCGAAGGGAAGAAAGCGGCCGGCGACATTGCCGAGGAAGGGAAGGCGCTAGGCGGCCGCATCGCTGACCAATGGAAGAAACTGTACAGCGCCGCCATTCCGGATGAGTTCGATCAGATCCTCTCGGACTTCAGCACCGGCGTGACCGAATTGGCCCAAGCGCCGTTGACCACCATCACCAACATGACCGACTCCCTGAAGATGCTCAACGGTCTGGACTGGACCAAACTGCAACCGCCGGCGGGTTCGAATCTGGGAGGAGGCCTCAATCCGTTCGAGGCATTCGGCGACATTGATCTGGCCAAACTGCTCGACCCCAACGTGCTGCTTAATCAGGCGGTCAAGTTCGCCGACGCTTCCATCGACATCAAACAGGGGGACGGCGGCTGGTGGACGATCGGCGCCAAGACCAGCCAGTTTGAACTCTCCTTCTCCTGGCGGACCAAAAGCCAAACCGACTGGCGGCTGGCCGAATGGGCGGCGAAAGTGAGTTACAAACACGGCCCCGCCGCCATCACCTATCAAGACAGCTCCAAGACGACCGGCGTGATCAGCATGGGTTACGACTTGGGAATCGTCGACATGTCAGCCGCCTGGGATCTCGGAAAGCGGGATGAACTGCTCAGTAGCATCACCTATCTCCACGAAGGCGGACCTAAAAAGGGCGGCGCCAGCCTCTCCTCAACCACCCGCATTAACACCATCAACGGCTCAACGTATCCCGGGTCGGTGAAGGCGGCCGGTCTCGGCAATCTGCTCAAATCGATGGGACTAGAGCGGCCGGAAGGCTGGGGCTACGACGCCGAAATCGAAGCCAAGTACGACCAGAAGAAGGGCCTGTCGAACACCGATGTCGAAGCCTGGGACTTCAACCTCAAGGCGTCGATCGACGTCGAAGGCGTCGAGTTAAAGGCCGACGCCAAGGTCGATCCCACCACAGGCGAGATCAGCAAGTTTTCCGCCACGGCGACGGTAGGCGAGAAGGACGAAAAAGGGGAATTCCAAGAGGCCGTCTCCATCGGCGCTTCCGGCGATCTTAGCACTGGCGAGACCAAGAAGGTCACCGTTGGCGCCCTTAACGAAGACGGCAAGGTCAGCATCACCGGCGACCCCAACACCGGCGAGACAACCAGCGTTTCGGCCGAAGTCAAAGGAGAAGACGGCAGCTTGGGAGCGACCGTCGATCCGCGCACCGGCGAAACCACCAAGATCACCGGTTCCGTCAAATCCGACGATGGCGAAGTGAAGGCGACGGTCGACCCCCGCACAGGTCAGGCCAACATTCAAGCCACCGTGGTGGTCAAAGAGGAGAAGGCGGAGGTGAAGCCAGCCGAGGCCAAAGAGGACTTTGTCGGACCGCCTGCGCCAGGAGAGGACTTTGTCGGACCGCCTGCGCCAGGAGAGGACTTTGTCGGACCGCCTGCGCCAGGAGAGGACTTTGTCGGACCGCCTGCGCCAGGAGAGGACTTTGTCGGACCGCCCGCGCCTGGGGCTTACAGCGAGGCGGTTCTGGCTCGAATTGAGCCCTTTAAAACGCTTGAAGGAACAAAACCCCATATCGGAAGTGACTCGGGGAACATCACTTTACCCTTTGGCATAGTGGCCGACAGCGGCGTGAAGCACAACGGGAAAGAAGTGACTGCGGGAGATTTCAAGGGCATACCATTTCCTGCGGATGAAATCGATTTCTCGGAGGCCGTTAAAGACGGAATCAAACGATCCGATTTCGATTCGGATGAAGCTTGGGCGAAGGACGTGATCGCGCTCTTTGAAAACCGAGTGAAAGACAGGGTGCCTAATTACGACCAACTTGCCGTGAATGAGCAACAGGCATTGATCGACATCGCGTGGAATCTCCCAGATGGGGCAATCGGCTTTGAGGGAACGAAAACTTTGCTCAAAGAATTTGAAAAGGCGCCCGAGGATCGCTCCCCGCAGAATCTATTGTCGACTGCTCAGTATCACTACACCTCCATAACGAGAAAAGATGCCGAAACGGGAAAAGATGTGAAAACATACTTCCCAATGAAGGGATTGGTAAAGCGGCGGGCGGCGATGTACAACTTGCTGGCGGCAGAAGGCCAGAAAGCGACGGCAGTCAGGCAAACAACTCAGGCCAACGGAAAGCCACTCTTCGAAATTCTGAACGCCAAAGGTGAAGTGCTGGCGAAGTTCGAATCGAAGCACCCCACGGACAAATCACGGTCGGCCGACGGAACGATCGACATCGACTAGGCGATCTCAAATTACCCATTTTCTTTATCTATTACATGGCAGAGGTCCCGATGAACGAACCGCTACCTGAGCCGGTGGAAACAGACGAAGCCCTGCTGGACGACGAACAGACTTTCGATTTGGATGCGGTGCTTGCCGAGCACCAAATCGAGCCGCAAGAGGAATCCGAGTCTTGGGGAAATTATGTCGATCCCGCCGGCCAGGAAGACGACGACTTCGCCTATCTTGAAGGCTATCAGGAACCGGAAGTCGCAGGTCCGCCGCCAACCGATTGGCGGCCTCCGCGGCTGTCCCCGGATGATGAGCGCCCCGAGCGTCCCGTGTTCGAATCGGCCGAAACAGAAGCCAGCTCCGCGAACGGCGAGCAAGGCTAACGCCGAACTGCCTGTCGTTCCTTCTCAGCCTTGTTCTGCTGGCCGTCATGGCGAGCGGAGCAGTGCTCCGGCGGCGGCTCTCTTCGAGAAGTTTTCGCCATCGAGGCGCGTCCCCCGATCCTTCAAAACCGATAGCAAAAAATGGCACGCAACGATCGTCGTACGCTTGGGTCAACAGCCAGGGGAGATGTCGAAGAAGCATTCCGTGCGGCGCGGGATAACGGTCGTATTCGCATCGCACGCTTACGACCCATGGGATGTCGTGGGCGGCAGGTTGGTTGGTCCACGCTACTGCTGGCGGTTCTGTTCACAACAGGGCGACCGGCGACGGCGCAGTCCGCGCCGGCTCAACGCGTGACCGATTGCTTGGTGACCCTCGAGCGTCGGGTCGAGTTATCGGCCCAGCACGCTGGCATGTTGACTTTACTGCAAGTCGAGGTGGGCGACCAAGTCGAACAAGATCAGTTGCTGGGACTTATCGACGAGCGCGCCGCCAAACAACAAGAGGCGGTGGCCGCCGCCGAGTTGGAAGCTGCCGAGAGCGAAGCCCAGAATGAGTTGCGTGTACAGGCAGCCGTGAAAACGGCCGAACTGGCGGCCCAGGAACTGAAGATCATGGAGCAGATTCGGGAAAGCAATCCTGGCGCCATCTCTCCCTTAGAAATCTCCAAACAGCAGCTGAAGATGGAGCACGCACGCCTGGAAGTTCTGGTGGCTCGGCGTGCGGTGGCTCTGGCCGTCATTACCATGAAGGCGAAAGAAGCGCAGCATCGGCTGGCGTCGCTTGAGGTGCAGGACCGCCGCCTGACGGCCCCGTTCCGCGGTCTAGTGACTTCCGTGCGGCGAAAGCAAGGCGAGTGGGTCAGCCAGGGCGAACCGATGCTCCGCATCATCTCGATTGATCGCCTTTTAATTGAAGGCTATGTCGATGCAGCACTGCACAGTCCGCGCGAGATCGCCAACAGCCGCGTTCAAGCCGACGTGCTCCTGACCCGCGGCAAACGCCATAAAACGCCCTGCACGATTCGTTTCGTGAGCCCAGAAATCGAACCGAACAACTCCTTCCGAGTGGTCGTAGAAATCGACAACTCGGAACGCAAGTTCTTTCCAGGCATGAGCGCCGACCTGCTCTTCTGGACCTCAGAGGCGGAAGCGGAATTGGACGGAAACTAATCGATAGAGCCAGCTGCCGAGCGTTCGCGCCGGCAGAAGGATGCGAGCTCGACCACGCACGCCCGAACGCACCGCCGCCAGCTCTTCGGGCACGGCGATCTGCACCTGATAGACGGCCGAAGTTACCCGCTCGCGCCCGCGTTCGTCAGTGACCGTAGGCAGATCGCCTTGGTACTTGTTGGAAATTTCCTGCGGCACGTGTTCCAGATGGCGAAGAGAGATCTCTGTTATATGAGTATGCACGATCTGATCGGGCAACGTTTCAAACCGCAAAGCAACCGGCATTTTCTCCGAGACGGAATTGCGGCTGGTCTGGTCCAGGTAGACGATCGCTTCAAACCGAGACGGCTCCGGGGCGATGCTCATCAGATGCGTTCCCGCCTCCATGGCGGCTCCCGTGTTTTCCGCTGACGTCGGCACGCCGGTCCAACTGGTCAATTCCAGGTCATCGCGGCGCCGATTGCTGGCTTCTCGCCGCGGCGCCCGCAATACCTCACCAGCGATCGGCGCCGTCACGTGCAGCCGCTCAAGTTGTTTTTCAATCTCCCGTATGCGGCCTAGAATGCCTTGCAGTCGTCGTAAGGCCAGCCCCTCCAGCGCGGCGTCGTTGCGAGATCGGCTGGTCAGGAGATTGGCCTGCTCGATCGCCTGCTCAGTTTTCAATTTATTCAGGGCAAGTTGGATTTCGGAATTGCTCAAGTCGACGACCGGATCGCCCGCTTCCACCCAGCCGCCTGGCTGCACGTGCGTCCGCTCGATCTGGCCCGGGGTATCGACGTAGACAAACTGCACCCCCTTGGGCTGCACCCGTAAGGGGGCCTCGACATACCAAGGAACGGGAAGCAATACGACGATGGCTAGAATCGCGATTCCCGCGAGAGAACTGATCGCCAGGTTCTTCTTTTTCACTTTCTCATTTCTCGGGGTGGTGAGGGTCTTGTACATTTCCCAAAGCAACTTGCCGCTGGCGATGACAGCCGAGGACAGCCCCAGGATCACTCCCAGCACTTCCAAGTTATAAGGCTTGAGCCAACGGTATAGCATCAGCGTGATCATGACGACCAGCAAGCATTTGTAAATCTTGGAGCAGATGGCGTAGGCGATAAACCATCCCTGGCCGTGTCGCGGCATGAAGGGATCCGGCGGGAGCTCGACGCCCAAACAATAGTGATACAGCGCTTGCCGCAACAGCTTGTCAGCTTTGGAGGCCAAGTTGGGGATCTCCAGCCAGTCCGACAGCACGTAGTAACCGTCAAATCGCATCAGCGGATTGGCATTGGCCGCAATCGCTCCGACCATCGTCACAAAGATGACGTTGAGCGCCAAATTGTTCAATAGTCCAGGTCCCGTACTCCACCAGACCAAAATAGCGATCGACGACAGCACCAATTCGACCGCCACGCCGCCAGCCGCCACCGCGATCCGACGCCACTTGCTAGGGAACATCCAACTATCCGTCACATCGCAATACAAGGTGGGCGAGAAGATCAGCACCATCACGCCCAGCTCATGACTCTCGCCGCCAAAGTGCCGATTGGTAAACGCGTGCCCCAATTCGTGCAGGGTTTTGGTGAAGGCGATCACCAGCCATAGGTAGACAATATTCCAACCGGTGAAAAACTGTTGAAAGCCCGGCAGACGACTACGGAACGCTTCAAAATTGACCAACACGCTGAGCCAAGCGGCGCTCACAAAGATCGCCATCACTAGCAAGGTCAACCGATGAAACAGAGGCCGCACCGCCGGATAGAACATATTCAGCGTTCGTTGCGGATCGACGCCGGGAAGCTTTAAGGAGAGCAAGCTCATCGCTGTCTGCTTCCACTTTTGCTTTCGGTCTCGCCAATCTTTGTGCAACAGCGATACGCCATAGCCAAGTCGCACGGTGGTCAGCAGTCCCTTCTCTTGCAAGTCCGAGACCAGCGACTGCACATCGCGGATCGTCAGCCACAGCCACGGGAAACGGAGGACCAACAGATCCTTCAGATCCTGCAAAGAGCGTTGCCCGTCGAGATGGATCAATACGACGTACTGCTCCGCTTCCAGGCGATAATACTTGAGGGCCACCGGATCTTTCACAACCCAACACCCCGAGCCGCCGAAGGCGTTCTGCAGAACCACTAACTCGCTGCGTGCGATCAGTGGTAAACGGCGGCGGCTGGTAGAATTTTGATCCATGGAGCCGCCGCGAACCCTTTCTTTCCATCTACCTTCAGAATGTTGTGCGTTGCGACGGGTTATTCCGCATGCTAGTCTACAAACCGATCATAGCCTGGGGTGACCCCGTACTCAAATCTTACGATAGTAGCTCCCCATGAACAACTATCTTCCGACCCCGGATACCGGGCCAAAGGCTCTAGAAAAACTCGAGAGCTTGATCAGGTCGCGACCTCCGATCGACGATTTCTTTCTGCCGTTTCTCGAAATTGTCGGCGACTCCTTGGGCGCCCAAGCGGCAGCACTGTGGCGTCTGGCGGACGATGGACAGATCCTGCCCGTGCGTCATTTGGGCGAGGATCTTCGCGCACGGTTCCCAACCGAGGAGGCGGTCCAAGCACACTGCAAGTTGCTGGAAAGGGCGGCCTCCGGCGAAACGCTTCTGCACGAAGCTAAGGGGGCCGACGATCCGCTGGCTCCCGCCGCCATTTATCTGGCTCCGTTGGTCGTGCGCCGCGAGTGCATCGGCGTCGTGGAAGCAGTTTGCCAGCCGGCCGATCGCGAAGAGGCTGAGGAGCGGATGGAGCGGATGGAAACGGCCGTCGGCTTGGCTTCGCAATACCTCCATGAGCAAACCCGCTCGGAACAGGATTCTCCCGCGGAGACCGCCGGACTCGATCTGTCGCTGGTCGCCCTACGACTGCACCAGTCGCTCTCCCTCAGCGAGACGGCCGCCTCCGCGTCCAACGATGGAAGACTGATCCTCGGCTGCGATCGCCTGAGCGTCTTCGTCAATCATGGACGCGATGTTCGGCCCGTCGCCATCAGTGGGCAATCCCAGGTTAATCGACGCTCCGCTCTCGTCAAGAAACTAACCCAGGTCGCCCAGCAAGCGATTCGCTCCGAAGAGCCGCTGATCTTCACTGGTGATCCGACCCAACTGCCGCCGGAAATGGAAGAGCCGCTAGCCGAACTGATCGACGAAAGCGGCCTGACGACGCTGGCCATCATTCCTCTCATGCGGCCTGAACCGCTCGTCCGGGAAGAAACCGAGGCCGATCAACGCCGCCGTAACCTTCGCCCGCGAAAACCGTTCGGCTGCCTGTTGGCGGAATGGAAGAGCGAAAGCGGCCTCCAAGAACGGCCGCTGGGGCCGCTCAAGTTGTTCAGCGAACATGCCGCTGCAGCGCTGTCGCACGCGGATGAGCACCGCCGCCTTTATCTGCTCCGCGCCTGGAAAACGCTCGGCCGCGGCATCGATTGGTTTCATGGTCGGCGCCTGGCCGCCGCAGTGGCGATTCTGGCCGCCGCCTTCGTGGGCGCCGCAGCGCTGATGCTGATCCCTTGGGAACACCGCGTCGTCGTCGAGGGCCGGCTGGCGCCGCAAGATCGCCAAGTGCTCTTTGCGCCGATGGATGGCCGCGTCAGTGAACTACAGGTTCATAGCGGCGGAGAGTTCGCAGCCGGCGCTCCGTTGCTACGCCTTGTCAACGATGAACTCGAAGTACAGCTGGTTGAACTCCGCAGTCAGCTCGAGCAGTCTCGGGCCTCCATTCGTGAATTACAGCAACGAGCGCGTAAGCTCGTTGAAAGCGATGGCATTTCCCAGACCCGCGCCCTCTTGGGTAAAGAGCAACTGCAGCTGAAAGGACTTCAGCAGCAGCTGATAGCGCTGGAACGGAGGGAAGCAGGCTTGCTGATCACGGCGCCCAAAAAGGGCGTCGTGACAACATTCAATGTCGAACTGTTGCTCCGCGAACGGCCCGTCAAACGCGGCGAGCAATTGCTGGAGCTGATGGCGGCTGACAGTCCCTGGCAATTGGAGCTGGACATTCCAGCGAAACGCGTCGGCCACGTCATCCGCGAAATGGGAAAACGGAAAGAACCCTTGCTGGTCGAGTTTGTGCTGCTGACCGAACCCACGGTCAAACACCGTGGCAAACTCATTCACGTCGGCGAACGCTCGATCACAATGGCTGAAAAAGGGAACGTCTTCGAAGCGGTGGCCCAGATCGACGGACAACTAACGTCCGTCCGCTTTGGAGCCGACACCCGAGCCAAAATATACTGCGGAAAAAAGAGCCTGGGCTACGTCCTCTTCGGCGACCTAATCGACTTCCTCCGCGCCAAACTGTGGATCTAAACGAAGCCGGCGGACGCGAGAAGACGCCGCTACTCAATGAATTCCAAATAGGGATCCAGGGCCAGTACTTGAAACCGTTTTTTCCGATCGCGTTCCTGCCGCAACATCATCTTCCGCTGCTTCCTCAGTTGCCGCTCGATCCCCCGCCGCACCTGCAAGTAGTAGCCGATCCACCAGCGTGGTAAGCGTTGACCGAAGACTTTGGCGCAAGCCTTCAGCACCTTGTGCGTGGATTCCGGGGCGGCGTGAAAGAGCTCGTCCTCTAGCGAAACGAAGAACTGATAGGAGCCGGGGTCCGCCTGGCGTGCGCAGCGGCCGATCAACTGGCGGTCGGTGCGTGGGGAGCTGTGCATTTCTCCGGCAATGACGTGAAGTCCCCCGGCTTTTCGGACCTCGTCCGCAAGCTTGATATCGGTGCCTCGACCGGCCATGTTCGTGGCGATGGTCACCTGACCGAGCTGGCCGGCCCGAGCGACGATCTCAGCCTCTTCTTGATGATGCTTGGCGTTCAAGACGTTGTGCGGCACGGCGGCGGCGGTCAGGCACTGTGAGAGCGCTTCGGACGCTTTCACACTCGGGGCGCCGACCAGGATGGCGCGATCCTGGGCCAGCAGGCGCTTCACTTCTTCTACAATCGCGGCTCGTTTATCTTCCAACTGAGCGAATACTCGCGGCGGCAGCCGGCGGCGCTGCTTCCGAGCGTGGGTTGGTATCACGGCCACGCCGACGTGATACGTCTTTTTCAGTTCGCGGACGGCGTTGTCGGTGGTGCCCGTCATCCCGGCCAAATGCTTATACAAACGAAAGAAGCCCTGGGTGGTGATTTGGGCGGCTGTACCGCTGCCGCCGGAAAGCTGCAGCCGTTCTTTGGCCTCGATCGCCTGATGCAGACCATCCTGCCACTTGCGGCCTTCGGAGGTCCGCCCGGTGCCTTCGTCGACGATGACGATCTCGCCATCGCGGACAATGTAGTGCCGATTAAGGTGATAGCCCAAGCGAGCAACCAAGGCGCTTTCGACGTGGGCGTAGAGCCGTTCGACCTCCACGCCAGCGATGATGCCGGGGCGAGAACTGAGCAGCACGCGTCGGCAGCCGTCCTCGCTCAGGCGGACCGCCTTGTCCCGACTTTCAAACTCGAAGTCTCTTTCCTCGGTTAACCGGCGGGCGACCCGATGCGACCAGCGATGCAGGGCCACCGTTGGATAGTCGACCGGCTCCGGCATGGAGATTATCAGCGGAGTCGAGGCTTCGTCGATTAGTACCGCATCGGCTTCATCAACCAGGGCGAAATAGTGTCCGCGATGCAGCGGCCGCGCGCCTCCGCCGACAGCGAACCGATCTTGACCTTCCCAGCCGACCCCTTGGGCGCCCGCCTCCAGGCGATCCCGCAGGAAGTCAAAGCCCATCTCGGACGCCGTGCCGTAGGTAATGTCTTTGCCGTAGGCGACCCGTCGTTCGGCCGGTTGCATGCCATTGACTACGCAGCCGACGGTAAGTCCCAGCGCCATGTACACCGGCTCCAGCTCTGCTGCATCGCGCGAGGCGAGGTAGTCGTTCGAGGAGAAAACATGGCAGCCCTTGCCGGCGAATGCCCTGGCAATTACCGGCGTCAACGCGGTGATCGTCTTTCCCTCGCCGGTTTGCATTTCGGCGATTCGCCCGGCTAACATGGCGAAGCCGCCCGCCAGCTGGACGGGATAGTGAGCCATTCCCAGTCGGCGACGCGTCGTCTCGCGCACCAGCGCGGCGATCTCCATCCGGCAGCGTTTCATCGGCATTCCGCCGCGCACTTGCCAGCGCAGGCGGCGGGCCGTTTGGAACAACTCGTCGTCGCTCTTGTTCCGCCAGGAGTCCGACAGTCGGATCGCTTGATCGGCCAGAGACAGCCAGCGGCCGACGCCAAAGGGAAGTCGCAGCATCGTCTTTTTTACTCAGCAGGCGTCCCAAGAGGCGTAAACTCGACCGAGCCGGCGGCCACTTGCAGAATTTCCTCAAACAGGCGTTCACGAAGCAGCCAGACAGTCGTCTCGTCAAGTTGGGCCGGCAGCAGTTCGCGGACTTGCAGTAGTTGATAGAAAGGGCCTTCTGGGTAAGGGCCCAAGTAATCGCCAGGCTCGGCGGCGAAGACCTCTTCGCAGACCGGAGGCGCCAACTGATCGCCGCGGATGACCCCCAGGTATCCGCCGTTATCGGCGTTGTCGGAATCTTTCGAGTAGGCTCGAGCGAGTTCAACAAAGCTGGCGCCCTCTTCGCGAAGCCGCAACAGCAATTCACCGGCCAAGTTCTCGGAGTCGACCAGAATATGCGAGATGCGCGCCTGGCTCAGATTCTCACGCGATTCGGCGTACGCCTGCTCGACCGCTACATCCTGAATTTGCTCCATCAGCTTTCGCCGCAGCACCGCCAGTTCTGCACGCCGCTCCAGGTCGTCGGGCGTCATGCCGTTCTGCTCAAGCCAGTAACGCGTCTCCTCGGCGCCCTGCAATCCTGCGGAGGCCCGAAAGGAGTCAGCAGCACGCTGGATCTCTTCAAGCGTAGCGCTCAGCGAACGCTGCTCGGCCCATTGGCGAACCAGTTGTTGCTGCCGCACGGAGCGGACAACGGCGCCCAGCTCGCCCGACTCACGCAGGTGCGCTAGCACATCTGTCACGGTGACTCTGCCCGCGGAATGCCGAGCCAATGTGTCTTCTGGGAAGCTTCCAGGCGCCGCTGACCTCGGGCTGTCTAGGATTTGTTTCATCGTGATTGACTCTTTAATTAAGGTAAATCTTTTAGTTGAGGTTTATCTTGAGTAGTCGCCCATTCCAACGACGTTTGAAGAACAGCAGCGAAGTGCGCACTAGTCCCACGGCCGGATCGGCGTAGATCGCCCTGCGGCCTTGCACCTGATACAGCACCTGATAGTGCGAATCATCCCAGTGAATGATGGCCGGCAAGGCGTCCGGCGGGATCCGGCGTCGGGCGAAGCGGACGGGCCGAGTCTGCAGGCCAAAGCTTTCCGCCGCCCGTTGAAGACTGAACAAAGAGCAGCCGTGCGGCAGCAAATCGACCGCTTCCCGAACTTGCTCATAGGGAACCTTTTGCCCAAGGTACTGTAGCAGCATGGCCAAGGAGGCGACGCCGCACTCGTTGTCCCGCCGGGCGGCGATCCAGGGGAAGCGACCGCCCCGCGAGGAATGGACCGCGGCACAGCTCGCCAGCTCCCGCACGGGCGACTCGTTAGGAAGGCTTTCCTCTGGCAGTTGACGGATGAACTCTTCCGCCGCCAGCTTCTCCAGTAGGGATCGCCAGGGCGGCAGGTGCTGTGATAGCAGCTGCGAGGCAGTCGGCTCCAGCGTGAAGCACTCGCTGCGCCGCACGGCCGTGAGTCGGCAATCGTCAGCTTTCCCCAACAGCCTTCCCGCGCCCCAGAGGTCGCCCGGTCCCAGTCGGCAGAGTTCTCCCGCATCTGCTTGCGACAAACGTGAGCGGACAGTCAGTTCTCCCGTGCGAACAATGACTAGCCCCTGCTCGACCAGCTTGTCTCCCGCTTGAACGACCGTTTCCTGCAAGCGGTTGAAGACGGGCGCGGCCAGCATGGGCGGCAATAAATCCATTAGCCGGCTGAGCCGCAGCATCTTCCACAGCATCGGCTGCTCCACAATCGCCGGCAGCTCGGAAGGAAGCTCGCTCGCATCGCGGTGTACGATCTGTTCACGGAGCACGGGGGCCAAGACAATTTGATGGGAATCGTTAATGGCCGCCCAATTAATTGAGTATGCGTGAAAGCGCCCGCGCAGTTGGCAAGCGAGGGTCGGCGCCGTGTTCTGCAGCTGCTTCAGGTCCTCATGTTTGAGTGTGAAGCAGACGGTCGGCTCCAGGGCGGAGACCGTGGCGGAACGGGGCGCCTCAAGGACCAGCGAACATTCGCCGAAATAATCCCCTTTGGAAAGTTCGGCCACACGCTGCTGCCGAGCGGCGAGCCATTTGCGGACTTCGAGCCGGCCGCTCACGACGACGTACATCGTGTCGCCTCGGTCGCCCTCGCGCACGACCGTTTCTCCAGCCGCGAAACTGGCTTCGCCAAAACTATCAATTGCCGGGAAGATCTGTTCCGCCGGAACCCCGCTGAGCAACTGGTCCAGCCCCAGTATCTCTAGTAGGAGTTGATCTTCTAGGCTCTTGTCAAAGTGCGGCGCTAAGTCCGGTCGCCGACGAAACAGCCCCTCAAGCGTCGCTCGAGGAAAGATCGCGACTTCGCTCTCTTCCGCAGCGTAACAAGTAACATTACGCTGCCAGTGGTCCGCCACGGAGTGAGCCCCCATCAACGCTCCCGGCCGGACGGTCGCCAAACTAGAGCGGTGAGAACCGCAAAGATGCACGATCCGCAACCGGCCTCGCAACAGGAAATAGGCGGAGTCATCCAGATCTCCAGCGGCGAACAGCGTGTCGCCGATCGCCAGCGTGCAGCGAGTCGATTGCTGCACAGTCTCGCTCAACTCGACCAGCGGCAGCAGAGACAGGGCATGATGGCGACGCAACGATTCAGCAAATTCATTCAACGGCGGCGCCGGCCCCATAGCGTTCCTGTCAGTACTCATCATCTTCATTCGACTCGGAAAGCTCAACGTAGGCGGGTTCGGAAAGGTCGATCCCTTGGACCGGCGGATCGGCCTCTGATACCGGATGATCCGCCATCTCCATCAACGGCGACGCCGAAGAAATGCAGAGCGACTTGGGAAATAGATTGAGATTTTCTTAACCAGCTATCCGCATTCTGGAGCATTACTGAAAGGGCTTCTTCCTTCGACGTCAGAAAAGCATCCAATTGAAGGAAAATTTTCCCTCCCGACCTTTGCCTAGGGAGCCCGCCTTTTAAGAAATCGTATCACCCAATAGGTTGGTCTGCAACAAACTCGAGGGGAATGGCAGGAGGATTGCAAAGTCCTTGAGGTCGGAGGGGCGAACCGTTTGGGTTTCTCCTCGTAGGACTTGTAAGGGATTTGGCGATTGCACGGCTAGGGTTGGTCGTCGTTATCACGGAGGGTCGACCATGTCTGATAATTTCCCGCTGCGCGCGCTGCACGAAGTCTTTTCCGCCATCCCCGATCCACGTCGGCGACGCGGGAGAAGGCATCCGTTCCCCGCCATCTTAAGCCTGGCGTTTCTCGGCCTGGTCTGCCGCATTCGCGAGTTCGCCACGCTCCAGTCTTGGGCGGCAGTCCACTGGGAACTACTGCAGGAGCCGCTGGGCTTCAATCGGCGGCACCCTCCGCACGCCACGACGATGAGCCGGGCGTTGGCTCAGTTTTCGCTCGCCGATTTTCAAGCCGCCTTTGGCGTCTGGCTGCTCTCGTTGGTGGACGAAGAGGATTTGAAAGTCGTCGCCGTCGATGGAAAGACCGCCTGCCAAGGCTATGAAGACGGCTCGCCGGTGCACATGCTGAACGTGTTCGCGCAGCGCGCCAAGGTGGTGCTCGCCCAGTGGTCGGTGACGGGAGACAAAACGAACGAACCGGGCGAAAGGAAACTGCGACTGTCGTCGCTGTTAGAAGATTTTCCGATGATCGAACTGCTTACCGGCGATGCGATTTTCGCCCAACGTCCGCTGGCCGAACTTCTCTCGGGAACCACCTGCGATTATCTGTTTCAGATCAAGAAAAACCAAGGCGACATGCTCGACGCGCTGGAAACCTGCTTTGCTGATCGAGGCGAAGCGGACGCCAAGGAGTTCGATAAAAAAGGGGTCGCGTTGAAACCCGTCGCATCTGGTGCAATACCGAGGACGCCGACTACTGTCGAGACCAACTGCAGTTCCCCGACTGCAGCATCCTGCTCTGCGTGGAGCGTGTGGTCGTTGAGCGGGGGACGGAAACTCTTCGTGATGTAAGATACTTCGTCAGTAGCCTTGATGCGGAAACCGTCACGCCTCAGCAACTGCTGGGCTGGGTGCGTGGTCACTGGTCGGTGGAGAACAATCTTCACTTTGTGAAAGACCGCTGGTGGGATGAAGACCGGCACTATCTCCGCCGCCCCGGCTTGGCCGAGCGGATGGCGACTCTGACCTCTTGCGCGCTGGCATTTGTGCAGCTCGTGGCCCAAACCGCCGATCGGGGCCTCCGTCGCCAGGCCGACCTCTTCGCCTGGCGCCCCCAAACCGCCCTCCACCAGTTGGGATTCAAGTAAGATCGACTTTGCAATCCTCCTGAGGGGAATGGCAGGAGGATTGCAAAGTCAGTTTCTCGTATAGCCGAGCAGTTGGAGGGCGGTTTGGGGATGCCAGGCACAAGGTCATTAGCTCCCGCTGCCGCCCCCAATCCACCTCTGCCGCCAACACCCGCAACTCCCTCTCCACCACCGGATCCCGCCCGCCCTTCACGCGAGGCAGAAACAGCACTGCCTCCTGAATCTCCGGCGCTAGGTTCAACAGGTTCATGATTTGGGTCACCCGCGCCCGCGTCACATTCCCCAGCCGCGCCAGTTCCGCCTGGTCCGCCACGACCCCATCCCGAATCAGCCCGTCGAATCTAATCGCCAGCGCCATCAGCTTGGCGACGCGTGGGATCCGCCCGACGACCTCTGGTTCTATCTTCTTCGGCTTCTCGGTTCGAAACGTTCTCTTGATCGTCGTGCTCATACAGTCACCTCCGCGCTCAATTCGCGGAACGTAATCGCCACGCTCTCGTCTGCGGCGTCGTAAACCACCCGCTCGACCAACAGCGACACGACCCGCACGCGTTCCTTTGGCGTCAGCGCTTCCCACAGCTCGTCGAAGCTGGCGAGCTTCGCGGTGATTTCCGTTTCGTCCAAATCCTCGGATTTCAGTTCCGCCAGCTCCTCCGCAATGGCCACCAGCCTCGTCTTGGCCGCATCGATCCGCCCCTGCAAGTCGACCAGCCTTCCCGCCCGAATCTCTTCCTTCAAATCAGCCACGGCCAGCCGCCCCAACTCCCGTTCGTCGGCGCGGAGTTGCCGTTTTAACGCGGTCTGTTCTTGAGCCAGGCGTTTGGTCCCCTCCGTGGCCAGTCGCCGCACCTGGGCCAACGTCGCGGCCACAACGGCGGGGTCGGTTCCGAAGGCGCGGAGTTCCTCGACGACGAACTTCTCGATGGCGGGGGCCGAGAGCGATGGATGCGGGCAAACGTCGCGTCCGTTCTTCTGTGCGTGCTGGCAAACATAATATCTATAGCGTCGTTTGCCTTTGGAGCTGAACGTGTGCCCCATCGCGCATCCGCAGGCACCGCACCGAAGCAGTCCCCGCAGGATCGCCCCGTATTTATTCCTCGGTCCGCCTCCGTGGGAATTCCGGGTCAGCAGCCGCTGCACCTTGGCAAAGGTCTCGGCGTCGACAATCGCGTCGTGCTCGCCTTCGTGTACCTCGGTCTTGTAGCCCACCTTGCCGGCATAAAGAACGTTTTTGAGAAGGGCGTGCAAGTTCGTCTTGTTAAATTGCAAGCTTGGATGGAACTCGCCTTTTTTGGTGCGCCAGGATTTTGTCTCCCAGCCGAGCTTATTCAGTTCCCTCGCGGTGGCGATCAGCGATTGGTGCTCAACGTACATCGCGAAGATGCGGCGGACGCGTTCGGATTCGAGTTCGTTGATGACAAGCTTCCGGTCGACAACGTCGTAGCCGAGAATCGCCCGCCCGCCGATGTACATGCCGCGGCGTCGGGCTGATGCAATCTTGTCCCGAGTGCGTTCGGAAATCAGCGATCGTTCGAACTCGGCGAAAGACATCAAAACGTGCATCATCAGCTTGCCAGTCGCCGTCGAGGTATCGAACGCCTGCGTCACAGAGACCAGCGACACGTTATGTTTTGCCAGCAGTTCCAAGGTCCGGGCGAAGTCGGCACGGCAAACGCACACTATAGTACGGGAATTCCGAGGATTTTGGCGAGGTAGTCGAGGTCCCAGCCGGCGACGCGGCGACGCATGGCGATGCTGTACTTGTCATCTTGCTGCTTGAGCATGCTCAGGGCGAAGCGTTTCAGCCACGCCAGATTGTCCGCGGTCGTCCGCTCACGCACCCGATTTTCGTCCTCACGAAACGTCACATCCAGGCACCAGTGAAGCGTATTCTCGATCGCCCAATGGCCACGCACATAACGGGCGAATTTCTTGACCCCCAGGGCGATCGAGCCGATGTAGAAGCGAGCATCACTCGAAGTCTTCGAACCGCTCTCGCTTTGCCGAATCGCGACGCCAATCGTTTTCAATCCCGGCCACTTTTCCCGGTTCACCAGATCCTTCGGAACAGGCATCTGATAGTAGGTGATTTCGTCGACGCGTCCGTGGCCGTGGAGCGTTTCCGTGAAGCGTCTTGCCGGGATATCTGCGAAGTCGTTTTCCATGTGCAGGAGGATGTAGTCTGTCACCGCTTCGTAAAGTTTTCCTTGATTCCCCTTGAGCGCCAGAAGGTAGTCGCCGTGGCCGTCGATGATCTTCCTGGCGATCTCGCGTTGACAGCCGGCGGCGTCGATGGTGACCACAGCTCCCTGGACCTCGATATTCTCCAAAAGCTCGGGAATCGCCGTGATTTCGTTCGATTTTTCGTCCGTGGCCAGCTGTCCCAGACTGAGCGAACGATCGACCGACCAGGCGCTGACAAGCCACAACGGCCCCAGCTTGCGTTTGCGATCGTGGCTACGCTTGAGGACCTTGCCGTCGATCGCAATTTGATTCAAGTCGGTCTCTTTATCAAGCGGCGCGATCGACCGAATCCAGGCTTCAAAACACTTCTGAAAGGCCGCCGGTTTCAGCAGGCCAAGCAGGCGTCCGAACGTGTCGTGCGAGGGGACGCCATGGGGCAACACCAGGTGTTTTTTCAACCAGGTTTGATGGTGCTTCGCCCAGATTCCGATCGCCTGCGGCCCATCCGCGCCAGCGATGACTGCCATGATCGAAATGACCAGCAGATCGCCGAAGAGATGGAGCCTGTTGATATGCGAACGGGGGTCGGTGAGTTCGCCGAAACTTGTCAGGATCGAGTCGACATTATCGAACTGAATTTCTGTCATCATGATCGCCAGTTGAAGGTGCTGAAACGCCATTCTCCCAAGCAGTCAATTGTGCAGAAAACCCCGGTCAGCGCGCCCCGTCCCCCAAACAGCCCAGGTCCCGCAGAGTGCGCGTTTGCCGTGAAGTCGGCCAGACTGCGAGTCAAACGATCAAGTTTGTACGTGACAATGACGTCCACCTTGCCGGCTTCTATATCAGCCCACAACCGTTGAAAGGCCGGCCGCTCCGTGTTTGCCCCGGTGAACCCGCCATCGTCGTAGCGTTCGTCAACGCATTGCCAACCTGCATGTTTCTGGCTTGCGACATAGGCCTCGCCCGTCTCGCGCTGGGCATCGATGCTGCTGTATTCTTGCTCGGCCTGTTCGTTGGTTGAAACCCTCGTGTAGACGGCGCAGCGGATGGTCGGGGGCGTGGGTTGCTTGCGATTCATCATTTGCCTCCCTTCAAACCGAAGAAGAGGTGTCCGCTCCAATGCGACCCCGTGACCGCTTTGGCGACGGCCGACAGCGACCGATACGTCTCGCCCTCGAATTCGAATCCGTCGGCGAGCACCGTGACCTGGATCGTGCGATTTTTGTATTCGCGGGTCAACACCGCCCCAGGCATCGGCAGTCGGGAATCGCTGCGAACCCTGCCGGTGACCGTTTTGGTCCGCGATGCGGATTCCGTTCTCGGTTGCCGTGGCGGCATCGTTCGCAGGTCGGAGTCGTTGGCCAGTTCCTCGGCGCGGCGTCGGGCGCGTTCGGACAGGTCGCCTTCCGAATTGGCTTGCATCCGCCAGATGATGCGTTTCACGAGCCACTGCTTGTGGCGGCCGTTGGTTGATTCGCCGAAAACCTCGGCGAAGCGGACGCGTAGCTGGTCGACCGTCATCCGCTCCAGCGCGGCGACTTCTTTCTGAATGTTCATCGTTCGTTCTCCGAAAGTTCGGGTGCGTAAACCGGACTGTCCAGAGAGCCCGATCTCGGCGAGGAACTCAAGGCGTATTGGACGGATTCTTTTTCGGCAGCGGCGCTCGCGAGCAGCGGCGTTTTGCCAGAACGAATTTTTGCTCGCCAAACGCGACGGAAGCCGCGAGCCAGAATGGCGGCCAAATCTTCAACGGATCGAGATGCGTGCTGCGGTGTTTTACAAATTGCCAACTTGATGGCTCCGTAGGGAACGTGCGGCTGGTTAAACCCTCCGCATTTCCAGTACGTAATTGCTGTGGAGCGCGCCCGGAATCCGCCAGGAATGCAATTCCCGAATTTAACGTGACCAGTCGTGACCAAACGTGTCGACGGCGGTAGCCAGAATCACCTCCACAATCACGGCAGAGCCGATTCTCGAGTATCTGCCTACAACTTAACTCGTCGGGACGACGCACCGCGGCAACGCGGCAAGCCAAGAGGCTACGACCCCGACGCGGTTACGTTCTTGCCTTTCTCTGCGCTGGGGTCCCCTCTTCCGTCCCGCATAGCCGAGGCGAACCAATGTTGGATTTTAAATTGCTGGGAGATCTAGCCGGACGGGGCCACAAACTTTTCAATCTGGCATGGCGGGTTCACCGATCCTTGATGGAAGAGGAACAACGACGGTTTTACGGAAATTACGAAGAAACCGGCTGGTTGCACCACGGTCCGATCGTCAAGGAGTTTTGCCTCGCCGCTCTGGCGTTCCAAGAGGAGTTGGGCAATCCCACCGAGGGTTTCGAAAACGTTACGGAGCACTTGCTGGCGGCGACGAAACTTGCGCGAGAATTGCCTGCGAAAATTCAAGAGCGATCGCCGCAGGAATATCTGCAATTTGCTCCCGAATTCCGGACCGTATTTGAAAGCGGAAGCCGAGCCATCGACGCCGTTCGAGACAAGTATCGCCTTGACGATCCGTTTGCTTACGTTGATCGACTGGAAATTGTGGCGGTTGAACCAGACCCAGCAATAAAGCTGCCAGCCAGCGACACGACGATTTCCGAGATCGAAAAACAGGATCAGCACCTCGCAAACGAACGTACTTCCCCAAAGCAGATGTCTCGAATCGAAGTCATCGATCGTCTGCTCCTAAAGAAACGATCCGGCGAACCGTACACAAGCATGGGAAAACTGGCGAAGGACATCGGCTGCTCTTCATCGACCATCCAAGCGGCGATGCAAGACAAATTGGAATTGAGTTTCTGGCGCTCGTCCAAGACGACGAAGCCGAAAGTCCACCAACTTTCGAATATCGACTGTGACACGATTTCCCAGGACTGCGAAGTATCGCCGTCGTCACAATTCTCGGACGAAGAACAAGACGCTGCGCTGCAAGAACTCGTTGATCAAGCAACTGCGGCCGAACGAGCGAAAATCCTCGGCAAAACTATTGCCGAAAAACAAACTCTCGCAAACTTGATCCTCGAGCAGAGTCAGGACGACGAATCCGAGCACGTTTACGATCGAAGCTAAATGCCGTTCGCGACAAGCTGCGCGAACATTCGCGAACGTTCGGCATAGCGTTCACCCCATAAATTACGAGGAATCGATCGTCTTTCGCGAACAAAACACTCTCTTTTGAAGGGTAACTTTTCACCCCCATCGAAAGCGAGGTTTGTTTTGCCCATGTCAGTTCCCCAACTCCGGACGCCTGGCGTGATTGCCAGGGAACTCGGCGTACCTCTTCACCGCGTCTCGCACATTCTGGCGACGCGGGATTACATTCGCCCCGCCGCCCGAGCGGGAATTCTGCGGCTGTACGATGAAAAAGCCATCGAGAGCGTACAGCTCGAACTCGAAGCGATTGACGCCAAACGCCGGTCGGCAAAGGTGGGCGTCCATTGATTGCTCGACCCTTCGAATCGTTTTTGGCCCTTCCTTCCGTGCAGTTCATCATCCGTGCGGCCGCCAAACGTCTTTCCCAGCATCTTCGCGATCCGTCCGGCGAAGACGACTATCGCCAGGAGCTCTCGCTGCACATCCTGCAAAAGTGGAAGCGATTCGATCGCCGGCGCGGTTTCGAAGGAGCGTACCTCAAACGTCTCCTCGCCAATAAAGAGTGCGATATTCTTCGCGCTGCTTTCGCGGAGCGACGAGGTCTGATTCGAACGGTGGAGTGGCCGCGGGATCCCGACGGCAGTCTGGTCGAAATACGGGATCCGCACTGCCAATGCTCGAGCGACTGGTTCGAGGTCGATGATGCGATCGACGGATTGATCGATCCCGAACGGAGCATCTGCCGACTGCACGTCGAAGGACAAGCGGTCCCCGACATCGCTCGTCTGCTCCAAATGTCCCGCGGCTCTGTCTATCGGTCACTCGACTTTCTCGCGGAATACTTCGAGGACAAAGGTTTGGCGGAATATTTGCAGAATCCGGGCGCTTAATGGAAGGACTTCGTACCTGGTATTCAGCAGACATTTTTCCCTCCCACGGAGACCTCCCATGACCCGCCGAATTTATCGTTTTGACTTTCCCGCACACGTCGACATCAAAGATGTGCAAGCCTCGATGGTGCTCGCTCTGTTCGCCGTGGAGTCGCTGTACGGAAGGGCTCGCATCCGACTGGAAGCGGGGCAGTACATCGACCGCGAGGCGAAGAGTTGCGTGATCGATGCGGACACGGAAGTGGGAACCGACCTGGCTCGCTTGTTTACAGGATTCTTGTCGCGCGAATATGGCGACGATGGATTTCGCGTGTCGTCCGTGGAGACATCCGTCCGCCACACGAGCCAACCATCGTCAGCAACGAACCGGCAGGCATCCACGTTCTGCGATTGAGCCCCCTGCAGGGTTCGAATCGACATCGGCCGCATTTGTCATGGATCGGTAGCGTATGGCATATTCGAAGAAGTGTCGTTCGCCTGAAACCTCACCCCCTTCTATCATTGGATCATTAACCATGGGCTGGACCGTATCTCCAAAAGCCGCCTCCCTTCGCGAGCACCTGCAGGGCGAGAAATCCGCTTCGCCGGAAGCGGAAGAAAGATGCCTCAACCCGGAATGCGAAGGGAAGACGAGCCTGAGAGGACTGTGCAAGTCTTGCTACGCACAAGCCCTGAAAATGGTCAAGTCAGGGGACGTGGACTGGGCGACGCTGGAGCAGTATGGCGCCGCCAGGCCTCCGTTCAAGAAGCCCAGGCGACTCACGAAGTACGCCAGGTTCTTGGCCACGCTGGGATTCCGGATGGAGGACAACCAGCCGGCGGCGAAACCTGTCCCTAAGAAGCGAGGTCCGGCAAAAAACTAACAAGCCCCAAGCCTGCCTCTTCAAAGCCTAAGAGAAGCTGCGAACGGGCGAGATCGAAGCGATCTCCCAAGGCAGGCAATGGGGCTTGTGACGTAATCGGCTGTCAATATCGAAAGCATGCCTGTTTCGTGCTTCGCCCGGTGACAGGACTCGCACCCGGATCCAGGCGCCCGCCGCTGCTCGTTCGGATTTGCCACGAACATGCACAGGAATTCCAGGTGGACGCGTCCGGCAAAGTGGACAAACGCTTCGCCGATCGCTTTCGAAAAACGGACATGTTTCCGCCGGCGAGCGAACTGCCGCCTGTCGGTTCTGCGGAAGCGGATCTGCTGCTCTCGCAATGGCTGTTGATCCACGAAATCCAAGCAGCACGAATCCCGCCCGACGTGCTGCAATGGGCGGATTCGATCGTTCGTCTACGGGTGGACAAGATTCAATCCCGTTGGACCGACCGCGAATGGAGAGAACGCCAGGATGCTGCCGGACAGGTTAATCGCCGCAGCGTATCGGGGAAGCCGGAGTTTTGGACCGTACCAGTGGTCGAGGGACACCTGGAACGCCGCGATCACAGCGGCGCTCACGATGATCGAAACTAGGAGTTAGAAGTTGGCCATGATTCTATTTTAAATGATTACCGAACGCGTAACAAACCGTTGTTTCTCAACAGTGGATTGTGCTGTTCTCAAAACATCGCTGAGCCAAACCGGCTTGGCGCCAAATCATCATGGCGTTGCTTCCACGATGGTTTTCATTCGATCTGGTTGGAGATCGGGTTTGTTACCTGGGTGAAGTCGTTCTCTAAGGCCTTGATTTTCATTGTCGCCGCGTGGCGAGGTCTGGGCATTGGGCGCGCTTCGCCGACCATCACAGATAGGAATGTTTCCATGATCGACAACCAACCACCGATCACAACAAACGAAGCCAAGGACACTTTGATTCGGCTTGCGATCGCAAACTTCAATACGGCAGAACGGGCGGTCGACGAATCTCATCGCCGCGGAGCCGAGTGCCGCGAAGAACTCAAGCAAGCAGCAGCCCGGCTGGCCGATCTCATCAAGTCGACCAACAGCCATTATGTCCTGTACGAAGGTCGCATTTATCGAGTCGACGGCAGGTCTGAAAAGGACATCCGTCGTTCCGAGTTTGAAGGACTTTGTCTCGACAGCTAATCGCCAAGACGGTTCTTTCCATCATCATAGAAAAAGCCGCCAGTCAACTATTGCGGGCGACTGGCGGCTATTCAGAAAGCAATACCATGAATCTTACAGTATCTACAGCCACAGGTCCATCAGATCTCGGCAAGGATTCGACGGTTATTGTCGACTTCCTCAAACTTCTCCACCCCTCTCCCAATGTCTTCGAGATCCGGTCGCTCAAGTGCCCCGAGAAAGCAGGGGCCAAATTCACCTCGACCGCCGCTGGGTATTTCAATCACCATCACCGAGCCGCCGGCTGGGCTCGCAACCTGGATAAGAATAAGCCGCCCGGGGTCTACGTGACGTTAAATCCGGTGAAGCCAGTTCTCTTGGCTCGCTCAGATAACCAGATCGTGTTCCGACAAGGGAGTGGCATGCTGACGCAGGACGGCGACATTACTTGCCGGCAATGGCTATTCGTCGATATCGATTCCGTGCGTGAAAACGGCATGTCCGCGACGGACACCGAGGTTGCTGCAGCGGATAACGTGGCGTCCGACATTGCGGCCGAGTTGTTCGACACCTGGAAGGTCCTGCCGCTCCGCTGCATGTCGGGCAACGGGGCTTACCTGCTCTACCGGATCGAGCTGCCGAACGATGATCCATCCAGGGACCTGATCAGGGCGGTGTTGCATGGACTTGCCGCCAGGTTCAACAGCGATGGAGCCGCCGTCGATACGTCAACGTTCAACGCCGGTCGGATTCTCAAAGTGATGGGGACGCACGCCCGGAAAGGGAGCGACTTCAAGGGCGGCGACGGTGGTCCCGGGGGCGAAGGCCGGCCGCATCGGCAATCCTTCTTCCGCGTGCCGAAGGGAGAACCAGGGAGCCTCTCGCTGGAGCAACTGCAGGCGATCGCTGCATGGTCCACGGCGTTCGAACAGCCGAAGATATGCCAGCCTCGGGAGCAGCGCCCGCGGAATATCAACCCAGAGAAAGCCCTGGCTCGCTATCGCAACTACATGCAGTCGATACCTGACGCAATCAGCGGTCAAGACGGTCACGGACGCACCTTCCACGCAGCTTGCGAAGCGTTCAAGTTCGGGCTCACAGAGGATGTCGCTTTAAAGGAAATGCGTTGGTTCAATGACAATAAGACCAATGAGCCCTGGAAGGAACATGAACTCAAGCACAAAGTGCACGATGCCAGAAAGGCCGTAGAGAGGGATGGTGAATTCGGCTGCCGGATTAACACCAGCCAACCACCCCGAAACCGTTTTCGAGACTCTACCTCCTCTTCTCCAGGACTCCTGAACGCAGACCATCCAGCCCCCTGGGGTTTTCGAATCAACGGACGTCTCTTTTTAATGCCGCCCACCACGCCGCCAGTCACGCCAGAAAAGACAGAAAAAAGCCTTCCTGAGGTTTGGTTGCCAGGCGGTTGCACTCCGATTCGGGTGGCGGCGTCTGAGCTGGGCAACCTAATGAAGACGAGCGGCGTTATTTTCCAACGTGGAGTATCGATTGTCGCTGTTAAGCGTGGAGCTTTAGACGCATTGGTCCTGGAGGAGATTAAAGACTCAAAATTGGCCAGTCTTTTTGAGGACTATGCTTGTCTTGTCGGCGAAGAGGGCAAGCCAACGATTTGCAATCGGGCAAAAGCTAAATTGATCCTGGATGCAGATGCGTTTCGCAATGAATTTCCTAGAATTGACGTAATTTCTCCCTGTCCGGTTTTGGTCGAGGCGCACGGCCGACTGGAAGAGTTGTCAGGCGGGCAATTTCTGCAAGGGATCTACGCCGACGGTAAGCCTGCAGCGACCGTGTCAGTAGGTAAAGCGATCAACATCCTATCCCAGCTTGTTGACGAATTCAATTTCGTAACGCCTTCCGACCGGTCCCGGGCAATCGCATCGCTGATTACGCCCGCCTTGGTTATGAGTGGATTGTTAGGTGATCGTTGCCCAATGGATTTGACGGAAGCAGACGAACAACAGACAGGTAAAGGTTACCGGAATAAATTAACGGCTGCGATATACGGTCAAAAAGTCCAGGCGATTACGGAGCGAAAGCGAGGAGTTGGCGGACTGGAAGAAGATTTCAGTTCTAAGCTTCTGGCGGGGCATACGTTCATCTCATTGGACAACATGCGAGGAAGGGTAGGCTCTGTCTGAAAACGCTTATACGGACGAGTTTTGTGGCGTCATGTGCCGCAGGTAGCGGCCGATCATGGATAGCTTGACCATGGATAGAAAGTTCCGGGCGAGTTTCTCGAAGCGTGTCCCCACACGACGGCATTCTTTGAGCCAGCCGATAAGTTGCTCAATGACGCAGCGGCGTCGATAGGAGGGTTTGTCAAATTCGACGGACCGGGAACGAATGGCACTTAATCGGCGTAAGTTATGATCTCTCAAGGGGTTGGTAGTCGTAGCGGGGTTTGGTCATGAGTTTGTAGGGCTTGGCTCGACGTTTCACGACGCGAGGTTCGTTGCGGTTGGGACGGCCGCCGACGGCGTGCTTTAAGCAGCAAGCGAAGAGCAGATCGCACAACCACTCCGCATCCCCAACTGCCTGCAGTAACGGCAACAACGTTTCGCAGGTTTGCAATGCTCCTTTGAAGCTGATCCGCCAGGGCGCCACCGCGCCGTGGGCGGCCGCCTCGCACATCACTTGCCGGATCAGGTTGTAGGCCAGCAGGTGGGCTCGCAGTTCGTTCCGCACGCGGTGCGGTTTCTTGCAACGCAAGTGGTCCATTTGCATCACTGATTTCAACGATCTCAGATTTAACTCCGCTTGCCAACGACGACGAAAAAGCGCCGCCAGGTCGTCCTTGCTGTACTCGATGTCGTCCAGCAAATCGGTCGCCACGAGGATCTCGCGCGAGCGAAAGCCGGGCGTCGTCACGCGGATGCGAATCTCGCGCAGTGTGATGAACCTCGGATACGCAGCGTACTCTTCAGGAGTCATCCAGTCAGGCCGCTGCGGCTTGTCCCAGTGCACGCTGTGGTCGTCCTTGCCATAACGCACGCCGGTGCGAAAGTCGGTCTTGCGGGAGGCGTTTTTGCGCACCACCACATGCACCCCGCGGAGGATCAATCTCGCCAGGTCGAACCAGCCGGAAAAGAAACGATCGGCGAGAAAAACGTCGTCTTCTTCGAGGATTTCGTCCGTTTCGCGGAACAGGCTGACCTCGCTGGTGAGCTTCCCCTTGGCGCGTCCCATCGCGGCTTCCAGAACCACGCCGGTGGCCAGGGCGAAATACACCACGCAGCGCATCATGGGCCAGCCGCAACCGTCGGCCTGGGATCCATGCTGGGGAAAGGCGTCCTGGTTCTCTTTCGTGTCAGACATTGTCACTGTGCAGCCATCGACCATCACCACGCGATGGCCCAGCCAGAGATCGTGATCAGGCGCCGCGTTTTCGATCGACCGACCCGTTTCGACGACCAGGCGGTGCATCGCTTGTTCATCAAGTTTGTCGCGAGCAATGCAGTAGGCCCCCGTTTGGGCCGACGGGATGGAATCGCCTTTAGCCGCCCGGCAGGCGATCAGTTTGGTCACGGCATGGACACAGCCATGATCGGCGCTGAGGACCTGGGAGAGGAAGGTCCAAACGGTGACGGCCGTGTTATAAACACGGGGTGTGAGCGTCACTTTTGTGGGTGGATTTTGTTAGTTTCGGTGCTTCTCCCAAAAGGCGTCCCATTGGTCCGGTTCGCTGAGGAACAGGGCGCGGAGGTGGCAGAGGGCGTCCGCGCCGTCGTTGCCCCAACGCATGCCGCTGCCGTTGAGGCGGTCGCCGACTACAGTCCGACAGGCCGACTCGATCGGACCGGAACCGATCTGCCAGCCGTTCTTCACGTAGCTCGGGTAGTCCATCTTGTGCTGATGATTTTCAAAATATTGAACCGTGACGCGATACAGTTCACGCGTTGCCGCGATCGGTCCGGGGTCAATCTCTTTCAGCTGGGCCAGCACGGCTGGGCCGCCTTCATGCTTGAGCATGGGAGCGTGACGATCCATCCAGCTCTGGCGTTCATGCTCGTCGGCGAAGAGCGCCTTCGCCAGTTCCACCAGGTACTCTTTCACGTGCCAGAAGTCGATGATGATCGTGGCCAGCGGAAAGTTGCGGCGAAGGAATTGCTCCATGCCGTTGCCGCCGTCCGAGAGGGCGATTTGCACCTCGGCCTTGTCCCAGCCGACCTGTCCGGCCTGGCGACGAAGCTGCAGGCCGAGTTCGTTTAGCTCGTAAAAACCCGACAAATAACGCGATTGATGCGGCTTCTTCTGTGTCTCATCATACTCGCTGTCGGGATTGTAAATCGACGCGACGTACGCCATGCGTCCCTCCACGCGACTCGCCTTGGGGCCTTGCCGGCGAACGCACTTCGCATCCAAACTGGCGTAAGCGCAGGTGCGGCCCAACGCATCGCGTTGCCACTTCCACTCGCGGTCCGCGCCGAACTTGATTCGGTCTTCCAGCAGTTTGCCGACCCGGGCGCCGGCATCTTCGGTGACGCGTTCGACGCTCGACTCACTGACGCGCAGACCGGTCATCTTGAGCAGCATGCGTTTCGCCGAGACCGCGAAACTCGACACCGTTCCGGCCAGCGACGAAAGCTCCGCCACGGCGGGCGAAAGGCAGCGTTTCGACAGCCCCAGTTCCTGATCCCAAGGCGACAATCCTTCACTGCAAACGGCGCAGTGGTAATAGGGGCGACGCACGCGAATGCCGCCTAATAGACAGGTGATCGTACGTCCTCGCCGTTCGACGAAGCGGGCGTCGTTCTGGCATTTCTGGCAGACGCAGCTAGCACCCTGGTACCCCTTTTTTTGCCGCGGCGTCGACCGCGGCTTGTATCGCCTGGGCTCCGATTCGATGCACAATGTCGCGCGCTTCGAACTCTGTTTTGCCGAAGATTTGACTGTCGGGTTTGGAGGCCAGCAGCACAGACAGTTCCACAAGATGCTTGTCCGCATTCGCCCGCAGATGTTGCAAAATAAGGTCCGCGCGTTCCTGCTGCTCAGGACTCAACTCCGCCGCCTTCGTCAGAGAGCCGTTCAACTTCGCCATGACACCATTCTCCACAAGCTGGAAATCGGGACGAAAAATCGACACCCCCTCATCAGAGCAAATTTCCCACCCACAATCGAGACGCCCACACCAAACACGGGCCTCATCCAGTTTCTGGCTTGCACTCCCGAAGATCGATACGATAATCTGTTCCGGCAGGATACCGGCGAAGATTTGTTGAAGTGATCATAAACCGTCTGCCATTTACCGAACCGCTTGGGGAGGTCACGCCAGGGGGCTCCCGTCCGCAGAATCCAGAAGATCCCGTTCACAATCGTGTGGCGATCCTTGGGCGGTCGCCCAGTGGCCTTGGGCTCCGCCTCAACGAGATCAGCAATCAAATCCCACTGCTCATCCGTTAAACAATGTCGCTGAACCATGGGTTGCCTCTTGTAATTGGAAAACCAATTATACGGAGGAATAGCGAAATGGAATAGTTTTCAGACAGAGCCTAGCACATTCGCCGGGCGACCGTCGCGACATGGCGGAGTTACGACTCTTGAAGGAATTGGGAAAGAGCTTCTTCCCTGATTCCTAAGACCATGCGATGGTGAACTCGCCGTGGGGGCGCTCGTTCCTGCATGATTACCTCCAGTCGCCGCTCAGTTGGAACGCCGCCCAGAATTGCGGTGACAGGCGTTGGGGTTCGTCGTCGTTGCTGGGTCGGACGCGGCGATCGCCGCGGATTTCTTCCGGGTGGTGGAGAAGCCATAACTGTGCTTCGCGCAGGGCGTCCAGCTTCGACATCTCCTGTTCCCAATAGTTCCGATAGAAACGTTCCATCAGCCGCCGTGTGGCTACATCGCCTACTTGCCAAAGACTGGCGACGGTCGAGCGAGCGCCGGCGACTTGAAAAGCGCGCTGTACCCCCAACAAGCCTTCGCCGCCGGCAACTTGACCCAAGCCGGTTTCGCACGCCGAGAGCACCACCAGATCGACGCCGTCCAGGCTGAGCGAAGCAATTTCGTCCGCGGTGAGGATGCCGTCGTCCTTGTCCGCTTCCGGTTTGCGGTTGGCGCCGCTAAACGCCAAACCGGAAAGCAATCCTGGATTAATACCGCGAAGGAGATGTTCGGCCTCCGAGTCCTCGTCAAACGGGCCATCGTCGCCGCCCTCGCCGGCCAGTGCGGACTTCTTCTCCGGGTCAGCGAAGAAACCGTGTGTCGCCAGGTGCAGGTTATAGAATTTGGATGCGGCTTCGCGAAAATGTTGCTCGGTGGCTTCCGTTTGTTTCAGCGTCTGAATCTCGTCCGGCCTGGGCTGGAACAAGTCGGCGAACACTTCTTTGATCGTGGCGATCTCGCCTGCGGTAGCATCGAGGTGCGAAAAATGCAGGTCGGCCCCTCGGACCAGGGCCGTGCTCGACCGCTTCCAGCTTTTGCGGCGCGGCTGGTCGGATTCCGCCTCCGGATCGGCGTCGTAGTCCACGTCGCCCATCAACAGCAGCCCGCCGGAAAGCTCCTTACGGCCCAATTCACTGACCAGGGCGGGTAAAAGTTGCGGCACCGGCAGCATCGCCAGGCGGTATTCTTCTAAAAGATATGTACCTTCTCCTTTCCCCGGCAAGGCGCCGACAGGCAAACGTCCCAGCGCACCATCACCCGAGAGAAGCACCAGTTGGCAGCCCGACAGGTGCTGCTCGACTGGCTCCCAGATTCGCTCCCGTAACAAACGTCCCGCCGCGAGTCCATCGTGGGAGGCTCCAAACGTTCGTCGCCAGGTATCGATGGCGTCGCCCAGAGGCGCAACCGGTCCCAGGTCCAGCAGCACAATGGGTTTGTTGTCCCGCACGATAAATGCCAAGAGACTGGGGATGAATCGAGGTTCTGCAGCGTCATCCTGCGGATTCTGTTGTTGGTACTCCAGGAAGTCGACGAGTGCGGCATTCTTGGGCAGCGCGATCAGCATGTCTTCCAGGGAGATTACCTTCGTGGTCTGCCGAAACTTTGAACTCTTCTGACTCAGTTCGGCCTCCAATCGCTCTTTTTCGGCCGTCAAATCCGTAAGCTGGCGCCGCCAGGCGGCCTGTTGCTGTTGGTCAGGAATCATCCTCGATAAAGTAGCGAGACGGCTGGCAGTTTGCTGGAGCTTGTGGAATAACGGCGCGACGTCGGCGTTCTCCGCGACTTTCCGCATTTGCCGCTGGCGCACCAGCGTCGCCCCCTTCCAAGCGAGCACTTCGCGAAACGCGTCTTCGCAATTCAGCTGATGCCCTATCACTTGTTGCAAATACGTATCCAATTGATAGCGTAGCGACTTTGCCATGGCTAATTGTTCACGCTCCGATTGCACGATCGCCGCGGATCGCAAGATATCGCGAGTCGATCGTAAACCCCTGCGAAAAAACGCTTGAGCCTGGTCCCAATCGCCCACCGATGCATAGAGCGAGGCCAGTTTGCTGACTCGAGCGGCGGTCTCCTGGCTTTGCTCGCCGTACACTCTGCTGCAAATGGCCAAGCTTTGTTGCAACAATGGCTCGGCTTTCGTGTACTCTTTCTTTTTGACGTAGACCAACGCGAGGCGGTACAAACAAGTCGCTGTGTGCGGGTGATCGGGGCTGAGCACGCGGCGGAAGAGTTCCAGGTTTTCGAGATATGTTCGTTCCGCCTCCGCATACTTGCCGTCGTTGACGAAGTGTTGGGCAAGTTGCCCACGCGCCATGGCCGTATGCAGATGGTCAACACCCAATACCTTTTCGCGGATCTCCAGGCATTGGCGGGCCAGTTCTTCCCCCTTTTGATAGTCGCCCGTGGACCGATACATGGCCGCGAGGTTGTTCAGCGAAGCGGCCGTAGCCGCGCTCTCCAGTCCCCACACTTTTTTTCGGATATCGAGGCTACGGCGATAGGCCGCTTCGGCCTTGCGATAGTCGCCCAGGTACTTGTAATAAAGCCCCAGGGCATTCCAGGCCTCGGCAGTTCGAAAATGCTCTTCCCCCAATGTTTTTTCATAAAGCTTCCGCGCCCGTTGTAGCATCGGCTCGGCTCGCGGATAGTCCTCCATGGCGCGATACAGGCCGCCCAGGCTGAGCATCATTGTCACTGTTTCCGGGTGATCTTCCCCTTGCACTCTTTCGCGAATTTCCAAACATTTCTGATAGAGCGGTTCCGCCTTGTCGTAATCACCCAAACGTTCATAGATCGTCGCGAGATCGCTGAGAGCCCCGGCAAAGTCGGCACTCTCTTCGTCGTTTTGCTTTGTTCGAATTTCCACCAGCTGACGGTAGAGCGGTTCGGCCTTGAGGTAGTTTCCCCACGACTTGTACAAGTTGGCGAGGTTCCGCATGCTCTGGATGGTCAGCGAATGCTCTCCACCCAGTACGCTTCTTCTGATTTCCAACGCTTGCTCAAGCAGCGGCTCGGCATCCGCGAAGTCACCCGCCGCGCTGTTGAGATTACCCAAGTCGTCCAGGCTCCTGGCGGTAGCCAGATGCCGATCGCCCAGGACCTTTGTTCTGATTTCTAGCGATTGCTGCAAGTACGGCTTGCCTGCAACGTAGTTACTCATCGAGTAATAGAGGTTACCCAGGGCGCTCAGGCTCAGGGCCGTCTGCGGATGCCGATGGCCTAGCGTCTTGGCCCTGATTTCCAGGGCCTGTTGGTAGTACGGTTTGGCTTCCGCGTATTTCCCCATCACGTAATAGAGGTTACCCAGGTTGTTCAAGCTCGCGGCCGTGTCGGGATGCTCCTTGCCCAACAGGCGCTGCCGAATCGTTAACGCCTTGTTCCACGGAACAAGTGCCTCTTCGTAATTGCCCAGGCGATAAAGCGGCAGCGCAATCGCGTCAAGTTCGGCGGCCTTCTCTAATTGTTTTCGACTTTCGCCAGGCAACCTGGCCATTTCCTCGACTTGGCGCACGGCAAGTCTGGCGTCTGTCACGCGCCAGTGATCTTTCCCCTCGAGCGTCTCGTACAATTGCAGAATTTCACGGCGGTTGGCCAGCGCTTGAGCAAATTCGTCGCGTTCCGACCGCTGCGACGCAAGCCGTGCCAGCAGACTCGACAGGCGTTCCATGGAATCGCGAGTCGATGGATGTCCCGATCCGAAGAGAGACAACCGTGCGCGGGTCACTTCGCGAAACCCTTCTTCGGCTTTGCGGTCGTCGCCCAGATTCGCCGCCACCATGGCGCCGTTGTGCATGCTGGTCAGGGTGAGCGGATCTTCGTCCCCCAATAATTGACGCCGGATGGCCAGGACTTCGTTCGATTTGCCTGCTGCCAGTTGGTACTGCCGCTCCCTATAGTTCTGAACGGCCTCCTGATTGAGCATTGCCGCCTGTTTCAACTGCTGGCGCTGCTCGGGCGTCAACTTCGCGACACGCCTTGTGTGTGCGAGTTGAACCTGTATTTCACGCGTCCGCCCATCGTCCTGGCCGTATTGATCCGTCAAAATTGACAATGCTTCCGATAGCGCAGCAACCGCTGCTGAAAACTTCTCACTTTCCGCCAGTTGGTTGCCTTCCTGGATCAAACGCTGAGCCCGTTCCCTGAGATTGTCGGTCTCCGCCTCGCTGGCTGGTCGTGGCGGTGGTGTTTCCTCCTGAGCGTAGACCGTTAAACAAAGATTGGTGGAGAGAATCCCGCTCAGGGCGAGAATGATGATCGTTATTCGATGTTGCATCAGATACCTCGATTCCAGGCGACCAGTCGCCGCGCAGCAGGGTCAACTGCGATTGTCGTTCCCAGCGCCGAGAAGGTCCTCTTTGTCGAGAAAGTTTTCCTTGTCGAGCGGCGAGCAGTCGTCGCGGAAACCTGGGCCTTCTTCTTCGTGTTGGGCCTGTTGTGCTTCGTACTTGGCGAACAGCGTTTGATGGACGGCGTCGGCGAACGAATCGGCTGCGACGGCGCGGCGGAAGACTTCGGCGTAGTCCAGCGTCTTGTATTCCAGGCCCTGCCGGTCCGAGGTGTACAGCCGGCCGATGTTGGCCTCCGGCGTGCGCAACCGGTCGAGCAGCACGCCGTCCAACTGGCTCTTGCACGATTCAATGAAAAAGAGCGGAAACTGCATGCCCATCTCGTCGCCCACCTTCCTCAGCGTTTCAATGTATTGCGCTTTGGTCACGCCCAACCTGCCTCCACCGACGCCCAGTTCGCCTTGATAATCTGCCCTCAGTCCGACTTTGACGTGGACCTTCGGCAGCGGCGTTGTGGCCCCTTCCGTGGCCTTGCCTGTCTTGGCTCGGACCAATGCCAGATACTTTTCCCTTGATGACTTGGAAGCATCAACGACGATTCGCGGCGTCATGGCGAGTTGATCGCCGCCGTGCGACTTGGTGACGAGTAAGAAATCATGATCGGAGGGGTCGAATCTGCGGCCCACGGCGACCAAGGCTGCGTAAAACACGTCGCGATGCGAGAGCGGATTGGCGTGATAGATGGGCAATTTGAAGTCTGGATTTTCAAAACTGCTCTCTTCAAATTCCGTTGCAGAAGCTGGCAGCACGTGGTATTTGCCGTCACGTGCGAGCCGGTTGGTAAACGCGACGACGTCGACGTCGACGCTGTCGGCCCCTTTCTTGATCGCCTCGATTTCCTGATCGACCACCGCCGGAAACGTGCGGATGTCCTTCTCCAGGTTCTCGGCAATCTCTTTTAAATCTTCGTCGTTTTCGGCGTTCAGCCAGCCAATGATCTGCTCGTAATGGTCCGCGTCGGTCTGGTTGGCGGCCTGCAACATCTTCCTGGCTCCCTACCGGATCAGTTCATCGAGCGCGCTGCGCCCATCAAATTGCTGCCGAAAAGCGATCACTTCGGAATCCGGCTCTGCGGCGACTGGAACGGAACGGCGGTCTGTTGTACTCTGATTCATGGCGTATCCTTGTGCCCAACTTGGGGATCGCCAATGCCTGATTCACCCAATGCGTTGTATGGCCGACGCCGCCCCTGATTGAAGCGAAAGACGCTGGCCCGCCGGCCGATTATACAACGAGTGCCCGCGTGGAACAAAGAAGGAAGGTACTTGCGCAGGAGAACTGCAAAGTCAGGCTCCCAGGATCTCCAGGCCGCGGGCGGGGCGCCAGGCGATGTGATCGGCGGCGGCTCGGACGGGTTGCTCGGCGTCGGAGCAGAGGCGGTGGATCGAGAGGGCGATCGTATTGAGGCCGGCCATCACCGGCGACAGTCCGGGGCGGCGGGTGTGGTGGCGATCCTCGTCCCACCAGCGGTCCTTCAAGAAATGCAGACCATTCTCGATCCGCCAATGTCCGCGCACGTAGCGCAGCAGATCGGCGGCGGTGACCGAGTCGGGGTCAAGGCTGGTGATGTAGTAGCGGACGTCGTGAGAGACGACCTCGCCGTCAGAAGTGCGCAGCTCGCGATCGACGCGCAGCGCAATGCGGCAGCCCGGCAGGTTCAGCGTTTCGCGGATGTAGTCAGCGTTGTCTAGTCCTTAAACAAGCGACCACCGTGCCCATTTTGGCTTGAGTTCTACGGGCGACTGGCGCGCAGGTCGGGGCGGGCCAGCTTGGCTGGCGGATTGGTTTGGTGGCGGCATGCTCATCGTGGAAGTCGTCTGGGGGTTAGGCGTTCAAGGCGGTATCAGTGCGTCCGGACACTGACTTCAAGGGTCCGTCGCTTAGCAACGTAGCGGACGATGTACGCCGGCGTGGATTAATAGCAACGCGTCGACGCTCGGTCGGTAACTCATTAAGCGGTACACCAGACGGCGACTGGTGCGAATGATCTGCGCGGGGATCATCAGGATGCGGTCGCGGAACGTCGTGAAGTCCATCGCCAACAACTGCATTTTTGTCGCCCTGTGTTGGGACGCCGCGCGACCGCAAGGCTGGATCAATAACTCCGACCAAGCCTTGAGGCTCCAAGCCAGCGAGGCGATCGTCATGTACGCCCCATTGCTGAGCAAGCTGTCCAGCGGCGCGGTCAGGCAACACTGTTTTAACTGCGCGATGTTGTTCTCTTGATTGCAACGAGCATTGGCGTCGAGCACCACCTGACGCGCCGGTTTGTCCGACTTTGCGGCGTTGGTGATGTAGAAGAAGTAGACCGGCTCCTCCTGGTCGAACAGGCGCAGTTGGCCGCGCGTTTGATGAATCTCTTTGTACAGCACTGCCACGCGATACGCCTGACCGCACTTGCCAGGCTGATAGTCGAACTCGGCGATCCGCTCGGCAACCAGCTTCTTGTTGAGATAACCGTTGCGTTCGACGATCGGCTCTTTAGAGTTCGGCCGTTTGGCTCGTTGCTGTTCCGGCGGGGCGGGATCGCGGCGCCGGCGACGCAACGTTTTCCACGCCGATTCCGGCAAAGTTGCGGCGATATCGACCAAGTTCGGCATGGCGTCGATTCCGAACACAAACTCGACTCCCTCCGCATCCCAGCGATCGAAATTCTCCGTCAGGGCAAAGTCGGTATCGCCTCGCAATACGATCTTGCGAAATCCGGCCAGGCGACAACGCTCCACGGCTAGGTCCAAGTAAAACGCGGCGTGTTCATGGCTCGGCCGATTGCCGCTGCGGTTGACGAGGAACAACGGTTCGCGCGTGTTGGACAAGGTGACCACCAGCGGATGGTAGCCCCACTGGCCTTTGTAGTTGATGCCGATGCCTTGCTTCTTTTCGCCGGAAGTCTCCACCTGCGTGCCGTCGGCTTCGAGGATCGCACAATCCAAGAACGCGTCAGGCTGTTGCCGCCAAACCTTCTGTCGGATGCGATTGAAGCCGCTTTGCAACTGCAGGATATTCAGCTCCGAAAATCGTCTACAAAAATCGCCCGCCGTCGTCGGGTCTGGGGTACGCTGCGCCCCAACGGCGTTGAGATAGGCTTCATCGCAGCGTCGGTCTTCCAGGTGTTCGAGACAACTGCCGCCAGCGAGCAGATTCAAAGCGATATTGAAAACGTGGTCGGCTTCATCGTAGGGCAAGTGGAGCTTGAGGAGGGAGACCGAGCGGTTGATCTCTTGCCGGACGCCCAGCTGATTCAGCAGTTGGACGATCGCGCCCAAACCTCCGGCGGCGATGGCTTGCCCGCGCTCGGCGATTTCGTATTGCACGTTCTCAGGCCGGATCATGGGCGACTGTCCGTTCCAGTTCGCCTTATCGATTCGTTGTTGCATTCGGCGCTTGCGTTGCCGGGCTTTGCGTCGTAGTTTAGCGCTCACTCGAAACCCTCGTTTGCGTGCGGCAATTCGGTTGTGTGGTAACACCAAATTACCGCAGAAACGCCGAGGGTTTCGAGCCTTCTTATAAAAAATACGCCTCAAGCTACGCTTGTTTAAGGCCTAGACCTTAAACAAGCGTATGGCGGTTCTGGCCTGGCGTGATTTTGTGGGCTGGGGCTCGCGCAGGTGTTTGCGGTCCAGCGGCGCTGGTGGGGGATGGTTGGATTGAGGCGTCGGGCATGTGGGGCGGCTTTCGGGGTGAGGCGTGGCGGCGGCGTCAGCGCGTCCGGACGCTGACTTCGGGGGAGGCGTCGTCAACAGCGGAGCGGGCGATGGACGTTTCGCACGATCAACAGCAGGTAGTCCAGCGTCGGACGATAGCTCAGCAACCGATAGACGATCTGCCGGCCGCTGCGAATGATCTGCGCCGGGACCATCAGCACCCTATCACGAAACGTCGTGAAGTCCATCGCCAGCAGTGCGGCCTTCTGGCGCGTTTGTTCCGCCCTCGATTCGCCGTTGCCGGCAGGCTGGATACTCAGCGCCGCCCAGGCTTTCAAGCTCCAGGCCAGCGAGGCAATCACCATGTACGCCCAGTTGCTCAGCAGGTTGTCCAGCGGCGCCGACAACGCACATTGCTTGAGCTGCGCGATGTTGTTCTCCTGATTGCAGCGCGCGTTCGCATCCAGCACCACCTGCCGGGCCGACTTGTCAGCCTTTGTCGCGTTGGTGATATAGAAGAAGTACACCGGCTTCTCGTGGTCGAACAGCCGCAACTGGCCGCGTTTCTGATGCACTTCCTTTTTGAGCGCGATGATGCGGTAAGAACGGCCGCACTTGCCCGGCTGATAGTCGAACTCGGCGATCTGCTCGGAGACGAGCTTCTTGTTGAGGTAGCCGTTCTGCTCGACGATTTGTTCTTTACAACGCGGCCGTGTGGCGCGCCTTGAGGGCGGTTTGTGTTTGCGGCGGTGAAGCGTTTTCCACTCGGTTTCTGCGAGGGTTTTCGCGATTCCGACCAGCTTGGGCATGGCGTCGATGCCGAACACAAACTCAACGTTCTGCTCGCTCCAGCGATCGAAGTTCTCCGTCAGGGCGAAGTCCGTGTCGCCCCGCAGGACCACCTTGCGGAAGCCCGCTTTGCGGCAGCGCTCAACCGCCAGGTCGAAGAAGAACGCGGCGTTTTCATGGCTGGGACGATTGCCGCTGCGGTTGACGATGAACAGCGGCTCACGCGTGTTGGCCAGCGTAACGACCAGCGGATGATAGCCCCACTCCCCTTTGTAGTTGATGCCGATGCCCTGTTTCTTCTCGGCCGAGGTCTGCACCTGGGTGCCGTCGGCCTCGATGATGGCGCAGTCGAAGAACGCGTCGGGCTGCTCTTTCCAGACCCGCTCGCGGACCTGGTTGAAGCCGTTCATCAGCCGCAGGATATCCATCTCTTGAAAGCGGCGGCAGAAGTCGCCAGCAGTCGTCGGATCGGGAATCCGCTCCGCGCCGAGCGCGTTGAGATACGCCTCGTCGCAGCGGCGATCTTCGAGATGCTCCAGACAACCGCCGCCGGCCAGCAGGTTAAGCGCGATGTTGAGCACATGGTCGGCCTCATCGTACGGCCGATGCAGCTTGAGCAGCGTGATCGAATTGTTGATCGCCTGACGCAGGTCCAGCCGCCGCGCCGTCTGCACCAGGGCGCCCAGCCCGCCGGCGGCGATCGCTTGCTGGCGGTCGGCCAGTTCGTAAACGATTTTCTCGGGAACGATCATCGGCGACTGGCCGGACCCGTTCTGGGGATCAATCCTGCGCTGCATTCTCTGCTTGCGTCGCTGCGCTTTTGGTCGTATCTTTCTCTTCACTCGAAAACCCTTTCTGGCGTGCGTAATTGTTTTGATTGGCATCACCAATTTACGCAAAAACGCCGAGGGTTTTCGAGTTTTTTCGTCTCCGCATCAAGCGGCCTACGCTGGGTTAAGGCCTAGATTCCTCGTTTTTATTTATGGGCGGCGTCCGTTTTATGTTTCCGCTTCGATAGGTCTCTTAACCACGGCGACAAAAGCTTGTTGTGGTCTCCCTCCCTAACCGTTTGTGTTTTTTACTGGCTTTGTTTTTGGAGAAAGAAATGAAAAGGTTTCTGACCATGTGCCTGGGAACTGTGATCTTTGCCGGTCCCACCCCGATCGTCGCCCCGGCCTTCGCGGAATCTGACGAACCCGTCGTGGCCTCCGCGGAAATGCTCATGATCGAAGAACTTCCCTACAGAGTCGACATGTCGCAGTATAGCGACCCTGTAATGGATCGCATGATCGCGATTGATCTGCTGGGCCAGGCCGTTGCCGACGGTGACGCCAGCGTGATCACCGACGTTGCCCTGCAATTGGCCGAGGCGGAACGCACCCTGCACCGCAAGCACGCCCACCTTACTTCCAGCGGGCTGCTGCAGACGGCGATGAAAGTCGCGCAAAAGGGCGAAGATAAGGAAACGCTCGATCGTCTCGCGGAAATCGCCAGGAGCACGGGCAACGACAAGCTGAACTCCCAGCTCCAGTTGGCCGCGAATCTCGGCGGCGCCAGCCGGGCGGTGATTCCGCCGCCGTCGATCACGGTCAACACCCGGCCGGAGCAGCTCGTCACGATTCAGTCGATCGCCGATTCGATTGAGCTCGCCGAGAACGCTGGCGACGTTGAGATGCTGACCGATATTCAGGTTTCGATCGACCTTGCAAATCTGCCCCAGGACGCCGACGTCTGGCTCAAGCAGCTGCTCAAGCGAGCTCAAGAAACCACCGGCGAGGGAGGCGGCGAAACGTCCGAAACCTTGTCGATGCTCGCTGGCGCCAGCCGCGGCTGGTGGCAAGACGCCACCGGTACTTCTACGCCTGCGCCCATTCGGAAAATCGCCCCCAATGGCATCAGCTGGAGGCGCGGTCCGGAAGAGGATGGTGTGATTCACGATCCGCCGAACTACAGGCCCGCGCCGAAGTATGGCCGCCCCGCCTATCAAAACGAGATGCGGGGCATAGGCTACCAGCAGTACGGTAATAATCTTCAGCGAAATGGCAACCAATTTACCTATAAGGGTAAGCCGATCGGCAACGCCCAACGTCGGTATAATTCGACGACCGGTCAGTACTATTACGACCTCCAAATGAAGAATGGCACACGTGTCATCCAGCAATCCAACGGTCAGGTCTGGGCTCGTCCCCGCTAGGATCAACTCTTCTTCAACAAGAATGGAATGATTCCCTTGCGACACCAGTCGATTCGTCAGAAATCGACTGGCGTTCATTTTCATGGGACGCCCCCACACTGAAGGGCCCTGTGAGCAGGCAGGTAAAAGTCACTGTAGTTGGTCGTAGGGTAAAAGTATTCGAACGACGTTCAAAGTGCGTGTTTTATGGACTTTAATTGTGGATTCTGCACTTTAGGCGAACGTCTGCCGTTTGACGGGGGAGTCTGGAATTTTGAGCTTGCCTGAAAAGGTGGCTCTCCGCGATGGTTAGTGAGATAACCACAAATCACAAAACCACCGGGAGAGCCATGGATGGCCAAGCGTAAGCGATCCGCCAAACGTCCGCAAGCGAAACACAAAAAGCAGACGCCGTCGCAGCATCACAAGTGCCAGCGTTTGAAGCGGACCAATCCCTTGCGATCGCGCACGACAGAAGCGATCACCCCTTTGTGCGGCTATCTCCAGACGGCGGTGGCCGCCTTGCAGTCGGTGCTGGATCGACGGATCGCCTTTCGGTTGTCGATCATCGTCGCGGGCATGTTGCTGGCCGACGATCGACGCACCGCCAGCGCCTGGTTCGCCGCGGCCGGGGTGCAGCAGGACTGGGATCGCTTCTATGAATGCCTCATCAGCGTTGGCCGATCGTCGGGATCGCTGGCCAGCGCCATGGTCGGCTTGCTCGTGCAGAAGTTCGCGCCGGGCGTCGGCGACCGCATTCAGCTCGCCCTGGATGACTCGCCCACTTCGCGCTTCGGACGCTGTGTGGAAGGCGCCGGAGTGCATCACAATCCGACGCCGGGACCGGCCGACGGAGAATGGCTTTACGGCCACAACTGGGTCCTGTTGACCTGGCTGGCGACGCATCCGTTGTGGGGCGTGATCGCCTTGCCGCTGCAGTCGCTGCTGTACGTCCGCCAGGCCGATGTGCCGAAACTGGCGGTAAAATATGCATGGGAATTCCGTACGAAACACGAACTGGGCGTCGCGCTGTTGACGTCGTTCGTGCAATCGCTGCGCGCCCGCGGCGTGCGGAACTCGGTCTGGCTGGCGGTCGACGGCGCCTACGCCGCACGACCTTTTCTCCTGCCTGTGCTGAAACTCGGCGTCACGGTCGTCAGCCGCTTGCGCAGGGACGCCTGCTTGTTCGACCTGCCCGGCGAAGCTGTTCCGCACCGTCGCGGCAGGCGCCGGATTTATGGCCGGAACAAACTCTCCCTGGCGACACTCGCCGACCAAAGTCAAGGCTGGGAATCGCTCACCTATTCTGGCCGAGGCGTCGAAGTCACGCGCCCGTGCAAATCGTTCCTGGCGACATCGGAGTTGATCAGCGGGCGCATCCGTGTGGTGCTGCTCCGCTTTGACGACGGCAACTGGGCGCCTTACTTTTGCACGGACCCCAGCGCCGACGTGCGTGAGATTCTGGAGGCCGTCGCCGCGCGCTGGGCGATCGAAGAATGTTTCCAAGGGATGAAAGAAGTCTGGGGCGCCGGTCAGCAGCAAGTTCGAAATGTGTGGTCGAGCATCGGCTGTTGGAATCTCAACAGCTGGGTGTACGGCCTTGTAGAACTGTGCAGTTGGGAGTCGCCGCAAGCGGAACTGAGCGACCGCCGCTCCCGCCCCTGGGACAACGCCTCGCGTCGGCCGTCCCACGCCGACCGTCGCCGCACAATCGCCCGTAAAATGTTAGAAAAACAATTTATCGCCACTCTACCCCCGACGCCCAACAGCCCCCAAATCCGCACGCTCCTTGAAGGGCTAATCGCCATAGTAATATGATCGCCTAAAGTGCAGTGTGGATTCCCAAGCGAATCTCGGTCGACCGCCACGCTCCATTGGCGAATATTTCATCCGATCGCTAGTGCTGCGTCAAGTTTCAATTTTAGGTTTGGCCATTTTCGCGCGAGCCGCTGTTCCTTTTAGTTAACCGTGGCTATCGCCAAAACGGCTAATTGGAAGAACCCGAACTCTTTGCTTTGACGCAGCACTAGCCACATCCGCTCTCAATCCACCTCCCCCACAACCCACGGCGAACGCGCACTCTGCGGGGCTTGGGCTGCTTGGGGGTCCGATGGCGCTGACCGGTGTTTTCTGCACAATTGACTGCTTGGGAGAATGGCGTTTCAGCACCTTCAACTGGCGATCATGATGACAGAAATTCAGTTCGATAATGTCGACTCGATCCTGACAAGTTTCGGCTAACTCACCGACGCCCGTTCGCATATTAACAGGCTCCATCTCTTCGGCGATCTGCTGGTCATTTCTATCATGGCAGTCATCGCCGGAGCCGATGGACCGCAGGCGATCGGAATCTGGGCGGAGCACCATCAAACCTGGTTGAAAAAACACTTGGTGTTGCCCCATGGCGTCCCCTCGCACGACACGCTCGGACGCTTGCTGGGCGCGCTCAAACCGGCCGCCTTTCAGAAGTGTTTTGAAGCCTGGATTCGGTCGATCGCGCCGCTGGATAAAGAGACCGACTTGAATCAAATTGCGATCGACGGAAAGGTTCTCAGGCGAAGCCATGATCGTAAGCGCAAACTCGGACCGCTGTGGCTGGTCAGCGCCTGGTCGGTCGACCGTTCGCTCAGTCTGGGACAGCTGGCGACGGACGAAAAATCGAACGAAATCACGGCGATTCCCGAGCTTTTGGAGAATATCGAGGTCCAGGGAGCCGTGGTCACCATCGACGCCGCCGGGTGTCAACGCGAGATCGCCAGGAAGATCATTGACGGCCACGGCGACTACCTTCTGGCGCTCAAGGGGAATCAAGGAAAGCTTTACGAAGCAGTGACAGATTATGTCATTATGCACATGGAAAATGACTTCGCAGACATCCCGGCAAGACGCTTCACGGAAACGCTCCACGGCCATGGGCGCGTCGACGAAATCACCTACTATCAGATGCCTGTTCCGAAGGATCTGGTGAACCGGGAAAAGTGGCCGGGATTGAAAACGATTGGCGTCGCGATTCGGCAAAGCGAGAGCGGTTCAAAGACTTCGAGTGATGCTCGCTTCTACATCGGCTCGATCGCCTTGGGGGTCAAGAAATTCGCCCGTTATGTGCGTGGCCACTGGGCGATCGAGAATACGCTTCACTGGTGCTTGGATGTGACGTTTCGGGAGGACGAAAATCGGGTGCGTGAGCGGACGACCGCGGACAATCTGGCGTGGCTCAAACGCTTCGCCCTGAGCATGCTCAAGCAGCAAGATGACAAGTACAGCATCGCCATGCGTCGCCGCGTCGCCGGCTGGGACCTCGACTACCTCGCCAAAATCCTCGGAATTCACGTACCATAGTGTGCGTTTGCCGTGCCTGCGAAGCCAGCCGAACCGGAGCGGCTACTCGATCTCGGCACAACGACTGGCTTCGGCTGTACCAGCTTTATCGGAGAACTCGGCAAACTGGGCATTAAGAGCATCTGCTGGCTGGCAGTTCGATCCTGACAAGGGTCTCATTGGTCGAGAATTCGTTGTAAAGATTCGCGCGAGCAACGTCGCTGTGGTCCGTTGCGATTCGCTGTCCAACCATTCCAGCGAATTATTGCGCTGGATGTCGTACACATAGCGTTTTCGTCAAATACGTCTACCTCGACTCCGACTCTTGTGCGTTGCCCGATTCCACCGACTTCCCCAGCAGTTCCGCTTTCTCGGGATCATTCTTCCAACCGAACGTTTCCGCGAATTCGCTGGGGGTGTAGGTGCGTTGGGAGCCGTCTTCGAGCATGGCGACGTAGACGAACTGGTCTTCGACGCCGGGGCTGCCGCGGTAGTGGCCGGTGGGGCCGAGGCAGAGCCAGTGGTCGCCGGTCAGCCACGGGAACAGCATCCCCAGTCGGTGGTTCGTCTCCACGTCGAACCCGACCGTGCCGTAGTTCCCTTCCCAACCCAGGAAGCGGCGGCTGTCGGGATGCCACTGCGCGGTCCAACCCAGGTGTTGGCCGAGCAGGCGGCGGTCCTGAGCGTCTCGGCCACGGACGAATGTCCAACCGGCCCATTCCCGCGTGAGCAGCCGCTGGCCGTTGGGGGACGTATTGAGGAACGTCACGTTGTTGAAGCCGTTACTGAAATTTTCCGGCGGGCCGAACGTGCCAGTCGCCACGTCGAGCGGCACGATGTTGACACCGAGCGCGATCCATAGTCGGCGGCTGTCTGCGGTCCAGGCGAGCGAGTGCTTCCATGAGCCGAAGTTTGCTGCTTCCGGAAACTTGTCGTTGACGCCGACGAGTTTTCCCGCGAGGGGATCCCAGAGGCGGACGGTTTTATCCTCGGCGGCCGAGGCGAGACGGGCGCCGTCGGGAGACCAGGCGAGGCTCCAGATCGTCCCCGTGTGTCCGGCGAGTTCGTGCTCGACCTTCCCGGTGGCGACATTCCACACGCGGACGAGTTTGTCGGTCGCCCCGGTCGCCAGCCATTTCCCATCCGGCGACCACGCCATTCCTGTGACCTTGCCTTCGCCGTGCTGGAACTCATGGCGCACGGTTCCTGAGTTCGAATCAGCGATCGTTACGAAAGAGTCGGATCGGAAAAACGTTGCGGCAATAAGAGCGCCTTCAGGTGACGGATCAACCTTGAGGCCAATAGTTCCACTTGAAGGTCGCACAATGCGGAACGCCCGATGTCGCTCGCCCGTTGAACCATTGAAGAAAAAGAATTGATCGCGTTGCCCCGCGAACAGTTCGCGGCCATCCCATCCGAGAATGGTGCGCCATCCACCATTCAAGCCGCGTAGCTTCCCTTCGCGAAGTTTCTGGCCGGTGGAAGTGTCGTAGAAGTGCAACCGCCCGCCTTGTTCAAAGACAGCTTGCTTGCCATGATCAATAACCGCGATTGCATTACTGCTGCTTTCGAACTTGGTGAGCTGCTCGCCGGTTATGGCATCGAAAACCGAGTTGTTATTGCCTCCCGCTCCGACGACGAGCCGTTTGCTGTCCGGTAGCCACGTTGAACTGATGGCATTCGAGCCAAATGTTTTGGTGACCTCCAACGTCTTAGCATCACGAATCACAACTTTGCCTTCCGGAGCTCGCATCGCGAGCCACTGACCGTCGGGAGACCATTCGAGTGAAGCGGACAACGGACATTCGACATCTCGCAGCACCTTGAGCGTGGCCGCGTCCCAAATTCGCAGCCGCTGATGCGGAGGATCTAGATCTGTTGCCGATGACGCCAGCTTCGTGCCATCGGGAGACCATGCAAGGACACGACCCCGCTGCTCGCCAGTCGTTGGCATACGAATCTGCATGGTCGCGAGTTCGACGATGAAAAACGAAGTCTTCCACTGGTCCTCAGTGCTCACCGCCAACTGCTTGCCGTCGGGAGAAAACTTGACTCCGTTTGTAAAATGAATCGGGCTGGGAATCAAAGCGTGCAGCGCACCGGACTCGACATTCCAGATTCGCACCGTGCATCCTAACGTCCCCTTATAAGCCTCAGGCGTATCTCCCGACGCGAGCCAGCGTCCGTCGGGGGAGAAGTCCAGAGAGGTCACTGGATTTTCGTGCCCCAGCAGCGCGCGTTGGTAGTTGCCGTCGCGGTCCCACAGACTGATCTTGCCGAAAGAGCTTCCGGTGGCGATGAGGTCGCCTTTGGGACTCGCTGCAATGCCGCGTGAACTGTTGTGCGAGCCGGCGAGTTCGATGGACCAGCTTTGTAGACCGAGGATTTTTTCGGGGCGCGGGACCAACGCATGGACGCTCATCGGCTGACCCGCTCGCAGCACCAGGGGGCGGTCGAGCAGCCCCGGCAGCGGTTTGGCGTCGAATTGCTTCAGCACGCGGAAGCCGACTGCTGGCGACGGCGACGCATGCGGCCCCTGGTTGTAATCAGGAAACGTTCCAATGCGCCGAGTGTTCCAGGCATGGCCGACCACGGTTCGAGTATTGATGTCGAGTGGATCATTCGTTGGCAGGTAAGGGAGCATTGCCATTGAACCCGAGTAATCATGCGTTCGCTCCCAGACATTTCCCAGCATGTCGTACAGGGCGAAGGGATTCGCTTTCTTCAGAGCGACCAGATGTAACGGACTGGCGGTGAGATCAGGATCAAACAACTCCTCACTCCAGGCGTAGTCGGCGAGATCTTGCGGATTCGGCCCGACGACATGCTTGAAGACGCTCCCCGCCCGGCAGGCGTGCTGCCATTCGGCTTCGGTCGGCAGGCGGTAAACAGCGTTATTCGATTTGGAAAGCCATTTACAGAACTCATCGGCATCGCGCGGCGTTACCTCTACAACAGGCTCGTTGGGAGCAGGTTTCCAACCGGGGTTACGCCAATTGATTTGTGGATCTTCTTTGTATTCGCGGTGCATGCCCCCGAGTCCTTTGCTTTCGGCTTCGGTCTGGTAGCCGGTGTCCTCGACGAACTGCCGGAACTGGTCCCAGGTAACTTCGGTGGTGCTCATCGCGTAGGGTTTGGTGATGCGGAAGCGGCGGACGGGCATGTCCGGTTCGATCGCCGAATCGCCTCGTCGCGTGAAGATCTTGCGAAACTCGCCCGGCGGGATCAGCGCGAACTTCATCCCGAGTTCTGGCGGTGCGGAAACTTCCTCGATAACCGGCCGTTTGAGAAACTCGGCCCACTGCTGTTGCAATTCCGTCGCTCGCTGCGGCTCACACGGAGCCGCCACCGGCGGCGGAGATCCTTCCGGCAACGTCCACTCCGGCAACGGATCGGTTTCGTCGAGCTCTTGAATGACCGAATAAGGAATGACCGAACTGGCGGGATAGTTTCTGCCGTCGATCATCAGATTGACGTCGGGTCGCAGGCTGCGGAACTTGACGATGCCAGCGGGCGTGTGTCGTTTTCTCCGTCCGCCAGAGAAACGGACGCTGCGAAGATCGGGAAGTTGACCAAGCAAAAGCAATTGCTCGTCGGTCAGATCGCTTTCACCAAGAATGGTGAATTCCTGAAGTCGCAGCAGTTGCACGATCGCCGCGTAACTCCCATCCCTCATCTCCTGCGTCATGTCGAGCGTGAGTGATCGAAGCGATTTTTTCAGCGGGGCGATGGCGTGTAAAGTGGGCTCGTCGATTCCACCCCAGACGTGCAGTCTCTCCAACTGCGGGTGCGCCGCCAGCGATGCGACGCCCTCGGCCGAGAGAGCGGAGCCGGGGCATTCAAGTTCTCGCAGATCTATCAGGTTGGTGAGCAGACCCAAGGTGCTGGGCTTTGCTTCTCGAAAGAAAAAGGAGGTGAGATTGGGCAGGCGTTCGCACATCACCGCGACACCTGCGTCCGTGACTTCAGTACCGCTGAAGTCGAATTGTCGCAGATTCGGGGCTGCGGGAAGCTGTTGCAATCCCGAGTCGGTGATGGTCCCATTACCAATGTGCAACGCATTTAACTGCGGCCATAGTCGAAGTAAAGCCAGCGTGTCGTTGCCGGCGCGCGTGCCATACACGTTGAGACTGCGTAGCGTTGACGCACCGGAGAGCGAGCCGACTCCGACGTCGGTCACTGAGGCAGCATTCGTGAGGTCGACGGACACCAATCGCCGACACCCGGCGAGATTCTTCAAGCCCTCATCGTCTGCCTTACCCTGCGCGCTGATCGCCGTCACGACAAAGTTTTCCGTCGGCAGCTTGCCGCCGACACGGCCTTTCGGCTGTCCCTGTTCATCGGCGAGAGCAAGTGTTCCACCCACCGACAGCACCCATTCGGCAGCTTTGCGTTCGGCGGCGAAGTCGATCGCGTCGCTGACGGGAGCCGATGGCGTGGTCGTGGGATTTGCCGCCGCTGGCGGTCTGGATACGGGCGGTTGAGTGGTGGGCGCTACTGCTGCCGGTTTCAACACGGCCGACAGTTCGACCTTGCCGTTGCGGCGGATCTGAAAGCGCTGAGTCCAACTGGTGAAGCCGTCTTTGGTGACTTCCAGCTCATGCCGGCCGGCCTTCACCGTGATCTGGTCGCGGGGCGAGGTGATCGTAATCTCCTGGCCATCGAGCGTGACTTTGACGTCTGGCTCGTTGACCGTTACCTCGACCACGCCGTCGCCCGTGTTGAGGTAGATGACCGCGGCGGCGGCCAGCAACACGACCGCCCCCAGGCTGAGCAGCGCTGCCGGTAGCCAGCGGCGGCCGGGCGGTCGGCGGGCCGGAGCAGGCGTTGGTTTGATAGTCGGTTTGCCGGCCGCGCTGGGAGCCAGCGGCATCGCCTCCAATTTGCCCGCAATCGCCGCCAACTCCTCGGCGACTTCCATTGCCGTCTGCGGCCGCTGGGCCGGATCTTTCTGTAACAGTCGTCGCACCAGCGCGCAGAAGTCGGGGTGCAGTTCGGGGCGGAGGTCGGCGATCGGCTGTTGCTGGGCGTTCGCCACCGCCATCAGTGTGGCCGTGATGTTGCCGCCTTCAAACGGCGCTTTGCCGCTGGCCAGGTGGTAGAGCACGCTGCCCAGGCTGAACAGATCGCAGCGATGATCGACCTCGGCCGCCTGCGCCTGCTCCGGAGCCATGTACCGCGGCGTGCCGATCACCATGCCGCTTTGGGTCAGTCCCGAATCGTCGCTGGCCGCCCGGGCCAGGCCGAAGTCGAGAATCTTCGCGCGGCCCGTTCCGGCTTCCATCCAGATATTGTCCGGCTTGATGTCGCGATGGATCAGCCCTTGCGCGTGGGCGGCGGCCAGCCCCAAGGCGACTTCACGGCCGATCTGAATCACGTCGCGCTGGTTGAGCGAGCCTTCCCGCTTGAGCCGAGTTTGCAGCGACTCGCCGCGCAGGTACTGCATGGCGATGAACGGAATCTCCCGGTCCTCGCCGACCTGATAGATGGAAACGATATGATCGTGATCGAGCGCCGCGGCCGCCCTGGCTTCGCGAAAGAAACGATCGCGGGCGGAACGACTGGCCGCCACCGCCGGCTTCATCGCCTTGAGCGCCACCAGCCGCTGGAGATGGGGATCTTCCGCCCGAAAGACGACGCCCATGCCGCCGACGCCCATCACTTCCAGCACGCGATAGTCGCCCAGGCGGCCGATTTCGTCCGGCTGCTGCGGCGGCGCGAGGAAGTCGATTTCGTCACGCAGATTCTGGTCGAGCGCAGCGACCGGATGTTGCGGCCGGGCAAACGACGAGGTGTCCTGGGCCGGACTGGACAGAGCGACGGTCTGATCGGCGGCGAACGCTTCGCACAGCACGGCGGACTGGTCGGGAAAGATCGACGAATATTCTTCCGGACGGGGATGCTCGCCGGCGGCGCGACGGAGTTCAATTTCGACCGAGATCAGCTTGCGGAGCAAGTCGGCGGCGTCGATTGACGGGTTCTCTGCGAGATAAGCGGAGAGCTGCGGCCGGGTACCGACCCGCCATGCCGCTTCAAACTCGTCGGCGATCCGGTCCAGGCCCGCGGGGGCGTCGGCGGCCGAGGCCGGCGCGGGGACGGCGGCCAGCTCACGATGCAGGCGTTTGCTGCGCTGGATCGCCGCGGCCAGGTGTTCGTCGTCGCTTTCCAGGGGGCGACTGGTCTGCAGGGCCTCGACAACGGTATCGCTGGCGGTGACTGCGTCGGTCTGTTGCAAACAATGTTCGCAGTGCAGCAGATGTTCCTCAAACGACTCCCAATCAGCGGGCGGGCCGAGTAGGAGCTGGCGAATAGTTTCCGGGTCAGGGCAGGCGGCTTGAGGCATTGATGCTTCTCCGATTAGCAAGCTCCAGGGCGGAGGGCGACGCGCCCTCACACCTAGCTACGGACAAGGACGGTGAATCATTACAGGAAATGACAAGATTTATTCCAGCAAACCTTCGAGTTCGTTCCGTAAGTGATTCAAAACTCGATACTTAGCGACACGCACGGCCGTCGGGGAGATATTGAGATCGCGAGCCGTCTGGGCCACCGAGAGGCCCTCGACGATCTGCTTCCAGCTCGCCTGCCAGTAATGCGGCGGGAACTCGGTTTGGCTCAGCATCATCGCTTGCCGGATGAGAAAGCGGCCGTATTCCGCCTCCTCGAACAGATCGCCCTCCGCCGCCGAAACGTTCTGCAACGATTGCTCCTGGCCGGTTTGCGGTAGAGCTTTGTTGCGCCGGTGCAAGTCGTTGGCTTTGCTGCGGGTGATCGTCCGCAACCAGCCGCGGAAACGACGCTGGGGGTCATATTGAAACTGGGGCAGTTTCTCGACCAGCGTCGCCATCACCTCCTGGACTAGATCGGCGGCGTCCTCCACTCTCAGCCCCTGCCTCTTCCCCCAATGAAACACCAGTGGCGCATACAGATCCACAAACCGCTGCCAGGCGGTCTCTTCGTGAGGTTGTTGCAGTCGCCGCAGGAGACTAACCGATGTGGTGTCCATCAATTTCCCCAAGAGAAGGTGTCGAAAATAGTGTAGCCCAGCCCGCTGCCCTTGTGCATGCTGCTACAGGCAAGAAAACTGGGACGCAGTGTCGTACCGCCGGAATCGTTTACGGGAGAGAGAGAACCTCTGGATGAGCCCGGCGATAAGTGATGGTTGAGGGCGTCATTGTGCACCATACTGAGCAAGGCAACGTCGTTGGCGCTGGGCTAAAACTTTAGGTTCATCCGGGATTACCGTGGGTGCAATTCACATGGCCGTTTGTTCAGCAGCAGGAGGTGTGTCCGGCAATGATCTATGGCTAGCTAACCAGGAAGACTGTACAACATAGGCTGTTTCGTTTCATTCCTGGATGGGAGCTCTGCGATGAGCGATGCGCCGAAGTTGGATCGGGAGGAATATCTTCGTCAGATGCGGGCGGAGTTTGAACGGACGCTGGAGCAGGTGGCCGATGCGGTTGACGCGGCCCCGGCGGGACGCATCATTCGCGACAGTGAGTATCCGGCGCGCGACGCCTTGGAGGAGTTTCGCCGCAAGGCTTATGAGAAAGCGATTCAGCTTAAATCAGATGCGGCGGAAGCCGCTTTTCCCCCCTCCGAGCAGCCCGGAGACAAATCAGAAGAAGCGTAACAAGGGGCGCCAGGAGCGGAGCGTGCTCACGCTCAACGGCCGGGTGGTGCTGCGGCGGACACGCTGGCATTGCCCGCTCGACGGAGCAGAAACGCCGATCGATCGCTGGCTGGATGCGGCCGAAGCAACGATCACTCGCGGTTTCTGCGAACTCAGCTGCCGCTTGAATCAGGGCTCGGTCAGCTTCGAACAGACGGCCGATAACTTATGGCGAGCGGCTCGCCTCAAGATCAGCAAAGAGACGTTGCGACAGATCATCGAGGCCGAAGGCAAGCAGGTGCAACAGGCGATGCAGCAAGGAGCGATCGTTCCCGACTGGTCGGCCGAAGATTGCCGCGAGGAAAGCGGCGCGGCGATCGTCTACTGCGGCTGCGATGGCGTGAAAGTGCCGCTGGTTACCGAAGAAGAGAAGAAAAAACGCCGAAACAAAGTTCGCCAGAAGCGTCAGAAGCGGGGCCGCCGCTGCCGCCCTCTTCCGCGGCGAAAGCCCGGAGCGGACAACGCCTATAAAGAGTTCCGAGTCGGCGTCTACTACCAGCAAGGCATGCAGCGAAAGTACGTCGGCGTCACGTCAGGCGACTGTCAGGCAGCGGGCCGCATGCTGCGCCGCATGGGCGACCAACTGGTGATCGCCCAGGCTGACGAGTGCATCGGACTGATCGATGGGGCTCCTTGGATTCGCAACCAAATGGAACTGCACGGCCTGACCACTCGCATCGGCCTCGACTTCTATCATCTGCAGGATTACGCGCAGCGAACGCGACTGGCCGTGTTCGGAGAAGACTCCGCCACGGGGAAGCAGTGGGTGGGCGAACTGATGAGCGACTACAAGCATCGCGGCTACCAGGCCGCCAGCGATCAGCTGTGGGACTGGCGTGCTCCCCAATTCCTGGTCCATGTCTTATGAGAGTCTTTAGCGCCGAAAGAGCGAAGGAGACTTTGGATGACGAAGCGCACTTTACCGAGCCTTGCGATATCATTAACCGACATGGGCGACCTTCCGTGGTTTCCTTGGGAAACGTTTTGACAACACGGAAGTTCGTCTTTTTTTCCACCCCACGTCAAGATCAATAAAGCCAGGCCCAGCCGCAGGTTAACACCCCCAACACCCCCGAACCTGGCGCTGTCCTTTTAAGCACTACCACAGCGAGCGAAACCACCAAGGACTGGAAAATAAACTGATCCAGCCCGCTGATGAAGTCGGTCAGATTGCGGGCAAAATCGAGTGCCAAGAGCGGCTGGGTGGACTGCTGAAGTACTACCAGCGAAAAGCTGCGTGAAGTTCCTCCTGTTCCTTGGTCGTTCTGCTGCGATCGCCGTCTGCGCTGCTGGCAAATTCGTGGGCGAACGCCGACAGTCTTCGCCGATGGAGCGTGGCGGTCGGCCGAGATTCGCTCGGGAATCCACAATCAAAGTCCTCAAAACACGGACTTTGAACGTCGCTCGAATACTTTTAGCCTACGGGGCTGGATACTCAGCGCCGCCCACGCCTTTAAGCTCCAGGCCAGCGAGGCGGTCACCATGTACGCCCAGTTGCTCAGCAGGTTGTCCAGCGGCGCCGACAACGCACACTGCTTGAGTTACGCTTCTTGTAGAGGTAGCCGTTCTGCTCGACGATTCGCTCTTTGTAGCGCGGCCGCTTGGCTCGCTTTTGCGATGTCGTTGTGCGTCGGCGGCGAAGCGTTTTCCAGGCGGTTTCTTGGAGGTTTTCCGCGATTCCGACCAGCCTGGGCATGGCGTCGATCCCGAACACAAACTCAACGTTCTGCTCGCTCCAGCGGTCGAAGTTCTCGGTCAGGGCGAAGTCCGTGTCGCCTCGCAAGACCACTTTGCGGAAGCCCGCTTTGCGACAGCGCTCGACCGCCAGGTCGAAGAAGAACGCGGCGTTTTCATGGCTGGGACGATTGCCGCTGCGGTTGACGATGAACAGCGGCTCGCGGGTGTTGGCCAGCGTGACGACCAGCGGATGATAGCCCCACTTCCCTTTATAGTTGATGCCGATGCCCTGTTTCTTCTCGGCCGAGGTCTGCACCTGGGTGCCGTCGGCCTCGATGATGGCGCAGTCGAAGAACGCGTCGGGCTGCTCTTTCCAGACCCGCTCGCGGACCTGATTGAAGCCATTCATCAACCGCAGGATATCTATCTCTTGAAAGCGGCGGCAGAAGTCGCCAGCAGTCGTCGGATCGGGAATCCGCTCCGCGCCGAGTGCGTTGAGATACGCCTCGTCGCAACGGCGGTCTTCGAGATGCTCCAGGCAACCGCCGCCGGCCAGCAGGTTCAGGGCGATGTTGAGCACATGATCGGCCTCATCGTACGGACGATGCAACTTGAGCAGCGTGATCGAATTGTTGATCGCCTGCCGCAAGCCCAGCCGCCGCGCCGTCTGCACCAGGGCGCCCAGCCCGCCGGCGGCGATCGCTTGCTGGCGGTCGGCCAGTTCGTAAACGATTTTCTCGGGAACGATCATCGGCGACTGGCCGGACCCGTTCTGGGGATCAATCCTGCGCTGCATTCTCTGCTTGCGTCGCTGCGCTTTCGATCGTATCTTATTCTTCACTCGAAAACCCTCTCTGGCGTGCGTAGTTGTTTTGATTGGCATCACCAATTTACGCAAAAAACGCCGAGGGTTTTCGAGTTTTTTCGTCTCCGCATCAAGGGGCTTACGCTGGGTTAAGGACTAGGCGGTTTTTGGACTGGAATGCGAAGGGAAATCACAAAAACATCGCCAGTTTGTCCGCCTCTTGTTCCATTATCGATAAGGTGATGTGCAGGAAAACCCGAGAGATTAAACTACTTCGAAGGCTCAGGGATGTCGAGTTCACCATCGGCTCAGGCAGTCTCCCTCTCCTCGCCAAAATCTGAAAAATAATCAGAGCTTCGTATTTTTCAGATAGCCTCTAACCAACGAAAGGCAAGTTATGAAGGTTCCATTCGGTATTATCTGCATCCTCGTATTTTTCACCGTGGCGGCGTCGGTGTGGGCTCAGAAGCCGGTAACGCCCGAGGATGATCCCAGCAGGCCCAGGATCAGCTCGGAATCCTCTTTGGATCTCCTATCCGGCAGCAGTCGAGATCTCAGCGCTCCGGTCCGATTAGGAAATGTTGACGGCGATCCCACGAGAAAGCAGGTGCTGATTTATTACGCCAACGAGACTTCTGCGGACGAGACCGGCGAGCAAAACCTTCGCACGTTATCATCGTGGCTTAATTCGTCCGCGTACGCCGAAGTTCGAGCGCTCGCGGACGGCATCGAAAAAGATGCAAAACACTTTGGCGCCGCCGTGGAGCAGGAAATCGAGTCGCTGAAGGCGGCTCGGCGGAAACAAGATGCCGCTAAACGAGCGGCGGTGTTAATCATCACGAACGCTCTCGCCCGCGAGGGACAGATGCTCGTGGCGGATACCGGCGAAGAATTTCGTACAGAATCGGTCGTGCTGCCGAAGTTTGACGACGCCATCTTGCAAGCCTGGCCCTTGTCGGACGTCAAATCTCTTTCGACGGTTCTGGCCGCGGTGGCGAAATTCTTCCCGCCGTCGTCGCACGAATACGTCCTCGTGACGAAGTCGCATGGCAACAAACATTTTGCTCTGACAACCCGTGTGGCGTTAGATACCCACGTGCTGGATCGCGATCGAGTAATCGCCAAATTGGAAGCCGACGCCGATCAGCAGATGAAAAAGTTCCGGCAGGAAGGTCGCCCTTTGTTGTTGGTCGACGGGGCGCCGGTAAAACTAGAATCTGGCGGAGCAATCTATGTACGAAAGGGAGCCTTGCGAGCTGAAAAACGAGGCATTCTGCGGTTGAAGTTGGTTCATGAACGACTCCTTCTGGTGGATCGTGAGGACGAAATTATTCTAACGACCGACGCCCGCCCGATTCTCCTTCGCGATGGCGTTTTCGTTGTAGACGGTCAAAACGAGGCGGTGAAGCTGGGTGATGAACTCGCTCGGATCAGCGTGGTGCTGGGGCCGCAACAAACGCCCATTTTCCTGGCAACTCTCGACGTCGAGGCACGAAAGGAGTTGTTCGCGGTGTCGTCCCAGCAGCCACTCGTCGGATCACCTACGGAGCTAGCGCTGCTTTTCAAAGAGGACACACTGCAAAAGCCCGCAGGGACGCTAGCCCCAGGCGCCGAAGACACACTGCAAAAGCCCGCCGGGACGCTAGCCCCAGGCGCCGAAGACACACTGCAAAAGCCCGCCGGGACACTAGCTCCAGGCGCCGAAGACACACTGCAAAAGCCCGCCGGGACACTAGCTCCAGGCGCCGAAGACACGCTGCAAAAGCTTCCAGGGACGCTAGCCCCAGGCGCCGAAGACACGCTTGGCGTCGCAAGTGATGCGGAACTGGATCCGAATGGCGAATTCGGCGTAGACAGTTCCGCCAAGCCTCTGGTGTACTATCGAGGCGTTACAAAACCGCAGTTCGTCGGCGTCCTGCTGAAGGCTGGTAAGAGCGGGCAAGAATTTCCCTTGCTGTTCGCGGAATCGTGCAGAAGTCAGTTCGGATTCGACGTCGCCACGCTCAACCAGGCTCAAGTAAACAATGTCGGCTGCGTTTGGACCAGCGACTTGCACGGACTTCGGTACACCACAATCGACTACACGGACGTCTTCGCCAACGTCGCCAAAGGTCAAAGGCTTTCGCAAGCGATGATGACCACTCTCACAGGAGTTCAGCGCCAGCAACAAATCGAGCGAGCCGCATCAGGCGTCATCAAGCAGGAGGAGTAGGCGCAGGGCCAGGATACTTGGGAAGGCGATTTGTGCCTGGGTCGAACGCGCCCTAGCGCGGAGCCGGTTAGCCTCCCGGGAGAGGCGGTGATTGGAGTGGAGAGTTGTTTGACAGCGTGGCCGTCGTTAAAACAAGGGAAGGAAGTGCGGGAGAGGGCTCTGCAGACGTGCAACGCGAGCGCCGCGACCTCGTCATGACGTTCTGCCAAGCTCTAGAATAGGATCGAGCAAGTAGAACAAGCTTGTCCTTACAAAATTTGGCGGCTGGCTGATTTTGTAGGTGGTAGTCGCCTATGGAAAGCGTCCGTCAAAGGCCTTCCTTTCACTCCGCTGCTTGTTTAAGGAATGCAGTGCTGCGCAGAAATCCGATTTGCGTTGCCAGTTGCTGGTTAATCGTCGTCATTGCTGCCTCGGAACTGCCGCCAGCGATGCTGATTTAACGCGACGACAACTCTCATCAGGGGCTGCGGCCGAGCATCTCTTGGATCAGCGAGACGAAGACAACAAGCCGATCCCCTGTTTTGCCAATGTCCTGGACCGGATCGAAGCCGCGTCCGCCGAACGGCAAACGAATTTGGGCAATGCTGACGCTTACGGGAGACGACAAAGTTTGTATTTGCCTAGAATAGCGAATCGTTGAAAAGCAGGAATGCCCGTAACGGGCGTTGGATCCAACGCCCCCAGGATCGAGAAACCGCTCAAAGTTTAAGGTGAAATATAATGGGTTGCTCGACCCAAATTATGATTTGGAGGAAGCAAGCCGTTGGCGTGCGGCGCTGTCGTTACGTTCTCGCCCTTCGAGAAAATTACTGATGACGCATCCACCAGAACTCTCCTTTACGATGACGAAAGTTAAACCGTAACGCCCCTGTCTAATGAAAGGCATAATTAGATGTTTCGTCGATTCTATTGGACTCTCGCTCTGTCTCTCGTATTTAGTTTCGTCGTTGCGGGCTGCAGTAACCGTCAGCCAGAGAGTTTGGCTAAAAATGGCAAGAAGGACTCCAGGACGATTGAGAAGAACCAGGCCGATGCTGGCAAGGCAGATGCTGACCAAGGGCTTTCTGCACTGGCTTTCGGATCGCGAGATCTCAATGCGCCGGTCACATTGAACACCAAGATTGGGGATCCTTCGAAGAAACAGGTGTTGATCTACTATGCCAACGAAACGGCTCCGAACGAGGAGGACGCGGACAATTACGAGCAGATCATCGGCTGGCTGAACGCGGATAACGACAAAGACCTGAACGAGCTTGCCGCGAACTTGAAAAACGACATCCACACCTTTCCGGCAGTGGTTGACCAGGAAATTGAGGCGATCAGGAAAGGGGCCGCCGGCGACAAGGTCGACGTCGTCGTATTTACCAACCGGCTCGCACGAAGCGGTAAGTATTACGTTTTGCCCGCTTCCGCAACGGAATTTGAGGAGAGCAGCTTTGAAACCCCAGCCTTCAAATTACCTGTCTACAACGCCAATCCGCTCTCGCATCGCGACGTGTTTTACGCGGCCTTGGTCGCCGTGGGCCGCAGGTTCGACCCTGCCGATCATGATTTCCTGCTCGTCACCAAGTCGCACGGCGGCGATCATCTCGCCATGACGCCGCGAATCGTCGTTGATGCGTCCAAGTCGTCTCGGGAAAAGTATCTGGGGTTGGTCCGAGCCAAAACAGGCAAGGCCACGGAAGGGGCCGCAACGCCGCTACCCAAGATCCACGTCAAAGTCGGACTGGGCGCAGATTATCAAGGCGAACTGGGCGCCGACTATCAGGGCGAACTGGGGGTAGGTGGAGGCAGATTGGGCGTGACCAAATCGCAATACATCGAAACGCTCAGGAAGGTGGGCGACGAGATGGGCATGCAGTTTCCGCTACTGTTCATTGAATCGTGTAAGAGCCAGTTAGACGGGGTAGTGCTCGACGGCCTACGAACACCGGGAGTCAACATTGGCCGCCTTTATACTTCCGACCTGAACGGCCTGGAGTATCAGACTCTCGACTACGCAGAAGTCTTTGGCCGCGCGGCCGATACCGATACTTTTGGCGATGCGATGCATGAGACACTGTTTTCCAAGTACAAGGAACAAAAGGAGAATCGAGAAAAGGAAAAAAGCTCGTTCCGCAACGACGACGAGAATCTCAACAAACAGGGAAACGTCGGACGCAACCAGAACGACGGTTACACGCTTTTTGCACCGATGGCGTCCACCGTCACGTACCTCATCGATATGACCGGCCAAGTCGTGAATTCCTGGAGTAGCGACTTTAAGCCCGGCCTCTCGGCATATCTTTTGCCCAATGGCGATTTACTGCGCTCCAAGCAATTAGAAGACAATCCGAGCTTTCCCTTTCGCGGAGGCCACGGTGGGGGCATCCAGCGGTTCAATTGGGAAGGCGAGCTGCTCTGGGATTTCGATTACTCGGACCAATACACGCTGCAACATCACGACATCGAGCCATTGCCCAACGGCAATGTGCTGCTCATCGCGTGGGAAACCAAAACAGCGGAAGAGACCGCCACTGCCGCGGGGGCGCCGCCCGAGGACGCGTCTGGAATTCTCTGGGCCGATACGATTGTCGAAATCCAGCCGCAAGGTCCGAGCGGGGGCGAGATTGTTTGGAAGTGGTCGGTCTGGGACCACCTGATCCAGGACGAAGACAAATCGAGGTCTAACTACGGCGATGTGTCGCAACACGCCGAATTAGTCGACATCAACTTTTCCAAAAGGCGCGGAAGAAACTGGACCCACATCAACGGGATCGACTACAACGCCGAGCTCGATCAGATCTGTCTCAGCGTCCACAGCTTTAGCGAGATTTGGATCATCGATCATAGTACGACCACCGAGCAAGCCGCCGGACACACGGCCGGCCGCCACGGAAAAGGCGGAGACCTGTTGTACCGCTGGGGAAACCCCGCGGCGCATGGAGCCGGCTCCGCGGAAGATCAGCAGCTCTTCGGCCAGCACAACGCCGAATGGATCCCAGAAGGCTATCCCGGCGCGGGACACGTGCTGATTTTCAACAACGGCAAAGACCGGGAGGAGGGCGCCTATTCCTCCGTGGACGAAATCGTTCTACCGTTAAAAAACGACGGCAGTTACGCACAACTTGCAAACGGAAGCTTTGGACCGCAGCAGCCAACGTGGACTTACCGTGAGGGTCCCGAAGGTGAGTTTTTCGCCGACATCATTTCCGGCGCGCAGCGACTGGCCAACGGCAACACGCTCATCTGTGCGGGCGTCCAAGGCGCCTTTTTTGAAGTGACTGCAGCAGGCGAGCGCGTCTGGCAATTTGTGTACGATGCTCCACCCGCAAAGGACAGTACGAACAACAAGAAAGTTTTTCGAGCAACACGTTTCCCAGCGAACTATCCGGCCTTCGCCGTGAAGAACATCAAAGTCGCGTTAAGTCAGCCGTAAGAATTCCTTGTACGTGGAACAAAGGGAAGCGATCTGAATCCTTGATCGAGTGAATAGGAATCAATGGCCCGCACGGGCGATTTGGCCGCCGAAGTCAACGACACCGGTCGAAGCGGGCGTCAATCGAGACGACGGCGTCCCCTCCGCGCTGGAGGCCGCCTTGCTCAACCTGAATCCTGTTGAACTGGCGGTGCTCTCCGCCTGCGAAACCAACCTGGGCGAGCTTCGCTCGGGCAAAGAAGTTCTCGGTCTGCAGCGGGCTTTCCAGACGGCCGCCCGCCGATCGACCGTCAACAGTTTATGGGAAGTCGAAGACCAGGCGACACCAGTGCTCATGATCAAATTCTATTGTAACGATTGGGAAAAAGAGAGGTCCAGGCGGGACGCGCTGCGCGAAGCGCAGGGATGGCTTTTCAACGATCCGGAAAAATTCTTGGCGACCGCCGTGTCTGACCCCATAACGACGACGAACCTCAACGCCCCCGTTCTGGGCGTCGTTTCAATTGAGCGGAGATGGGCGGTAACCTACAATGCTCCTCGACACAGAGAGTTTCCCGATGGTCAAGCATCTTGAATCACCGGTTTTCCCGGATTTCCGATCACGCCGCGTACTGGCGGCCATTTTCCTGCTGCTGAGCTTTGGTGCTTCTTTCATGCTGTGTCTGCAGCATGTGGTCGGACTAAGTTTGCCAGGCTGCGGGCCGGCGAGTGGTTGCGCTTCGTTGGCCGAAGGTCCCTGGGGAAACATCTTCGGTTGGCCCGTTTCGTTCGCCGGGGCGACGTACTTCTTCGCGCTGATCATGGTTTGGCCCTGGCTGGGCGAAGCCGGCGTGCCCATGCTTTTCAAATGGCTGGTCCGCCTGGGCGTACTGGGGTCGTTGGTCTTTGTCGCCGTCATGTTTTTCGAGCAGCACTTCTGCCTGTATTGCGCCCTGACGCACGCTGGCAATTTGTGCTTTTGGATCGTGGTCGAGACATGCCCCACTGCCGCCGCGACTCCTTGGCGAGCTATGGGCGGTTGGGCGGCCGCCGTCGTGTTGGGGACTTCCGTCTTCGGGATCGCCGAGTGGCAGGTTCGCGCTCAAGCCGACGCGGTGGCGCACCAGCAAGCGGATGAGTCCATCGCGCAAATTACCGCGACGACAACTTCCACAGAGCGAGTCGGCGACGATCAGGGTCCTGGCTTCACCGGCCGTTATCGACTCGGTCCAGAAAAGGCCATGATCCGATTTGTCGTTTTTACCGACTACCAATGCAAGGATTGCAGCGAGTTGGAGCTGCGTCTGAAGCCGCTGATGGAAAGCCGGTCGGACATCTCGCTGTCGATGAAGCACTTTCCGCTCTGCGGCGACTGCAATCCTATGGTCAAATTTCCCCACTTTCATGACAACGCTTGCCGCATGGCGCAGGCTGCGGAGGCCGCCGGTTTGCTGGCAGGCGGCGAAGCCTTCTGGCGACTAAATAACTGGCTGTTTGAACACCGCCATGAATACAGCGACGAAGAATTGGTCGCCGCCCTGCCGCAGCTTGGCTTTGCCGGTGCGGACCAGATTGCTCAATTCCTGGCGACCATGAGCAGTAACGAAGTCCGCCAGCTGATCGATCAGGACGTCGAGGAAGGAATGGAGCTGGGAATCGATGGCACGCCTGTGATCTATATCAACGGGGTCGAACTGCGCGGGTGGGACGCAGAAGATACGCTTGACCGCGCCATCGCCGCGTTAGACCAGGCCAAACCGCCGGCCCGAACGGCGGCGGCCGATCATCCTGCGGGCCAGATCGAGCGGCGAACCGCAATCTGGCAGGAAATAGCGGTCGAAGAAAAGCTTCCTGTCGAGCCCGGCCGTTGGTCACTGGGTCCAGCGGATGCGCCGGTTCGGGTGGTGCTGTTTTTCGATTACCGCAACCCTTACTCGCCGCAACTCTGGCAGAATCTAGAAGCCGTCTGCCGCGAGAATACCGAGGTGCGGCTGGACCTGTACCAGTTTCCCATCAGCAAGGTCCTGAATCCGCGATTTGACAAGCTGGCGGAAGAACGCTATCCCCTGGCCGCCGATGCGGTGCAGATGGTGGAAGCGGCCGGGCTCCTCGGCGGTGAACAGGCGTTTTGGCGGATGCACCGCTGGGTACTGGAGAACCGTGAAACGTTTTCCCGCCAGGCGGCCAGCGACGCCGCCGCGAAGGAGGGCTTGGACGCAGAAGCTTTGTCGGCCGCGGCAGATTCCCCGGAGGTGGCGCAGGCGATTGCAGCGGATCTGGAAAAGGCTCTACCAGCCGAAGTCAGCTTCGCGCCGCGGCTATATATCGCAGGCCGGAAGGTATCGACCGCATCGCCCTCGCGGGAGCTGCTGCGACGGCTGTTGGAACTGGCGGGGAAAAAGTAACTTAAAAATCTTCCCTCCATGCGTCCGCTTTGGGTTTCGTTTGCGACTATATATTTAGGAACAGGAAAGTTTGAAGGTTTGAACTAGACTAGAAATCCCCGTTCAACGGAACCCCTTTACCAAGGAGAACGAACATGTTCCATGCTTTCTCGCAAAGAAGCTGCGCCGTCGCTGGCGTGCTGTGTCTGCTGGTGTCGCTGGCCAACTCGGCCGCTGCGCAGAACTATCCAGAAATGGCCAATCTCCTGTCACGTTTGGGCGCCGCGTCCCGCCAATGCGACATGAACGATCCCGGCTGTAACGGCTACAAACCGAACGACGCCACGTTGCTCCGTCTACTGCAAGCCGCCTCCCGCTGCGACGCGAGCGATCCCAATTGCGACGACTACAAACCGAACGACGCCGCGCTGCTCCGTCTGCTGCATGCCGCCTCTCGCTGCGAATTGAACGATCCCACCTGTAGCGACTACAAACCGAACGACGGCGCGCTGCTCCGCCTGCTGCAAGCCGCCTCCCGCTGCGACCTGAACGATCCCACCTGTACCGACTACAAACCGAACGACGCCGCGCTGCTCCGTCTGCTGCAAGCCGCCTCCCGCAGCTGCGACATGAACGATCCCGGCTGTAGCGGCTACAAACCGAACAACGCCCAGTTGCTCCGTCTGCTGCAAGCCGCCTCCCGCAGCTGCGACATGAACGATCCCGGCTGTAGCGGCTACAAACCGAACAACGCCCAGTTGCTCCGTCTGCTGCAAGCCGCCTCCCGCGAATGCGACATGAACGATCTTGGCTGCGGAGGCTACAAACCGAACGACGCCCAGTTGCTCCGTCTGCTGCAAGCCGCCTCGCGCTGCGACCTGAACGATCCCACCTGTACCCCTTACAAACCGGACGACGCAGCGCTGCTCCGTCTGCTGCATGCCGCCTCCCGCTGCGACGGGAACGATCCCACCTGTGGAGGCTACAAACCGAACGACGCCCAGCTACTCCGTCTGTTGCAAGCCGCCTCCCGCGAATGCGACATGAACGATCCCGGCTGTGGCAACTTCAAACCGAACAACGCCCAACTGCTCCGTCTGCTGCAAGCCGCTTCCCGCTGCGATATGGAAGACACGAGCTGCTTCCCTAACAATCCGAACGACGCCCAGCTGCTCCGTCTGCTGCAAGCGGCTTCCCGCAATGAGTCCAGCAATCGCAGCGACAACTCCGAATCGAACGACACCACGCTACTCCGTCTCCTGCAAGCGGCTTCCCGCAATGAGTCCAGCAATCGCAGCGACAACTCCGAACCGAACGACGCCGCGCTGCTCCGCCTGCTGCAAGGCACGCCACGGAGCGACGCAGGATTTGACCCGAGCAGTCCGGATGGCCAACAATGGACCTTCACCACTCGGGAATTACTCCAACTCTTGCAAGCTGCCTCACGCCCATGACCTTCCTTTGTAAATTCTTCTGGTTTGCGGGGGTGCTGACCCCCAGCGCCGTGTTGCTCTTCGTTCTGACCACAGCCTGCGCCCAGGGAGAACCGCCAGCGGAAAAACAGCCGGACGCCTTTCCCAACTTCCAGGTCTTCGAACGGCTCCAACGCGCAGGCCCTCTGGGCCTGCTGGCCGGCCCCAGCCGCGTACCTGCCGGCAGCGAAGACGAGGCCCACCGGTACTACCAACAGATTGGCAAAGAGCTAGGCTTTGCGAACGAGGAGCCGCCCGCGTCGCTCGACCAGTTGATCGCCTATTTGGGCTACGCGGGACTGACCACGAGCGACTTGTTGCGATTGGAGCCCCAGGTTCTGATAAACCTGGAGCAATTGCCTGCGAAGGTTGCTAGCCCCGAGCGATTTCGCAAGCACTTTGTCGACCGGCCGCTGAACACGGACGAGATTCTGTCCGTGCGATTCTTCGCGCCCAAAACGACCGACGTCTCGGGCAAAGTGGAGCCGCGGAAACTCAGTTGGCGGTGGCTCGTGCGATTAAAGGCTCGTCCCGATTCGCCAGCCGAGCGTAACGGCGTCGCCTTGTGTTTTTTGATGTCGAACTCGTACGTGCCGCTTTCGGCCAAATCGCCGTTCGAAAAAGCCGGCCTGGTAAATCAGGTCATCCTCGTCCGGCGAGCGGGCGCCGACTTGCCGTCACCGCTCTATTGGATGTTGTTCGATTCGATCGACAACGGCGGCAAGCTGGCCGCCAGCGCCCTGACCAGCTGGGACGCCGCCGACCCCGACCTGCCGCGACACGATCCGCTAAAGAAGTACTATGTGCCGGGAGCCTGCGTCCACTGCCACGGCGGTGCGGAAAAAAACGGCATGCTCAGTTACCTGGACACCGATCATTGGATCGATCGCACCCGCTTAGGCGACGACTTTGAGGATCTGGGCCGGAGTCCGTTTCATCCCATTTACGACAGTGGCGGGGATAGCAAAACGAAGCAGTACGCCACGACGTTCGATGTGCTGCGCAAGCTGAACGTCGAGATTCAACAGCAGAACCACCGCGTCAATCCGACGTCGTTCATTACGCAGGCGGCGGATACCTGGGTTCGCTTGCATCAGCAAAGTCCCGAGTCGGCGCCGACCTTGGACCGCGGAATTCCAGGGAAGGACGACGTCACCTGGAACAAAGCCAACGCGACGGACCGAGAGTTGCTGCCGCTGCTCAACCGTTATTGCTACCGGTGCCACAGTTCGCTGGCCTATCACGTCTTCGACAAGCAGGCAGTGCTGGAACGAGTCGACGACATGGTCTACCGTCTGGAAGAAGAAGATTTTTCCCTGCGAATGCCCCAGGACCGCAATTTGCCCGAGTCGGTGACGAAGCGGCTGATTCAATTGCTGACCGCGTTGCAGAACGAGAATCCGTGACCATCGGCGTCCGTCCGGCTGGTAAATTACCGTCACGTTCGGGGCCCGAGGAATTTGAGCAAGGTAGGCTGAAGGTAGACGCATTGTTTGAGAGGGAAGCATGCAGCTCGCTGGTGTTTCCGGAGAGTACGTCCGCCAGCCGCCGCTGGCGGTCGGCGTCGAACGAGAGTCAAACGAACAAAGTCGAGTGAGTGTGTTGTCGTCTCTCGAAACCCGTCGCTCGCTGACACGGGGGCGAATCCATCACGAAGTCTCCTTTTGAGTCGCCGGCCGCCATGAAGATTGTCACATTTGTTTCCCTGCTGTTGGTCTGCGGTTTGCTTTCGGCGACGCTTTATGCCCAGTCTGCAACGCAGGGCGTGCTGGTGCAGGTACGCGGCGATCGACTGGAAGTAACGCCGCTCAACGACCAGATCTTGGGGGCGCCACACGCAGGATCCGGCCTGATTATCTGGTCGCACGAGGGGCAAGAACGCTGGGTGTCCTTGACGGATGGCCGACCGCCAGCCGTTGCATCCTTGGTAAGTACGGGCGTTCGATCCGGCGGTGTACGCGAAGCAGGCGCCGCCTTGGTCATGGAGTCGCGCACGTTAGATCAACTGCTGGGCGTCTCCGTCGTGCGCGGGGCGGTGCTGTTGACGCCGTCTCCCAATGCCCGGCTTCTGAACGGCCGGGTGACCTTTCGCCGCCGGCCCTCAGATCAAGGCGAATTTCCGGAAGCAACCGCCGAGATCGTGGAAGGCAATCGAGTCGTGGCCAGGCTGGCGTTTCCCCAGGGCCAGCAGACACTTAAATGGGACGACATCCCCGGTTTGCCCGGAGACATCCAGGAGGGTCTTGCAGCCGGTGAATATGTGTTTCGCTATACCGACGGTACGGGAGCGACGCCCTTTGTTGTCGAGGACGACGAAGTACGTGATTGGGTTTGGGAGCGGCCTGATGAATTGGCCCAATTGCTGGGGAGTAAAGCAGAGCCGACCTATAGGGTTGTCGCCGTCGAGCATCTGCTATCCCAGTTGGACGAGAACCAGCGTCCCCTGCCGTATTTAGCTGACGCGTTGGATTTGATCGAGGCCACCCCTGAGGCCAGGCGAACGGCCTGGATGCAGGCCGCGCGGGAGACTATTTTGGCGCGACTGTCGAGTGACCAGAAACCGGCCGACCAGTACGACGCCAGTGGGATTGAGGTCATCGACAAGGCCCAATTGCTCATCGCAAGCAGCCGCTGGTCCGAAGCTCGTGAGACCCTCAACGAGATCGGCGACACGACCGACCTGCGGACGTTGGGACTCGCCGCCATGTACCAGGCGGTCATCAGGGCCGAATCCACTGCAGCTTTGGTTGCCGAAGACTTGGACGACGCCGAGCGAAGATTCTCGGCGTCAATTTTGGCCTTGAGTACGGGCTATCCGGCCGACGCTTTTCGGGCTCGGGTGAACTTTGGAAACTACCTGGTCAATCGAGCCCAGAACCGGCTATATAACCATGCGGTGCAGGCCGCAACCGGCGTCCGCAGCCCACTGGTTCATGCGATCCTGGATTGGCAGGCGGCGCGCACGCAATATGAGGCCGCGTTGCAATTAGCCGACAACCTTCCTCCAAGGGACCTGGCCGCGGTCCAGGCAAATCTGGCCCGTCTCTATGCGTTGGCGGATGACTTGCTGGCTAGTCTTGGGGACTCCCCTGCCGAGGACGCGAGCAGTGGTGCACGGAAGTTGGCTCAGAAAATGGCGTCGAACTATGCGAAGTTGGCCAGCACGGCGACATCGGCCGAGCCGATCGTGCGGGCGGCGGCTCAGGAGACGTTTGCTCACTTGGCCTATCGCAGCGGCGATAACAAGCAATTCCGCCGCGCGGCTAACCAGGCGTTGTCGTCGTACGCCGAAGCGGGATCTTTGGCGGGATTGGAAAGTTGCCACCGGTCCTTGGGCCTCTTTTATCAACACGCGAAGAAGCGAAAGGCAAGCGAGCCCAATTCCAAGACCGCGCTGACACATTACCGGATTGCCGCCCTCATCGGGGAAATGTTGCGCGAGCGAATTGACAACGATCAGGAAGGCATGTCGCGCGCGGGGTTCTTCGCACGCCGCGCCTATGTTAACGAGCAATTGATGGAATTGCTGATCGAGCAGGGTCGCTATCGCGAGGCGCTGGGTTATGCAGAACTCGCCAAAGCCCGTTCGCTGCAGGACGTGCTGATCCACAACGGTATTCACGCCGCCGCGGGCCACGAATACCCCCTGTCACTCGACGACGAGCTGGACAACTGGCCGGCGGATACCGTGGGATTGGAATACTATCTGGGAGAAACCAACTGTTGGGTCTTCGTCGTCAGCGCTGCGGGCCGGGTCCATGCCGAACGCTTGGTCGGCCAGGACGGCAAGCCCCTTTCTTCCAGCCAGCTAATCGCCGACGTTCATCGCTATCTGGCCGGAACCAGATCGCAGGCTGCGAAGCTATATAAACAGGCCATGAGCGGCGAGGGCTTCGACAAAGGATGGCAAATCGACCTGCACCAGTTCTATCAATCCTTAATGCCCGCAAAGGCGTCAGCCGCGATCGCCGGCGCACGAAACCTGGTACTCGTTCCGCACCACATTTTGCACTACTTTCCGTTCGCCGCATTGGTGGTCGAAGTGGACGGATCGCAACGGGGCGCTTTGGAGATGCCGCAGCCAAAGTTTCTGATCGATACAGGTTCGGATATCACTTACGCGCCGTCGTTGGTCTCGTGGGGCATGTTACGGGAACGTTCGGCCGCGCCGTTGAAAAGTGTCAACGCGGTAGGAATTGTGGATTTTCAGTCCGCCACGCGGCTGCCTGGAGTTGAGATCGATCTTGAGAACTTGCATGCCGCGTTCGGCGACCGCTTAGGTCCTGTTCTGGAAGGACCGAGCGTCAGCGAAACTCGTGTCAGGCAGTTGCTCAAGACCACGGGGATGTTGTTTGTCGCTACCCATGGCATGAACGTCGCGGATCGGCCGCTGACAAGTTTTCTGCTGTGCCACAGCGACGCCGAGGACGACGGCCGGCTGACGGCGGCCGAAATCTACGCCGCGGATGTGAACGCAGGCCTGGTGGTGATGAGCGCTTGTTTTTCCGGTCTGGCTGACCGCACGCCGATGGCCGGCGACGACTTGTTTGGATTACAACGTGCTTTCTTGCGTGCGGGAGCCAACACCGTCGTGTCCGGCTTGTGGGATGTGTACGACGGAACCGGTCCCCTGCTGATGCGATCGTTCTTTGAGAAGCTGAATGATGGGGACACGGCCGTCAGTGCGTTGGCCAGTGCGCAGCGGGATTTCCTGGCAGGGCGTCGGCGGAATGGCCCGTCGGACCCTTGGATTCACCCCTATTTTTGGGCTGTCTACACCTCTGCGGGCAGCGATACGTGCCGACTGGAACCGGCCAATCGCCCTGAGTGACGGTATTCGGGTCTTTCTAATTCAATGGAATTGCGAATCAAGCCAAAGGCCAAGAACGGTCAAGCGTCAACTTCACGGCAATGACTGAATTCAGCTTGGTCGAGGACACAACTACGCCTTATTTAATCGACGCGAAAACTTGATGTAACACGAGTGGCATAAATAACTTATCGCTTGCGATTTCCGTAGGGTTCGTGGGTGATTCTTCGGTTCCTCTCGATTTTGATGGAATCTGCGACTTCGATCGTGATACGACACTCATGGGTCGCCCTCCAAAATAAATGCCGTTTTCGCCTGAGCCCGAACTGCCGCTTCCGCGATATCCGCGGTCGTCAGCCCGCTTGGGTCGATGGCTATCTGTTTCCGCAGGGCACAAGGTGCGATTACCAGGTTGCGAATACGGCGCCCAGGGGATCAGCTCTTCGATAGCTTCGGTCTTTCGCAAGTAGGCTGGCAGAACGCTCGGCGAGAATTGTAGCTGTCCAAAGTGTGCGCATGGATGAACGACCGGCGCGGCTGATTGCGGGACGGGTTGGGAGCTTGGTTAGGCGTCCGCGGCTAAGATGACTTGGTCGAGCAGGCTCGTTTCGTCGCCGTAGGAGAGAGTTCCTGGCGGTCCAAGGCCGCGGGATTCGACTTGTCGGGCGAAGCAGCTTTCCCCCTCCTCCAGCCACCTCGCCGCTTCGGCGATGACCGCTTCAAGCGTGAAGCGATCAAGCTGCTTGCCGATGCTCTGCAGCACGCTGGAGATCACACTGCGACGCTTCGCGCCACGGGGCGTCTTGCTCGTGCGACACGTTTTGCGGGCCGTCGCGTCGTCGCGTAGCTGACGTTCGGCCGCGTTGTTGTTGCCGTCGGCAGCCGGTTCGGTCACAAACAAGAAGAGTTCTTGGTTCAGCATCAATCGCATAATTTCATCGCACAGACGCCGGTAGTCGTTTTCGATCTCGCCGCCGCTGACGTCGTCATCAATCCATCGCGCGCAGCACAAGTGCAGCAGTTCGTCGTCCAACTCGGCGACACGAGCCAAACGGGTCGAATCGCTCAGACGCCGATCCGCTTTGATCCGCTTGGCCGTGCGATAGATCTCCAGCACACGGTCGGCAAAGTTGCGATAAACGGCGCTCTCGGGATCTTGAAGCGTCAGCTTGATCGCCTTGCGAATCAGGTGCGCCCAGCATTTCTGCGACTTGCTGAAGTCCCGGTAGACGGCCGCGTCATCGCTGATCAGAACGCCGGCAAACGTCTGCTTGTCGAGAATCCGGGCCAACGTATCGCCGTCTTTGTGAACGCCGTAAAACAACACGGTGAGCTTGTCAGTCAAGAAAGCCCACACGCTGTTGATGCTCCAGGACGTTTCATCGGTGTGGACCACCGCACTGTGGGCCAGCAGCGTGCAGAGCGAATCGAATTCACTTTCCCAGGCTCGGGCAAGTTGGTTGAGCAAGGCGTCTGCCTGGCTCTTTTTCAGATTCAACTGCTGAAAGAAGGAGAGCAATTTACAGGCTTTGTCGATCGACAGCCCGACACAGTAGACCTGGTAGGCGATGGCGACGAAGATTTCGATGCCGAACTCGCTGCGGCCGAGCAGTCCGGCGGGCTTTCCGAAGCGATTGCCGCACCGATAAATCTCATAGGCGACCAGCACCGCCCGGCCATTCTCCACCCGCCACGCGACGCGGGTGTGCGAAAACGAGCAGTCGTCCAGGCGAGTCTGGGCCGGCAAGACTCTTTCGGTTCGCTTGGCCTGTTTGATTTTGTCAGCCGTCTTGTTTCGCCCGGCTTGCTTGCGTTTTCGTTTCCGTCTGCCGGTCTTGGCTTGGCGTTGTTGCTCCGCCTTTTCGCTATAAGCTTGATCGAGACGTTCAGTCGGACTCTTCCCCTTGAGTTCTTTGAGTTGTTTCTCAAGCTCATCAATCCGTCGTTGCTGCGAGGCGATGACATCGATCAACCTGTCGATCGACAATCTCCCCCCCGCCGCGTCATCCTTGAGTTGCTCAACGTCCATGCCCAAATATGGTCGAAAACCGGCGAATCAGCCAACACCGATTTCACGGATTGGACAGCTACCGAGAATTGGACGCGATGCTCCGGGTCCAGCGTATTGTCGCGAACGCGGCCTTGCTGGACTTCAATGGGACCAGCGCCGGAGAGTATCTCCCTGGCGGGCAGCGTACCATTTTTGATGACGAGCCAGGGTCCTTGCTCATCGCGCCGAGGCTGATGCTCGAGGAGAAAGGCCTCCACTTCGGCGTCGATGGCGGCCTGCAGCATCTTCCTGGCTCCCTCGCGGATCAGCTCATCGAGCGCGCTTCGCCCCTCAAACTGCTGGCGAAAATCGACCACCTCGGAATCAAGTTCGTCGGCGACTGAAATGGAACGGCGGTCTGTTGTACTCTGATTCATGGCGTATCCTTGTGCCCACGTCGGGCGGCTGAAGTGTGATGACATCAGCAGGATGCGCCGCTTTTATGCGCTTTTCAAGAACACAACTTTCGACGGGCCGGCAAAAAGTCGGTTGTCGCCGGGGTTGTCGAAAACGGCTATCGCGCTAAATTGGCGTAATGCTCACTTTACGCGACCATCAAAGCGGGGATCTGTTTGATCCATGGGAATACCTGGGCCCGCAACGGCGACGTTTGCTGGAGCGGAGTTGGGCGGGTGTGTTTCGCGAATATTTGCTGATGCATCTGCCGGTCAGTGAACTGACGCGTCACTTTCGCGATGGTGTTGGCCGCCCCAGCAAAGACCTTCATATGGCGTTGGGGGCGTTAGTCCTGCAGCAATTGCATGACTTAACCGATCAGCAAACGTGCGAGGCGGTCGCATTGAACATCGCGTGGCACTATGCCCTCGACATCCGCCATGAATCAGACGCCTATCTTTGCGAGCGCACGCTGCGGAATTACCGCAGCAAGGTGCTCGAACTCGGTTTGGACGAAGTTCTGTTCCGTACGCTTACCGACCGACTGATTTCAGCCGTTGGCGTCGACACAACCAAGCAGCGACTCGATTCGACTGCCGTGCGGTCCGCGATCCGTGGTCTTACCCGACTAGGCATTTTGGTCGAAGCCGCCAGCAAGTTCTTGCGTGAACTGAAACGAAAGCTCCCTGAGCATTATGCGACCGTCGAAACCGAGGTTTTACGTAAGTACGTGGAGCGGCAAGGAGATGGCTGTTTCGCCGATACACGACCGAGTGAGTCGAAGCGGAGATTGCCTGAGGCGGCTCAAGACGTGTACGCCTTGCTTCAACAGTTCCAGCAGACGGCGGCTTCACTGCCAAGCTTTCAACTACTGACTCGCATCTTCGCTGAGCAGTGCGAAGTCGTGAACGATCCAGACCAACCGGTCATGGTCAGGCCGCCGCGCACCAGCGATTGCAACACGGTCCTTAGCCCCGCCGATCCCGACGCCAGCTACAACAAGCACAAAGGCGCGGGCTACATGGTGCAAATCATGGAGACCTACGTCGAGCATGCTGAACCAGCAGACGAACAAGAACCCGTGAAGCCAGACTTGATCACGCACGTGGCGGTTGGCAAGATGACGACGCATGATCAAGACTCCATCGAGCCCGCCTTGGAAGACGTTCACGCTCGCAATGTGAAACCCGAGGAGCTATTGGCCGATTCGCATTATGGCTCGAACGATAGCCTGGAAACGGGTCGGCTACACGGCGTAACGATCATTGCGCCTTCGATGCCAGCGAAGGGAAAGCAGCAAGGCAAATTGACGTTGGAAGACTTTGAGTTAGCTGCCGACGGACGGGTGCTTCGCTGCCCGGAAGGGCAGGCTCCGATTGAAACCAGCATCGGCGACGTGAAACTGCAAGTGCTGTTTGATTCTTCGGTTTGCGCGGCATGTCCTCAGCGGCAGTGCTGTCCGTTATCGGCAGTCGGACGCACGTCGGCTCGTTAGCAGTATACACATGACCGCGTACGGCAGCGTCAACGACGCTTGGCAGACGCCACCGACGCGTTCCGCGCTCGTTACCGTTGGCGAGCCGGAGTCGAAGCGACCATGTCCCGCTGCAAGCATCAAATGGGAATGGCGAAATTGCGTGTCCGTGGCATGGCAAAGGTCACCTACACCGCGCTGCTGCGCGCACTGGGGCTCAACATCCACCGTGCAGCCCTTTATCGAGCAGCAGTTTTGGCAAGCTGAGGAGTCTACGAGCCTTACTCTTGGCTTGGTCGGAGTATTGACGGTTACTAGGCCACCAAAACGCAACGAAGCGTTCCAGCAGCCAATGCGATCAACCGCTCAGCACTCGCAAGTGGACCGCCAAAACCGTTCGCGTAGCGAGCCTTTTTGCCGGCCCGTCAACTTTCGATAATACCTCACACAGGAGTACAGGCGCTCTACCGCAGCATCGACTTTATCAACGGCGAGAATAATGCAGGGGCGGTTACCCAGGCGTAAGTGATTTGTAGTTCTCTCGCGCGGCACCGCTCCAGCTCACTTATGTGACGTACAGAACGCACTTAATCCCACGCATTCTTGAAGCGACCCATGAAGGAGCGTGCGGAGTTAGACGCTCAATTTTCTCCCGCCATTCCTTGGCAACTTCCTCGTGTCGGTTTCGACCAACACCTCGCAGTAATCGTTCGATGGCGCTAACCGAGTCGACGGAGATCGAGACCAATACGATCATGTCGAACAGTATCTTGCGGCCTTCCGGTGAGTTGGATTCGTCGTCCGCGGCAATTGCGAGGAAATGAGGAAGATAGCTCCGCCAGTCATGGTCCTCATCACGAGCGACAAGTTCCAGCGCTGCTTCCGTCATCAGCTCAACCGCGCGAGGCGATCCCTGGACCAGGACCGCCCTCCGCCAATTAGGATCGGAAAACGCTTCCCAAATCGGTGTCGGAGCGACGTTGCCGGAATAGGACGCGGCGCGTAATGCCAACACAACTGCTTCCTTATCTCCTGCGGTATGGAGCCACCGAACCTGGTCTTCGATTGACCTGTCCGGCATTGAATTGTTCGAGCGATTTGTTCTCGTCTTGCGAGTTTTGCGGCGACTTGCCATCTGGACCACAGCTGCGTGAAATTCCCCCAGTGGGTACTCGAAGGCATATGCCTTGCCGGACGCAGATGGCTCCAATCCATCCAGTCGTGCAACTGGTGGCGCGAGCGATTGAGCAATTAACTCCCGTTCCTTGGACATCTGACCCAGCAGTGAATCGAGCTTGGAATTCGCCAACTCACACAAGGCTGAACTAGCCCAGATGGATGGAAGATAAAGCGTTGCATAACGCAGCGATGACCCCGAAACCGGCGGTCGACACGTCCGCCATAACTCGTGCGACGAAGCGCTGGCCGTTTTGATCTCCGATTCATAAACGACCATAGCACGTTTGCTGAACCCGTCACCTAGGCACGCCAGACGTTCGGAAAGCCACCACGACATCGCCGCAACCCTCTCGCCATCTGCGCCGGGGGCCACTAGCTCCAGATGCCGACAATAGTGCGCAGCGAGCGTGCAACGTTGTTGCCAACTGACGAATCCGTGATTGCTCTGCATCGCGGCGACTTGCCGCACCAACACGCGCTTCTCACTTCCGGATAATCTTGCCTGGTGTCCTAACAGCAATTGGCAGGCGTGATACGTGGCAAGTGGGCTCCCATTCTTTCGAGCCCAGGACCAAACTTTGGCTGGATACGATACGTGCCACGGATGCTGCTCCAGCCAAGTTGTGAATGCGTTTGCCGCGCTAAACTCGCCCCCGAGGGGAAGGTGACCGAAGTAGCGGAAGTACTTGTCCAGAAATTCTGAAAGCGATTGGCCGACCGCGGCCTGCGACAACCGGGCGGTGAGTTCTGCACGCTGCCGTAAAGGGCTCCAAATTGGCAAATCCAGCAGGAAGTGAACCATCGCCTCCGTCGGAATAAGTACCTTGCGCAGGAATTCGCGAAGTTGATCCTCTAACTCCAGTCTCGCTGACTGACCACACCCCGCGAGGTTGTAAAAGTAATCACCTTTTAGTGCGTCGCTGAGCTCAACCGCGGCAGACAGTCCACTTGCCTCTTGCTGCGTGATAGCCGGGCGCAGTGTCTCTGCTTTGTTTCTGGTGCTGGGCGATATGAACGGATCGTAGAGCTTCATTTGGCGATCAAGTTCCCGCAGTGCCCCTTGTCTGAAACGCACGTCCGGACTCAGCAAAAACGTTACCAGGTCGATGGAAGTGCGCGTTGTCTTCTCTAGCGACAGCACGAGAAGCGGGCCTCGCGTGCTTTGGCAGCGAACCGGGCTTTCCGGCCGCTCTACAGCCTCCAGGCACGCCTCCGGAAACGAAAAATCCAGCGGAGCGTTCAACAGCTCATTTTTTGTAAAGATGAGCGCGGTGCGCCTGTCGATTTGTTCCGGCATGTGGTCAATTGCGTGCCGGAGCATCCGCGTCTGCAGAACGCGCAATTGTTCACGGGTGAGCATTTCTTCGTTAGTCGTCATGGCTATTGATTACGTCCGCGGCGAGCTGAATGAATAACTGATCGCTCAAGCCTAACGCGGTGGCCATTGTACGCAAGCCGGCGTTGGCCCTCGTAGAGTCGGCAGACCGACAGAGACGCAACATAGCGAAATGCAGCACGGTGAACGCAGAGAAGTCCGCGATCCGCCCAATTGCCGCTCCTAATCCGCGGGGGATTGTGGGGACCAGTTCGGACATCGCCCAACGAGTCACTTCGATCGCACGTTCTTCGCTGAAGGACTCGTTCTGCCACAAGTCCGCTACGAAATGTGCGATCGTGTGCAGCCAGTCTTGATAGAAGCGATACGCCAGGGGAATCGGGGGCGTGGTCGCTTCCGGTCCCGCAAATAGGCCGGGATCGCGCATGCAGTCATGCACGTATCGGGCCACCTTTCTCAAATCGGCGGGCGCACCGTGCTGGGCAATGATGCGGAGCTCTTCCTCCGAAAGCAGCAAGAAACGATACCGCCACTCAATTAGACTCAGCAAAGCGCGACAAGCTCTTGGTTCGTCGATAAGGCCAGCCTCGCGAAGTCGCGAAATGAGGCAATCAGTCCCAAATGCCGCCCGCGGTGAAGTGCCGTGCATCCGCAGCACCATATTCTGACAAACTCGGTCGTCCACAAGCAATGGCATATTCTCTTGCAGGGCCAGCAGCGCAGCGTCGAGAACCGTCACCTCGTCGCTGTCCTGGTCGTCGTGTTCCACATCGCTTTCGGCAACGTGAAACACGGATCTTGTCGCGTCCACACGACTATCCTCCCCCAGAGTCCTCCACAAATCTTCGTGCCAACTGTGTGTCTCGGAACCCAGTGCAAAATCGCGAAGTTCCTGATCCAGCCGCCGTCGGTCCTCTGAAGAAATCGCGACGCAGCTGAACGTTTCGCACACCATATCGAGCAATTTAACACCCGTCACGGTCTGCAAAGTGAGCAAGTCCACGAGAATCGTATCGGTTGGAGCGAGCGCTGCTCCGTCGTCGTTTCCAAGAGGCTCCTTGTGAGCAACTTGCAAGGCTGCTTCGAGTTGCTGTGAACTCAGCTTCCCAGCCCGGCTAAGGGTGTCGAGAACGTTTCGAAGCCGATACGCGACCTCGGGCTCGTCAACATACTCGTCCACTCGTTTGCTGGCGGACGCTTCGCTCACGAATATGGTCACCAACCCGCGGTCGATTGCCTGACGGATCTGCTCCAGCACATGTTTTCGCGAGAGCTGGTGTGGTAGCAACTTGCCGGCATGGCGCAGCACATCTGCAAGATAGGAGGGTGGGATTTTGATCGCGCCAAAGTATTCGAGGGCCGCCGATAGCAGGTCGAGACGATGAAGGGTGATAAGTGCCGATAGATCAACAACAACTGCTTGGCCTCGTTCGGCTGCAGAGACTCTCTGCAACGAACTCTGACCGTCTTCCGAGGAGAGGACTGCGTAACTGTTCGTGGCGTAGATTGCAAAAGACGCCCGCTCGTAAGGAGAGTCCATCAGCCACGCCAGCGACTGGGTTCTGACCCGCCAGCCCCAATAGGGGACATTATTCAGCAGTTGCTCTACCAATAACCACGGAATCTTCCCTTCCAGCATCTGGTCCTGCAGCAGTCGACTTTGTTCACGGGCCGCCTCCCCAAATTTCACGAAGTCATCGAATGTCTTTGGCTGCAATACGTCCTCGGGAGCAATTCCCTCGTTGCGGAGGTTCCATAGCTGCTGGAATCCCTCGTGGGCACGCCGCTCCTGATTCGCTGAATGAGCGATCGACATGTACATTGCCACGTATTCCGGGGAGGCCCAAAACTCGTCGCGAATTTCGTGGAGTGAAGCAAAGGCGCGTTGGGGCCTTCCCTGATTGGTCAAAAGTTTGGCGCGCGCCAAGTGGGCGCCCAGTACGATCGGCGAGGCGGCGCAAAGCTCGTCCAACACCGTGAGCGAATCGCTCGCTCGATTGGCGAGGGCCAGACATTGCGCGCGTTTCAGTTTGTGGTTAAAGTCTTCGGGTTCTAGACTGCTGAGTTTCTCAAGGTACTTGGCCGCATGGAGATATCCCTTGAGTTGCACATGAACGTAGGCCAGCATCCGGATCGCTTCGGGGTCATTCGGACATAGCTGGACAGCGTCCGCGAGCGCATTGAGAGCCACATCCAAATGCCGCGGCCTGGCATCGAGCGCTAATCGAGCGGCATCGATCAATAAGTCCGGTTCCGACATACGCCGGCCCACGGCTTCCAAAATTTTGGAAGCGCCCCCAAAATGTTTTCGCTTAATCAGCACTTGCGCGCGAAACTGTTCTACCAAAATGTCGGTGGGGCATTCGATCTCCGCGAGTACCTTTTCGCATTGCTCGAATTGGCCACAAGCGAGAAACTGGTCGAGATCTAGCAGCCGAACGAGAAAGTGGCTCTCGCCCAGGATTCGCATGATGAAATCTCGTGCCGTTTGCTGGATCGCCGCTGGCCGACTCAACGCGGCTTGAAGCGCCACCCTGCCTAGCTTTTCGCGGTCCTGATTGTCGACAGCCAATTCTTCCAGCGCGACCACACGCTCCAGCACCTGGGAAGCTTCGAGTCCCGCTCTAATCTCAATCGCGACTGCCAGAAACTGGGCTTCGAAACGGTAAGGGTGGTCCTCGCGGGCGATCGCGACCAAGTCCGTCGGCGGATCAACATCCTGGCGGAAAGCGGCAACCAGGTAGTCGAGGCTTAACGGACGGAAGTTTTGGAGAACCCTCGCGTACAGTGAGGCCTCCTCCACCCGCCCCAGCAAGCGGCAACAGGAGTAGGTAAAGGCAATGGCTTCTGCTTCCAACCCATCACGAATCTGTCCCCTCGCTTGGCACGCATCGGCGATCGGCTGCAATATGGAAAACACCTTTCGTACTTCCGCGATTTCGGACTCCTCAATGGCGATTGCCGAGAACGCCTCGTTTTCGTGAGCAGCAGAAAGTCGCAGAAGCGTGCCGCGAGCGTACGCCACGCGAGAGCGGGTATCAACGGTCGGTTCTTCCTGTCCCCCAACCCAATCCAGTGTCGCTTGCGCCTCTGCGATCGCTGCGATACGTGCGAACACCAGGACTGCGTGATCGCACCACTTTAAATCCAGGGGTATTTGGCGAATCTCGTGGGCTGCCGCCTCAAAGCGACCATTGTCTATCAAGATTAGTAGACGAGTGGTGATGGATTGGTTGTCGGTGCGGCTGGCGAGTAAACCCAAACCCTCCTCGTCTTTGCCCTCCAACGCGAAGAGCTTGGCTTGAAAGTTACTCAGTCGGCCTAGATTCTCATCCGACGGCGTTGGGCCGAATTCGTCGCGAGCACGCTCAAATAACGCTCGCGCTTTGGTAAAATCGTCGCCGACCGGCTCTAGCTCCGCAGACTGAATCAGTGCGACCTGAGCCAGCAACAGCCAGGCCCTTCCGCGGATGCCCGGCGAAATCTGTTGGCCTTGCTTCTCCAGCCAGCTTTGCAACTCCGCGGTCCGATCAATCGCGCCACGAAAATTGTGATGTTCGATTTCTGAGAGTATCTTTTCCCAAATCCTTTCGGTGTTGGCGTCAAGCTGTTCTCGCAGTTGCTGTTCGAGGCCATCGACCTGGTTCGCCAAGAGATTGACGGTGCGAGTCGCCGCATTCTCTGAGAGTCCTTCCGTCCGACGAGACTCGATCGTGATACTCGCAGCGTCATTTGTGGGCGGATTGGACAGATTCGCAGCGAGATTCTCGACTTGCGCCTTGAGGGACTGGAGTTCGGTGATTACGGATGCCTGTCCGGCAAAGCTACGCTGCGTAGCGGCGAGATGGAACTCTCTAAAGAGCTCTTCGTCTTCGACGATGGCGATTTCCGTTGCCGCGGCAATCGCTCTCGCAACTGCCAACCAGATTTCGTCGAAAGAGGACGGACGTTCTTTGCTTTGGATTGGAAGATCAACGAGTTGCTCGTCCGCGATGTATCGGGCGAGCGCTGCGATGTCATTAGTTACTGTAGCTTGAAGCAGCCTGAGGATCCGTTCGGGCGTCAATCGCCCTTTGTCGAGACGGGGAGTCGACGTGTAATACTTCGAGAAAGCAGCATCTGCAGCAAGATGCTCGGCGATTTGCTTCTGTAATTGGTCGGGTCGAAAGTAGCGGGATAGCTTAATCCAAAATCCGTCCGCCAACTTTTTAGCTGCCCAAGGGCCAAAAACTGTGACCACTGTTGTTGTGGTGATCGGTTCCACCTATCGATCTCCGGGGTCGAGTCCAATGCGAGACTACACCGCGTTAGTACGAAGCTCGGTCACATTCTACCGTGGATCGACTAAGACTGTACAAGCCTGGCATAAGTGCATCCTACTGTCGCAATTAGCGAGTTTCACTTCGCGGAGCAACCGGTAGTTGATCAGTTCCTCGCGGGCATATGGCGGTTCGCCTTCCCGTTCCACGCGCCGCAGTTATGCCTCGAGTTCCTTGATGCTGGCGTCGAGCGACGACGCCACAGGCCCGCTGCGAGCGAGTTGCTTTCGTTTCCAGCGATAGAGAATGGTCGTGCTCGACAAGCCTAGACGATCGACAATCGAGCCCGCCGTATGGCCATCGAGCAGCATCTGCACGGCCTCCCGATTGAAGTCCTCATCGAACTGCCGCCTGCCTTGGGGAACCGCAGGCTTCCGTTTCTGACGCATCGTGGCGTTCTCCTTTTCCAGCCATTCTAAGTTTCGGGAGCGCCCGGAAATTGGTCACCACCTCAACATTCTTCCTTGGCCAGGAGTTGCAACGGAACCTGATGCAACCGTTAAGTAGTCAGTAAAAATTGACGGCGGCTTCCACAAAAGCGGGCAGGGAAACTCGAGGCGTTCGGAAAATTGCTCTGATCAGACAGGTTTTCAACGTCTGATAGATAAAAAGAAGGCTCGCCTTGACCGCCCTTGCCGGGCGGCCACCTCTTCGATTCTCGATTCGTCACCCAATTAGGGAATCGCCCAGCAACAAGCCGGGCTGCGTAAGGCAGCCCGGCTTGTCTTCGTTTTTAGAAGCAGCGGTTATTGGCGCCGTCGTCGGCCGCGGGAGCGACCGACGTTGTAGCCTTGGCGGCTACCGGTGCGTTTGCCGGTTTTGTAGATCCAGTAGGCGATGGCGGCGATAGTGCCGAGGATGATCCAACCTTCCATAGGGGGTCCTATTTGTGCGAGTGTGGTGATTGCTGTGCCCGCCACAAGCGGCGGGTAGATTTGGTTGGCGGAGGGGCGTGCTTGATCATGTTAGTTCTCCTTGAGGGAATGGCTTGTGATTAACAGCGAGCGGTGACTTAACTAACGGTCCATTCGCCAGCCAGCAAGTTGAGCGTGGTGTCGGCGTCGACGGGCAAGCCGCGGAGCCAGCGGGTGAACTGGTGCAGCATCAGGCCGGCGGCGATACTGGCGGCGTAGATCGTGCTGCGGGAGGTGCAACTGCCGCGCTGGGCGTCGGCTTGGGGGAAGAGCGTACCGGCGTAACGGGTGAAGTCGCTGGGGCTGCCTGCGGCCAGGACGCGGATTACCTCGGCGAGCATTCTGCCGTCCGCCCAGATTTGGCAGCGTCTGTGAGCCGACCGCCAGATGGCGGACCGGGCCGAGATGGAATCGACACAGCAGAAGACGGCGTCGCCGATCGTATGCTTCGAGCGGTAGCGTTCGTGAATCGTCGCGACCCGAACATTGGGGTCGAGACGGCGAATCGCTTCGGCGGCTGCGAACACCTTTGGTCGTCCGACGTCTTCGTGAAGGTATCCTTGCGTGGCGATGTTCGTCGGCTCCACGTCATCGAAGTCGATGAGTTGGATGCAAGGCGTTCCGATCGCGGCCAGCTGCAGGGCAACCTGCCGGCCGATAGCCCCGACGCCGATCACCGTAGCCGTGATGGCGGCAAGTCGTTCGGCCGGGACGAGATCGCGTTGCCTGATAAAACGATCTGGAGTATCTGTTGTGGTCGTGCTCAAAATTCAAATCCTTTCGGGTTTTCTTCGTCTTCGAGGTAATCAAACCAGGCATCTTGAAATTCGTTTTCGGTCTCGTCGTCGAGACGAGTACTTGCGGGTTGGGCCGATCTTCGCCTGCGGGCGTTCGCCGCGCGAATCGGTGGTTCGGGCAGGACGTTCGTCCCGTACTCCTGCTCCCAGGCGTAGCGGTCAGAACCTTCGAAGGGGCGACTGTAGTCCACGGTGATCGGAATCTCGATCTCTCCGCCGGGGCCTGCGTTAAAGCGGAGTCGCGCGTAGGAAGGGCCTTGTCGCGAGAGAATCGCCATCACCGCCCATTCAGTGCGGCCGAAGACGCGATCAAACGTTTGCTCGTCGGTGCAACTTGGCAGCGGACAATCGCCGGGATGCGTATGCACCCAAACCCGGGCGAACTGTTCAGGTGATCGGCCGAGGTCAACCTGTTCGTCGAAGAAGTCGGCGACAGAGTCGTCGTCGAATTTCACATGCGTCCAAGTGCAGTCCTGCTTGACGAGCCGCAGGTCTTCGACGAAGAGCAAGTCATCACGGGCCGCGATGCCGAAGCCGCCGACTTCGGTCTCGCCATAGTCGCGTAAGAAAAGAAGTTTCGCCCAAGCGGTCGGACTAAATCGCAGCAGGGGCGGGCTGGACTGCGGGACTCGTTTCCACGTTGTCGGTTTCTTCGTCATGGCAAGGGGGACACCTTTCTTGTTCATCGAAGCAGTCGCGGCAGACGTCGTCGCCGCAACGGGAACAATCTTTCAGACAGGCTTCACAACAACTTTCGTCGCAGCCAGAGCAGCGAGCGACGCACGAGCTGCAGTAACCACAACTGCACCCGCCGCAATGGCATGTGCATTCGCTGCATAGAGTCGAATCGCACTTCCCACACGTCCCGCCTTCGTCGTCGCAGACGGTATCGCCGCAGTCGGAGCAATCAACGCCGTGCCAGCGATCCAGCCGCACGTAAGGGCTGGAGGGGTTGTAGGTTCGTAGTACGCCGGCCACGAGCAGGAAGAAGTCGAGCAGGCGGCCTTGCTCCAGCGCCCGTCGGATCGGCTGACTGCCTTCGCCTTCGCAGACGTCTTCGTTTTGCACATGCGGATGAGTGACGCCGTCGTCGCTCGCGGCCGGATGGGGATCGGCGGCGATGACGCGATAGTCGCGCAGCTGCAGATCGCTCCATTCCAGACGGATCTCAAACGGCCCCAGGTGGACGTCGTGCAGTTCAAGCGGTTCGGTCGTGACCGAAAGCGTGTGGGCTTTCCGGTCGAAAGCGAGGTCGCCGAACTCCTCGCGCATGGCGAGAAGATCGGCAAAAATGTCGGCAACGGTCGCATTCTTGAGAGTGGCCGCCACCGGCTCCAGCGATGAGGCCAAGGCAGTCGCCTCGGTCCGCAGTCGCCATACGACATCCCGCAGTTCGCGTGTCAGTCGCCTGGCTGCCAGTGTCAAACCGTGGCGCCGTGCGAGTCGGATTCGTCGCAGAAGATCGGCGGATTGACGCCAAGTCGCTTCCGGTAGTTCGGGCTCGGCGATGATCGTAGTTCGCGGAGCGATTCGTTCATGGATGGCGTTCGCCAGGCGCCAAAGGATGCGGTTTTGTTTCAACATGAGAGGGTTCTCCCTGCGTCCCACCTGCCAGGCCGCCGAGCTTCCGCTCGACGACCTGCCGGCGTTCCGGGTTCGTTAAAGTTAGAGCTTGGCGCCTTCAATTTTCGTCGGCGTGATGGAGATACGGTCGCCTTCCTGCAGCGTCTGGTCGGCCGGACAGGGCTGGCGGTTGACGCGGATGAGGTAGTTCGCCGGATCGCCCGATCCGATGTGCTGTTCAAACATCTCGGTTACCGTCGTCCCTTTGGCGACATCGACGTAGTCCGCAAAACCGCCGCCGTCGTTGTTGATGAGTAACACTTTCATGATATTTCCTTTGCTGTAGGTGAAACGGATGGAGAGAGATGGAGCTTCCGCCTGCGTCGCTTGCCATTCTTGACTTCGCGGGTCCCGCGTCGTTGGCAGTTGCGACACGGCAGGTGGTTACAAGGTCGCTGCGCGAAGGCGGCGATTTTCAGAAGGGTGAGCAGCGGTTCACGCAGTCGCCGGTGCATCGCGTTGCCCCCAGATGTTGCGGTCGAAGCGTTGGCGATCCAGGGCGTCCCAGTCGAGCACTTCCGGCCCCTGGTCGTCGAAAAGGGCATCATCGCCGTCGTCAGGATCTGCTAGCAGAAAGCCGAGCCGCTTGATCGTGGAAATGGTTTCGCCAGTAGCGAGGGCGACGGCGCGGTTCAAATCAGACTGTTTCATTAGTTGTGTTCCTGTCAGGGGGTAAAACGAAAAAAGCCCCGGCCGCGCAGGCGAAGGCGCCTGCCCAACCGGGGCTAAACATCGGAAAGTGTGGAAGAGTTACGTTGGAGCAAGCGGCAGGAGCCAATGCAACTCCAGCCACTTCGCTTCGGCTCGTAGCGCGTCGCTACGCTGGGTGAACGGACCTAGCTTGGGCCCGTTCACCGGAGCCAAATCGGCGAACCAACGACCCGCTGCATCCGGCTCGACATACGAACCGCGCGAGATGCTAAGTCTGCCAATCGCGGATAGCTCGATGGCTTCTCCGTAAATGCAGCGCACGGCGCCGCCGGGCGTGATAAGAATCTGCATTGTTTTCCTCATTTGGCGGAGCGAAGAATGCGGCGGCGCGGACGATCGACGAGCAAGCCGTCTAGGATCGACTGAACGCCGGAAAGTTGCGAAGCAACCTGCTGCCGCAGCCCGCCGTCTTCCCGCAATTGCTGTGGCTCCACGCCTTGGACGATCTGCTGGCATTGATCGACAAGGCCGTCGAGCTGTTCGTTGGACCGCACGTTCAGCGAACGGAAACGTTCGAAGAACTCGCGCAGGTTGACGATCGCCGTGTCGCGAAAGATCTTACGGCGTCCGTCCTCTTGCCCGCCCAATCGCTCGCCCAGATGCGAAACGAGTTGTGAAAGTTCATCGACGAACGCCTGCTCGGCCAGCTGCACCGCTTCGTCGAAACGAGCCTGCACGCGCTGGCATTCCTGCTCGTACAGTCCGGGGTTCAACTGCTGCAGATAAGAAGGCGGCTCGACAGACGGATAGTCATGCTCCACGGCGAACATGCCGAGCAGTGTCGGCGGATAGTCGGACGCACTGAACAGCTCGCCCAAGCGAGCGCGGGCGGCGCTTTGCAATGCGTCATAGTGCCGTTCCAATTCCGAAACGGCGGCTTCGAGCTCCTCGCGAAAGACGCCAATCTGTTGATCGAAGGCAGTGATCGCATCTTGGCGAAGCAGACGAATGCCCGGCTCAGGGAACGGCAGAGAGACGCCCTTCCAATAGCTGACCGTTCGGCCGCGAATTGCTGTCACCGCTTTGAACGCGGGGTGCGAGGTGTCGAGCAACTTCTTGCCTGCCGAAAGAAATTTGCCTTCGGCGCCAAACGAATCGGCCGCTTGGTTTCTCTGCTGCGTGTTGAGTGACTTTCGTACGCCGAGCCAGGTAAAACTCAGGCGGGCCGCCGCCATCGTGGCGCGCAGTCGGCGGCTGGGCGGCACCGCAGATGCACGCGTCTCCTCCAATAAACTTGACATAGTGGTACTCCAAAAAAGAAGCCGGCTGGCGACCTGACGAGGTCGTCAACCGGTGCGGGTGAACGAGATACTTGAAAACGTCGATCAGTTGTTCGACGGATCGCGACGAATGCGGCGACGTGATTTGCCCGACTCCGGCGACGCTTGATAGATGCCGGCCTTGTCGGCCGACAGACAGCGGCCGCTGGCCCAGGTTCGCAACCGCTCGACCGATTCGGCCGCGGTTACCGCAACTGGCACGACGTTTTGCGCGGCTTGCACCAGCGGCATATCCAGCAACGCCGCCAGACGGCAGCAGGCGCGGATCTCGGCGCCGGTGAAGTTGTCGTCCGCTGGCAGCGACTGATCGCGATCAATCGCAAACAGGTCGAGATAGATGCTCCAGATGGCGTCCTTCTCTTCGCGTCCGGGCAGATCGAGAAAGAAGATCCCATCAAAGCGCTCACTCCTGCCAAACTCCGGCGGCAGTTTCGAGACGTCGTTCGCAGTGCAAACGACGAACGCATCGGACTCATGATCATTCAGCCAACTCAAGAACGAGGCAAACATCCGCGACGACACGCCCGAGTCGCCGCTACCGTTGGCGCCGGCAAAAACTTTCTCGACCTCGTCGATCATCAGGACGCATGGCGCCATGGCGTCCACGAGTCGCAGCGCATGCCGCGTTCTTTCCTCCGACTGCCCGACGAGCGAACCCATTAAGCTGCCGACATCCAACGTCAGCACCGGCCGGCCCACTTCACTGCCGAGCGCTTTGCAAAACTGCGACTTGCCGCAACCCGGCGGCGAGAGCAGCAGAACGCCGCGTGGCCGTCGTAGCGGATCATTCCGCTGCGGCTGCAGGAGCGCCCTTTTGGTGAACGCCTTGAGCGCCGCAAGTCCGCCGAGACCGCTGAAGTTCGCGCCGCCGCGATAGAGCTGCAGCATGCCGCTCTTCTTCAGCATCTGCGATTTCTGCTGCCACAAGGTGGCAGCCGTGAGGCGTCCTTCGCGGACCAGCGACAGGCTGAACGCCGCTTCCGCCTCGTAACGCGTCAAACCGACGGCCGCATCGAACAACGCTTCAGCCTCTCGCCCTTCCGGCAATTCGCCAGGTTCCGTGGCGATACCGCGGGCGATCTCCGCCAACTGCTCCCGATCGGGCAGTTCATGTTCGAGCACGACGAACAGTTTTTCCAGTTCAACCGGAATCGCGACGATCGGCGACAGCACGACCAGGATGGTGCGATTCTGTTTACCGGCAACGATCTGCTGGGTCAGCGTTTGCACAATCTCGGCCGACTGGGTGAAGCGATGGAAATTCCGCAGCACCAGAATCGCCGTGCCCTCCGGCGATGCCATCGAGTTCAGCGACCGAATTGCCGCCAGCGGATCAGAGGCGTTCACATCTGCTTGGGCGCCAGGCACGCGAAGTCCCTGGGCAATATCCCACACCATCAGCCGCCAATCTTCCGCACGGCAGAGATTGGCAATGGCGAGCAGCGCGTCTTCATGTTCATGGGATTCAATCCAAATGCCAGTGAAGCACGCGCGCACGTACTCCGCCAGCCGCTCAGAAAGCGACATAGAGAACTCCTTTTTTGAAAATACAAGAAGTAAATAAAATCGGACCGCGAGAGCACTACTCGCCCTGGCGAATCTGTTGCTGGTTCGAGACGGTTTGATGGAACTCAGCTTTCAGCAACTCGTCGGTCTGCTGACCGAGGGCCTGTTCGATAAAGCGGCTGGCGTCCCGACATTCCGAGCCGACAAAGCCTTGGGTTTCAACGCGTGTCTGCCCGTTGGGGGCCACGATGATTTCGATGGTCTTGTTCATACGGCGCCTCCAACTTGAATGGTCAGCTTCACCGAACCGTCTTCCAACGGCTGTTCGGTCACCGAGTGCCCCTTCTTGCGGGCCTCGATCTTGGTCCGTTCAACGGCGTACCCCTGAAAAAACCGATCAAGCTGGACCTGCTCGCCCCACCTGCCGCCAAAATTATCGAAGGCGATCTGGGCCGTACTGACATCGCAAACAATCGGATACCGCCAGTCCGGCAACCTCACGGCCCAGCCCGTTGCCGTGCTGCTATACAACTTCGTCTGGCCGAAGACTGGCTCCGGCAGATGCAGGCGATCACACGCCGCCCGAATGGCAGCGGGATCACGGACCTCAGTCTGAATAGAAACAAGGTGCGACATACGTTCCTCCTTAAAGTCAGTCTGCGGCAAGTCGACCATCGACCCGCCAAGAAACGAAAAAAGCCCCGTGATCGCCGACAAAATGTCGGAAATCACGGGGCAAAGGGGCCAATCGACGGCTCGTGGGAGCTAAGCCAATGGCCCATCTTACTTGACGCGAGAAGGGCCTGGATTGAGCAATCAATCATCCTTGGAATTTGGTGGGCCTGGCAATGCGTGCTCGCGTTCAGCCCGAAAACGCCGGACGACCAAAATCGCCAGATCCTCCGCCAATCGCTCGCGATCTTCGTTCGCATCCTCGTTGACGTTGTCTCTCGCAAGTGTTGGGGCGGAATTTTCTTCAGTGCCCGAACCGGTTTTCGATTTTGGTTTCATTTAGCTCCTTGGAGTTGGGCACATAGAAACGCCCCGTCCGAAGACGAGGCGTAATAGTGAAATGGGTAGCGTTACATTTCTACTTCGGTTTTCGAGGGCGACCATTGTTGTAAGGCAAGTCTGGCGCCGTCAGCCCTTGCATCTCGTACCAGCGGTGGTAGCTATACCAAACGTTTCCGGAATTCACCTTGATCCCCTCTTCGCGAAGCTTCTTCGCGGCGTCCCGAAAGCTGAGGCTTTCGATGTCGATCAACTCGTGAACCCGCAAGGCGATGGCGTCCAGTCGCGGCGGTTCACGCAGCCAAACGGTTTGTTCGCCAGGCGTGGATTCGCTGCCGGTAATGGCGGTCGAATTTCCCAATTCCTCGGCGACAGTGCAGAGGATCTGCGGTGTAAATCGGCCCCGGACATTGCATTTTTTACGCCCTGGCCGCAGCTCCACGATGACAGCAATCCGCCCACCGACCAACCGACGAAAAACATCAGCGGCGCGGTAGATTTGATCGTCGTCTTCGTCGTTTTCGTCGTCCGTTGTGCTGTTCGCCAGCAAGTTCGGAAGATCATTCAAAAGAGTACGAACCTCTTCGGGAGTGATCGCCTTGGGGCCATGTTCGATCTCCGCGGCGATGCGTTCGGTTTCCATGTGGGCGGCGGAGCGCTGGGCTCGCGTCGCCCGGATCTTCCGTTTGGTGGCTGCGCGATCGTCCTCCGTGCCCTCTCCCAGCAGTTCTTCAAGGTCATCCTCCTTTCTTAAAAGAACACGTTCTCGCTTGCGAGCCTGGGCAAGTTCATCGAGGAGTCGCTCATTCTGGTTGGCGTCCACGTCGCCAGAACGAGCTACGGTGCGTTCAATCAGGTCCGCATCATGACGAAGCAAGTCGCCCAACATTTGACAAACATTGAGTACGGCGTCCTTCCGATTGACAATGACGCGCGCCGGGCAAAGATTGCCGCGTTTGCACTTCATGCCCACGCCATGCGCCCCGCCCTGATACATGCGATAGTCAATCTTGGGAGTGCTACATGCAGCGCAAACAAAGCAGTCGGTCACGAGATCCCAGAGTTGCGGCTGCTTGCCGCTAGACGGTCCGCGCGACCCCGTTTTGTTTTTTTCCAGTCGTTTTTGCACGGCCTGGAAACGTTTGTCGCTCACAATTCGCAGCTCGTCGCTACGCACGATGATGACTTCGTCTTCCGGCTGCTCGACTTGCTGCGTGTAATCAAGACGAGCATTCCAACGGTTTCGTTTGCGGCCGAACGCCCACACTCCCAGGTATCGCGGATTGGAAAGCATGCGTCGGTAAGCCGTATAACTCATCTCGCCGGTCTTGCAGCGCGGATCGACCGGCCCGCCTGCTCGCACCCAGCGACGATGCCCTTCTGCGAGCGGCATACCCCGGGCGATCCACCGGAAATGTTTGCGAATGAGTTTGGCGACTTTCGGATCCACGGCCGGAACACGGCGAGGCTTGCCGCGATTCGTCAGCGGAGCCCCTTCGACTTCCTTGCCGGTGTAGCCAATGGTGAGCGCCCCAACCACAAAGCCCAAGCGGAACAGCCCCGACAAGCCGGACTTAACATGCTGCGCGATCGTGGTCAGGAGCATCTCGTCCATGATCCCGTACATGTAGGTCATTTGGCGCCAGGTTTTTTCGTCGGCCGTATCGATGCCTTGGCCGACGCTGATAGCTCGCAGCCCGAGATCCACGACGCTCTCTTGGATGAATCCAAAGCCACGGTACCCGGTGCGAAAAATACGGGAGAACATGAACACCAAAAGCACTGTCGCCAAACGGCGCTCTAAGATCATCGTCAACCGCACCAAGCCGTCCCGTCGCTGTTTGCGACCGCTGACGGCTTCGTCCACGCAGATGTACTCGCTGGGGGTGTAAATCCTACGAGCGGCCGCGGCTTGGCAATTGTCCCGCACTTGGTCACCGGTGCTATGCTGCAATTTCGTCGAGTGGCGAGCCAACAGGCACCCGATCTCCAGGCCGTGCTGTTTGGCCCAGAAAAGTCGCTGCTCCAGGGAAGCCGATGGGTCAAAGTCTGTTAAATCAATCCCTTGCTGCCGAGCCGCTTCGGCCCAACAGGCCTGTGCCTGCCGCGCCAGATCTGGGGTCACTTCGCCAGCCTCCGGAAGCTCGCCTCTGTGTTTCTTTGGTGATAACATTTTCTTTCTCCTTAGAGTGCGCCGCCTTTGCGGCAACCATGACGACCTTGCGATCAGGCCGAACGGCGAGCATCATGACAATTGGCCTTTCCCAAACTGTTCCCAGATTGGGAAGGGCGACATTGAACGAAAATTTCCTGCAAACTATCCGCGACAAAACACGCAATACCTGCAGCGCATGTCGCGAGAATCTCGCTTGCAGTGGGGCGAGCCGGGAGATCGCCACGAGAAGCTAGAACGCTTCAAAGAAAAACAAACCGATAGATGGAAGTGCCCAACTTCACGGTTGAGGGCGTCAGCCGAAGTGCGGGAATAGACGCGATTAATCCGCTAACGCAGCCTGTTGTACAAGATGACTCAGCAGCTGCTCCAGTTCTTGGATCGCCTTGCGAACTGCAGGAATCAGTAGGACTGCTTCCGCCGGCGCCGCGAACGCCGCGTCGTGAATTGCTTCTCTAGATCGGGTAGCAATTTTACTGACGGTGTGCCTTAATCGATGGGAGTCTTTTTGTAAGTTGGATTGCTCGCCTCTGTGCGTGGAAGCCGTCGTCGCTGGGCGCTGTCGCCTGTCGTACGCTTCTTCGACCGTGAGATCCACGACGTCGCCAGCCTCGGGGAACGTGCGATGGATCGCGCGCGCTTTCGATGCTCGCGTCTTGTCGATTCCCAGCGCCGCCAGGTACTGGGCCCACTGCCCACGGTGAAGCGATTTTTTTGCCAGCGCGAGAGCATTGCCCAGACGCCAATAGCTTGGAGTTAAAAGCCGCTCGCCTTCCAAAATCTGGCCGAATTGAATCTGAGCATAGAAACTCAGTTCGTCGATGCCCCATTCGTTGTTGGGATTACCGCTTCGAAAAGGTTGCGGGCCGCAACCTTTCAATCCGTCATGCTCGGTCATGGCTTTATTTCTTCCACGGATTTTTCCAATCCGATTGAAGTCTGCCCGTGCGGGTTCGCCTCCAATATTTTTTCGCTCAGCGCGTTCCTATCTCTGTCTCCAGCGAATTTGCTGACAAAGCGGCAAACCCAGGAAGACATACAGGGGTGTAATGGCGGAATTCTGACAGAAGGCTGTTCCCGAACGGTTCGCAAATTGGGAACAGCAGCTGTGCACGAGGATTTTTCGCGAGCAGCGCGTGACCGAACGTGCACAGTCAGAGGACGTAGCAGCATGAGGCGCGAGGAGTCAGGTTGCGCGGCGAGTCGAAAGAGCCCGCATCGCAACGGGAAGCTAGAACGCTTCAAAGAAATTTGGCCGATTAACGGCAGACCCATCGCATGGGATGAGTGCGTCGTCGGCCTGAAAAGTAGGCGAATCCAAGCCGAGAATGTTTGGAAAACAAGGTCTCGATCTGGATATATGGTTGAGGAAACAGCTAAGAGTCCCTCATGTTAATTGACGCGTTTTGGGCCGGGATTTTAGCAAACCCCAGTAGCAAACCCCAGTAGTCCGCGTCAGTCAATCTGGCTTTCGTTTGATCAGCGACGAGCTCTCAGATTAGAGTTTGACCGGCTTGCCGGAGGTATTCTTCACAGTCAAAGGCGGGGCCTTCATGCCGAAGTTTTTGGTGTGCCACCCAGGACTTCTTTGAGCGAGTCCGTCGAAGAGGTTTGAAATAGGCGGATTCGTTCCGGCGCAATGGACAGCCGAGTTTTTCTGGACTCGCTTACGATGCAGGCCGCAAGGTCTGGGGGAAATCCTGGCACCTCGCGACGAAGTCGAGACGCCATTTTTGCAGCGTAATTGCGGCCAACTTCGCCAAAATCACACGCATCGACGCCGTCACCGGATTTCGCGTGTTCAACCACTAGCCATAGAAAATTCCAGAGCTTCGCGCGGCTAAACCAATTAACATCCACCTGCTGGCCTTTCCAGTAGATGGTGCGATCTTTTTCGTCGAGCACCAGATCTTGTGTTTTAGCGGCAGCAAAGGCGTCCTCAAATGTTTCGCTCGATTCGCGCAGCAGCCACTCCCGCTCAGCATCGGTTATGAAATTGAGACGATAGCCAACTTCGATGATCGCCCTAATCTGGGAAACGCCGCGCAATTGCATCCACATACCGATTGTCTTACCGAACAGTGGGTGGGCAGCCTCGCCGAACAGCTCTTCCTCGCGCTCGTCAATAAACGCCTTTTCGCTCTTGTCCATCATTTCATAAAGGCGTTCCGCTGCGGCGCCGTTCTGAATACGAAGGAAAGTCTCTTCCAGTTTCTTTTTCACTGTCGGCGGAAGCTCAGGACGATCATCGGTCATGAAAATTCTCCTAATTTTTTCTCGTGATTCCCAAGGTGAGAACGGTTTGGGAACGACGATTTGCATAATCGACCACCAAGGGTCCGCGAAGTTGCGGATTGTTCTGTTGTGAACTCTGGTGGTGCGATGGCCGACGAACTGCTTACATCCCGCAAAGCAGCACAGCGACTCGGTATCGCGGTCGCCACACTTTACGAGTGGCTTGGCCAGTCCGACCACGGTGGATTTATGATCCGTGGCCAATCGGTAACTATCAATTACCTCCAATCTGGGGCGAAAGGTCAAGGGAGGATTCGAATTGAAGAAGGTGAAATCGCCCGAATCCGCGAACTGATGCGAGTGCGTCCGCAGTTGCATCGCCCTCGAAAAAAGTCGACGTCGAATCAGAATTTCCCCGGAATCACGGCGCGTTTGGGACGCCCCGACGAAGTGTAAACGTGGCGGCTGCTGATGGTTATGCCGCATACAACCCTATTTATAGTGCCACGTTTTTCGCCTAAATTTAGCTAACAGCTTGTGCGACAGTTTGTCCGTCACTGATCGCGACCCAAGCGGCTTCTGGTCGGCCGCGTGACGTTCCCCATAAAGGACGGCGCTAACGGCGGTCGACGCGGCGCGCTGACGTTGTCGCCGGAAGATTTCCTGCGTCGCTTTCTGCTGCACGGTTTTAATCGCATCCGTCGCTACGGTTTGCTGGCCAACGGCGGCCCTCAGTAAATCTCGAGCGCTGTCGCAAACTGCGGGCATGACGCGCGTTGAACGCCGGCCGATTCGCCGCCGGCAATCGCATCCTGCACGGTCTACAGCACACCATAGAGCCGCCCCGCTCCGCTGGTTGTAGATAAGGCACAAGAAACCCTTGAAAAGCGGCGGCCGCTGATAGTTATGCCGCATACTATCCTATGTATAGTGCCACGTTTTTCGCCGAAATTTAGATAAACGGGCTCGTGCGGCAGCTTTAACCGCCGCCGATGGCGGCCCACAGCGGGTCCTGGTAGTGCTGGCCCCATTCCCGGCCGTAATGATCGAAAGCGACCTTGGGCGTATCGCCCATTAGCTCGGCCAGGACTTCGATTGAGCAGCATGCTCCCTCGTTCCAGTACCCGGCCAGCATCCGGTGTGCGAAAGTGTGTCGACAGGTGTAGGTCGAGTAGTTTTGTCGCACGGGATCCTGGTCCCAGCCAAGGTGCAGGCGGATTTTTCGGAAGCGACCGACGCCTGTTACTTTTTTCCAAGGTCGCCCTTGCGGATTTTGAAACAGGGTCGTTTCGGTTCCCGTTTGCGCAGCGAGAATCCGGCGCCGCGTCAACTCCGCAACGTCCGTACGAACGGGGATTTTGCGAGTCTTCTTGGTCTTGGAAGCATACACTCGCCACAGCATGCCGCGATCGGTCTCGATGATGTCGTCCACTGTCAGTCGAGCAAGTTCACTGTACGGCCGCAGGCCCGTGTGAATAGCGGCGAACAGAAAGTCGCCGAAGGCCTCGTCGGTTGCGGAATACAGCGAAAGCTCGTCCTCAGGGCTGAACGAATGCAGACGCGGTCGGGGCGGCGGCTTTTTCAGGCCGCGCAGCGGTTGGGGTGCGTCGAACATTTCTGCGGCGTAATTGAAGGCCGCCAGCACAATCGTCAACGCGTTCCGTCGCGTCACCGGCGATCGCCAAGTAGGGTGACTCTCGACCCAGTGTTGAACATGGCCTTTGCGAAGTTCCGCCAGCGGAAGAGCGCCGCAGTACCCGCAGAAGTCGTTGAGGAGACGGACGACTTCATCGCGATACTCATCGCAGACATTTCCGTTGGCGGCGCGCTGCTGGCAATGCTCGATAAAGCAGGAACAGACCTTGGCGACAATCCATTGCTCTTTGCTCGGATCCTCAACCTCCGGCCGCCAATCGCCAGCCGCTTTTAGGCGGGCGAGCGCGAGTTCCGCCGGTTGACGATTCTCCTTGCCGAGAATTGGCTGGCCTTGCTCATCATAGAGCCGCACACGGCGTTTGGTTCCCGGCGGCGTAAAGTACCAGGAGTCGGTCTGCCGCCAATGCCAGGCGCTGCCGCGCGTTCGTCGGCGGGATTTTTTCGGTTCCGTCATGATCCAGATTTGCTTTTCTTGGTGGTCGAGGAACCGTTGGCTGGGGCTCGATGTTTTGAAGAACTTGCCGATCCTCGTTTCTCAGTATTCTCCTTCTCCGCGCCGGCTGTTTTCCTTGAAGCGGGCGGCCTATGCGACTGTGAATTCGGGGAGGCGCCTTCGCCGATCGCATTCCATAGCGGCTCCTGATAGTGCTGCCCCCACTCCTTTCCGTAGTGGTCGAAGGCGACCTTGGGCGTATCGCCGATCAGCTCGGCCAACGTTTCGATGGAACAACCGGCGCCTTCCGTCCAGTAACCCGATAGCATTCTATGGGCGAAAGTGTGCCGGCAGGTATAGCAAGAGTATTTGCTCCTAACAGGGTCGTCGCTCCAACCGAGTTTGTCCCGGATCGCAATGAACCGAACCACGCCGGTCGTCGGCTTCCAAGGATTGCCCTGCGTGTTCCGAAAGATCGGCGACCCGGAACCCTTCGGCGCCGACTTCATCAGTTTGCGGGTCAATTCGGCGACGTCAGGCCGCACGGGAATCTTTCGCGTCTTCTTCGTTTTCGACGAGTACACCCGCCACATCATTCCGCGCGGCGACTCTTCGATATCATCGGCGGTGATTCGCGCCAATTCACAAAACGGCCGCAGTCCCGTATGGATGGCGGCGAACAGAAACTCTTTGAAGCGATCTTCGGTCGCTCCGTAGATTTCCTCTTCGTCTTCGGGGCTAATCGAGTTCAGCCGCGGCTTCGGCTTCGGTTTCTTCAAACCTTTGAGCGGATTCGCGACAGAGAACAATTCCTCGGCCCGATTGAACGCCGCCAGTACAACGGCGATCACGCCCCGCCGCGTTTCCGAGCTCTTCCATGTCGTGTGATCCTCGATCCACTTCGTGACGTGCCCTTTCTTCAACTGGACAACCGGTAGCGCGCCGCAGTAGCTGCACAGATCGTTTAGCCAACGGACCGTATTTTCGCGATGGCTCTTGCTGATCTCGCCCTTCGCCAACCCCTGCTCGCAGTACTGGATGTAGTCCGAACAAACCCGCGCCACCAGCCACTGGCCGCTCCCAGGACCTGGAGCTGCGTCGTCGCTCCAGGCCACCCTCTCTTTCGCCAGTGCCACCTCAGCCGCTTCCTTGTTCTCCCTCCCGCGAATCCGCTCGCCTTTTTCATCGAACAACGCCACCCGCTTCTTCGAGCCCGGCATCGTGTAGTACCAGCAATCCGTCTGCTTCCAATGCCAGGCCGACCCATGCGACTGCCGCCGCTGTTTCCGCTGCCGCCCCATATTGCTTCCCCTCACTCTCTTCCGCAAAGTTGACCGGCCGGCAAGTCCACCCGATACTGTGGGGACTCTCGCCAAAGGTTCGCCTCCAAGGAATCGCCCATGTTTGCCTCGCCAAATGCATACCACCCAAATTTACCAGGCAGTTTACTACACAGAATAGCTACACTCATACTTATCACGGTTGCCGCATCGAAGTCAATAGACGCGGAAAAAAACGTGTTCGCAGCTGATAATCCGAGTGTACCTAATATCGTACTAATACTTGCCGACGATCTGGGCTATGGCGATCTGGGTTGCTATGACGGGGCGTCCAAAATTCCGACGCCGGAGCTGGATCGGCTGGCGGGGAGGGGGATGCGGTTTACGGATGCGCATAGTCCTTCGGCCGTTTGTTCGCCGACCCGGTATGGGCTGCTGACGGGGCGGTATGCGTGGCGGACAGAGATGAAGCAGGCGGTGCTCTGGTCGTATGATCGGCCGCTCATTGAAACGGATCGGTTGACGCTGCCGCGACTGCTCAGGCGGCGGGGATATGTGACGGCGTGCATTGGGAAGTGGCATCTGGGCTGGGAGTGGAAGACGGCGGACGGCCAGCCGTTGGCGCTGCCGATGAAGATCGGCGAGCCGGGCCGGCATGCTGAACGGCTCAAGCTGGCCCAGGCAGTCGACTACACGCAGCCGCTGGGAGGCGGGCCGCTGGGCGCCGGTTTTGACACGTACTTTGGCGATGATGTCATCAACCAGCCGCCGTTTCTCTGGATTGAGAACGACCGCTGCCAGACGCTGCCGACCCTGCCGGAACATCCCAACGTACTGCGGGGATCGTCGAACGGGCCCTGCACGCCGGACTGGGACCAGGCCGCCGTCCTGCCGGAAATGGCCGACCGGGCCGTCGCTTATTTGAGGAGCCGGGCCAAGCAGCCGGAGCAGCCGTTCCTGCTCTACTTTCCGCTGACTGCCCCGCATCTGCCGATCGTCCCGCCGGCGGAGTTTGCCAGGCGATCAACTTATGGGCCGTACGGCGATTTTGTCGCGTATGTCGATGCGGTCGTCGGACGGGTTCTGCACGAGCTGCAGGCGACGGGGCTCGACCGGAACACGCTGGTGATCTTTTCCTCCGACAATGGCTCCTATGCGAAGGCCGAGAAAGGGCATCGCCCCAACGGCCCGTTCCGGGGGCGTAAAGGGATGATCTTCGACGGCGGGCATCGCGTGCCGCTGCTGGTCCGCTGGCCGGGCCAGGTGACGGCCGGCTCGGTGAACGATCAACTGGTGGGGCTGAACGATCTGCTGGCGACGACGGCGAGCCTTGTCGGCGAGGAACTGGAGGCAGGCCAGGCGCCCGACTCGGTCGATCTGACGCCCACGTGGCGGAATCCGGAAACGGCCGTCCGTAGCCAGCTGGTGCATCATTCGGTAACGGGCGAGTTCGCCCTGCGGTCGGGCCGCTGGAAGTTGATCCCGGCGATGCGGCTGCTGTTCGACATGCGTGCCGATCCGGCCGAGACGCGCAACCTGTGGGACGAACAGCCGGCTGTCGTGGCGCGGCTGCAGGAGCAATTGCAGGCGATCATTGGCGACGACGGTCCTTAATCATCGGCGTTTGCCGACTCTTCTTGCTGCTGTCGCTGTGCTGGCGCCAGCGTTCTGCCGGCAGTGATGGCGGGCTGCCTTCCTGCTGCGCGGCTGGCGTCGACGATTTTCAGAAAAATCGCTAATCTCGCGCTAATCGTCAAAATCGATTCAACTGCACCCGTCCGTCGTTTCGATAAAGAAGAGGCGCACACTCGCATTCCGTCTCCTTGTGTCTTGAGGATGTCTTTTCATGTCTCGTTCGCTTCTTGCCGTTACGACGCTGGCGGTCGTTGGATGTTGCCTTGTCGCCTTCGTGAAAGCGCAGGAGCCAGGCGGCGCGTTTGGCGCAGGCGGTTACCCGCCTTCGGCAACCAGCTCTCGCCGTGTTCCGCAACGCAACAGCATGGCGGAGCGTCTGCAGTCGATCCGCACCGCGTCGCAGCCCAGCGACACGGTTAGCGCCAGTCCGCCGCAGACCTTTGATCCTTCGCCCTCGTCGCCGCCGGCGTTTCAAATCGCCACGCCGCGTCCGGTTTCGTCGGTTCCCAGCGAGCAGACTCCGGTAGCGGAACCGCCCGTCGCGACGGAAACTCCTTCTGGCCTGCAGCGTACCGACGCTCCGGCGACGAGCGCCTTTTCTTCGCGCCGCACGCCGACCGTCACGCGGACGCTGCCTCCGGCCGAGGAGCCGGTCGCCGATCGGATTCTGGTCAGCCGCTCCCCCAACCTCCGCATTGAAGGCGAAGGCCCGCAGTCGGTCATCATCGGCAAGCCGGCCAATTATACGATCACCGTAAAGAACGACGGCGAGCAGGATTCGGGCGAGGTGGTGCTGAGCATCGCCATGCCGAAAACGGCCCAGCTGACGAACGTGCAGGCTTCGCAGGGAACGCCGCAACAGACGACCGACCAGGAAGGCATTGGCCGAATCATCTGGCAGCTGGAACGCGTCCCGGCCCGCGGCACGCAGCAGATCACCCTGGTCCTTACGCCGCAGACCAGCCAGCCGTTTGAACTGGGCGTGGACTGGGCCTTCCGCCCGCCGTCGACCAGTGTGCGGGTCGATGTGCTGCAGCCCCGTCTGGAAATGCAGCTGGTTGGCCCGAAAGAAATCCTCTTTGGCAAGACGCAGCCTTACACGATTGTGCTGTCGAACCCGGGCACCGGCGACGCCGAGAACGTCACCCTGATGCTGGCTCCGTTGTCGGAAGGCCAGGCCCCCAGCAAGCCGCAACGCGTCGGCCTGTTGCGTGCCGGCGAAACCCGCGAGTTCCCGATTGAACTGCAGGCCTCACAGGCCGGCGCCTTGAAGGTACGTTCGATCGCTTCGGCCGATGGTGGTTTGAAAGCAGAAGTCGCGGAAACAATCACCGTTCGTCGCGCAGAAATTGGTCTGGAAATTGCCGGCACCCGCTTTGTCTATGCTCCGGGCGGGGCCACCTACCAGATCGCCGTCGGCAATGCGGGCGACGCTCCGGCCCAGAACCTGACGCTGGCCGTCACGCTCCCCAAAGGAGCCAAGTACCTGGGCGGCATCGACGGCGCCCAGTCGACCCCCGACGGCCTGCGGATTCCGATTGGCGATCTGCGTCCCAACGACGGACGCCGTTTTTCTTTCCAGTGTGAGCTGACGGTCGAGGGGCAGAACCAGGTGCAAGTCGTAGCCAAAGCGGATGCGGGCCTGTCGCAATCGGCCGCCACGGCGACCCAGGTGGAAACGGTCGCCGACCTGAAACTGACGGTCAACGATCCGCAGGGTCCAATCCCGGTCGGTGAAAAAGTGGCGTACGAAGTGATCGTTCGCAACCGGGGCGCCAAAGCGGCCCAGGGGGTGAAAGTTGTCGCCCAGTTTATCGAAGGCATCGCTCCTTCCTCGGCCGAAGGCGGAGCCCACACGATCGACGGCGCCCAGGTGCACTTCCAGCCGATCCCGCGGATCAATCCGAACGAACAGGTGAAGCTGGTGATTTACGCCCAGGGCACGCTGCCCGGCACGCACACTTTCCGGGTGGAGCTGACCAGCCAGAATCCGGAAGGCCGCCTGGTCGCCGAAGACACCTCGCTGTTCTTCGGGGACGACGCTGGCAACCCGGTGAACAGCACCAGTTCCGGGACCGCCTTGCCGGGGAATGGCATTTTCCCCCGCTAAGGCTCCTTTCCCAATGAATCCTCAAGGCCTCCCTGCACTCAACAGCAGGGAGGCCTTTTTTATTGCGTCGCATGACGCACTTCGCATTGACCGGATTTCCCGGCCTGCGTTACGGGATCGGCTGGGCGGTGTTGCCGGATGACCACGGAAGCAGGGCGGTGAGTGCTTTCCGGCTGCAATCTCCCCTGGCGGAAAATATCTGGTAAAATCCCGAGGCCGCTTCGCCTGGCTCCCCGTCTGATCTGGAGCGTCGCTGGCGTCTTCTCCAGCAGAGGTCCTCATGCAACACATTCTCGTCGTCGAAGATAGCGCCACGCAGGCGATACAAATCCAGCTTTTTCTCAAACAGGCCGCGTATCGGGTCAGCCTGGCTGGAAACGGCCTGGAGGCCCTGCAGGCGATTGAGAAAGAAGCGCCGGACCTGGTGCTGACCGACATGCAGATGCCAGAAATGGACGGCCTGGAACTGGTCGGGCAGATGCGACTGACCTGTCCGCAGATTCCCGTCATTCTCATGACGGCCGAAGGCAGCGACGAACTGGCGGTCGAGGCGCTGGCCCAGGGCGCGGCCGGTTATGTTCCCAAATCCAAGTTGCACGCCCTGCTGCCGGAAACGATCGAACACACCTTGTCGCTGATGCACGCTGATCGCCGTTATGCCCGGCTGGTCGGTTGTATTGAGAAACAGGCTTTGACGCTTTCCATTCCGAACGACCCGGAAATGATCGACATTCTCGTCGACTTGCTGCAGCAGATGGCCGAAGGCATCGGCCTGTGCGACGCTGCGGACCGGGTGCGGCTGGGCAGTGCGCTGGAGCACGCCCTGCTGAACGCCATCTTCCGCGGCAACCTGGAGATCACGCGTGAGCAAATGGAACAAGAGAGCGTCAATCTGCTGACGGGCGAAGAAGCCGGCCTGGTCGATCGCCGCCGCAGCAATGAGCCGTACTGCAATCGCAAAGTGTTCGTCGACGCGGTCATTACGCAGGAGCAGGGCAAATTCATTATTCGCGATGAAGGCCCCGGCTTCGACCATGCGGCACAGCAGGGTGGCGACGACCAGCTGTTTGTCGTGGACCAGTCCGGTCGCGGGCTGCTGCTGATGCGCAGTTTTATGGACGAAGTCATCTTTAACGCACGTGGAAACGAAGTCACCCTTATCAGGAAAGCCAGCCCGCCCCGCCAGGGAGTTTCGGCCTCCTAGCCGCTGCTCGCGCGCTGGCGTTGGTCGCAGGCCGCCCTTATTTGACAACGCGTCTCCGGGATTGGAAGCATCCATGGATCACCCCGCTCTCATCGTTGTGGCGGAAGACAACCGCACACAGGCGACGCGTTACCGCCTGATTCTTGAGAAGCACGGCTATCGCGTCGTGCTGGCCGAGAACGGCCGCACGGCTCTCGACGCTGTCGTGCAGCAGGAGCCCGCCTTGCTGCTGACCGATCTGCACATGCCCGAAATGGACGGCCTGGAACTGGTCGTGGCGGCCCGCCGCGCTGCGCCGCAGGTGCCCATCATTTTAACGACCGCCGGCAGCGAACAAGTCGCCGTCGATGCGCTGCACGGGGGGGCGGCGACCTTCATCTCCAAAAGCCGCTCGCCGCAGGATCTTCTGGAAACCATCGAAAGGGTGCTGGCGGTGGCCGCAGTGAACCGCGACAGCCACGGCATTATCCGCTTCGTCTCACGCAGCGAAGTCGAATACGTCCTGCTCAACGACAACGCCCTGGCTCCGGCAGTGATCGGCAAGATCCAGCAACAAATTTCCGAGATGGGCGTCTGCGGTCCTTCCGAGCTGATGCAGATCGGCACGGCCGTCGATGAAGCGCTGGTCAACGCCATCGTGCACGGCAACCTCGAAGTTCCCAGCTCCCTCCGTGAAGTCGACGACGGCATGGCGTATCTGGCCCTGGCGAACCAGCGCCGCCATGAAGCCCCGTTCGCTTCCCGGCGGGTCTATGTCAATGTCCACGTGACCCGCGACGAAGCCAACATCACCGTACGCGATGAAGGCCCTGGCTTTGACCCCAGCAAGATTCCCGATCCCACCAACCTGGATCGCCTGGATCAGATCAGCGGGCGCGGTCTGTTTCTGATCAACGCCTTTATGGATAGCGTTTCCCATAACGACTCCGGCAATCAGATCCGCATGACCAAACGCCGCTGCGATGTGCCGCCCGCCTGACATTCCTTGTCCGTCCGCCGCGGACAACCTTTCGACTCGACTGCGGGCCTTAATCTGATCTCGTCGCCTGGTGACCGAGCGGGAGCACTTGTGACCGATTTCGACAGCAATCCTTACCGCTCGCCCGGCGACGCGCCGTCCACGCCGCCGGAGACCTCGCTGGCAAAACGTCTGGTCGCGGCCTGGTTGCTGGCGTCTTTGGCCTCTTTTGTTTTCTTCGTCGTATTTTCGCTGTTCAAAATTGCCTTCTACGGGCTCACGGCCAGCGTTACCGTGGCGTACGCCGCTTCCTGGCTGCCTTACTACGGACTGCCATTTTTCTCGGCGCTGGCGGCCGCGCTGGTCGCTCGCTGGACCGGCATGTTTTTTGTTCGGCCAGGGCAAGCCGGCGGCCCGGCTTTGCGGCGGCGGCAGGTAGCGCGACGCCGAAATTGAGGTTTGCCCCTATAACCCTTTTCATTCGCCTGACCAGGCTTTTTACAAGCCCGATTGGGCGTGCTAACATAACAACCGATAAACCCTTTGCAGGCATTACACACAGGCGCCTCGCAATAACTGTTTTTACCGGATCGCTTCCAGGAACGTCGCCTTTTGCTCCCCTGAAGGGTTTTCCCCTTTTGCAAAGCGAAAAACGATAAACCGCCTGGGCTGCGATTCGGACAAGCAATCCCTGCCGACATGATTCCCACCGTTTTATAGCACCCCTTTCAAGTGAGGCTGGTTATGGCTCCCCAGGTTGATCGACGTCGGTTTCTCGAGGCGGGCGCCGCCGGAGCGCTGGGGGCGTTGGCTCTCACCCATGCGAAAGCCGCTGAAGAGAGTGCGAACGAAACCATCGTCGTCGGCGTGATGGGCGTGAACGGACGCGGACGTTCCCTGGCCCGTGGTTTCTCGCAACAGCCCAACTGCGAAGTGGCCTACATCGCCGATGTCGACGAACGCGCCATTGCCGGCGGGCAGGCCGCCGTCGATGGCTTCCAGAAACGGAAGCCCGAAGGCGTCGCCGATTTCCGCAAAATACTGGACGATCAATCCGTCGATGTCCTGGTCGTCGCCGCCCCCAACCACTGGCACGCGCCGGCCACCATTCTCGGCTGCAAAGCGGGCAAGCATGTCTATGTCGAAAAGCCCTGCAGCCAGACCGCAGCCGAAGGCGAACTGGCCGTCGCCGCCGCCCGCAAGCATAGCCGCGTGGTGCAGATGGGCTCCCAGCGCCGCAGCCGTCCTTCGATTATCGAAGGCGTGGAACGCGTGCAAAACGGCGATATCGGCCGCTGCCTGTACGCCCGCACCTGGTACAACAATCGTCGCGGAGCGATCGGCGTGGGGAAAGAAATGGCTCCGCCCAAGTGGCTCGACTACGCCCTCTGGCAAGGCCCGGCGCCGGAACGCGTCTACAAGGACAACGTGATCCATTACAACTGGCACTGGCACTGGCACTGGGGGAACGGCGAACTGGGCAACAACGGCGTGCACGCGCTCGACGTGGCTCGCTGGGGGATGGAAGTCGACTACCCCACCCGCGTCACTTCCGCCGGCGGTCGCTACCGATTTGAAGACGACCAGGAAACGGCTGACACGCAGATGGTCAGCTATGAATTCGGCGACAAAATGATCACCTGGGAAGGGCTCAGCTGGTCTCCCTTTGGCGACCAGGATTCCATGTTCGGCATCTGCTTCCACGGCGATGAAGGCACCCTCCTGCTGCAGGATACGGGCTACACCATTTTCGACATGCGTAACAAAGTCGTCGAGAAAAAAGAGCCGTCCGGCGGCGATGCGGAACACTTTGCCAACTTCCTCGATTGCATCCGCACCGGCGAACGGCCGAACGCCGATATCGAAATCGCCCACAAGAGCACGCTGCTGTGCCACCTGGGGAACATCGCCCAGCGAACCGGTCGGGCCCTGACGACCGATCCCGAGAACGGCCACATCCAGGACGACGCCGCCGCCGAAAAGCTCTGGTCGCGCGAGTACAATCCCAAGTGGGAGCCGACCGTCTAGTACGGGCGATACGGCTCGCTTCGATTGCGCGGGAACCGGCGCCGCCCCGGCTCCCGCATGTCGCACGAGAAACGGCGCAGAAAATCGGGTTTCGCCCCGCGAAAGTACGCGTTCTTTCATGGAAGGAAAGACGACGGTTCTGCGAAGCGGCATTCCGTCGTTTCGCAGCGTAACAGGCGACCATCTTCAAGCGGCTGAAAATTCATGCAGGACGATCAACGCGAAGAATCGTTGCGGGAAAGCGTGGCTGATGGCAGACAAATTTGATCCGTACCGGGAATGGCTCGGCATCCCCCCGAGCGACCAGCCGCTGGACTATTATCGGCTGCTCGGTTTGGAGCCCAGTGAACGCGACCCGCAACGGATCGCGGCAGCGGCCGAGCGCCGCATCCAGCATGTACGAACCTGCGCGGTCGGTCCCCACGCCCGCGACGCCGAAGCAATCCTCAACGAACTAGCATCGGCCCAACTCTGCCTGCTCGATCCCCAGGCCAGGGCGGCCTACGATCACAGCCTGGCCCTTGGCGGTGCGGCGTCGCCCGCATCCCCATCGTCGCCATCGGTCAGCAACGAAGTTCAACATTTCGCCGAAATGCGAGCCGCCATGCGCCGTGCTCCCGGCACGGATCCGGCAGCCGCGTCCACAGCTCCGTATCCGGGCGGAGCCCCGCTGGGGAATCTGCAGGGCGGACCTGCCGCAACTCCTGGCGAAGAGCCGGAAGTCGATGAGGCGGCCGCCACTCCGTTCTGGCGATCGCCCTTGGCGATTGGCGCCGGCGCCGGCCTGGCCCTCGTGCTCCTGGGCGGCATCGTCTGGTTCGCCCGGTCAGACAGTTCCCCGCCCGCCCCAGCGTCGACCGAAGTCGCCGCGCCAGTCGTTGAAACGCCGGTCCCCGCGAATCTTCCGCCGACTCCTTCAATCCCGCTGGCGACGGCCGGAGCAGGCGGCGTGATTACCCTTCGTCCCGACCAGGCGGAGCTGACGGGCGGTCTCCTGGTAACTTCCCAGGGCGGAGAGCCTGTGATCGGCAACTGGTCGTCGTTTGACTCAGTCGCCACCTGGCGGGTTGAGGTAAAAACCAGTTCCTACTACACGGTTCGCGTGTTGCACTCGGCCCGCGACAAAGGCTCCTTCACGGTCTCCAACGGGGAGTCGGAAAGAAAACGGAGCGTCCGCGTCAAAGGGGATGGCCAGTTCAACATCGACGAGTTCGTGCTCCGACTGCCGAAAAAGAGCGAATACCTGCTGACCGTCAAGGCTGCAGAAATGTCCGGCGCCGAACTGATGGAGCTGAAGTCGATTGAACTCACGCCGTCGAAACGTCGCTAACGCTCGACGCCCGGCCCGCGGCGGTTTATTCTTGGGGGAAACTTACGACCCTTTCCCGCTTCCCCCATAGATGACCCGCCATGTTGAAACGCTTTCCCTTCGGGATGTTTACCGGCGCCGCCGCGCTGCTGTTGATCGCGGCGCCTGGGTTCGCCCAGGTCAATTACGACGAAGCCCTGATTCCGTCGTACCAGTTGCCCGATCCGCTCACGACTCTCGCCGGCAAGAAGGTCGCCGACGCCAAAACCTGGCGCGAAGTTCGCCGGCCCGAGATCCTGTCGCAGTTTGAAGAGCAAGTCTACGGCCGCTGCCCCGACAAGCCGAAGAACCTGCAGTTCGAAGTCCTGGAACAAGCGGGCGACTACCTGCAGGGCAAGGCGATCCGCCGCCAGGTAATGGTCCGTTTCGGCGATCGTCCCGACAGCCCGGCGATGGAACTGCTGATCTATCTGCCGGCCAAAGCCAAAGGACCCGTTCCCGTATTCATGGGTTTGAACTTCGCCGGCAACCACTCGATCGAAGCCGATCCGGGCATCCATCTTAACCCCAACTGGGTGCCTTCACGGTATGCGAACGTGAAGGATAACAAGGCGACCGAGGCGACCCGCGGCGCCTCCACGACTCGCTGGCCTGTGGAAGAAATCATCGACCGCGGCTACGGCCTGGTCACCATCTACAACGGCGACATCGATCCCGATTTCAACGACGGCTTTCAGAACGGCGTGCACCCGCTCTTCTACAAAAAGGGACAAACCCGCCCCGCCGCCGACGAGTGGGGCACGATCAGCGCCTGGGCCTGGGGTCTGAGCTGCGCCCTGGATTATCTTGAGACCGACAAGCAGATCGATGCCGCCAAAGTCGCCGTGATGGGCCATTCGCGATTGGGAAAAACAGCCATCTGGGCCGGCGCGCGGGACGAACGTTTTGCGATCGTCATCTCCAACGACTCCGGCTGCGGCGGGGCCGCCCTCAGCCGCCGGGCGATTGGCGAAACGGTCAAGCGGATCAACACCTCGTTCCCGCACTGGTTCTGCGAGAACTTCAAGCAGTACAACGACAACGAAAATAGCTGCCCCGTCGACCAGCACGAACTGGTCGCACTCGTGGCGCCGCGTCCCGTGTATGTGGCCAGCGCAACCGAAGACACCTGGGCCGATCCGCGCGGCGAGTTCCTCGCCTGCAAAAATGCAGCGCCGGTATACGACCTGCTGCTGGGGAAAGAGTCCTTCCCGGCGAAAGAGATGCCGGCCGCTGACCAACCGGTCAGGGGACGCATTGGCTATCACCTGCGCACCGGCAAGCACGACGTAACGTCGTACGACTGGAAGCAGTACATGGACTTCGCCGACAAGCATTACGGTCGATAGATCGGTCGCCGTTTTCCGGCAGCCGAGCCCGCAGCAGGAGCTTCCTGAGCGGGCGTCCTCCGGGGCGGGACGCACGACTTTCCCGCCCGGATGAAGCGCGTCCTGTTGGCGGTGTTTTCGCCCCTCACCACGAGACGATTCCGTCTGGCGCCGCCTGATCAAAACGAGGCGTTAGAAGTGGGCGCTGAATCCCCAGCTCGGACCGCAATGCGGGCGAGGGCGGTGGTGGTGGTGATGATGGTAGTACCGCGGGTAGTACGGCCGCGGGGTGTAATAGTGCTCTTCCACAATCACCGGGCGGGCCGGCGGAGCCGACAAAGCCGGCAGGCCGGTCGTCTGCATGGTGCTGATCACATTCGGGCCGACGCCCGCCTGGGTCATGGCGACGATTTCGTTACGGCCGATTTGCTGCGCGACGCCATTAGAGCGGACATGGTTGACGATCACCTGTTCGCTGACGCCGGCGCGGGTCATTTCAATCACATCGCCCACCGTCGCGGCGCCCGCCACTTGCCGGCCGACCTGGGATTCAATCGCGGCCCTTTGATAGGCCTGATCTCGATCAATTCCGTCGCCAATTACGGCTCCCGTCAGAGCGCCAATCCCGGCGCCAATGGCGGCGCCAGCAAGCGGGTTATCGTTATGTTCGCCAATCACGGCGCCAAGTCCGGCTCCGCCCAGAGCTCCCAGGGCGGCTCCCTGGTCCTTGTAGTAGGGCGACTGACAGCCCGACAACGCCGTCGACATAGCTACAGCGGCGAGCAGGAGATGCGTGCTTTTCATAGAGTTTGCTTCCCAACAAACGGCGTCGCAGAGGCAGCCCCGCCAAAATTCTGCGGCGTGATTCAACCGGTGCGGAATAGTCGCAGGTCGAACGCAAGGGGTCAAGATTACATTGGCGCCATCAGGCAGGAGCCGGCAGGAGCGCCTGCGTCTTATATCGCCTTTAGCAGTTCGCCGGCTTGAACCTTCTTCCCTCCCGCTCCCAAGCGACCCTTCTGGAACCCGTCGCGCACCAGAAAATACGGCTTTTTGGGAACCTGAACCGGCGCCGCTGCGTCAAACCATCCGGCACACCCCGCCAGCCAACGCCCCCGTTCTGGAGACGATCCCATGCGACAAATCGGCCTGCTTCTTTTTCTTCTGGGAGTTTTCAGCCCGGCCTTGGCCCTGGGGGCGACGCCCCGCCCGGCAGAGGAAAGAGCCCAGTCGCTGGAGAAAAACCTCCAGGCGTTTCAACTGCGGCTCCTGTACCACGGACCGCAGGACAAGCCGTTTTACAACCTGTCCTTGTCGGTGCAGCCCCTCGAACAACTGGCCAGCGACCCGTTCCACCCTCTGCTGCAGATCGACGAAGCGCAGGCCAAAAAGATTATCCAATTCCTGGCGACAGACGGTTTCCTGGAGCAGGCTACAGAATTGCCCGCGCAGCGCAAGCGGTTCTTGCCTGCTTCCGGCTACACTTTAACGGTCAACGGCCAGGATGTCGCACTGCATGCCGAACTCGGCTGGGACCTCGCCATGCTGCAGCGACTCGACGGCCTGCACAAGGTGCTGGAAGGAAAACCGGCCGCGGCCATGCAAACCCTCATCGGCCGCCTGGCGGGTTACCGCAAGCTTTGGAGCGAGTAAAGAGGCTACCCCCCGCTGCGCGCCTCCGCTTGAAGATTCCTGCTCAAATTTCCCGGTCAGGGATTCCAGGCAGGCGCATCGCTGGCGGGGAACGATTCCTCTGACGCCTCTTCCACCCGATCCCGGGTCCGATCCTCGGCCTGCTGGAGCGACTTTTCCGCCTGAAGCCAGAACTCGGCGCCATCGCCGTCGGGTTTCCCCGCCTGTTCCCAGGCGACATAAGCTGCTTCACGAATCGCTTGCTCGTGTTCGGCGCCAGAGTTCATCGAAGTCTCGCTCGTGTTGAAAGGAACCGCCGCCGAATTGCCTGCGGCCGCTGCCTTCACATTAACGCTTCCCGCACCGGCCTGCAAGGAAAACGACCGCCCCGTTGCTAGATCCTTGCGACTACGCCCAGGCGGCTTCGGGATCGCAAGCGATTCCCTCGCAAAGCCGCGTGTCGGCGAATTCCGAGACTCCGTCGAACCGCCTGCAGATTTGCACGGTTCCCTTGCTTTTCGTATACTAAAACCATCCTCTCAACGGTTTTTGCCTCCTTCATCGCAGGCGAACCTTCCACTTTATTCCAGGCCGCTGGGCAACCCATGTATCACGCTTGCGCCGTTCTTCGCGCTCTTGCTGTCGTCGCTTTCCTGGGCGGCGTCTGCCATGCGTCACCGCCCCAGGCCGAACAGGCGCAGGTCTATGAACAGCAGGTTCGTCCTTTTCTGGCCCAGCACTGCTTCTCCTGCCATGGAGAAGAAGACGGCAAGGCCGGCCTCAGGCTGCACAACCTGAGCACCAATCTGGCGGCCGGCAACAACGCCGACACCTGGAAAGAAGTCATCGATCGCATCAACCTGGGCGAAATGCCGCCCGAGGACAAGCCGCGACCCGACGCCGAACAGGCCTTTGCGGTAACGCAGTGGGTAGGGCGGGAACTGAAACGGACCGAACGCGAATCACGTATGGCAGGCGGCCAGATTGTGCTGCGCCGCATGAACCGCAGGGAGTACATCAATACGGTTCGCGACATGCTCTCCCTGGATGCAAACTTCACCCGGACCCTGACGGAAACCTTGCCGCCTGACGGCAAAGCAGACGGCTTCGACCGGTTGAGCGCGGCCCTGTTTATCGACGCCACTCAGATGGACGCCTACCTGGCCGCCGCCCAGCAGATCGCCGACGAAGCGATCGTCGAAGGCGACCAGCCGCCCGGCGAAAAAATCGCCTTTGAAGCGGAAGAGAAGGTGCGTCCCGAAGCCGACCGTCATAAAGACACCATTCTGGGCGAGACCGTCACTTATCCGCTCGGCGTGCATAGTATTGAAATCCAGCCACAGGGCGTCCTTCACATTCAGGACAAGTTCGGCAACGGCCGGGGACCCAAGCTCTGGGCCCGGTTCGAGTCGCTGCAACTGGACCAACTGGTCACGCAGGACGGTTACTATCGAATCCGCATACGGGCAGGCGCCTCGCGCGGTCGACGCGGCGAACCGATCCGCCTGCGGCTGCTGTACGCCGACGGCACGCCGATCGCTTCGGAAACGATCTTGCCGCTGGAGCATCGCCTGGAACAACCGGGCATAGTGGAGGCAATGCTGTTCCTCCGCGCCGGCGAACCTGGCCAGTCACGGCGCCTGACAATGCAATGGAATGGGCTGGAAAAAGTGATTCAGCCTAACCTTAAATGGCAGAAAACGATCAAATCCCCTGCACGCGCCATTCCAGGGAAAATCCTCGCCGCCAAAAAGGCTGGCGATCAGCAACTGCTGAAACAGCTCTATGCCGAGCGAGAAGAGCTGATCCGCCAGGCGAAAGCTTTCAACGAGCCCTTTTTCAGCTACTCGGACGAATACGCTGAACATCCCGAAGAGGCGCCCCAACTGTTTTTTGACTCCTTCGAAATTGAAGGACCGTTGCACCCCAGCTGGCCCCCGGCCAGTCATCGCCAGTTGATCGGCGGCCCCACGCCGGAAAACGCCGACCTGGCGCTGGCCCGCACGGTCATCGCTCGATTGTTGCCCAAAGCGTATCGTCGACCAGTCTCGCCAGAAGAAATCGACCGTGTCGTCGCGGTGGTCGACAACGGGCTGGCCCGCCAGGGGATGAACTTTTCCCAGGCCATGCGGCTGGGACTGCAGACGATCCTGTGCGCCCCGCAATTCCTGTACATCGCCGAACCGGCGGTCGACGTCGAGGGCCCGTTCCCCCTGGGCGACTACGAACTGGCGACGCGCCTGTCGTACTTTTTATGGAGCACCATGCCCGACGAAACGCTGTTCGATCTGGCTGCGAAAGGTCAGCTGCAGCAGCCGGACGTCCTCCGTGAACAGGTCGTGCGCATGCTGGACGACCCGCGATCAGGCCAGTTCGTCGAAAGTTTCGCCGGTCAGTGGTTGAACGTCGAGGAGTTCGGCAGCGTGGAAGTTTCCAACCAGTACGCCGACTATGACCCGGAACTGCAGGATGCGTCCCGCCAGGAAGCGCTGGCTTTCTTCGCGGAAGTCCTGGCCAGCGATCTGCCGATCACCAGCTTCCTCGACTCTGACTTCCTGGTGATTAACGAACGTCTGGCCCGCCACTACGGCATTCCCGGAGTGGAAGGAAGCGAGTTCCGCAAAGTGGCCATTACGCCCGACCAGCATCGGGGCGGGATCTTTGGCATGGCCGGCTTGCTGACGCTGCTGGCCGACGGCACCCGCACGCTGCCCGTCCGCCGGGCCGCCTGGATCATGGAGAACGTGTTCAACGATCCGTCCCCGCCGCCGCCGCCCAACGCGGGCGAAATCCAGCCAAACACAAGCGGTGAAAAATTGACCGTCCGCCAGCGACTGGCGTTGCACCGCGACGAGCCGACTTGTGCCTCGTGCCACAAGCGGCTGGATCCCTTCGGGCTGGCCCTGGAAAATTACGACGCCATCGGAGCCTGGCGGACCCATGCCAACGGGGAGAATTTTCGCCGCGACCCGCCCGAACTCGACGTTAGCGGAGAGCTGCCTTCGGGCCGACGCTTCGAAAACCTGAACGGTTTCAAAACGGCCCTTCTGGAGGAACGTGATCGGTTCGCCAAGGCGTTCAGCCAGAAAATGTTGACCTACGCGCTGGGTCGCTCCGTCGGGTATGTGGACCACCGCACCGTCGACCAGCTCACCGTCGCCCTGCAGGACCATGATTACCGCCTGCGTAGTCTTATCCAGGCGATCGTCGCGTCAGAAGCGTTCCGCAACCGGTAGCCGCCCCCCTTTCCCTCGCCACGCCTCCTCCGTCCAACCGCCTATCCGCCAGGACTCCTGATGAAACCGACTTCGCAACATATCCCGCTGGACCGCCGTAGCTTTCTCCGTTCGGCCGCCACAGGCGTCGTGGTGGGGCTGCCCTTTCTGGAAGCAATGAGCCGCAACTCACGGAGCGTGGTCAACGCCGGCGAGATCGCCGACGACGAACGCCCCCGCCGGTCTGTCTTCACCTTCTGGGGCCTGGGGATGAACGGCCGGGACTACACGCCGAAGGAAACGGGCCGCGACTACCAGCTGACGCCCATCCTGCAGCCGCTGGCTCCGCACCGGGACGACCTCACCGTCATTTCCGGCCTGAAGCTGACCCACTCCGGCGGGCACGGCGGCGACCGCACCTTTTTGACCGGCACCGCCACTCATGCGGCCGACACCAAACTGCGCGTCTCAGCCGACCAGGAACTGGCGGAGATCGTCGGCGGGCAAACCCGCTTCCCTTCCCTGCAGCTGGGCGTTCGTCGCGGCACCGGTTTTGGCGCCCCGCAGGATAACACGCTTTCCTGGACCCGCAGCGGCACGCCGTTGCCGGCCGAGAATCGCCCGCACGTGCTGTTCGACAAGCTCTTCCGCCCCGATACGCCTGAGTCGCTGGCCCAGCGCGAGCAGTCCTTCGCCCGGCAGCAGAGCGTGCTGGATTCCGTCCGCGAAGAAGCCCGTCGCCTGTCCGAAAGCCTGGGGAAGAACGATCGCCAGAAGCTGGAAGAGTACTTCACCTCGATCCGCGACCTGGAAAAACGGATGGCCTTCGACCAGCAATGGCTGTACCAGCCCAAACCGCAGGTCGACCCGATCGACTTCGGCGATGAACAGGGCCTGGATCCCGACAAAACGAACCTCGACTATCGCCGGTACCAGCGGCTGATGTTCGATGTGATCGCCCTCGCCCTGCAGACCGACAGCACCCGGGTGATTTCCTACATGGCCCGCAAGGACAACAGCGACGGCACCGGCGCCTATCGGAAGGAAACCAACAACCCTTACGGCTACCACACCATGACGCACCACGGGGAAGACCCCGACAAGCTCAAATGGTGGACGATCGTCGACACCCACTACATGGAAGAATGGGCCTACTTCCTCGATCGGATGAAGAGCGTCAAAGAAGGGACCGGCAACCTGCTCGACCACACCCTGGTCGCCTGGGGGAGCAGCGGCGGCACGATCAACGCCCACAACAACCACCACCTGCCCACCATGCTCTGCGGCGGCAGCCGCCTGGGCGTAAAACACCAGGGGCATCTGATCAGGGAAGACAACTACCTGGGCAACCTGTGGCAGACCATGTTCGGCGTGATGGGAGCCCCGACGCCCGACAACTTCCAGGACGGCGAAGCCGACGGCGTCATCACCGAGCTGGTTTAACTCTGCCGGCAGAAAGCATGTCGCCGTTTGCTGGGAAGGCAAAGAGAACGACGATCAAATTTCGATTCGTCGTTTTGCGAGCGAGCAAGCGCAGAAAGTCGCCTTCCACTCCGTGAAAGGACACGTACTTTTGCAGAGCAAAAGACGACTGACCGGCGACTTCCGTCCGTTCAACGTTTCACATCCCGAGCGGAAGTTGGCGCTTCCGCTTACTCCGGCTGCAGTTCTTCGGCCGTGTGGCCGGTCGGCGGCGACGACGCCAGTTTCCCGGCCAGCGAATGAACAGCCGCCAGGACTTTCGGCGCCGCGAACACCAGGGCGTAACCGCCGAACAGGACGCTCGTCCAGACCAGATCGCCAGCCAGCTTGTACTTCAGAAACGGCAGGCCGGCCGCATAGCATTCGATCAGACCCAGCACGGTCTTGGCGTACCACGGGCTGCACTGCCACACGGCGAAATTCACCACCACAAAATGACACGAAGCGCCGGCCAGGCTACAGGCGGCAAAACTCGCCAGGCTCCACCGCCGCGACAGCAGCATCCCCAAAGCAGTCGGCAGCACGAGCGTGCAGTAAACGGCCAGCATCACGGGCCAGTGGTAAGCGCCCAGGAAGAAATCGGCAATCGCCATGCCGGTCAGCGGGGCCAGCAAAGCAACCGCCCGATTGCGGATGACCCAGCCGGCAAACAGGGCCGCGGCGCCGATCGCCACAAAGTTAGGGGGATGCGGGATCAGCCGCGTCACCACGCACAGGGCGGCCAGTCCAACAAACAGGCAGGCGTCGGTTTTCGAGATTTTGAAAGAGGTGGCAAGCATGAACTCAAACACTCTGCAGAAAAAGGATGGCTGCGGACTCCGCTCAAACCATTAGTTTACCGATCTCCCCCTTCCCCCGCCAGTCGTTACCCGCAGTCCGAGCCGCTTCTTCCGCCGTATTTCCAACATGATTATCCCACGTAGATGCCAGCGTCTTCTTCTTGCTTTGCAAATTGACAAGCGGCCTGAATGAGTTTCAATGCACCAAGAATCTTTTGGGCCTCCGGCATGGATGATTCGCTTTCGTCAATCAACGACTGGATTTCATTCTCCAGCTCTGCAAGTCTTTCATGCGGAATCCATGCCGCGGGCATTCTCTCGCCGATCGACTTCAATTGACTTCGCTCACTATTTCGGACAAATGCTGACTTGAGGAAGTTCGTCAGGTCACTTCCGCAATCAATATAGGAGTCTCCAGGCCAGTCGATGAATTCTCCCCCGACAGGATCGAAACGCCAAATCGAAATCACCAATAGATCTGTATCCATCAAATCCAGGTCGGTAGTAGCTGGGCGATCGCTTCCTGCCAGGCGTCGAGCGGATCGAGGGGTTCGGCTGACTCGAGCGAATCCGGATCGCGGTCGGAAGTCGCATCGCCTTCGCGCCAGGCGAGGGCCGGCAGCTGCTCGCAATGCAGGGCGACGGTCGAGGCGGCGGCTGTGTCCAGCCATCGCGGGCCGGTGGACGCCAGCAGGCAATGGCACAGGCTGCGACGGGCTTGCTGCTGGATCGTCTGCTGCAGCTCCCGTGGCGTACGTTCGGTGACGCTGGCCGTGCCGGCGGCGATTTCGTCGTGCAGCAGGGTGCGGAGCAGCTGGCGTTCTTCGACCAGCGGGGAAGGGCCGTTTTCTGTCAGCAGCACGACTTCAAAATGCAGTGCGTCGGTGCTGAGCCAATCGCTGAGTTTGTGAATCGCGGCGAGCAGGGCGGCCAGCAGCAGGATGATCCGCTGGCAGGGGGCGCCGGCGTCTTTGATGCGCGCTTCGACCAGGTCGGGCGACAGCACCAGGAAAAACATTTGGCGCCGGCGGAGGAACTGGTTCTCATCGCGCGAGTAGTACAGCAGCTCATCGCGCAGGAATTTGATATCAAACAGGTCGGGACGCTCAGCCTCGTCGGTTTCCATATAGGCCAGCTGCGAGTGCAGCAGGCTTTCGATGCCGCCGCGGTTGGAAATGGAGTTGAAGCCGCCGACCGGGTAGATGTCCTCTTCCAGCAGGTGCGTCGCGGCCTGGGAATGCCGGGCCGAAGGACGCACCTTCACATGCGGAAGCAGCCGCTCGATCTGGTCGGCCGCATGCCAGACCTGCCGCAGGGCGATGCGATCGGCGAACGGCTGCAGGACGACGCCGCGTTCCAGTTCCAGCACATCCTCGGCGCCCAGCACGTCGCCTGCGTTGCGGACCGCCAGGGTCAGGTCTTCGTAGTCTTCCCGCAGGCGATCCGACAGGCCGCTGCTTTCCAGCAATTCCCAGCCTTCGGCCAGCAGCTGCGCCGGATCTGTATGGTCGCGCAGCCCCTTGAGAACGGCCGGGCTGACCAGCACGCTGGGCAGTTCGGCCCGCTGGCGAAACTGCTGGATCAACCAGGCCAGCGCGATGGAGCGTTCCCGCTCGTCGGAAAATTGATACAGGGCGTCGCAGCCCCGTTCAAAGCTATGGTCCGCATAGAGCTTGCCCAGCACGTAGTCTTCGTACCGGCGGACCAGCGACGGATCAAAGCCAGGCGGCTCCGGCAGCGTGGCCGGCCCTGACTCTCTGCCGACGCCAAGGGCCAGCAGGCCCATGTCGGCGACCAGTCCCAGGGGCGGCAGCGGGTCGCCGTTGGCGGCGATCTCATGCGCCCAGGCAAACGCCTGGTGCGCCCTGGCCGGCGTGGGAGCCGCCGCCCGCATGAGCCAAAGGCTCTGCAGGAGGTGGGTCCGCGCCTGTTCGGGCTGTCGAATTTCTACGACGCGCATGGAGCGAACTTTGGCAAGGTACAGGCAACGCGGATTACTTCGCGTCGACGACGCCGAGTTTCACCTCGTTGGAGTTGGTTTTGAGCTCCGGTGCGTACATGGCGTAACCCCGGGCGGGGAGCGCACTGAACTTGCCGGGGATCTCCGCCCGCAGGCGATACGACACGCTGTTCTTGCCGCGGGCCAGTCGCTGCAGGAAGAACGACACGCGATTATCGCGGAACTCCGTGTAGGCCCGCAAGCCTTCGTCGGTGTATCCGCTGCGAACGTCGACCGCTTCAAAACCGGCCGCTTTCATGTCTTCAAAAATGAGATACTCGTAGTCATTCCTGCTTTCGAGGGTCAGTTCGACTTCAACCAGATCGCCGCTGACGAGCGTTTCGCCGGACTGGATTTCGACGCGTTCGAATTTCTCGACGCGCTGGTCGAGAGCCTGGCCGCGGCTGCCCGCGACTTTGATCTCTTTTTCAACCGGCACTAGCTTGTAGTACTTGCGGCTGACCTGGATTTCCAGACCGGCGGCGACGATCGGATCCTCGAGGGTGAAGTTCGTCAGGTAGGCGTTGAAGTACACCTGCCCGGCTCCCTTGCGGCGGATTTCGATCACATGGTCGCCCGTCTCCACTTCGTCCCCTTCGAGGAGGAATTTGTTGTTGAAGGAGAACAGGTTCTCGGCCGTGATCTCCGCTTCCTGGCGAAGCTTGCCATCGACGTAGATTTCGACCGTCATTTCCGGTTTGTCTTCGCCGGTGGCGCGAATGTAGTCGGCGAACGCTTCCACGCAGACGGCCGTGTCACGGGTCGAATTCCAGTAAGTGGAGTGCTTCCGGTTGTTCAGCAGGTACTTCACCAGTCGCGGGGCGACGACGCCCTGGGGATCCACCTGGGCGAGCAGCTTCAGGTAGTAAGCGTTGGCTTCGTTGTCGCTGCCGTACCAGTTCCACCAGTAGTTGTTTTCCGGCAGCTGAAGGTAGGCCGTTTCGTTTTCGGCGTCCTGCACCAGGTACTGCTCGACGTTCTGCCGCAGCATGTCGCGTTTTTCTTTGTCGTCGACCTTGTGCAGGGCGAGTGCGAACATCGCCTTGGAGTAGACGGCGAGGTCGTTCCGGTCGCGATACAGGTAGTCCCGCATCTTGACGTTATCTTTCCCGGCGTCGACCAGGATCATATAGACGAGCGTATCCAGGTCGTCGGCCCGGGTTTTACCGGGACGGACGTTGTTGTCCGCGTTCTGCAGCAGCAGGTTCTGGCTGGCCTGGTAATTCGCCAGCCACGCAATGCCGCGGTCCAGCATCCCTTCGGGCAGGGGCAGATCGTTGTGGGCGGCAACCTGCAGCCCATGCACCACCACGGCGGTGGTGTGCGGGTAGCTTTGTTCGCCGCGGCCGCTGAACCAGCCCCAGCCGCCGTCGCCATTTTGCATGTTGCCCAGGCTGGTAACGCCGGTGCTGATGATCTTTTTCAACTCGGCTTCTTCGAAGATCGGGTTGCGATCAAAACGCTTCCACTGTTTGGCCCGGTCGACATCGTCGCCGATTTCCTGGGCGTTCAAGTTGGTGCGTTTCTTTTCGATCGCGGCCAGATCCAGGTTCATGTCGATCAGCACCTTCTGGGTGATCACGGCCGGCAGGAAGCGGTTGAGCGTTTGCTCGGTGCATCCGTAAGGGTAATCGGCCAGGTAAGGCAGCGCGTCGACCATCGCCGTCGCCAGGCTGGGCGAGTAGCGAATCTCCAGGCGGGACTGTTCCGGGCGCCTTTCAGCGGGGACTGAAACCGTCAGCTGCGAGCTGGGATCGTCGCGGCGAACCGTGCCGGCCCAGCTTTCGGTTTTGAGCATGCCATGCACGAAGCAGGGCAGCTCCACCTGGGTGGCGTCGGACTCTTCATCGGTCAGGGCTTTCATCCGCACGACGGCGGTCCCTTCCTGCAGGACCTTCACCCGCCAGTCCACACGGTGTTCGCCGCCGGCGGGAATGTTGACGATTTTAGTGGCGTCTTCCAGCAGTTCCAGCAGACCGCCGGGCGCTTCGAGAACCACGGTGACGTCTTTGGCGGAGTCCAGATAATTATGGACGTTGGCCGACAGGACGACTTCGTCTTTTTGCACAAAGAACCGCGGGGCCTGCAGTCGCACGATAACGTTCTTGCGGGTGATCACTTCCGCTTCGCCGGAGCCGACGCGGGTGCCGTGCCCCATCCCCCAGACCATGATCTTCCAGGTGCTGAGGTTTTCCGGCATGTCGAGTTCGACCTCGGCCATCCCTTGCGAATCGGTCTGCAGGGCGCCGACCCAGAGGGCCGTGTCGGCGAAGTTGCTGCGCAGGGCAGGCTCCACGTTCTCGACACCGGCGGCGGCCGTGGTGGCGGTTACGCCGTTGGCGCTGGCTTCCATCGGAGCGGCCGCCATTTCCATCGCGCCGTCAGCCATGGGAGCCATCGCCATGGCCGCCATGGGGGCGCCTTTGGCCATCATCATGTCGCCGGACCGATGCATCATTCGTCCGCCTCCTCCGCCGCCGAAGCCGGCAGCGGGGCCGTCGGCCATCATCATATCGTCGGCATTGGCTCCGTCCATTTCTTCAGCGACTGTGCCGCCGAAGACGCCCAGGTTCTGCATGCCGGGCATGTTGGGCAGAACCATGTTGCCCGAGTTACGGGCGAGGCTGCTTTCTGTCTGGCTGTTATGCTGGCGTCGCCAGTCCCAGAAGAACTTGCGGATGTCGGTCGTATTTCCACCGCCAGCGATGTAATCGAGCGACTTGTCGTAAATGCTGACGACGGTCTGGCCCGAGTAGTTCTCGCCGTTGAATTCGGTGACGTGGATTTTGACCTTCGCTTTTTCTCCCGGTTTGTAGGTTTCCTGCGAAGGAGTGATCGCTACGTTCAGCACCCGTTTTTCGGGCGGGACGACGATCTCTTTGGTTTCCCAGTAGATCTGGCCGCCGGAAACGGTGAGCGCCTCGACGAAGAAGTTGGGCATATCTTTCTTGGTGACGGCGATCTCTTCGATCGCGCTTTTGCCATCCAGCTGCAGCACTTTGGGCGGCAGGTACACGCCGTTGGCCGGCCGTACGAACAGCAGCACGGTGCTGTCCACATGGTTGGTGTTGAGCTGCAGTTTGACCGTGTCGCCGTCGGCGTAGTCGGCCTTGTCGGGGATCAGCTCCAGGTGATTAAAGCGGTAATCCTTGCCGTCAAACCCGTCGCCAATGATGGTAAACAGGTAACCGCCTTCGATCTTGTGCTCTTCGGCGTCGGTCAGTTCGTAGGCCAGGCGGTACTGCCCTTTGGAGGCAGCCTGCAGCTGGATGTCGGCTTTCCCCTGATCGTTGGTATCGAGATCCCAGCGACGGACGGGCGTTTCAATCGGCTCCCGTTTGTCGTTGTAGGTGATCTTGTAGAGGGTCAGCACCCCTTTGCCAGCGACGCCGCGGTTGTCGAGCGTCTGGGCCAGCAGATGGGCCTGCATGATTTCGCCGACGTGGTAGTAACCGCGGTCGACCCAGGTGTAAACCTTGAACGGCTTGCGGGCGACCAGCACGTTGCCTGTGCCGACGATGGTGCGGCGCGATTCATCGCGGACCTCGGCGGTGATGGTGTATTTGTGGTCGGTGTTGCCGTGCAGTTCCTTGGCGATCTGGCTGTCGATTTCAACTTCAATCACGCCGTCGGGGCCAATTTCGACTTCCTGCTCGGAGACTAGTTCCGGCGGGTTGTGCTGCTGATGCCGCCACCACGGGCCCGGCATGACACAGCCGACCCAGTTACGCCAGCCCGGGAACCAGGGAGCGTCGGGAGCAAACCACCAGTAACCGGGGCCATAGCACCAGTCCCAGGGAGCGCTGGGGTACCAGTCCTGCGAGTAATCGACCCGCTCGATTTTGTATTTGACCGTCGCATTGGCGACCGGCGCGCCAAAGTAGTACTTCGCCCTGATCGTCGCGTTGATCTTTTCGCCCAGCATGACGGGCTTGGAGGGGGCGTCGATGGTGACTTCAAATTCGGGCTTTTTGTACTCTTCCACGCGGAACGAACCGCTGCCGGAAAACGGCGGCTGCTTGCCGTTGCCCTGCCGCTGCAGACGCAGCTGGTACTGGCCCAGGGTGGCGTCGGCCGGCAATTCGTAGGCGCCTTCGATGCCGCCGTACTCATCGGTGGTCAGCGTGGCGGTGACGATCTTCTCTCCTTTGGGATCGTAGATTTCAAAAGGAAAGCTCTGTTTGGCGAACTGCGAGACGTCTTCCTGGTCGTACTGGGCGTGACGCACCCACATTTTGTAATGGACGGTCTGGTTCGGCCGATACACGGGACGATCGGTGATCGAGTAGACCTTGACCGTGTTGTATTCCTGGTCGTAGTAACGCGGGTTCCAGACGCCGCGGAAACCGAAAAAGGCAAAACGGCCCTGGCCGTCGGCGGCCCCTTTGGCGGTGACCAGCCACTGGAAGTTCTGCTGCAGGTCTTCCGGCCGGGGCAGACAGACGCCCTGCTCGCTGGCGTCGGCGACAAACTCGGCGGTGGAGACTTTAAACTTGCGATTGCCGAGCGACTCCTGGCGCCAGCCGAAGAAGTCGAGCTGGGCCTTGGCGACCGGCGCGCCGGAAACGGCGTCGGCGACGAAGTACAGATTCTGGCCGTCGAGCGGCTTTTTCACGATCGCCGTATCGGCCACCCAGACGATGACCTTGCTGACGTTGCCGCCCTGCATGGTCGCCGTCAGCAGATAGGCGCCGGCTGCCTTTAGCGGCGTTTGCACCGTAATGCGGCGGTCGAAGTGGTTCTCCCGCGGCTCCAGCTTCTGGTCCCAGGATGCGACTTCGGCGCCGATATACTGGGCTTCCCCTTCCTGCACCAGGCGATAGCCGATGTTCTCGATATTCAACCGCCGCCAGTCAGGCCGTTCGGGGTTGTTGCGCAGGTAGGTTTTGATATCGGCGATCAGCTTTTCGACCTGGATCGCCTGGGCCTGGAACTTGACGTTCGCTCCGTTGCGGAAGCGGAAGTCGATCGCGGCGCCTTCGCCGGCGGCCTGCGTCATCACGGGTTCAAACTGGCCCCAGGCTTCGATGATCTGGTTCAGCTGCAGTTTTTTGTATTCGTTATTGCCAGGGCCGTATTCGGCAATGCTTTGGCGCCAGTAGTCGGCCGCCTTGGGATACTGCCGACGGTTGGAGAAAATGCTGGCCAGCTGGTTCAGGGCCTGTTCACCGTAACCGGTTTTCGGTTCGGCGGCGATCGTCTGCAGGATTTTGATGAAGTTGAATTCGTCGGGCAGGTCAAAACGCTTGACGCCTGAGGCCAGGCGGGCGATGGTTTCGTTCTCTTTCAGCGTATGCAGCGCGTAGGTTCCGCTTTCATTTTCCCCTTCGTCGTCGGCGTCGTTACGGCGGCCGAAGAAATGGCCGTATCCGCCCTGCTGCATCGTCTGCACGCCGAATTGTTGCATGGTGAACTGGGCCAGTTCCCAGCGGACCATGTTCATCCGTTTGGGAGCGTTTTCGACAGCCTGTTCCATGGCGAACCGCCAGCGTTCGCCGTCGGTTTTGGCGACATCCCAGCTGCGCGGGGCGGAGTGGAACACGGGCTTGCCGTCGGCATCGACGGGAGCGCCCTGGTAGTTGCGATAGGTCTGATAGCCTTCTTCATAGTCCGGCAGTTCGGCCAGGTCGGTCAGATACTGCAGGCGCCAGGCTTCTGAGTAGCCGCGGTTATAAAGCAGGGCGTTGGCGAGCGCGAGGTAGAAATCGGAGACGTCGTCTTTGATTTCCTCGTCGCGGGTCAGCGGGACGGCCTGCTGGAACAGCTGCAGGGATCGCACGCGGTCCCGTTCCAGCGATTGCATCGGCTTGCCGCCGCCCCGGTGGGGGCCGCGGACAAATTCACCCGAGATCAGAAAGCCCTGGTGCTGCCCGTTCAGATAGTGCTGGGCGGCCGCCTGGAGCAGACGCCAGTCCTTGCCATGGACTTCGACGGCGCTTTCCAGCAGGCCGTCAAGCTCGCTGAATTTCCCCAGGCGATTCAAGCAGGAGATGGAGTTCTGCAGGTCCTGCACCAGCGGTCGGCCCGCGTTTTCTGGATCAAGCACAATCGGCTCCAGCTGCTGGAACGCTTCGTTCCAGTTGCCCTGCTGCATCAGTTTCTGGGCGGCTTCCCGCCGCTCCGGCAGGGGGGCATCCCCTTCCGCGGCAACAGAAAATGTGGCGCCAAACACCGCGATGGCGCCCCAAAGAAGCGCTGTGCGAGTCAGGTTCATAGCAATAGCTCTCATTCCTGGAATCGGGAGATTCGAATAGAAGCGAACCGGGAAACAGTTCGCCGTTGAGAATACGACGAAACCCACGGAGAAAAAGTTCCGGGTCATTTAAAGAAAAGATCAGTCGCCTTGCGGACTTTCAGCCGAAAACGGAGCGGTCAGGCCAGGAACTGTCTGTAAACCTGCAGGCCTTCGTTCATCAGTTCGACAAAGTCAGCAGGCTTGATGCGATGCCCGGCCCGAAAAAAGATCAATCGGTTGCCGTTGCCTTCGACGCTGACGCCCTTGCGGGCTTCAAAAAACTCCAGCAGCGATGGCTTGAACGTGCGTCGCACCGCTTCCTCGTCAGCTCCCCGCAGCAGGAACGCCTTGGAGAACAGAGGGTGTGTATCAAAATTGATATCCGTATAGCCAAAGGCGGTGGCGATACGATGCAGGAAGTTCTCCGGCGACATGGAAAATCCGGTCAGCTCCAGCTGGGGCGACTGAATGAAAACCACTGTCTGGTTATGCGTGGAACTGTTCTTGCCGCTGCCGGTCCGATAGGTGTAGTCGAACACGCCGACCTGCTCGCTCTCGGTGTCGCCGTAGATCATGTTGGTGATCCGGCGACTGCGGCCCGTATTGAACAGTTCGAACGACTCCAGCGCCTGCTGCAGACTGTCGTGGCCTTGTTCGTAGTAGATCAGCCCCAGATCGCTGGCGATCTGGGCGACCGCTTCTTTCCTTTTTTTCTCGGCGCGGATGCCATAGAAAATCAGCGCTCCCACCCCGATGGCGACCAGGATAAACGGCAAGCAACCGATAAATTCCAAAGCAGCAACCCACAAAAATTCCAAAGCGGCAACCTGCAATTCGAAAACCGACGTCGTTGCGAAAGGCAACCATCAGCAAACGCGACGACCTACTTTTTCTTTTTATCGTTCTGCTTGTCAAACAGCTGGGCCAGGTCCGAGAACGAACGCATCGGCTCTTTCCCGTCGAGCATCTCCTTGGTGATCGGCTTGACGGGCTTCGGCGGTTTGACGGGACGCTTGGACGGCTGCGAAGGACGCTGCGTGCGGGCGGCATTCTGGTTCCGTCCGCCGCCGCGGGGCGCCTGGGAATCGGGCTTTCTGCCGCCAGGACGACCAGCCGGTTTCTCGCGACGCGGCTGACGTTGCGGACGCGGTTTCTCGGCGCCCGGTTCGATCGCAGACAGCGATACGCGGCGGTTCGCCTTGTCCGCTTCGACCACCCAGACCGTGAGCACATCGCCCACGCTGACCACTTCGTGCGGGTCGCGAACATACTGGTCCGCCAGTCGACTGATATGCACCAGGCCGCTGTCGCTCAGGCCGATATCGACAAAGGCGCCAAAGTCGACCACGTTCAGCACCGTGCCGGTCAGCTCCATGCCGGGAGACAGGTCTTCGATCTTCATAATGCCGCGACGGAAGTCGGGCGGCGGCAGGTCTTCGCGCGGGTCGCGACCACGGCGGGCCAGGGCCGTCAGAATGTCGGCCAGCAACAGTTCGCCGGCTCCCAGATCGGCAGCCAATGCTTCCACTTCGACGGCGGCCGCCTTCTTGGCGAGTTCTTTCATCGCCGGCGTTTCCATCGACACGGCCGGAACGACAGGTGTTTCGACGGCGGGCGTTTCCGCAGCAGGTGTTTTGGCAGCGGGCGTTTCGCTCGACGCGGCTTCGGCCGGAGCCTCGGTGCTTGCCTCTTCCACCGGAGATACTTCGCTGGATTCGGCTTCACTGGACACGGCATCGCTCGATTCGGCGACAGGCGTCGACGCTTCAGCATCGGCGGGCTGCTCTTCCGAAACGGGATTTTCCGGGGCGGGATTTTCCGGGGCGGGAGCTTCCGAGGCCGCGGACGCTTCATCGGTCGACAGACCGATATCTCCGCCGAAGACCGGTTTCACCTTGACCGGCGCCGCCACGACCAGGTCTTCCACCTTGGTGTCGAGCTTTGCCAGAACCTGGCGAGCCAGCTCGTAACTTTCCGGGTGAATCCAGGTACCGTCGAGCGGGTTAGGGCCATCGCCAATTCGCAAAAATCCGGCCGCCTGGATGAAGGTGGCGTCTCCGAAGCCGGGGACTTTCTTGAAGTCTTCGCGCGACTTGAACGGGCCATGATCGCGACGGTATTCAAACACGCGGCGAGCCGTCAGTTGGTTCATACCCGACACATACCGCAGCAGCGACGGGCTGGCCGTGTTGACATCGACGCCGACAAAGTTCACGCACGATTCGACCACGCCGTCGAGCGTTTCCCGCAACTGCTTGTTTTTGACATCGTGCTGGTACATGCCCACGCCGATGTTGGCCGGGTTGATTTTGACCAGTTCCGACAGCGGATCGAGCAGGCGACGGCCGATCGAAATCGCACTTCGCAACACCGGATCAAAGGTCGGCAGTTCTTCCCGTCCGATGGGGCTGGTCGAATAGACGCTAGCGCCGGCTTCGTTGACGATCGTATAGGCAATGTCGCGGTCTTTCAGCTCCTTGCCGATCATCGACGCCACGAGTTGCTCCGTCTCGCGACAGGCGGCCCCGTTGCCGATACCGATGACCGAGACGTGATGCTTCTCGACCATCTCGATCAGTTTTTCGCGTCCCTGGCGGCAACGGTCTTCACGACCAATCACATGCACCAGGGTGTAATCCAGCACCGCGCCAAACTCATCGATCGCGGCCGCTTTGCAACCACTGCGAAAACCCGGGTCGATCGCCAGCACCCGCTTGCCGTGGACGGGCGGCTGCAGCATCAACTTGCGCAAATTACGGGCGAACACTTCGACCGCGTGGTTCTCGGACTTGTCGCTCAGTTCGCGACGTATCTCCCGATCCAGGCTGGGCAGAACCAGCCGGTTCAGCGAATCGCGGACACAGCCTTTGAGGAACTCCGCATGCGGATGCTCGGCCGAAATCAGCAACTTCTCCGCCGCTTCCACCAGGGCGTCCTGGTCGGCGTCGATTTTCACTTTGAGGATATTGACGCGTTCGCCGCGATTGATCGCCAGAATCCGGTGCGGCGGCAACTGGGCCAGCGACTGTGAAAACTGGAAGTAGTTCTTGAACGAGCCTTCCAGCTTCTGCCGCTTTCGCTTTTTGGCGTCTTTGCGCAACTGCTTGGAGATCGCGGTCTTCGACAGCTGCTTCTGCTTGGACGGCTTCTTCTTGCTGCCCGACTTTTTGCCGGCGGACTCGCCTTTCGGCTTGCTGGCTGGCGGTGTTGCTTCGGCGGCGACTTCGCCTTCTACGCCAACTGGCGCGTCTTCCGAGCCGGCAGCAACGGTTGCTTCGCTTTCTGCGGCGGAGGCTTCTTTCGCGGACGGATCGTCTTCGCTCAGGGCGGCGACCGGCACAGGAGCAGGCGAATCGTTTTCAGGAGCAGGCGAGCTTGCTTCTTCCGAAGGGCCGACGACCGAGGCGGGGGTGTCTTCCGTTCCCGGAACTCGCTTCAACGGCTTTGCACCTTCGTCTTCCGATGAGGACGACATGGCGTGCCGCGTGGAACTGCTTTCTCCTTCGGGCTCGGCCGGGGTGTCGGATTCGCCAGCGGCGGCCGGGGCTTTGGCTGCTTCGATCGCCTGGTCAGCTTCGATCGCCTGGTCAGCTTCGGCGCCGGCGGCCAGCGTCGGATCGCTCACTGCCGCTTCCGGGGGAGCGGGCGGTGTAACGGCCGTTTCCTCAGCCGACGTCTCGGCCTGATCTTCGCTCAAGGCGATTTCATCGGCAGAGTCTCCAGCAGACGAATCATCGTCGTCCAGGGAATCTTCTGCGGTGGAATCTTCTGCGGTCGGGTCGTCGTCATCCCCCAGGGAATCGTCGTCGGCCGAGTCTTCGCCGACGGCGGCAGGCGGCGGGTTTTCCATGCGTGTGGAGACCAGGCTACCGTCGTTCCACAGGCGTTTACGCAATTCCTGCCGCAGATCGACCCGTTCGCTGTACCATTCCGCAATAATATGCCCCACGCCTTGCTGAACTTCTTCGACGGAAGTCAGTCCTGTTTCTGCGTTGACAAATTCCTGCATGCGGGCGGTAAGGTCGGCTTGCGACACGGTTCCGTCGAGTATTTCCTTAGCCAGCGGCTCCAGACCGCGACGCCGGGCGGTGGCGGCCAGGTTCTGTTTTTTTGGCTTGAAAGGAAGATAGATATCTTCCAGCAGCTTGGGCGAGCGCGCCTGAGCGATCTGCTGTTCCAGTTCGGGCGTGAGGCTCCCTTGGGACTCGATCGATTTGAGTATCGTCGTTTTCCGTTCGGCCAGCTGGCGCAACCGGTTTACGGTTGCCTGCACGGCACGAATTTGCTCATCATCAAGCCCGCCCGTTTGATCTTTACGGTAGCGCGTAATGAAGGGGACCGTGTTGCCCTCGTCGAGCAACTCCAGCGTGCGATTGACCTTGTCCAGCGGCAACTGTAGTTCTTTGGCCGCTTGTTGAAGGTCAATGCTAGATGTATTTACCATGAGAAAACCGGGACAAACCGGAGGCTACCGGGAGAGCATTCCAGCATGGTTCGCACGACCGAGTCCTGCGAACCACCCCACAATCGCTTCAATCCCTTGGAAAACGGGGTACACTGTGAGAAATTTGGGCCCCTCGCAAGAGTACATTGTGTCGGGCAATCTATGAATTCCAACGTCGATTGTCAAGGATCGGTCCCCCGCTTCTACGGTGTGGTCCACGAAAAATTAACCCGATCCCTGCTCGCTCGTCCCGCGTTCGTCCGACGAAACCAACCTGCCGGCCAGGTTTTCTCCTCGGTCCTGTTCGCACAACCTGACTGGTAAACCGATGTCTTCGCCCCCTTCTCAGTTGCCGCCGGCCTATAGTTCCTGGCGAGTCTGGGGCGGCTATATCGCTCTGCTGGTGGTCGCCGTGCCCTGGTACTGGCGACTGCTGCCGGCTACATTTTCCCAGCAAATCGCCGGTGGATTACCGTTATGGGCGCTGGTGGTGGTGCTGGGAAGTGTGGGGATGTCGATCTATACTGCCGCGCTGTTGCTGGCGCCGTGGCCCGAAGAACAGGAAGCGGAGCTGAACAGCCGGACCGCAACGCCGGTCGCCCCAGAAGCAGAATCGGCGGACGAACAGTCGCCCCGCCCTTATGAAGGATCGTCGAAATGAGCCACTTGCCATTTTCGACGATCGAATTAACTTTTATCGCGATCTATCTACTCTCCCTGGTGGGAATCGGCGTACTGGGGCTGCTGGCGCGGCGGGATAACAGCCTGCAGGACTTTTACCTGGCCGGTCCAGGCATTGGGTTCTGGGTATTGCTGCTGACCCTGTATGCGACCCAGTACAGCGGCAACACGCTCTTTGGCTTCAGCGGAGCGGCCTACCAGCGGGGGTTCCTGTGGCTGGTCAGCATCCAGTTCATGATCATGATGGTGATCACCTTTCTGACCTACGCCCCCACGCTGCACTACCACGCGAAACGGCGGGGGTACATCACGCCGACCGACTATATCCAGGATCGTTTCCAGTCGCCGCTGGTCAGCCTGACGGCCTCGATGATTATGATCGTGGCGCTGGCCAACTACTTGCTGGCCCAGCTCAAAGCGATGGGCTCCGCCCTGCAGGGGTTTGCCGGCGACAACCCGCAAGACCAGTACCAGGCGTACGTGTTTGGCGTGCTGGTGCTCGCCCTGGTGATTGTCGTTTATGAAACCCTGGGCGGTTTCCGCGCGGTCGCCTGGACCGATGTGCTGCAGGGTTCTGTGCTGGTGCTGGGATTCAGCGTGCTGGTGATCCTGGTTGTCCAGCGATACGGCAGCCTGGAATCGGCCACGCGGATTCTGCAGGAAACGGCGCCGCAGAAAACGGCCCCACCGGACGGTTATGGCGTAATGACCTGGATCAGCTGGATCGTGCTGGTCGGCATTGGCGGAGGCCTGTATCCGCAAGCGATCCAGCGGATGTTCGCCGCCCGCGACGCCCGTACGCTCCGGCGAAGCTTCCTGGTGATGGCGTTCATGCCACTGACGACGACGCTGGTTGTGACACTGTTTGGCGTGATTGCCGCCGCCTATGTGCCGGGAGACGACGCCGGCGCGCGGGACGAAATCCTGACGGTTGTCTGCAGTCAGGTGCATGCGGAGTCCGTGCTGGGCGCCTGGCTGGTGACGATCCTGTTCGCCGGGATTCTGGCCGCGCTCATGTCCACGGCCGATTCCGTGCTGCTGTGCATCTCCTCGATGCTGGTCAAAGATTTCTACGCCCGGCTGCGGCCGGAAGCCAGCGACCGGGAACTGACCCGCACCGGCAAATTGTGCTCCTGGGTGTTGATCGCCGTGATGGCCTTGCTGGCGATCGCCGCTTACGACTTTACCCTGGTCAAGCTGCTGAAAATCAAGTTTGAGATCCTGATCCAGATCGCCCCTGCCTTTATTCTGGGCGTGCATTGGCCCGGCCTGCAGAAGCGGGCCCTGCTGGCAGGAATTGCGGCCGGCCTGCTGGTGGCCGCCCCCTGGGCCATTACGGCTGCGGTGGCCGATGTGCCCGGCATGTGGCTGGGCGTTCACGCCGGCGCCTGGGGTCTGCTGGCGAACCTCGCCGTGCTGGGCGCCGTTTCTGGCTGGCAATCGGTCCGCGCCCCTCGAGATCTCGCTGCTTGAGGCTTCTGACCCGTTGCCCAAGGGTGAATGAGCACCTCATTTCAGGCGATCTGCTTTCCACGGGAGGGGACGATTCCTCTTGTCGGACGCAGGGGGATGTTTTACGTTACAGCTTTCCGCGACAGGGGTGTCGCGGGCTTTGCCGGCCGGCGAAATCACGGAGGAATCATGACCGCTTCGGACACCACTTCCACCATGCCTCGCGGCGATTCCCAGTCCGCCTCCCAGCTGCGCGGCGCTGCCTCCCAGGCCATCAGTTCCGCCAGCGACTGGCTGCTCGCTCGCCAGCATGCCGACGGCTACTGGTGCGCAGAGCTGGAAGGAGACAGCATCCTGCAGAGCGAGACGATCCTGCTCTTCGCCTGGCTCGGCGAGGAACGCTCCCCCCAGGCGCTGCGGGCGGCCGAGTACCTTTCGCGACAGCAACTGCCGACCGGCGGCTGGGGCATGTACCCCGGCGGCGGCGTGGAAATCAGCGGCAGCGTCAAGGCTTACTTCGCCCTGAAGCTGACTGGTCGCGATCCTGAATCGGCCGAGATGCAGCTCGCCCGCCAGGCGATCCTGGCCCACGGCGGCGCCGATCGCGTCAACAGCTTCACCCGGTTTTACCTGGCCCTGCTCGGTCAGATTCCGTACGAACACTGCCCGGCCGTCCCGCCCGAGGCGATGCTGCTACCCAACGCGTTCCCGGCCAGCATCTATCAGATTAGCGCCTGGAGCCGCACCATTTTTGTGCCGCTGTCAATCATGTGGGCCCATCGTCCTGTGCGACAGCTCACGCCCGAACAAAGCATTGCCGAGCTCTTTATCGAACCGCCCGAGCGCTGGCCGCCATTGCGATCTCCCGGCCTGAAGGCGAACCGCGGCCTGTTCACCTGGGAGCGGTTCTTTCGCTACGTCGACGGCGGTCTCAAATTCCTAGAACGAGCCCGACTGCGACCGCTCCGCCAGCGGGGACTGAAAGCGGCCGAAAAATGGATGCTCGACCGCTTCCAGCAAAGTGACGGACTGGGCGCGATTTACCCGCCGATCGTCTGGAGCCTGGTCGCCCTCAAGTGCCTGGGTTACGCCGACGACTCGCCCGAGGTGCAGTCCTGCCGGGACGAACTACAGAAGCTGGCGGTGGAAGAACCGGCCACCGCCGACCATCCGGCTACGACCCACTGGCAACCGTGCAAGTCGCCCGTGTGGGACACGGCCCTCACCCTCAGGGCGTTAGCGGCAGCCGGCGTGAATGGCCAGCATCCGGCCTGTCAGAAGGCGATCGACTGGTTACTGCAGAAAGAGGTCCGCAGCCCGGGCGACTGGTCGACCAAAGTCGCCGCAGAGCCGGCTGGCTGGTACTTCGAGCACAACAACGAGTTCTATCCCGACATCGACGACACCATCATGGTGATGATGGCTCTCCGCGAGCAATTGTCTGAAGTTGACACCCGCGACGAGAGCTTAGCGAGAGACGCCGACAAACCGGCCGTCTTCTCCGCGGCGGCGAAGGATCTGCAGCACGCCAAGGCAGCGGTGGGCCGGGTCGAAGCGGTCACGCAGGCTTGCCGCCGGGCTCAGGCCTGGGTGCTGGCGATGCAGAATCGGGATGGCGGCTGGGGCGCCTTTGATCGTGATAACGACGCGGCGTGGCTTTGCCAGGTGCCGTTCGCCGATCACAACGCCATGATCGATCCCAGCACGCCCGACATCGCCGCCAGGGTGGTCGAAGCGCTAGCCGGCTGGGGACTGACGGCCGAACATCCGACCGTGCAGAAGGCTCTCTCCTATATTCGCGAGCAACAGGAAGAGGACGGAGCCTGGTTTGGTCGCTGGGGGGTGAACTACCTGTACGGCGTCTGGCAGGTGCTGGTCGGCCTGCGCGCCATCGGCACACCGACTGATGATCCCGCGGTAGTCGCCGGGGTCGAGTGGCTGCTGGGTTGCCAGCAACCGTGCGGCGGCTGGGGCGAAACGCCCGACACGTACGAAGATCCGTCGCTACGAGGAACCGGGCCGGTCACCCCTTCGCAAACCGCCTGGGCGTTACTAGGGCTGCAGGCCGTCCTGCCGGCCGACCATCCGGCCGTGCTTCGCGGCGTCGAATATCTGACCCGGACCCAGAACGCCGACGGCTCCTGGGATGAACCATACTTTACGGGAACCGGCTTCCCGCGGGTGTTTTACCTGCGATACCACTATTACCGCATCTATTTCCCGCTGCAGGCATTGGCCGGGTGGGAAAGCATGGCGCAAGGCTGATTCATGTCGATTCCCATTTCGCAGATGGTCACCGTAGCGTCATACGTGCTGGGCAAACGCCTGCGCGGCGTGAAACGTTATCCGCTGGTGCTCATGCTGGAGCCGCTGTTTCGTTGCAACCTGGCCTGCGCCGGTTGCGGCAAGATCCAGCATCCGGCTGAGATTCTGCGGAAAAACCTGACGCCCGAACAATGCTTCCACGCGGCCGAAGAGTGCGGGGCGCCGATGGTCTCCATCCCCGGCGGCGAGCCGCTGCTGCATCCCCAGATTGAAGAGATCGTCGCCGGTCTGGTCGCGCGGAAAAAGTACGTCTATATGTGCACCAACGCGATCAAGCTCAAAGAGATGCTCGATCGCTTTACGCCGTCGAAATACCTGGCGTTTTCGGTGCATCTGGATGGCCCGCGGGAAGAGCACGACCACGCCGTTTGCCGCGATGGGGTGTACGACATCGCGGTGGAGGCCGTCAAAGCAGCCTGCGCCCGAGGCTTTCGCGTCACGACCAACAGCACCTTTTTCCTGAACGCCGATCCCGAGCGGATGCGGGGTCATTTTGACCAGATGATGCAACTGGGTGTCGAAGGAATGATGATCTCCCCCGGCTATCCGTATGAAAAGGCGCCCGACCAGGAAAACTTCTTGCATCGCAAACAGACACAGCAGCTGTTCCGCCGACTGCTGGGCAACGCCCGCAAGGCCTGGAAGTTCAACCAGTCGCCGCTGTTCCTGGAGTTTCTCAAAGGCCAGTACGACCTGGACTGCACGCCCTGGGGGAACCCGGCGTACAACGTGTTCGGCTGGCAAAAGCCGTGTTACCTGCTCGATGAAGGCTACTGCGAAACTTTCGCCGAACTGATGGAAACGACCGCCTGGAATGAGTATGGCCAGCGGAGCGGCAACTCCAAATGCACCGACTGCATGGTGCACTGCGGCTATGAACCGAGCGCGGTCGACGCCACCTTTAACACCTGGCGCGGGTTCCTGACGACGGTCCGCCTCAGCCTGTTCGGCGCGCCCCGTTTGCCCGAAGAACCGCCGAGTGAAAATCCGGTTCCGGCCCCGCACGCCCGTCCCGCCGGCCAGCGGTTCCAGCTACCGATTATTGATTAGCAGTTAGCGGGGGTGGATCTCGCAGGAGATCGGGGGGGAGATTTGGGCCGCTGAGGGCGAACAAGCCTGGCGGGAAAGTCACGGCGGGGGGTGACGTCGCCCGACGAGCTTTGTGTTAAAATCAGTTAGCGGCAAAGGACCCATCGGGAAGCCTTTTGCTGGCCCTTGGCCCTCGTAGCTCAGGTGGATAGAGCAACGCTTTCCTAAAGCGTAGGTCGCAGGTTCGAATCCTGCCGGGGGTACTGGTCTTTCTTTCCTGGCCGCTCTTCGCCAGGCCGGGCTTCGTTTTTTCTTCTGTCCGTCGCGGAGATCTGCTTCGTCGGTAGTCTGCCGGAGGAAAGCGAGGGTCGACGCGAATCATTAGATTCCGCACCACCCGTTTTTCCGGCAAGATCGAATTTCCAGCCGGCAAGGCCTTTCCTGCCCGTGCAAGAAGATGCGCGTTCGCCCGTCATTCGAGCGTTTCTTGAACTACTCTTTGGGTGCATACAATTTCTGAGCGATGCTAAAGCTCTTCATTGCACTCAAATGATGGAACCACGAATGGTTGGCACCATGTTTGCGCCACTGACCGCATGGACCCTGAGTGGACGCTTGCGCGAAGGTGAGTCGACTCGTACCGAAGCGGTGCACGCCTTTCCTTTTCGGATCGGCCGCCGCAGCGAATTGTCGCTTTGCCTGCCATGCCCTTCGATCTCAAATATCCATGCCGAGATCATCGAGAAAAACGGCGTGCTCTGGGTGCGCGATCTGCGCAGCACCAATGGCACCTTCGTCAACGGCGTCAAAATCGAATGCGAAGCCCCCCTGGCCGAAGGGGACATTCTACAGTTCGCCAACCTGGTTTTTCGCCTTGAGAAACACTCGGCCAACAACACCATTGGCACGGTCTGCGAAGAGTTCTGCGAACAGGCGCTGGCCGTCCTGCAGTTCGACAAATTGATGCGAGAAAAGGCGGTCGTGCCGTACTTCCAGCCGATTGTTGATCCGCAAACGATGGAAACCATTGGATACGAAATCCTCGGCCGCAGCCGACTATTCGGCCTGCAGAGCCCGGCCCGCATGTTTAACGCCGCATCGCAGTTGAACCTGGAAGCCGAACTCAGCCGCATGTTCCGCAGCGAAGGCATCCAGGCCAGCAGCGTCTTCTCGCGGCCCACGCATCTCTTTCTGAACACCCACCCCATCGAGCTTTCCGAGCCGGTCCAGCTGCTGCGATCGATGCGCGAAATTCGCGATTTGAACCAGAACATTCAGATCACCCTGGAGATCCACGAGTCGGCCGTCACCAATCCGATCATGATGCGTGAAATGCGCAACGCCCTGAACGAGATGAACGTCGGCCTGGCCTACGACGACTTTGGCGCCGGCCAGGCGCGGCTGATCGAACTGATCGAAGTGCCCCCGGACTTTCTGAAGTTTGACATGCAACTGGTCCAGGGGATCAGCGGCGCTTCCCGCGAACGGCAACGGATGATTGCGACCTTTGTCGAAATGGTCCGCGACCTGGGCATCGTCGCCCTGGCCGAAGGGATCGAAGACGCCGACGATCAGAAGATCTGCACCGAAATTGGCTTTGAACTCAGCCAGGGCTATCTCTTCGGCAAGCCGGCTCCCGCCGCCCGCTATTGCTAAAACGAGCTGGCGAACGGACACTCGCTCCCTTCAGAATCGAGCGGTCCGTGCATATGCTGCGGACGACCGGCGGTTAGAATACAGGGGTTCTGCTTCCCCTGGAGACGGCCATGCTCTGCCTGCGGCGCCCTGACGACGACCAGATTCGCCAGTTCCTGGACAGCCAGGCGTCGCTCACGTGGACGTACGCCGCGGTCGGCGGCACTGCGGCGGATATCCCGCCGGGTTACGTCCTGGACCATACGCGCGTGCTGCTGGGCGAAGGCGACGCCGTCTTCCGGGCGGCCTGCTCGGGACTGCGCGAATGGCGCCAGTTTGACCTGGGCTGGGTCGCCGCCCATCGCCGCGATACGCCGCTATTCAAGGGCAGTACGGTCGCGATTGTCGCCCGACTGTTTGGCTGCTGGTGGCTCAACGCCTGCCGCATTATCTATACGATCGATGAGCCGGGCCGTTTCGGCTTTGCCTACGGCACGCTGCCTGACCATGCCGAACAGGGGGAAGAGCGTTTCCTGGTGGAACAGGACCAGGACGGCGCCGTCTGGTACGACATTCTTGCCTTCTCCCGGCCGCAAAAATGGCTGGCGCGAATAGGCTACCCTTATGTCCGACGGGTGCAAAAGCGTTTTGCGCGTGACTCTTGCCAGGCAATGAAACGCTGGGTCACAGGCGCAGCGGATTAACGGCAGCCGTCGCTGCAGACCATCGAGAATCGGTGCAGCCCGCTGCGGGACTGGTACAGCACCATTCGGGCGCCGCACCGTTCGCAAAAATCTTCTTCGGTCAGCGGTCCGGCTGGGGGCGCCCCTTTTTCTTTACAGCCGGCGCACTGCTGGGCGTCGGGGAAAACTTCCAGGCGTTCGCTCGGTATCGGCTTGCTGCAGCTGGCGCAAAGCCGCTGGACCAGGCCGGAGTCTTCGTCGTCGAAATCATCGACCGCCTGACCCGCGGTGAGTCCGAGCGCGCCGCACTGGAGGCAGGCCATGCGCGACACGGCGATGGTAAACAGCTCGTCCAGCATCGCTTCGTCCGGTTTTTTTTCGCGGCGGAGCATGCCTGCCTGCTGGATGATCTCCAGCCGTTTTGCCGCACCGCCGACGCGGGCGTCGCCGCAGGCAGGACAGGCGATCTCCCAGTAGTCCCCCCTCATCGACCTATCTCCTGCTGCAGGCGCTCCATCAACTGGGAGACCTGACGCTTCAGGACCGGCAACACCGACTTTGCGCTCTGCAGTTCCTGACTGCTGGCCATGCGCTCAATCTGAAACGAGGACTGGGATACGGCCACCGCGTCGAAGTTGGCGGACAAACCTTTCAGGCTGTGGGCCGCCCTTTCAATACTGGCGGCGTCTGCTTGCTGCAGTCCCAGCTCAATCCTCGCCATCAACTCAGGGGCGTCGTCGAGATAGAATCCGATCATTTCATTGAGAAGCGTGCGATCGTTCCCCAGCCGCACCATGGCGGCGTCCAGATTGATCGCGACTTCATCGGCATCGGACATGGTTTCCTCGTGAGGGGTGCGAACCAGAATATGCGAGTCGCCGTTTGACGTTTCCGTAGGATCGGAACGCAAACGTCGGCCGAAACTTTCGACCGTTTCCAGCAGGTGCTGCGCGTTCAGCGGTTTGGAGATATAGCCGTCCATACCAGCGGCCAGACAGCGTTCGCGGTCGCCCTGCATGGCATGGGCCGTCATGGCGACGATCGGAATGCTGGCCTTGTCCCGGCGGCTCATTTGACGGATTGCCTCGGTCGCCTGGAAGCCGTCCATGGTGGGCATTTGCACATCCATCAGGACCACGTCGTAGTCGTTCGATTTGACCTGGTCAATCGCTTCCCGGCCGTTCTGGGCAATTTCAATCGCATGCCCCCGCCGCGCCAGAATCGCCCGCACCACTTTCTGGTTGGCTGGCGTATCTTCGACCACCAGCACGCGCATGGGACGTTCCGAAGTGGTGCGGCCCAGGTCGTCGCTGGCGTCGGGGGAGACCTGCCGCGAATCCCGGCCGTCGAGCGCCGTGACGATCGCGTCCAGCAGGTTCGACTGGGCAATAGGCTTGTCCAGAAAGCCCGTGGCCGGGCAGGCGGCCAGGCGACCGGCGAAAGTCTGCCGATCGGCCGAGCTTAACATCAAAATCGTCTTCGCGGAAAATCGCGGATTCTTCACGATCCGGTCGATCAGTGTAAAGCCGTCGACCTCCGGCATCAGGGCGTCAACAAAAACAACGGCAAACTGCTCGCCTGCGGCTGCCTTTTGTTCCAGCAGTTCCATGGCGATCGCCGCGGACGAAGCCAGCTCCGGCCGGATCGACCACGACGCCAGCGTTTCGCCCATGATCTCCAGGTGCGAAGGATTGTCGTCCACTACCAGCATCGGCAATTCGTAAAGGCGAGCCAGCAGGTTCCGCGTCATCGTAGGAAACTTGGGCGTTTCCTCCGGCGCTTTGCGTAATGCGCAGGTGAAGTGAAACCGGCTGCCGCTGCCCAGGGTGCTTTCCAGCCAGGTGCGGCCGCCCATCAGCGTGGCGACCTCCGCCACAATCGACAGCCCCAGACCCGTGCCGCCAAACCGCCGCGTCGTCGAGGAATCCGCCTGGGTGAACGGCGCGAAAATCTTCTTCTGAGCATCGCTGGAAATGCCAATACCCGTATCGGTCACGGTGACATGCAGCAGCACTTTCGTTTTCGTTTCCGACTTTACATGCACCCGGACCACCACCTCGCCCTGCTCGGTGAACTTGATCGAGTTGGAAACCAGATTGGACGCCATCTGCTTCAGCCGCGCACTATCGCCAATCAACAGGCGGGGTACATCGGCGTGCACCCGGCACACCAGTTCCAGCCCTTTTTCGGCGGCGGCGATACTGTGGGCTTTGACCGTATCGCTGAACACCTCGGCGACTTCAAACTCCGCGTCTTCCAGCTCGAGCTTGCCGGCTTCAATTTTGGAGAAGTCCAGCACATCGTTGAGCAGCCGCAGCAGGAGATCGGCCGACTCCTCGACCGTTTCCAGGTAATCACGCACCAGCGGCGACAGGTCCTCCTCCTGGAGCGCCAGGCTGGTCATGCCGATGATGGCATTCATGGGCGTGCGCAATTCATGGCTGGTGTTGGCCAGGAACTCGCTCTTGGCCCGGTTGGACTCTTCGGCCCGCTGCTTGGCCTGACGCAGTTCGTCAGACGTTTTCTTCTGTTCGCTCAGGTCGAGCGCGAAACAGATCAGCTGATCCTGAAATTCGGCGGCGCCCAGCAGGACGGGAATTCTCTCGCCGGAACGCGTGCGCAGCTCTTTTTCGTAGGGCTGGCAGCGTCCCAGACGTTCCAGTTCCTCCAGAGCGGCGCTGTCGCAGGCTTCAAATTCCGGCGGTGTCATGGCGCGCCAGTTGAGCTTCCCTTCGCTGAGCGACTGGGCTTCCCAGCCAGTCATTTCCAGAAAGCGTTCGTTCGCCATCTGGATGCCGCCTTCATAGTCGCCGACATACACGCCGATAATGTTGGCCTCGACCAGGCGAGTCAAACGTCCTTCAGTGGTGCGCAGGTCGTCGCGAACGCGTTGCAAATGGCCGACGGTTACTTGCGATTGCTGAAAGGCGTCTTCCGCCTGCTGCTGGGCGTCGATGGCATTTTGGCGAGTGGATCGCAAGGTGGCGCAAATGACCGAGATTAACAGCCCCTGAAAAACAAAGAGCGCCAGGTGCACCACGTCGGGAATGATGGCCGCCGTGTCTGCTCTCGGCTCGTACAACTGGATGCTGCCGACCACAATCGCCATTCCCAGGGCCATCAGCCCGGAAACCAGCCCGCCCGACCACGCCGATACCAGCACCGCTGCCGACAGCACAATAAACGGCCGGTGCCCTCCGTCCCAGGGACTCAGAATCAGCGTTACCAGCCAGGCCGCCAACACGGCCAGGAAGGGAACCCCGAAGTTGATCCAGATCTTTCGCATTCCAACTCACCGCAAAGGAACGAGCCGACGATCGCGACTCACGCCCTTCTATTCTAACGTGCCAACAGAATACGCCTATCACAAGAGCAGGAACTGGTCGCAAACAAACCAATCTGGTCGCCTCCGCACCATCCCGGATGTCTGGTAAGCAGGAATCCCGGGCAATTCGGTTTTCTCGCGCGGCCTGGCACGCGGCATGCTCTACCCTTTACTCTTGAAATAAGATGCCGGGGGATTCGCAGGGTCTAGGGACCCCGGGAAAACCCGGCACGCTCGCTCCCCAGGTAAAGCTATGAGTTCACGCAGTTCTGGTTTTGGGATGTTCCTTCTGATCGTCGTGGTGATCCTGGTTGGCGCTGGCGTCTACTCAGGCGTGGTTTTCTTTTACAACGAAAACGGCCGGGCTGGCGTCGGCATCGACAAAGAACGGGCCAACGAGGTCAGCGAAAAAATCACCGAAGAAGGCCGCCGCACAATGGAGAAAACCTTCGACGAAGCAGGCGACGCGATGAGAGAAAAAGATACGCCCAACGAGTAGTCGTGTCCACCATCACGACGGCGCCAGCGCCGGGGACTTGTGCATCATGCCGGATGCCGCGGCTGCAAGGAAGTCTTGCGGCACAAATCGCGGTGTGATTGCCCGGCTTTGACACCGCATTATTTCACCAGTGGCGTTGATCCATGGCCCTGTTCGTCCCCGTGGGAATTTCGAAACGGAAAGCCGTTGGGAAAAGTCCTAAGCAGGACGCGATCGCCAAACTGGCGGATTAGCGATTCCTCCTGCTGACGGGAGAGGAAATTAATGCGCAGGTCGAGCAGTTTGAGATTCTGCAGCAAGCGGGAAGACGCCAGCATCTCCGCGGCCTCATTGGAGATTCCCGTACATGCCAGATCCAGCTCCCGCAGCCGGACGGAGCTGGCGTTGACGGCCAGCGACTGCACGCCCGCATTGCCGATGCTGTTTGCGAACAGGCTCAGGCTGGTTAGCGATCCCAGCCGGGGCGACAAGGTAATGGCCCTTGCCCCCGCGGTTCCGATTTCGTTGCCGAAAAGTCGCAGGCTGGTCAGCCGCGGCATGTTCTTCATGGCAGCCAGTTCCTGTACCCCGGCGTCGCCCAGGGCGTTTTGATCCAGCCGCAAGGTCTGCACCCCTTTAAGGCCCGTCGATGCCGCCAGTTCTCTGGCTCCCGCCACTGCCAGCGGCACGCGCAACAGCGCCAGCGAACGCAACTGGGGTAAATACCGCGAGCGGCCCAGAAGTTTCAAATCTTCCAGCGACAGCACCCCGCGGAGGGAGAGCTCGGTAATTCGCAAGGAATGGCGCCAGTTGGCCAGTTCGACATCGCGATAGCCTGTGCAGTCCAGGTCGATGCTGCTGAGCGTTGGCGCCACGCGAAACATGGCGTCGGCATGCTCCGTGAGCAAAGGACTGGCGGCGCGCAGATGTTCGATAAACCCCCGCCGGAACTGCACCGCCTCGGCTAGCGCCGGTGGAACGGCCGCGATCCACTCAGCCCGATGGGCCGCCAGCAAATCAGCTTCGCGAAGCTCCAGCTCCCTTTGCCGGGCCGCGGAACAGCCGCCCGTCGCTAGCTCGCACTGCACGCGCACAAACTCTCCCCGTGGATCGCCCCGGTCCTCAAGATAGTCCGCAAACACCAGCCGGGGATGATCCTCGTCCGGCGATTCGACGATTTCCATTAGCAATGCGTCGAGATGATTCATCGACGACACGTCCTTTCCGTTCCAGCGTTTTCCGTGCCGGACATGTTTCAGCAAAACTGGTGAGATTCAGAACAGGATGATGTTCAAAATAGATGTTCAGAATAGAAGAGGTCGCCTGCCGCTCCCGGGCAGGATCTGGCAAAAGGCTGCCAGAACCCGTCCGTTGCTGCAGGGCTGCGCACCTGCTTTTTCGCGGATCCTTCCTTCCTATTATAGGGACGCCGTGAAACGGGCCAGGGGTTGTCGCCGCCCGCCCTTTGCGTAAACCGCAACAGTAAAGCCGACAGCCCCGCAGGAAATCTGCATTGACGTCGGCGGACCAATGACGGATAAAAAAAGGCTGATCGGTGCGGGGAAGCCTCTTTCGAATTCAAGGAGTGTAGCGATGCGCAAGGATCGGGTATGTCAGAGGACGTTCGCCCACTGGGCGGCCCTGGGTTGTCTGGGGCTGCTGCTCCCAGGCGTTTTGCCAGCGGACTTCGTCTCCCTGGCTTCGGCCGAAAAAGGCTGGCGAAACGATGGAACGGGCCATTTCCCTGCCGGCGACCCGCCGGTTAAATGGTCGGCGGAGCAGAACATCGCCTGGAAAACGAAGCTGCCGGGCGCCAGCCTGGCGTCGCCGATTCTGGTCGACGGCCGCCTGTTCGTGCTGGCCGAACCCTCCGACCTGATCTGCGTCGCCGCGTCCGACGGCCAGATCCAGTGGAGCCGCTCGCATCGCTATGTCGATCTGCTGGGCGAGAAGGAAGGGAAAAAAATTGAACGCGACCTGGAACAGGCAAAGTTGGTTCGCGAGAAAATCGATGCCGTCCAGCGGGAGAAACAGGAGGCCCGCAAGGCCGAAAATGAACCGCTTGAGATCGAACTCGAAGCACAAATCAACGCCCTGCGGAAAGAGTACGAAGCATTGACCGCGTTCCCGCCGCTCAAAGGCGGCGACACCGGAAACACGGGCTGCACGCCTGCCAGCGACGGCAAGAATGTTTTCGCCGCGTTCGGGACTGGCGTCGTCTCTTCCCATACGCTCGACGGTAAACAGAACTGGATGGTGCGACTGGAGCCGTCCGGAAACGACATGAGCGCTTCGCCCATCGCGGCCGACGGGAAGCTGATTGTGCAGGCCCGGCAGCTGACCGCACTCGATGCGGCGACCGGCAAGGTGCTGTGGACGGCGCCGCAGGAATGTCGTCACGGCAGCCCGGTGCTAGCCCACGTGAACAGCACGGCGGTCGTCGTCACCCCGACAGGATCTGTCCTGCGGTTAGCCGACGGGGAAGTGCTGGCGCAGGGACTGTTCCGCTTGAACCACTGCTCTCCCCTGGCGAATGGCGAGACGATCTACGCCCAGGTGGAAGGTGCGGTAAAGGCGATTGATCTGGCGGCCGCGATCGACGAGAAAACGGCCGACAACGCGGTGCTCTGGGAGGCTTCCGCCACGCGGGCCGACTACCTGGCTTCGCCGCTGCTTTACGACGGCCTGTTGTACTGCGTCAACGAACAGGGACTGCTGGAAGTGAGCGACGCCGTGTCGGGCGACCGGGTCTATCGCAAGCGACTGCCCTTTGCCGGCGGCCGCGTTGATCCCAGCCTGAGCCTGGGCGGCGATCGACTTTACGTCAGCAACAATCGCGGCTCTACGCTGGTGATTGCCCCGGGGCGCGAGTATCTGGAAATCGCGCAGAACGAACTCGACGCCGAGTTCAAGAGCAGCCTGGCTTTTGACGACGCTCACGTTTATATCCGCACCAAAGACCACCTGGTCTGCGTCGGCGAATAGCACGCCGGTGCGGTTTTCCCCGTCAGCAACGATCGGTTGCTGACGCAAAAGCGGGATCGTATTACGCCGGTTTCGGTGGTTTCGATTCCGTCACAGCGCCGCCCAGAAAAACTCCCAGAAGGGCCGCCGGCACGTACAGCACGACGTCGGCGACGGCGAACCAGAGCGGCGCCGGCAGCACCAGCAGCATGGCGACGCCGCCGCACAGCCATAGAATCCCCAGCCCCACGGCGGCCGCGTACCAGGGCCTACCAGCGACCAGCCCGCAGACAAAGCCACTGGCCAGGCTACCGCCTGCATGAGCGAGCAGCACCATCAGCAAGGCGCCCAGCGGCAGGCCATGGGCTGCCACATGAGCCTGGAATGCTTCCATATCGTTCGGGTCCACGCCCTTGGGCAACGGGAACGCCACGTGAGACAGCGTCACGATCGCCATATTGAACGCGCTGCCGGCGATAATCCCCAGCACCACGGCCAGTATCTTTCGGAGCAACGCCATGGTGATTCCGTGTGATGAGGTAGTGGTGCGTCAAGTTTCAATTTCAGGTTTGGCCATTTTCGCGCGAGCCGCTGTTCCTTTTCGTTAACCGTGGCTATCGCCAAAACGGCTAATTGGAAGTCGCGTTCAGCACGATTCGAGAACGGCGTCTGAACTGCGTCGTTATTTACTGCCAGATACTGATGACACGCTTCGAGGAAGAAACGGCGTCTGACAGTCGTCTTTCACTCCGTGAAAGAACGCGTACTTTCGCGGAGCGAAAGTCGACTTTCTGCGCCTGCTTTGGTGCAAAACGATAAAAATATCGCGCAGTCATTCTCCTCGCGATCCTACGCGAAGTCGCGCATCGTTCCGGTGGCCGTGCCAAAGGCATCGGTTTCCAGCCCCAGTCGCTGCAGCATGTTGATGAACAGGTTGGGCAGCGGGTAGTTGTTGTCGTGATCAAACGCCAGATGCTGGCCATGCTGGAAGCCGCCGCCAGCCAGCAGGATCGGCATGTTACTGGTGTCGTGGCTGCTGGCGTTGCCCAGGTTGGAGCCGAACATCACCATCGTTTCGTCCAACAGCGTGCCGGCGGTCTCTTCGCTTTCTTTCAGTTTTTTCAGGAAGCGGCCCAGTTCGGCAAAAAGCGACCGTTCGACGATCGTCAGCTGCTCGATTTTGGCCGGGTCTTTCCCATGATGCGACAGGTTGTGGTAATCGGAATCCACGCCAGGGATGACGGGCACGGCGTTCATGCCGGCAATGTTGTAGGTCATGAACCGGGTGGAATCGGTGTCCAGGGCCAGATGCATCACGTCGTACATCAGCCGCGTCTGCTCGAGCATCTTTTTGTTGTCGGGCTCATCGACAGGCGGCTTGACATCGACCACGGGCTTCGGCTTGTGCTCCCAGGCTTCGGCGCGGGACAGGCGACGTTCTGCTTCACGCACGGATTCGTAGTACTGGGCCAGCTTCTCACGATCGCGTCCGCTCAACTTCGCGCCGAGCTGGCGGGTTTTATCCATCACTGCGTCGAGCACGCTTTGTCCGTCGCGGAGGGCTTGCATCTGCCGCGCCTGTTCGTCGGCTTTGCCGGCGACAAACAGCTTTTTGAAGACCTGCGAAGGCCGCGTGATGGTGGGGATCTCGACGCCGCTACGGGACCAGGAAAGACCCGGGCCGGAGCTGCTGAGCGACAGCGAAGCAAATCGCGTTTCGCTCCCCAGTTCTGCGGCCGCGAATTGATCCAGCGAGATCGTATTGCGGAAGCCGGCGCTGTTGGGATGCGGCGCGCAAGTCAGATACGATTTGTACGAAGAGTGGCCGCCGCCGACTTCGGGATGCGATACGCCCGACAATACGGTGAACTGGTCGCGGAACTCGGCGATCTCCTGCAGGTACGGCGACAGCTCGTAGTTACGGCCGGCCTGCTGCGGAGTCAGGTTCGGCGCATGCAGCCCCAGGCCCACATTGATGGCGACAATCCGGCGACGCGGTTTCTCAGGCGTTCCCGCGACCGCGTCGGCTGCTTTCGATTCTTTAACAGGAAGCGATTCCAGCAAAGGCAGCGCAATGGCGACGCCGGCGGCGCGAAGAAGCGAGCGACGATGTAGTTGGTTTGTCATGGCTTCTGGAAAAGGGGGCTTTGGACGACCGCTTGCACCAGCGAGCGGAATCCGTAGTTTTGTTGGCGGGTTTGCTGAACGATCTGCTCTACCGCAGGCCGATCAGAGAATGCAACCTTGCGGCCCAGGGAGTAGGTCAGCAGGTGCTGGGCCAGGTTGCGCGTCAACTGGTCGGGGTTGCCGGCCAGGATCTTTTTGAAGTCGTGAATGTTGTCGATCGTCTGGCCGTCCGGCGTCTGGGCGGTGGCGTCGACCGGCTGTCCGATCCGGTAGCGGACCCAGGCGTAAGTGAATGGAGCCTGCTTCAGGCCGGAACTGGCCCCGTTTTCATCCATTGTGCGATAACGATCCCGCAGGCCGCCAATCGGGTCAAAACCCTCCAGGGCAAAGCCGGGCGGATCAATCGACCGGTGACAGGCGTTGCACGATTGAATGTCCCGATGCTTGGCCAGCTGCTCGCGAATCGTCGTGGCGCCGCGGATGTCGGGCTCTACCGAACCCACATTATCCGGCGGCGGCGAAGTCGGCTGGCCCACAATGTTCTGCAGGATCCAGACGCCCCGCAACACGGGCGACGTATAAGTGCCGTTGGCTGTAATCTTCAAAATACTAGCCTGGGTCAGCAGGCCGCCGCGGGGGCTGTCCGCCGGCAGCGACACGCGCCGGAACTCTTGCCCTTTGACGTCATCCATGCCGTAATGCAGGGCCAGCCGTTCATTCAGGAACGTGAAGTCGGAATCGACAAAATTCACCAGGCTCAGGTTCTTTCCCAGGATCTCGTTAAACAGTCCCGTCGTTTCCTGCACCATCGAAACCCGCAGCAGTTCGTCAAACTCGGGGTACAAATTGGCGTCCGGTTCGGTGAAATTGATGTCCCGCAGATCGAGCCACTGGCCGGCGAAATTGTCGGTAAACGCCGCCGACTTGGGCGACTGCAGCATCCGCTCCACCTGTTGGCCCAGCGTCGCCGGATCGCTCAACTTGCCGGCGCTGGCCAGCGCCAACAATTCCCGGTCCGGCATGGTGCTCCATAGAAAGTATGACAGCCGCGAAGCAACGGCGTACTGGCTGATCTGTGTTTGCCCTGGCTCGTTCAAGAACAAAAAGTCGGGCGAGCAGAGAACCGCCTTCAGGCTGACCCGTAGCGAATCCAGAAACGGTCGTCCCGCATCGGCGGAAGCCGTGAACAGCTCCATGTAAAGGTCCGCTTCGCCCGGCTTCAAAGGTCGACGGAACGCCCAGGGCAGGATCCGCAGCAGAATCTTCTCGGCGTCCGCGGTCGTGGCCGAGTCCGGATCGACATCGCCCAGCAGGTGCTTGCGACTGGCGGGCGGCCACGGTTCGATCGGCCCTTCGATCTCGATATCGCCGATCTCAATGCCGGCCCCGGGAAACGTGTCGGCGTCCTTCCGGGTGTCCTGCGTGTTGTAGCATTTGAGCAGATAGGTGCCGCCCGCTTCGACCAGGCGATCTTCAAAATGGATCGTCGTCCATTCGTTGGGAGGCACGTCGAAATAGCCGACCAGATGCTGCTCGGAGCGGTTGACGATGGTATCGCCCCCATAGATCCTCAGCGTGACGGGCTTGTCGCTTTGAATGGCCCGCACTTTTACACTGCCGCGATAGGTTCCCACCGGCGGCTTGAGCCGGGCAAAGTTCACCAGGTTGGTCGGGCAATAACCGGACTGGAAAATCACCAGTCCGTTGGGGGTGCGGCGAAACATTTTGCCGATCTGGTTTTCCAGCTGCGGATTGCCGCGCCAGTCCACCTGTTCCAGCAGGTTCGTTTTGTGGTGGATATAGGCCGGCTTCTCTGGCGGGCCCAGCACGGCGTCGAGCACCTGGTCGGCCGCTTCCAGGTACGCTTGCATTGCTTCGGCGGAAACCGCCAGCCCTTCGCCCACGGTATCGTAACCGCTGGTCGAGGAATCTTCCGGCAGACCGTGCACTTCAACATCGGTCTGGAACAGATCGCGCACGGTGTTTTCGTATTCGTGCCGGTTCAGGCGACGCAGCACCACATTGTTGCGAACGGTCTCAGCGCGGCGCACTTCCCCGGCCAGCAGATCCAGAAACGCCTTGCTCTCTGCTGCATCAGGCTGGGCGGAATCTTTCGGCGGCATCTGGCCCGAGGAAACGCGGTCATGAGCCAGCACCCAGCGACGGGTGGTCTCTTCGCTGGACAGGTCAAAGCCGAGCGCATCAAAACCCAGGCCGCCTTCGGGCTCATCACCGGAATGGCAGTCAACGCAGTGCGTCTGGACAAACGCCTGAAGCAGGGCGGGTGTTTCGCTGCGGGCGGAGGTGGCAAACAGCAGGGCGACGGCAAGGATTGTAAAGGTGTTGAATTTCATAGCTTGTATTCTAATCCATACGGCTTATTTTAATACCATGGTTTCGGGCCGGCCGGACGCCCCCTCTGTCAGGGTGTTTCTGTCGAAAGCCTCCTCCAACAACGCCTGCGACCGCCTTTTTTTATCCCACCTGACGCCGTTCCGGCAGGGCGATCCGCTCGCCGGCGACACATCCCCCTGCAATTCAGAACCTGACCAGGGTTCTTCCTCCTGCCTGGAGATTCGATGCACGCTCAACTCAACCGTCGGCAGGTGCTCCGCGCCGGCGCCGCCGTTCTGGCTTTGCCCTGGCTGGAATCCCTGGCCCGCGGCCAGGAAGCCGGACCGCCGCAGCGGATCATTAACGTCTGCACCAGCTTCGGCCTGTACGGGCCGTCGTTCTTCCCCAAGTCGGCCGGCCGTGAGTACGAATCCAGCGAGTACCTGCAGGTGCTGGGCGACCTGCGCGACCAGTTCACGGTGTTCTCCGGCATCAGCCATCCAGAAATCGGCGGCGACCACGCGTCGGAAGCCTGCTTCCTGACGACCGCCAAACACCCCACGCAGCCCGGCTTCCGCAACACGGTTTCGATGGATGTGGTCGCCTCGCAGCATGTGGCCGGCGCCACCCGTTTCCCCCTGATGACGCTGTCCACCCAGGACGGCAGCCCGCTGTCGTACACGCCGACCGGAGCCGGCATCCCGGCTCTCAGCCGGCCTTCGCAAATCTACGCCAACATGTTCCTGGCCGGCGGCAAGAACGACGTGGCGAAGGAACTGGACCGCCTGCGTCGCGGCCGCAGCATGCTCGACCGGATGCGGGAACGGCTGGCCGCACTGAGCCGCACGGTCAGCCCCTACGATCAGCAGCAGATCGCCGACTACACCGAGGCGGTCCGTAACCTGGAAAAACAGCTGGTCGCCGAAGAGCAATGGGTGCATCAGCCCAAGCCGACGGTCGACTACCCCCAACCCAATGAGAACTATCCCAGCCCGTTCTCTGATCGCAGCAACAGCATCGGCCGGGCCCGCATCCTGATGGATCTGGCAAAGCTGGCCGTGCAGACCGACTCCACCCGCGTGGTCAGCATTTTCATCAAAGGGATGGACGAAAAGCCTCCCATCGATGGCGTCTCGGAAGGACATCACGGGCTCAGCCATCACGGCCGTAACCCGGAGAAAATCGCCCAGCTGAAGATCATCGAAAAAGAGAAAGTGACTGCCTTCCGCGACTTCCTCGCCTCCCTGCGCGACACTCGGGAAGCCGGCGGCAGCCTGCTCGATTCCACGCAGGTGCTGATCGGCAGCAACCTGGGCGACGCCAGCGGCCACGGCACCAGCAACCTGCCGGTCCTGCTGGCCGGCGGCGGCTACCGTCACGGCCAGCACATCGCCGGCGACGTGCAGAACAACACGCCTTTGGGCAAAGTGTTCGTCAATATGCTGCAGCGTTTTGGCGTGGAAACCGACCAGTTCGGCTCCGGCTCCGGCACGATTAACGGCCTGGTTTAGACCGTCCCTCAGGCTTTTAACCTTCCCGTATCACGATAGTGCCAACGGCACGACGAGCGAGTTCCTTATGCGTTACCTGTTGATTCTCTTTACCTTGCTGCTGGCGGTCCCGACGTCCGCCCGGGCTGATGATGCCTCGCTCACGTTCCGGCAACGGGTGCAGCCGATCCTGCAGTCGCACTGCACGGACTGCCATGGCGGGGCCAAACCGGCAGCCAAGCTGGATCTTACGGCGACACCGAGCCTGGAAGAACTGCAGTCGCAAGCCCGCCACTGGTTCCAGGTGCTGGAACGGGTCGAAGCCGGCGCCATGCCGCCCGACGACGCCGAGCCTCTCAAACCGGCCGACAAGCAGCAGCTGGTCGGCTGGATTCGCCAGGATCTGACACAGCTGCTGGTGGAACAGCAACGTCAGGCGGGACGCAGCAAGTTCCGTCGACTGTCGCGTCAGGAATACGCTAACACCCTGCAGGATGTATTTGGCATTCGTCCCCCCGTCGTCAAGCGGATGCCGGGCGACGGTCGCATCGATGGCTACGACAAAATCAGTGCGGCCCTGCCGTTCTCGCCCGCCGCCACCGAAGGCCAGCTGCTGATCGCCGAAGACCTCGTTCCTCGCATGTTCCAGCATCCGACAACCCAGGAGACCTTCCGCCTGTGGTCCTTCGGCAGTGAACAATCCAAAGGCCACCTGCTGGAACTGGACGATAACTGGAACGTCTCATTCAACTCCGACACCAACTCGGGCCCCTTGCGAAAATCCAACCCCGACGGCACTCCCGGCAGAGGTTCTCCGTCGCCCCGGAAGCCCGGCCTGCATCGTTTGCGGATCCACGCGTACGGGTACCAGACCGACAAACCGTTGCCGGTCGGCATTTATGTGGGCCATGTTTCCGCCTATCCGCAGATTCTGGATCTGGTCAAAGTGGTGGACATTCCGCCCGGCAAGCCGGCGATCGTGGAGACGGACATCTATCTGCGCACCCGGTTGGATAGCGACCTGGGCACAAGCGACGGCATGCGTTTGATCCCGCTGGGACTGGGCGTGCCGGTTCCCAAGAACACGCTCGCCAGCAAACGCGGCACGGGGCCCGGCCTGGCGATCCAGTATGTGGATGTCGAAGAACTCGAAGCGACCCTGCCCGGCCAGGAACTACTGCTGGGCGGCTTGCCCGAAGACATCCAGCTGGTGCTGAACTCCCGCAGAAACCAGACGCTGGTGCAGTCGAAGCTCGACCGCGAAGCATTCGAAGCAGCCATGCAGGCGAATTTCGCCCGTATCGGCTCCCGACTTTTCCGCCGCGATCTGACCGACGCCGAACGGGCCCACTGCATGCAAAGCCTGATGGCGGCCCTCGACGCGGGCGTGCCGCTGCAGGCCGCGTATGTGACCGAAGTCACGGCCATGCTGACGTCGCCCGACTTTTTATGCGTGATTGAGGAGCCGGGCCCGTTGAGCGATTTTGCTCTCGCCTCGCGGCTGTCGTACTTTCTGTGGAACTCCACGCCCGACGAAGAGCTGCTGGAAGTCGCCCGGCAAGGGAAGCTGAGCGATCCGAAAGTGCTGCGGGAGCAAACCGAGCGACTGCTGAATGATCCGCGGTCGGACCGCTTTGTCGACGACTTCCTGGCTCAATGGCTGGGCCTGTGGGGGATCGACAACACCACGCCCGACAAGGATTTGTACTCGGAGTACGACGAAGAACTGAAGATCTCCAGCATGCTGGAAACCCCGGCCACCTTCCGCCGCATGCTGGACGAAAACCTGAGCGTGCGGGACTTTGTCGCCCCGGACTGGGCGATGGTCAACTCCCGACTGGCCGAGTTCTACGGAATCCCCGGCGTGGAAGGTTTCCAGATCCGCCAGGTCCGCTTGCCGGCCGACACGCCTTACGGAGGCATCTGGACGCAGGCGTCTACGCTGAAAGTCACCGCCAACGGTACGCTCACGTCGCCCGTCAAACGCGGCGTCTGGGTGGCCGAGCGACTGCTGGGGATTCGCATCCCGCCCCCGCCGTCCAATATTGATCCGGTCGATCCCGACACCCGCGGCGCCAAAACGCTGCGGGAACAATTGGCCCTGCACAGCCAGCAGGGCAGCTGCAAAGCGTGTCACGCCCGCTTTGATCCTTACGGATTCGCCCTGGAAAGTTTCGACGTGATGGGCGGCTTTCGCACGCACTACCGCGTGCTGAATCCCGAAGCCGGGAAAGGGGAAAAGAAGTGGACCGACGGACTGCCCGTCGACTCCACCGGCGTCACGCCTGCCGGCGAGCCGTTCACGGGCGTGCGAGAATTGCGGGCGAAGCTGGCCGCCGACCCGGCCCAGCTGGGCCGCGGCGTGACGCGTCACCTGCTGACATACGCTACCGGCGAGCCGGCCACGCCGATCGACCAGCCGACCATCGACGCCATCGTCGCCCAGGCCGCCCGCGACAACTACGGCCTGCGTTCCCTCGTTCACGGCGTGATCCAGAGCGACCTGTTCCGTCACAAATAAGGATCCTGCCGCAGCCAAAAGGCCACGATCCTGCTTAACCCTATCCCTTTGTCGAGTCTTGCCAATGACCTCCTTACCTCTAGCCAAACCGACCGAACTGGGGCTGGATCCGGCCCGGCTGCAGCTGGCTTACGACCTGCTGGAAGACTGGACGAGCGGAGCCGATCCCGAGATTCCCGGCGGTACGATCGCCGTCGGCCGGGCCGGCAAGCTGGTAGAGCCGCGGTTCTTTGGCCGCCAGGGAGCCGAGCCCGGCGCCCCGCCGCTGCGTCGCGACGGGCTGTTTCTTCTGGCCTCCATCACCAAGCCGATCGTCTACATGGGGGCGATGATGCTGGTCGAACGGGGGCTGCTGAACCTGAGCGATCGGGTCACGCACTACATCCCGGAGTTCGCCGCCCATCACAAGGAAGCGACGCTGGTCGCACATCTGTTTACCCACACCTCGGGCCTGCCCGACATGCTGGAGAACAACGCCGAGCTGCGTAAACAGCATGCGCCGCTGCAGGAGTTTATCCGCGGCGCCATTCGGGATACGGTGCCCCTGTTCCCGCCGGGAACCAGCCACTCCTATCAAAGCATGGGCACGCTGATTGTGGCCGAACTGGTGCAGCGGCTGTCGGGCCTGCCGATCAGCAAATTCCTGAAGAAAGAAATCTTCGATCCGCTGGGGCTGAAATCGACCGGCCTGGGGTCGGTCGGCTTCGCGCGGGAACGGCTCGTCCGGGTGGAAACGCCCGCGTACCAGCACAACTCCGACTTCGGCTGGAATAGTCCGTACTGGACAGAGCTAGGGGCGCCCTGGGGCGGCATGTTCAGCACGCCGGACGATTTCGCCATAATCTGCCAGTGCCTGCTCAACGGCGGCGCATATGGCGACGTGCGGCTGCTGTCGCCGTTCACGGTTCAGCGGATGACGGAGAACCGGCTGGACGATTACCCCGATCTGCCGGAGCCGATCCGCCGCTGTCGCCGCTGGGGGCTGGGCTGGCAAATGAACCACGTGGGCGAGTCCGACAGCTGGAGCAGCCTGCTGGGGCCGCACGTTTTTGGCCATACCGGCGCCACGGGCACCATGGTCTGGATGGATCGTGAGCGGGACGGCTTCTGCATGATTTTCACCACCACCCCGCGGGCCAACGCGCCCGGCCGCCTGGTGCAGATCTCCAGCGCTGTTGCTTCCGCCTTTCATTGATTCCGCCAAGATCGGCCTGCCAGATAGATGCCGGCCTGGCAGATCGAAAACCAACGACGACGCAAAAACAGGTCGCCATCGCAGCACCCGGGTTGCCTGGCGACCAAATCGCTGTTGACGTTGTGGATCAGGGAGAAACCTTGTCGGCGCTCGTTTCCACATGGGTATCGATGGCAGTGGCTTCGGATTCCTGCAGCAGATTCGCCGCCCGGGCCAGCTCCTCGGGGTTGCTATCGATGATGACCAGCACGGATCCTTCGCGCACTTGCTCTTCGTACTCCGCAATATGATTATCGGGTACGCCCCAGCCCGACATGGAGCCCAGGAAGCCGCCGACCATCGCCCCGGTCAAACCCGCGGCAATCGGCCCCGCGGCCAGCACCAGGCCCACACCGGGGATCATCAGTAGCGGAGCGCCTAACAGCAGGCCAAGCAGGCCGCCGAGTCCGGCCCCTTCCGCTGCACGGTTTTCCGCCATGTCCCCATGCTGCATATCCTCAGGATGGGCGGCTTCTTTCGAGACATCCCGTTGGACGAGCGAAACGCAATGATGGGGAACGCCTGCATCTTCAACAATGCGAACCCCTTTGACGGCGGCGGCCAGATTGGGAAATACGGCGACGACACATTGACCGGACATGGTTGCTCCTCCGGGATAAAGGCAGTTTCAAACACCTTTAACAGAGTGCAAGTTGCGCGCCATCGGCGCACAAAAAAACGGGGGCGATGGCCCCCGTCATAGCACGCCCGCAGAGCAGTTCCCTGCAGGCGATCCCTTCGACAGTTCTATTCGATCGGTCAATTCCGTACGGCGCCTGGCCGTTACTTTCCCGCCATGGGGAGAGCAGCAGTTAGACCGTTTTGGTCTCGCCGGGCACGGCGATCGGGTAACGACCTTCAGCGTCGGGCTGGACCGGAGCGACGTCGTTCAGGTTGTGCAGGGCGTCAACCGTCGCCAGCGAAATCTGGGAGTTCAGAGCGTCTTCCCAGTTGATCTCCTTGCCGGAGTAGGTCGCCATGCGTCCCATGATCGCGGTCATGGTGCTGAGGGCGCCGTACTCCGCTTCGTTGGGCGTGTTGCCTTTGCGAAGTTCGGCGAACAGGTCGTGGTGTTCCTGCTGGTGGCCGCCGCGGGAGCCTTCGGTGGCCCAGGTCTGCTCGCCGGCCGCGTTGAAGATTTTGCCGCCGCTGATATCGCAGGTGCCCGTTGTGCCGTGGGCAAATTCGGTGACGCTGTTCCAGCAACCGGGAATATGTCGGCACTGGCTAAGCGACTTGCGACCATTGGAGTAGGTGTACTCGACCATATGGTGATCGTAGATCTGGCCATTATCCAGGCCGGTGCGGACTTCACGGCCGCCGACGCCCTGGGCTTTGACCGGGTAGCCTTCCATGAGCCAGTTGATGACATCCAGGTTATGGATGTGCTGCTCGTTGATATGGTCGCCGCAGAGCCAGTTGAAGTAGTACCAGTTCCGCATCTGGTATTCCAGTTCGGTCTGCTGGTCGGTGCGGGGACGAACCCACACCCCGGCGCCGTTCCAGTAACCGCGGGCGAATACGATATCACCGATGGCGCCGCCATGGAGCTGGTCCATGGTTTCCATGTAGGCCCGTTCGTGGCGACGCTGCAGTCCGCACGCGATGGCCAGACCTTTTTTCTTGGCTTCTTCGCCGGCAGCCAGCACGCGGCGGACGCCCGGGGCGTCGACGGCCACCGGTTTTTCCATAAAGACATGCTTGCCGGCCGCGATGGCCGATTCGACATGCAGCGGACGGAAGCCAGGCGGGGTGGCCAGAATGACCAGGTCGACATCGCTTGCCAGAACGTCTTTATAGGCGTCAAAACCAACAAACTGCTGATCCTTGGTGACCTGCACCAGGTCGCCATGAGCGCTCTTCAGGCCGCGATACGCGCCCTGCAGACGATCGCCAAAAGCGTCCGCCATCGCGGTCAGCACCACATCGCCGCCGGAGGTGTTCATCGCCTGGCGGGCAGCGCCCGTGCCGCGGCCGCCGCAACCGATCAGGCCGATTTTGATTTTACCGTCGCCAAAAGAATGGGCCGCCCGGGCAACGCTCAGACCCGTCGCCGCTACGGCGCCTCCGGCGATCAACAGCGACGAACCGGTCGTTTTCATGAAACTGCGACGCGAGGTCGTCGAGCTGGCGGGAGTTGACGTAGCATCCTTCTTATTCGGCATTGGGGCATTCTCCTGAAACGGATCGCAAGGGGGATAAGCCTGAAGGGGAAGAGCGTCGCCGTGAAGATTGGGCGCACTACTCCACCGGGGAAAGTTAAACTTCAACCCTTAACATACCCACTCTGCCCCGGTTGATCAATTTATTCGAGCATTTTTTTAGGCCAACTCAACGCCATTTCCCCCTGAAAGACGGGGTGCTTTACCTTTCAGCCGGATCGTGCGGGCAAATCCTCTTGTCTGCCGCTGGTCCTGGCCAGAAACCGGGAAAAGAGCGGGCAGGTCGACTGCAGCAGTCCAATAGCGGAAAATGCCTGCAGAATGTATCGTAAGCGGGCGAGAACGGCTGCGTTTACGCCGTTTGGGAATGTTGTATACGGAGGGAGCATCATGGGTCTGTTCGAAGGCAAAAAAGGTTTGATTCTCGGGGTGGCCAATGACCGCTCTATCGCCTGGGCGATCGCCAAGGAAATTCTCGAAGGCGGCGGCGAGTGCGGCTTTACCCATCTGCCCGACAAGCCCGACGATGAAAAAAAGAAGAACCGCCGACGCGTTTCCAAATGCACCGACGGCCACGACGGCGTTCGCTTCCTCACCCCGCTTAACGTGCAAAGCGACGAGAACATCGCCGAAGTCATGGCGCTGGCGAAAAAAGAGTTTGGCCAGATCGACTTCCTGCTGCACTCGATCGCCTTTGCGGATATGAACGACCTCGGCCGCGACACGATCGAAACCAGCCGTGAAGGCTTCAAAATGGCGATGGATATCAGCGCCTTTAGCCTGATCGCCGTGGCCAACGCCGCCAAGGACATCATGTCGCCCAAGTCCTCGATCGCCGCCATGACTTACTTCGGCGGCGAGAAGTGCGTGCCCGGCTATAACGTGATGGGCATCTGCAAAGCGGCCCTCGATGCGGCCGTGAAGTACCTGGCCTTTGACCTGGGCCCCAAAGGCGTCCGCGTCAACGCCGTGAGTGCGGGTCCGCTCAAAACGCTGGCCGGCGTCGGCGCCGGCGTCTCGGAAATGCTGCACCTGTACGAACAGATGGCTCCGCTGGGACGGAACATCACCCACCAGGAAGTCGGCAAGTCGGGCGCCTTTTTGCTGTCCGATATGTCCGACGGCATCACCGGCGAAATTCTGCACGTCGACGGCGGCTACAACGCCATGGGCTCCCCCGGCCGTCTGCTCGACAAACTGAAATAAGCCCCGGCCAACCGCCACGGCAAGCCTGCAGAATCCTGCAGCTTGCCTGCAGTCTGCTGTTCGTTAAAGCCGCTCAGAAGAAAAAGTTCGCCGCAGAGCACGTGGAGAAACGCAGAGGGAAGAGGAGAAAACTCGCGGAAACGGACCGCCGTGAGGAATGACGTCGGCGATGGGAAGGATATCAGGGAGAGAGGAAAATTCAGCGCTGGCTGAAAACAGCCTCTCTTGCTCTCCTTCTGTTCCTCCGCGGTGCATCCTCTTTTTCCTCTCCGGGTTGCCTCCCTCTAAATTTCCACCTGGTTCACCCGGCCCTGGAAGCCGTCGTAAATCAGCATTTGATTCCAGATCGGCTTCCCTTCGCCGGAGAGGATCTTGATTGCCTCCAGCGCGGCCAGGGCGCCGATGGCGGCGGAGATGGCGCCGACGACCGGGAACAACTCTTCAAATTCCGGCGGCTCCGGATAAACCCGCTCCAGGTACGGCTTCTTGTCGGGATGGAAGACCATCAGGGAGCCCGTCATGCCCCATTGGGCCGCATCGATGAACGGCAGGTTCGCCTGTTCGGCGGCCCGGCTCAGCCGTAGTCGCTCGGTGAAGGTCGGCGGGCAGGAGACGATCAGGTTGCACCGCGCCGCCAGGGCGGCCGCTTCGGCGTCGTCCGGCTCCCGCGGCAAGCCTTCCACCTCGACAAACCGATTCAGCGAACGCAAGTACTGCGCAAAGTGCGGCGCCCTGGGTTCGCCCAGCACGGCCTCGGAGCCGAGCACCTGGCGGTTGAGATCGGGAGAGATCAGCTCGCCGCCGTGGGCGATAATGACCCGTCCCACGCCGGCCATCGTTAGCATTTGCGCCGCTGGTCCGCCCATTCCGCCCACCCGCGTGATCAAAGCGGCCGAGTTCTTCAGTCGTTGCTGGCCAGCGAGCGACAGCACGCCGGGTCCCATTTGCCGGGCGTATCGCTCCCGTTCTTCCGCAGTAAGAGTAAGGTCCGTCATGAAATCCGTATCGCTAAAGGAACAGGCGGAAAGAAGGATCGATCCGCACGAATCGGTCGACGTTTTGATCGTCGCCGTCGACATCGCCTGGATCGAGAACATCAGCACCCGCCGGCGACTGTCGTCGCCTGTGACGCGCGGGAGTCTCTAAACTGTTCAGGAGTTTAACACGTCCGGCGTCAGTTGGGTGCGGAAGTACGTCACTGCTTGCCCACCCAGGAACACCCGGTCCCCTTCGGGCCGGCAGCGGATCACGCCGCCGCGACGCGAAGCCTGGTACCCGACCAGCTGCTGCTTCCCCATTCGTTCCCTCCAGTACGGCCCCAGGGCGCAATACGCCGAGCCGGTCGCCGGGTCTTCATCGATGCCCGAGGCGGGACCGAAAAACCGCGAGATAAAGTCATACGCCTCGTCGTCGCTGCGGCTGGTAACGATGATCCCCCGCAACGGGATCCTGCCCAGCCTGCGGAAGTCCGGTTCCAACGCCCGCACGGCGTCGGCCGACTCCAGTTCCAGAAACGCGTCGAACCGGGTCAGTCCCGTCAGCACAGCCGTCTCGATTCCCAGCCCGGCCAGCAGTTCAGGCGGCGGCGGTCCGGGCTGCACTGGCGTGGCGGGAAAGTCGAGTTCGATCGTATCGCCGGACTCACCGCCAAGACGGGTCGCCGTTAGCCAGCCGCTACGTGTGGAGAAGCGGATCGGTTCCCCGGGCGGGACGTCCCCTTCGGTCCACAAGGCATGGGCTGCGGCCAGCGTGGCGTGCCCGCACAGGTCGACTTCCGTCGAAGGAGTGAACCAGCGGAGGGAGAAACCGTCGGCCCGGCGCTGCACATACGCCGTTTCGGCCAGGTTGTTCTCAGCCGCAACCGCCTGCATCCAGGCGTCGGTCGGATCCGTTTCCAGCAAACAGACGGCCGCCGGATTGCCGCCAAAAAGGCGGCTGGTAAAGGCGTCAATCTGTAGAAGTCGCGCAGTCATGATCGAGGGGGCGTCCCTGGTTTTAGGGGTTGAAGAAATTGTCCGGCGCGGGATGATAAAATAAGGGCCAATCCCCGGCCCGCGTGTTCCCGTTCTTCTTCTCGAGTGTTGCAAATTCTATGGGTCTGACGCCATCATCCCGCGCCCTTCTGCTTCTGTCGACCTTGGTCTGCGTCGCCCTGGCGGGCAGCGTTTCTGCGGCGGAGTTCGAACAGACGCTGGCGCCGTTTTTTGCCAAGTACTGCAATGATTGCCATGCCGATGGAGCCAAGGAAGGCGGCTTCAATCTCGATACGCTGGGCGCCGATCTGGCGGACCCGCAAACCATGGCGGCCTGGGTGCGCGTGTTCGATCGCGTCCAGCAAGGAGAAATGCCGCCCGCCGACGCCGACCAGCCGACCGCGGCGCATCATGCCGCGTTCATCCGTATTCTAGGACCTTCCCTGGCCCAGGCCCACTATGCGGCCAAGGGAGTCGTACTGCGTCGGCTGAATCGCAGCGAGTATGAGAACACGCTGAACGATATGTTCGGCGTAAATCTCAAACTGGCCGATACCTTGCCGCCCGACAGCCGCTCGCACGAGTTTGATAATGTGGGCGCCGCGCTCAGCATTTCGATGGTGCAAATGCAGCAGTACCTGACCGCGGCCGACAAGGTCCTGGAAGCGGCCGTGCAGAAGACCCTGGACAAACCGGAAAGCAAAGTGGTGCGGGCCAGCTACGCCGATACCCGCGGCGTGGAGAAATTCATCGGCAACCAGTGGCACAAACTGGATGACGGAGCGATCGTTTTCTACCGCCAGACCGGTTATCCCAGCGGCATGCTTCGCGAAGCCAATACCCGTACCGCTGGCCGCTACAAGATTCGTGTCACGGGCTACGCTTACCAGTCCGACCAGCCAATCACGTTTTCGGTCGGCTCCACGACCTTCGCCCGGGGCGTAGAAACGCCCACGTATGGTTATTACTCGATGCCGCCCGGCAAGCCGACCACGATCGAGCTGGAAGCCTGGATCGAGAACAACTATATGGTCGAGGTAACGCCCTGGGACCTGCACGATGAAAAGAATGAGATCAAGGAGAAAGGGATCGCCAACTACACCGGCCCGGGTCTGGCGATTAACCACATTGAGCTGGAGGGCCCGCTGGTCGATGAATTCCCCACGCGCGGGCACCATCTGCTGTTCGACGGTCTGAAACGGCAGGAGATCATGCCCCGCAATCCGGCCGACCGGCAGCGTTCCTGGTACCAGCCCAAATTTGAGATCATCTCGGAGAATCCCCAGGCCGACGCACATCGGGTGCTGAAACGGGTGGCGTCGAAGGCCTTTCGTCGACCAGCGACCGAAGCCGATCTGGCTCCTTACCTGGAACTGTTTTCCGAGGAGATGAAAGCAGGCGCCACGCTGGAAGAAGGGCTGCTGACTTCGGTCGCGGCCGTGCTCTGTTCTCCCAAATTCCTGTTCCTGCAGGAGCCGGCCGGCTGGCTGGATGACTACGCGGTCGCTTCGCGGTTGTCGTATTTTCTGACCCGCACCAGTCCCGACGATGAACTGCTGGCCACGGCCCAGTCGGGCCAGTTGATCAAAGACCGGACGCTGCTGCGCAAACAGACCGAGCGCCTGTTACAGAGCGAACACGCCCAGCGTTTTGTGAACGACTTTACGGACGCCTGGCTGAACCTGCGCGATCTGGAATTCACCAATCCCGACGACGCCCTGTTCCCGGAATACGACCGTTTTCTGTTGTTCTCCATGCAGGAGGAAACGCGATCCTTCTTTCACGAACTGCTGGCCGAGAACCTGCCGGTCCGCAATGTGGCGGCGTCGGACTTCGCCATGCTCAACAACCGGCTGGCCCGCCACTATGAGATTGACGGCGTCGTCGGCCCCCACATGCGCCGCGTCAAGCTGCCGGCCGACAGTGTACGCGGCGGCCTGCTCAGCCAGGCGAGCGTGCTGAAGGTTTCGGCCAACGGCACCAATACGTCGCCTGTCGTCCGCGGCGTGTGGGTGATGGAACGTCTGCTGGGAGAAACGCCGCAGCCGCCTCCGCCGGGCATCGCAGGCGTGGAGCCCGACATCCGCGGAGCGACCACACTGCGGGAACTGCTGGACAAACACCGAAACCTGGACAGCTGCCGCGCCTGTCACCAGGCGATCGACCCGCCCGGCTTCGCCCTGGAGAGCTTCGACCCGATCGGCGGCTGGCGCGACCGCTTCCGCAGCCTGGGCGACGGCGAAAAAGTCGATCTGGTCGTCAATGCCCGAAAGGTGCGATACAAGCTGGGCCAGCCCGTCGACGCCACCGGACAACTGGCCGACGGCCGCAAGTTCGACGGCTTTCGCCAGTTCCGCACCTATCTGGCCAGCGACGAAGACCGCCTGGCCAAAGCGTTGACGGAGAAACTGCTGACCTTCGCCACCGGCCGCGAGCTGGGTTTCTCCGACCGCGCCGAAGTCGAGCGGATCGTGCAGCAATCCGCCGCCGACGGCCACGGCGTACGAAACCTCCTCTTCCTGTGCGTCGAAAGCGAAATCTTCCGCCGCAAGTAAGCACGCCAGGAGAGTCGCCGCGCACGCAGTCGTCAAAGGTGCTGGCACATGGCCAAAATCCTTGCCAGCGGCGTCTTGCTGAATAACGCGTGGTTCGCAGAGCAAGGCCTGTTAAAGGTGTGGTCTTGAACTAACACGCCATCGTGCGGCTTTCGGGCTGCCTTTTCGTTTCCACCAAACGGACGGAAACCATCATGAAAATGTTGCCAATCCTGCGTCAGGCTAAGTTGTGGATGGCCGGGGCGATACTTGTCGTCGGCTGCGATTCGTCCGGATCGCGTCAGGGCGGCTCGGCCGACGTTGAGCCGGTCGCGGCCGATACGACGGCTGTGGAGGTGAAAGCGGCGCCGATTCCGTCGACTGACACGGCAACGCCAGTCGCTTCCGCCGGCACGTTCAATTCGGCGGTCGCCTTCGGTGTCTTTCAGGAGGAAACGTTCTATGGCGTATCGCGTATCGGTGCGACGCCGTCGGAGGAGCCGATCAGGTTGCCGACCAAAGATCCTTGGTGGGTCCAGCCTTGGGACCTGAAGGCGATGGCCGCGGTTCGCGAAGATTTCTTGGCTCAAAAGATCCCCGCGATAAAATTGCCTGCAGAAGCCGGCGACGACGAGGTGCGGTTCCTCGCAGACATCCCAACGCTGAAATGGCTGGACCTCACAAGCACGCAGGTGACCGATGAGGGTTTGGCCGCACTGGCGAATCTCACCGGTCTGGAGACGCTGATTCTCGCAAACACGCAAGTCGGCGACGAGGGCGTGGCGCACCTGGCGAACCTCGTCGGCCTGAAGAGCTTGGACATCACTGGCACGCCGGTCGGCGATGCCGGGATCGCCCATCTCGGAAAGCTCAAGCAGCTGGAGAAGCTGTTCGCCTGGGGAACGTCGATTACCGGCAAGGGATTGGCCCTGATCGCCGAGCATCGCGAATTGGTCGAGTTGAACATCGGCTCGGATTACATCAACGAGAAAGAGGTCGCTCCGTTGGCGAATCTCGTCCGGCTGGAAGACCTGGAGTTGCGGCCGATTCCACTCACCGACGCCGGTTTGAAACATCTCGCCGGGCTCGTCGAGATGCGGAAGCTGGCTTTCGAAGGAACCGAAATCACGGACGAAGGGCTGACGTCGCTGGCGGGAATGACCAGGCTAACCACACTCATCATTGACGACGCTCCTTTGAACGGAACAGGATTACGAAAGCTTGACAAGCTGACGGAACTTGAGACGTTGATGTTGCTCGACGCGGAAGTCATCGACGAAGCAGTGCCCGCTTTGACAGCGTTCAAGAACCTTGACTCGCTTGATCTAGGCCGATCGTCGCTGACGGAAGCCGGACTCGCTCACCTCACGCGGTTGCCGAAGTTGAAAATGCTTTATATCGGGTACACCGAAGTGTCGAAGTTCGGCCTGGAACATATCGAAAAAATGAAGCTCACCCACCTCGAAGTATCGGGAAAAAAGCTCAGCGAGGCGGACCGCGCCGCGTTCAGAAAGTCGCACGATAGCTACCTGGAATTGCTAGATTGATGCGCTGACGCTGCGTCGTATCTGGCGGGCGGGACGGCCCGAAACATTGAATCGGGCCTGAATAACTCCGCAGGCGCCTCCGTTTCTCCCAGTCCAGGCCCGGCGGCTAATGCGGCAGGACCAGCAGGTCGAGCGTGCCGACCAGGAACAGGCCGATGCTGACGACGGCGTTGACCTGGAAGAAGGCGATGTTCACCCGTGTTAGATCGTTCGGCTTGACCAGCCAGTGCTCGTAGGCCAGCAGCAGGGCGACAGAAACGGCGCCCAGGGCGTACAGCCAGCCGAACTGCAAAGGCGGGCCGCCCAGGTAGGCGGAGAAGGGCAACGCGGCCAGCGCGGCGATCATGGCCGCATGGCAGACGGCCGCCAGTCGCAGGGCGCCGGTTGTTCCTAGCCATGCGGGGACGCTGTGCAGCTTCACCTGCGAATCGTAGTCGGCGTCCTGGCAGGCGTAAATGATATCGAAGCCGGCGACCCACAGCAGCACCGCCAGCCCCAGCAGTATGGCCGGCGTCAGATCCAGCGGATCGGCCATCACCTGCTCGCCGCGAATGGCGATCCAGGCCGAGACGGGAGCCAGCATCAGCGATGCGCCCAGCCAGAAATGGGCCAATGCGGTGAAGCGTTTGGTGTAGCTGTACGCCAGCAAAAAAGCCAGGACCGGCGTCGCCAGCAGCAATGGCAGCAGGTTCGGCAAAAACAGCAGCGTGCCCGCGTAGAACAGCACGGTCGAAGCCACGGTAAACAGCGTCACTCCGGCGACCGACAATAGTCCCGCCGGCAGATGTCGCTGGGCCGTACGCGGATTGCCCGCATCCAGCTTGCGATCGACCAGCCGATTGAACGCCATCGCCGCGCTCCGGGCGCCGACCATACAGACGAGCACCCCCAGCAGATCCAGCCAGCGGAAGCCATGCCCGCCCGGCGCCGTCCAGGCCATGACGGCGGCCAGCATCGCAAACGGCAGCGCAAAGATCGTATGGCTGAAGCGAATCATCTCCAGCAAACGCCGGAATTGCTCAAACATGGAGGAACCGTGCTTCTTCAGGAACGTGCGACGAATTACTGACGGACACCGCCGGATAGTCGCCTTTCACTCGGAACGTGCAAAGAACAACTGCCAGATCTTGATTCGTCGTTTTGAGCGAGTGCAGACGCCGGATAGTCGCCTTTCACTCCGTGAAAGGGCGCATACTTTCGCGGAGCGAAAGTCGACTTTCTGCGCCAGCAGGTTCGCAAAACGACCAAACCAGAATCGGCAGTAATTGTCCTCGCATTCTTTTTCAAATCCAGGGAAGGAATCGCCGGCACAACTTGCATCCCCGCATTGGCGATGCGGCGCCAAACAAAACGGCGACCTTTCAAACCGACACATCATTCTGGTCGCCGCCCCAGCGTTTCATCAAGGCGTGTTCGACGCCCAGCTGATCCAGAATCCGGGCGACAATAAAGTCGATCAGGTCTTGCACCGACTGCACGCCGTGATACCAACCAGGCGAGGCCGGCAGCACGATCGCCCCGGCTTCGCACGCGCGTCGCATGTTGTCGATCTGGATGATGGACAGGGGCGTCTCCCGCGGCGTAAGAATCAGCTTGCGTCCTTCTTTCAATTGGACGTCGGCCGCCCGTTCGATCAGGTTGTCGCTGGTCCCATGCACGACGCCGCTGAGCGTCCCGCCGGAACAGGGGCAGATCACCATCCCCTGGGTCAGAAACGAACCGCTGGCGATCGGCGCCATCAGGTCATCGTACCGATGGTATCGCAAGTTTGCGGCCGGGACCGCATCGCCCAGCAGGCTGGCCGCCGTAAAGTTGTGCAGATCGACCTGCAGGGCCAGTTCCTGTTTCAGCACCAGCACACCGGAAGGGCTGATCGTTAAATGCACCCGGTAGCCGCCGGCCAGCAGCACCTCAAGCAGTCGCACGCCGTAGGCGGCTCCGCTGGCTCCGGTGATTGCCACGACAATTGGCGCCGTTCGCGGGTTCTCTGTCGTCGTCATGACACGACCGCCGCGATCGGTTCGCTGGGAACCGGTTCGGCGACGCCCGGTTTCACGCCGACGTAAAGCGTGGCGACGCCCAGGGTGAACGGGCGGAACCAGACTTCTTCCAGGCCGGCCGCCCGCATCTGTTTGGCCAGTGCTTCTCCGCAGGGGAACTCGCCGACGCTTTCTGGCAGGTAGTTGTAGGCGTCCTGCCGGTTCCGGGCAAACAGCTGGCCGATCCGCGGCAGCACATTGCGAAAGTACCAGCCGTAAATCCCTTTGAACGGCTGCCAGCGGGGCAGGGAGAACTCCAGCACCACGACCTTCCCACCGGGAGCACACACGCGAACCATCTCCTCCAGGCCGCGAGCGGTGTCGGCCACGTTCCGCAGTCCAAAGGCGACGGAGACGATCTGGAAACGGTTGTCTTCGAACGGCAGGTTCTGCGTATCGGCTTCGACGAACGTCACTTCCTCGCCCAGGCCCGCCTTCTGCTTTTTCTGTTCGCCGACGGCCAGCATCTCCCGGCAGAAATCGGCGCCGATGACTTTCGCCTTGCCGCCTGCCTGGCGATGGAAGGCCAGGGCCAGGTCGCCCGTGCCGGTGCAGACATCAAGAATGGGCAGATCAGATTCCGGCGGGGCCAGGCGCACGGTCCGCCAGCGCCAGTAACGATCGACGTTCATCGATAACAAATGGTTCATCAGGTCATAGCGGGGGGCGATTTCGCCAAACATCCGCTGCACTCGCTGATTGGATTTATCAACCGCCATCGGGTGTCTCAAAGGGAAGGAGCAAGGTTGCGGGTCGCCCCTGAGCGTGCGAGGGAAATCGCCAGGGTGAGAGCCAGCCGTCTTCTGGGAAACCGCAGAACGCCAGCTAAGATAACCGACACGTTAATATAACCGACCTGTGCCAATTGACGAGCGACCCCCGCCTGCAGCGGGATTGGCAGGCTCCCTCTGGCGCGCAACTTGCTCTCTTTCCATTACTTGCACGTTTCCAGGTCGAGGGAAGTTTTATGTTCTGCGGTCAAAGTGGCGTCGTTTCCCGTTTTCGGTTCTGCATCCCAGCGCGGCTGATCGGGCTACTCCTGTTATTGCTGGTCGTCGGCGTTGCGAAGGGCCAGCCAGCGGTCCCGCCCACCGAGCCGCCGGCTGAAGAGGAGACGCCGCTGGCGCCCGACGCGCCTGCTCCCGCAGCGCCCGACAAGGTCGATGTGAACCCAGTGGCGGACGACACCGACATCGCCTCCCGGCTGACGCGGATTCTGAACGCGACCGGCTGGTTCCGCGAACCGCAGGTCGAAGTTGACGAAGGGGTCGTCTTTCTGCAGGGCGGCGTTGATCTGCAGCAGCACAAAGAGTGGGCCGGTCAGCTGGCGGCTAACACCCAGGACGTGGTGGCGGTCGTTAATAAACTGAAAGTGACCGAGAAATCGATGTGGGACCTGGCGCCGGCCTGGGGCGAGCTGTCGGAACTGGGGGCCAACGCAGTGCGGAACAGCCCGTTGCTGATTGTGGGGCTGGTGCTGCTGGCCGTGACCTGGTGGCTGACCCAGCTGTCCGTTTATGGAGCTTCGCACCTGTTCCGCCGGCGATTCAAAAGCCAGCTGCTGGCGGACGTGGCGGCCAGGGCGATCGCCGTGCCGGTCTTTCTGCTGGGGCTCTATCTGGTGCTCCGAGTGACGGGGCTGACGCGGCTGGCCATGACCGTGGTCGGCAGCACGGGGGTGATCGCGCTAGTGATTGGTTTCGCCTTTCGTGACATCGCCGAGAATTTCCTGGCGAGCATTTTGATCAGCATCCAGAAGCCGTTCGCACGCGACGACCTGATCGAAGTGGCCGGCTACAAAGGCTACGTGCAAAGCGTCAACATGCGGTCCGCCTTGTTGATGACGCTGGAAGGGAACCATGTGCAGATTCCCAACGCCACCGTCTACAAAGAAACGATCGTCAACTATTCGGCCAGTCCGCACACGCGGTTCGACTTTGTCGCCGGCATCGGTTACGACGACTCCGTCAGCCAGGCCCAGGAAATCGCCATGGCCGTGCTGAAAGAACACCCGGCCATCGTCGACGAACCGGAGCCGCTGGTCCTGGTCGAATCGCTCGGCGCTTCAACGGTCAACCTGCGGATTTACTTCTGGGTCGACATCGGCCGCTTCAGCTCGCTCAAGGTCCGTTCGGCCATCATTCGCCTGACCAAAAGGGCGTTCGACCAAGCCGGCATCTCCATGCCGGACGAAGCCCGCGAGGTGGTCTTCCCCGCCGGCGTGCCGGTGAGAATGATCCCCGCCGACGGCCCTGCCGCCGCGGCGCCGGACCGCATCGACACGCAGTCTTCGACAGGCGGCGATGATTCTTCGCCGGTCGTTCCCGCGCATCGCGACTCGGCCGCCAGTGAAGCCGAAGGGGAAGGCGACCTGGGCAGCGAAGCCAACGCCATCCAGCAACAAGCCCGCCAGGCTCGCGCTCCCGAGGACGGGGATGACCTGCTCGAGTAGACGACTGGCCGCTTCGTGCGACCTGCTATTTCTCCGGGATCAGCTCCAGGCACAGCAGCTTGTCCTTGCCGCGGACATAAAGCAGTCCGTGCGACAGGACCGGAGCGGACCAGCACGGGTAACGCAGTAGCGGCATCGCTTCCGCAAAGCCAGGCTGGACCTTTTCCTCCCGCAGGATGAGCTCGTTGACCAGCTCGTACTTCTCGGGATTGACTTTGAGCAGCTGCAGGTTGCCGTACTCTCCCTGGTTGATGAAGTGGCCGTCGACATACAGCAGCGAGGTCCGCGTGGTGGCGGGCTGCGTCCATTTGACTTCGCCCGTCTTCCAGTCCAGGCAACGGAGTTCGGCGTTCTCGGTGTGGCGGCCGCTGCTGCCGTAAACGTAGCCGTCGACTTCGATCGGCGTGTTCCAGTGGGTCTGCAGTTTCTTCTCCCGCTCACGCGGATCGTCGGCCCAGACTTCCTTGAACTCGCCCGGGGCGACCGACAGCAAGGCGGCGCCTGGCCCGTACGTTTCCGAGATGAGCACCTGGTTACCGACGACAACGGGTGTCGCCGCGTTGACGCTTTCCATGATGCGGGCCCGCCAGGGAAACTCAAAATCGACCTTGCCCGTTTGCGGCTCAAAGCCGACCAGGCCGCCGCGGCAGAACGCAAAGCCCCAGCGCCGGCCGGCGATGGCGGCCGTTTGAATGCAGGAGTAGCTGGCCAGCTCGTCGGTAATCTTGTATTTGATCTCGCCGGTACGCTTGTCGAAAGCGACGATGCCGGAGCCGTTCCCTTCGACTCGGTCCAGTTGGCCGGGCGGCGCCGCCTGGCTCAGGGCGTCGCTGCCGCCGATCATCACCAGCAGCAGGTCGCCTTCGATCATCGGCGTGCTGCCAACGCCAAAAAAGTTCTGCACCACGCCGAACTCTTTATTGGTGTCGTGCTTCCACAGCAGTTTGCCATCGCTGGCCTGCAGGCAATGCAGCATGCCGGCCACGCCAAAAATGTAAACGCGGTTCCCATCGATCACAGGCGAACAGCGCGGGCCGCCGTTGTAGCCGTACAGATCGTCGTAGCTGACGGGATGTTCAAACTTCCATAGCTCTTCGCCCGTCTCGGCATTCAAACAGTCCAGCCGGCAGATGTCGTCGAACCGGTCGTACTGGTAGTACCGCCCGGCGGCGATCGAACCGATGTCGTAGCTGACGCCCAGGTCCCGCGACCAGAGCAGCTTCGGCGGCCATTGGATCCCTTTCTCGGGCGACTTGCTGTCGCGGCTCGGGCCAAGAAAACTGGGCCAATCGATGCCCTGCTTTCGCGTGCCGATATCCGGCAGCCGGTCGTTTCCCATGATTGCCGCGACGGCGGCCGGCGATGGGGGCTGCGTAACGGCAACGGGAGCGGCTTCGGCGACGGGAGCGGCTTCGGCGACGGGAGCGGGTTCGTCGGCTGCGTGGGAAGCACAGGCGCTCAGCAGCAGTAGAAAGCCGGCAGTCCAGGCGCCGGGGGACGCTCCGTTTGTTATCAGTCGCAACATGGAGAAAACCTTTCCCAGTTCGAAAAATCTTGTCGAATCGATTTATGCTCTATAATCAAGGGGCGCAGGACGGCTGTCGCCGGCGCCGCCTCAGGCGTACGGATCCACGACAGGGCGCTCGTCGTCGTGAACCTTTGTCGCCGGGAGGGTGTCCTGATGCGACGCCCCTGCACCGCAATATAACCCGATTGTTTCCGTCTCGCACCGTTCTCGTCATGATCGAAATCAACGAACACCTCCAGATCCCTCTGCGAGAGCTGCGTTTCTCGTTCGCCCGCAGCAGCGGACCGGGCGGGCAGAATGTCAACAAGGTCAACTCCAAAGCGACCCTGCACTGGTCCGTCGTCAACTGCGAAGCCCTGCCGGAACCGGTGCGCGTGCGGTTCATGCAGCAGAACAAACGGCGAATCAATAACGACGGCGACGTAGTCATCCACAGCCAGCGTTTCCGGGACCAGGGCCGCAACGTGGCCGACTGCATCGAGAAACTGCGGGCCCTGCTCGTCATCGCCGCCGAAGCGCCGACCTATCGCAAACCGACCCGCCCGACCAAAGGCTCCAAGCGTCGCCGGTTGAACGACAAAAAAGCAACCGGCGAAAAGAAGCGTCTCCGCCAGCCGCCGCCGCGCGAGTAACGGCGCCCTGGGAGCGGGGCATCAAGGACGTACGCTGGAACGCGGCTGCGTCCTGCCGCCTTACTCCAGCGGCTCAATGCGCCAGGCGACGCGACTGGCGCCGGAACCGGTCGGATAGTCGCTTCCTTCCAGCAGGTCGATCAGCAGGTTCCGACAAACGCCGCGGGTGAGATACGTGTCTTGCCACTCTTCCGCCGCCAGCTTGACCCGGCGGGGACGGTCGAACAGGATCTGCACGGCGCCGTCAAAACGGGTCAGTTTGACCGCCACGACCTTTGCCTGGAACTTCGTGGTGGCCGGCAGCCAGTCGCTGGTTGTCTGGCTGTCGTCGATCGTCTTCCATTCTATGCGGGTCGGCTCGGCCAATGCCTGGCGTTTGGAGTCGCGCAAGAATACGGGGATCGTTTCATAGAGTTCGGCCAGTTCGTCTTTCCCGTCGCTGGCGACAATCGTTTCCACGCTCACGCCGTTGTCGGCGACCGTCAGGGTGCGGTCGCAGGAGAGCTCGCCCTGGAGCGTCCCTTTCTGTTCGAACGCGGCGGCCGGGATCTTTCCGCTGACGGTCGCCTGGAGGTTCCCATCGGCATTGCGGATCGTGGTCAGGGGGACGGCGATCCGGGCCGAGGTCGCTACCACGCCGGTGCGCGTCACGCCGGAGACCGCGTGCAACGGCCATTTCCGCCAGGACTCAAGCGTGTCGTAGTTGAAGTCGTGCCCCACCGCAATCCGCCGGCCGAGCAGCACGGAGCCGGTCGACGGGGTCCAGAACGCCGACAACTGTCCGCCGCCAAAGCCGAACGGGCCAGGCCACTGCGGGAATCCGTCCTCGGGATGATCAGGTCCAACGGGTCCCGTGTGGAGCAACGCGCCAAAGCCAGGCCGCCGGGACGCCAGAAAGGCGTCGCCAAAATTGCGATCATAGCGTGTCTCCCGCAGGACCGGCAGCTTGAGCCAGGGCGAGTCGCTGTCGACCCATTGCCGCAGCTGCGCGTACGAGCCGGGCTGGTAAAACACATGCCCCACATTCACGCCGATCGGAAAGTTATACGTCTGCCACAGACGCCACGTCCAGGTGCGGCCGCGTAGTTCTTCGTTCGCCCAGTAACCGGTGCGGGGCGAGCTCTTCCGTCCGGCCAGGTCGGGACGCACCGGGTTCTGCTTCACCTGAAAGTTGAACCAGCCGACCCGATTCTCGCCCGCTCCCGCCAGCTGTTCGTCGGTCGGGATCTTCACCCAGCAGGCCGCCTCGGGCGTCACCATCGCCGCCGCCTGGTCCCTGGCGCCGTCCCAGTGCCATTGATCGGCTGCGGCCGGGCTGCCGATCCGCGAGTTGAAGTGACTTGGTCCTGTCACAAAGCCGTCGGGGTCCGGCAAGCTTAAATGGGCCCGCAATCGGTACGCCTTTTCGACGGCCTCTTTGGCAAACGGCCAGTCGGTCGCCAGGGCGGCCCAGACCGCATAGAAGTTGGCCCCGCCGCCAAAACCCAGGTCGACGCCGCGGCCCCGTTCCAGCCAGTAGCCGGCCGGATGAAAGTACGCCGGATCGGTCATCAGTCGCTTGGCGTACGCTTCGACGTCCTGCGAGAACTTCGCATCGCCGCAGGCCTGGGCGACGTACCACAGGCAGATTGGCGCCGACATGTCCTTGTTCGGCTCTTCCGCCCGCACGCCCCAGGACAGCATCTGCCGACCCAGTCGCAGCAGGCCGTCGACATACGCCTGCTCCGCGGCCGGCGGCAAGAGCTCCCGTCCGTTCTTAAATGCAATGCTGAAGCAGGCCAGCTGATAGGCGTTCCAGTCGGCCCTGCGATAGTTGGCGTTCTGCTCCAGGAAATCGTCGAGCATGATCATCTGCACCGCCGCCGTCACGAGGGCCCTGCGTTTCAAACCGGCATTGTCGAAGTACGGGTTGCCGGGATAATCCCACTGTGTGAACAGGGCGAGCGTCTCCGGCCAGCAAGGCGGCACGACGATCCCGGTTGGCTGCGGAACGGGAACCGCCGCATACGTGTTGATCGGCGCCGGCGGTTCGTCTTCCGCGATGACGACGGGCGCCTCGGCGGGACCTTCGATCGTGGACAGCAGGAACTGTCGCGGCGTCGCATTGATGGCTGGCACGCCCCGTTTCCAGCCCACCAGCGGCTGGTGCATCATCGTCATCAGGTACAGGCGATACTGCTTCTCTCGCCCCGGAGTGTCGGCCGCCTGCAGGGGCTGATCCACGCCGTGTTCAAAGTCGCGTTCGGTCAGCCCGCCCAGCCAGGTGCGCAGCGTTTGCTGGTATGCGTGGTTCTGGGGTAGCCGGACTCGATCGACTTCGCTTTCTGTCGCCGTGGCGGAACCGGCGGACAAGGCCGCCAACAGCAGCACCAGGCAAAATCCCACCACGGACAAAGTCCGCACCGGCAGTGGCAGCACGATCCAACGCATCACGGGTCTTTCCTCAACAGAGTCCAAGCAGGGAGCCATGCCGACAAGCAGCGCCCGCCGCAGGGACGGCCGACGTCTGATCGGCAAGCGTATCGCGACGGCCGGAATCATTTTCCGGCCCGACCGCGCCCCCTAGTGTTGGGTATTCCCGCGCGACGATCAACTGAATTCTCGTGGACTCGTCAACAAGCCCACTACCTTGGGACGCGGCGTCAGGACGTCAGTTTGAGGCCGATCATGCCAACCAGCACCACGGCCAGGAAAAAGATTCGCCAGGGGGTGATGGATTCTTCGAACAGCAGCACGCCGCAGATCGCCACGCCGATGACGCCCAGACCGGTCCAGATGGCGTAGCCTGTGCCGAGCGGAATGTGCTTCACCGCAAAAGAGAGCAGCACCACGCTCATCGAATAGGCGCCAATGGTGAACACGCACGGCCAGAAGCGGGTGAACCCCTCGGTGTACTTCAGCCCCACTGCCCAGATCACTTCAAAGATTCCGGCAACCACCAGATAGACCCACGCCATGGCGTATGTCTCCGCAGACAGGCAGGGTCGTCCCCGCTCGCATCGAAGGCGTGTTCGGGTCGTCCCGGCCGCCGGACTGCCTCCCATTCTAGGCCGACGAAGCCTGCTATCAAGGCCCACCTTTCCGGGGCCCGTTTATGCATCACCCTGACGACACCTGTTGCCGGTTTGACGACGCTTTCCCGCTGTTGCCAGCAACGACAGCCCCCTTCGACGCCTTTGTGTTTTTACGTAAAGCACTCCGCAGAAATAAGATGCGCAAAAGGATGAGAATTTCCGGCATGCGGTCTGCTACTACAGAACCTTTCTGTCGACAAAAAGGATGTCTCCTGCAGGGTCATCCCTTTTTGAGCCGGAAAACGGACAGGGAAACCAGAAACCGTCGACGTTTTTTCCCATCCATCGGACAACGACAGGAAGAGCCAAAACAGGAACAGCCATGATTGGAATCTGCGAAAGGTCGCCGCCATGCGATGACCTGTAAACGATTCTAACGCCAGGTCGGTCGATTTGTCCGTCGAACGGGGCGCAGCACGAGTCGGCCGGCCTGTTTTTTGAAATGCTGACGCGCGTAACCGCAGAGAGCGGAGGCCTTTGCGGAGCCATGCCAGGGAACTGCATTCCGAGAGCGAGTGCGGACCAAAAAGGAAAACCCATGCTACCGACGATCGGCTACACTCTCCGCGAACACCCGCGCTTAGCCAGCGTCGATCTGATGGTCGATGCGGTGGAAATCGCCTGCCGCCCGGCGGACGATCCGCGCGAGTTCGCCCAGGCGGTGAATACGCTGGAGATCGACCACGTCAGCCTGCATGCGGCATTGCCTGGCGGGACGGCGGAGGAATCAACGCCCTGGTTGTTACTGGATGCGTTGCGGCATGTCTGTTTTGAAAGCGGGGCGATGGCTTTCAGCGACCGCTGGGTCTGGAATGCTCGCCTGGACTCCCCCGCTGCTTTTGACCGTGTCACGCGCCGGCTGGAAAAGGTCGTCCAGTTTTTTAGCCCGTTGGGGTTCTTTCTGAAAACCACTCCGCCGCCAAACCAGCCCGCCGGCGGTCTGCCAGGAGCTGATCAGTTTGCCCGACTTCTCGAGCGCACGGGCTGCGGCTGGCTGCTGGACCTGTCGCATCTGGAAGCGGTCGCCACGCGAGACGGTTTTCTGGCAGGCGAGTTTCTGGAGCAGGTAATGCCCTGCGCCGAGAGCGTTCAGATTCATCTGGACGGCGCCGGCGCCACGTGGGATCTCTATCGGCATGCCTTGCGGGCGGGACAGGAGAAGATCACGGCCGTGTTTCTGCAGAGGACCATGCCGGTTGCCGACGACGCCGCGTTGCCTCGCGATTTGTGGCTGGCACGGCTGGCGGCCGAGGCGGCCCTCCTGGAACGCACCGTCGGCGCCGCGGTATCCGCGAGCGAAACCCAATCGGGCGCATCGTCCGCCGGCGACGCCTCCTGAGACGGCGCCGGCAGGATCGCTTCACGCCGCCATTAGCGGAAGTCGCTTTCCGACGGAGTGCTATAGATAGCCGTCGGCAGCTCCACATGGATGCGGGCGCCCTGTCCTGGGTGGCTGTTGATCGTCAGTCGGCCGCCGAACAATTTGACGCACTGTTCGATCGAGCGGAACCCGCCCGGAATTTCTTCCTGCTGCTGGGCGTTGGCGCTATCTCCCTGCCTGGGTTTGAAGACCCCGCCCTCGTCGGTATGGATGCCGACATCTTCATTCGCATTGAAGCCGACGCCTTCGTCGTGGATGCAAATCATGACGCATTGCGAGGTCTGCGTTAGTTCCACGGTGGCCTGCAGGGCCTTGCTGTGGCGGCGGATATTGGACAGGGCCTCTTCGACTATGCGAATCACTCCGACCTCAAGCGATTTGCTGATTGTATCCGGCCGGATATCGTCGTAAATGAAGTCGAACTTGGTGTCGCTTTCCATCTCGGCTTCGCGGACGAGCTGTTCGAGAGCTTCGGTCAGACTGACCCCTTCGGGCACCGTCGGATGCAGCTCGGACATGAGCTGCGTGCTTTGCCTGATGACCTCGGCCAGCAACACGATCGTTTCTTCGAGATCGCGCCCGTGCGAACCGACCTGTTCAAGATTAATGCCTTCCAGTTTGTATTTGGCGGCGATGATGCGCTGCAGCAGATCTTCGTGCAGGATGTCGGCGGCCCGTCGGCGTTCGCAATCCTGGCGGTTGACCATATCGTTGAGGGTGCGCTGGTTCCCCTGGAGGGCCTGTTCAATCTGGGTTCGCTGGGCCGTTTCCTGAGTCAGTTTGCCGGTGGTAAACATCAGGTTCTGGTGCCACTGGGAGCCGTACTGGCTGAGCCGTTTGACATCCTGTTCCAGCTCCTGGCGTTCCTGGACGAGGTCGGTAATATCGATCGCCACCCCATGGTAGATCATTTCATTGTTTTCGAGCCGGTCCGGCTGGGAACAGGCCCTCAGCCAGCGCTGGACGCCGTCTTTCGCCACGGCGCGAAAGTCAAAACGGAACGGAGTGAAATTGGCCATGGAAGCCAGCGCCTTGCGGTAATAAGCTTCCTGGTCGTCGGGGTGGATCGCCTTGAGCAGCAGCATCGGATCTTTCTGCACTTCCTCGGCCGTGTAGCCCAGGAACTTTTCCGCAAAGGCGCTCAGATAAGGCGTTTGGAAATTGCTGCCGTCATTGTTGCCGCGCGTTTGATAAAGCATGGCGGGCAGGAAATGCGCCAGGTTCTCAAAGGTTTCGGCCGAAGCCTTGATCTGGGACTCGGCATGGACCCGACGGGTGATGTCGAGCGCGATGCCAACCACGCCGATGATTTCCTGGCGGTCGTTGCGCAGCGGTTCCAGATGCGACTCGTAGACGTTCCCTCCCCACTTTTGTTCATAGTTGACATGCTGTCCCGCCAAAGCGCGATGATGCATGTCGATGGGGCGGAAGGACGGATCATCGGATTTGAAATAGGTGTGCAGCGAAACGCCGTTGAGCTGATGCGCCCTCAGCCCCAGCGCTTTCAAGCCGGCGCCGATGCCCCAGGTGAATTCCAGCTTGCGGTTCGTGGTCCACATGACGGCTGGAATCTGGGAAGAGATCAGATTCAGCCAGGCGTCGGTGGACATGCCTTCCGGGGCAGAGGTGAGGGGATCACTCATAAGATGTTCGATTGCCAGGAGGGGAGGACTGACCGGTGAGGAACCGGAATATCAACTAGAAGAGAAAACGCATGCGACCTCGCATATCTATCGAGATTATCCGAGAATTTCTCGTGCGTCATGCCCCTGCGGAGGTAAAAGCCTCTACTAGTCGAAATTTCCGAGCACTTGTCAGGGAAAACCCCACAAAAGCAATGGAATACACGGGTAAAAGTTTTCCCTCCAGGCGACGACGACGCGTCTGTCGATCGGCGAGCAGGACGTGCGAGAAGACAAGCCCGCTGGAGCGAAGCAGCGGCCCTGGACTGGCCGCCGGAATGCGTTGATTGCCCGAGAAAAAAACAAAGCCGCATAGTTTCCTATGCGGCCTTGTTTTATGAAAACCTTCGATCGATTGCAGCGAGTGGAGCTGCTGGGAGAAAGGCGAGAGTCTGGCGTGCTATTGCACTTGCCGTAAGGTGACTCCTGGCCTACCCAAAATAATTGATCCCTCTGCCGTAATGTCTAATCGAAGGCTTTATGCTTCCCACTTATTATACAATGCCGCGCCAGGCGTAAAGGCGGAAAACCTCGCGCGACCAGCAACTTCTTTCAGGACCCCCAAGCGATGAAAGCCTGGCGATCCCCATGGATACCCCCATACATCGACCGTCTGCCGCGCCGCCTTGCAAGGAATCCGGACAATTCTCTTGGAATGCGGGGATACAACCGGCTTTTTGCCCCAGAAAACCTTACTTTGGGGAGGATCCCGGGGCGCGGTCGCATGGGGAAGGGATCAGGTGCGGACCCGTTCGATGTACTCGCCCGTGCGGGTGTCGACGCGAATGACATTGCCAATGTTGATGAACGAAGGGCACAGGAACTCGGCGTCGGTTTCCACCTTGCAGGGCTTGGTCACGTTGGTGGCCGTATCCCCTTTGGCTCCGGGTTCGCAGTAGGTGACTTCGAGCTCGACATGGTTCGGCGGGGTGATCGAGATGGGGTTGTTGTTGAACAGCACCATCGAGCAAGCCATGCCATCTTTGAGGTATTTCCAGTTCTCGTCGACCTGGGCTGAGGTCAGTTCGTACTGGTCATACGTTTCACTGTTCATGAACACGAACATGTCGCCCTGGCGGTACAGGAACTGCGAGTTGATTTCTTCGACGTCGGCGGATTCCAGGGTTTCCCCGCCGCGATAGGTGCGCGACATCATCGTCCCCCGCACCAGGTTCCGCAGGCGGCATTCGTACAGGGCGTTCCCCTTGCCAGGCTTGCGGAAAGTCATCTCGGTCATCTGGTAGGGTTCGCCGTCGATTTGGACTTTGAGCCCTTTACGAAAGTCACTCGTTTTATAGGTACCCACTTCGATTCACCTTAGCTTCCGAAATGTACAGTGAGGCGTTAAGCTGACACATGAGACCGAATCGCAACCCTGTCCAGGCGAAGGCCAAAGCGCTTCACTCGTTGGATTGCGATTGGGGCTGTTGTGGCGAGACTCTTAAGCGCGGGAAATTTCAGCTAATGAGGGCGATTGTAACGAATAGAAATGATTCTGTCCGCGCCGGCTCCCCCGCTTCGCCCCCAGATTGGAAAGTCGCCATGCAAGCCGCCATTCGCGACCCGGGCGAGCTTCTCCGCCGCCTGCAGTTGCCGCCGGATCTTGCCTGTTCGACCGCCGCAAAAACCTTCCCCGTCTTTGCTCCGCTGGAGTATATCGCACGGATCGTTCCTGGCGACCGGACCGACCCTTTGTTGCTGCAGGTGTTGCCGCTGCCCGCTGAAACGCAGTCGACCGAAGGCTTTTCCGCAGACCCCCTGGCAGAACAGGATTATACCCTGGCGCCGGGATTACTGAAAAAATATGCCGGCCGCGCGCTGCTTGTCACGACTGGCGCCTGCGCCATCCATTGCCGTTATTGTTTCCGGCGAGAGTTCCCGTACCAGCAGTCGGGTCCCCCGGCCTGGGACGAATCGCTGGCCCGGATTGCGGCAGATTCGACGATCGAAGAAGTGCTGCTCAGCGGCGGCGACCCGCTGACCCTGACCGACCCGGTTCTGGCCCGGCTGGTTCAGCGTCTGGCGGAGATTCCCCATGTGCGGCGCCTGCGGGTACATACGCGATTGCCGATTGTGATTCCCCAACGGGTCAACGCGGAATTCCTGGGCTGGCTGACCGGCAGTCGACTAACACCAATTGTCGTGGTGCACGCGAATCATCCGCAAGAGATCGACGACCCCACGGCCGCCGCCCTGAAACGCCTTCGCCAGGCGGGAGTGATGCTGCTGAACCAGACCGTGCTGCTTCGCGGCGTGAATGATCAGGCGGAACCCCTGATTGAATTAAGCCGGCGCCTGATCGATGCGGGAACTACCCCTTATTACTTGCATCAACTGGATCGCGTGCGCGGAACGGCCCACTTTGAAACCCCGCCTGAGGTTGGCCAGCAGCTGATCGCGGCCATGCGAGCCGCCCTGCCCGGTTATGCGACGCCGCGATTTGTGCAGGAATTGCCCGGCGAACCGAATAAAACCGTGCTCGCCTGACGCTGCCCTGCCGCGGTGCGCGAGCGTACCGCGGCCGTCGGCGACTTTACCGATCCTGCTCGTCGACCAGCAGGTTATAAAATTCGTTCATGGCGCCCAGGTCTTCGTTCCGGTTCTGCAGGGTGAAGATCAACCGCAGGTTCGCGAGGATGCGAATGATCCACTGGCGATGGGTCGAAGGCTCCAGCGTGGAATGATGCCGAACCACCCGCTGCCGGGTTACCTGTTCAATCCGGGTATACGCTTCTTCCCGGCTGAGCACGGTCCCGCCAAAATAGGGATCGATGATCAGCCAGTTCTTCTGATCGCGAACACGCACCAGAAAGTGGCCCCGGACATTCACGCCGCGCACGTCGAGCCCGATGTACTCGCCGATCACCTTGTAAAGCAGGGACAGCGTCACCGGAATCCCGCGGGCCGATTCCAGCACCGTCGGCAGATAGCTGTTCAAGGTGAGATAGTAGTTGTTGTGGTTGCCGGCGAAACCGTATTTTTCAAAGAACGTTTCGTGGTGGTAGGCCAGCATCGCTTCGACCTGGTTCCCGCGAAACTTGCTCCGGGTATCGGCCGCGATGCCCAGCAAACGCGATTCGATATCGTCGGGCACAACGTCGTCCAAAGCGTGCATCGAAATCGCCAGAGCTGCCCGCAGCAGACCCGTCGTGGTCTCCAGGTGCGGCAATTGTTCGGCGAAATAGAAGTAGGCTTCAGGGCGGCAATAGTTCGGTTTAAATTTCATAGTTGTCGCAGCCGTCTTTCGGCAAATAGAGGAGGCGACGATGACACCCACGGCATACCACTACCCCGTCAAAAGAGGTAGATTCTAAAGCGAGGCCGTGAAGAGCGATGTGTCGCCCGTATCTTAGCGGTTAAGCATGAAAAAGGACTCAAGGTGTCTGACAAAAAAATGGATAAATTAAGTTTTTCCTGAATACACCGGAGCGTCCCCTCAGAATTGCTGGGGCTCTGCAGCCAGGGTGAGGGCCGCCTGTGTGAGCCAAGCCGGGCCGCACATGTCTCCCGTCAGGGAATGATCCATTCCCTCGGATTTGGACAGGCGGGCAGAAAATTTCTCTCCCTGATTGGCGCCGCAGCAGAACCTTCTATCGTAAAACGCTGGGACCTTTCGACTTTTTCGCCTGCTCGGGCGAATGCTCTGATGGGGGCTGGCCCCCTGTGCACAAGTGACTCTCACCCCCAGGATTGAGTGTATGAAGATCGCCTATTTCGATTGCATGTCGGGTATCAGCGGCGACATGCTACTGGGGGCCATGGTGGACGCCGGCGTGGATCTGGCCGAAATCCAGGCCGGCGTGGATACGCTGGGACTGCCCGACTGTCGCCTGACGGCGGAGGTCGTCTCCCGCCGCGGCTTTCGGGCGACGCATGTCCGTGTGGAGCATGAGCCCGAACACGCCCACCGACATCTGCACCACATCACCGACATGATCGATGCCTCGACCTTGTCGCCGGCCCGCAAGGAACTGGCCAAACGGATCTTCACCCGACTGGGAGAATCAGAGGCCAAAGTGCACGGGGTCGATCTCCGCAAGGTGCACTTTCACGAGGTCGGGGCGGTCGACTCGATCGCCGATATCGTAGGCGCCGCGATCGGACTCGATGCGCTCGGCGTGGGTAAGATTTACTGTTCGCCCATCCCCACCGGCAGCGGGTCCATTACTATCGCCCATGGGATGGTCAGCGTGCCGGCTCCTGCGACGGCCGAGTTGCTGCTGGGCATTCCGCTGGTGCGGAGCGAAGTGGCTGCGGAACTCACCACGCCGACAGGCGCCGCGATTGCCGCCACGGTAGCCGACGAGTTTGGGCCGCTGCCGTCGATGGAGATCACCGGAATCGGCTACGGAGCCGGCACCCGGAATCTGACCGAACAAGCGAACGTGTTCCGGCTGCTGCTGGGAGAAACGAACGACGACCTGGTTGCCGACCAGATCTGGGCCCTGGAGACGAATCTCGACGACGTGCCCGGCGAGGTCATCGGCCACTGCACCACCTTGCTGGCCGACGCCGGCGCGCTCGATGTCTATGCGACTTCGATCCAAATGAAAAAGAACCGCCCGGGCGTGCTGCTCAGCGTGCTTTGCCCTGCCGACAAAATCGGCAAACTCGAAAAAATCATCTTCCGCGAGACGTCCACCCTGGGCATTCGGCGCTGGCCTGTCAGCCGACACAAACTTGAGCGAAGAAAAGTTAGGGTAGAGACGGAGTTTGGGCCGATTGAAGGAAAGGCGGCGATGCTGCTTGGCGAGGAGCACTTTTCTCCCGAGTTTGAATCCTGCCGGGCAGCGGCTGCGGAACGGAACGTCGCTTTGCAAAAGGTTTACGAAGCTGCCCGCGCTGCCTACGCCTCCCAATGACCTGCCCACTGCCGTGCTGCTTCGTCTGGCCTTCCCCTGCCGCACGGCCCAGTCCGTTCCCCTGGGAACTTGCGAGCCCGACCGATGCAAATGCTGCAGGAACACCTTTCGACCGGCATGCTGATGCTGGGTATGGGGATCGCAGCGTTTGTGTTGCTGCGTCGTCGATTTCTGACGCGGCGAAAGCATCGCGGCAAACGCTCGAAGGAGACGGCTCCCCAGGCGTCGCTCCGGCCGGGAGAAATTGCCAGCGCTCCGCCCGAATTCCTGCGGCTGCAGGTCGAGCTGCATGAAACGGCGCGGGATCTCAAAGCCGAGATCGACACCAAAATGCGAGCGCTGTCGGCGCTCTCGATTCTGGCCGAAGAGCGGACCGCAGCGTTAGAAAGGGCGATCGCCGAAGCGGACCGCCGGAACCTGACAGGCGCGGGAACGATGCAAAACATTCCCCCAGGCGGCACACGCGTGCCGCCGGCGACTGCGCTGTCGCCGGTGTGCGACCATGACTTGCGAGCCGCCTTGCGGTTGCTGAACCAGGGCCAGTCGACCGCGGCGATCGCGGGCGAACTGGGCTATCCGCTGGGCGACATGGAGCTCGCCTTGAGCCTGTGCCAGCGGCCCTCCCCTTAAGAGAGAAGCCGCCTTTTACAGGGGAATTCCTTGGGCGACGGGAACTATTTCACTTCCAGGCTGCTGATCGTTTTTTTGAACGCTGCTTCGTTCTTTTTGATCGTGTCTTCCGGCCCGTAAAACTTGATGAAGTAGTTGCCGTATTTCTCGGTCATGATGATCGCCGCCAGCATACGGTAATCTTCCTTCTGCACCTTGGGACCAAACGGCCGGCCGTCGGCGTAGGTGCCGCTGATATCGACCGTGTGGACGGTCTGGCCGGCGATCTGCTCCTTGGTGACCTTGGCCTTGTCTTCGGTCTTGCTGCCGTCGGGCTGCTGGAACTGGGCCATCCAGCGAGCGACGTTCGCTTCCAGGCTGCCGCCGGCGCCCATGGCGGTCATTCGACCGTCGGACTTTTCGGCGTCTTCGCCCGTCGCCGAAAATTCAAATTCGATAATTCGGTTGGCGGGAACTTCCTTTTTGAACTCCGGCGCGACCGTGAAAATGATATGGCCTTCGCCAAGTTTCATTTGGACCGGTTCTTCGGCGGAGGCAAAACCGCCCAGCATTACGGCGGCTGCAGCGAGCGTGGAAACGCAGTATTTCATCGAGGATCCTTTATCAAAGCAAGGCGTCAGGCAAAGGCAACGCGCAGCGTCGCCAAGAGATTCAAATCGCATGCTCCATTGTGAACCAGCCATCGGCGGTTGGCAACCGCGCACGTTGGGAAGAACAGAACAACCGGAAGCGAGGCTCGCTGAGGAACAGGAAGCAGCGGCGGAACCGACACCCGAAAGAGAAAGGCGCAGCCCGTGGAATTGGCGGGCGCCAGAAAGAAGGCGTCAGGAAACGCCAGGGGCGACGGTGATCCGCATAGCCCCGGAGAAAAACCTGCGACAACAGCCAGGAAACGCCACAGATGGCGCCCGGCTGGGTCGCGGCAAACCAGACCTGGCAGAATGCTGCCGGCCTGCAGACGACAAACCGTCAGTGTCCCTTAAGCGACGGCGACTTCTAACTGGTCAACGAGTTGCACCACGCCTGCCACACGCTGGCAGCAATTCAGGGCAAGCTGTTTTTCGTAAAAGCTGGTCAAACGTCCTTCGATCGTGACAACGCCATTGCTGACATCGACCTGGAGACGGTTCAAGCCCGGGCGGAGTCGCTCCGCCAGGAAGTTCGAAACACGACGCTGCAATTCCTGATCGGCCCCACAAGCCTGGCGATCATTTTGCAAACTCATTGAAAAATCCTTTAAAACTGGGACGCATGGAAAGGCGCCCAACAAGGCGCCAAAGCTTTCGTTAAACGGCGGCCGTGCCCGTTTCCCCTGTACGAATTCGCACAACGTCGGCGAGATCAATCAGAAAGAGCTTTCCATCGCCGATGTTGCCCGTGCGGGCGGCCTCGGTGATGATACGCACCGCTTCATCGCTGCGTTCGCTTTCTACGACCAACTCAATCTTGATTTTTGGCACAAAGTCAATCTGGTACTCGGCGCCGCGGTACGTTTCTGTATGCCCTTTTTGGCGTCCAAAACCGCGTACTTCCGTGACAGTCATTCCCTGAAATCCGGCCTGCATCAGGGCTTCCTTGATTTCGTCAAGTTTGTGATGCCGGATAATCGCCTCAATTTTTCTCATACCAGAAGACTCACCAAACACGGAGGAGACACGAAGGAAAGGTGGTCGCCAAAAGAGAGGGATTCAATAACCCCTCTACCTGCATAGTCGCAGGTCGACCCGCCTACAAAACTAGATGTCAACTACTACAAGCAACTTTTGTGCCGGGAGCATCACTGCCTGCCCCTATCCGCTGCGGATAGCCTACAAGAGGTGACGTTATTTCAACAAGAGGGACTGTTCCGACTTTTCCAAAAATTAAACAGATTCCGACGATCGCCACGAAATTAGGCGACGGCGCCTGAAAACTACGCTACCGCGACAGAGAAAATGGGAGGCCTGGGTCGGCCAGGTCAAGGAGTATTACCGCGACAAGCAACCGCCTGTCGCCGGCCGCTGGCGACGCAATAAAAAATCCCCGGTCCATGGGGACCGAGGATTCAAGTGTTCTACCGCCTGGCGATCGTGTGATCACCTTGCGGAACTATTCGCTTTCGCTGGAGCCGATGGCGAACAGGTGGGTGCGGTTGGAAATGAACAGCGTGCCGTTGGCGATCACCGGCGTGCTGTAGACCGAGTTATCCATCGAAATCTCGGCGATCGGCTCGTGCTGCTCGGCCGACAGATCGAAGATGCAGACGTCGCCGTCCTCGTCCCCAATGTACACATGGCCGTCGACAATCAGGGGCGAGCCCCAGCAGGCGGCCAGCATGTCGTAGACCCAGTTCACCTTGCCCGTTTTGGCGTCGAGACAAAGGAACAGGCCGCTGAAGTCGGCAATGAACAGCAGACCGTCTTTGATGGCGACCGTGCCGCAACTGCGGTGCATGGTCTCTTCAAAGCCGATCTTGCCGTCGCCGTCGAGGTCTTCCTGGCTGAAATGCCAGACGACGGCCGAGTTGGGATTGGCAATCGCCACTTCGCCTTCGGTTTCCACCACGGCCTGGATGCGCTTGTGGGGGATCGGCGTGCTGCGATCGTCGACATTGACCGCCAGGGTCGGACTGACGTCGCCCCGCATGTCGGCGCGAACGCACCACAGGTGGCCGACGCCTTCGCCGTGCTCCGGATCCTGGCCGACAGCAATGTAGACCAGACCGTTGGAAACGACGGGCGTGCCGATCAGGTTGTTACGCGTACCGCGGCCGCCAAGGATCCACTTGGAATCCTTCGGGTTGCAGTCAAAACGCCACAGCAGCTCGGGCTTGCCGTCTTTTCCTTTGTCGGCGCGGAAGCTGTACAACCAGCCGTCGCCGCCGGCGAACAGCACCTGCGGCACGCCGTGGATTTCGGCCACGGTGGGCGACGACCACTGGCCGTGCAGGATGTTCGTTCCGGGCGATTTGTCGGTCCAGAAGATCTCGCCGGTGTTCTTGTCCATGGCGATGAAGCTGGGGGCGTCGGGGGCCGGCAGGTTGATGTGGGATTCATCCAGGCCGTTACTGGTGTTGACGAACAGGATGTCGCCCAGGGCCAGCACCGAGCAGTTGCACATGTTGTGCTGCGACACGCCCAGGTTCTTCATCATGTCGTATTCCCAGACCACGTCGGCTTCTCTTTTGTCGTCGGTGGTGAGGAGTTGTTCGACCTGCAGGATCGGTCCGCGGGCGCCAATTTTGAACTGGCGGGCGGCTCCGCCCACTTCGGCTTCGACCAGGAAGCCTTTGCCGCCTTCGGCTTCGCTGACTTTGACTTCGGCGGGCAATTCCACGCCGGCTGCTTTGATCGCTTCGCGAAGGGCGTCGCTGACTTTGCCGTCTTTCAAGGCGGCCAGTCCGGGGGCGAACTGATCGGCGGCCGGGTCGTCGTTCTTGCGAATCGAAGCCAGGTTGACCCAGACATTGGTCACGGGGCCGTCATCTTCGCCGTCGTGGAAACCTTCCGCGTCGCAGCAAATCACCAGACCGCGGCTGCTGACAAACCAGACGCGATCGCCTTCGACATACGGAGCACAGCAGATGCCCTGCAGGGGCCAGTCATGCACGCGGCCCGTATCGAGCTTTTCGCTGGAGTGCTGCCAGAGAAACTCGCCCGTCTTTTCGTCGAAGCAGATCAGGCAGCCCAGGTCGACGTCGCTGGGATAACGGGCAATGTAGCCCGAGCCGTTGTTCGTGCCGACATAGACGCGGCCGTTGGCGACGACCGGGTTGCCATAGGTCTGGCTGCCGACAGCGGCGACCCATTTGATGTTTTCTGCGTCCTCTTTGTTCCACTGACCCGTTTTGCGATCGAAGCCGCCGATGTCCCAGTCGGTGGGAACGTTGGTGGCGTCCGGCGTGTTATTGCGATAGGTGGTGCCGCCCCACATCGGCCAGTCGCCCGCTTTGACCGGAGCGTTCGCCTTGGGATCGGTGCCGTCGCCGGTGGGTTTCGCCGGAGCCGCCGTCGCGACGGCCGAATCGGCAACTGCGACCTGGTCTTCAGCCGGTTTGTCGGCTTCTTTGTTGTCGGCCGGCTTGTCGGCCGGCTTGTCGGCCGGTTTGTCGGACGGCTTGTCGGCCGGCTTGTCGGCCGGTTTGTCGGCTTCTTTGGTGTCGGCCGGTTTCCCTTCAGGAGCAGCGTCGACCGGTTTATCGGCTTCTTTGTTGTCGGTCGCAGGCTTCTCTTCCTGCTTGTCGTCGGCAGCTTCGTCGGCCTTGTCGTCGGCCTTATCGTCGCTGGCGTCCTTGTCGGTTTTCTTGTCGTCTTTGTCGGCTGCCGCGACCGGGCCGGGTTCCTGGCAACCGGAAATTAACGAGGTGGTTCCGGCCCCCAGCGTGAGCGACAACAGCATCATCGCCCAGGCGGTATGGTTCGTCTTCATCGGAAGGAGTCTCTCCGTATTTTTGGGTGGGGTTAGATTCAGGTGGGCGATCGCACACGCGGCAAGGACCCGCTGGCGACGTCTAGTTCTCGGTGACAGTGATATTGTCCAGGAAAATTTCCGCATCCTTGGCGTTACCGTACAGGCCGGGGCTGCCGGTCATTTGCGGCGACTTGTCTTCTGCTTCTACGGTCCATTCCTGGGGTTCGGGCTGACCTTTGGGCCAGATTTTTCCCTTCAGAATGGCCTTGCCGTCAGCGGTCTCGGCGCGGAATTTCATGGTGTACCAGGTGTCGGGTTTCCAGTCCAAGTCAACCTGGCGGGCCATCCGCAGCTGGGGATCCCAGGCACGAATCTGCAGGATCTGGCTGGCGCCCTGCAGGTCGAGCTTGTAGCCCTGGGCAATCAGGCCGATGTCAGGCATTTTGCCGTCGGTGATGGAGCCCTTGACGTCGGCCTGGATGGTGTAGTCGTGGAGGTCCGACTGGCCAAACCAGGCCCGGCTGCGGGTGCCTTTGGGGATGGTCGTGATTTTGACCATCATGTCGTTGCCGTCGACGTTGCGAATGATATGGCGATAGCGAGCGCCGACCCAAGTGACGGGCGGCTCTTTTTTGCCGGTGAAGTCGAATTTCCAGGGCAATTCCGGCACAATTCGGATGCGGCTGGTGCTGGACAGTTCGCCCACTTTGGCCGTTACATAAGCGGCCGTATGGCCCGAATCAGCGGCCGGGTGGAACACGCCGTCGGCATCGACCTGGCCGGCGCCTTCGACGGTGAAGGTCGCTTCATCGCTCGTTTTGGAGAGCAGCTGGCCGTTCGCATTGAACACGCGGACGGTAAAGGCCTGGCTTTCGCTGGGCTTCATCAACACTTCGGCCGGCACAATCTGGATCTGGGCCGGGGTCATGTCCTTTTCGATCGGCGTTTCTTCCGGCTCGGCCGGGGCTTCCGCCAGGCCGTGCTCTTTGGTTTTATCTTCCAGGCAATACATCGCTTCGGTCGTCTGCAGGTAGATCCGGCCATGCGACACAATCGGCGAGGAGATGCACTCTTCCCCCTGCGGGAAGCGGCCTTTCTCGTCGATGTCAAAGCCTTTTTCGGTCGGCGTCAGCACGTACCAGCGACCGCCGGAGGTCCACAGGTAAATCCGACCGTCGGCGTACAAGGCGTTCGCCTGCATCACGGTGCCGAGGGCTTTTTTCCCCATGATTTCCTTGCCCGTTTTGGCGTCGTACACCCAGGCTTTGGCGCGGTCGTCGAAGATGTAGATACGTCCGTCGATTTCCAGCGGCGAGGCGCGGCCGGCGACGATTTCTTCGTTTCGCCAGATCGGCGTTGTTTTCCCCTTGGCGGACGGATCCAGTGCGACCACGCCGCCCATCGTCGGCGGGAAGTCGGGGGGCACAATGTTCTCTTCGGCCTGGTTCGTATAGACGATGCCGTTGGCGACAATCGGGGCGACGTTCAACCCGCGACGGGCAAATTCGTAGAACCACAGACGTTTGCCGGTGCGGGGCTGGAAACTCCAGACGCTGCCGTCGCCAGAGCCAAACACCATCTGCTTTTCGCCGTTGACCACGGTCAAGGCAGGGCTGCTGTACGTGGTGTCGTCGGGCAGGGGGGCCGTGCCGTTGTACCAGACCACGTCGCCTGTCTTTTTGTCAAAAGCGACAAAGCGGTGGGCCGGTTTGGCCTGGTCGCCCCAGCCGATGACAATTGCACTGACGATCACCAGATCGTCCACAATGATCGGGTAGTTGGTGCGTCCGCCGTAGGTGCTGAGCAGGCCGAAATGCTCGTGCATCGGGACCGACCAGACCGTTTTGCCTGTGGCGCCTTCGATGCACTGGAAATAGCCGCAAACGCCCAGGGCGTAGACATAATCGGTTTCCGGATCGCCGACGACCGAGGACCAGCCGACACGCGTATCGGGTACGTCCGACAGCCAGACGTTGAAGGCGTTTTCCCACAGGATTTCGCCGGTGACGGCATCGGCGCACAGGACGCGTTCGCCTTCTTCGCTGGTTTCCGGCTTATTGCGGTTCATGGTGTACAGACGGCCGTTCATGACGATCGGCGTGCTGCGGCCGCGCAGTTCGGTGTTGCGCCAGAGCAGATCGGGGCCTTCGGGATCAAGCGTATCGGGCAGGCCCGTTTCGTCGGACTTGCTGTTGTAATGCGGGCCGCGCCAGTTGACCCAGTCTTTCGGGTCCGCTTTGCCGGCTTCGGCCGCATAGGCGCCGGTCAAGTTCTGCGTCGGCAGGCTGCCGACTTCAAAGGCACGCGGCACCGAGTAACTGCCGGAACGACGCGGCGCGGGGAAACGCGGGGCCGTGGTGTTCGGATTGGACGGCGAGAAACGCGTCGGCAAACCGCCCCTCAGGCCGGGAGCCGTGGTGTTGCCCGGGGCCGGACCATAAGGCTGGCGATAGCCAGGAGCCGAGGTATTCGGCAATCCGCGATAACCGGGGGCGATCGGCAGACCGCGATAACCGGGGGCCGACGTGTTGCCGGGCAGCGGGCCATAAGCATAACCGGGGGCCGACGTGTTGCCGGGCAGCGGGCCATAAGCATAACCCGGGGCCGACGTGTTGCCAGGCAGCGGGCCGTAGGCATAACCGGGGGCCGACGTGTTGCCGGGCAGCGGACCGTAGGCAAAGCCGGGCGCCGAACCGTTGCCCGGGTTGGGGCCGTAGGCGCCGCCGGGGCTGGTTACATTGCGGGCGATCCCTTGCGGCATAGCGCCAGGGGCCGTGACGGCGACCGACTGGTGATAGGGAATGGTAATCCCGGACGGCTGCAGAAAAGCTTTCCAGTCGGGCTTGGGAGGCACGGCAACGCCGCGCGTCGAAGTTTTCCCCCCATCCGCGTCCTCTTTATCCGATTGACGCTGGGCAGCCGGTTCGGCGGGACGTCCCACACAACCGGATAACACTAGCGCGGAAAATGCTGCCAGGAGAAAACCGGCATTCCTGAAATAATTCATGTAGGTCATGGCAAGGTGGGTCAGGGGGAAGTCGATTGACAAAACAGCCGCTCAAGATCACGCCCAATTGCTGCGCCCTGGTGGAAAGGTTCCCTGTCGTCGCTGCGGCATGTTGCACATGGAGGGCAGTTTGCCGAAATGAAGGACTGGGAAGGAAGTAGGGCAGGCGCAGTGGTGGCGGGTTATTTAACTTATGATAATGGAACCGTCTATGGTTATTGTACCCCCCTGCTGAGGAATTCGAAAGGGCTGCCTGCCTTTCGTAAGAAAAACCATGAGCAATCGCCCCCAGCCCACTTTTCAGATTGTCGACTTCGCAGAGATTCCCGGCGTGCCGTGCCCTTGCGGGATTGCGAGGCGGGGATTTGGGGAAGTGTCCGACTACCCAGCGACGCTGCATCTGACGGAGATCTCAACCGAAGCGCGGACCCATTACCACAAACGGCTGACCGAGACCTATTACATTCTGGAGTGCGGCGACGACGCGGCCCTGCAGCTGGACGAGCAGGTCGTTCCGCTTAAACCGGGGATGGCGATTCTGATTCCGCCGGGAGTGCGGCATCGGGCGATCGGAAAAATGCGGATTCTGAACTTCGTGATCCCTAAATTCGATCCCGCCGACGAGTGGTTCGACGACGTCTCCTGAATTCCATTGGAATTCCCCTGCCAGAGCGCGTTATACTAAGAAGGTTACGCTGGCTCCGCGCAATCGGGGGCGCCGGGGTTCTGGAAAGTTTGAGCTTCACCCGCTTGAGTTTCCCTGGCCTGGCAATTTGCGACGGGAGTCTGGTGATTCGCAATTTGCGGGTCGCTCTTTTTGTTACGATCGTTCCAAGGATTTTACGATGGCAACCTTTGCCTTTCGCACTTTGCTACGTCCTTTATGCTGGGCGGCTTTCGCCGTTGCCGTGGGGCTGATTCCGCTGGGAACCGTCTCGGCAGCGTCGCCTTCCGCCCTGGAGCTGGCGGCATTCCTGGAAGCGGACTCAGTCGACGCCGTGCTTTCGGCGGGCGCCGAAACCGACCCACGGGCCGAATACGTTATTGCGCTGGCAGCCATGAAAGCCCGTAAGTACGACGAGGCCCTGGCTCGGCTCGATGCGGCCACGACGCGGGAACGGACCAATCTGGCCGCCTGGCGAGCCAAGTTCTGGCTGTTGACCTATCGCAAGAATCGCGACCATGCGATCGCCCAGATGAAACAGCTGACGCTGCTGTTCCCCGAACGGGCCGCCAATTCAGAAATTGACCGGGAGCTGCAGTTGTCGGCCCTTTGGATGGGCCGACTCTGTGAGTACATGGCGTCGCCCGGCGAGCATCCGCCCGCCGGCGAGGCCGCGGCGCAGATCGAGGCGCGTCTGCAGGGCGATTATCTCACCCAGTTCCAGCAGGGCCGCCGCGAGGTGATTGAAGAACATGAAAAGTATCTGGCCGAAATCGAAGCCTCCCGGGCCGACGACGAAACGGCCGCCACGGAACGCGCGGAAAACGACGCCAACTTTGTCGCCAACGAACGGGATCGGGTCGCAACCGAGCGGGATCAGATCGAAACCAGCCTGAGCGACGCCCAGAAAACGGCCACCGATGCCGCCGCCGCCATTGATAAAGGTTTTGCCCCGCTGCAGCAGCAACTGCAGCAGTTGCGACTGGCGGTCGGTCCGATCCAGGCACGTATTAACAGCCTGCAGCTGCAGCACAACGATGTGATTGCCCAGGCGGCCCGCATCCAGGATCCCGTCCTGAAAGAGTCCTTGCTGGGCCAGACCGACGCCATCATCATTCAGCTGCGACGCGAACGCGATTTCCTTCGCCCCTATGAATTTGAAGCGGCCCGCTTGAATGCGGAATACCAGCGACTGATGCAACAAAAGGCGATCGTCGGCGCCCAGTTCCAGGGACAAGTGAACCAGGCTAATTCGCGCCAGGAATCCCTGAACCGGACCGAGAAGAACCTGAATCGCCAGGAGAACAAGCCGGTCCGCACCACGATTCCTTCCTCGACCCGCACCCGCGGCATGCAGGCCAAGGCCGAATCGCTCACTTCTTACCAGGCGTTCCCGCTGGAAGAAGAGCGGCTGCGAATGATCCAGCTCCTGCGTCAATAGCACCGTGTCAATTGCCTGTTTCCGCGGTCCTCCCCCAAAGATCTGCAGGGGCCTGCGGGCTGGCAGGCAGGGCCGCTCCTTTCCCTCGTAAATGGTGTGATCCCCTCGTATGGCTGTCTGGCTGCAAAGACTGATACTGTCTGCTGCGGGGTGTCTCCTGGGAGTTGCTGCTTTGAACGCGCATCCTCATCCTTCGCGGACGGAAATGCTGGAGAAGGTTGTTCTCCTGCTGGAACAGTCCGACTCCTTCGCGGCGATGGACCTGGTCGAATCGCTCGACGAACCGGAGGAGTCGGGCCTTGCGTACTCCAATCTGGTCCGCGATCTGTACGGCAAACGAAAAGATGTCGCCGGCATGCTGTTGATCGGTCGGGCCGGCATTCGTTACTGCCTCGACCGGGCGGCCGAAGCCGACGACGGCAACCCGGAATTCGCCGGCAAAATGCGCAGCCAGGCGAAAACGATTGCCTTTAACGTGTCGGTCAACGCCTGGCCCGGCTGGAACGAAGGCGCCGTGGTCACCCGCTCCGACAGCCTGACGGCTTTGGATACGGCCCGCTTCCACCTGCGGCTGACTCGCGAACTGAAACATGAGCCCGACAAGCTGGGGAACGCTTACTGGTTGATTGGCGCCCATCACCTGGCGCTCGGCCAGCACGCAGCCGCGGTGGAACAGTTTGAGTACGCCATCGCCAAGTTTAACGCCGCCGACAAGCCCGACTATGCGCAAATGGTCCTGGGCTACCAGGGCATGGCCGAGCAGGCTCAGCCCGCACTGGCGGATCAGGGGGCAAAGCGTCTGGCCGCGGCCCAGGCCGCGTTACGGGAAATGAAGACCGAAGACGCCGCTTTCTTCGCCAAACAGCTGCAAGAGGTGAGCGACTATTTTGCCGCACGCCGCGCCAAGGCCGAAAACACCTCTGCGCGTCCCTGACCAGGGGCTGGTGGAAGGGACATCCCGAACTTCAACGTGGCAACGCGCCGTCACGTTTTTCCCGACCGTCGCAGCGGGCGCGTCCCGCCCGGCATCTGGGCGCACGCAGAGGGTTCATCGTTTCCCTGCGCCCCCAAGCCCGTTATGATGAACGCATATCCGCAACCTTCCCGCGCCAGACGTCGAGGGTTGCATTGCCCCTACATCGAGGCCCCTTCCATGAGCCACAGGCAACCCCTCCTTTCTTCCTGCCGTTCCGGTCGGAGCGTCGCCGTATTGCTGGCGGCCTGCCTGTTGGTGTCCGACTGCTTCCTGGCGCAAGTCGCCTGGGGACAAGAAACGAACGAACTGCAGGCGGCGCTGACCCTGCAGAACGTGCTGGCCGATGCGATCGCCAAAGCAGAGCCGTCGGTGGTGGCGATCGCCCGCGTCAGCAAAAAGCGGATGCGCGACGACCTGAGCGACCCGCTGAGCACCGATTTCATCCCCAATGAATTCGGCTCCGGGCTGATCCTGGACAAGGAAGGCCACATCCTCACTTGCATGCATGTGGTGCGTGACTGGGAGAACTACTCGTTCTACGTGTGGACGCAGCAACGCCCCTTCAAGGCCGTCGTGAAGGCCGTCGCCAAAGCGGGTGATCCCGTGACCGACCTGGCCGTACTCAAGATTGAAGCGGAAGACCTGCAGCCGATCACCTTTGGCTCCGCCGACACCCTGAAGAAAGGCCACATTGTGATTGCCCTGGGGAATCCGTACGGCATCGCCCGGCACGGAGAAGCCAGCGCCAGCTGGGGCATTGTGTCCAACTTGAACCGCAGCATACGCCCCGCGGCCGATCTCAAGACGCACGACGCCAGCAAAGAAAACCTGCACTATTACGGCGACCTGATCCAGGTCGACGCTCGCGTCAACTTTGGCTCCAGCGGCGGCGCCCTGATCAACCTCCGCGGCGAACTGGTCGGAGTCACCACCTCGCTGGCCATGTTGTCCGGTTACGAAAGATCAGGCGGCCTGGCCTATCCGGTCAATCAAACTCTCAAGAACGCGGTCGAATCACTCAAGCAGGGACGTCAGCCTGAATTCGGCTTCCTGGGTATCGGACCTTCTGACCGGCCCCCGCACGAGCGCGCCCAGGGACGCTTTGGCGCCCGGGTGACTTCCCTGGTGGACGGTACGCCCGCCTCCCGCGGCGGCTTGCGGCTGGATGACATCATTACACATGTCAACGAACAACCCATCTATGGACGGGACGACCTGATGCTGGCCGTAGGCGGGCAGACCGCTGGCGATCAGGTGGTCTTGCGCGTGCAGCGCGGCGGAGCCGAGCGGAGCCTGCCGATCAAACTGTCCAAAAAGTACATCGCCGCCGACCGTCCGGCTTTCTCCAGTGTGGAGAAACCTGCATGGCGGGGCATGCAGGTCGACGACTCGACCGCCATCCCGCCGGAAGTGCTGGCCACCCGGGCCGAAGCGATCGACGATCAGGGCTGCGTGGTCGTGACGCAGGTGGCCCCCGACTCGCTGGCCTGGAAAGCAGGCGTGCGGCCGTATACATTCATCAGCCATGTCGGCGGGCAGCGCGTGCAAACTCCCGACGAATTCTTTCGCGCCGCGGCGCGCGGCGCCGGCGAAGTCGCCCTGCGGGAACATGCCGCCTACGGAGGCGATGTGATTCGCACCGTTCGCCCCTGACCGTTGCGCCAGGACTTGTACCGGGACGGGAACCTGGACTGCGTCTGTCCCTGTTTTTCGCTGACCGACTGACCGTTCGGAGGAGCCCTGCTTCGTGCCGGAATCGCCTGAGCTTTTCATCCCCTGGAATCTATTGATCGTGGTCGGCGTCGCGATTGGCGCCTTGCTGCTGATCGTGGTGCTGGGCGTGCTGCTGCGTCGCCTGTTCCGGCGTCGCCAGGAACCGATTCTGGCGCTGGAGCCGCCGCCGCCGTTACAGCTGGAATCGCTTCCGGCGGAAGGTCCTGCGGCCGGAGAAAACCCTTGCCTGGAACTGCACGGCACGCCGGTCAAAATCACGCTGATCGTGGTGGCCTCGTCGGGCCGGGTACAGGTGGCTCCGTCCGGTGATTTCCTGCCCAGCCTGCTCGAGAACCTGCTGCCGGGTCTGGAAGAGATCATCCGCCGGGACCAGCCCGAAACGGTCCGCTGGCCCGCCCAGCTTAGCTCCAACGGCTTTTCGCAAACCTTTTTCAGCAACGCCAAACTGCCCGGCGACCAGGGGAAAGGAACCGCCTATAGCGCCGTTGCCGGCCGCTTTGAAACGGGCGGGCACGCCCTGCTGCTCGGTTTGGTCGTCTGCGCCAATCGCCCCAACTCCATCGGTCAGGAAACGGCCGAACACCTGGGCCAATGGCGGAACCTGCTCCGCATCCGTCGGGCGTAGCGTTCGCCTTGATACCTGACGCGCGATCGGGCGGACGTTCGTCATTCGTTCGTCGCTTTGCTCCTTGCTCTACCCTGAAGATCTTCCTTCCCGCAGACCTTCCGATGACCTTGCTGCCGTTACACCCGGGCGACGATCACCTGGCCGAGAGTTGGGGGACGATGGCGTTTGGAGCGCCGACCATCATCGCACTCGCACGCCTGTGTGCGCTGGCCTTGCTGCGCGAATCGCCCGCCGCACCTGATGCGCTGCCCGCGTTGTCGCCCGAGGCCCGCACCTTGCTTTCCGCCGCCCGCGAGCGGGGCGTGCTGGAGCTGAAGGTTGTCAACAATGCTTTCGTCGCCTCCCAGCGGTTCCTGGCCGTCTATGTGGAGCGTGCGCCGGAAGAACTGATCGCCTTCCGCGCAGCGGACGACCCGGAACTCAGCGCCCGCTTCCTGGAAGGCTTTCGGCAGCTATGCGCCGCGGGACTGCTGCTGCACCATTTGAACGCTGAGTTCTCCCTGTCGGCCGCCGGCTTCCAGGCCGCCCGGGAAATTCCGCCCGCCGAAGTCGCCCCGCTGCTGGCCCAGGCGCAAAGCAATCACCCCTTTCCCGGTCAGCCCGAGTGACGCCGCGCCGATCGGAACTCGCCTTGCCTCGCCAGGGACGCATCGCAATAATGGCGATATGGCCATGAAAGAACAGGACCAACGTCGGTACGAAGCCCGCGCCAAAATCGCCAAGGCTTTGGCGCATCCCAGCCGGTTGCTGATGCTCGACCTGCTGCAGCAGCAAGAGTACTGCGTGGGCGAGCTCACACAGAAAGTCGGCGCCGACCAGTCCACCGTTTCTAAACACCTGGCCATTTTAAAAGACGTCGGCATGGTGTCCGTGCGAAAAGAAGGCTCACTCAGCTATTACCGCCTGCAGTGCGACTGCCTGGGCGGATTCTTCTCCTGTATGGAATCGGTGCTGTCCGCCGACCTGTCCTGCCGGCAAGACGCCATCCGCTAATTTTTTTCTCTCACTCATGGCAAAATTGCCATTAAGCCATTTGACGTCTGTGGTCGATATCATGGTTACCCGACTTACGAACCACCAAACCGAACAAACCAAAAACCGCCGCACGCCTGGAGACTCCCTGATGACGCCTGAATCCGCTGTTGATTTCCCCGGCCAGTTCCGATTGCATGTCGCCTTGAACGTGTCCGATGTAGAACGGTCCAAGGCGTTTTACACCTTACTGCTGGGGACCGGTCCCAGCAAAGAACGACCCCGCTATGCGAAGTTTGAGCCGACCGATCCTTCCGTCAATCTGTCACTGAACCAGATCGACGAGCCAATCGCGGTCGCCGGCGGTTCAGCCCACTTTGGCGTACAAGTGAAAACGGTCGCCGCCGTGCATGCGGCGCTGGAACGGTTCCGCGAGGCTGGCAGGGAAACGCTGACCGAAGAGGCCACCACCTGCTGCTACGCCGTGCAGGACAAGGTCTGGGTTGTTGATCCCGACGGCCACAAGTGGGAAGTCTTCGTGGTGCTGCAGTCCGACGCCAAGGACGAGCTCTACGCCCAGTCCGGCTGCTGCAGCCCCAGCCTGGTTTCCCTCAGTTCCAGTTCCTGCAGCGTCCCGTCGCGTGCAATCGACTCTCCGCTCCGAGAGTAAAGGGCGACGCTTACTGTAACAGCGAAGCGGCACAGGCGCCCTTCGCTCCCCCCGCTTCCGCCGACGCATCGCTACCACGAAGATTCCCCCAACCACCGGGCAAACTCCTCCACCATGGCGTCGTCCTGTTCGATCAGCGCCAGCAACGCCTCCCGGGCGAGCAGCAATTCATCCTCGGCCGCCCTGCGCCGCAGCGCCTCGATCGTTTCCTGATCAAGCGTACTCAGGCTGCGCACGACGCCAATCGCGGCTCCGCGGACCAGGCGATCCGGATGCTCCAGAAGCTGCCTGACCGGCGCCAGAAACGCAAGCAGTCCGGCGTCGCCGTTTAGCTCCGCTTCTTCAACCAGGACCTCCATGACCAGGCACTGCACGGGAGCGGGCCCCGTCTGAAGCTCCCCCAGCAGCACCGGCGCACTGCGATCCCAATCAAACGCCGAAATCCTGCACCAGAGTTCTGCAACCGTATGCGGCGTGGTCGGATCGGCCAGATTGCGCAGCAAGCCGGGCAATTGCTGGACAAAAGCGTCGGGGTCAGAAGGCATCGGTTTTGGGCTCGGGAAGGAAATGCGGCTGCCTGCACGGCGGGTCAATCGCCGACGACTCGGCAATCGAACAAGCACGTTATTCGTGATCAAATCGTGCGTCCATCTGGGTGGTTCGCTTTACCGTGTAATAGCCGACGACCAGGAAAAGAACCAGCACCCCGACCATCCAGACCAGACCACCCAGGTAATAATTCCAGTGATTGTCGATCTGCGAAATCACGGGCCCCACCTCGCCCAGCTGACACGCGACAGGCTGCCCTGCCTCAACGCGCTGCAACAGCAGCCAAATGTCGCTGGCGATCGCGTCTTGCTCCCTCTCGGCCAGAATGTCCCCCGCTAAATGCTGCCTCAGGAGATCGATCGTGAGGGCTTTGGAAGATCCGGGGTAAGCGTCGGGATCCACCAGGGGCTGAAACTCCAGCTGCAGAATACGGGCCTGATAGCCGTCCAGCCAGGTCAGGTTTCCGCGGGCGAACTGAGGGTACGGTTTGTCGCCCGACTCCAGCCTCAGGGTAAACAGCTGCCGATCCTGCGACGAGTCCTGCAAAGGCCCTGCCTCCCACACCACATCCTGGGAAATCAGGCAGTACGCTGGCATCCGCTCCAGCACCGGCATGCACAAACTGGCGGGCAGAAAGAAACCCAGCAGACAGGGAATGCCCGCCAGGGCGAACCAGACGCCTTTTGTTTCGCATACCGTGCGACGGAAGCTCCACTCCAAAGCGGCGAATACCGCCCAGCCGACGGCCACGCATCCCACGACTAGATAAATGGCGTCATATCCAAACAGCGCGGTGAGCCAGCTGTCGAGGTCGCCCAGATAAACAGCCTGCATGGCGAGCAGAGGAAGAGCCGCCAGCAGCGAACAAGCAGACCGCAGCACGGCGTTCGACCAGGCGGGTTCGAGTTGGAATTCGATCATCGCCATTGCCCCGGTAAAGGCGATCTTCCTTCGCCTTGGGTCCTCTCCGTTCCTTCAGCCGCACGACATCTTTCCAACAGTACCGCAAGCACTCCCGCCAGGCAACGGCGGCCCACCCAGCTCCATCGCAGCGGCAAACGCCGGCTGGCAGGCAAACCAAACGCGAGTGTTCCGCAAGCGACATGGAGTCCGCGATCGGGTCCCGTTGACTTTCCTCTCGACGGCCGCCGGATAGCGTCCCCGTCGATTCGCCCCGGTAGTGAGGGCGTTCTGCGCGAAGCCGTCGCACGGTCCGCGCAGCGTTTCAAGAATCCCCAGAAAAGCTAAGCCAATAGAAAACGCAAAGCCGTCTCAATGAGAAGCCCTGCTTAAAGCCGATCAAGCGGGCTGGCGACGCCGGTCGCTCCGGTCGTGCTGACATGGGTATAGATCATCGTCGTGCTTACATCCGCATGTCCCAGCAGTTCCTGGATGGTGCGAATATCCCTGCCGTCTTCCAGCAAGTGCGTGGCGAAACTATGCCGCAATGCGTGACAGGTTACATGCTTCTCAATCTTCGCCTGGCGAGCCGCCCGGGTGACTGCTTTGCCGATCGTCGTTTCATGCAGATGATGGCGACGCAACTGGCCCGCCGGGCGATCCGCCTCGGCCGTATCCGACGATTGTTCGTCCGCTTCCCGCGGCCGCGGGTCCTGGCTCAGCGACCCCGCGGGAAACAGATACTGCCAGGCGACCTTCCTGCCCGCCTGCGGGTACTTCTCCGCCAAAGCATAAGGCAGCCAAACCCAGCCCGCCCCGGCTTCCAGATCCTGTTGATGCAGTCGCCGCACCTGATCCAGCTGTCGCTGTAAACCTTCGACCAGCCGAGCAGGCAGCGGGACAGCTCGATCCTTCTCTCCCTTGCCGTCGCGCACCATGATTTGCCGTCGTTCAAAGTCGAGATCCTTCACCCGCAGCCGGCACGCCTCCATCAACCGCAATCCGGCCCCGTACATGAGGCCTGCCGCCAGCCTTACCGGCCCCAGCGGGACCTCCGCCAGCAACCGCCGCACCTCGTCGACGCTCAGCACCACGGGCAAACGCTGCGGCCGCTTCGCCCGCGCCGCATCCAGATCGAGCGTCCGATCGAGTTGCAAGACCTTCTTGTAAAGAAACAGAATCGCCGACAGGGCCTGATTCTGCGTACTGGCCGCCACCCGGCGTTCCACCGCGAGATAAGTGAGAAACTCGTTCACTTCGTGGCTGCCCAATTCGGCCGGATGCCGCCACTTCCCGGCGAGTTGCCGCTGCCGCCGCAGAAACTCTTCAATCCAATGGACATACGCCTTTTCAGTGCGAATCGACATATGCATTCGCCGGCAAACACGCCGAACCTCTTGCAGCAAAGGGGGTTGCGCCCGTCCCTCGACCTCACCGGCCCCGGAATATACAGACGTCATGATAAATCCCCCGACCGCCATCTGTATAAAACAAACGGCCCCAGCAAACCACGGAAACAGCTTGACACCGCTCGATTTATACAGAAAATAACAGCACCTGCAACCACCGGGTTATGCAGACGTCTGTATAATATATGTTCTGCCACAAAAAGCATGCGCACAATAGCGGAAACGCCACAACATGACCGTTACCTGATGGTCGCCGAACGCATTTCGCCCAACGCTTGGCGTTCCGTCTGCGAGAGCGTCAGTGATCATGCTGCCAAGGCTTCTGCCCCGAATTCCGTCAAGCATGCCTTGAGCCTAATCGACTCACATTTGCCGCCAACGAGTTTTCCGTTCGTCGTGTTGTTTTCGTACGCCGACATTCCTGCTAATACCCCATGGAACATTGCATTTGATCCAATGAAACCATCGTCAATCGAGGCAACCAATGCCGTGTTTCGGTTCGGTGTTTTCTGGCAGCGAATTGCCCAACCATCTTTAGAACATGGACACCATCAGATCGCCGTGATCGACTTTCCCGATGGCGTCCCAGAGCTTTTGAGTTCACTTCCAGTTGACGCCAACCGTCAGACGTACGACTATATTGGTTTGTGTGACGCCAAGGACTTGCGGGCGATTCAAACCCGTCACGAAAGCGTGGCATAACAATTAGGATTTGTCCTCGCGGGCCGGTGCGGAGATTGCCCGCTGCGAGTTGTTGCTGCGCGTGTGGGCGGGATCGAATTGCCGTTCGAGGAGCCGAGGTCAAGTCGTTTGTTCGAGAAGCCCGGCGCGGCGGGTGGCCGGGCAGGGCCTTAGGGAAACGCTTCCGAGGCGGAGCTCGGGCGTTGCGGCTTGGTGCGGAATCGCCTTCGTTTGACGACGGCCAGCAGGGCGTTTGAGGGAGAGGCGTTGCATCACGCTTGTCCGTTTCGCCAGGTATCGATCGTTTTCGACGCCCAAATCGAACGTCGGCGCGCAGTGGGGGCGCGGTCGCTGCCGCGACTTTTGAATCATCAACATGTGTCGTCGATCGTGCATCGGCTCGCTAGGGCGGTTGAGAAGTGGGGATGGGCCTCGGCGGCGGAGGCGGCTCGAAACGGATACGCATCAAGGGCCCGCCGCACTCGCTGCAGGCGAAGTCGGGCGTCGGCGGCGCGATGACGGTTTCCGTCCAGGCCAGCCAGAACAGCAAGCCCAAGGCGGCCGCCGCCAGCCACTTCAGCGACTCGATCGATTGCCCCGCGCGAGGACTGAGGAACCCATAGTGGCGGACCTTTTGCAGCCCTCGCGGCAGTACGTGCTGCAGGAATCGCCGCACGAACTCGTCTGCGTCCAGCCGCATCGTGCGCCATCGCTGCGAACCGCTGCGGCGATAGCGGAACGTCACCGATTGTTCGTCGCAGGCCACGATCCGCTTGTCGGACAAGGCGACGCGAAACACGTAAGGCGCCAGATACTTGACCGCCGCCGCGCCGTCGCCGACCGCCTGGCAATCGACCACCCAGGACTCGGTCCAGACCGAGTCGTCGACCTCGTCCAGCAAGCCCTCTGCGGCAAGCGCCGCACGCAGCTTCCCGCGGTACAGGAGTGACAGAGGTTGACACGGCAGAAAGAAGTTGGTCGGCGTCTGCCGCCATTGGCCTTCCGCGTCCAGCCCTCCGCCGGGGACGACATAATGCAGGTGAGGATGATAGTTCAAGTCGCGGCCCCAGGTGTGCAACGCCCCGAAGAAGCCCAGCGTCGTGACGCCTAACCGTTTCGGGTCGGCGGCCAGTGACTTGAGGGCGTCACTCGAAGCGCGGAACATGGCGGCGTACGCTTCGCGCGGATGTCGCCGGGCGAACTCGCGGAACGCCTGGGGAACCGTGAACGTCAACAGGAAGTAATGGCACGGCAGCAGCCTGGCGAGCTGTCGTTCGCACCAGACGCCGCCTTTCTCGCTTTGACAGCTGGGACAATGGCGGTTGCCGCACGAGCGACCCATCACATGCGCCTGCCCGCACTGGCGGCAGGCGTAATGCACGGTCCCCAACTCGCCGGTGCGGCAAGCCATGATGCAGCGCAGCACGCGTTTCTGTTCGACAGGCATCGTCGTCGCGTGGCGTTCCAGGTAGGCGGGACCGTGCCGACGAAGAACATCGGCGACCGTCAGCATCGACCTACGCTCCCGCATCCAAGGCGGCGCCGACGCCTTGCATCAGCTGATCGATGATCTGGCGCGTATGTTCGCCGCCGGGCTCGGTCACGTGCAAGTACCGCGCGGTGGTCTGCAACGAACTATGGCCCAGCAGCTGCTGCACGCGTCGCAACCCGACGCCGGCTTCGATCAGGTGCGAGGCGTAGCTGTGCCGCAGCGTATGAATCGAGACCGATTTGGCCAGCCCTGACTGATCGACGACCCGCTTCAGGGCGCCCTGCACGCTGGCTTCGGCCATCGGCTTGTCGGCGACGCCGCCTTGGTTGCGGCCGCGTCCCAAAGCGGGAAACAACCAGCGCGGGTTACGATGTTCGAGCCAGTAACGGCGCAACATCGCCAGCAGTTCTTGCGGCAGGAGAATAAAGCGATCCTTGGCGCCTTTGCCGCGATGCACATGCAGCATCATCCGCTGGCTGTCGAGATCGGCGACCTGCAGATGCAGCCCTTCGTTGAGCCGCAAGCCGCAAGCGTACACCGTCCACAAGTAGGCCCGGTTGTGGCGGGTCCGCACGGCGGCGAGCAACTGCCGCACCTCTGGCCGCGACAGCACGTCGGGCAACGTCTTCTGCGGCGGGATGCGAATGTTGAGCAGCGTGGGCCACGCGCGCGGCGCGGTGAAGTGATAAAAGAACTTCACGCCACTAACAGCGACGCGCATCGAGCCGGGAGCAAAACCGCAGTCATTCTTGAGATACAGCAAATACTGCCGCACCTGCTCCTCGCTCAGCCGATCCGGCGGCGTGCGAAAGTGTTCCGCCAATTTCCGCACCGCCCGCAGATACGCCTCCTGGGTGCGTTCGCTCAAGCCCCGCAGCTGCAGGTCCTCCGTCATCCGCCGTCGCAATTCGCTCATGATCAACCTCCTGGAAAAACGCAAAGAAAAACGTCCTTCCAAGGATGGCGTACAACCACAGCGAAGGGGTAAAATCAAAACCTGCCGCGCAGCGGCTTCCTTGAACAAACGGATCAACCGGAGCCGGCACAACGTCGCCCTTTCGCTCCGCTCAACAACATTCTTTCCCGGCCCGGTTATCCTCGTCGTTATCTGGACTGCCTTTCGCATTCGCTGGTCACATCAAAGAACCAATGCCTGAGAACCAATCGAGAGAGGTAACGCGACTGTCCGTGTTCTGCGATGCGCTCACAGGAATCGCTGGAAGCCAATCAGTTCGATGGTCTTCCTACGTTTCGGAGTGCAGGATCGAAGACGGAACGGTTGAGTATGTTCCGCGCCTTGACGAAAGTGGCGACGGTCCAATTCATGAGGGGCTTGAACGTCTACGGGACTATCTGCGATTTCTATTCGGCCAAGGTTTCACAGTCGAGGTCGGAGTCGTCTCCGGTGATGATGGTTGCTTCTTTCATGTTGTGTCGTGGGAGGGTGATGACGAGCCAGATTGGCCAGAGTCAATGAAGTTCCTAGCACTTCTAAGGAATCAGGCCAGATAACCATGGCGTGCACACGGAGCGGGGCTTGCGGCCAGATTTGAAATGGACAACTTTACTCTCCCCGCCCGGTGACGCCGGCCGTTATCGGACTGAAATCATTCAATGAATCCGGCTCAAAATCGATTCAACAGCGCACTGAAGATCGCGGTAGTGCCGCATCTTAAACCGCTTGGCTTCACACTGCACTTTAGGCGATCATATTACTATGGCGATTAGCCCCTCAAGGAGCGTGCGGATTTGGGGGCTGTTGGGCGTCGGGGGTAGAGTGGCGATAAATTGTTTTTCTAACATTTTACGGGCGATTGTGCGGCGACGGTCGGCGTGGGACGGCCGACGCGAGGCGTTGTCCCAGGGGCGGGAGCGGCGGTCGCTCAGTTCCGCTTGCGGCGACTCCCAACTGCACAGTTCCACAAGGCCGTACACCCAGCTGTTGAGATTCCAACAGCCGATGCTCGACCACACATTTCGAACTTGCTGCTGACCGGCGCCCCAGACTTCTTTCATCCCTTGGAAACATTCTTCGATCGCCCAGCGCGCGGCGACGGCCTCCAGAATCTCACGCACGTCGGCGCTGGGGTCCGTGCAAAAGTAAGGCGCCCAGTTGCCGTCGTCAAAGCGGAGCAGCACCACACGGATGCGCCCGCTGATCAACTCCGATGTCGCCAGGAACGATTTGCACGGGCGCGTGACTTCGACGCCTCGGCCAGAATAGGTGAGCGATTCCCAGCCTTGACTTTGGTCGGCGAGTGTCGCCAGGGAGAGTTTGTTCCGGCCATAAATCCGGTGCCTGCCGCGACGGTGCGGAACAGCTTCGCCGGGCAGGTCGAACAAGCAGGCGTCCCTGCGCAAGCGGCTGACGACCGTGACGCCGAGTTTCAGCACAGGCAGGAGAAAAGGTCGTGCGGCGTAGGCGCCGTCGACCGCCAGCCAGACCGAGTTCCGCACGCCGCGGGCGCGCAGCGATTGCACGAACGACGTCAACAGCGCGACGCCCAGTTCGTGTTTCGTACGGAATTCCCATGCATATTTTACCGCCAGTTTCGGCACATCGGCCTGGCGGACGTACAGCAGCGACTGCAGCGGCAAGGCGATCACGCCCCACAACGGATGCGTCGCCAGCCAGGTCAACAGGACCCAGTTGTGGCCGTAAAGCCATTCTCCGTCGGCCGGTCCCGGCGTCGGATTGTGATGCACTCCGGCGCCTTCCACACAGCGTCCGAAGCGCGAAGTGGGCGAGTCATCCAGGGCGAGCTGAATGCGGTCGCCGACGCCCGGCGCGAACTTCTGCACGAGCAAGCCGACCATGGCGCTGGCCAGCGATCCCGACGATCGGCCAACGCTGATGAGGCATTCATAGAAGCGATCCCAGTCCTGCTGCACCCCGGCCGCGGCGAACCAGGCGCTGGCGGTGCGTCGATCGTCGGCCAGCAACATGCCCGCGACGATGATCGACAACCGAAAGGCGATCCGTCGATCCAGCACCGACTGCAAGGCGGCCACCGCCGTGTGGAGATAGCCGCACAAAGGGGTGATCGCTTCTGTCGTGCGCGATCGCAAGGGATTGGTCCGCTTCAAACGCTGGCACTTGTGATGCTGCGACGGCGTCTGCTTTTTGTGTTTCGCTTGCGGACGTTTGGCGGATCGCTTACGCTTGGCCATCCATGGCTCTCCCGGTGGTTTTGTGATTTGTGGTTATCTCACTAACCATCGCGGAGAGCCACCTTTTCAGGCAAGCTCAAAATTCCAGACTCCCCCGTCAAACGGCAGACGTTCGCCTAAAGTGCAGCTTCACAAAGAGCGGTACTAATTTCTACCGTCGAAACGGAAGCGTCGTGCAGGTCATCAACTTTCAGGCCAGCCGCGGTTCGACAAGCCAAAGTCGAGATTTCTACATCAACGTTGGTCTTGCGTTTGACGCGATCTGCAATCGTTTGGGATTGCCAATACTGGAGAAGCCGAAGGAATGCGAATGCCAATCGCGGGGATTTCGCTCTCGGCTTGAGCGACTTGATCGTCAGGCTCCCGAGTGTTGGGTTCTAGGTTCTGACGTTGGGCCCGATTTCGACGACCAACTCTCGGCAGTAACTGAGCGATTGGCCAACGCGATTGCCTCCATTGATAGCGTCTCCGCCTTTAGGGAACACAAATGGTTCAAGCTGCGTCCGATTCAAGAGTTCCATCTTCAGATACACTACGAATGCGGCGAACTCGATACGACTTTTCAAAAGCTGCAAAAATTGTGTGAGAGATTCAAAGGCCGTGAACCACTTTGCGATACACGACACTGGATCGAGGAGCTTCGTTTACCAGAACTCAAGCTGATAGACGCATCAAATGGCCGATAACCATCGCATGCAACGGAGCCGGCGGTCGGATCGGTTTTGAAATCAACGCATCTCGCGCCGGCCCGCTGATGCGGGTCGTTCTGCCACCATGCCAATGCTCGCTGACGGACTGCACGCTAAAGCTGAACAGACTCGGGCCCACATGAATCAAGCGATCGGAACTTCCTTCACGTTTAAGGTCAAACACTCCGCACAAGGAGCGAGTGGCGGTTCGTATTACGTCCGGTTCGACGTGAATGCCATCCTCCTATCAGCAGATGAATTCGATGTCGCATTTGAATCAATTTGCCCCAACGACCCTGACCCCTCAGATCTTGAAGCGGCTAAACTCGCTATTGCGAATGGACTCAGGGATGCGCTCAACTCGTGCAATTTCGGCGCGAGAATCACTGTAACACAACTGACCCTGCACCCCGTTGATTTCAATCCAGCCAAGTACGGCTACTGGGCTTGCTATCACTTGACGCAACAATTGGAAGCCGCCGGTATTGCTGCAACGCGATCGTTCGGAAATGATTAACAACCAACGCAGTGGCAGAACAATCCGTTGCACACGGAGCCGCGGGCCGCGCGGCATCTGAAATCAAAGCCTTTCGCCGCGGCCCGGTGAACGGTGTCGGTTCGGCGACGGTCGCTTCATTGCAAAACTTGATGACTGACGAATCCACGCATGACATCGCACGTACTCAATCCGTGTCCACAATGCGGAAGACGCTTCGACTTTCCGCTAACAGGCTGCATGACGTTCGTCGCGGAATCATTGATTGCCAATTCCAATGGCAAATGTCCCGAGTGCGGAACTCCCGTCGTTGTGGATCAACCATTACCCACAGCAGAACACGTTGATTCTCTCGCCGCCGCGCAGACCGACTCTGAAAAACGCGACGTGAAAATCGTTGACTTGCCGCTTTCTATTCGGTGCCGATTGCAAATTCACAAGATGAACATCGAAACGCTCGGCGGACTACTGCAAATCTCTAAGGATGCCGTTCGCCAACAACTCGCCGAATCACCAACTTACATCGATGACATTCAATCAATGCTTGATGAACATGGACTTAAATGGCAGCCGTGATAAGATGTCGGGGTAGACGATCATGTCCGTCCGACTGGCGGACATCCGAGCATCTGCACCGATGGTAACCTGAATGTCGCAGAATCGGGTAGCCGGACGGGTTTCCCCGTCCGGCCCCCACACCACCGTACGTGCGGGTCCGCATACGGCGGTTCAACGAAGGAATTCAGTCCGGGCCGCGAGTAGCGTCCGAAAGACAGGTTCGGTGCTGGCGGCAGCGACCACTGCTTCCCTTTGCAACTCACGGATCAGACTCAAGGCTGGCTGCTCGACCAGCGCCCGTGCGGTACGTCCCGGTCGGGACAATGAACCTGCGGTCTCTTCAGGCGAAGAGTGGTTCCCTCGCACCGAGCTCGTCGATGGCTCCTCCTTCTTCATTGTTCGGTCCTTCCCGTCTCGATTGGTGTTCGAGGATCGGTACTTCGACCTCTGCTGACTCCTGCCTCGCCCGCTGGGGATTGCTCCGCGGCGGTCCAGCCTTTCAGGCAAGCCTTACTTGCTGGGGCGAACGACGGCTCGCAAGCCGCCTGGCAGGTCTCCCCGGATAAGAACGTGATCTTTCGCTGCACAAGCTCGCCCTTTACCTGAACGACCGTCTGGGAACGGCTTCGTGATGTTGTGCTCACTCGCCTGGTCGAACCGGCCTTGTAGGACGTTTCTGTTCGTAACCTCGCAGCTTGGGTGAGAATGCGACCGACGGCGAAATCAGGCCGGTACTTACGCACGCATTCGCAGGCTTCCTCCCCACGGTCGGTCGCCCTTCCGCAGTTGCCTTCACCTCGTACTTTGTCAATCGGAGCGATCATTTGGTATACTGAACTCCTTAGACTCCCAGTCTCGTACACGGGACTTTCACCCGATAAAATCACGCCCATGCCGGGCGTACACAAGCGATTCGAACGGAAATTGTGGCGCGGTAGAATGCACAAGGAACGTCTTCTCTACAATTCCGCTCAATCGCAACGTTATGTGCCTCTGTGATGACTCGCCTCATGGCCTTTGACTTCCATTACCTTTGCACGTCCTGTTTGAACGCGTGGTCACTGTGTTCCAACCGAATGGTCATTGGCTCAACGGCGTGGGGTGCAAGAAGATTCGATTGCCTTGCTTGCATGGCGTCACTCGAAGTGCCGACGGAAATCGAACCAAGACTCTGGGCGAAATGGAAGGCCGACCACGCTGATGTAATTGCGGCTCGCTCGGAACTTCGAGAGATCATGTCGGAAATTGACCAGAGTGTTGACGGCTCGCCACCTTACGCGATACTCCCGATTGCGCTCCTTCAAGTCAAGTGTCCGGTCTGTGCTGAGCTGATGACCGACCACCGGGTAGAGAACCAAACGATGAAATGCCCGAAATGTGCCGCGATGTCCGGCCATTACGACGGAACGTCAATTGGCCCCGTGCGATGTGCGAAATGCAAGCATCTGTCCTTCGTGCATCGGTACGCTGGGCTCAACGTCACGTGCCCTGAATGTCATGCCGGCATTTGTTTCGATGTCGATCCGAGCAGCTTGTAGCGACGCGACGGCAAATAACAATTAGGATTTGTCCTCGCGGGCCGGTGCGTAGATTTCCCGCTGCGAGTTGTTGTTGAGCGTGAAGGCGGGACTGAATTGCCGTTGGGGGAGCCGAGGTCAAGTCGTTTGTTCGAGAAGCCCGGCGCGTTGCGTGGCCGATAACCGCCTTAGGGAAACGCTTCCGAGGCGGAGCTCGGGCGTTGCGGCTTGCTGCGGAATCGCCTTCGTTTGACGACGTCCAGCGGGGCGTTTGAGGGAGAGGCGTTGCATGACGCTTGTCCGTTTCTCCGGGTATCGATCGTTTTCGACGTCCAAATCGAACGTCGGCGCGCAGTGGGGGCGCGGTCGCTGCCGCGACTTTTGAATCATCAACACGTGTCGTCGATCGTGCATCAGCTCGTCAGCTCGCTAGGGCGGTTGAGAAGTGGGGATGGGCCTCGGCGGCGGAGGCGGCTTGAAACGGATACGCATCAAGGGCCCGCCGCACTCGCTGCAGGCGAAGTCGGGCGTCGGCGGCGCGATGACGGTTTCCGTCCAGGCCAGCCAGAACAGCAAGCCCAAGGCGGCCGCCACCAGCCACTTCAGCGATTCGATCGTTTGCCCCGCGCGAGGACTGAGGAACCCATAGTGGCGAACCTTTTGCAGCCCTCGCGGCAGGACGTGCTGCAGAAATCGCCGCACGAACTCGTCTGCGTCCAGCCGCATCGTGCGCCATCGCTGCGAACCGCTGCGGCGATAGCGGAACGTCACCGATTGTTCGTCGCAGGCCACGATCCGCTTGTCGGACAGGGCGACGCGAAACACGTAAGGCGCCAGATACTTGACCGCCGCCGCGCCGTCGCCGACCGCCTGGCAGTCGACCACCCAGGACTCGCTCCAGACCGAGTCGTCGACCTCGTCCAGCAAGCCCTCTGCGTCAAGCGCCGCCTGCAGCTTCCCGCGGTACAGGAGTGACAGAGGTTGACACGGCAGAAAGAAGTTGGTCGGCGTCTGCCGCCACTGGCCTTCCGCGTCCAGCCCTCCGCCGGGGACGACGTAATGCAGGTGCGGATGATAGTTCAAGTCGCGGCCCCAGGTGTGCAACGCTCCGAAGAAGCCCAGCGTCTTGACGCCTAACCGCTTTGGGTCGGCGGCCAGTGACTTGAGAGCGTCACTCGAAGCGCGGAACATGGCGGCGTACGCTTCGCGCGGATGTCGCCGGGCGAACTCGCGGAACGCCTGGGGAACCGTGAACGTCAACAGGAAGTAATGGCACGGCAGCAGCCTGGCGAGCTGTCGTTCGCACCAGACGCCGCCTTTCTCGCTTTGACAGCTGGGGCAATGGCGGTTGCCGCACGAGCGACCCATCACATGCGCCTGCCCGCACTGGCGGCAGGCGTAATGCACGGTCCCCAACTCGCCGGTGCGGCAAGCCATGATGCAGCGCAGCACGCGTTTCTGTTCGACAGGCATCGTCGTCGCGTGGCGGTCCAGGTAGGCGGGACCGTGCCGACGAAGAACATCGGCGACCGTCAGCATCGACCTACGCTCCCGCATCCAAGGCGGCGCCGACGCCTTGCATCAGCTGGTCGATGATCTGGCGCGTGTGTTCGCCGCCGGGCTCGGTGACGTGCAAGTACCGCGCGGTGGTCTGCAACGAACTATGGCCCAGCAGCTGCTGCACGCGTCGCAGCCCGACGCCGGCTTCGATCAGGTGCGAGGCGTAGCTGTGCCGCAGCGTATGAATCGAGACCGATTTGGCCAGCCCTGACTGATCGACGACCCGCTTCCAGGCGCCTTGCACGCTGGCTTCGGCCATCGGCTTGTCGGCGACGCCGCCTTGGTTGCGGCCGCGTCCCAAAGCGGGAAACAACCAGCGCGGGTTACGATGTTCAAGCCAGTAACGGCGCAGCATCGCCAGCAGTTCTTGCGGCAGGAGAATAAAGCGATCCTTGGCGCCTTTGCCGCGATGCACATGCAGCATCATCCGCTGGCTGTCGAGATCGGCGACCTGCAGATGCAGCCCTTCGTTGAGCCGCAAGCCGCAAGCGTACACCGTCCACAAGTAGGCCCGGTTGTGGCGGGTCCGCACGGCGGCGAGCAACTGCCGCACCTCCGGCCGCGACAGCACGTCGGGCAACGTCTTCTGCGGCGGGATGCGAATGTTGCACAGCGTGGCCCATTCGCGCGGCGCGGTGAAGTGATAAAAGAACTTCACGCCATTGACGGCGACACGCATCGAGCCGGGAGCAAACCCGCAGTCATTCTTGAGATACAGCAAATACTGCCGCACCTGCTCCTCGCTCAGCCGATCCGGCGGCGTGCGAAAGTGTTCGGCCAACTTCCGCACCGCCCGCAGATACGCCTCCTGGGTGCGTTCGCTCAAGCCCCGCAGCTGCAGGTCCTCCGTCATCCGCCGTCGCAATTCGCTCATGATCAACCTCCTGGAAAAACGCAAAGAAAAACGTCCTTCCAAGGATGGCGTACAACCACAGCGAAGGGGTAAAATCAAAACCTGCCGCGCAGCGGCTTCCTTGAACAAACGGATCAACCGGAGCCGGCACAACCCCGGGCGTTCGCTCCGCTCAGCGACACCAACCCCCGGCCCGGTTATCCTCGTCGTTCTGCCATGACAAACTGATGGGCACCACGTTCCGATACATCGCTGAAACTGCCTTGGAACCGTCCGGACTTGGCGAATGCCAGTGCTGTGAACGTGCTGGCGTTGTTTCGTACAACTATCGCGGTGAGGTTGCCAATCCATCGGCAGCGGCCAATCCCCAGTTGGCCGACGAAGAACCCGAGATTTACGCTGCGTGTGCAGACTGCATCAACGCTGGCCTGGTGCGCAAGAGCGATTACGAGATCGGCGAAGTCCAAAAACTAATCAACGCGTATGCCAGCGACAAACAGAACGCAGTGCAACAATACCATCGAATTCCACACATCCCGCTTATGATGCAACGCGAGGATTGGCCTCTTTGCTGTGGCGACTGGTGTGAATTCGTGGGTGTTCCCGCCGATTACGACGAATCGGTACACGTTCCTTCGCAGAACCAATTCTGGGATCGGCGCCCCGTCGAGCCACACTGGGACTTTGAATTGAAGCCCGAGTCACTTCGTGAGGTCTGTATCTTCAAGTGTCTGTCGTGTGACAGGACCTTTTTCGTTTGGCAACCGACATAAGGCAGAACCAAGCGATGCACGCCGAGTCGCCGACGGCGCGTTTTCAAATGGCGAGTCACTCGCGGCGACCGGGTGATCGCCAACGTTACCCGACAGCAGTGTTCCTGACCAATGGCAAAGTCATCTGTACTCTCACTTCGCGGAGCTTGGCGTATTACACAGCGGCTTGATGCTGGCTTTGATGATCGCGAACCGGATGACGACAACAAGTTTCTATGGTTTCTCGAAGATACAATCGTAACCGGTGATCGATGGGCCGCATGGGACATGCCGTACGTCGCCCGCGATGGTACCGACTACGGCGAAATAGATGTCACCCGTGACGATGTCAAGAAGCCACGGCTGCAGCGCGGCATATTCAGCGTCTCAGACAACACATTGAGACTATGTATGGCTGACCTTGACTCAGACGCGCGGCCGAATGAATTTGCCAGCACACCGACGAATCGTTATCTTTTGTACATAGCCGAAAAAAGTACGGAACCATTGCCAACCTGATCTGCAAATACTTTGGTCTCAGGGGCGTGCGTGCAAAGCAACGTCGATCTCCAAACTTAGATGTCGCAGAACAATTAGGATTTGTCCTCGCGGGCCGGTGCGGAGATTTCCCGCTGCGAGTTGTTGCTGCGCGTGTGGGCGGGATCGAATTGACGTTCGAGGAGCCGAGGTCAAGTCGTTTGTTCGAGAAGCCCGGCGCGGCGGGTGGCCGGGCAGGGCCTTAGGGAAACGCTTCCGAGGCGGAACTCGGTCGTAGTGGCTTGCTGCGGAATCGCCTTCGTTTGACGGCGGCCAGCGGGGCGTTTGAGGGAGAGGCGTTGCATCACGCTTGTCCGTTTCGCCAGGTATCGATCGTTTTCGACGTCCAAATCGAACGTCGGCGCGCAGTGGGGGCGGGGTCGCTGCCGCGACTTTTGAATCATCAACACGTGTCGTCGATCGTGCATCAGCTCGTCAGCTCGCTAGGGCGGTTGAGAAGTGGGGATGGGCCTCGGCGGCGGAGGCGGCTCGAAACGGAGACGCAGCAAGGGCCCGCCGCACTCGCTGCAGGCGAAGTCGGGCGTCGGCGGCGCGACGATCGTTTCCGTCCAGGCCAGCCAGAACAGCAAGCCCAAGGCGGCCGCCACCAGCCACTTCAGCGATTCGATCGATTGCCCCGCGCGAGGACTGAGGAACCCATAATGACGAACCTTTTGCAGCCCTCGCGGCAGGACGTGCTGCAGGAATCGCCGCACGAACTCATCTGCGTCCAGCCGCATTGTGCGCCAGCGCTGCGAACCGCTGCGGCGATAGCGGAACGTCACCGATTGTTCGTCGCAGGCCACGATCCGCTTGTCGGACAGGGCGACGCGAAACACGTACGGCGCCAGATACTTGACCGCCGCCGCGCCGTCGCCGACCGCCTGGCAATCGACCACCCAGGACTCGCTCCAGACCGAGTCGTCGACCTCGTCCAGCAAGCCCTCTGCGGCAAGCGCCGCACGCAGCTTCCCGCGGTACAGGAGTGACAGAGGTTGACACGGCAGAAAGAAGCTGGTCGGCGTCTGCCGCCACTGGCCTTCCGCGTCCAGCCCTCCGCCGGGAACGACGTAATGCAGGTGCGGATGATAGTTCAAGTCGCGGCCCCAGGTGTGCAACGCTCCGAAGAAGCCCAGCGTCGTGACGCCTAACCGTTTCGGGTCGGCGGCCAGTGACTTGAGGGCGTCACTCGAAGCGCGGAACATGGCGGCGTACGCTTCGCGCGGATGTCGCCGGGCGAACTCGCGGAACGCCTGGGGAACCGTGAACGTCAACAGGAAGTAATGGCACGGCAGCAGCCTGGCGAGCTGTCGTTCGCACCAGACGCCGCCTTTCTCGCTTTGACAGCTGGGACAATGGCGGTTGCCGCACGAGCGACCCATCACATGCGCCTGCCCGCACTGGCGGCAGGCGTAATGCACGGTCCCCAACTCGCCGGTGCGGCAAGCCATGATGCAGCGCAGCACGCGTTTCTGTTCGACAGGCATCGTCGTCGCGTGGCGTTCCAGGTAGGCGGGACCGTGCCGACGAAGAACATCGGCGACCGTCAGCATCGACCTACGCTCCCGTATCCAAGGCGGCGCCGACGCCCTGCATCAGCTGATCGATGATCTGGCGCGTGTGTTCGCCGCCGGGCTCGGTCACGTGCAGGTACCGCGCGGTGGTCTGCAACGAACTATGGCCCAGCAACTGCTGCACGCGTCGCAGCCCGACGCCGGCTTCGATCAGGTGCGAGGCGTAGCTGTGCCGCAGCGTATGAATCGAGACCGACTTGGCCAGCCCTGACTGATCGACGACCCGCTTCCAGGCGCCCTGCACGCTGGCTTCGGCCATCGGCTTGTCGGCGACGCCGCCTTGGTTGCGGCCGCGTCCCAAAGCGGGAAACAACCAGCGCGGGTTACGATGTTCGAGCCAGTAACGGCGCAGCATCGCCAGCAGTTCTTGCGGCAGGAGAATAAAGCGATCCTTGGCGCCTTTGCCGCGATGCACATGCAGCATCATCCGCTGGCTGTCGAGATCGGCGACCTGCAGATGCAGCCCTTCGTTGAGCCGCAAGCCGCAAGCGTACACCGTCCACAAGTAAGCCCGGTTGTGGCGGGTCCGCACGGCGGCGAGCAACTGCCGCACCTCCGGCCGCGACAGCACGTCGGGCAACGTCTTCTGCGGCGGGATGCGAATGTTGCACAGCGTGGCCCAAGCGCGCGGCGCGGTATAGTGATAAAAGAACTTCACGCCATTGACAGCCACACGCATCGAGCCGGGAGCAAAACCGCAGTCATTCTTGAGATACAGCAAATACTGCCGCACCTGCTCCTCGCTCAGCCGATCCGGCGGCGTGCGAAAGTGTTCCGCCAACTTCCGCACCGCCCGCAGATACGCCTCCTGGGTGCGTTCGCTCAAGCCCCGCAGCTGCAGGTCTTCCGTCATCCGCCGTCGCAATTCGCTCATGATCAACCTCCTGGAAAAACGCAAAGAAAAACGTCCTTCCAAGGATGGCGTACAACCACAGCGAAGGGGTAAAATCAAAACCTGCCGCGCAGCGGCTTCCTTGAACAAAACCATGCACCGGAGTTGCCGATCCGGGCCGAATTTGATTTCCACATCGCTGGCGGCAACCCGGTGATGGTGAAAGTTATGTTGTCGAACCTCATCACTGCCTGTCGGTTACGAGGGGAATGGAACAGTCATCTAACTTCTTGAATCGTATCCTTCCGATCACCAGGTATCTAACCAAGGGCGACCGCAGCGATTCGGATTGGGGCGTTGCAGGTCGCGTCCAGCGTCGGCGATAATAGCCCCATCCCCGGCCAGGAACGAAACCCGTCTCCGGTACTCCCCATAACAAACGGATCAACCGGAGCCGGAACAACCCCGGGCGTTCGCTCCGCTCAATACCACCATCCCCCGGCCCGGTTATCCTGCTCGTTCTGTGGCAAAACAAGGCGCACACCCATGAGCGAGTCGAGACGTCCTCGATTGCTGCTCGCCATGCTCGGCATTGTCTGCACGACATCTTTCGTCGTTGTTTCGCTTTATCGACTAGGGCTGCCCCTCACACTCTACACGTGGGTTGTCGTCACATTATGTGCTGCGGCCGGCGCAACTCTAGCGATTAACGGAAAACGACGCCTCTTGATCTTCCCGACCGCGTTGGTGGTCTGCGTGTATTTGGCGATTCCCGATCCCTTCCAGGTGATCCCCTTCGTCGAGAAATGGTCGCTATTCGATGACGTTGGGGGGCGTTCTGGCTGGGCGATCACTCCGGGCCTGAAATTCGGCAAGGATGGCCCCAACACAGCGATACTAGAATCTTACGTCGGCTCACTTGAACCCAACTGGTGGTATCAAGCGCCGCATTCACCTTACATTCGAGATGGCAACGAACGTGTCCAAAGCCGCAACGTAATTCGATACGAATACTTCCCACACATCCTCGAAATGCTCCCGGATGATGATGCACGTCGGACTGTAATCAAAGCTCTCACGGACACTGAAAACCGACTCCGCGTCCATCAAGGCTTACTTCTCGCATGTCTCCGAGATCTGAAGTATCCGGCTGGTACGGAACGCAATTCGTGGTGGTTGCATCATAGAGAATTCTTCAAATCGGAACACGATCCGATCGTGGCAGCATCACTCGTCCAAGGCTGGCTGGAGAATATCGACAGAATCTACTCCGACGGGGACGTTCCGTTTACAATCATGTCGCAATGTCGCGCGGTCGGCTACCAGCAACGAGGTTCGTGGGGTGGGCATTACGACTTCGGCGAAGCGTTTATGGAAATTGAATTCGGCGAACGTAAACTTGATGCACGGTCGCGGGAATTGGCGGGCAGTGTTGTTTGGTGGCCCGAACGTCAAACGCAAATCCCACAGAACAAAAGCGTGAACCGGAGCGGCGAGTCCGGCGGAATCTGAAATCAACGCGTAACGTCGCCGCCCGGTTACGCTAGACGTTATGCCGTCGAACCGTTTTCAATTTCAGAAGTTCTGTTTTCAACAGAAGGGCAACTCGTTCTCCAAGGCGATCCTGTCCGTTTGGCCTGGTCGGCAGGAACGCGACCACAGCTTCCTGGATTGCGGCCGTTGCCAGCCACCTCCCACTTCGATCATAATATTCTCAACGCGACCAGAACGGATCGCGTCCCCCAACCTCCCATAACAATTAGGATTTGTCCTCGCGGGCCGGTGCGGAGATTGCCCGCTGCGAGTTGTTGCTGCGCGTGAGGGCGGAACCGAATTGCCGTTGGGGGAGCCGAGGTCAAGTCGTTTGTTCGAGAAGCCCGGCGCGGCGGGTGGCCGGGCAGGGCCTTAGGGAAACGCTTCCGAGGCGGAACTCGGTCGTAGTGGCTTGCTGCGGAATCGCCTTCGTTTGACGGCGGCCAGCGGGGCGTTTGAGGGAGAGGCGTTGCATCACGCTTGTCCGTTTCGCCAGGTATCGATCGTTTTCGACGTCCAAATCGAACGTCGGCGCGCAGTGGGGGCGGGGTCGCTGCCGCGACTTTTGAATCATCAACACGTGTCGTCGATCGTGCATCAGCTCGTCAGCTCGCTAGGGCGGTTGAGAAGTGGGGATGGGCCTCGGCGGCGGAGGCGGCTCGAAACGGAGACGCAGCAAGGGCCCGCCGCACTCGCTGCAGGCGAAGTCGGGCGTCGGCGGCGCGATGACGGTTTCCGTCCAGGCCAGCCAGAACAGCAAGCCCAAGGCGGCCGCGACCAGCCACTTCAGCGACTCGATCGGTTGCCCCGCGCGAGGACTGAGGAACCCATAATGACGAACCTTTTGCAGCCCTCGCGGCAGGACGTGCTGCAGAAATCGCCGCACGAACTCGTCTGCGTCCAGCCGCATTGTGCGCCAGCGCTGCGAACCGCTGCGGCGATAGCGGAACGTCACCGATTGTTCGTCGCAGGCCACGATCCGCTTGTCGGACAGGGCGACGCGAAACACGTAAGGCGCCAGATACTTGACCGCCGCCGCGCCGTCGCCGACCGCCTGGCAATCGACCACCCAGGACTCGCTCCAGACCGAGTCGTCGACCTCGTCCAGCAAGCCCTCTGCGGCAAGCGCCGCACGCAGCTTCCCGCGGTACAGGAGTGACAGAGGTTGACACGGCAGAAAGAAGTTGGTCGGCGTCTGCCGCCATTGGCCTTCCGCGTCCAGCCCTCCGCCGGGGACGACGTAATGCAGGTGCGGATGATAGTTCAAGTCGCGGCCCCAGGTGTGCAACGCTCCGAAGAAGCCCAGCGTCTTGACGCCTAACCGTTTCGGGTCGGCGGCCAACGTCTTGAGGGCGTCACTCGAAGCGCGGAACATGGCGGCGTACGCGGCGCGCGGGTGTCGCCGAGCGAACTCGCGGAACGCCTGGGGAACCGTGAACGTCAACAAGAAGTAATGGCACGGCAGCAGCCTGGCGAGCTGTCGTTCGCACCAGACGCCGCCCTTCTCGCTTTGACAGCTGGGGCAATGGCGGTTGCCGCACGAGCGACCCATCACATGCGCCTGCCCGCACTGGCGGCAGGCGTAATGCACGGTCCCCAACTCGCCGGTGCGGCAAGCCATGATGCAGCGCAGCACGCGTTTCTGTTCGACAGGCATCGTCGTCGCGTGGCGTTCCAGGTAGGCGGGACCGTGCCGACGAAGAACATCGGCGACCGTCAGCATCGACCTACGCTCCCGCATCCAAGGCGGCGCCGACGCCTTGCATCAGCTGATCGATGATCTGGCGCGTGTGTTCGCCGCCGGGCTCGGTGACGTGCAAGTACCTCGCGGTGGTCTGCAACGAACTATGGCCCAGCAGCTGCTGCACGCGTCGCAACCCGACGCCGGCTTCGATCAGGTGCGAGGCGTAGCTGTGCCGCAGCGTAGGAATCGAGACCGACTTGGCCAGCCCTGACTGATCGACGACCCGCTTCCAGGCGCCCTGCACGCTGGCTTCGGCCATCGGCTTGTCGGCGACGCCGCCTTGGTTGCGGCCGCGTCCCAAAGCGGGAAACAACCAGCGCGGGTTACGATGTTCAAGCCAGTAACGGCGCAACATCGCCAGCAGTTCTTGCGGCAGGAGAATAAAGCGATCCTTGGCGCCTTTGCCGCGATGCACATGCAGCATCATCCGCTGGCTGTCGAGATCGGCGACCTGCAGATGCAGCCCTTCATTGAGCCGCAAGCCGCAAGCGTAGACCGTCCACAAGTAAGCCCGGTTGTGGCGGGTCCGCACGGCGGCGAGCAACTGCCGCACCTCCGGCCGCGACAGCACGTCGGGCAACGTCTTCTGCGGCGGGATGCGAATGTTGCACAGCGTGGCCCATTCGCGCGGCGCGGTGAAGTGATAAAAGAACTTCACGCCATTGACGGCGACACGCATCGAGCCGGGAGCAAACCCGCAGTCATTCTTGAGATACAGCAAATACTGCCGCACCTGCTCCTCGCTCAGCCGATCCGGCGGCGTGCGAAAGTGTTCCGCCAATTTCCGCACCGCCCGCAAATACGCCTCCTGGGTGCGTTCGCTCAAGCCCCGCAGCTGCAGGTCTTCCGTCATCCGCCGTCGCAATTCGCTCATGATCAACCTCCTGGAAAAACGCAAAGAAAAACGTCCTTCCAAGGATGGCGTACAACCACAGCGAAGGGGTAAAATCAAAACCTGCCGCGCAGCGGCTTCCTTGAACAATCCGTTGCACACGGAGCCGCGGGCCGCGCGGCATCAGAAATCAATGCCGTTCGCCGCGGCCCGGTGAACGGTGGCGTTCGGCCTCAACATGAATCACGTACCTGTAGAAATACGAGGCGCGATAGTGGGATTCATGGTCCTGCTGAGCAAAGGTCTGCTCGATGACGACCGCTGGGATTGGGATGTGGAGCGATCTGACTGGAAACACTATCAATCCGGCTTTTGTGATCCGACAATCCTTCGGACAACACTGTCTGTTTTCCTCAATAACTTAACACTCGATGAGGAAAGTGGAGTCGTAAACTACCATGACGCGAAGTTTCGAGGGTTTCAATACTTCCGTGCCTTAATCGATCCGACCTATCCAATCGCGAAAGTCTCGCCTCCATTTGATTCTGCGGAACTTGACGAGCCGGACTGGCGTGTTTGGGAGGCATAAACGGTAACGAGTGGCCGAACAATTAGGATTTGTCCTCGCGGGCCGGTGCGTAGATTTCCCGCTGCGAGTTGTTGTTGCGCGTGAAGGTGGGATCGAATTGCCGTTCGAGGAGCCGAGGTCAAGTCGTTTGTTCGAGAAGCCCGGCGCGGCGGGTGGCCGGGCAGGGCCTTAGGGAAACGCTTCCGAGGCGGAACTCGGTCGTAGTGGCTTGCTGCGGAATCGCCTTCGTTTGACGGCGGCCAGCGGGGCGTTTGAGGGAGAGGCGTTGCATCACGATTGTCCGTTTCGCCAGGTATCGATCGTTTTCGATGTCCAAATCGAACGTTGGCGCGCAGTGGGGGCGGGGTCGCTGCCGCGACTTTTGAATCATCAACATGTGTCGTCGATCGTGCATCAGCTCGCTAGGGCGGTTGAGAAGTGGGGATGGGCCTCGGCGGCGGAGGCGGCTCGAAACGGATACGCATCAAAGGCCCGCCGCACTCGCTGCAGGCGAAGTCGGGCGTCGGCGGCGCGATGACGGTTTCCGTCCAGGCCAGCCAGAACAGCAAGCCCAAGGCGGCCGCGACCAGCCACTTCAGCGACTCGATCGGTTGCCCCGCGCGAGGACTGAGGAACCCATAATGACGAACCTTTTGCAGCCCTCGCGGCAGGACGTGCTGCAGAAATCGCCGCACGAACTCGTCTGCGTCCAGCCGCATTGTGCGCCAGCGCTGCGAACCGCTGCGGCGATAGCGGAACGTCACCGATTGTTCGTCGCAGGCCACGATCCGCTTGTCGGACAGGGCGACGCGAAACACGTAAGGCGCCAGATACTTGACCGCCGCCGCGCCGTCGCCGACCGCCTGGCAATCGACCACCCAGGACTCGCTCCAGACCGAGTCGTCGACCTCGTCCAGCAAGCCCTCTGCGGCAAGCGCCGCACGCAGCTTCCCGCGGTACAGGAGTGACAGAGGTTGACACGGCAGAAAGAAGTTGGTCGGCGTCTGCCGCCATTGGCCTTCCGCGTCCAGCCCTCCGCCGGGGACGACGTAATGCAGGTGCGGATGATAGTTCAAGTCGCGGCCCCAGGTGTGCAACGCTCCGAAGAAGCCCAGCGTCTTGACGCCTAACCGTTTCGGGTCGGCGGCCAACGTCTTGAGGGCGTCACTCGAAGCGCGGAACATGGCGGCGTACGCGGCGCGCGGGTGTCGCCGAGCGAACTCGCGGAACGCCTGGGGAACCGTGAACGTCAACAAGAAGTAATGGCACGGCAGCAGCCTGGCGAGCTGTCGTTCGCACCAGACGCCGCCCTTCTCGCTTTGACAGCTGGGGCAATGGCGGTTGCCGCACGAGCGACCCATCACATGCGCCTGCCCGCACTGGCGGCAGGCGTAATGCACGGTCCCCAACTCGCCGGTGCGGCAAGCCATGATGCAGCGCAGCACGCGTTTCTGTTCGACAGGCATCGTCGTCGCGTGGCGTTCCAGGTAGGCGGGACCGTGCCGACGAAGAACATCGGCGACCGTCAGCATCGACCTACGCTCCCGCATCCAAGGCGGCGCCGACGCCTTGCATCAGCTGATCGATGATCTGGCGCGTGTGTTCGCCGCCGGGCTCGGTGACGTGCAAGTACCTCGCGGTGGTCTGCAACGAACTATGGCCCAGCAGCTGCTGCACGCGTCGCAACCCGACGCCGGCTTCGATCAGGTGCGAGGCGTAGCTGTGCCGCAGCGTAGGAATCGAGACCGATTTGGCCAGCCCTGACTGATCGACGACCCGCTTCCAGGCGCCCTGCACGCTGGCTTCGGCCATCGGCTTGTCGGCGACGCCGCCTTGGTTGCGGCCGCGTCCCAAAGCGGGAAACAACCAGCGCGGGTTACGATGTTCGAGCCAGTAACGGCGCAGCATCGCCAGCAGTTCTTGCGGCAGGAGAATGAAACGATCCTTGGCGCCTTTGCCGCGATGCACATGCAGCATCATCCGCTGGCTGTCGAGATCGGCGACCTGCAGATGCAGCCCTTCATTGAGCCGCAAGCCGCAAGCGTAGACCGTCCACAAGTAAGCCCGGTTGTGGCGCGTCCGCACGGCGGCGAGCAACTGCCGCACCTCCGGCCGCGACAGCACGTCGGGCAACGTCTTCTGCGGCGGGATGCGAATGTTGCACAGCGTGGCCCAAGCGCGCGGCGCGGTGAAGTGATAAAAGAACTTCACGCCACTAACAGCGACGCGCATCGAGCCGGGAGCAAAACCGCAGTCATTCTTGAGATACAGCAAATACTGCCGCACCTGCTCCTCGCTCAGCCGATCCGGCGGCGTGCGAAAGTGTTCTGCCAACTTCCGCACCGCCCGCAGATACGCCTCCTGGGTGCGTTCGCTCAAGCCCCGCAGCTGCAGGTCCTCCGTCATCCGCCGTCGCAACTCGCTCATGATCAACCTCCTGGAAAAACGCAAAGAAAAACGTCCTTCCAAGGATGGCGTACAACTACAGCGAAGGGGTAAAATCAAAACCTGCCGCGCAGCGGCTTCCTTGAACAAGTGCGTGAACCGGAGCGGCGAATCCGGCGGAATCTGAGATCAACGCGTAACGTCGCCGCCCGGTTACGCTGGTCGTTCGTCCTCTGAATCGAATCATGCCGTACGATCTCTCAGATTTCCGTTGCAAAGCTCCAACGCAACATGAGTGCGTCATGATGGACCCGGAAAGCGAAATCGCACTCCACATTGCGCGATGGCCGTACTCGACGTTCGACTCTCTTGGCGACTTCGTTCGTTATACCTACCGATATTCATGCGTGCTCCAGCCATTTATCTTTGATCCGATGCGAGATGACCTCGACGGTTGGTTTCACGCCGATCCAACATCTGATGCTCGTGCAGATGATCTGTTGAGAAGGGAAACGACGAAGAACCAAGAAGCCCGCGAGTGGATGCGGCAATTCTATCCGTCGGTCGCCATCGACTGGCTAAATGCCGGACTGCATGGCAAAATAATGTCAATGCTCGACGGCGAATGGCCGGAAATGCTCGGCTACGACACGGACGGTTTTTTCTGTGTTTTCGCGGCCGACGCAACGTGAGAACGGACGAACAAAGAAATGCACGCGAGTTGCGGATCGCGCGTTCCCTGATGGTAAGTCACTAGGCCGCAACCGCGTGATTTCGGACGTTGAGGAGGCGTCCATGCCTACTCAACGTTGCGATTGAGCTCCTTGAGGGAGCTACGATCGTGACAAACCTGTTGGAGCACCGGTCCCAACAGGCAAGCCCGGCGATTCGCCGTGCTAACCCGGCGCGCTGGGCAAAACCTGGCACGCCGCAGTTCCCTTTTCCCGGACGCCCTCGGGTGTCTGGCCGTTGGCGATGCACCTTCGGCCGTACCGCACCAGCCGCAGGTGCAAATGGTCCGGCACGAACGCCTCCCCAACAAGCGATTCCAACGGAAATTGTGGCGCGGTAGAATGCAGAAGGAACGTCTTCTCTACAATTCCGCTCAATCGCAACGTTATTTCACGAAAACAGATGTCACTCGAATCTGATATCGTCGAGCGTCTCAAGTCGGATTTCGACGCTGACCAATTCTCGACTGCGCTGCAACTCCTAACTGATTCCGGCACGACTGGCCGAGTTGCACGATGCATTGCCGTCGCGGCTGCGGGATCACTCGACGAGCTAAGCCTACAAATTGGGACGGCCTCAACTGATTACCGCGACGCAATCCTCGCGGGAGAATATGACGACATAGGAATGCAACAGATCCGCGACCTACGGGCTTCATTTCTCGTTGACGATCCTCTCGACTTCTGGATTGGGGAACTTGCCGTCTTCCTGAATTCGCGCGACTTCCAGCTTGTGTCGCTGGAATCAAGGGAGGCGACTGCTGGTCCGTTTGATTATACTTGCGACCGGGGCGAGGGCATCGGGACGTTTCAGCGCGCGGACAGGACAATGATAATCTCGAAAGATAATCGGCGGTGGCAGGTCATCGGTGATGCGGCTGAATTGCAGCCGTTTCAACTGCACATCGCATATGACGACGAAGATCAATTCAGAAGCCAACTAGCATGGATGCTCAGGCGCAAATGAAGTCGCAACGACGCGAAATAACAATGCTGTGAACCGGAGCGGCCGACAACGCGTGAATTGAGATCAGAGTCTATGGCGGCCGCCCGGTGACGGCTGCCGTTATCCGACTGAGGATCATCTCGCCGCTTTGTCCATAGCATTCCAGACTCGCAATGACGCCTGACCCGCTTTCTTCTAACTGGACCATCGAAGAGGTGCTTAAAGCCTTGCCCGATGTTGACCGGGTTGATGAACTGGGCGACATGCTTGCATTCCGAGTTGCTGGTACGCACGCAACGAGGACAGCTTACGTCTACCTATATTGCAACGATCTTGATACCATCTCTTATGACCTTGAGGATGAAAGCGTCGATAATGGTGAATGGGATCACGCTGTAAATCGCGGAACAACTGAATCTCTCGAAGAACTCCGCCAAGTCATCTATCTTTGGCTCCTTGAAAACGGCGGATAACAATTAGAATTTATCCTCGCGGGCCGGTGCGTAGATTTTCCGCTGCGAGTTGTTGTTGCGCGTGTGGGCGGGACTGAATTGACGTTCGAGGAGCAGAGGTCAAGTCGTTTGTTCGAGAAGCCCGGCGCGGCGGGCGGCCGGGCAGGGCCTTAGGGAAACGCTTCCGAGGTGGAGTTGGGGCGTAACGGCTTGCTGCGGAATCGCCTTCGTTTGACGGCGACCAGCGGGGCGTTTGAGGGAGAGGCGTTGCATTACGCTTGTCCGTTTCTCCGGGTATCGATCGTTTTCGACGTCCAAATCGAACGTCGGCGCGCAGTGGGGGCGCGGTCGCTGCCGCGACTTTTGAAACATCAACACGTGTCGTCGATCGTGCATCAGCTCGCTAGGGCGGTTGAGAAGTGGGGATGGGCCTCGGCGGCGGAGGCGGCTCGAAACGGATACGCATCAAAGGCCCGCCGCACTCGCTGCAGGCGAAGTCGGGCGTCGGCGGCGCGATGACGGTTTCCGTCCAGGCCAGCCAGAACAGCAAGCCCAAGGCGGCCGCCACCAGCCACTTCAGCGATTCGATCGTTTGCCCCGCGCGAGGACTGAGGAACCCATAGTGGCGAACCTTTTGCAGCCCTCGCGGCAGGACGTGCTGCAGAAATCGCCGCACGAACTCGTCTGCGTCCAGCCGCATTGTGCGCCATCGCTGCGAACCGCTGCGGCGATAGCGGAACGTCACCGATTGTTCGTCGCAGGCCACGATCCGCTTGTCGGACAGGGCGACGCGAAACACGTAAGGCGCCAGATACTTGACCGCCGCCGCGCCGTCGCCGACCGCCTGGCAGTCGACCACCCAGGACTCGCTCCAGACCGAGTCGTCGACCTCGTCCAGCAAGCCCTCTGCGGCAAGCGCCGCACGCAGCTTCCCGCGGTACAGGAGTGACAGAGGTTGACACGGCAACGCCAGTCGCTTCCGCCGGCACGTTCAATTCGGCGGTCGCCTTCGGTGTCTTTCAGGAGGAAACGTTCTATGGCGTATCGCGTATCGGTGCGACGCCGTCGGAGGAGCCGACCAGGTTGCCGACCAAAGATCCTTGGTGGGTCCAGCCTTGGGACCTGAAGGCGATGGCCGCGGTTCGCGAAGATTTCTTGGCTCAAAAGATCCCCGCGTTAAAATTGCCTGCAGAAGCCGGCGACGACGAGGTGCGGTTCCTCGCAGACATCCCAACGCTGAAATGGCTGGACCTCACAAGCACGCAGGTGACCGATGAGGGTTTGGCCGCGCTGGCGAATCTCACCGGTCTGGAGACGCTGATCCTCGCAAACACGCAAGTCGGCGACGAGGGCGTGGCGCACCTGGCGAACCTCGTCGGCCTGAAGAGCTTGGACATCACTGGCACGCCGGTCGGCGATGCCGGGATCGCCCATCTCGGAAAGCTCAAGCAGTTGGAGAAGCTGTTCGCCTGGGGAACGTCGATTACCGGCAAGAGATTGGCCCTGATCGCCGAACATCGCGAATTGGTCGAGTTGAACATCGGCTCGGATTACATCAACGAGGAAGAGGTCGCTCCGTTGGCGAATCTCGTCCGGCTGGAAGACCTGGAGTTGCGGCCGATTCCACTCACCGACGCCTGGCACTCCCGTTGTCCGATTGGTCATCTTCGTTGTTTGCCCGCAGCGTCAGGATTGTTTTCGTGCCAAAGCTGCTTTGCCAGGACGAGGAATGCATCCAGGTCGCCTTCGATGACCGATTGTTTGGGAATGACGTGCGCCATTAACGACGCGACATAAATAAATACGTATCTGTCAGTCTCGACGATACGCTCAACGCCTTGCCAGGACTGACGTGATTCGTTAAATGCGGTTCGTTTGGACAGTCCGTTGTTGTCGATTTGAATTTCGTGCTGGCCAAAGATACTCTTGTTATTTCCTTCTTTATACAGGCGGCGAACCTGACGATCCGTGGTCCCAGCAAATTGGTAATGGAACATCACCGAGAATATCCCTGAGAACACGATTGCACCGGCGATGATGATGGGACGTGAGATATAGTCAGTCGTCGGAATGAACAGCGAGCCGAAGATCACCAGCACCGACACGAGAATCATACAGGTGAACTTCGCCTTCATAACAGCAGGCGAATGGGCGTTGTGGTAGCGGCTAAACGCGACCACATCTTCGAGCGAATTTTCGTATTTCAGTTTCATGGTTCGGGCGCCTGCAGACTGCATGCAATGGGGGTGTTGGGTTTTTGGGCATCACGACCAGGTCAAGCCGGCGGACGCGTTGGGCCAGGGTGTCAATTCCGACGCGACCGCCCGCTGGCGTTGCTCGCCTGGTTCTGCCGAGTCGGTGTCCTGTTTCAGGTTTCCCGTTCGAGTAGTCCAATCACCGAATCAGCGACAAGCTGATAGCTCTGCTTCGTGTATCCGCCGCTGAGCACCATGATCGTGGGAATGTTACGCTTCCGCAACTCGCCGACGACAAACATGTCCCGATCGCGAATCGTGGCAGCCGAAATGTTCATTCCGCCGAGCGGATCACCCGCGAAAACATCCGTGCCCGCGTTGTATATGGCCAGGCCAACAGGCGAATTGCAAACAGCATCGAGAAACCGTGGCAGCCAGGTTTCGAGGTCGTGCATGTATTCTTTATCGGTACATGTACTCGTGACGCCAACATGGCAATCCACGCGTTTTCGCGCGTCAACGTCGAAGATCGGATAAATATGACAGTTGAAGATATCAAACAGGAACACGCGATCGTCGTGCATGAAAGTGTGGCAAACGCCGTTCCCCAGGTGGGCGTCCGTATCAATGCACACGATGCGCGCCGTCTCCGAAATGAGATTCTGCTGGCGAAGCGATGCCACGCAGATTCCGGCGTCCGCGTAGATGGAGAACCCCTCGCCACGATCAGGTTTTGCATGGTGATACCCACCGCTCAGGTTCACAGCAAAGCCATGCTCAAGAGCTTCCTGGGCGGCGACAAGGGTGCCGCGCGTCGCCCAGCGCATGGGTCGAAGGATGTGCAAGTCGATCGCCCACCAGGGCAAATATCGAACCGCAGGCACTTCCAGCGCCTTGGCCACATATTGCGAGTTGCGGAGCTGCTTCAGGTATGCGTCGGTATGAACAAGCAACAACTCTTCGCGATTCGCGGGACGCGTCGGACGCACATGATAGCGACGCAGTGCGGCCCCGAAGTGGCGGCGAAGTTGTTTCCACACCCGACCGTATTTTCGAGAATCAAACGGATGAAGCCGCTCAAGACCGTAGAAACCGATGTTGTAGTGACGAGAGTAAACGACGCGATGCATAGGACCCTTTTTGGTTGAACCTCACGTGTTGCCTGACGGCGGAACGCCCTGGATCACCCTGTCGCGGGAATGATCTTTCTCTTGCCAAAACGCTCCCGTCCGCAGTCAGGTTGCATCACCCGGTTCGTCACTTTTCGGCGATGTACTCGCGCGTGATGTAATCCGTTTCCTTGTATTGTTCGTGACACTGGATGCAGGAATCAATTCGCCCAGAAGCGAGCTGCCGATAGGACGTTCCATCAACGACCGTGTATTTCCAGTTGCCACGTTCGGTGTCATAGCCGTTTGCCATTTTCTGCATTACCGTGAACAGCTCAGGTTTCTGGCTGTCGGCCGCTGCAAGTTTTGATTTGATCACAAGGGATCCCTCGGGATAGATCCCTTTCCCCGTTAACATGGGATTCTTGGCTATTTCGTTCACATAAACATGGCAGAAAGCTGTTTCAGGGAATGCGGGATCGTGGGGATTCAGTGCGATCTCTTCCGGTGGTCGACAAAACGTTATCGTTGAATCTTGCATCTCAAAGGGTCGGTCGGTAATCCGCACATAGCGGTCCAAACGGCGGAGTTGCAATGGCTCAAGTGAAGGACGAATGGGAGGACTGGCGTAAAGGCGAATGCCGATCAGGGCCACGACGACGGCAAGTACCGATATTGCAGTTTTCATCTTTGCGCTCTGTTGCCCCTGGCGGTGAGGTTCAACGGGCCAGGAAAAGAACAAGGTTTTCAAAAAAAAGGCAACAAACCCGGTTTCATATGCACCTCAGGGTCAGGCCTGAATGGCACTCAATCCGCCTAAGTCCTTCTCGGGCTAGCGGATAAGTTGATATCGACAAGGAAGGGGCCTCGCGGGCATATTCTTTGGGAACGCTCAAATTCTCAAAGGCAAGGAGGCCCCTTCGATGTTCGATTCTTTTCGCTCGCGGTTGGCTGCGGCCCGACGTGATGATCAACTGTTCTTCGCTGCGCTGATCGATCAACAGACTATCCGATCCAGCTTTGGCGACGCAAGTACAATCCTCGATTCCGCGCGAATTTACGACACCGCCGTCACCGTTTGGGTGTTCCTCTCGCAAACCCTCACTTCCGGCCACAACTGCGTCCAGGCGGTTGCCAAATTGATCGCCTTTCGCGCCGCTAAAGGCCTGCCGATTCCTGCCGCTCTAAGCGGCGCCTACTGCATGGCGCGAGACAAACTTAACGAAGCCGGCATGCACCGCCTGGTGACAGATTCTGGCGCCGCGATCGAAGATTCCGTCCCCGATCAATGGCTCTGGCGAGGACATCGCGTTATCGTCGGCGACGGTTGCACGCTGACAATGGCTGACACTCCTGAAAACCAAGAAGCCTATCCGCAAATGGCGGGGCAAAAACCCGGCTGTGGATTTCCCATCATGCGGATGGTGGTCTTCTTCGGCCTGGCCACCGGCGTCGTGCTGGAAGCCGCCATGGGTCGCTATAAAGGCAAGCTGACGGCCGAGGTCAGCCTGTTCCGTGAGATCGACAAAATCCTCGAAGAAGACGACGTTTATCTCGCAGATCGAGCCTATTCTGGCTGGTTCGACATCGCCCGGCAGCTGGCCCGAGGGGTGCATGTGGTGCTGCGAAAACATCAATCGCGAAGGACCGATTTCCGCACCGGCGTGCGCTACAGCAAAGACGAACACGCGGTGTTCTGGGACAAGCCGCCACGGCCTGCCTGGATGACCGCAGAAGAGTACGCCGGCTATGACGTATTCCTGACACTGCGTGAGATCCGGGTGCGGATCGCCACGCCCGGCTTTCGCACGCGTGAGGTCATCATTGTGACCAACTTGCTCGACGACATCGAGTACAACAAGGAGGATCTGGCGGCTCTTTATCGTCGGCGGTGGCAAGCAGAATTAAATCTAAGATCGTTGAAAACGGTGATGCAAATGGACCACTTGCGCTGCAAGCAACCCCATCGTGTGCGGAACGAAATCCGAGCTCACTTCACGGCCTATAACTTGGTCCGTCAGATGATGTGCGAGGCAGCGATCCGCGGCGACGTGCAACCCTGGCAAATCAGCTTTAAGGGGACGATGCAAACGCTTAACGAGTTGCTGCCGGTGTTGTGCATGACAGGGGACGCCGATCCGCTCTGCGACGTGTTTTATGATTGCTGCTTGCAGCATGTCGTTGGCAATCGCCCGGACCGCTACGAACCGCGAGTCCGCAAACGCCGGCCCAATCCGTACAAGCTCATGACCAAGCCCCGTCACAGCCACCAACCCGGCAAAGAATAAAGAGTTACGCGGATTGAATGCCATTCGGGTCAGGCCTGTAACAGAAAGACCACACCGAACACAATGACGAGCAACGGCACGAAAAACAGGGCGCCTGCAAGTATCAGGTTGCCAAGTCCGGCCCACGCGGAGTGGAAACCCTGAACTTCTGCGATCGTGTTGCAAAGCAGCACAAATCCCCACACTCCCAGAACGATCTCCACGAGAGCGATCGCGACAAACGGAATCCATAACACGGGCTGGGCGTCCAGTCGTGGGGTCGCCGCGGTGAACATGTCAGAACCAAAAAATGCAATCGCCGGAATCCATAGCGGCAAGGCGAAAACCGCAGGCACTGAAGCCCAGGCGATCGCCGTCTTGATGCTTTCTCGATTGCCGGCGCCTCCCATCCAATTGCCCGACAATCGGATCAAATGGGATCCAACCCAGAGGCTGAGCAGACCTCCCAGGGGGCCAAACACCAACGCGACTCCCAGGATGGCCGCCAGCGGCATTTTATCGCCAAGGTTGCGCATCGACGCCCGATCAAGCGTTTCGCCGATTCCGGCAAGGCACGCCAGCAGCACAACGTGAAGTTCAGGGTTGACTGCGATGATCCTGCGAACGGTCTCACGAGGACGGGTCCAGATCGTTCGAAAGGGTTTCAGTTCCTGTTCTGAATGCTCAGCACCGGCGCCTGGTTTTGACTCATAGGCCAGCGACCGCGGCGTGGCGTAGGGATTCTCGGACGGATTCCATTCGTCGTCGCGCTGCATGGTGCTCGCCTCTTTCACGAAAACAAGGTTGGATTCGTCGGCTCAGGTCAAAGGCTGACGATCGGCTAACATGGCGGCGGACAGCGACCGTCGCTTCCTGTCCGACGTAGACTGCCGCACACTTCAAACGGGCATTCTTCGATTGACGCTGCCCCCAGCAAGACATGTTAAGAATCGTACACGGACACAAGCCCACGAACAAGATTTGGACGACCGGAAAGAGCAACTGGCCATCGTGCGGCGGAGTGAATACTCAATCCGCATAACCTGCCGTTTTGTACAGCGAGTCAACGATTATTGCAGGATCACAACCCTCGATCACGGAACCCGGTGATTCGACTGCCTCGCATCAAGTGCCGACCCTCCATCGCGACGGAGTTTTACCCGCAGCGAGGCGGATCGCAGGACGCCGCCTGGAGCACGAGATCGACACCGCGACGGCGGGCTTCAGCGAGCGCGTCAGAAGTTGACATGACGCCGAGTTTGAGACCGTGCCGCACTTCGACGCGCACGGTCGGCGGCGTGATTTCGCCGTTGACATGCGTTGCGGGTTTCTTTCAAGAGGCGGGCATGATTGAGCTGGCAGGGTCTAACTTCACCTGGAGGTGGTGAAGGACCGTCCCTTTGGAATCGTTCGACTTCACGACCGCGGTGCTATGTTTTGTTATCCGGGTTTTCTTTGCGATTCGGCAGAGGGCTCACCCGAAGGCGTGTTCTGCATATCGGCGTGAGCTTGAATGGCATACAGTAATTTGTTGTGTCGGTCGGGGTTCTTCTGCTTGTACATCGCACGGCAGGTGCGAAGAAGGTCACGGAGGCTCAAGGAAGCGTACATAGCGTCCACTGGCATTTCACCTGCAGCCGGTTTCAAATGGTGATTGTCAAGAATCGAGATCGCCGCGCGTTGTTCTTGCACAAGAAAACCATGTGTCTCTGGGTAGAGAAAGTGATCGCCTTGTCGCCACAAGTATGCGATGAAGGCTCCCGTTATCAAGAGCCAAATGCCGTTGCCGATCAGGATTCCGATGGGGCTCTCGGCGTACTCTTCGTGCCGTAATCCGGGGACAGCCCGAGACAGGCCTTGCAGTAGGATGGCAACAAAGGCAAGCGATAACACCATGGCTGCAGCTTTGGCGCCAAGGCCGGCAACACGTGATCCGTGCTGATCGCTCGACGATTTCGGCGGCGAACAGGGATTCATCGATGGGTCCAAGGGTATTTCGTCAGATAACCTTTTTACAGGAAGTTTCCGCCTGTAACCTGCAGGCGGCACAATTGCGGCCTGACTCGGCAGACAGCTAATTCTCGCAAAAAGAAATGTAGCCATTGGCTACTCCCTTGGCGCTCCTTTTTCTGCTTACTCGATTGAGCCTCGCGAATGCAGCCAAGGCGATTGAACGTGCGTCCTGCCCGAAGTTCATGGCGAGGAAGAAGGAAGCTGCAGAAAGGACCTCCGCGTTCGCATCGGGCTGCAACCTTGCCGGTCAGCTCTCGGGGTCGTATCCGAACTCGCGGAGTTCCTGCGAGCAACGGCAGGCTTTGGCGATCTTCGCGGCCCATTGGACGGCGGCTTCGCGCGACGGGAGCTCCAGGACACAGAAGCCGCCGTTGAACTCCCTGGTCTGCGGGTAGGTCTCGTTCGTGACGGCGCCGTCGGCGGCGACCATCCGCGGCGCGACATCCTCGTTGATTCCCCCGCCGAACACATAGACGCCGGCGTCCTTCGCCTCACGGATGGCCGCGCGAGCCGCTTCGCCGACAGCAGGCATGTCTTCTTCGGAGATATCCATCGCCGATGCGGGGAAGGAGATCAGGTACTTCGTCATCGTTCGATCCTTCAGGTGTGAGGATTGGGCGCCGTTCAACGCAAATTCCCTTTCCACGGACCAACGGGGTTTCGGTCCAGCGGCTTGTTGACTGCCAAGGGGCGGGGTCGAAAAATCAAGGGGATCCAAAAGCCGCCTTCGTTCGGCATTGCATTTCTTCAAGCGATGCCAGTCTGCCGATGAATTCGTGATCGACGATCTTCCCGTCGTTTAGCCAGGCTACCGTACCGGCGCCGCCCCAGGACTTCATTGAGCCTGTGGGCACGGAGTTGGTTTTCCAAAGATTCTGCAGTAAATCAAAGAGCTCAATTTCAATGTTGGCGGGAGCCCAGGTTGGAGATTCCGAAGCGATGGAAGTATCAATGAATATTGCGCGCGTTTGGTATTCACAGCGAAACCAGCCTGTATACGAATGGAATTGGTCTTTATGGGCGACCGTCCATCCATTGCAACTTGCGTCAACGAAAAGTACGACATTTCGATTTTGGGTTGCTTGTATCCATTGATCCATCGTGGCACGGCAAACGCACACTATAGTACGGGAATTCCGAGGATTTTGGCGAGGTAGTCGAGGTCCCAGCCGGCGACGCGGCGACGCATGGCGATGCTGTACTTGTCATCTTGCTGCTTGAGCATGCTCAGGGCGAAGCGTTTCAGCCACGCCAGATTGTCCGCGGTCGTCCGCTCACGCACCCGATTTTCGTCCTCACGAAACGTCACATCCAGGCACCAGTGAAGCGTATTCTCGATCGCCCAATGGCCACGCACATAACGGGCGAATTTCTTGACCCCCAGGGCGATCGAGCCGATGTAGAAGCGAGCATCACTCGAAGTCTTCGAACCGCTCTCGCTTTGCCGAATCGCGACGCCAATCGTTTTCAATCCCGGCCACTTTTCCCGGTTCACCAGATCCTTCGGAACAGGCATCTGATAGTAGGTGATTTCGTCGACGCGTCCGTGGCCGTGGAGCGTTTCCGTGAAGCGTCTTGCCGGGATATCTGCGAAGTCGTTTTCCATGTGCAGGAGGATGTAGTCTGTCACCGCTTCGTAAAGTTTTCCTTGATTCCCCTTGAGCGCCAGAAGGTAGTCGCCGTGGCCGTCGATGATCTTCCTGGCGATCTCGCGTTGACAGCCGGCGGCGTCGATGGTGACCACAGCTCCCTGGACCTCGATATTCTCCAAAAGCTCGGGAATCGCCGTGATTTCGTTCGATTTTTCGTCCGTGGCCAGCTGTCCCAGACTGAGCGAACGATCGACCGACCAGGCGCTGACAAGCCACAACGGCCCCAGCTTGCGTTTGCGATCGTGGCTACGCTTGAGGACCTTGCCGTCGATCGCAATTTGATTCAAGTCGGTCTCTTTATCAAGCGGCGCGATCGACCGAATCCAGGCTTCAAAACACTTCTGAAAGGCCGCCGGTTTCAGCAGGCCAAGCAGGCGTCCGAACGTGTCGTGCGAGGGGACGCCATGGGGCAACACCAGGTGTTTTTTCAACCAGGTTTGATGGTGCTTCGCCCAGATTCCGATCGCCTGCGGCCCATCCGCGCCAGCGATGACTGCCATGATCGAAATGACCAGCAGATCGCCGAAGAGATGGAGCCTGTTGATATGCGAACGGGGGTCGGTGAGTTCGCCGAAACTTGTCAGGATCGAGTCGACATTATCGAACTGAATTTCTGTCATCATGATCGCCAGTTGAAGGTGCTGAAACGCCATTCTCCCAAGCAGTCAATTGTGCAGAAAACCCCGGTCAGCGCGCCCCGTCCCCCAAACAGCCCAGGTCCCGCAGAGTGCGCGTTTGCCGTGTCCATCGTGGCGACTTTTTCGATCGCGACTTTTTTCTGCAGTATTCGAGTCTCTACCATTTTACGGAAGGAAAACTCGGAATTGTACTGCAGGAAGAACAGCAGGCTGCATGCGAACATCGCTCCGAAAGACAGGTAGAGTACCTTTATCTTTGTGATTTGCGAAATCATCGATATTCGCTTTCCAGCAGGATAATTGGCTTTCAGGGCGATCCGTCTTGCACCTGCAGGCTGCCGGTTTGTCAGCATAATGGCCCGTGAATTAATTGCGGTAAGTTCAAGGCTAACAATTAGGATTTGTCCTCGCGGGCCGGTGCGGAGATTTCCCGCTGCGAGTTGTTGCTGCGCGTGTGGGCGGGATCGAATTGACGTTCGAGGAGCCGAGGTCAAGTCGTTTGTTCGAGAAGCCCGGCGCGGCGGGTGGCCGGGCAGGGCCTTAGGGAAACGCTTCCGAGGCGGAACTCGGTCGTAGTGGCTTGCTGCGGAATCGCCTTCGTTTGACGACCGCCAGCGGGGCGTTTGAGGGAGAGGTGTTGTATCACGATTGTCCGTTTCGCCGGGTATCGATCGTTTTCGACGCCCAAATCGAACGTCGGCGCGCAGTGGGAGCGCGGTCGCTGCCGCGACTTTTGAATCATCAACACGTGTCGTCGATCGTGCATCGGCAGGCCCGGCTCGCTAGGGCGGTTGAGAAGTGGGGATGGGCCTCGGCGGCGGAGGCGGCTCGAAACGGATACGCATCAAAGGCCCGCCGCACTCGCTGCAGGCGAAGTCGGGCGTCGGCGGCGCGATGATCGTTTCCGTCCAGGCCAGCCAGAACAGCAAGCCCAAGGCGGCCGCCACCAGCCACTTCAGCGATTCGATCGATTGCCCCGCGCGAGGACTGAGGAACCCATAATGACGAACCTTTTGCAGCCCTCGCGGCAGGACGTGCTGCAGAAATCGCCGCACGAACTCGTCTGCGTCCAGCCGCATCGTGCGCCATCGCTGCGAACCGCTGCGGCGATAGCGGAACGTCACCGATTGTTCGTCGCAGGCCACGATCCGCTTGTCGGACAGGGCGACGCGAAACACGTACGGCGCCAGATACTTGACCGCCGCCGCGCCGTCGCCGACCGCCTGGCAATCGACCACCCAGGACTCGCTCCAGACCGAGTCGTCGACCTCGTCCAGCAAGCCCTCTGCGTCAAGCGCCGCACGCAGCTTCCCGCGGTACAGGAGTGACAGAGGTTGACACGGCAGAAAGAAGTTGGTCGGCGTCTGCCGCCATTGGCCTTCCGCGTCCAGCCCTCCGCCGGGAACGACGTAATGCAGGTGCGGATGATAGTTCAAGTCGCGGCCCCAGGTGTGCAACGCTCCGAAGAAGCCCAGCGTCGTGACGCCTAACCGTTTCGGGTCGGCGGCCAACGTCTTGAGGGCGTCACTCGAAGCGCGGAACATGGCGGCGTACGCGGCGCGCGGGTGTCGCCGAGCGAACTCGCGGAACGCCTGGGGAACCGTGAACGTCAACAAGAAGTAATGGCACGGCAGCAGCCTGGCGAGCTGTCGTTCGCACCAGACGCCGCCTTTCTCGCTTTGACAGCTGGGGCAATGGCGGTTGCCGCACGAGCGACCCATCACATGCGCCTGCCCGCACTGGCGGCAGGCGTAATGCACGGTCCCCAACTCGCCGGTGCGGCAAGCCATGATGCAGCGCAGCACGCGTTTCTGTTCGACAGGCATCGTCGTCGCGTGGCGTTCCAGGTAGGCGGGACCGTGCCGACGAAGAACATCGGCGACCGTCAGCATCGACCTGCGCTCCCGCATCCAAGGCGGCGCCGACGCCTTGCATCAGCTGATCGATGATCTGGCGCGTATGTTCGCCGCCGGGCTCGGTGACGTGCAGGTACCGCGCGGTGGTCTGCAACGAACTATGGCCCAGCAGCTGCTGCACGCGTCGCAACCCGACGCCGGCTTCGATCAGGTGCGAGGCGTAGCTGTGCCGCAGCGTAGGAATCGAGACCGATTTGGCCAGCCCTGACTGATCGACGACCCGCTTCCAGGCGCCCTGCACGCTGGCTTCGGCCATCGGCTTGTCGGCGACGCCGCCTTGGTTGCGGCCGCGTCCCAAAGCGGGAAACAACCAGCGCGGGTTACGATGTTCGAGCCAGTAACGGCGCAACATCGCCAGCAGTTCTTGCGGCAGGAGAATAAAGCGATCCTTGGCGCCTTTGCCGCGATGCACATGCAGCATCATCCGCTGGCTGTCGAGATCGGCGACCTGCAGATGCAGCCCTTCATTGAGCCGCAAGCCGCAAGCGTAGACCGTCCACAAGTAAGCCCGGTTGTGGCGCGTCCGCACGGCGGCGAGCAACTGCCGCACCTCTGGCCGCGACAGCACGTCGGGCAACGTCTTCTGCGGCGGGATGCGAATGTTGCACAGCGTGGCCCAAGCGCGCGGCGCGGTATAGTGATAAAAGAACTTCACGCCATTGACAGCCACACGCATCGAGCCGGGAGCAAAACCGCAGTCATTCTTGAGATACAGCAAATACTGCCGCACCTGCTCCTCGCTCAGCCGATCCGGCGGCGTGCGAAAGTGTTCGGCCAACTTCCGCACCGCCCGCAGATACGCCTCCTGGGTGCGTTCGCTCAAGCCCCGCAGCTGCAGGTCTTCCGTCATCCGCCGTCGCAATTCGCTCATGATCAACCTCCTGGAAAAACGCAAAGAAAAACGTCCTTCCAAGGATGGCGTACAACTACAGCGAAGGGGTAAAATCAAAACCTGCCGCGCAGCGGCTTCCTTGAACAGGCAGTTGCCCTCATGTCACGCCGTTTTCTGCGTGCCCGACGGATTCCACCTGGCGCTCCGCGGGATCGCGAATCAGCCCGGCTGCGGGCATGGCGTGCGGAACCAGCTCTTCCGGAGCGTCGCCCACAGGCTGGGCAATATGCAGCACGGCGGGCTTCGCGTTTCTAGACTCGCTTGCCTGGCTGGCCGTGTTGTCGCTCTGCCTAGCTGGAAGTCGGGCGACCTGTGGCGGCCGCTGGAAAGCCGCGCGGCTTGTTCGCGGTGCAGGAAAACCCTGCCGCCAGGCGCCCTTTCTGTGGGAAAAGTGCGACGTTCGGCGATATTCCTGCGGTAATTCGAGGATCAGGCACGGAACCTGCATGGTAATAGATGGCACTACCCGCCTTGGGCTTGGGTAGCAAATCAAGCAATCACGACCCCTGGTCTCATGGAGGCGCACAATGTCGCAAAAAACCACCTCAGAACGGCAGAAATTTACGGATCAGCATTGGAAAGAACTGCACTGCGATGTCAAGGAGCGCTGGCCGCAACTGTCGGAAAGCGAACTCGATATGGTAGGCGGCGATTATCAAAAGCTGGTCGCCCTCGTGCATCAGCGAACCGGCGCTGCGATGGACGAAATCGAACAAGCGATGGATAAAATCGTCGCCAACCACCAGGGGCTGCTGAATCGCATCAGCGCCACCACCCAGCAGGTCGGCCAGCAAGTGGGTGCGCAGGCCCAGCGCGTCGGCCATCAGGTGGCGGAGATTGCCACGCATCAGGTCGGCGAGCCGATCGCCCAGGCGTACCAGCAGGTGCAGCGGGCGACTTCCGATGCTCCCGCCCGATCAGTGGCCCTGTCGTTTGGCGCCGGCTTTTTGGTTGGCGTGTGTGCGGTCGCCCTGTTCAGCGTGCAAAGCCCGCCGCCGCGTCATCATGCCTGGTGGGACATGCACCGCTAGTCGCCGCGGGAGTGAACTGATTAAGTGAAATAGTTATCGGGAAACCATGGAGAGATCCAGGACGAACCGCGTCCTGGATCTCTTTTTTCTTGGGGCTTCCTGGCGGTCCACTGAGCGACGACCGGACAACGGCGGCACACACCGCCGTTGCCCGTCATGACGTGATCACCCTCGTTCGCCAGCGTTATTTGGCGGCCGTTAAAGCGGCCCGTTTCTCAGCGATCAGGGCGAGCAACGCCTTTTGCGGATCGGCGAACTTTTTCAGCCCTTCTTCCATCAGCACCTGTTCAAGCTGTGCAAAGTCGACATGGGCATCGATATCCGACAGCACTTCACTGGGCGGGTAGTGGTCGACCTGGCGATCGAAGGTGCGGCCGCTCTTTTCCACCGCTTCGTTGGTGGCCGGCGGGTTTGTTTGGATGTCGCTGCCAGCCAACGCGGCGACATATTTCCAGGCCGGGTCGCCTTCCTTTTTGACGCCGGTGCTGGCGAAGATCATCTCTTGCGCTAACGGGGCGTTTTTGTCTTTCCAGAAATCGGCGTTGTGGGCCCAGATCCGTTTGGCGTTCACAATGCCGACTTGCCCCTGCGCGGCGTCGGTCAACTGCGAGACGTGCTTCTCGGTGTAGACGTCAATTCGCGACACGAAAATGCTGTACACGCTTTTGAACTGTTTCAGATCCGACCGACGCTGAGCGCCGCGCCACACGGCGTCGCGGGCCAGCGCGTACTGCCGATCGGTGAAAATCAGCGTGACGTTCACGGTGACCCCGCCGGCGACGAGTTCTTCCAGGGCGTCGAGACCGGCCGGCGTGGCCGGGACTTTGATCATGCGGTTCGTGTGGCCCTGCGCCCAACGGAGTCCGCTTTCGATATAGGTGCGGACGCGTTCTTCGTGCGGGGGGCCCTGCTGGGGATCTTCCAGCAGCGGGTCCAGCTCAAAGCTGACATAGCCGTCGTTGCCGGCGGTTTCCTCCCAGACCGGCTGGAAGACCGCCTGGGCGCTGCGAACGAGATGATCGGTCATGCTCCAGGCAATCGCCGTGTCATCCAGGCCGTCGGTGATAAACTGGTTGAGTTTGTCGTCGAAGCGGCCCGTCTTGAGCAGGTCGGCGACGATAATCGGGTTAGAAGTGGCGCCGGTAGCGCCGAGGGCGCGGTTGGTCTGGACCAGATCCGGATCGACCGAGTCGAGCCACAATTTGGTGCCCGAAGCGATCAGTGATTGCAGTGGGGAAGTCATCCGTATTCCTCCTGGTGCGGTACTGGTGATGAAAACACCATTGTACCGCTTTCCCGCCCGCCGCGCAAGTTTGCACGGCCGGCGAGTTTACCGAGGAACGATCCGGGCAGACGGGCCGATGGACCGCCTGACTGCCAAAAGGAGCGGCGGGTCCGTCCCTGGCTTTGGTTCGCTACACGTGATTAGCTGAACATCTGGGCGAAGCGGAAGATGTCGAGGGACACCACGAACAGCATCAGGCTCAGCACAAAGGCCAGACCGGCCAGCGACAGCGCGACAAACCATTTCTCGCTGACAGGGCGACGGAAGATGGCCTCATAAGTGAGGAACATCATGTGGCCGCCGTCGAGCACGGGAATCGGCAGGAAGTTGACGATTGCCAGATTGGCGCTCAAAAAGGTCAGGAACAGCAAAAAGTTGGCCGTGCCCTGTTTGGCTTCGCTGGTGGCCGCCATGGCGATCATGCCAGGTCCGCCCAGGTTCATCGGCGAAATCTCGCCGGTCGCCAATCGCTGCAGGAAGGTCGCCACCCGGACCAGGTTTTCTTTGGTTTCGCGGAAGCCGAATCCGATGGCTTCGCCCAGGGGCGCTTTGTGGATTTCCTGCAGCGTCATGAAGTGCAGCCCGCGGTCCGGGTTGAACTGTTCCGGCGCCGGGTAAGTTTTCAGGGTGACGGTCTGCTGTTTTTCTTTGCCGCGGCTGAAGGCCAGCTGAATCTTGTTCTGCGGGACCGCGAACTGCAGCCAGCTTTGAACTTCCATCCAGTTGTGGGCCTTGCCGGTCAGATCAATGGTGCGATCGACCGGGATGAGGTTCTTCATGTCGGCGTCGACATCGCCTTCGACTTTGAAGGAGACCCAGTCGACCAGATCGCCCGCCTGCAGGCCGGCTACGGCCGCGGGCGAGTCAGGCATCACGGCCGTGACTTCTCGGAGCATGGGAAAGGTGACGCCCAGTTCCTGGACCACAAAAGGAGATCCGGTGGACCACATGGTGTTGATAAACTCAGGCGGATGCACTTCGACCTGCAGGGTTTCTTCGTGCGTGGCGCCTTTGTCGTCTTTCCGCTGCACGACCACTTCGACGGGCTGACCGTATTTTCCCTGGAGCCGGTCAGGCAGGGTCAAGGGATCGCCCAGCGGGGCGCCGTCGACCTGCAGCAGTTCGTCGCCCGGCTTGAGGCCGCCTTTGTCGCCGGTGGAGCCGCGTCGCACGGATTCGATCGGACCGGCCTTCATCACCAGACCCAGCCGCTGCATGTGCTGGGCCGGGACCGTAACCGTGACGGTCTGGGCGGCGGCGTTTTTGACGGGAGCGCCGTCCTCGGTCTGCGGCGTGCGTTCGATCGTAAAAGTGATCGGCACATTGGCGTGCTGCGACAGGAAACCGTCCAGCACGTAGGGACCGCCCGATGCCATATCGCCGATGACGACCTTTTCTCCCTCGGGGGCGGCGACCGCGGTGACCACATCGCCGGCCTGGAAGCCGTTCTCTACCTGGGCGGCGGCGAACTGTTTTGCCAGGGTGGTGACCGGACTGATTTCCGTCGTGTCGGCAGGGCCGACGCCGATGGTGGGAACCTTCTGGGGGCCGGCGGCCGTCTCCATGGTCGTGTCCTGGGGACGCACGGCGTACCATTCTTCTTTGCCGTCGCGTGTTTTGACCAGAACCTCAAGATCGCGTTTGACGCCCGCCATCATCACGGCCTGGCTCAGGTCGTGGCGGAATCGCAAGTGTTCGTTTTTGGAGCTGCCTTTTGCCAGTTGGACGATGCGGCCGCCGACGGGAACGCCTGCGGCGTAAGCGGCTCCGCCCGGGGCCAGACGGCCGATTTCGGTCGGGACGTGCGACACACCCAGGCTGTAGGCGATGGTGGCGAAGATGACGGCGAAAATCACATTCATGATCACGCCGGCCGAGATGATGGCCATCCGCTGCGGCACGTTCTTCGCCTGGTAGCTGCGGGGGTCCAGCTCAAAGCTTTCGTCGCCGTCGCCCGGCAAGGGGGTCGGCTCCATGTCGACGTCGGTGACGGACTCATGGTGTGGATGGGCCGCTTTTTCGGTTTCGGTCCCCGCGACTACTTTGGTTTCGGTCCCGTCCGTTTTCCGGCTGCGGGCCATTTCTTCTTCGTACTTGCGGGGGTCGTCGTCCTGGCCGAGCATTTTGACGTATCCGCCCAGGGGGATAATGCCAATGCCGTACTCTGTTTCGCCCCACTGGTACTTGAGCAGCGAGCGGGGAATGATGACCCGGTTCCCGATTTTGATATCGAAAAAGTCAAAGCCGATATAGAATTTTTCGCACTTCACGCCGCACGCTTTGGCCACCAGAAAGTGGCCCATTTCGTGGACGAAAATCACGAATCCCAGGCCGGCGACCATCTGGAACATGGCCCAGTAGCTGCTGGGGTTCCCCCAAAAGCCAGTCGCGGCAAGGATCAGGAAAGCGAATCCGCTTAGGCACATACCCACTTGGCAATCTCCTGACGCGCCCAAACGTCGAGCCGCAGCACTTGCTCAAGCGTCGGGTGAGGGTCGAAATGATGGTTCTGCAGCACCGCCTGGCAGGCGGGTGCGATTTCAGTAAAGGCTAACTGGCCGTCGAGAAATCCTGCGACGGCCGCTTCATTGGCGGCATTCAGTACGGCTCCCGCGGTGCCGCCCAGGCGGGCGACTTCCAGGCCCATGGCGAGCGCGGGAAAGCGATCAAAGTCCGGCGGCTCGAAAGTCAACTGCATCGCCGTGGTCAGATCCAGCCGCGGAGCCGGACAGGCCCGCCGTTCCGGCCAGGTCAATGCGTATTGAATCGGCAGCTTCATGTCGGGAGGACTGAGCTGCGCGATGACCGAACCGTCGGCGAACTCCACCATGGAGTGTACTATCGATTGGGGGTGCACCACGACATCAATCTGGTCGGCCTCCAGGCCGAACAGCCACCGCGCCTCGATAATTTCGAGCGCTTTGTTCATCATGGTGGCCGAATCGATCGAGATTTTCGGTCCCATCTCCCAGGTGGGATGCGACAACGCCTCCTCCCGCGTGACGGACTGCAGTTGCGCGTGCGTGTGGCCGCGGAAGGGGCCGCCGCTGGCGGTCAGAATAACCCGCCGCACTTCGCTGCGCCGGCCGGCTTGCATCGCCTGGAATATGGCGCTGTGCTCGCTGTCGACCGGCAGGATTGTCGCCCCCCGCTGGGCTGCCAGTTTCGTCACCAGCGGGCCGGCGGTGACGAGCGTCTCTTTATTGGCCAGAGCCAGCGTTTTTCCCGCTTCCAGGGCGGCCCAGGCGCCGCGTAACCCGGCGCTGCCGACAATCGCCGCCAGCACCACGTCGACTTCGTCGCCCGTGACGAGATCTTCGATCGCATCGATGCCGATGTGGCGTTTGACATTCGCCGGCAACTGCGACCAGTCGCAACGCTCGGCGGCTTCGACATCCGCCGCCACAACCCACGCAGGCTGCGTAGACTGGGCCTGCTGGATAAGTTCGGCGCAGCGTGAATTGGCCGACAGGCCGACCGCTTTGAGTGTTCCCGCGCTCGACGCAATCACTTCTAAAGTGCTGCGGCCGATACTGCCCGTGGAACCCAGCACGGCAACGTGACTAACAGGCGACGACATCAACGAAGGCCGGTTGGTAGGAAACTAACTGTCCGCGGGAAAATGCGAAATGTAACGCTGGCGCCGGTCAGAGCGACGGCGCCGAGAACCCTGGCCAGGCATCGCCACCCATTGACCTGGGCGAAAATGCGCTAACACAATACATTCCTTGGAGTTCCGAACTCAGCCGTATTTTAGGGCGGTCCTCATTGTGGGACAACCCACAACAATCGCGCCAAACGGATTCCTGTGCCCGGATTCCCCAGTCTAGCGTATAATGGCGAGAAAGAGCCCGGCCGGGCGTAGCGCGCGGGCAGGAATTGGCGCTTTCGTTGAACCTTTGCTACGATCCGCTGCGTATTTCCAGGCTGCGTCGTTGTATGTTGAAGCTCGATTTTTTGCGGAACGGTTCCGGCGGCTGATTAAGGAAGCATCCGCCGCTCGTCAGGAGCCGCCCGCTTCCGGCGTTCCGCTGGCGAGGTCTTACGCTGACCGCCTTGAAACGGCCGCCCCCAGTTTGCCGCATCGCCCCGCAACGGGATACTACATCGCCTGAGCGGCGGCGCTCCCATTGCCTCGCTTTTCACTTTCCTTATCCCAGCCGACGCTGCTTGCACTCCAACCATTCCCCTCAGCCATCCCTTGAGGCATTGAATACCCCATGAACGACGACAACTCTTCTCGTCGCAAAGGCGAACGGACTCCCGGCACACAGAACTTTATCTGGTATGCCTTGCTGGCGATTGTGGCGGTGCTGCTGGTCGTTGGCGTCATGCTCAACGCCAACCGCCGGCCCCTGGCTTACCCCGACTTTGAGCGGCTGGTCGAGCATAGCAAACGAGACAAAAACCACCAGTTTGTCCCCTGGTCCGAAGCCGAGACCCAACTGGCCCCTGAGGGAGAAAAGGTCCGCGACGGCTCGATCCTGGTTACCTCGGATCCAACCGGCGACGGCAAACCGGGCAAGGTGACCCGCTTCAGCAATCTGCGCGATGTCCGCGTCGACGACCGCCAGATCCGCGGCAAAGTTGATCTGGAAACGCTCAATCCGCCGGGCCCGCCCGAGGATGTGAAAAAAGGGGTCGACTTCGTCACCTACACCAACAACTCCGACAAGCGCGCCTCGGAGCTGACCGCCAAACTGGGCGAGTACAACATCGACTGGAAGTTTGTCGAAGGGCCGACCGTGCTATGGACGTACGCCCCCGCCCTGATCATGACGCTGCTGTTTGTGGTGCTGTTCCTGCTGATGATGCGACGCCTGAGCGGAGTGGGCTCGCCCATGCAGTTCGGCCGCAGCCGCGGCAAGCTCTTCGCCCAGGAAGATCTGGGCGTCATGTTTGACGACGTCGCTGGCATCGACGAAGCCGTCGAAGAAGTCCGCGAGGTCGTCGACTTTCTCCGTTCGCCGGAAAAGTACCATCGCCTGGGCGGACGCATCCCCAAAGGCGTGCTGCTGGTCGGTCCTCCCGGAACCGGGAAAACGCTGCTGGCCAAAGCGATCGCCGGCGAAGCGGGGACCCCGTTCTTTAGCCTGTCAGGCAGTGACTTTGTCGAAATGTTCGTCGGCGTCGGCGCCGCCCGAGTCCGCGATATGTTCCAGCAGGCGGAAGCCAAAGCGCCCTGTATCATCTTTATCGACGAACTCGACGCGCTCGGCAAAACCCGCGGCGGCAGCCTGGTCGGCGGGCACGATGAACGGGAGCAAACGCTCAATGCCTTGCTGGTCGAGATGGACGGCTTCGCCCCGAACACCGGCGTGATCGTAATGGCGGCCTCGAACCGGCCGGAAACACTTGACCCCGCGCTCATGCGGCCCGGTCGTTTTGATCGCCATGTGATGGTCGATCGGCCCGATGTCCGTGGGCGGGAAGAGATTCTCAAGGTGCATGTGAAGTCGGTCAAACTGGATCCGACCGTCGACCTGAAAGGGGTCGCCGCCATTACGCCCGGTTTTGTCGGCGCGGACCTGGCCAACCTGGTGAACGAAGCCTGCCTGCTGGCCGCCCGGAACGAGAAGAACTCCGTCGGCATGAAGGAGTTCAACGAAGGGGTGGAGCGGGTTACGGCCGGTCTGGAAAAGAAGCAGCGGATCATGAACGGCGACGAAAAGAACCGCGTCGCGTATCACGAATCGGGCCACGCCCTGGTGGCGTACAGCCTGCCGAACACCGATCCGGTGCACAAGGTTTCCATCATTCCCCGCGGCATGGCGGCGCTCGGTTACACCATGCAGCGGCCCGATGAAGACCGTTACCTGATGACCCAGTGCGAGCTGGAAAGTCGGATTCAGGTGCTGCTGGCCGGCACGGTCGCAGAAGAGATCATCTATACCGATATCTCCACTGGCGCCCAGAACGACCTGGAAAGGGCCACCAACATCGCCCGGGCCATGGTGATGGACTTCGGCATGAGCCGGATGGGCCGGGTCAACTACCGCGAGTCCAACCGCTCCCCCTTCCTGGCGAACGGTCAAAGCGAAGAACGGACCCGCGGCTACAGCGAGAACACCTCGCGGCAGATCGACCAGGAAGTCAAACGCATTATCGATGAAGGGATCGAAAGCGTGCGGCACATTCTGGACGCCCGGCGAGCCGCCCTCGAGGCGCTGACCCAGCGGCTGATTGAAGTCGAATCGATCGACGCCGACGAGTTGAAAGAGATCATCGAAGAGAACTCCACCGGCCCGCTGGTCGTGCCCGGCACGATGGAAAACCGTCCGCGGAATCATTACTCCCGGCACCAGCAGCCCGAGCAGGACGAACCGCCGCAGGAAGCCGGCGGCGCCAGTTAAGCCGCTGCAACCGTCAGGGAGCGTGAAGTACACGCGACCACAGGAAAAAAAGAGGGCGGCGGCGTTAGCCGCCGCTGACGGGCGGGATCAGGGCGATTTCCTGGTCCGGCGACAGGATCGTGCTGTCGGCCGCGTAGTCGGCGTCGATTGCGACCAGACAGTGCGACATCATCGGTCCCAGGGCGGGCGACTGCAGCACCAGCGCGTCGCGCAGATCAGCGACCGTCGCCGTGTCCTCCAGTTCCAGTTCCAGCAGGGAACTGCCGGTCGCTTCCTGCGCGGCAGCGAACAAGGTCACGGTGACTCGCATAATGTCGCATTCCGTTTTCTAAAGTAGCTTAGCTCGTTAGCAGTTCATTGCTGCGGGCGGTCAGCAGGTCGTCGAGTTCCGGCATCAGGTTGTACGCCAGGGCCAGCAGTTTCAGCGGGTGCACGGTCGGCTTGGATACGCCTTGCTCCATCTGGATTTTGCAACAGGAGCACTCGGTGGCGCCCACGGTCAACAGCGGATCGCGGAGCGCGGAGATCAGCCCCCAGCCGGACCGCAGGCTGCTGCGATAGTTCTGGCGTTTGATCCCCCAGAGACCCGCCATGCCGGAGCAGCCGCGGTCAATCGTGCGCACATTCAGACCCGGGATCAGCCGCATGAGACTCTCACCGGCCGAAGTTTCCGGCAAGCCGCCCAGCCGCGGTTCCGCCAGCGCCCTGACATGGCAAGGCTGGTGGTAACCGACGGTAATGTTCATCGGTCGCAGGTCCAGTTCCAGTCGCCCTTCGCGATGCAGTTGCATCAGGTATTCGCACGCTTCGCTGGAATTGTCGGCGACCAGTCGGGCGTCGTCGTCGTCGATCAGCTGGGGGTACTCGCGTTTCAGACACAAGGCGGCGGACGGCTCCGTCGAAGCGATGTGGTACCCTTGCCGCACGGCGTCGGCCAGCAGCGAAACATTCCGGGCTGCCAGCCGTTTGGCCCGATCCACGGCCCCCACGGCGATCGACTGCATGCCGGCGGGCGATTGCCGCGGATGCACGTAAACGGCGACCCCGTTGTGTTCCAGCACGGCCGTAAACGCTTCCGCCAGCTGCACGTCGAACCAGTTGGCGTACAGGTCGACAAAGTACAGCACCTTCCGGTCGGTGCGGCGGGTGGGACGGGTCAGGCGCCGGCGCTGCGCCAGTCGCATAAAACTGCGGGCGGCGAAGCGCGGCAGCTTGCGCCCCTGGGCGACGCCAAAGAGTTTCTCGATCATCCACCGCATCGTGGGACTGGACAGGGCCCAGTTGGCCGCCGGGCTCGACAGGCTGCACCACTTGGCGATGGTGTCAAGTCGTGTCATCCAGGAGTCCGTCAGCGAGAGACCGTTCACGGCCACGTACTGCCCCTTCGCTTCGACGGCCAGCTTGGGAATGTCGACCCCGGCCGGACATTCCAGCCGACACTGGTGGCAGTGGACGCACAGGTCGGCGACCGCCTTGAATGCGTCGGAGGTCAGGTGGTCGCGATCAAGTTCGCCGGTAAGTACGGCCCGCAACAGGTTGGCCTTGCTGCGGGGAGCCGCCTCTTCGGAAGGGGCCAGGCGGAAGACAGGGCACATCCGCTCGACGGTTGATTGCGTGCGACAACGCCCGCAACCGTTACAGTTGCGCGCAGCGTACGGCAGTTCGCCTTCCTCCCAGACCAGCTGCAGCGGCAATCGGGCGGCGGGGCTGGGGGCGGGGAGATCGTCGACCGGGACTGGTTCTTCAAGGTCGCTGCTTTTCTCTGCTTCGTAGGCCGTTACGGGCCGCAGGTTTTTGGCCAGCGGCTGGGGCGCGTCGGCGACCACCTTGCCGGGGTTCAGGATCGACTGCGGATCGAAGACTCGCTTCACATCGCGGAAAACGTCGTACAACGGGCCGTGCTGTCGCCGGGCGTACCAGGTGCGGCTAAGGCCGTCGCCGTGCTCGCCGCTGATGGTGCCGCCGACGCGCAGGACTTCGTCGTACAGGTCGGCCGCCAGGCCTTGCATTTTGCGCACGTTGTCGGGGTTCGCCAGATCCAGGAACGGCCGCACATGCAACTGTCCGTGGGCCGCATGGGCGAACAACGACGCGGTCACCTGGTGCGCCTTGAGCACATTCTGCAGCGTCACCAGAAAGTCCGGTAACTGGGCGGGCGGCACGGCGATATCTTCAATAAACGGCAGCGGCCGCGTGGAGCCTTTCAGGCGATACAAGGTCGGCACGACGCGCCGCGTCAGCCGCCAGTAAAGGTTCCGCTCTTCGCGATCCAGCGTGGAGCGCGAGTCAAACGCCAGCCGCTTGCGACGCTGCAGGCGATTGACCAGATTCTGGATCCGGGCCCGCAGGTCGCTTTCGCTGTCGTCCTGCAGTTCGATCAGCAGCAGGGCCTCACAGCCGCGGGGGATGAGCGCTTCAAAACGGGGGTTCGCTTCCCGGGCGATCGTCAGCAGCCGCCGGTCCATCAGGTCGCAAGCGGAAATGTCCAGGTTGGCCGCTTCCAGCGCGCCGCGGGCCGCCAGATCCAGACGTTCGAAGAAGAACAACGCCACGCCCCGATGTAACGGCAGCGGGTCGGTTATCACGGTCGCTTCGGTGATCAGGGCGAGCGTGCCTTCGGAGCCGACCAGCAGTCGTGCCAGGTCGAGCTGGCCCTGTTCGACCACATCGTTCAAATGGTAGCCGCTACGATTGACAAGCGACTTGGGTTGCTGGTTCCGGATGGTGTCGGCGTGCCGCATGATCAGGTCGGTCAAACGCTGCACCAGTTCCGACCGCCGGGGCGCCGCGGCTGCTTCCGCCGGATCGCCGATCAGGTGCTTGTTGACCTCCATGATTTCGCCGTCGGCCAGCACCACCTGCATCGACTTGACGCGCGACCGGGCCGAGCCGTACTTCAGCCAGTGGCTGCCGGAACCATCAAGAGCCAGCACGCTGCCCATGGTGGTGACGCTGCGGGTGGCCGGATCCGGCCCGAACAGCCGTCCGCGGCGGGCCAGATGGCGGTTCAGATTGGCGTGCACTACCCCGGGCTGGACGCGGGCGGTGTGTTCATCGATGGAAATCACGCGTCGCATGGAATGTGAGAAATCAATCACAATCCCGTTGCCTAGCGATTCGCCGGCCACGCCCGTTCCGGCTCCGCGGGCATGGATGGGGATGCCCCGTTCGGCCGCGTATTTGACGACGGCGGAAACATCGTCCACGCTTTTCGGACGGACGACGGCCAGCGGGCGAAGCTCAAAAATGCTGGCGTCGGACGCGTACATCTGCACAAACACATCGTCGCACCGGGCGTCGCCCTCGATCAGGCCTCGCAAGTCGGCCTGGATGCGTTCGCGCTCTTTATCCATAGAATCTCAGACGCCCCACCGAAGGGACGAACAGCAGGCCAGTGATCAGCGGAAAAGGACAGGGCGGGCCACAAGGGGCGATCGCCTGACAGCCTCCCAGGGCGCCGCCAGGCAAAACGAACCAGCCGCTGGTCACACGGCAGCGCGTTACTTCAATCCGTTACATCAATCAGGGGGTTCCAGGTTACAGGAACGCACTCTAGCGCGGCGAAACGCTGATATCTATTATAGGCGAAAGCCCCGCGCAAGATGAGGGGGCCCACCGGCGCCCCGACAGATCGCCCAGATAGAAAACCCCCGCCGACAAAGCCAGGCAGAATCGCACGCTGCCAACGGCTACAACAGGCAGGCCAGGGGAATGCGGAAGAGAAACCGCCGGCAGTGGCAGGGACCGCCCCGGACCAAAGAAAAAAGGCAAGCGGCGCCACAAGAGCGCCAGCTTGCCTTACACGGGGTGAGAAAGCCATCGTGATTTCAACGGCAGGACAGCGCGTTCCAGGCCGCCGCTGTTCGTTGACAAAGCAAACCTACTGCGCGACGGACTCCTCGGCGCAGAACCTTGAGAGAAAGCCCTCAACCTGCGGCCAATTTTTCGCCGACCGAGCGATTGTGCGGGACGGGGCGATTATCCGGGTGATCAACCAGCCGGTTGTGGGAAGCCCACGGCGGCGGCGCCTGTCGATCAGGAAAAAGAACGTTTACCATGACAGTCGTCTGGCGAGCGCCGCACCGCGTCGCTGGCGCCCACATCCGTCTGTTATTTTCCACCCGCGAAAGGGGTCTGCCGTGCCGTCCTTCGCCGTAATCCTGCCTGCCGCTGGCCGCAGCAGTCGATTCCGCGACCAGAACTACAAAAAAGTTTACGCCCCGCTGGACGGTCGACCGGTCTGGCTGCACAGTGTTGAGCGGTTCCAGAATCGGCCGGACGTGAAGCAGACGATCGTGGTTATTTCGCCCGACGACCGGGAGGATTTTTTCGCCCGGTTTGGGGCGAACGTCGCCATTCTGGGGATCGAAGTGGTCGAAGGCGGGCAGGAGCGGGCCGACTCGGTCGAGCGCGCCCTGGCGAAGGTGCGGCCCGAGATTGATTTTGTGGCCGTCCACGATGCAGCCCGGCCATGCCTGGCCGAAGCCTGGATCGACGCCGTGTTTGCTGCAGCCGTGGAAAGCCAGGCCGCCATTCTGGCGACGCCGGTCGCCGGTACGTTAAAGCGGGTGGCGAACGGCCGGATCGAAGAGACCGTGTCGCGAGAGCGGCTGTACGAAGCCCAGACCCCGCAGGTGTTCGCTCGGCAGTTGCTGCTCGACGCTTACGCGGGACGCGGCGATTTTCAGCCGACCGATGAATCGCAGCTGATCGAGCGGACCGGCAAGTCGGTGCGGGTCGTCGAAGGTTCGCCGCTGAATCTGAAGATCACCACGAAGGACGACCTGCGGCTGGCGGCCTTGGCCCTGAAAGCGCTGCCCAAGCCGAGCCTCGACAACCCGCTGCATCCGTTCGCCGACGGAGATCTGTGGCGGTAAGGTCGGCAGTGCAGTGCATCCTTATCTTTTGCTTTGACCTGCAGCGTTACCGCTTAGCCGCCGCTTTGGCCGACGATGCGTTCGCCGTTGAAGAAGTAGACCTTGCGACTGGGGACGTCGACTTTGACTTCTTTCCAGCTGTCGCCGCCGTCGCGGGAGAAGCGGAAGCTTTGCGAGAAACCGACGTTCGCCAGCAGCAGGCCGTTGCCGGCGGTGGTAATGGCGGGCAGGTCTTTGCTCTGGGTCGCCTGGGTCCAGGTTTGTCCGTCTTCTGACCGGTAAACGTTCTTCAGCGGCTCTTTCCAGTGCGGGGCCGCCGTCCAGAAATGCTTGCCGTCGAAGGCGCCGTGTTGGCCGAACGCGCCCTCTCCTTCGTGCAGTTTGAGATCAATGGGCGTCCAGTTGACGCCGTCGGTGCTGGTCATCGACGGTGTTTTTTCGCACAGCCAGACGAAGCGGCCGTTGCCGAACAGCAGGACACTCCGCCCGGGTCGCTGTTCCGGCGTCAGCAGGCGATGATGGAGCCACGTTTTGCCGTCCCGCGTAACACCCAGTCGCTGTTCCCCCACGCAGACAAACACGCCGTTGCCGAACACGCACTGACGCACATGGCCGGCTCCCTCGGCGCCCCAGATCTGGAAGTCGACCGGCGGTTTAAGCGACTCCCATTCCAGGCCGTCTTTCGAGGCCAGAAAGCCCACGGCGTTGGGGGCGAGGAACAGGCCGTTGCCGTACTCCACGCTCATCGAACCGGCCGGAGCGTTGATCACTCGCCAGTCCTGGCCGTTCTCGGAGACCAGCACCCCTTTGGGATTGCCCGTCACGACAAACCGGCCGTTGCCGTACGTGGCGCAGCGCCACATGTTGTTGTTGGCGTGGGTAAAGTCTTCCTTGACCGGTCCGCCGCGGAAAACTTCCTTCCAGGTTTCGCCGTCTTCCGACGTATAAAGCGTGCCAAACTGGCCTTCCAGCTTGTTCCCCTGGGCGTCACGCCCGTCGACGCCGCCGATCGCCAGGAAAAAGCCGTCGGCTGCCGAAACGGTCCTGTTCGCAAAAACGCCGCCGATCGCCAGGGCCAGAAGGATTGCGGAAAAGATGCAACGAACGATGCTCATGGTCGGCCTCGGAAGGGGCGCACGCGGGAGGGAAGAAGGGGGTACGCCAGCTGTCCAGGACGAAGGTCGACCGAGGGGCGTGAACCGGCGTATGGCTTATTGTAGCCCTGGCGGGGCGTAACTTCCAGTTGAAGTTTTTACGATCCACCGGACGCTCTTTTTGCCAGCGCGGAGACTAGCCCTGGCAGAAGTCGTGCAGCGGTTTGAAATAGCTGGAATAGGAGCCGATCGTCGGCCCGGCGATGTGAATGCAGGCGGCCGGATCGATCACGTCGCCGGTCAGTTGTCCGCCGTTGAGTTCGCACGTACTGCTCAGCACGCCGCGCAGTCGCTGGGCCGGCAGCGGAGCACGTCCCCGCCAGAGTAACTGGGGTTCCGGGTCGATCGCCAGCAGCAAAGCTTCCTCCTCCACGCCCAGCAGCCAGGCTTCGATCTGCCTGACTTTTTCGTCTTCGGTGATCTGCAGCTGGGCCGGATAAACAAACAGCAACGGCGGCCGTTCCAGCGCCAAGGTCAGCACGGCCCGCGCGGCCGCCAGCGGGAGCTTCCGCCGCGGCGCCTCGGGCGGGAGCTTGGCCGACAGACGAGCGTTATATTCTTTGGCCAGACGGGAGCGGGCCGCCGCTTCGTCCACCCGCAGCCAGGCCGCCGCTTCCAGGTACGCCTCATCGGCCGGAGCGCTGGGCGGTTTGACATCGGCTGACAAGCGCACAATGTCGGCCAGGTACTGCTCGGCCAGACGTCCGCCCGGCTCCAGGTCCGGCTGTTCGAAAAAGAAAGGCGGATTCTCGCTCAGGTCCTGGCGCACCTTCTGCCGGCTGGCTTCGTCCAGCTCCTTCCAGGCGGCTGACTCCACGAGCAACGCCTCCAGGTCTTCGGGTTCTCGCTCTTTGAAGGCCAGGAGAAAGCTGGCCTGCGAACGGAGCGCATCGATGCACTGTTCGCTCTCGGAACCGTACGGTTTGGCTCCGCCGGAATGCAACTGCACGCCCAGTCGGTGCTCGACGCCATCGCGCCATTTGGCCGTTTCTTCGCCGACGGGGTGCAGGAATGCCTTGCAGAATTTCTCCAGCCGCTCGGCGATCACCCGGCGTTCACTGTTGGACAGGACCACGCGGGCCCGATACCTCTCAGGGTTTGCCGTTTGATGGGAAGCGATCGCGCGGTACAGGAACACGCGGTCATACTCATTACGCAGCTGCAGCGAACCGACCTCTTTGAGGGCATGCACCAGGCTTTCCCGCGTGGTGGGGAAGCGGCTCATCATTTCGGCCAGTTCGGCGCCGTACATCCAGTTGGCGTCCCGATGGCGGAATTCGCCGCCGTAAATGGCGGCCGTTTCAAAACCGATCACGCGAATCACGTTATGCAACAGCAACATGGCCTGCTGGTTGACGACCTTCTCGGCAATGGCCCTGATGCCGCGGCTGCTGAGCGAACCTAGCACCCACCAGGCGCCCAGGGTGATGGGGTTGGCGCCCATGGCGAACCGGCCCAGGTAGAACGCACTGTTGAGATACGGCCAGTACGGTTCGACCCGTTTGTAATAGCCGTAAGCTTTGACGGCCCGCTGCACGTAGTTGTACAGGTCGCGAATGTTGTATTCCTGGACGTCGACCGGGGCATGGTCGAGCACCACCATGAACTGGATGCTGGCCCGGCTGACGGCGCGGAAGATCTGCGCCAGGCTGGTTTCCAGCAGACGTTCCTTCCCGCCGGGTCGATAAATATCGATGACCCTTTGCACCAGGTCCAGGGCGTCGTTCCGCAGCAGGTCAGGCTGGAATTTATTGTCTTCCATGTACCGATTCTGGCGGATTTTCTCAAACAGGGATTTCGATTCGTCTTCCAGCAGTTTGAGCAGCTGCTTGTCTTTTTTGGCCAGATCCGTCAGCAGCGCGTCGGAGGATTTATCCTGGTCCAGATTGATCGGCCGGGGGAACTCCATCCATTCGTGATAGGTCACCAGCCGGTTCGCCAGTGTTTCTTCCCGTGTCTGCAGGCTGGCGGCGATTTTCTCCAGCTGCTGCTCCGTGTCTTTCCGGCGTTCTTCAAACTGCTCGGCGGCCAGCTTCTGCTCGCGGCGTTTCTGGGCCAGTTCTTCCAGGCCGTGGCGCCGCTCCAGGTCAGCCTCGGTCAACCGACGACGGAACCAGGCCGTGCTGGCAATGACCAGCAGACCGCCGACGATCAGGCCGACCCACCACCAGCCGAGGGCGGCGCCCGAAGCCAGGGCCGATCCCCACACCAGGCAGACGCCTGCGGCCAGCAACAAAACGGGGGACATCTGCCAGCGATGCGAGCGGCCCGGCGGCGGCGAAGGTTCAGGGCGATCGCTCATAAAGCAGCTTGCCGATCGCAGGCGGAGTCCAGCAGAAAACGAGAAGCCCGTGTCTCGACGCTCGCGTGGCGGGCCGCCGACGGGTTGGACCTACAGGGAGTCGTCGTCGTCGGGCAGATCGGTCCAGTCGTCGCCGTCGTCATGGTCGTCGTCGAGTTCATGGTCGTCGTCGGGAAAGGCATGGTCAACTGTCGCCTGATCGGCGTCGTCCTGGCGAGATTTTCTCTCGAGTTTGATCTGGCCGGAGCGGCGATGGTCCAGCATGGCGTCGATCGCCGTGCCCAGCCAGAGCGAAGCGAACGGCACGTTGTTGAACCGCCGCACCCCGTTCCGCGTCCGATGCTGGATGTCGCCGGCTCCCAGCAACAACATTTCTAGCAGATCTTTCGTTTCCCGCCGCAAGCCGCGGGCAAAAATGGGCTCGCGTGTCGAGGTCCGCAGGAATTGATGCTCGTAAACGTACGATTCGTCGATCTCCACCCGGCGAAACAGCCAGGACCAGAGCACGTCGGAAATGATCAACCCGCCAAAAACATAGGCCGAAGCAAAGTAAAAGCCGGGAGAAACTTCGGCGTTTAACGACCCAATGTGCGACGCCAGGGCGCGCAGCGGGTTCAGGGTGAACTGGATCGTGGAAAAATAGGCGCCGCCCATTAGCGCCAGGATCGACACGCCCAGGATGGCCGTCCGCACCACATCAAAGTTGTACATGATCGTCACATAACAGACGACCAGCAGGATAAACCAGACAAGCAGCAGCCAGTTCGGCGCAACCCAGCCAGCCTGCTGGAGGAATCCCATCGCCGCACTGCCCCAGATCATTGGGTGCAGGTAAACCGAGTCGCCGTAATAGACAAACTTGATGCTGTAAATCCGATCCGAGTCCCGCAGGACTCGGCCGAAGATATAAGACAGAAAATTCCGGTACAGCAGCCGCAAACCGGTCCGGAACGGCCACAACAGGCACAGCAGGGGGAACAGGAAAAGCCAGTAAGCGATCTTCCCGCCCAGGCTGGTTCCGGCGGCCGGTTTTCCTGGCAGCTTGACGGTTTTCGCAGCGGTTTTTTCAGGCTTGTTCATAAAAAGGTATTCGCCAGCGATCCACGAATGTTTGGGAATTTCCGACACAATCCGACGCGAGATTTCACAGCCGTCCGCCCCCGCGTTCGACCCGTCAGGCGTTCCACTTCTCAGCCGACGCCGGCAGACATCGGCCCGCAAGCAGAATACCCCTGACGGACGGGTCTCGGCAACTCCCGCCCCCAGGATTCCCAGCGAGGTCAGGAGCGGCCATTTTTCTGCAGGACGTGGCGATCCTGCCCGTCCAGGCTCGAGGTCATCGAGGCAAGCCGGCCCTCCAAGACGAACGGCCGCGCGCGGCATTTCTACAGAGACAGCCGCTGGCCTCATTCTCCCCCGGTTAGAAAGACATTCCACTATTGACATCGGGAAGGTATTGCCAAAGTCGCTTCATGCCGCCACGGCTGATACGCGTCCGATTGATGGCCGGTCAAAAGGGGCCACCCAAACTCTGCCAGCACATCTTGAAGAAGCAAAACTTGATTTCGGCAATCCGGGGCATTGCGTGGAAGCGACTAAAGGCCTTCCCCAAGCTGCCCTTCGAACCTTAGCGGGTTCAAGGACGAGGGAGCCGCCACCCGACGGGCAGTCGTTGCGCGCGGCGACTCACATTTCGCTCTCAGCTGTAAAGCGAAACGCGATTTCAATTTAGCCGTCAAAGCACTCCCGGCTGTTCTGCATGCCGGCCAGCCAGCGTTTGCCGCGGCGGGCGGCTTCGGCGGCGAGCGTTGCGGGGGCACCGGCGGCGCGGTGGAAGAGCTTGCGGAAGTTTTGAACCGTGTCCACCCAGAGGTCGGACGAGATCTGCAGCCGCTCCATAATCGGCGCCAGATCGGAAGGGATACTGCCGCGTTTGCCGCGGCGGATCTGCCGACCGGTCCAGTCGAGCAGCTTCAAGTATGCCGTGAGATCCAGCGACAGATAACCGCGGTGCGAGGCACGGCGTGCGGGAGGAGCGGTGGAGCGTTCGCTCTGTTCGTCCAGTTCGATTGGGCTGAGCCAGTCGTCTTGCCGCGGTGATTGCTCTTCACTGGACTTAGCCCGGTGTCGGGTTGTGTCACTCGCCTTGCTGGCTTCGATCCGCTCGTAGCCTGAGGTGTGACGGCTTGTCTCCGGTGTGGCGGCGATGCCAGCTCGCACGGGGTTGAGATCGACGTAGACGCTGCACGCCAGCAGCGCCGCTTCATCGAGGAGCGGCTGGCATTTGTAGCGGCCTTCCCAGAAACGGCCGGTGCATTCGTCCTCTTTATTGGCCCGTCGGGCGATCGGCTCGGCCAGGCAGCGCATGAACCAGGAGAGACTCGACAGTCGCTGCCGGCGTTCGGCCAGCACCTTGGAGTCGCACAGCAGCATGCCGAGTTCCGCCTCGGTCGGTTCGGCCGGCGAGCCGTCTTGTTCCCGCCGCAGCGGAAACAGATTCCACCACCGCAGGGCGATGTCGTCGTCGGACCACTCCGCCACCACATCCGGCCGGGTCCGCAGGATGACATGCAAATGGTTGCTCATCACGGCAAAGCCGAGCACCTCGACGCCGAACTCGCCGGCCAGAAACTCCATCCGCCGCTGAATCCACGCCCGCCGATGGTCAAAATCCTGGCCCGACACCGGATCCTGCCCACACAAAAACGCCCGTCGCACACAGCGATTGACGCAATGAAACACGCCAACCGTAGACCCATCAATCACTTCACGACGCGGAGTACGGGCCATGACGGAACGCCTCAGAACTAATGGGAAAGGGCGATGGAAAGATTGGAATTTAACGAAATCGAGTCGGGTTGTCAACAATTAATGGATGGCCCCATTTCCGCCCGGTCCACAATGCGAGCTTTTCTCGCCAACTTAGAAATGCTAATATTTCACAACCAGCCGGACTGACGAATCCTCACGGTCACCACATCGTAATGAAGGGTGCCTTTTCGCTTTGGAATGATAGCGCTCGTCGCTCCGTACGATACGCACAAGCAATACTTCAACAGCATAATATCGATATTCATGGCATCGGTGAGAACGTACATTGGGGCCCGATGTCAATTGCGGGGAATGGAATACATACGCAGCGGTATGCGAGGGAGGTTGCAATGAGGCTTCAGCTTGTTCGGAAAGGTTCGCGTCAGAACGTGCTCAACATGCTTCAGCAGATTGCAAGTGAACTGCAATCGGGAACGTTTCCAATTTAGGTGACATAATGAGAGCAATCGCGTGGAGTAGAGTCGCCGGCCCGGAGTACAATCGCCTAAGAAACGGCGAGATTCAGGATTTGGCTGAATTGATAACCCAGCATTTCGAAATGTTGTCAGCGTTCCCCATGGGTTCTGGCACACTGCTGCATGCGGCCGCCGCAGGCAACTGTGTTGAAGCTCTTGAAATGTTAGTGGCTACGGGACTGGAAATTGATCAGCCTAACAAGTATGGCAACTGTTCTCCGCTAGAGGATGCCGCGTCGGCTGGTTCCATGCAGGCAGCGAAATGGCTACTGGACAGAGGCGCCGCCATCGAAGGCATCGGTGCGGGCGATAGCGCGACGCCTCTCATTCGCGCAGCAAAGGAAGGGCATCTTCCCTTGGTCAAGCTGCTGGTCGGCCACGGAGCGGATATCAACGCTTCGTATCTTCTTTCCGAGCCGTTCAATGCGTTAAAATGGTCCATTGCTAATGGCCAAACCGAAGTAGAAGATTTCTTGCGAAAGCATGGCGCTAAACTACCAGAAGACGGCGTGATTTCAACAGTTCCCTCTCCAGCGGATTTTACGGAATTTGTTAGTTCCCTCTCGGCGCATTTATCCGCTGTTGCGGGGCCTCCCACTGCGCTTACGCTGACGGAAATTGTCCCTTCGGATGTGCCAATCAGCATTCTGGCTTTTCCACCCTGGCAGGGCAGGGACTCCAATCTTCTCTGCACCGCTGGCATGAGCGCATATCGAATGGCAGCCCCGGTGTCGCAGATATCCTATTTCGGGTTCGCTGAGTTGTTTTTGCAGTTGCCAGCCAATTGGCCGCTAGACGAAGCGTCGCTTTTGCAAGGAAACGCATCGTGGCCCATTCATTGGCTCAAAACACTGGCGCGACTTCCATTTGATGGATCGACCTGCTACGGAGCGTATAAGATCGTAACGCAGAGCGAATTAGAGTTGCCCGCGCCTAATACCGATTTTTATGGGGCGTTGGTTCTCAGGAACACCGACGACTATGGGCAGTTAGTGTCAAACGATGGCATCTCCTTATCGTTTTACGACGTCATACCTCTCTTTAAGGAGGAATGCGAATTGATTCGATGCGAAGGTATTCAACGGCTAGCTGACGCTTTGGATACTTTAGGCATTGATCGAATTGCAAATCCCTCAAGGAAGAATGCTGTGATCTGATCGATTTGGGCTCGTCTCAGTTCCAGAGGATTCGCCAGACTGTATCTGAACCTCGCGTAGAAGTCGATCAGTCGGAACGCGTTGCTCTTCACACCCGATCCTCTCCGAACCGACTTGTAGTCGTCAATCGACTCTTGGATTTCTTCCCTGTTCAGCGCGCGGTGGTCGAAGCACCACAGCATTGTCGTCCCCGCTCGCGCGGAGAACTTCCACTCAGCCTCCGTCGGGAGTCGGCAGCCCATCGCGTTTCAATTTCCTGTACCACAGGCCACAATCAAGTGAAAACAACGATTGGGAAGAATGTGGGATGTTCACGGAGCGTCTTGTGCAAAAGACCAGATTGAGGATAAAGCTGGGCTGTTGAAACGTTGGGGTTGACACACCAATCTTGCGCAAGGTTTGTAACATTTCTAAAAACTCAATGTAGAAAAATGTCGTAAATTTTGGGGTCGCTTTGCTTTGGACCAAAAGTTGCGCAAAGGTGATTTTCGAATTTCTAACAGCCCAGGATAAAGCCCAATAGGTCTACATCAAATGGCGCGTTTTCTGTTCGACAAGACGGCGGCGGTCCGATATTCGTCATCGAAGAAGTCAAAAAGTTAATAGGCGAAAGTGGTCGCAAAGGGATTGGTTTTTATCCTGCTGGCAAGATTTTGTGAGATTGGTTTGTTATGTCTGGTTTTCGCCGATTTGAGGACCCGGAAAAGCTGTATCAATTGAGCATTTCGAGTGACTGGCTAGCCGACACGTCGGGGCGGTCGGGGGCGCGGGTGGCGTTTGGAGCGCCGGATGCAGTGATGGGGTTTCAGGCGAATGTGAATGTGGTCATGCAGCATGTGCCGCCACTGACACAGGAGGAGTTTCTCACGCTCAGCCGTTTGCAGTTAAAAGTCGCCTCCCGGGGGCAATGGGGGCCACCCAAACTTTACCAGGACAGGCGGGGGCTGGCGAAGTGATTCACGGCCGAAAATGGGGTAGCTCAGACTTTGCCAGTGTGGGCGTTCAAGGGGTCGCTCTTTCTCGCCAGACCGGTCGTCTCATAGGAACGGCCGGGAGCGGCCTTCCTTGGGCTCCGGTCGCGCTCGCCCCGGGCGACTTTTTGGGGCAATGGGGGCCACCCAAACTTTACCAGGACAGGCGGGGGCTGGCGAAGTAATTCACGGCCGAAAATGGGGTAGCTCAGACTTTGCCAGTGTGGGCGTTCAAGGGATCGCTCTTTCTCGCCAGACCGGTCGTCTCACAGGAACGGCCGGGAGCGGCCTTCCTTGGGCTCCGGTCGCGCTCGCCCCGCGCGACTTTTCAAATATTCTTGCCTGGCTGTGCGGACTCCAGTACAAATGAGCCTGTTCGGACCGCCCCGCATTGCCGTCCGTTCCCGTGTGTGCCGGGCGACCCTGTTGTTGCGTGTACCGGCTGCCTGTTGGATTCCGGTCGAAGCCCCGCCCATCTGAGCCTGCCTTGAAAACTCGATGCCCACTCTACCGACGATTGAAGAATTAAAAACGCTCCCGCTGCGGGCTCTGGTCGCCTATGGCGCCAGGGCGGCTTTGCGTGTGGAGCCGCTGCGCTGGGTGGAAGCGGCCCTGCACGAGTCGCCATATGACTTTCATCCGGCTGCACAGGCCTGTGTGCTGGCCGCGTCGTTTGCCCGGGGGGAAACCATGACGGGCGCGTGCGCCACGGCTTTGCAAACGCATGCCCTGGCCCGTTCGATCAAATCGAGCCCGACCCGGCGGGCCGTACTGGCCGCCGGTTACGCGGCCGACGCCGCTGCTAAAGCTTCGTTTGCAGATTATGCCCGGCAAGCCGCCAACTACTCGGCCGACGCCGCCGGCATGGCCTGCAATATCGACTATGTGTTTACCCCCAAGCTGAACGCGACCGTCATTGCGGAAGATGTCGCCTACTCGGCTGCCAACGCCGTGATCGCTTCCTGCGGCGCCAACGACAGCGAAGCGCTCGCCCGGGCCGCAGTTCGCGACTATAAAAAGCTCCGCAGCTTGCGCCTTGGCAGTTTTCCTGAGCTGGGCAAATGCGTCGATCTGGGCCCGCTGGAACAGCTCTGGCCCGAGGGCGCCTCCCGCTGGCTGTCACGCGCCGGCAAGCTCTCGCCGCCGGCTGATCGGGCCGCGCTCGCCATCTGGTATTCGGCCGGTATGAAGCGTCACAAGGAAGTGCGGGTGTGCACGCTGATCTGCCAGTGCTTCAATCTGTCGCCTGATGAACTGCCGCAGGCACTGGCGACCCTGCAAGCGGAGCAGCTCATCTCCGCCGACACGCCGAGCGAACCGACCCTGGTCGCGATGAAATAAACGTCCCATCGGGTCTCCCCCGCCGGACGAATCGCGGTACATTGATGAACAGGGAGCAAGGACGCCCCACCCGCTGGCCCCTTGCTGGCTGGCTGTTGGCCAAATCTTGTGACGGAGTCCGCATCTTTTGTCTGAGTCCTCTTACGCGGCCATCGATCAGATCGACGACCTGCCGTCGCGTTTGTCGGCGGCGATCGCCGATCCGCCGCCGCTGGTCGACGCCCCACTGATGTCGCCGGAGCTGGCGTATGGGCGGCACCGCGGCCCGGCTTCGTGCGGCCATCGGAAAGCGGCCGTGCTGGTCGCCATGTACCGTCACGCGGGCGCCTGGCGCCTGGCGATGACGCTCCGCCCGGCTGGGCTGGCCCATCCGCACCAGGTCTGCTTTCCTGGCGGACGGATCGAACGGGGCGAAACGGCCCAGCAAGCCTGCCTCCGCGAGTTCGAAGAAGAGCTGGGCGCCCCGGCCCGGCCGGCCCACTTGCTGGGCGCGTTGACGCCCGTTTATGTGTTTGTCAGCAACTTTATGGTGACGCCATTGGTCGCCGTCCTGGAACGGCGGCCCGTTTATCACCCCAATCCGGCCGAAGTGGCCGAAGTAGTGGAGCCAACGCTGGCGGAGCTGCTCAACCCGGACTGTTACGGCGAGCATCGCATTATCCGCGGCCGCCTGCAGTTCAACGCCCCGTGCGTCTGTTACGGCCAGCACGAAATCTGGGGCGCCACGGCGGTGATCCTGGGTGAGCTGATGGCCTCGGTGCGGCGGATGCTGGCGAATGCATCGCCCGTCGGAGAACCTCCGTCGTCGTGTTTCCTGGACCGTTGACCTGCAGCAGCAAAAGGGACGTTTCGTGCCGCGTGTATCGTTCACCGCCAACCTGCAACGCCATGTCGATTGCTCGGCAGCCGTGGTCGCCGGCGCCACGGTCCGCGAGGCGCTGGAGGCCGTTTTTCAGGAACGTCCTTCGCTGCGCAGCTACTTGCTCGACGACCAGCAGGCCTTGCGACAGCACGTGATGATTTTTATTGATGGCCGGCTGCTCATCGACCGTACGCAACTGTCGGATCCGGTCGAACCCGAGAGCGAGATTTATATCATGCAAGCGCTCTCCGGCGGCTAAGGCCCGGCCTGGGCGCACAGGCCGGAACGACTGACACCCAAGGAACTTACGCAGCGGCGCAGATCGCCCTCCAGGCGGCCAGTCAATTCTATTGACGCATGTCGCCAGGTAGTGATAAACTCCGCCCCGATTCGATGTGGGAACAAGGATGTTTCTCAACGACCAACCCATTGCAGCCGAACTCCCCACCCGCTGCAGGACCGAGGCGAAAAAATGATGGAAACGCTCGGCATTATTGATGCTTCGCCACACCCGTCGAACCCCCAGTCGTCGCCATGGGGGCTGATCGCCGCCCAGCGTCTGGCAGGTCGTCCCCTGTTGGAATGGGTCGTTCGCGGGGCGTTGGCTTCGTCGCACCTCGCTCGCACCGTGGTGCTGACCTCTCCGAGGACGCTGGAATTTATCAGGGGACTTGCGCCTGCGCAGGTGGAGGTGATCGCCACCCGGGCGATCGATCCGCTGGCGAGGTTTGCGGAAACGGCCCGATCGCTGCAGGCCCAGGCGGTTGTGAATATTCACATCGATGGCCCGCTGGTCGACGCCGAGGCGATTGATCAGCTGTGCCAGGCCGCCCAGGGAGCTGCTTCGGTCGACTATCTTACCTGGTTGCCGCCCCACGGGGCGACCTCCGCAGAGCAGGAAACTTGCGTCGAATGGGTCTCCGCTCGGGCGCTGGAAAGGGCGGACCGGTCCGCCGTTCGTCCCTCCGAACGGATCTCCCCCACGCGACATATGCGGGGACGTCCTGAGGCGTTTGAACTGCAGTACCTGCCAGCGCCGGAACCCGGCGAAGCGATCGAATTCTCCTGGCCCAAAAACGGGCAGGCCAACGATGACGAATGCAACGCCCTGCTGCTGGCCCTGGCCAACCGCCGCTGGGATTGCTCGCAAATTGTCGCCATGCTGGAACGACAGAAAGCAGGCCTTGAGCGCCTGCAGCACGAAGCTGCCTGAGTCGCCTGAGACACCCGTACCAGGGTTGCCAAGGGCGCGGGGCCCGCGAGGCAACGCGTACACCCAAGTCCGCCATGATGTGCGGCAGGAAGCAGCCATGAACTCCCAGTTCACGATTGTTGGTCATTACCAGTTCCGCTGTCGCAGCCTGGGCCTGGAATCGGCCCTGCGGCGTTGTGACGACGCCTTGCCGCCTGATCTGTGTGGAATGATCTGCGACATGGGCGACATTCTGTATGACGCCAGTATGTGGCGGCGGTGGCTGCTGCAGTTGCTGCAGCGGTTTGGGCTGCATACGAACTATCGGGCGTTCTATCGAGTCTGGGAACGCGAGTTCGCCGATGCCGTCAACTGCGGCCAGGCCGATTACTGGGAAACGCTCAGCCGGTTCCTGCTTTCTGCAGGACTCAACCAGGCGCTCATCGACGAACTGACCGCAGCCGCCCGCTCCCGCTGCCGCGACCTGCAGGCGAATGTGCGTCCGCTGCCTGGCGTCCGGTCCACAGTCGCTTCCCTGGACAATCTGGGAATGGCGATGGTCGGCATTGCTAACGGTACTGAGACGAAAGAACAACTGCGGGAACGCTTGTGCGATATGCAGCTGGAACAGTACATCCCCGCCGCCGTCTCTTCGTGCGATCTGGGCTGCACCATGCCGGCCGCCGAAGCGTACCAGGCGGCCCTGGCGGAACTCGGCTTGCCGCCGGAGAAGGTGGCGTTTGTGGGGCATGATGCGATTGAGCTGGCCGGCGCCCGTTCGCTGGGCATGACGACGATCGCAGTGAATTACGACCTCGACGCGCAGGCCGACATTTACCTCGACCGGTTCGAGCAGCTCATCGACCTGGTCGCCCGCCTGCCGCTGGCCCAGGCTGTTTAGCGATTCATTCGCAAGGACCTGGCGACAGTTCCACTACTGGGGCGCCGAACGGCCTCTTCTAATATCCCACGGCGGCGCTATCTGCGACGCGGCGGTCGGCGCCGCCGGTCAGATCGCTGTTTGCTGGATCGATCACGATCACCTGGGCCGCGCCCTGGCGGCCCCGTTCCGTGATCGCGTGCCCCCAGCTTTCCAGCAGCCGCACGGTGTCGGGGGAAAACTGCTGGCGTTCGTACTGGATCAGGTCGGGCAGCCATTGATGATGGATGCGCCCCGCGTCCACCGCTTCCTGCGCGTTCATCTGGAAATCGATCACGTTCAGCACGATCTGCAGCACCGTGTTGATGATCGTTCGACCGCCGGGACTGCCGACCACCATCACCAGTTTGCCATCGCGGGCGACAATCGTCGGCGTCATGCTGGAGAGCATCCGCTTGCCGGGCGCGGTGAGATTCGGCCGGGTGCCGATCAGTCCGCTCTTGGTCGTCAGTCCTGGGGCCGCGTTGAAATCGCCCATCTCGTTGTTCAGCAGGAAGCCGGCGCCGGGCACCACGATTGCGGAACCGAACGCATTCTCCAGGGTGTACGTCAGCGAGACGGCCGACCGTTCCTTGTCGACCACCGACAGGTGCGTGGTTTCTTCGCTCTCGTGCGGCCAATCAAAACGATCCGGCTGGGAAACCGACGCCCGATGGGGGCGGATGCCGCGTCGCAACTCGGCCGCGTATTCCGGCGAGAGGAGCCGGGCCAGCGGCAGATCGGGGTTGAAGTCGGGATCGCCCAGGTAACGTGCGCGATCGGCAAACGCCCTGCGCATCGCTTCGACGTAGCGATGCAGGTTCTCGGCCGATCCCCAGCCGGCTTTGGCCAGATCGTACCCTTCCAGGATATGCAGCATCTCCAGCAGCGCGACGCCGCCGGAACTGGGCGGCGGCATGGAGAGGATTTCATACCCCCGATAAAAGCCGCGGACCGGTTCCCGGCGTTTCACCCGGTATCCGGCCAGATCATCCTGGGTCAGGATCCCGCCGCCGCGTTGCATTTCGGCGGCGATCAACTCGGCCGTCTTCCCCTGATAGAAGCCCTTGGGTCCCTCGGCCGCGATCCGCTGCAGCGTCTGCGCCAGGTCGGGCTGTCGCCAGCGATCGCCTGCCTGGTAGGGTTTGCCGTTACGGGTAAAGGCGCGCAGCGACGCCGGGTAAACGAGGAAGCGGGGCATCGCCTGCCGCAGGCCCTGGGCCAGTCCTTCGCTTACCAGAAAACCGTCGGCGGCCAGCGCGACGGCCGGCGCCAGAAGTTGCTCCCAGGGCAAAGAACCGTGCTCTTTCCAGGCCCGATGCAGACCGGCCACCGTCCCCGGCACGCCAACGGCGAGGTGGCTGTAGTGGTGGCGGACCGGATCGTATTTTCCATCGACCCGCCACATGTCGGCGGTCGCCAGGGCGGGGGCCGTTTCGCGAAAGTCATAAGCGACCGGTTTTCCCTCGGCCGGTCGATACAGCAGGAACCCGCCGCCTCCCAGGTTGCCGGCCTCCGGATGGGTCACCGCCAGAGCGAACGCCGTGGCGACCGCGGCGTCGATCGCATTCCCGCCGGCCTGGAGCGTATCGCGGCCAACTTTGGCGGCGATCACCTCCTGCGCGACGACCATCCCCCGGCGGGACCTTTCCGCAAAGGCCTCCGCCCGGAGATCCTGGCAGACGGTCAGCGAAAGAATCAGCAGCGCAACACAGCGAACCATCATGCGATTTCATCCCGGCAAGGCTTCAAGCAAACCCTCTACTGTAAAAGGAATGGCGGGAACTTTCACTAGCGCCGCCTGACCGCCAAGAATCAGGCGGTAGTGAAACTCGAAACCGGTCGTCTTTGGCGGGAAATCGGATTGTCGGGCGAAAAAATTTCGCTGAGTCTATTTCCCCCCCTGCGGTCCCGGTATTTTGCATCTGTCGTCAGGATTTTCCCGCCAAAACGAGCGGTATTCACCGGCGTAAATCGTTTGTCAACAAGGAAATACACCAAAGGCGATGATCAAATCCGGCGGCTCCGCGGTCGGTCCATTTTCTGTTTGGCGAACCATTCAAAAAGGGGTAAAATGACCCACTCAAGGGGTGTTTTCGTAGCCTTGCTTTAAAAAATGGTGATTCCGTGATAGACGACTCCGTTAATCCTGATGAGTCTCACGCGTCAACTTCATTGACTTTGTTGCAAAGGATCCGGGACAACGAAAGCGGGGCCTGGTCCCGCCTGGAGCGGATTTACACTCCGTTGATCTATCTGTGGTGCGTTGGTTCACTATCACCGGAAGAGATTGCCGACATCGGGCAGGACGTGCTGATCTCCGTTTCCAAAAAGATCGGAGATTTCAAACGCGACCCCGAAAGACCCGGCAGTTTTCGGGCCTGGCTGCGCACGATTACCAAACGAAAGGTGATTGACTACGTGCGTAAAAAGAAGCGTCAACTGGCCGCCGGCCAGGGCGGCAGCGATGCGCACCAGATGATGAATGAACAACCGGCTCCTGAATTTCCCGAAAATGAAGAAACGGGCGTGCTGTACGCCCAGGCAATTGAGATCATGCGTTCCGATTTCCCCGACTGGTATATCCCCGCGTTTGTTCGGATTGCGATCGACGGCGAATCCCCCGCCCACGTGGCCCAGGATCTGGGACAGAAGGCCAGCGCGGTCTATGTCGCCAAGTCTCGCGTGCTGCAGCGACTCAGGTCGGAGTTTCAGGAAGTTATCGAATAAGCCTCGCCGCGGCGAGGCGCCAGGCTTGGGAAGGCGACAGGGCAGGTATGTGCGAAAATGCCAGCACGGCGGGTTTTGGCGCCTGCCCCAGTGAGCAAGAACTCCTGGACTTCCACAGCGGCGTGATCAGCGAATCGGCGCTGGAGGATATTGAAGCCCATCTCCATCTATGCGGCCTCTGCCTGGAACGACTGGAAGAGCTTCCAGAGCGGCCTGAGATGCAGGCCCTTCGCCACGGCTGGTCAACGCTGGAGCAACTGAAACCGCTGGGGCTGGCGGCGTTTTCCCGGCAGCTGTCCCGGAAACTCGCCGTGATCCGTCCCACCGCCGAAATGGCGAGCCCGCCGCGACGGATTGGCGCCTGGCTCCTGCAGGAACAAATCGGCTCCGGCGGCATGGGACGCGTGTATCGCGCCCTCCACGAAATCCTGGAGACGACCGTCGCCCTGAAGATCCTCGAAGCCCAGCCCCACGACGACCTGGCCCGCATGCGGTTCCTGATGGAGATGACCGCCATCGGACAGGTCAACAGTCCCCATGTGGTGCGGGCCGTTGATGCAGGCGCCGAAGCCCAGGGATACTATCTGGCGATGGAACTGGTCGACGGCTGCGATCTGGGAAAGCTGATCTTTTCCGAGAAACGTTTGCCCTTCGCCGACGCCTGCGGGATCATCCGCCAGACGGCCCTGGGACTACAGGCGATCCATGAAAGCGGCCTGATCCATCGCGATCTCAAACCGGCCAACCTGATGCTCTCCGCCGCCGGCCAGGTCAAAATCCTCGACCTGGGACTGGCCAGCTGGCAGGTCTCCGCGGATTACGCTCCCCAGCAAAACGCCAGCCGCACCATGCTGGGCACGCTCGATTATATGTCGCCGGAGCAGTCGGAAGCCCGCCCGATCGACGCCCGCTGCGACCTCTACAGCCTGGGGTGCACGTTCTATCATTTGCTGACCGGCAGGGCTCCGTTCGCCACGCCCGCTTATGCCTCGGCCATTCGCAAGATCCAGGCGCACTGCTTCGAGCAGCCGATCGCTGTCCGCCATTTCTGTCCCGACATCCCCGACGAAGCGGCCGATCTGGTGGCCCAGTTAATGGCCAAGTCTCCCGCTGCGCGGCCCGCGTCCGCCGCGGAAGTTGCCGATCGACTGGCGCCTTTGGCCTCGCCGCGGAACTTGTCGCTGCTGGTGGAACGAGCGCAGCAAAAGTGGCTTGAGCCTGTCGCCGACGATACGCCGTTGTCGATTTCGCTCGACCCCACCCAGATCCTGGAACGCCCTGCCGATCTGACGACGGAGCAAATCGCGCCCGACCGTCGCCTGCACGCGGGCTGGCTGCTGGCGACCGGCTTGCTGTTGCTTCTCGGTCTATTCGCCACGGCGCTGGCGGCGATCTACTGGCAGGCCGCCGCACCCCATTCCCCGGCGGCCCGTTCGCCCGTCCAGCCATCAGGCGTCGCGGCGTCGACCTTGCCAGCTGATGCGTCCCAAACGGCGGTAGTCCATCCCACGATCCAGGATTTCTTTGAGGATCTGGCTCCTGACGCTCTTGTTCCCAGCCGGCGTTATCCGCTGCTCAACCGGAAACCGCATAAACTGTTCTGGCCCGGCGACGAACTGTCGTCCTACACCTTCGATCCGGTGCGCAAGAGCCTGGCTGTCCAGTCCTCGGCGGTAAGCCTGTTTTCCCTGGGCCAGGTCACACAGCCGAACTTCTCCTTGCGGTTCGATCTTTATCAATCCAGCGGCTCAGGCGGGATTGGCGTGTTTTGGGGCTTTCAACCCGACGTTTTGAACGGCCAGCCCTGCCATCGTTTCCAGCTGCTGGAGCTGCAGGTGGCCAGCACCGACGCCATCGGCCGCCACCAGTACCGCTTCCGCCGTTCCCAGGTGTACGCCTGCAGTAAACAGCCCGCAGGCGATCAGCCCGGCGGCAGCGATCCGTTCTGGGCCCGGTCGGGCGACACCCAGTTCCATTCGATTTCTCTTGCCTCTCAGGCCATGGAACTACACTGGCGGGCGAACCAGCTGGAGCTGACTTGCGGCCCCGACGGACGGGAGTCCGTCCATTGGCGAGGGATCGAACTAACCGAACTGCGCCCGTCCCGCGAACCGCCAGCGGATGTCGCGATCCCGCACGCCGCCGCGGACAGCCAGGCATCGCAGGGACATTTTGGTCTCTACTTGTCCAGGGCGTCTGGACAACTGCCACAAGCCAGCATCACGCTCGGCCCGCAGGTGGCTCCTTGACGACCCGACGCGCACCACGGCCAGCGGTTGTTCGTTCCGGCCCGACCTTAACCACCGGGGGCCCTGCGGAGCCAGGCTCTTTGACAACCTCCACTCTCCCGGTTTGAAAGCAGACAGGCATGAAAACAGGAATCGACGCCGCATCCCCGCAGGACTGCCCGACGGAGCAGGTGCTGGCGCGATTGAAGAACGGCGAGTCCGAGGGGATCGCCCTGGAAACGCTGGCCCTGCACCTGGACGCCTGCCCGCACTGTCTGGCCCGGATCGAAGGGATTCCCGACCGGCCGCTGGTCGCCGCCATCCGCCAGGGCTGGAAGGTGATCGAGTCGGTCAAACCCCTGGGATTTGATATCTTTGCCGCACAGCTTTTGAATCGCGAGCAGGCCGCCCCTTTGCCGGTTGCCGGCGAACCGCCGGCGCAGATCGGCCCGTATCAACTGCAGTCGCTGCTGGGCGTCGGCGGCATGGGCCGCGTGTACCAGGCCGTCCATCTGCTGCTGGGAACGTCGGTCGCCTTGAAAATCCTGAACGGGAAAAACGATACCGACAACAGCCGCCAGCGCTTCTTGCAGGAGATGAAAGCGATCGGCAAGGTCCACAGCGACTACGTGGTCCGCGCCAACCATGCCGGCAGCGAAGGCGATCTGTACTTTATCGCCATGGATCTGATCCGCGGTTTCGATCTGCAGCAGCTCACGCAAACGGTCCAGCGGGTCGCCGCCCCCGAGGCGTGCGAGATCATCCGCCAGACGGCGCTCGGCCTGGCGGACATTCACGCGCAGGAGCTGATCCATCGCGATATCAAGCCGTCGAATGTGCTTCTCTCCCGCGAAGGGCAGGTAAAGATTCTCGACCTGGGCCTGGCCCGCTGGGCGCTCGCCGCCGAAGACGACCTGCGTCTCACCGCCAGCCGCATGATCATCGGCACCGCCGACTACCTGTCGCCCGAACAGGCAACCGGCCTGCCGCTCACTCCACAAGTCGATCTCTACAGCCTGGGCTGCACCTTTTACCAGCTGCTCTGCGGCCGGCCGCCGTTCGCCACCGAAGAATTCGATTCGCCGCCGCGGAAGCTCAAAGCGCATCGCCTGTCGCGACCCGCCGGGCTGGACGAACTGGTCCCGGGTCTGCCGCCGGAAGTCGTCGCGCTGATCGACCAGCTGCTGGCGAAGGAACCGGCTTCCCGGCCGACGTCGGCAGCCGAAGTCGCGCAGCGCCTGGAGCCGTTCGCCCGCGGTAGCGACCTGCCGCAACTGGTCGCGCAGGCCCGCCAGCACCAGGCGACCGACGGATCGCTTGCCAGGCCAGCCCGCGCGGGACGGCTGTCGTCCCCTCGCAGCCAGCGCATCGCCTGGGCGGCCGGGATCGCCGTGACGGTCGCCGCCATAACGGCCGCCGGGATGCTGGCCGCTTCGCTCCTGGATCCGGAGCGGAAGCCGACCGTCCCGCAGAACCAGATATCGCCGCTGGTCTCACGGACGGATATCGCCATGGCGTTGCCCATCGGCCTGCCTGCTTCCTCTCCTCCTGCTGTTGCGGCGAGAGAAGAACTGGTCAGCCTGACGATGCCGGAGCGGCCGCCCTTGTTTGAGGACCTGTCCCCGGCGGATGTGATTCCCGGCTATCGCTATGAGCTGCTCAACCGGGAGCCGAAAGAGCTTTACTGGCCCGGCGACGCGCTCTCTTCCAAATCCTATAACCCCGTGCGGAAAGTCCTGGCGGCGGAAACTTCGGACATGGCCCTGCTGGCTTTGGGCGAGGTGCAGCAGCCGAACTATACGCTGCGGTTCGACCTGTACCAGCCGACCTGGACCGGCGGCATCGGCGTTTTCTGGGGCTTCCAGGAGACCGTCTTCCGCGACCAACCGTGCTACCGTTATCAGCAGCTTGACCTCCGCTCGCCCCGCGAGGAGAACGGCCAGCGGACGCTGCATTTCTGGCGGTCGGTGGTCTGGGTGGTCCGCTCCAACCAGGGCGGCACGCGGTTCATGCCGCTGCCGATCTGCGGCCAGTCGGTCGTGGTGCATGAAGGCGAAGCCGAAGAACTGGAGCTGACGTTTAGCCGTATGGGACTTAACTCGGCCCGCTGGGGCGGCCAGGAACTGCTCGACCTGTGCCGCGGCGAGTTCAACGCCAAGTGCTCGCCTGAGCACTACCTGGGCGAGTTTGGCGCCTATCTCTACGGAACCGGCGGCACGTTCCCTTACGCCAGCATCACGGTCGAGTTCCCCTCCGGCGTCGACCCCGCCCGCCTGGCCGCCGAGTCAACCGACGAACCGCCGTCTCCGTGAATTTGCCGCGATACCGCAAGGACTTGAGGACGAGATTAAAATGTCATGCGATGCAAACAGGTCCATTTCATGAGATCGCTTTCGCGTCAGCTCTTCCCGCCGACCGGCGTCGACGGTGTGGGGCTCTGAGAAAAACGCCCTTATCGAATGGTTCGAAGGGGATTCGTATGCACTCGTCTGCCGTGACGATACGACCGGACGATGGCGTTTATGGGAACTTCGCGACAACGAGATTTCGGTTTCAAATGGCATGTTCCCTCGCTCAACCGTCTTTCTTGATATTCCCGAGCGTGCTGCGAACACGCCGACTCAGGAATATCTCGATTCGATTGGCCTGAACGACAGCAATCTCTAACTCGATCAGGACCGGCGGAAATTGCCTTGGGACGGCAGACTCTAATCTTCCGCCAGGCCGAGCTTTTCGCGGGCCTGGGAGAGGACGGCTTGCATCATGAGGGATTCGAGCGGGGGGGAGAAGTCGTCGGACGTCCAGCGGAAGGATTGCCCCAGGAGGCGGTCGTGCAGAGTTGAGCGAGACTTCTCATAGGTGCGGCGAGGATTCTTCGTGACGATCGTCCCTCGCCGATCGATCCGGTCCGGTGGAATCAGGTGTTCCACCATGAGGTGCGCCGCCTGGACCAGGCAGGACTGGCGTTTGTTGCCGGCGACCAACTGATGCACGCCTTGCTCTTCGCCCCACAACAGCGGGGCCATGGGGCCATGGATTCCCAGAAAGACGCCCAACGTCGGTAGCGACATCTTGTGAAACAGATCGGCGTCCACGGTCGTTCGCTCGGTAGCGACCAGCAGCGTCTTTTTCGACAGGGCCAGTTCTTCTTTCGTCCAACTGGCTCCCAGGCCGACCAGCTCACCACCGTCCGCCAGGTGGTGATCCTCGCTGCGGAGGAAGGCTTCCCGCTGGGCGTCGGTCAGGGCGGATAACGTCCACAATTTGACGATCATTTCCCGCCGCACGGCAATGGCGTAGTAGGCCGCCGCCAGCTCGCCCAGCCAGCGCGGTTCTTCACTGTAGATCACGACGCCGGCGTGCGTTTGTTGATCGACCAGGTCGCCATACAGTTCCAGCAGCTGCTTCTCATAGGCGACTTTCCCCTGAGCCAGTTGGGAACGGATCTGCGTCAGGTCCAGCGACTGCTGGGTATAACAGTTCATTAACAGCCGTTCTTCGCACCCGAAAATCTCCCGCCGCACGGCCGCGATGCGTTCCTTTTTTTCGTCCAGGCTGGCCAGCTCCTTCTGCACTTTTACGATCTGTGGTCCCTGCGGATTGCGGGCCCGCCAGCGTTTCTCTTCCCGGCGCAAACGGAACAGCTGATTGCGAACCTGCAGCACGGCTGCGCACCGCATCAGCCGCTGGACCTGCCGGCGGAGCTGGGAGAACTGGTCCGCCAGATCGCCTGCCGACTGCTGCATGATCGTCAGGTCGGCGTCGCGCGGGGCCGGACGCACGCGCACGGTCAGCCTGCCGGTTGCCGGCCATTCCGCCTGGGCGTGGAGCGGGGTCTGATCGTCGTGGCCGTTCAGCTGATCGGCCAGCGGGGCGAGCAGCTCCCGTTCAATGGCCCGTTTCAGCGGCCGCGCGCCGTAGCGCGGATCGTAGCTCTGCAGGGCCAGGCGTTCCGCCAGGCCGTCGTCGAGCTTTAACTGCAGCGGACGGAACCGCACGCCGTCGCGCTGCTGCAGCTGCGCCAGTTCCCGCTGGGCGATCCGGGTGATCATGGCGGGCGAAAGGGAATCGAACGGCACGATGCGGTCGATCCGGTTGAAGAATTCAGGACGGACGAACCGCCGGACCTCCGCCAGGAAATGCTCGCGCACCCGCTGGGTCGGCTCGCCTGCTTCGGCAAAGCCCAGCGACAGTCGACGCCGCGATTCGGCCCCCAGGTTCGACGTCATGATGATGACCGAGTTGCTGAAGTCGGCCAGCCGGCCGGCCGCGTCGGTCAGGCGTCCTTCGCCCAGCACCTGCAGTAGCACATCGTGCAGCCGCGGATGGGCTTTCTCAAACTCATCCAGCAGCACCACGCCAAAAGGCTGTTCGCGGACCTTGGCGGTCAGAATGCCTTCGCCCTGGAAGCTGCCGCCCAGCAGCCGATCGGCGGCCAGCGGGTCGCTGAACTCGCTCATGTCGATGCGCGTCATCCGCTGGGCGTCGTGGTACAGGTACTCGGCCAGCGCTTTGGCCATCTCGGTTTTTCCTACGCCGGTCGGACCAATGAACAGCAGCGAGGCGATCGGCCGTTGGGGGCGCGTCAGCCCTGCTTTCATCACGGCGATCAGGTCGACGATCAGATCGATCGCTTCGGTCTGCCCGATGAGCCGATTGCTGAAGTGCGTACGGAGCGCGGCCAGGTCCAGCGGCGCCTGGGGATCGATCATCGCCAGCGGCAGGCCCGTCTCGATCGAGAAGGCCCGCATGGCGTCGCGCTGGGTGAGTTCGACCTGGTGCAGCCGGGCGCGGTTCGCTGCGGACCTGCTGGCGGAGTCACTTTTCCGCTCGGCACGTGTGCGTTCGTTTGGCGGCGGTTCGGCCGGGGCGGGGGCGTCTTCCAGCAGGTTGCGCAAAAATCGCAGCGGCCTGCCGGGCCGGGCCGAGTACGTCGCGTAGCGGCGATGCACGCGGTCGATCCACTCCAGCGCCTCGGGAGCAATGCGCACCCGGTCGCTGCGCGGATGCTGGGCCGCCGCCTGCTGCAGAATGGCGATCATCTTTGGGGAAGACGGCTCCTCCAGGCGGATCTGGGCGAACGCCTGCAGCAGGTTGGGCGACTTCCGTTCGATCATCGCCAGTTGTTCCGGCGTGCATTCGGCGACGGCCAGCAGCTCGCCCCGTTCCAGTCGCGGACGGAAAAAGTCGGCGACGCCCTGGTCGTTCCCTTCGTACTTGCCGACCTCCATCAGTTCCAGCAGATTGCCCAGGTGCAGCACGGCCTTCTGCTGGCGAAGCTCGTCGCCGATCTCCCGGCAGCGATCCTGCCACATACCGAAACCCGTCATGCCGGAGACCAGCCGGGATCCAGTGGTCGACCAGAACGCGTAGCGGCCCAGCCCGCAATCCTGTCGGCGGCGGACGAGCTGTCCAAAGACGGCCGACTTCCCGACGCCGGAGGGTCCCACCAGCAGCACCGACTGCGGCTGATGCGCCGTGAGCAGCTGGCCCATCCGGTCGACCGTGTCGTCGACCTCAAACACTTCCGGCGGCAGGTTCTTGTCCAGGCGTTCGGCCGCCTTAAGCAGGGCCTTGGCTGGCTCGGCGTTCCCGGCTTGCTGTTCTACCTGGCGTGGCGAAGGCACATGGGTTTCGACCTCGGTCGAGCCGGTGCTGATTTCGCGAATGCGGTGGAGCCAGGTGAGCTCTTGCAGCGAACCGACCATCCCCCGCCGCATCATGCAGGCCTGCACCTGCTGCGCGACGAGCGCTGCCAGTTCTTCTTCCTTGCGGGCGACGATTTCGATATCAAGCGCCGGCACATACGCCCGCCAGGCGGCGCCATGCGGCCAGCGCAGATAGCCCAGCTCCAGTTCGACCGGCGTACTCCAGGAGCGTTCCCGCCGCGGCGGCGACAGGGAAACCTGCAGGACGGCCAGTTCCGGAGCGACGCCTGCTCGACGTCGGGACTGCTGCAGGGTCTGCTCGCCGCGGAGGACACTCACGGCCCCCTGCCGTATCGCTTTCTCCAGGCGATCGGCTTTCATGCCGAGGGCGGAGACTTCGCGAAAGAACAGCGGCCAGTGCAGCCGCACGTCGTTCTCGTAGCGACACAGCACCGTATCGAAGCGAAGCGGCAGTAACGGCATCAAACCTCCCCAGGCAAAAAATGCGGCGGCCCCAACGCCGCAGCCAATTATTCGGTGACGATTCAGGGGACCCGCATGACGCCCCCCGCAGGGAACAGACGGCTGCCCCGCCCTGCGGGTTCGGGCCGAATCCCATTATGCGAGGCCGTTTGTCCGGTCACAACCGTAGCGGGCTCCGTGGTATATTTGATGCAGGAGTCCTCGCCTTCCCTGGAGTTTCGCCCATGCTTCGTTTGACTCGATCCTTGCTGGCTGCATTTGCCCTGGCTGCCTGTACCCTTAACTTCGCCTCCGCTGACGACTGGCCCCAATGGCGCGGCCCCACGCGCGACGGCGTGTGGAAAGAATCGGGCCTGCTGGAAAGCTTCCCGGCTGAAGGTCTCAAACCTCGCTGGCGCCAGCCGATTGGCTCGGGCTATTGCGGCCCCACCATGGCCGACGGCCGAGTGTTTGTGACCGATCGTCTGGTCGAGCCGAAGCAGGTCGAACGGGTCCACTGCTTTGACTTCGCCACCGGCGAGAAACTCTGGTCGCATACGTACGATTGTCCCTATGTGGGCATCGGTTATCAGGCCGGCCCCCGGGCCAGCGTCACGATCGACTCCGGTCGGGCGTACGCGCTGGGCGCCATGGGGAACCTGCACTGTTTCGACGCTGCCAGCGGCCGCATTTTGTGGCAGCGCGATCTGAACACGGATTACTCCATCATCGACGACCGGCGGATGCCGATCTGGGGCATTGCCGCTTCGCCGCTGGCGTACCAGGATCTGATCATCCTGCACCTGGGCGGGGCCGACGCCTGCATTGTCGCCCTCGATGCACAAAGCGGCAAAGAACGCTGGCGAGCACTCGACGATCGGGCCTCCTACGCTTCCCCCATTCTGGTGGAGCAGGACGGGAAGGATGTCGTCGTGTGCTGGACGGGCGACAGCTTATCGGGCCTCAATCCGCTGACCGGCGAGACGTACTGGTCGATCGCCTTTCCGCCGATCAAAATGCCGATTGGCGTGGCGACCCCCATTCTGAGCGACGACCGGATCTTCGTCACTTCTTTCTACGACGGCGCCCTGCTGGCCCAGTTGTCGCCCAATGCGACGGAAGCCAAACAGGTCTGGCACAAACGGGGCCGTAGCGAGCGGGACACCGATGGGCTGCACTCCATCATCAGCACGCCCATTTTCCTGGGCGACTACATTTACGGCGTCGACAGCTATGGCGAACTCCGCTGTCTGAAAGCCGACACGGGCGAGCGAATCTGGGAGGATCTGACCGCCACGCCGAAAAGCCGCTGGAGCACGATTCACTTTGTGCAGAACGGCGACCGCACCTGGATGTTCAACGAACGGGGCGAGCTGATTATCGCCCGGCTGAGCCCGAAGGGGTTTGACGAAATCAGCCGGACGCAGATCATCGCTCCGACCGAAGAACAGCTCCGCCAGCGCGGCGGCGTTTGCTGGTCGCATCCGGCCTTTGCCGGCCGGCACATTATTGCCAGAAACGACGAAGAGATCGTCTGCACCAGCCTGGAAGCGAAGTAAGGGCGTCAGACGCTTGGCCCAGCGTCAGAACATTTATCGTAGTGGCCAAGTCCACTTACCTTGATGGCGGGCTTTAGCCGCCCATTGCCATTTGATAGGCCGTGTAGCCCAGGAGGGCGAGTGCGGCCAGGGCGGTGATCAGCGAAAGCAGCATTACCACCAGCGAGCCGACGCGAATCTTTGACGGCCGAGCAGCCAGGGCGCCAAACGCCAGCACGACGGCCGGCAAGGTCAGCGCCAGGATGGCGATATTGCCTACGGGATCCGACGCGCCCGTACTCTGGCGCGTCACCAGGAACAACAGAAAGGCCGGGATCGTCGCACAAAAGGCCGGAAAGAACAGTTGAAACGCGGTGGTCATCGTCAATTACGTTCCTGCGCCCTGCGGACTTTGAAGTTCAAAGGAAATCGGTCGCACCCGATCGAACGTCGCCCCCAGCGAGGCAAGGCCGTTCTTTCCCTATAGTAATTCAAGGATAGCGGGCGCTCCAGGAAAATAGGGCGCCGGTCGCCGATAATCGTGGTTGCCCGGCAAACGTACCAAAGGGGACCGTCGTGCGGGTTGCAACGAAGACGCCGTGAACAATGGACGTCCCGATTTTTACCCCTCAATTCCGCTACCCTGCTATGCCGCTACTTCTTGGCCAGCTTGCGCAGCACTTCGATGCCGCGTTCAATGACGGAGTCGGCCGCGGCGTAGGAGATGCGGAAGTGGCTGTCGCGCTGGCTGAAAATGTTGCCGGGAATGATCAGCAGGTTGTTGGCGATCGCTTTTTCCACAAACGCGGCGCCTGATCCGCCTGGCGCCTTGGGATAGACGTAGAACGCTCCGCCCGGCTTGACGACTTCGTACAGGTCGGAAATGCCATCGACCAGCAGGTCCCGCTTGCGGCGGTACTCGGCGATATGCGATTCCATCGGCACGTCCATGGCGGCGGCCGCCGCCCACTGGGCCGGTTGCGGGGCGCAAACAAAGCTGTACTGCTGCAGTTTGATCATGGTATCGATCACGGCGGCGGGCCCATGCACATAGCCCACCCGCCAGCCGGTCATGGCGTAGCTTTTGGAAAAACCGTCGATCACGATCGTTTGCTCGTTGAACCGGGCGGGCGAAACAAACGGCTCGTCGTAGGTGAATTTCCGATAGATTTCGTCCGACAGCAGGGCGATGTTCTTCTCGGCGGCCAGCCGGGCAATCCCTTCCGCCTCGGCCGCGCTGAGCGTTACGCCGGTCGGATTGGCGGGGCTGTTAAGCAGAATCAGCTTCGTTTTGGGGGTGATGGCGTCGGCCACCTTCTGCACGTCGATCCGGAAATCGGGATAGGTGTCGATTTTGACCGGCACGCCGCCTGCCAGCCGCACGAGGGAGTCGTACATCACAAAGTAGGGGTCAAAGACGATGACCTCGTCGCCTGGGTTGACCAGGGACAGCATCGTCAGCACCAGGCCGCCGCTGGTTCCCGAAGAGACAAACAGCTTCCGATCGGCGTGGCCGTATTCGGCGGCGACCTGGGCCGTCAGTTTGTCGCGCAGCACGGGCATGCCCTGGGTCAGCGCATAGCCGTTTTTCCCGGTGGAGATCGCTTCGATACAGGCTTCTTTGACGGGTTCCGGCACATCAAAATCCGGCTGGCCGATCGACAGATTGATCGGGTCCTTCATCTGGGCGGCAAGGTCGAAGATTTTACGAATGCCGCTACTGTCAAACACACGGGTGCGGTCGGCGATCCAATGAGCAGTCATGTGCACGCAGAGGAAGGAAAGGAGGAAAATGGTTGGCGATTTACGCAAACAGGAAAAACCAGGCGGTTGCAGCAAACGCTTGGCGTGGCGATACTAAGAATAGTATGGGGAGCACTGACAGGAAACTCCTTTCCGCACCAGCACCCGGCTGGCCGATCGAGTCCTGGCGTAAAATCCTCAGGCTTTGCCTGAGGCGGATTACGCTGCGATTCTGGCGGCGGCCGTTCGTCTTCCCGGTCAGGAGTCTGACTGGGGGCAAATGGTTCGCGGACGGGGTTTGTTTCGTCTGTCTGGTTTGCTCCTCGGTCGATTATCGCCTGTCCGTACGTGGAGCGATAGCGTACCCCACCCTCTTTCCTTCGAAGCAGGAGCACCTCAAGATGAACCGCATTGTCGTTGGTTTGATCGCGCTTGGCGCGTTCGCCCTCCTCTATTCCTCCATGACGTTGGCCCAGGAAGACGCCCCTGCGGCAGTCGCCCCACCCGCGGAAGTCAAGCCCGCGGACGCCAAACCGCCGAAGGCCCCCAAGGACCAGCAGGCCAAAGAGAAGGCTGCCAAAGCCGCCAAGCAGGAGGCTGAAGAAAAAGCAGCCGAAGTAGAAGCCGCCGAAGTAAAAGCCGCGGAAGCAAAAGCCGCCGAGGAAAAAGCTGCCAACGAAAAGGCAGCTAAAGAAAAGGCCGAAACCAAAGCTGCGGAAGAAAAAGCAGCCAAGGCCGAAGCTGATGCGAAAGCCGCTGAAGCGAAAGCGGCCGAAGAAAAAGCGGCAAAAGAGAAGGCAGAGAAGCAGGCAGCCGAGAAAAAGGCAGCCGATGAAAAAGCCGCCAAGGCGAAAGCGGACAAAGCGAAGGCCGATAAAGCGAAGGCTGACAAGGCAAAGGCCGACAAAGCGAAAGCCGACAAAGCGAAAGCTGACAAGGCGAAAGCCGACAAGGCTGCCGCCGATGCGAAGGCTGCCGCCGATGCGAAAGCTGCCGCGGATGCGAAGGCCGCCGCGGATGCGAAAGCGAAAGCTGCCGCCGAAGCGAAGGCTGCCTCCGATGTGAAACCCAAGCCCGCTGACCCGAAACCGCCGGCGAAGGAAACGCCCGTGGTGCAGGACAAGCCGCCGGTGAAAACCGCGCCGACCAAAGAGCCGCCCGTTCCGGCCGATCCGCCGGCGCAGGTTTCGCCGTCGGACATCCCGTTGCCGCCCCGCACGCCGACGCCCCCGTCGGAAGAACCGACTGACCCGCCAGCCCCGGCGCCGGGCGAAGAAGATTCGGCCCGGGAAGCTGCTCCGGCCCCGCCGGCGACGGTTGCGTCTCCGCCGGTGATTCACAGCCACTCCTCGTCGGCCGTTCCTTGCTGTGCTCCGCCGGTCGTGCAGTGCTGCCCGCCGGTCGTGCGTTGTTGCCCGCCGCCGGAATGTAGCCCTCGCCGCCGGTGTTTCAGCTTTTTCCGTTGTCGCTAATTGCCATCCCTTCCTGGGATGAGGCGTGTCGCTGATGCGACCCGTTGCGGATTTCGCCCTGTCGCGAGTCCGCCTGGGACCTGAGACAGGCTCAGGTCTTTATCAGAGAATCCCCTGCTCCTGGGGATTTTACGAAACCTTTCTCACCGGGCGGTGTTTCATTGATCAGGTGCTATCCCTGTGGGGCTGGCGGCCTGACCCGCTCCGGGAGAACAGGGAGCAAGGACTTTCCGCGGGCCGGAGAGTTCTCCTCTTGCGGACGCGGTTCCTTTTCTCCAGTTGCCTTGATTTAACGTGCGGATAGATCCTTGGTCTCCAGCGAATCTGCAGCCGTCACTTTGCCACGATTTGAGTCGCTCGATCCCGATGTGCGATTGATGCTCAAAGTGCGCGACGACGACGCGGCCGCCTTTGAAGAACTGGTCCTGCGGCATCAGAACCGGCTGCTCACCGTGTTTGAACACTGGGCGCCCTGTCGGGGTTCGGCCGAGGATTTGGCGCAAGAAGTATTTTTGAGAATCTATCGGGCTCGCAAGCAGTACACGCCCGACGCCCGGTTCACCACCTGGCTGTACACGATTGCCAACAACGTGGCGCACAACGCCCGTCGCAAACAGGCCCGGCGGCACGAGTCCCAGCTGCCCGGCAACCCCAACGAAAGCGGCGGCGTTTCGATGGAAAACCTCGCCCAGGCGGCCAGCGGTCAAATGCCGACGCGCCAGCTGGACCGGGCTGAAATGTCGCAAGTGGTTCGCCAGGCAATCGAAGCCCTCAGCGAACGGCAGCGCATGGCCCTGATTTTGTCCAAGTTTGAACATATGAGCTACGCCGATATCGCCATTACGATGGATCTCAGCGAATCGGCCGTCAAGTCTTTGTTAACCCGGGCTCGCGTCAACCTGCGGGGGTTACTCGAACCATACATGGCCGAGGGGGAATGAACGGGATGAATGATTTTGACCATCCCACGGAACCGGAGCTGGTAGCCGCCGAACTCACGGCCTACCTCGATGGAGAACTGGGCGAGCACGATCGCTTGCGGGTCGAGCAGCGCCTGATCTCCGACGAAAGCTACCGGGGCGAGCTCCAGCGCCACCAGCAGGTCTGGGATGCGCTCGATTCGCTGCCCAAAGCCACGGCCGACGCAAAATTCGCCCAGACCACCATCGAAATCGTCGCCCAGAGCGCCGCGGTCGACGAAGCGACCCAGCAAAAAACCGTCAAGACGGCCCGCTGGTACTGGCTGGCCGCCGCTGCCGTGTGCACGTTGTTCTGTTTCTCGCTGGGGTATCTCGCCATCACGGCGGTCGCTTCTCGAGAGAACAACCGTCTGGTTCGCGACCTGCCCATGCTGGAAAATCTCGACGGTTATGAACAGGTCGACAGCCTGGAATTTCTGGAACTCCTGGAACAAAGCGGTCTGTTTTCAGGGGAGACCTCCAGTGATATCTAATCCCTCGATCGGTATCCCCTTGCCCTGGCCCACGGCCGCCTGCAGGGCCGCCCGTCCGCTGTTGTTCGCCGTCGTGGCCTGCGCGACCGTACTCCTGGCTGGCGCCGATCACGCCGTCTCGCCTGAACCGAATGACCAGCAGCGACTGCTGGCGATGTCGGCCGCCGACAAAGCCAAACTGGCGAAGCAGAAAGAGCGGTTTGAACAATTGCCTGCGGAAGAACAAGAACGAATCCGCACGCTGTACCGGCAAGTTTCCCAGCACCCAGACCGGGAACGTCTGGTCGAGGTCATGCAGCGTTACACCGACTGGCTGGCCGACCTGACTTCCAGCCAGCGGGCCGAGCTGAGGGGCCTGTCAAGCACCGCCCGGATCGGCCAGATCGAACAATTCAAACTCACCCAGGCCGTCACCCAGCTTGCCGCCAGCGGGTCTAGCGAACTGCAGGCGGACGACATTTCCAAAATGCACCGCTGGCTGGAAGGCTACACGCGGACCCATCGCGACGCGTTCCTGAACCAGCTGCCCGCCGACGTCCGCGACCGCGTCAGCGAATCGCCTGCGGAAATTCAAACGCGGATGCTGCTGTTCGGCGCCGCGCGGCAACCCAGCTTCCGTTTCCCCACGCCAGCGACCGAAGAAGTGGTCCAGCTGGAAGCGGAACTGTCGCCGGCCGCCCAAGGGGTGCTAGAGCAAGCGACCACGCCGCAGTTGAAAGTCGAGATCGTCAACAGCATGCTCAAGGCGTCGTTCTCTTCCCGCTGGGAGTCCATCGTTTCGGAAGACGACCTGCAGAAGTATGCGGCCGAACTGCCTCGTGAAAAACAGGAAGAACTGGAAAGCCTGACCAGGGAGGAAATGCATCGTCGCCTGCGACAAATGTACTTCGCCTCCCGCGCCCGACACCATGCCTCGCGCTGGCCTTTCTGGAAGGGCGGCCCACCACGGCGCGACGATCACGAACCGGGCGAGCACGGCCCCCGAACCGGTCCTCCACGCGGCCCCGGCGGCGGTCCTCCGCACGGTCCCGACGATCTGGGACCCGGCGGCATGGGTCCCGGCTTGGGCCCAAGACCTGGCAGCGGACCCTGGGGCGATGGGGGCCGCGGCGGTCGCCGGCGAGGCTTTGGCGAAGATCGCGACCCCAAACCTGACACGCGTTTCGGCGGCCGCCCGGAATCTCCGCTGGACGATCCGTCGGACAATCCGTAAGCCGCGAGCAACGGCCTGGTCAGCTGCCCAGCAGGTCGTGCAGTTTCAGGTGGAACTTGCCGAGCTTGCCGCCGTAGTTGCCGGCCGTGATGGCGACCACGCCGTCCCCGGCCGCCGCCCTGATGGAGGCCCGCATGGCGGCGGCGACAGCTTCTTCGCTCACCCCATCAAAGACCAGCTCATACACGCAGTGGGCCGCTTCGTGCACCTGGCTTTCCACGCGGCCCCGCAAGGTCGGGCAGTACTGGTCCGCAGTCGAGGCTTTGAGCCCTTTGTACCGGGACCCCACTTTGCTGCCGCTGCGCACCACGCCCGAGGGAAAGGGAGCAATCACCCCGGCGAGCGTGGCTACAGCTTCCGTCGCCCGCCGGGCCGCGGCCAGGGCGGACTTCTGGTCGATCGCCTGCAGGATGATGTTGCCGCCGGCGACTCCTTTACCGACGCCCAGCTTTTCCGTCACGACAAACTCGCCGTCCATCACGGGAATCCGCCAGTAGCGTACGCCGGCCGACTGCTTGCTCTTTTGATAGCCGTCGCCAAAGTAGCGGATATGTTTCCCCAAGGGGATCTTTTTCTCCGACTCCGGCAATCCATCAAAGACGGCCGTGGTGGGGCACGTCATCAGGCACTGGCCAGTCCGGTTCGGGATCGCCTTGGACAGGGCGTCGGCGGAGAACCCAAACACCAGCACCGCGGCCCCGCTGCGACCGTCGGGCGTTTCGTCCGGCGATAATCGCCGTTCCACGCCAATCTCGGCGTCGCACGCAATCACCGAACTGCTGTACCCACAGAACTCCCGCAAGGCGGCGTCCAGCCAGTATTCCTCATGGGCCGTCACCAGCAACCGGCAGTACTGCATGCCGAATGCTTCCGCGAACGTGTCGACAATTTCCGTGGAGCCTATCAGCATGGCGTCTTCTGATTGTTAAGCAGGGGAAGGGACTCGTCGGCAGGCCCGCGATGCGAAAAAAGCGATGACAACGCTCTAAGGCTTTGCCGGCGCCAGTCGTCGGGCGGCCGATTCGCGAACCTGGAGATCGCGGAACGACAGGTCGGTGGTCGGATCGTGGGCCTGCAGCATGACGCTGCCGGGCGCCAGACGCAAGCCTTTTCGCGGGTTCTCATCGGCCGGACGCCGGTCAACCCAGTCGGTTACCTGCAGGCCGTTGACCCAGGTCGCCACGTGCGGTCCATCAACAATCAACGTTTTGTAGACCCACTCCTGGTCGTTCCCCACGACGGTCCTGGCGTTTACCCGCCGGAACACGCCGCCTGTGCCGCAGTCGACCGGCTGGGTGCGGTCGCCGTCTTTGTAGCCCTGGTGGATCTGGCTTTCATAGCCCATCATTTTGTCGCCGGGGATGCAGCGGAAAAACAGGCCCGAGTTCAGATGTTCCGCATGCGTTTTGAAAGCGAGCTGCAGGAAGAAATTGCCGTACAGGTCGCGGGTTTCCAGCTGGCCGGGCCCGTTCTGCACGTGCAATTCGCCTTCGTTCATTTCAAACTTGCCGGCCTGGTCGTCGGGAGCCGTCCAGTTTTTCAGCTCCGCATCCAGCAGCGGCTTGAGACCCAGCGGCTTGAGGCGAATGTTCCGGAAGGCGACCTCGCCCGAGTTGTACTGCAGGCCGATAAAGCCGCGGCCCAGCGCCGTCGGGTCGTTGTATTCCAGCACCGTTTCCCCGTCGAGTTTGATCGAAACGTGCGTGCCTTGCAGGGTCGCTTCCAGGTTGCGCCAATCGTCGTGATGGCCGGCCCCGCTGTACTTTTTCCGCTTCACCAGGCTGCCGGTCGGGAACGGATTGTCGGCCGGAGCGATGTTCCATTCCAGACAATCGGCGGCCGGATCTTTGGGCGACGGCGGCGTGCGCAGGAACACGCCGCTGTTGGTTTGCTCCGGCGAGCGGAACTCCAGCCGCAGCACATAATCATCAAACTGCGTGGTCGTACACAGCAGGCACGCCTTGCCGGAATCGACCGTGATCGTTCCGTCCGCCACCCGCCAGTTGGCCGTTTCATTCGGCCGCCAGCCAAACAGCGTTTCTCCATCAAAGAGCGAGATCCAGCCTTCGGCCAGCTCGTCGGCGGGCAATGTCTTCCAGGTCAGGTCTGCGGCGGAAACCCGGGACGCGCCCGCGACCAGCAGCAGCAACAGGGCCCCGCACGCAATCCCGTGTTGGATCAGGTGCACGTGTAAACAACGGCGATTCATACCAGCTACTCAGCAAAAACGAAGGGAAACGGCAAGCCGCATTATAACCATCCCCTCGCGCCGTGTAACACGCCGTCCTCGTCGCAGGAACCAGGCCCACCAGGTGGGGGAACCATGTCCCATACGGGGAGCCGGTTAGCGGCTGCTGAGCTCGTGGACGGCGTCGACCAGGGCGATGGCGTTGTCGACCGGCGTTTGCTGGTGCACGCCGTGCCCCAGGTTGAAAATGTGGCCGGGACGTCCGCCTGCCTGGTCCAGCACTTCGCCGGCCCGGCGACGGATCTCGGCCGGGTTGGTTAGCAGGACGGAAGGCTCCATGTTCCCCTGGACGGCCCGATCGTGGCCGATCGTTTTCCAGGCGTCGTCCAGCCGGATCCGCCAGTCGACGCCAACCACGGCCGCTCCGCTTTCGGCCAGCAACGGCAGCAAAGCCGGGTTGCCGGTAGCGAAGTTAATCACGGGCGTGCCGGGAGTCAGATTCTCGACGATCTGTTGGATGTACGGCAGCACGTACCGGCGATAGTCGTCCGGACCCAGGCAACCCACCCAGGAGTCGAACAATTGCACGCACTGCGCTCCGGCCGCGATCTGGGCGTTCAGATACAGCGTGACGGCCCGGGCCAGCTTGCTCATCAGCTCGGACCAGGCGCCTTCGTCGGTCAGCATCAGAATTTTGGTGTTCAGGTACTGGCGACTGGATCCGCCTTCGATGGCGTAGCTGGCCAGCGTAAACGGCGAGCCGGCAAAGCCGATCAGTGGGATATCCTCCGGCAAGTCGGCGCGGGTGCGGCTGACCGTTTCCACCACGTACTGCAGCTCGTCGATCGCTTCGAGTTCGCGCACGCGGTCGACGTCGATCGCTTCCCGCAGCGGGTTGTGGATGACAGGCCCGTCTCCCTGCACAAATTCCAGATCGAGCCCCATTGGCTCCAGGATCGGCAACAGGTCGGAAAAAATAATCGCCGCGTCGACGCCCAGTCGGGCGACGGCCGTGCACATGACTTCGCTGCAGAGCTGCGGGTTTTTGCACAATTCCAGAAAGCTGGTCTTGGCCCGCACTTCGCGATATTCGGCCATATAGCGGCCGGCCTGGCGCATCAGCCAGACGGGGGTGACGTCGGTAGGTTCCCGGCGACAAGCCTTCATAAAGGGGCTGTCGTACCAGGAGGCGTTTTCGTCGCTTGAATGCGACGCCGGTCCAGAGAACATAGTGCTTACCTGAAGTTTGCGCTGTCGAAGTTCGGCGGCCCGACTGGCCGCAGCCGCCACCAGCGGTCCCATTTTTGGATGTTCGGGTTCTAAATCAATTGGCAGGTCAAAGTCGCGCAGCGCCTCGCTGGTGGTCGGGCCGATCGAAGCGATCACCGCCTGACGCAGGCCGCGATGCGTTTCTTCACGCAGCCCCAGTTTATCGGCCGACTCAAACAGGTTCGTCAGCTGATGGGCCGACGTGAACAAAGCAACGTCGATCTCGCCCGCCGCCAGCCGCCGGACGTTCGCTTCCAGCGGGCCGCAATCGTCGGGCAATTCCCAGCTGTAGATCCGTACGTTCGACACCCGGGCGCCGCGGGCCTCGAGTCCCGCCAGCAGGCTGGGATTCGTTTTGCCGTACTCCTGGATGCCAACGGACTGGTTGGCGATCGGCAATTGCGTGTCGATCAGATTCAGCACCTCGCGCCAGGTGTTCGGCTCTGGCACGCGGAAGGTCGGAGACAGGCCGACTTCGCTCATGGCGAAGGCCGGCTTGGGTCCGCGGGCAATGGTCACGATATCCGACAAGGCGTCGAGATAGCGTTGCCGATCGATGCTCTTCTCGATCGCCGCCAGCATTTGATGAAAACCGACGCCGGTGAGGAAAATCACCACATCGATCTGCCCCGTGAGGATCTCCTGGGCGAACTCAATGGCGGCCGACTGGTTCTCCAGCGGCGCTTCACGCATGGAAGGGCTGACAAACGGCACGCCGCCGCTGCGCTCGATCAAACGAGTCAGATCATCGGCCCGTCGGCTTTCAAAGGCAGCGACGCGAAGCCCGTTAAAATTTCCGTTTTTGTTCATGAGGCGTATGCTACCACGGACCATCAAACTCGTCTTGGTGGCCTCCCAACTTCAACACTCTTAATCTTAACTCAATCTTAAACCCCCAGCGGGACGGCTCGATCAGGGAGCCCGGATCGTTGGGGGGAGAGGACGAGGGAGCGAGAGTCAAGATTGGAGTGCGTGAAATGACGGCGGCAGGAGAGCTAGTGGGAACGCTAGTGGGAACGTGAGATTGCGAGCGAGGTTCTGTGGCGCGCTCGAGAAGGGATTAAGATTAAGATTAAGATTAAGATTAAGATTAAGAAGGAGGAAGGAGTGGAGGTCCGGCGTTATTCGACTGCCTGGTAGAGGAAGGGGCGGCGGAACATGCCGCCGAAGTGATGCTCTATATTGCACCGTAGCGTGATCGTATTCTCGCCCGGCTTGAGCTTGCCGGCCAGATCGACGTCCCATTCGAAACGGTAGTCGTTGAGCCACCACATTTTCCCCTGCTTTCGCATGGCGACTTCTTCGCCGTTCACGTACAGCCAGCACTCGTTGAACAGACCCGGGAATCGCAGTCGGGCGTCGGCTGTCTGCTCGGGCTTGAGGTCGATGGTGGTCGTGTACCACAGGTCGCCAACAAAGCTTTGCCGATCAGGGTGGCGGACGCCCTGGGCCTGGGCGTACAGATCGCTGCGAAGCACTTCCCACTGGTCGACGGGGTAGTCTTTGAGGCCGTCGAGGTCGTACTCGGCCTGGTGTTCTTTCCACCAGGTGAGATCGGCCGTGGCCTGGGGCAGTCCCTGCTTGACGCCGACGCGGTTGGGATCGCGACGGGCGGCCCATTCCAGCGGCAGTCGGGCGAGGAGCTTTCCTTTTTCTCCGGAGACGAACGGAGCCAGTTCGCGGTACTGTTTGACTTCGCCGTTCCACCAGGCGTAGCCGCCGCCTTCAAGTTTGGTCGAGGTGAACACGCCGTTCATGTCGGTCAAGGCTTGCCGCGTTTTCAGAGCGCGTTCCCCCGCAGCGACGGCCGCCTTGTAGTCGCCGTCGGTGGCGGCCGCTTTGACCATCGTCATGTAGGAGTCGATCATTTGATAACTGAGCCGGGTGAACGTCATCCGGTCCAGATACCGTTGCTCGTTCCGCGACAGCTTTCTGCCGGCGACCCGCAGCGGATTGAGCGTCTTTTCCGCGTTCGCCAGTTCCCGTTTCAGCACCGCCAGGACGGCCGGCGTATACACGGCCTGGGCGATGAAGTACTCATGCTCGGTGGCGATCGTGTTTTCCCAGGCGTCGTAAATCGTTTCCCAGTAAACTTGCATCGGCTCGGCGGCAGGTCCGTAGAAGGTCGGGTAGAACTCTTCCAGCAGGCCGTCGAGGTCCAGTTGCGGCTCCCACAGCAAGCGAGCCCGGCAGTGCAGATTCAAGAAGGTGGTGGCAATGGCGTTCCGGCTTTCCGTGTTGACGCCCAGGATGTCGGCTTTGAGATAGTGCTGCACATCCTGCTGGAAACCGCGATGCGAAGGATTGGGCAGATCACGCCAGACGAGCATCCCCTGGTCGTAATCGTAGATGCAGAGTCGCCCTTCCATGACCTTCGCCCATTTGGCGAGCATATCGCGGTACTCTTGCCGGGGCGGGCTCTGGGGATCGTCCATGCCGTGGATCGGATCGATATCGATGGGAGCCAGTTCGCAGTACAACGACCGCTCCGCCCGCATGTCACGGACGGGTGGTATCGTCATGTTGGCGTAGGCCAGGAAGCCGATTTTCGAGGGGCTGTTGGGGTACTTCTTCTGCAGGATCCGGGCGACATTGTTATACAGTTCCAGCATCGGATCGGTGACCGACCAGCGCAGGAAGTATTTGTCCCACTGCAGCTTCATCAGCTCCTGATCTTTGGGGTAGGCCGAATCGTACGAGCCGTCTTCCATGCCGAGCGAGAAATCTTTCCCGGCGGCGAACAGCGGGTCGACCTGGGCCGCCACGTGCTGGGCCGATTTGGGATCGGTGATGGGGAAGTCAAACGTCCCTTTCCCTAGCCCTTTGGTGTACTTCCCCAGGCCATGCCCCGTGCTGGGCATGTCGCCGCGGCCGGAGAGCATGTTCCGTTTTTGAAAGTCCGCGGCGCCGGTGTTATCGCCGTTCCAGGAGATCCAGTAGGCGCGAATTTCAAACGGGGAGCCATAGGCGTAATCCAGCTGGCCGATCGCCAGGCGGGATTCGTCGGGGATGCACTCGCCGAACTCGGTCGGCAGGTACCAGCGGCAGCCCCACTGCCGCAGCAGTTCGGCCACGGCGAAGTAATGGCTGAGGTCGTTCGCCCCGGCCAGATACACGCGGTTCCCCTGGCGTTGCAGCACAATGCCGTCAGCCCGCAGGTGCGGGTCTTTTTTCAGGACGCCGGCCAGCTTTGCTTTGAGTTGCGGCTGGGCCTGCAGGGCGGCCTGGCCGATGATCAGCAGGGGACCTTTCGATTGAAGCGCCTGGGCGATCGTTTCCGGCGTACTGGCAAGGGGCAGCTTCACGCCCGACATCATTTCGACGTACTTGACCAGATCGTCGGCCGCCTGTTTTTCGTTCGGTCCTGCTTCGGCTGCAACGACGACGGTCGCCGCCGCGCGCCGGCCCTGGGCGATGACCAGTTCGTCTTTGCCGGCCTCTCCCGCGGTGGCGGCCCAGGCCGGGCTGCTGGGGATCAGGGAAAGAAGCAGGGCCCCGATCAACGCAAAGAATCGGATCGCCGTCTGAAACCGTACCAACATGAAGTGCTCCCGCAAAGTTGCCAGTCTGCCTGGCGATCTGTGCGTCGCCAGGTGCAACGCGGGATCCATGCCAGGCCCAGGGAGCATTTTAGCTGCAGAACGTCTGGCCTGTTCTAACTTTTCTGACAGGAATCGGAGCGATCGCCCGGCGGAGAAACGGCAGGCGGCCGGGCCGGTTACAGGCGATCAGGCGAGGTCGCGGTCTTCAAAGAAGACGAGTGCGACCAGCAGGGCGATCCCGCCGTAAATCAGGCTGTAGAAGAGCGCGCCGACCAGGTACATGTTGGGAACCTCCTGGCCGCCGGCAATCGCGGCCTGGATGTTAAAGTGATCCAGCACCGGGAACACGGTTGCGATCAGACCGGCGACGAATTTGACCGGCGCGAAACGCCCCTCGCTGGATTGCACAATTTGCGGCGACAGGTTGCCCAGCAGATAAATGGTGAACGTCAGCGAGAAGTTGGCCAGCATCGGCAAGCGGGTGGAGATCGCCACGCTGATCGCCGCCAGGACAAACGTTTCCAGGTAGGCCAGCACCAGGCCCGGCACCACACTGATCATTTGCTCGAAGCAGCTTTCCCAGGTGGCGTCAGTGGCCCCTTCACGGCCGTCGAAAATCGGCTTGTAGGCGACGCAGACCATAAACACCACGCCCAGCAGCACAAAGAGCAGCAGCACGGCCCACATGATGCCGACGAATTTGCCGATCAAAAAAGAGCGACGCTGGATCGGTTTGGAAAGCACCGTCAAGGCGGTGCGTCCTTCAATTTCTTCCGACACGCTCTTGGTGGCGGCCCACACGGCCAGGCCGATGCCGCAGATCATAATCGTCGTCAGGCCCGAATCCTTCAGCACTTTGATATCTTCGCCAAAGGTGAAGTAGGGGATCCAGATGAACGCGAAAATCAGCGCCGCCCCGCCTCCGGTCAACAGCAGGAACGCCGGCTGGGCAATCTCCGATTTGGTCGTCACGAAGGCCACCGCCGACATGCGCGGGGTGAACGCCCACAGCAGCAGGTAAAACAGAAACACGGCCCCAATGCAAAGCCCGGCAATCCAGACCGTTTGCATTTGCGGATAGGGGGAGCCGGTCTGGATTTTCATGGTCAGCGTGGCCGGCGCCGTGCCGTTATTCACAGCATAAAGTTTGTCCCAGTACTGGCCGGAAAACGGATTGGCCAGCAGCACATTCTGGGCGAACACCTGGGGGCGGCCGGCTTCAATGGTAAAGCGGTCGCTGCTTTTGTCGCCGTCCTGGTTCACCAGCAGCAGGACGTCTTCATTGGAATCAAAGTCGATGCGCTGGAGTTCGTCGCCGTCGAAAGAAACTTCCACGGCGATCGGTTCCGGCTCCTGGTCAGCCGGAGCGGGAGCCACCTCGACCGTGACCGTTTGCGTTCCGCCCTTCTGGGGCCGGAAAATCGACTTGACCATCACTTCCGGGGCAGGAGCCAGCGGGAAGGCGCTCACGCCAAAGAGGGCCAGCCCCGCAATGACGGCCAGCATCGGTCCCATGGCGCCTTCGGTCACCAGACGCGGCATTTCATCGCCAAACTGACGCGCCCTCGGCCAGACCAGTCCCAGCAACCAGACAATGCCCCACAGCAAGCCGACCAGCAAAAGCCCAAAAATGCAGCCCAGCCCCAGAATCCAGACAGGCGTGAGCCAATCGATAACCCATTGTGGTGCGACGGCTGCAAACAGCAGGGTGTTGGTGCTCATCAGTGAAATTCAGCAGGGCGAAGAAAAGGGATGGAAGCGGAAGTACAGAGCCAGACAGGCGGAGAGCCAGCGCCCCCTTCGGTTACGAGCCGACGGCCAAAGTGGTTCGCCGTTTTTTCCAAAAACCGCCGCGGTCGGCCCCCAGGCCGATTCTGTGGGTCGCTTTAGCGGATTTCAAAGTGGGTGAACTCGCCCGCAGCCGGAGCTTCGACGATGTCCGCGTGGCGAATGTTCGCCTGGAGTTGGTCATTGACGGCCGTCAAAAAACGTGTCACTTCGGCCGCATCGCCCTCAGCGACCAGCAGCACGCGGCCGTCGGGCAGGTTTTTCACGAAACCAGCGACCTCAAACCGTCGAGCAATGCGGCTGGACGTGTAGCGAAAGCCAACTCCCTGAACATGTCCCGAGTAGTGGACCGTACGTGTTACGCCGTGGGAATCCATAGGCAGGGCCTCGCAGCGGCAGCCTCTTTCGCTCCCGACCGCTGTCGTCCTGAGGATCTGCGCAGCCGGGAAACGTTCAAAAGGGGCATTATAGTACCCGCCGCCGCAAACGCCACGCCCGGCCTGCCGCTTTATCAAATCCCCTATGGGGGAGGTTTAGCTGACGGTCGTTTTGGCCCGGGGGTGGGCCTTGGCGTAGACGGCCCGCAGGCTGGCGGTGCTGACGTGCGTATAGATCTGCGTGGTCACCAGGCTTTTGTGGCCCAGCAGCTCCTGCACGCTGCGAATGTCGGCGCCGCGATCAAGCAGGTGGGTCGCAAAACTATGCCGCAAGGTATGCGGCGTGGTGCGCAGGTCGAGGCCCGTGAGTTTCAGATATTTTTCCAGCATCCGTCCGACGCTGCGGGTGGTCAGCCGTTTGCCAAACTTGTTGACAAACACCGGCGCCTCGAGTCCCTGAGGAACCGACGGGGCCAGGCGCCGTTGTTTGAACCAGTTTCGCAGCGCCCTGAGGGCGAACGATCCCATCGGCGCCAGGCGTTCTTTCCGTCCTTTACCGCGGATGCGGACCAGTTCATTTTCCCAGTCGATGTCGCCGTCGTTCATGCCGACGAGTTCGCTCACGCGGAGCCCGGCCGAGTACATCGTTTCCAGCAGGGCCCGATCCCGCAGTCCCAGCGGCTCATCCCGCGGCGGCGTCTGCAGCAGGCTGCCGATCTCGTCGGTCGAAAGAAAATGCGGAAGTTTCTTTTCCCGACGCGGGTTTCGCAGCGGCTTGGCCGGGTTGGAATCCGACAAACCTTCCCGCTGGCAGAATCGGAAAAAACTGCGCAAGGAGGCCAGTCGACGGGAGACCGACGTTTTGGCGTAGCCCGCCTCGTGCATGGCGGCCACGTACCGCCGCAGGTCCTGGGTGGTCAGGTCGCGCGGCCGGGGAACGACGCCCTGTTCGTCGGACAGGTACTCAATCAGGGTGAGCAGATCCTCACGGTAAGATTTGAGCGTGAGTTCCGCGGCGTTCCGCTCCACATGGAGGTAACGCAGAAAACGAGCGACAGCCGATTGCATGGCGACCAGGGGAGCAGAGGGGAAAGGACCACAGCAGGGCGGTTTCCCCGTTATCGACTACCTTGCCGAGCGCGCATAAGAAAACGTCGGACCTTGCGGGTTGATCCGACGTTTCTTCGTTTTCTACCGCGACTGTCACGTGCAAAGGCAGCTTCCCTGATGCAGAGCGAGAGAGAAAATCCCCCTGCGGGAAGCGCGATCGCTAACTGCAATCGTCGGGTAGAAAGCTGTCGCTAGCGCTGGGTAGCTGAAAACGCGAGTGTTCTTTTTTCTCGCTGGCTTTCTCGCTGGCGGCGGCCTTTTGGGCCGATTTGCGAATTTTCTGGCTCAACACGGCCGCGTCGTACCAGGTGAAGCTAAGCTCCGGGTTGCTGGCGTAGCGTCCCAGAGTACGTAAGGTTTCGGCTCGATTGGAATCGTCGTAGAGGAAAACATATCGCTCTTCGCCTTTAACCAATGCAAGCACGTTTATGTCTTGAGTCACTTTGGTCTCCTTACACGCCATAAACAAACCGTCGCGGGGGAGTTCTGGAACAACTCTCCGGGGCGAAATGCGGGAGCGTGGGTACGTCCTTGTGGGTGGTAGGGGCGGCGTTGGTGCGGGAGCGATCTCTTTGTGCCGATGATTCGCAAAAGAGTGACAGCGCCGCGTCTAATCTTCCTATCGGTCGAGCGGCCAGCGCCACACCACTCGCGTTTCTCCGGTGCCGCCTCGAGCGGCTAACATTTCGGTAATATGTAAGTAACAGCAAAACTGGATAAAATCTTCCTTCCGCTGCAGGTAGGCTTGCCACCCCCCACCGCGGGCCTCGTTCCGAAAACGGTGATAGTTTTCCAGTGCGGCCGTGACATTGGCGTCGGCCCCATTGTATTGACGTAACTGGCGGATCACCGGTTCACTTTGCGGATTGGGAGCCGGCCGTTCCGCCTGGGGCGGAGGCGGCACAAAGCCGCGCGGATCGGGCCAGTCAATCGGCAATTCCGAACTGCCGCCCGTCAAAGGAGGCAAGCCGACGGCCTTCATCTGTCCGTAGGGATCGGCGATCGGGGCGGCTTCCTCTTGGGGCAACGGGAATGATCCCGCTGCGTTCGGCCCGGGCGCCTCTTCCACCGGAGTCATTTGCGCGGCCAGTCGTATTTTGCTCTTGTCCCCCGGGGGTTTTTCCGGAGACGTTTTTTGGTCGCCGGCAAACTTGTCGCCAGCGGGCAAAACGCCTGCTCCGGCAGGGCTGTTCGCCCCGGATGGTCCGTTTCCGCCGGACGCCTGGCGAGGCCGAGCGGCGGGCATAGGAGGCGTCTGGGTTTTCAGCTGCTCGCGGGCCAGGGCGTGTTCGGCCTCCAGCACCAGAGTGTCGGGAATATATTCTTCCTCGGGCGTGCCCCAGGGTAAACCGTAACCGGGTGGGATCGGGTGGAACGACGGATTGGCCGCGTACCAGCTGGTCGAAAGCCCGATCCGTGGCGGATAGTATTCTGAAAAATCCGTCACCGCGCCGACGACGACGACATCGACATCCAGTTCCCGGGCCAGTTGCTGGAAGTCGAACGCTTCGCTGTAGTTCGTCTGGCTGAGCGATTCCAGCTGTACCTCGACGACGCCCATCGGCATCACTTCAAAGCCAGGAATCTTCTGCAGTTCGTTCCGGTAATGGCCTGCCACCATGCGGCCGCTGATGGTCGGGTCGGTGCTTTGGTTGGCGAACGGCAGGACCGCCACGCGGGTAAACTGCGGGAACGGGTTATGGAATTGCGGCTGATGGGATATATCGGGAAACAGCGTGCAGCCGCACAAAGGCAATAAAAGCGCGAACCAGGCAAAACGAGCCAGCATCGACGCAGCCAATACAGAAGAGAAGAAAAACGCGTAACCCGCAACAATTGACTTATCGGCAAAATCGGCGCGATCGCTTCAGCTTGATTCCTCCGGTTCGTCAAGACCAATAATCCCGGCAATTTTCAGCATTATTGATCAAGTTGTCTGGCGAAGAACGAGGCACACACTGCTTCGTACCGCAGGAATTACCGGAAAACGGAACACGCCGGGAGTCGCCCATTTGCCGCGCCTGGAACTGCGGACTAGGTTTCCCACAGTGAACCGCTACGCGGTGGTGGTGCGAACATGCTTCGCGAGGAATGAACAACCGATGCCGAAAAATCTGCAGGGCGACTCACTGCCCCAGGTCCCCCGCCAGGACGACCGCGTCTTCGAACGCGTCGCACCGGCCGATGAAACCGAAGTCCGCGTGCGCGTGGAACGCGGGGCCAAAGTGATCGACGCCAGCAACGGCGGCGTGGGCCTCGTCGTCGACCATCCCTGGGGCTTCTCCATCGGCGATCGCGTGCTTCTCTGGAGCAACGACACGGATGCCGAGCCGATCGACTACGCCGAAGTGAAAAATGTGCGTCTCCTGGAAGACGGACGCTGGCGCATCGGGCTGCAGTGGTGCGAGACCACTTCGTCTTGACGACCCGAGGAACGGGCCGCAGCGGAACCGACCAGGCTGTCCGGGCGACGCAATAGAAAACGGCGGAATCTTTCGATTCCGCCGTTTCGCATTTCTATTGTCGGTGCGAGGCAACACGCGTTTGCCTCAACGGGCCGTTATCGCATCTGCATGTCGCAGCTGAGACCGCCGGCGGCCGGCACGTAGCAGCTGCGCGTGTAATCCATCACCATGCGATGGGCGCTAAACCGCCATGCCAGCGAACCAATCGAATTCATCATGCGTTTGATCCAGGCGCGGGGCAGATCGTCGACATCGCGCTGGTAATAGGTGCTGATGACCTGGTTCTCCAGCACGTCAAACAGCGCTTCGCCGTCGCGGGCGTCGGTGATTTCATCGGAAACGTGGTTCGTTCCCTTACCAATGGCGAAACCGTTCTGGCCGTCGTAGGCTTCCGCCCACCAGCCATCCAGCACGGAAAGGTTCAAGCCGCCGTTGAGCACCACCTTTTGACCGCTGGTGCCCGAGGCTTCCAGCGGACGGCGGGGATTGTTCAACCACACGTCGACGCCCTGCACCATGTGCCGGCCGACGTTGATATCGTAATCCTCGATGAACACGATCCGATTGTTAAAGCGGGGATCGTGGCGGGCGTTGGCGATCGCCTGGATGAACTTTTTGCCGGGCTCGTCTTTGGGGTGTGCTTTACCGGCAAAGATCAACTGCACCGGACGGGCCGGGTTGTTCAGCAGTTCCAGCAGACGATCCAGATCCGACATCAGCAGCGTGGCCCGTTTGTACGTGGCGAACCGTCGGCCGAAACCGATCGTCAGCACGCCGTTGTCGAGCAGGTTGCGGGCCGTTTCCACCGCTTCATCAGGTTCGCCACGGCGACGGGCCTGGCGGCTCACGCGACGCCGCACAAACTCAATCAGCAGGTTCTTGAGCGCAACGTGCGTTTCCCAGAGCTCGCCCGGATCGACATCGTGGATTTTCTGCCACGGGTCGGCTTCACCCATCGAATGGATCCAGTCCGACGGGAAGTGGCGGTCGTACAACTGCCGCATCTGATGCGCGAGCCAGCTGGGCACGTGCACGCCGTTGGTGATGTGGCCGATGGGAATTTCTTCCTCGACCCGCCAGGGCCACAGGTGGGCCCACATCCGCCGACTCACATGACCATGCAACTGGCTCACGGCGTTGGCGCGACGGGACAATTTCAGACCAAGCACCGTCATGCAGAACGACTCGGCGTCGTTGTGCGGCTCGACCCGACCCAGCCCCAGCAACTGCTCATACGAGATGCCAATCGCATCGCGGAGCGGGCCCAGGTGCTCTTCGATCAGGGCCGCGTCAAAACGGTCGTGACCCGCCGGCACCGGCGTGTGCGTGGTGAACACGCTGTGCTGGGCCGTTTCCCGCAGGGCGTCGTCAAACGACATGCCGTCTTCGTGCATTTTCTCACGAATGACTTCGATCGTAGCGAACGCGCTGTGACCTTCGTTCAGGTGGTACACGCCGGGAGAAATGCCCAGGGCTTTGAGCGCTTTCACGCCGCCCACGCCCAGCACCAGTTCCTGGCGGATGCGGGTGCGCTCGTCGCCGCCGTACAGCCGGCTGGTGAGTTCGCGATCCTGCGGGCTGTTTCCTTCGACATCGCAGTCCAGCAGGTACAGATCCACGCGGCCGACCCGCATCAACCAGACCTTGGCCAGCAGGCGGCCGTTACGGGTGTCGATGCCAACGGTGATCGGCTTCCCTTCTTTCGAGAGCGCCGGCTTCATCGGCAGGTTCTCGACCTTGGTGTCCATGTACTCTTCGACCTGGAAACCGTTCTCGTCCAGCTGCTGCTTGAAGTAGCCCTGGTCGTAGAACAGACCGATCGCCACCAGCGGCACGCCCAGGCCGCTGGCGCTTTTGATATGGTCGCCCGAGAGCACGCCCAGACCGCCCGAGTAAATCGGCAGCGATTCATGGATGCCAAACTCGGCCGAGAAATACGCCACGGGCTTGGAGCCCAGCACGCCCGCCTGCGAGGCGTACCATGTGTTGCTGCTCGCCAGATATTCTTTCAGGCGGCGAAAGGCATGGTTGATGCGGCTGTACAACACCATTTCGGCCGCCCGCGAGGCGAGCCGTTCCGGCGTGAACTCTTTCAGCAGCGCGATCGGATTATGATCCAGCTGACGCCAGCGAATCGGGTCCAGGTCGCGGAACAGGTTGATCACTTCCGGGTGCCATGTCCACCACAGATTGCCTGCGAGTGCATGGCACTTGTCGTACAAGGCGTCCGGGGTAAGTTCGCTGGACATAGCAAATTTTTTCTCCGGGGACGCAGGAGCGGTGCGTGTCTGGCTCATGTGAATCCTTCAACAGCCGATGCGTGAGAATCAGCAAATAGACAGAAAACGGGGGAATCCCCAGTGCGTTAAACGCGCACTTCCGTGTGTTTGATAGAACCGTCTATTGCGATTGGTAACCCTATCCGGCCCCTGCTGTCAAGTACTGTCAGACAAGGAATGGCGAGGGCCTTCCCTCTCCATCGAGCGCCAGCGGTCAAATCTTCACCCGTAAATGGTATTAGAGGAATGACCCGTGACTTTTCTCGCCACTGTCCAGAAACTGGCAATCCTGGAGAAAACGGGTGATTTTTCCACTCTCCGCTGGCGCCGTTGCTACTGCAGCAATGCTGGTCGCATCGCACCGTTGTCAGCTAAGGGCGTTCCCGCCTGGCCTGAATCCCGAGATTCACCTCCGTATCCCACGGGCGCCCCCGGCGCGGAGTTGTCGCATCCCACACGTGATAAAACGGACGCTTTCGGGTCCTGCATTTCTCTCGAATACGGTAAAAGAAACAGTCCCGTTCCGCTGCCAGGGCGTTCCGGGTTACCTGCAACACAAAGGAAGCAACCGATGGTCTGGGTGCAAAGAGAACTTCAGTTACATCCCTTCTCGCGAGGTTTTCATTTGATCACTTCGACGGTCTGGGAGGCCATTCCCGAAGCGATCGAGATGGAAGTCGGCCTGCTGCATCTTTTTATCCAGCACACGTCCGCGTCGTTGACCATCAACGAAAACGCCGACCCCGATGTCCGTGTGGATCTGGAAGAAACCATGAATCACCTGGTCCCCCAGGAATTGCCGTACGTGCATTCAATGGAAGGCCCCGACGACATGCCCGCCCATGTGAAAGCCTCGCTGATGGGCAGTTCCCTGTCGGTGCCGATTACTCACGGAAGGCTGGCTCTGGGAATGTGGCAAGGGATCTACTTATGCGAGCATCGCGACCATGCCGGGCCCCGCTCGCTGGTGCTGACCATTTTCGGGGTAGACCCGAACACCATGTAGCCAGCCTTGGCTGCCGAGCGCGGCGTCTATAATGGAGAAGTACGGTTTCCCGTTTTTCGACTCTTTCTGGACGACCGACTTATGCCTGGCTCTCTCCCTTCTGGCGATGTGACTCCCGCCGGCGACGCCGTGGCGCACGACCTGGCCCGGTCCTGCCTGAGGAACTTTCGTCCTGACCCGGACTCGGCGCTGGAACCGCGTGTGCAGCAGGCGTTGTACCTGGCCCGTGCGCTCCAGGAACGCGCGGTCGCCCTGCAGACGCCGCAGGAACGCCGGCAACAGGCGGAACTCGATCGCATGATTCATCACCCGCACGACCGGGTGACGCTGGTGCAGATGACCGACCAGGCCTTCCGCTCCCAGCGGGCCGGCCGCGCCGTCGATCAGCTCACGCATATTCTCGATGTGCAGGGAGTGCCGCGATTCTTCTCGCCGATGGACCGCACCCTGCTCAAAGGCTTCCAGTCGTTCGGCAACTACCTGCCCGGCGTCGCCGCCCCGCTGGTCAAAGAGAAAATGCACCAGGAAACGGCCAATGTCGTCCTGCCCGCCGAACAGGAGGAACTGGCCCGCCACCTGCGCGCCCGCACCGAAGAAGGGGTGCGGATGAACGTCAACTTCCTCGGCGAGGCCCTGCTCGGTGAAGAAGACGCCGAGCACCGGCTGCAGCAATACCTGCAGGCGCTACAACGGCCCGAGATTGAAGTCATCTCGGTGAAGATCTCCACGATCTACTCGCAGATCTCCCCGCTGGCCCGTCAGCATACGATCGACGTGCTGTGCGATCGCCTGGAGCTGCTCTACCGGGCCGCCCTTAAAAGCAGCTTCACCCGACCCGACGGCGAAACGCGGCCGAAGTTCGTTTATCTCGATATGGAAGAGTACCGCGACCTCAGCATCACGGCCGAGGCATTCATGCGGACGCTCGATCGCCCCGGACTGGAGCAAGCGATCGCCGGCATCGCCCTGCAGGCGTACGTACCCGATTCGTTCCCCACACAGCAGCGGATCACCGCCTGGGCCAGGCAGCGGGTCGCCTCGGGTGGTTCGCCGGTGACGATTCGCATCGTCAAAGGAGCCAACATGGAGATGGAGCGGGTCGACGCTTCGCTGTCAGGCTGGCCCCAGGCTCCGTACCGGACCAAGATCGAAACCGACGCTAACTACAAACGGATGCTGCAGGCCGGCCTGCAGCCGGAAAACCTGGCCGCCGTCCGCATCGGCGTGGCTTCCCACAACCTGTTCGACGTGGCCTACGGCATGGTCCTGACGATTGCCGCCGGAGGGCTGGAGCAGGTGCAGTTTGAAATGCTCGAAGGGATGGCGAACCACCAGCGGCGAGCCCTGTTTGAGTTGACCGACAACATGCTGCTGTATGCGCCCGCCTGTCGCCAGGAGGACTTTTTGAACGCGATCGGCTACCTGATCCGGCGGCTGGATGAGAATACGGGGCCGAGTAACTTTTTGCGGCACGCCTTCAAGCTGCACGTCGACAGCCCCGACTGGCGACGACTGGAGCAGCAGTTCATCGACTCGCACCAGCAGCAGGACGACGTCTCCTGTGAGCCGCGCCGCACACAGGACCGGCGTCTGCCGCCCGCACCCGCGATGCCGGCCGATGCCGACTGGCGCCATTTCGTGAACGAGCCCGACACCGATTTCAGCCTCCCCCGCCATGGCGAATGGGCGGCCGATCTGGTCCAGCGGGCGAAAGTGGAAACAGTCGAGCAGCCGGTCGCCGTGCCGCTAGTCATCGCGGGCGAAAGCCTGCCCCCGGGCGACGACGCGGCCACGATCCGCGATCCTTCCCGCCCCGGCGTGTCGCTGGGAAGACTGCGGCTGGCCACCGCCGAGGAGGTCGACCAGGCCGTCGCTTGCGCGGCGGAAGACCCCGATGGCTGGCGACAGAAAACGCCAGCGGAGCGACTCGACGTAATGCGAAACGTGGCCCAGGAACTGCGCCAGGCGCGGGGCCGCCTGTTGACGACCGCCCTGGCCGATGGCGGCAAAACGATCGGCGAGACCGACCCGGAAATCTCCGAGGCGATCGACTTCGTGGAATTCTACCCGCGCACTGCCGCTGACTTTTACGCGCTGCCAAAGGTCGACGCCTCTCCACAGGGAGTGGCGGCCGTCGTGTCGCCGTGGAACTTCCCCATCGCCATTCCCTGCGGCGGCGTGGCGGCCGCATTGGCGGCGGGGAACACGGTCATCCTGAAGCCAGCGACCGATACCGCCTGGACCGCCTACGAGCTGTGCCAGTGCTTCTGGCGCGGCGGCGTATCGCAGCGTACGCTGCAGTTTGTTCCGGGCTCCGGCAGCGTCGCCGGCGCGCGGTTGACGACGCACGCCGACGTGGATGTGGTCATCCTGACCGGCGGCACGGAAACGGCCTTGTCGATGCTCAAGGCCAAACCGGAAATGAACCTGCTGGCCGAGACGGGCGGCAAGAACGCGACCATTGTCACCGGCCTGTCGGATCGCGAACAGGCGATCAAGCATGTGGTGCAGTCGGCCTTTGGTCATGCCGGCCAGAAGTGCTCCGCCACCTCGCTGCTGATCCTGGAAGAGGAAGTTTTTCACGACGAAGGCTTCCAGCGCACCCTGTGCGACGCCGTGGAAAGCCTGCCCGTCGGTTCCGCCTGGGAGCTGAAGCATCGGATGGGTCCGCTCATCCGCCCGCCGGCCGGAGACCTGGAACAGGCGCTCAAGGTGCTGGAGCCGGGCGAGTCGTGGGCCGTGATGCCGCATCGTCTGGAAGAGAATCCACAGCTGTATTCGCCCGGGGTCAAGTGGAATGTCCAGCCGGGCAGCGTCACCCATCTAACCGAATTTTTCGGGCCCGTGCTGGGCGTGATGAGTGCGAAGAACCTGGAAGAGGCGATCGAACTGGTGAACCAGACCGGCTTCGGTTTGACCTCGGGATTGGAAAGTCTCGACGATCGCGAGCAGCAAACCTGGTCCGACCAGATCCGCGCGGGGAACCTGTATATCAACCGCGGCACCACGGGCGCCATCGTCCTCCGCCAGCCTTTCGGCGGCATGGGGAAATCGGCGTTCGGCCCCGGCGTGAAAGCTGGCGGACCGAATTACGTCGCTCCGCTGATGCGATTCCAGCCAGCGGCGGAAGAGACGTCGATGGTGTCCGTCGGCAAAGCGGAACTGGCCGACCCGCAACTGGCGGCGTTCCGAACGGCCCTGCTCGCGCAGATTGAGCAGCCGGGCGACCTGCCGGCGGACGAACTTCGTCAGGTGGTCGCCAGCATCGAAGATTACGATCGACAGATGCGCGACGAGTTCGGCCGCAGCCATGACCACTTCCGCCTGGTGGGCCAGGACAACCTCCGCCGGTACCTGGCCGTGGACAAGCTTCGCATCCGCGTGCATCCTGACGACAGCGTGTTTGAGCTGTTCGCCCGGGTCGCCGCCGCCAGGGCGGCCGGCTGCCATATCGGGCTGAGCTATCCGGCCGGTTTCGACTCGCCGGCGATTGCGTTGCTCGACGATCTGACATTTGCCTGGGGTGCGGCGATCGAATTCATCGAAGAGACCGACAAGCAGCTGGCGGCCCGGATTCGAGAGCGGCAAACCGATCGCTTGCGATACGCCGGGAAGGATCGCGTGCCCCAGGCCATTCGTCGGGCCGTCGCCGATTCGGGCATCTACGCAGCCGATGCGCCGGTGCTCGGTTGCGGGCGTGTCGAGCTGCTCTGGTACTTGACCGAGCAAAGCCTGTGCGTCGATTACCACCGTTACGGCAACCTGGGCGTCCGCGGCGACGAAGAACGGACCGAACCGCAGTAAGGCCGAGGCGGGTTGAGTTGAGGATCAGCCCGACGATGCCACGACAAAAGGAAATCGCCGGTCAGTGGTCTTTTGCTCGGATTGCCAAAATTACTGATAGCTTGGCGCCCTGCCATTCCCCATAGCCGAACTCGCCAGAGTTTGGTCGCGGTTGCCCTGGCCCAGAAGACTCCCTCCAAAGTCTGGCGACTGCGGCTACGGGCTGCAGTAAATCCTTTCGCGTTCCCCGCAAAAGAACGCGATCTTCCACGGAGTGAGAGTCGATTGTCCGGCGTCTGTTTTTCTTTGAAACGACGAATCAGATTCTTGGCGAACGTCCGGCTGTCGGCCTAAATGTAGTCGAGTAGCGAGAGCTGGAAGGTGCGTCCCATCAGCTGCAGGGAGGCTTCGTACGAGGCCTGCTGGGCCGTGAGTTCCGACACGGCGGTGGGGAAGTCGACTTCGATCTCGATCGAGAGCGTCTCCCGTAAGTTAATCTCTTCGGTGTCCAGCCGGGTTTTGATGGAGTCCAGAGAGTTCAGTCGTGCGCCCAGGTCGCTGCGGGCGAAGGTCACGCGGGTCTGGTCGTCTTCCAGGGCGGCGGCCGCCCTTTCGATCTCGCGGTTGTCGCCCGAGTCGAGCGCGGCGACCAGTCGCCGAAGCGAGTTGAAGACCCCTTTGACTTCGCGCGGGTTGGTGTCGGCCGACTGCAGTTTGTCGGGCGAGCCGCCGATTGTTACGCCTGCGTCGCCTGTGAAACCGACCACGCCTGTGCCGTTATTTCCGGGGTTCTGCGACAGGTCTCGTTGTGCCAGGAAGGAGCCTTCCAGGTTGATGGCGTCGATGATCGTGTTGGCGGTGGTGGCGGCCGGGTCGATGGTAATCTGCAGTCGCTTCGTGCCTTCGTCGTAAACGGCAGTAGCCGTGTCGCCGGCGCCGCCGGTGAGGAATTCAATGGTGACGTCGCTAAGTCCTCCGCCAGCCGTATTGGCGGTCAGTGCGATGCCCGTGTTGAGCGGACTGCCGGAGAACGCAAGCTGGGCGCTGGCCGCCACGGCGGTGGAGTCGGCGGTAACGGAGTCCTGGTCGGGCGGAATCAAACCCAGGTCCCAGGCGGCTTCGCTCTGCAGCGATTTGGTGATGGTCAGCACGCCGCCTGCGGCGGGGTTGTCGTCGATCAGTTCGATGCCGTTGCCGTATTCGCTCAGGCGGGCCAGCACGGCGCCAGGGCCCTGGTTGTCGGGATGGTTGTTGATCACGTCGAGCACATCGGCGACAGTGGCTGCCGCGCCGATATCGATCTCCAGCTCAACGCCGTCGTTCCGGGTAATGGTGAAGTCGACGCCATCGGTCCGACTCACGCCGCGGCCGTAGTTAAAGTCATGCAGGGCGGACTCGGCGGTCAACGTTCGCACGCCCAGCTGGCTGGCGGTCTGGCCGCCATTTTCTCCAATGGAAAAGTCGTTCCCGCTTAGACGCGTGCGGATCTGAATGCCGCGGCCGCTGGGATCGATCTGCGCCAGCACGCCGGCGTCGGAACCGTTGAGCTTGTTGAGCAGATCCTCGATGGTGCGGGCTTCCGAGAAGTCGATCGTATACTGCTGGCCGCCGTTGACGATCTGCAGGCCCGACTCCTGGTCGAACTCCACGCCAGCGCCGCCGGTGGACTGGGCCGTAATGGTGGCGACAGGTCCGCGGCCCAGATTGGGCGCCGTGAGGGTGTCCTTCCCTTCCACGCGGACATCGAACAGGGCGGCCACCTCGGCGTTGGCCTGGAGTGCGTCGCGCACCTGGTTGGCGCTGCTTTGTCCCGCCTTGACGTGCACAAAAATGGTGTTGGCGTCGCCGCCGCTGTTGCCCGTATCGCCGCGGATCACGCCGGCGTCGGTTCCGGGAATGCTGGCCGCCGGGTTAAAGCCGCCGTCGGCCGGGTTGGCGCCGTCGTACGCGGCGGTGAACAGCCCCTGGGCATCGATCGCGTCGATCAGCGCTTGCGCATCGGTGGCTCCGCTGCTGTCGATGCCAAGCGTGAGCGTTTTGGTGGCCGCGTCGTAACTGGCCAGGGCCGTGTTGCCGATCAAACCGGCGTCGGACACGTTGATGGCGACCCCGTTATAGGCCGAGCCTGCATTGGTCGCGGTCAGGATCAGATCGTTCCCGGCGCCATTGAACGACAGCGACGCCTGCGCGGCGACGGGCGTATCTGAAAACGTTGCGTACTCGCTCCCGGCCGACAAGCCGGCGCCGGCGTTCAGCAGTTCGTCGTCGACGATCTGCAGGGAGTAACCGTTAAATTCTTCGCCGCGTTGTTTGGCTTCCAGGACGAGGTCATTGTTGTAACCTTCTGACTGCAGGACGATCTTCGCCCGCACGCCCAGGACGTCTTTCAAAGAGGTCGTCAGGTTCAAACGCGGATCCAGATCTTCGCCGACCACCCGATTGTCGACGGCGCCCAGCTTTTCGACAATGCCGAGTTCCGCGGCGGTGATGCCATTGCCGACTTCGCGAATGGTCAGACTGCCGCCTCCTTCCAGCTCCACCACCAGGTGGCCGTCTTCCAGCCGCGCGGTGACCTGCTTGCCATCGGGCGGGTTGGACTCGATCAGCCGCACCACATCGTTGACGCGCTGGGCCCCGCGGATGTCGATCGTTTTGGTCGTTTCGCCGTCGGACACGGTAAACAGGCCGAGTGTAATCCCGTTCCCGCCGCGCAGATCGGCCAGACGGGTATTGCTGGTCAGCACCGGATCCAGGTCGACAGTGATCGGGTCCGGCTCCGACAAGGCGCCAAAAACTTCCTGGGCGGAGATGTTCACGTCGAACAGCAGATCGTCGTCGCTGAAACTCTTCAGCAGGCCTTCGTTCCCCAGGAAGGCGGTGACTCCGTTGATTTCGCTGAACGGCTGCTGCGTGGTGGCGGAGCCCGCAAACAGGTAGCGATCCCGGAACTTCCGGTTGCCGATGTCGGTCAGTTCCGAAATAGCCTGGAGCGTTTGCTCTTTTGCGGCCTGCCGCTGGGCGTCGCTGGTGGATGCGTCGACGGAAGAAATGGCCAGGCCGTGGATCTCGGCCAGCAGGTTGCTGACCGTGGCGATCGAGCTTTCGGTGGTCGACAGGTACGATTCGGTCGTGGTGATGTTCGACCGCACCTGGATTTTTTGTTCCAGTACGCGCTGCAAGCTGACGGCCCGGTTGGCGGCGCGCGCATCATCGCTGGGCAACAGCACCCGCCGGCCGGTGCTGAGCTGTTCCTGCGTGCGTAACAGGCCGGTCTGGTCAAGCTGCAGTTGATTCTGCAGGCGCCTTTGCACCTGCAGCTCGGTTGCTCGTCCTACGCCGACCGGAATGACGGTCATGCAAGTTACTCGTTAAAGGAAAATGGATGGTCCCATGCGACGTCCGCTCGCGGCCGGCTACAGGTTGACCAGGACGTCCAGCAGGTCGCTGACCGTCGAGATGTAGCGAGCCGAGGCCTGGTAGGCGCGCTGATAGGTAATCAAATTGATCGCTTCTTCATCGAGGTTCACGCCGCTGATGGAGAGCTTCTGGTTGTCGAGCGTCTGCTGGAACACGCGGAACCCGTCGGCCACCGCCCGCGACACAGAAGCTCCCTGCGAGGTGTTCGCCGCCAGACGATCGTAAATTTCGGCCAGCGACTTCCCGTCGGCCGAGGGCAAGGACCGATCCAGCAACGACGCCAGCTTTTCGGCGTTGGCCGTATCAACTCCCACGCCGCCGCTGCTGGCGGCGAACAGGCCCGGATCCTTGCGGATGGTCTGGTTGATGTTGATCGAGCCCGCCCCCGTGCCGGAGAAAAAGTGGTTCACCCCCAGCGCTGCCAGCACGCCGCTGTTGTCTCCTGAAAACGCAAACTCTATATCGGGCGAGTCGCTGGTGATCTCCAGTTTGCGGGACGGGCTGACCTTGGCAGTAACGCCGTCGACCGCATTGAGCGCCGCGGCCAGATCCGACAGCGACGTATCCTGGTCCAGTCCGTCGAGATCGATCTGGATATCGGTGGTGTTGGTGACGCCCGACTGTTTGTTTTTCACCTGCAGGGCGAAGGAGCCGTTGGTTGGCGTGAATGCCAGGCCAGCCTGGTCCAGCGGCAGTTCGGCGTTTTCCACCGCAAACTCGCTGGTAATACTGCCGTACCCGCTGAGACCTTGTCCCTGGCTGAACGATTTGTTGAATTCCGAGATCAGCTGGCTGGCAAAGTCGTCCAGCTGCGTCAGGAAACCGCCCAGAATGTTGTCGCGAGATTCCGTCAGACCAGCCAGCTGGCCAGAGGAGTCGTCGATCTTTTTGGCCGTTTCGACGATCTGGATCTGGGCCGCGCTGATGCCGTTCTTTTCTTCATAGACCGTTTCCACCTTGCGGTACTGCGAGTCGAACACCAGGAAGTCGCCGCCGGTGAACACCGTCACTTGACCGTCTTCCTGTTCCACGGCGCGAATGGAGATCAGTCCTGACAGTTCCGTCAGCGCGATCTGCCGCTGATCGCGGAGGCCGACCGCATCGCTTCTGCTGGTGGCGCCGCCTTCGATGGAAACAATTTTGAAGTTCAGATCGGCGACGTCTTTGAGTAGCCGATTGATGTCGTCGGAACTGCTGGCGACTTGCTGGTTCAGGTTCACCCGCAGGTCGTCGACGCGGCCATAAAGGCGACGGATATCGTCGGCCAGTTTTTGCCCCTCCAGCACGCTCAGGTTGCGTACGGCCGTGCTTTCCGGCTGGTTAAGCACATCCTGGATGCTGCCAAAAAAGTTCGTCAGCGCCGTGCTCAAGTCCGTATCGGAGAGTTCCCCTAGCACCAGTTCCAGCTCGCGGTAGGCGGCCTCCTGGGTGGCTCCATTGGCCAGATCGCTGTTCGCCGTGTGCAGGCGGCTTTCCAGAAACTTGTCGATCTTCTGCACCACGCCCGAGATCTGCACGCCTGTTCCCAGCAGCAGATCGCCCTTTTTTTGCGTCTGGGCAGGCGTCAGCACCAGTTCCTGGCGGAGGTAGCCCGGCGTGCTGGCGTTGGCAATATTATTGCCGGTGACTTGAATGCCGACCTGGGCCGCATTAAGCGTGTTGCCTGCGAGCTGCAGCGAGCTGAATAACGACATACGATCGCATCCGTGCGATGATCAAAAGGGAATTCGCCCCAGGGAGTCGCGATCGGGGGTCCGATCGAATCGCGGGCCCCGAAGGCCGCAGCCTGCGCGAAAAAGGAACGGCTCCTGCTGGAAACTGACGTTCGGTTATTGTGGTGTGTTTTGTTCGTTCTGCAGGTTGGGCGCTCTGGCCCGACCGGTTTAACGGCAGCAGCGTCGAAAACAGGACGACGCACAGTGCGCGCCGCTCCATTGCCTGCAGTCGTGGAACTTTCAACCGACGGAAGTCGAAAGTCGGTCGTCTTTTGCTCCGCAAAAGAACGCCATCTTTCACGGAAGGGAAGGCGACCTTCCCTGCGCCTTTGCCGGGATGATCAGGCTTCCCGGTCGACGAGTCCGCCGGACGGAATCGGCGCGGCGCCCTGGCTTCCTCTTCTATAAGTCGGCATAACACGACCGCCGGTGGCAATAATCTCTAAAATTTGCGAAATATGCAGGAGCGAGCGTTGCGCCAGCACCCAGTTGGTCAGGCAGTCGTGCTGCAGCAGACGCATTTTGGCGGAAGCCGCTGCGGCGCTGGCTCCTAGTCGCTGGGCCGCCGGATCCGGCATCGCTTTGGCCAGACTGCCCAGCCCCGAACCGGGCAGGCCCTTGGCTTTGGCGTTCTCCAGCAGGCCGCTGCGGCGGCTGTGACAGGCCTCCAGTCGATCGCCCAGTTGCGACTCGCGGGCTTCGATCTCACGCATGCCCGCCAGGTTATTCTCGGCCATGCACTGGCGTTTTTCGGCCAGCACCGACAGCAGTTCGTTCTGTACTTCGGACAGATCGTTGAGCAGATCCGACAGCTGCAGTTCCAGCGGTTGTTCGGCCAGCATCGCTTCGTTTACGGTCATCGTCGGCCCCTGACAGGCGGTGGTGTGATCTCAAGCGGGATAGTCATCGCACGTCTTGCGACAGCCGCTTCCTGGCTGCCGGCTTCCCGGCTCAGGCGTGGCGCTGGAGCTGGAACAGTTCGTACATCGGTTCGCTGAATTTGTCGGCCGAGTTCTCAGCCATCTGCTTGGTCATCATCTGATCCAGCTGCCCCTGGAAGACTTCTTCGGCCCGCCCGCCGTGGAAGTAAGCCGGCTTGCTTTGCGTTTCCCGCATCGACGAGATCAGCTGGCCAAAGAAGGTCTCGCCCACGAACTGGGTGAAGGCGTCTTTCAGCTCGTTCGGATCTTCTTTCGTCTCCGCGCTGTTCAGTTTGGCCTGGCTCTGGGCCGGGCTGGGCGAAAGCGACATCGGCGAAGACGGGGGGGCGGCGATGGAAAACATGGGATGGCGATTCCGTGTGTGTCAGGACGAAAGGGACGGCGGAAAGGACAAAGACTCCGACGATTACTCGATGATGAGCTCGCCGTATAACTGGCCGTTCCGTTCCAGTCCTTTGATGATGTCGATGATGTCGGCCGGGGTCGCTTTCACGGCGTTCAAGGCGTCGACCAGCGTTTTCAGTTTGGTCGCTTCTTCGTCGCTTTCCGTGCTGAGCTGGGCGAAAGGCCCCGCTTCCACCGAGAAGTTCCGATGCGTCACGGCGACCGCCCCAATCTCCACGTTCGCCCCGATCACTACCGTGCCGACCCGCTCGTTGATCACCACCCGACCGTCGGACTGCGGGCGAAACACCCGCTGATCCAGCACCTGGGTGACAAAGGCCGCCGGCTCTTCGGCGTAGTTCTGCGGCACGCTGACTTCGATATTCACCTGGTCAATCGCCCGGGCAATGTCGTCGACATACGAACCGTTGCTCTGGCGGAAGTCGGGCGACGTTCGCAACAGCTCGGCGATTTCGCTGGCCGTATGAAAGCCGGCGTGGTTCTTTTTGAGCACCAGCATGATCTTGCCGTCCTGCACAAACGGGTTGAAAAAGTCCTCTTCCAGGCGACAGCCCGAGTGCACCGTCGCGGTGGTTGCTCTGGCCGGATCGTCCACATGCAGGGCGCCCTGGCACAGGGCGTAAACCCGCTTCGATCCCGGACGCGGGCCCAGCAACGGGGTAATCATCAACATGCCGCCGTCGAGGCTCTTGGCGTTGAAGGCCGCCGACACGGTGCAGTTCAGCTGGTCGCCCTGGCGGGCTCCGGCCGCGGGCACGGTCGCGGTGACAAACACCAACGCTACGTTCTTGGCCCGGACCAGTTCTTCCAGGTCGGGAGAGCCCGTCCCGTCGCTGCTGACGGGACTGTCCATCAGGTTCAGGATCTGTGCCAGGGCCCGGGTGGTGGGGGCGATTTCGCTGTCGCCCGTCCCTCGCAAACCGACGACCAGACCCAGCCCCTGCAGCGTGTTCTCTTCCTGCCCTTTGACGCGGCAGAAGTCCGACACCCGCAGCTGGCCCCAGGCGTCCTGGGACAGCAGGGCGACAAGCACGACGGCGATCAGCGAGAGCAGGGGGCGATTCATCGGTTCCGTTCCTTATCCAGATCTGTTTCGGCAAGCGGACCGGCGGTCCGCAGAGTCGGGCGCCAGGCGCCGGAGTTAGAACGGCTGATAGCGATCCAGCCACCGAGTGAACCAGCCCCGGCCGTAGCCGTCGGGGACGATGCCCCGTTCCTGCTTTTCAATCCGCAGGTCGGCAATGTCGCGGCTGAGGATCAGGTTGCCCGGGCCGATGTCGGTCGGACGGCACTCGCCGGTCAGGGCGTAATCCCAGATCTCAGAGTTGTTATGAATCTCGCGGCGGGCTTCCAGAATCAGGTTCCCGTTGGGGCGAATGTCGACCACATGGGCCGCTATGTTAAAGATCAACGACTCGCGGGTCTCGACGCCGCCTTCGGTCCGGTACAGGCTGTTCAGCGTGCCTGCCACCGTGGGGTTGCCGTCGACCTGGGGAGCCGGTTTGAGCGAGTCAAAACCGGCCAGCTTCACCCAGTCCAGCAGCGATGCTTTGTAGCCGGCGTTCTTCCGGTTTTCGACTTCGCCTTCGGCGTACATCTGGGCGCCTTCCTGGACGCGGATTGAAACGATGTCGTGGATGCGAATTTGCGGCAGCGGCAGCGGCGGCGTGGTCGTCCAGCTGCTGTTGTCCAGCGTTAGCGGGCCCTGGCTGGCGGCCGGCGGCTCCTGGCGGAAAATGCTCGCACTGGGACCCTGCGCGGCGACTGTTCCTGCCAGACAGGCGAACAGCAAAGCAACCGAAGTGAAGGATTTCAGAAACATCGGGTCGCACCAGGGATTCGAAAGGAAGCGAGAGTGATAAGACAAAACAGCCATCGAAAGAAAGCCGTGCGTTACTTGCGATCCGTCAGGGACGCCCGGGCGACAGGCGTCGCGGAGCCGGTCGAGTTCAGGTGGATCTCGGCCTGATCGTGACCGCTGACCTGTGCGGTGAAATTCTGTTTCCGATCCAGCGTTTGGACCGAAACCAGTTCGCCCATTGCGCCTTCGTCGAGCGAGCGGACCTGCGTGCGGACGCGAACGCCGCCGTTGATCGCGATCACGGTGATGACCTGGTTCCGCTTGACCAGCAGCGGCGACCGCACAGCCTGGGGTTCGATAAAGTCGCCTGCGTTGAGCGTTCGCAGCAGTTCTTTCCCGACGACGTCTTCCAGATTGTGCAACACCTTGCGGCCCGTCCGGTTGTCCTGCACCTGGGCGAGGATCAGTTGATCGGCCCGCAGGATCTCTCCGCGAGTCACGGTCGTGTTGACCGCTACGGCCAGGGCGGTCGGCCGCTGCACGTTGGCGGTAATCAACAGGCGATGCTGCGGGATCTGGCCGCCGTCGACCAGCAGGGTGAACTGCTGCTTGCCGGTCCAGGGCTCGGATCCGCCGATCGCCTGCAGTTGCGAAGCCGACTCCAGCACAAACTGCTGGCGCAGCACGCCGTCGATCACGACCTGCCAGGCGGCGTCGGGATCGGCCGTTTCCTGCAGATGCTGCACGATGGCGGCTTCGACCCGGTCCCACACTTGGGCGCGAAGGTCATACTGCGGCTGTTCGCGGTTGCTGCTGGCCCTTGCGACCGGCGCCGTATAGGCGGCCGACTGGGCGGCGGGCGACTGCGTCGCCATGTGCTGCGAGGCCATGTGCTGCGAGGCCGAGGCTTGCTGGACAGGCGATTTACGAGCGTTGTCCGCAGCGGAAACTTCCGGCCAGGCGATCTGGCGAACGAGCGACGACGAATCGGCCTGCCGTGCCGACACACGCTGCCGGGCGAAAGCGTTCTGATCCGAGGCGGCGGTCGACTGGCCGGCCTGGTACGGCTGCACCAGAATCACGCTCGCTCCTTCGAAACGACACTTGCTCATGTCGCAACCGCGCAGCGAGAGCAGATCCTGCAGTTCGCGAATACGAAAGGCGGTCGGTCGCGACGGTGCGGGGAAAAGTTCGATAGCGGCCAGCTTCGCGGCGTTCGCCGGGTCAACGTCGTAGATCTTCGCAATGTCGCCGAGGACCACCAGCGGCCGGGCCGGCTGGGCATGCGACTGCAGATGCACCTCCGACGCCTCCGCACTCAAATGCGACAGGCTGATGGTCAGCAGAAACATGGCGATTTTCAAACGCATCATCAAGACATCCCCAAAGCGGCGAAGCAGAAATCCCAGGCGACAGGCTCTCCGGTCCATCTGGCCGGTCCGATCAGAACGACCGTTTACCGGCGAAGATTGGCGATGAGCTGCAGCACCTGGTCGCCGGCCTGGATCGCCTGCGAGTTCAATTCAAAGGAGCGTTGCGTGGTGATCAGGTCGATCAACTCCTGGACCGGCTCCACATTGGAGGCTTCCAGGGCGTTCTGTCGCAACAGGCCCAGACCGACCGAACCCGGGTTGCCAGTCACCGGAGCGGCCGACGCCTGGGTCTGGGCGAACATGTTATCGCCCAGCCGCAGCAAACCTTCCGGGTTCTGGAAGGTCGCCAGCTGCAGCTGCCCGACCTGCGTCAAATCGGTCTGCCCTTGCTGCTGTACATTGACCACGCCCGAGGTGCCAATCTGGATGGCGACTGAATCGTTAGGGATGGTGATGGTCGGCTGCACCACGCGGCCGATGCCGGCGGAACCGACAACCAGACGGCCCTGGGCGTCGATCGACAGGTTGCCGGCCCGGGTAAAGACTGTTTCGCCGTTGTTGTCGACCACCTGCAGAAAACCGGGGCCTTCAATGGCGACGTCCAGCTCGCGGTTCGTCTGCTGGAAGGCTCCCTGCTGGAAGTTCGCCTGGATGCTCTGCACGCGGGCGCCCAGGCCGACAGAAACGCCGACCGCGGTGCGTCCGCCCTGCTGGTCTTCGGAACCCGGCAGGACTTCGTGGCGATAGAAGTTATCTTCGAAGTTGGCGCGGCCTTTTTTGAACGCGGTCGTATTGATGTTCGCCAGGTTATTGGCGATGACATCAAGCTTGGTTTCCAGCGACTGCATGCCGGTGGCGGCGGTATAAAGGCTCTGCACTGTCATAACTGCATCCCTGCAACGTTGAACTCAATGATTCTTTATTGACGCTCGCCGGAACTGCCCCGGAACAACTTGTTGGACTTTACACGCGGAGCAGCCGGCCGACGAGCGAACCGAGCATGCCGTCCTGGTGCTGGATCATGCGAATGTTGGCTTCGTAGACCCGCGAGGTTTCGATCATTTCTACGGTGGCGTCGATCGGCTTGACCGACGACATTTCCAGCGTGCCCTGCCGCACCTGGCGATGTTCCGGGGCGGCGTCTTCCGATTCCGCCAGCTGGCGGAACATGGTGGCGCCGGCTTTGACCAGATCCCCCAGCGACTTGGGCCGACGAATGGCCAGCGGGATCGACTCTCCGCCCTGCGACAGCAAGCCGTCGTGGTGAAGAATGGGAGCCGGTCCCGTCGGATCAATCTGCACGACTTCGCCGCCGATGCTGAGCACCGGGTAGCCATCCTGTGTTTTCAAACGTCCCTGGTTATCAAAGCGGAAGTTGCCGGCCCGAGTCAGATATTCTTCGCCGTCGCGTTCCACCGCAAAAAAGCCCTTGCCGTCGTCGTCCAGGGCGAAGTCGGTGTTGATGCCCGTCGGCTTGTAAACGCCGCGGCTGAAATCTGTGACCGTTTCGCCCAGCGAAACACCGCCGCTGACATCATTCAAAGAGCCTTCACCCGGGTCGGCGATGCCGCGTTCGATCGCTTCCGTGTAACGGGCTTCGGGCAACGCGAAATCGCGTTTGAAGCCGGGCGTGTCCACGTTCGCCAGGTTATTCGAAATTACCTGCATCCGCTGACTCTGCAGGTCGGCGCCGGCGGCAGATAGGTAGAGTCCGTAAGGCATGGATCGCATCTCGTGGGAAAAGGTTTCCTGTGATCCATGCAATCGCCGCGCCAAAGCAGTTGTAAATAAGAATGGGCGGAAAGAAAGTGTCGCAAGTCATTTGTCTTGAGTGAATTACGCGAAAAGACAAAGTACGGCGAATGCGGCCGGCGAGTTCCCCCGAACGCGCCGAATCGGCCGGTCATCGGCTGGAATCGCCGGATCCGCCGATTCGGCCGTTATGTCGGATCGGCTCGGCGAAACGATCAGCGGCGCCGCCTGGCGGGCGTTCCGGGCGGGGTTATCCTGGCGGGAATCATGACACCCGGCCGCAGGGACGAGGAGAATATTTACAGTTTCATTGCTGCATGTCGACCGTGATCCAGTTAGAGTTATCCGTTGCCATGCAACATGATCCACTCCTAGCCGCCTACCAGAAATCACGCGACGACCTGCTTTCAGAAAGGGTTGCCGCCGGGCATTGGGTGGGCGAACTGGCCGCTTCGGCCTTGTCGACCGCCACCGCTATCAGTGCGCTTGCCATTGTGCAGCGGGGCCACCCCACCAACACCGACACCGGGCGGTTCGCCGACGAGGCGTCGGAATCGCAGCTGAGCGAACTGATCGTCCGTGGTTTGCACTGGCTGGCCAGTCACCAGAACGAGGACGGCGGCTGGGGCGATACTGACAAAAGCTATTCCAATATCGCCACCACCATGCTGGTCGTCGCCGCGTTCCACTTGACTGCGCATCCGGCCGGCCGCGGCGATATGCTCGAACGGGCCGAAGCCTACATTAAAAAAGCCGGCGGAATCGCCGGGCTGCGCAAACGCTATGGGCGGGACAAAACGTTCGCCGTTCCCATTTTGACAAACTGCGCCCTGGCCGGAGTCGTCCCGTGGAGCAAAGTCTCGCCGCTGCCGTTTGAAGCGGCCTGCGTGCCGCAAAAGTGGTATCGCTTCCTGCAGTTGCCCGTCGTCAGCTATGCCATCCCGGCGCTCGTCGCGATCGGCCAGACCCGCTTTCATCACAAGCCGCCGTGGTTTCCGCCCCTGCGCTGGCTGCGGCGAATGGCCATCGAGCCCAGCCTGAGGGTGCTGACTCGCATGCAACCTGCCAGCGGCGGGTTCCTGGAAGCAACCCCCCTGACCAGCTTTGTGGTGATGAGTCTGGCCAGCATGGGCCGGATCAACCATCCGGTGACGGAACTGGGAGTCGAATTCCTGCTGCGGTCCGTGCTGCCTGACGGCAGCTGGCCGATCGATGCCAACCTGGCGACCTGGAACACCACACTGTCCCTCAATGCCCTGGCAGGCGGCGGCGAAGATATTTCCCAGTACGAATGTTTCGACTGGGTGCTGGGCTGCCAGTACCAGGAGGAGCATCCCTTCACCGGCGCCGAGCCGGGCGGCTGGGGCTGGACCGATCTGACCGGCAGCGTCCCTGATTCCGACGACACGCCGGGCGCTCTGCTCGCGCTGCATGCCTGGCGGAACTCGCCCGGTTTTCAGCCGAAATATTTGCCGAACGTCAAAAAGGCGGCCAAAGCCGGCGTTACGTGGCTGCTGCACCTGCAGAACCGCGACGGCGGCTGGCCCACTTTCTGTCGCGGCTGGGGGAACCTGCCCTTTGACCGCAGCGGCGCCGACTTGACGGCGCATGTGCTCCGGGCGCTGGCAGCCTGGGATACGGACTTTCCCAGTCCGGCGCTGGAAAACGCTGTCCGCAAAGGGTTTGCGCACCTGGAGCGGGCGCAGCGCCCCGACGGCCACTGGATTCCGCTGTGGTTTGGCAACCAGGATCACCCCGACGAAGAGAACCCGGTTTACGGCACCGCCAAGGTGCTGGCGGCCTATCGGGACTGGAACAAAATCGGAACCTTGTCGGCCGAGCGGGGTTTAAAATGGCTGGTCGATCAGCAAAACAGCGACGGTGGCTGGGGCGGCGGCCCAAAGAAACGCCCCAGCGGCAAGCCAACTGTCGTCAGTTCCGTGGAAGAAACGGCGCTGGCGGTGGAGGCCTTGCTGGCGGCGCCGGAACCATCGCCTGCGCGTCCTGCGCTGAATAAAGGGCTTGACTGGTTGATCGCGGCGGTTGAGGAAAATCGGCACCGGGAAACCTCGCCAATTGGTTTTTACTTCGCCAAGCTGTGGTATTATGAGAAGCTCTACCCCATAATCTTTACAGTCTCTGCGCTGGGGCGCGCCGCAGTAGCACTGGGGAAGATCGCCCCCGCCAACACATCCTCCCTCCAATCCGCCAGCCGCTGGCCGAACCCCTGAGGTTCGGTCGCCGTGCCCGCTCTGCTGCTCTTCCCACGAGCACCTGACGCCGGGCAGCTTCCACTTCGTACGCCATGCCCGAGGACGCCAACTTGTCTACCGCACCGGTGACTCCCCCGACCAGCAACGACGACTCCTCCGCAGGTCAGCCTTTGTCGCGTAGTGAGAAACGGAAGTCAAAACGCCGCCAGACATCGCACCTGAAAAAAGCGCCAGCGACCAAAGCGCTGCGCGAGGAGATCCGCGCCCAATGCTACAAAGCCATTGAAAAGGTCGGCAAAGCCCGCCCCCTTTCCAAGGAAGAAATGGAATCCACCGCGCGTGGCATTCTGGCCGAACTGGCCCAGCCGGAAAGCTATGTCGGCTGGACCATGGTGATGCTGGCCACTGCCTTCTGGCAGGACCAGGTCGCCGCCGTGCCGCCCGAACGCCGGTTGTTCCTGCTGCCCCACTGCCTGAAACACGCCGAAGGCTGCCCTGCCGATTACGATCAGTTTGGCCTCGATTGCAAAACGTGCGGCGCCTGCAGCATTGCCGACTTCCGCACCGCCGCTGAAGAAATGGGCTACAAGGTGCTGGTCGCCGAAGGCACGCCCATCGTGCTGAAGATCATCATCAGCGGCTATGTCGACGCCATCTGCGGCGTGGCCTGCCTGAACGTGCTGGAAAAAGCAATCGATAAAATCTTGCTGGCCGGCATTCCCTGCATGGCCGTGCCGCTGCTCTCCAGCGATTGCCGCAACACCAGCGTCGATGAAGACTGGGTGCACGAAATGATCAACGTGCAGCCGGCCGAATCCGCCGTCGCCACGCAGTCCTATCTGCACCTGATGCGGGCGGCCGCCAACATGTTCCACCCCGATGAACTCGATCGCCTGGCCCCGCGAGCCCGCGGCGGCAAACGGCTGGCCGAAGTCAACGGCCAGGGCATCGGCGGCATTGATCCGATCGCCGGCACCGAGGCGGTCGCCTATGACTTCCTCGCCAAAGGCGGGAAGCACTCGCGGCCGTTCATCACGCTGGCGGTGTACGACGCCCTGACCGGCGGCCGCGGCGCCTCGGCTGACGGAGCCGCCCAGATCGCCGCCTTCCCGGACGCCGTCAAACGGGCCGCCCTGTCGATCGAAACCTTCCACAAGGCCTCGCTCGTTCACGACGACATCGAAGATAACGACGCCTACCGGTACGGGGCCGAGACCCTGCATCGCCAGTACGGCGTCGCCACGGCCATTAACGTGGGCGACTATCTGATTGGCCTGGGCTACCGCCTGGTCAGTCGCGAGGCCGCAGCGGTCGGCGGCGACGTGGTCGCCGATATCCTCGACTGCCTGGCCGATTCGCACATGCGACTTTCCGAAGGGCAAGGCGCCGAACTGCTGTGGCGCGACTCCCGCAACAAACGCCTGGCCCCGATTGACGCCCTGAAGATTTACGCCCTGAAAACGTCCCCCGCGTTTGAGGCCGCATTCTTCTGCGGCGCGCGGATGGCCGGGGAGACGACCGCCTTTGCGGATCCCATTCGCAAGTTCGCCCGCAACCTGGGCGTTGCTTTCCAGATTTTGAACGACCTGAAAGACTGGCAAGGGGACAGCGACAACAAGCTGGCGGCCGGCGGCGATATCCTTGGCGGGCGGCCCACCATTTTGTGGGCCCTGGCTCTGGAAGGTCTGTCGACCGAAAAGCAGCAGGAGCTGGAATCCCTCATCTCGGATGAAACCCGTAACCCGCACTGGCGCGTGGAACAGGTCCGTCGGCTGTACCAGGAAGCCGACGTTTTTGAAAAAGCCCACCGCCTGGTCGACAAGCACCAGCAACGGGCCGAAGCGATCGCCGACGAGATGGAGCCGGAAGAACTCCGTCGGCTGATGTATTACCTGATCGACACGGTGCTGGAACGCGGCGAAGAGGTCGCCCCTACGATTGAGATCACCCCCTCCTTTGGCAACGCCAGCGTGCTGCTGAAGTAAAACGCCCGCCTGCCGCCCCCCTCGCGACACAATCCATCCTTTTAACGGGACCGACAACCGTGAGCACCACGCGCCGCACGACGCCAGCCTTGGATGCGCTGGTCCGCCTGTTCTATCCGTCTGCTTCCCAGCTGGGGGAGTTTCGCGAAGTCGAGTCCGGCGAGTTGCCCCCGGCGGAAAGCCGTCTGCTCGATCACGAAGAGCACATGACGGTCACGGTCGAATCGTTCCACCAGAGCGCGGTCGATGTCAAAGTTCTGGAAACGCAGATTACCAGAACGCACTATGCGCGTAAGATACTGTTGCAGCGAAAAACCGATGGCGCCGTGGTGCAATATGGGCTGGTCCGGCTGAATTTCAGCTTTCTGCCTGACGAAGTCCGCGAGGAGATTGAAAGCCAGCAAACACCGCTGGGCAGGGTTTTGATTGAGCACGACGTCCTCCGCGAGGTCATGCTGCTCTCGCTCTGGGAAATCGAACCGGGCGAAGAACTGCGCAGCCTGCTTGCTTTGCCCCCCACGGTAACCCACTGTTACGGACGCACCGCCTTTATTTACTGCAACGGAATTCCTGCCGTGGAACTGCTGGAAGTGGTTACTCCTGTCGAGGCCAAAGGATGAAAAGCGAATACGACTGCATCGTTCTGGGAGGAGGGCCGGCCGGCTCTTCCGCCGCCGCCCTGACGGCCGAAGCGGGCCTTTCCACGCTGCTTCTGGAACGGGAGAAATTGCCCCGCTTCCATGTGGGCGAGTCGCTCATGCCCGAGGCCTACTGGGTCTTTGAACGGCTGGGCGTCCTCGACAAAATGAAACAGAGCGACTTCGTCAAAAAAGTCAGCGTGCAGTTTGTCACCTCCACCGGCAAAGAGTCGCAGCCGTTCTTTTTCAAACAGCACGATCCCCGCGAGTGTGTGGAAACCTGGCAGGTCGAGCGGGCCCGCTTTGATCAGATGCTGTTCGAGAACGCCGCCGAAAAAGGCGCCGAAGCCCTCGACCAGACCCGCGTCCGCGATGTGCTCTTTGACGGCGACAAGGCGGTCGGCGTTCGCCTGGAAACGGCCGATCAGCAGATCCATGAAGTGGGCGCCAAGGTCGTCGTCGACGGAACCGGCCAGCAGTCGCTCATCGCCAACAAGCTGGGCCTCAAAGTCGAAGATCCCAGCCTGAAAAAAATCGCCATCTGGACGTACTACGAAAACGCCATCCGCGATCCGGGCGAAAACGGCGGCGCCACCATCATTATGCACACGCGGGACAAGGACTCCTGGTTCTGGTTCATTCCGCTGTCGAACAACATCACCAGCATCGGCGTGGTGGCCGACCGCGACTACCTGCTCAATGGACGCGGCTCGCCGGAGGAAATCTACGCCGAAGAACTGGCCATCTGCCCCGGCCTGCAGGAACGCCTCAAAGACGCCGTGCAGTGCGACAAGCACCGGGTCGCCAAGGAGTTTTCCTACACCACGCGGCAACGCTCCGGCGACGGCTGGGTGCTGATCGGCGACGCGTACGGCTTTATTGATCCGATCTATTCGTCAGGCGTGTACTTCGCGCTCAAATCGGGCGAACTGGCGGCGGACGCCATTGTAGAAGGCTTTGCCCGGCAGGACCTGTCCGGCGCCCAGCTGGGCAAATGGACCGAAGGCTTCGACGGCGGCACGATCTGGATCCGCAAACTGGTCGAAGCGTATTACGCCAACGAATTCAGCTTTGGCGGTTTCCTTAAAACCAACATGCAGCACGTTGGCAACCTGACCGACCTGCTCATCGGCCGGATCTTTTACGACGGCGCCGGCCGGATCTTCGACGACATGACGCCCGCCATCGAACAAGCCCGGCAGGACGCCTCCCGCATGGCCTGATGCAGCAGGTCTGGCTGCCACAGTCTGCCGGCGGCGCTTCCCCGTTTTTTCAGGCAGGTCGCCTTTCTTCTCCGATTCGCTTGAGAACCGCCATGAACGGATACCTTTTATCCGCCGATCTGATGTTTACCAGTTCCGTCAAGGCGGCCGCGGAACAGGCGGGTCTGCCGCTGCAGGTCGTCGGCTCCACGGCCAAACTGCTGGAGAAGCTGGGCGAAGAACCACGGCCGATGGTCGTCATCGATCTCGCCGTCCCGAAGCTGCAGGTAAGCGAATACATCGGCCAGCTGAAAGCCCTGGCGACCCCGCCAGACGTCCTGCTGGCTTATGGGGCCCACGTCTACCCCGAAGCACTGGCAGCGGCCCAGCAGGCCGGCTGCACGCAAGTCTTCACGCGCGGCCAGTTCAACGCCTCGATGGACGAGATCTTTCAGCACTTCGCCTCAGCGTAAGGCGTGCGCTGCGATCAAGTAATCCTGACCGGTCAGGTGTTCCCGTGCTACTGAAAACCCGAAGGGTCGATCTCCGCGGCGGCGGTCTGGTCGGCCAGCAGCAGGGCGTGCTGCTGCTCAATGCGGCCGGCGGGGATGCTCGGATCGGCTTCGCATAACCGGCGAAGCATGGGAGCCTTGCCGGCCCCGGCCAGCAGCCACAAGATTGCGCGTGCCCGGTTGATGGCGGGAAAGGTCAGCGACAACCTCCGCCGCCCCTGGTACACGCCCGTGCTAGAGACGTCGGTCTGTTCCACGTCGAGAACTGGATCGCCCGGGATCAGCGACGCCGTATGGCCATCGTCGCCCAGCCCCAGATGCACCAGATCCAGCACCGCCGGAACGCCGGCCAATTCCCGCAGCGTGGCCGCGTAACGTGCGGCTGCCAACTCCAGGTCGGCCTCTTCGACCGGCATGGCATGGATCTGCTCCGCCGGCAACGGGGCCTCCGCCAGGCTTTCCTGCAGATGGGTCAGGTTCCGGTCGGCATGTCCAGCCGGGGCGACCCGCTCGTCAACCTGGAACAGGTGCGTCTGCTCCCACGGCACGTCCGCCGTCGCCAGGCAGCGAAGCATCGCCCAGGGCGTGCTGCCTCCGCTCACCGCCAGCAGGAATTGCCCGCGAGCAGCCACCGCTTGGCGCGCCTGCTCGGCGATCTGTTCCGCCGCCCGGACGGCGATCGCTTCTTTGTCTGCCAGGATTTCAATCCGCATAGGTTTCTAACCGAGGTTCTTTTGGCGAAAAAAACGGCGGACTTTCCCAGGGGAAAAGCGTCGCCGCGGTCGCCGTTAACCGAACAGTTCGGTCATCACGCGACCCTGGGGAACCAGCATAATGGGTCGGCCGGTGCGGGTATAGAACTCGGTGTTACGATGGATGCCCAGGGCGTGATAAATCGACGCGACCAGGTCGTCGGGTTTGATCTGGGTCGCATCATCGGGACCCAGGCCGTGCGGATCGGTGCCGCCGATCAACTGCCCTGGCGCCACGCCGCCGCCCGCCATCAGGGCCCAGCTGGCCCGCGGGTAATGATCGCGTCCTACATTAACGTTGATCTTGGGGGTACGGCCGAACTCGCCCATCGCCACCACCAGCGTCCGGTCCAGCAGCCCCTCGGCGGACAGCATGTCGAGCGCCGCCGGCAAAGCATTATCCAGCGGCGGCAACAGCCGGGCATGCCCTTTGAAGTTTTCCAGGTGCGTATCCCAGCCCTGGTAAGTGACGGTGACAAACCGCACGCCGTATTTGATCAGACGACAACCCAGCAGCACCCCCTGGTTGAATTCGTCGCCGGTGAACCGCTCGCGAATTGTCGCCGATTCCTGGCTCACATCGAACGCTTCCCGGGAGCGGGGCGAGGTCAGCATGCTGTGGGCCTGGTCGCCAAACTTGTCCAGCGCGTCGAGCAGCTGGCTGTTCGCTTCGGCCTGGCGGAAGGTGCGGTCGATCTTCGCCAACAGAGCCTGGCGGCGGTTGACCTTCTCCAGCGTAAGACCGCCGGCCAGCGACAGGCCGCGAACTTCGAACGGCTGGCCCGGTTTGGGCGTGTCGTTTGTTTTGAAGGGGGCGTAGGCGTCGCCCAGATAGCCGGAATTCCACTCGGTGGCGGGAATGGCCACATACGGCGGGATGTCGTCGGGCGTCGGCCGCTGCTTGCCGGCGACCGATCCCAGCGAAGGATAAATGACGGCCGGCGTGGGACGGTTCCCGGTCGAGATGTACGACTGTCCCTGCGGATGGGCGCCCGACGTATGACTGATGCCGCGAATCAGCGTCATCCGGTCAATCGCCTGGGCCAGCTGGGGCAGATGCTCGCACATGGTCAGCCCGGGGATGCGGGACTGGATCGGCTGGAATTCGCCGCGGGTTTCGGCCGGGGCCTCCGGCTTCATATCAAGCGTATCCAGGTGCGACGGCCCGCCTCCCAGGTTCAAAAACAGTACGGAGTCCGCGATCGGCGGCGGACCTTCAGCTCCCTCGGAAGCCGCCGCGGTCGACCAGGGCGACAAGCCGAGCGAGAGCCCCCCGGCCGTGCCGATGGCGCCAATGCGCATGAAGTCGCGTCGCGTGAGACCGTCGCAAAATTTCGCTCGCATGGTCGTGTTCCCTTTAAAAATCCCGTTAGAACCGGGTGACTTGTAGGGCTAATGATTCGTGATGAATTCCTGCGTGTTCAGCAATGCCCAGAGCACATCGCGTAGGCCTTCGGCCGGACTGGTCGAGGCGCGCAGGAACTCTCGACAGTCGGTCAGTTCCTGCGAGGTCGGCTGGCGGGAGACCGTGCGCAGGTACGCCTGGGCGATGGCGTCTTCCAGGACTTCGTCGCTCACGACCTGGGCGTCGTCCTGCTTGGACTGATCCCCGTCGCTCTTCGCTGCCTTGGCGCCCGCCGCCGGGAACTGGCGGGACTGTTCGGCCAGCCAGCCGTCGGGCCGGTCGAACAGTTTGACGAGGTCCGAATCGTTCCGCACATAAAGCGACTGCAGCAGCGTGGGATCGCCCTGCCGTTCGCAGTCGCAGTTGGTGGTTCGTAGCGGCTTACCAAAGATCTGCAGCGAGTAGTCCAGCGTGCGCGCCTGGTAGGATCGCGGATCCAGGCCAATGGTCCGCTTCGCCATGCCGGCCAGGAGTTTCTCCGGCGACAGGTCGGCGGCGGTCGCCTGCTGCAGGGCGTCGACGGCGACCTCGGCCGGCAAGCGACGAATCACGGCCCGGCTGAAATTCCGTTCGTCGTTCTGGTTGGTTGCGTTATGACGCCAGCTGAGCTGATAGGTGCGGCTGTTCGCGATCGTGCGATGCAGCCGTTTCATGTCGTAGCCATGCTCGATAAAGTCGGCCGTCAGCCAGTCCAGCAGCGGCTTGTTGCTGGGCGGATTGGCCAGATTCAGGTCGTCGGCCGGGTGGATCACGCCGACATTGAAATAACTGGCCCAGATCCGGTTCACAAAGGCCTTGGCGAAGTAATGATTGGGCTCGTTCAGCAGCCATTCCATCAACGGCTGGCGAGGATCCGCGTACTGGTTGAGATCGACTTCCACGTCGCCCAGCAACTTGCCCGGCTGCGGCTTGGGGCCAGGAGCGGCGATGTAGACTTCGTTCCAGGGAATGGGGCGCCCCTCGGCGGCAATGCGGAGGTACGTCCCCCGCCGGGTCGCGGCCGTGTTCAGCTTGTCGGGTACGCCCAGCATCTCTTTGAGATAGTTCTGGTAGCCGACCGATTCCGGAGCGACTCCGCTTTTGATGCGGGAGAAAACTTCGGTGAACTGCTCAAAGTCGTTCTGCGACCATTGATCGAACGGATGCTTGTGGCACTGTGCACATTCCAGCCGGACGCCCAGGAACGTGTAGCCGAAGGCCAGCGCCTTTTCAGCCGGCTGCCCCTGGTTGCTGCGATACCAGTAGTGCGGCATCTGCTGCGATGCGGCATAGTCGATCGGATCTTTCTTGTCGGTGAACGTGCTCTGTTCGGCGATGTACTCCGGGTAAGGCTGTTCGCCGCGACTGCTGGCCAGCACAATGCCGGCGACGATCTTGTCCCAGCCGTCGTTGTCGCGGACGCGGCCGGTCAGCCATTCCCGCCACTGGGCGGCGACCACGCTGGCCATTTCAGTGCCGCCCAGGTAGCCGGCGTTGGCACCGGTCAGATCGCACAGACGGGTCGTCCACCAGGTGACGTATTCGGGCCGTTCCAGCAGCTCGTCGATTTTCCGGGCCCGTTTGTCAGGGGACGTATCGGCGACAAACGCGGCGATCTCCGCCGGCGTCGGCAGCGTGCCGATCATGTCGATGCTGACGCGCCGCAGGAACTCCTCATCCGTCGACAGGTCCGACGGCGGGACGCCCAGCTTGGCCAGCTTGGCGACGACCAACTCATCGATCCGCGTCGGCGTGGGAACCTGCGGGAACTTGTCGCCGGTCAGCTGCGAGAAAGGCAGCAAGGCGGGCGTGCCGATAATGCCGTTATCGTAAAAGGAGATAATGTGCGTGTCGCCCGGGCCGACGCTGCGGACCAGCCCTGCGGGCGAGACGACCGCGACCGCTTCGTCGTTTGTCTGGAAGCGGGTCAAGGCGGTCACGTTCTCACGGGAGCCGTCCGACCAGACGGCGATCGCCTGCAATTGAACGGTGTCGCCCGGCTGCTGGAACAGCAATTCGCCAGGGGTGATTTCCAACCGTTCAAACTGCGGGGCCGTAGCGGGCCGGTTGGGCGCTCCGCCTGCGATCCAGCGGGCCAGCAGTTGCTGCTCCCATCCACCCGGCGGCAGTCGCAGGCCGCCGCCATGGTCGTCGGCGGAAGTCGGCTTGTGCAGGATCAGGCTGTCGGCTGGATGATCCAGGTCGAGGCGGAGCGACAGGTTCTCATGGTCCATGTCAAAGTCGTAACCGAACATCGACAGCCGAAAGCCGCCTTGCCCCTGGAACGAGCCGTGACAGGCCCTGCCGTTGCAGCCCAGCCGGCCCAGCAGCGGGACCACATGCCGTTGGAAGTCGGGAATCTCATTCCCGGCCAGCCGCGTTTCAATCGGCGGCTGCAGGGTAGATATCGCCGGAGCGGGCGGCGCGTCGGAGTCGTTGGCCGGCGAGGGTGCAGTCGACTGCAGTGTCGCGGCCTGCTCGCCCGTATGCACGCCCGTTTTGGGCAACCGCTGCCGCAGCTGGGCGACGGCTGCCGGGGACAGGTCGTTGCCGTACAGCAGCAGCTCCTTGAGCGTAACGGGCGCTGCCAGGCGGGCCAGGGACGCATCGTTGATGGCCGTTTTCGTCAGGCCCAGGTGCTCTAATTTCTCCAGCGGTCGGAGCCATTCGCCGTCACCACCGGTGACGGCCGTGCCGGACAGGAACAGTAGTTTCAGCTGCGGCAGAGCGGCCAGATGCGATAGCCCGGCGTCGGTGATTTGCGTATGGCTGAGCAGCAACGTTTCCAGCTGGGGCAGCGCTTTCAGCTCGGCCAGGCCCGCGTCGGTGATAGCCGTATGTTCCAGCGACAGCGTTTTGAGCTGTGGCAGGGCCGCCAGTTTTTTCAGTCCGGCGTCAGTGATCTGTGTATTCGCCAGGTAAAGACGTTCCAGTTTTTGGAGCGACGCCAGCTGCTCCAGCCCTGCATCGGTTATGCCGGACTCCGACAGCAGGAGCGTATCGAGTTCCGGCAGGTCCCGCAGCGGTTCCAATCCGGCGTCGGTCACCAGGGGAGAGAGAATCGCCAGGTAATTCAACTTCGGGAAGGCGTGCAGCTGCTGCAGGTGCTCATCCGTCACGATCGGCTTGCTGAACCGCAAAAAGGTGACGTCCCCATCGCGACTGGTCAGCTGATCCGTATACAGGCCGCGGATCGCATTGAACGCTGCCTGCTGGGGCGTTTCCTCTGCCGCGGGAGCGGCCGCCTGGGCCACGGCCCCCGCTAGAAGGAAACATGCAATGCTGAGCGAAAGAAGTTTCAAGTATCGCATCAGGAAGGCCAGGTGGAGGGAATGCGGCGGGGGAACAGGAGAAGCCATATTGTAGGGAATGGCCCAAGGATTTACAGAAAAAACCCGCCGCCCAGCCGAAAAAATCTCGCCGGTGGAGGGGACGCAGGCGGATGCTTGTTCCGCCTGCGTTGCCGGCCGTTGACTCGGGGTTCCGTCGTTACGGAGCCGGGACGTGCGGCGCGCCGAGCGTCTGGTAGAACTTCGCCAGGGGGGCCGTTTCCTGTTTCAGTCGGTCGCTCGGTTGCTCGAACGTCACTTTGCGGGGAGCGGTCAGGCCAGCGATCTGCACCAGGTCGAATTCTTTCAACAGGCCAAAGCAGAACAACTCCGGCGCCTGGCTTACGTTCTTGTCCTGCTCCAGCACCTCTTTCAAACTGCCATACGCATCGACCGCCGTCAGCGAGTCGATTCCTTCCGCTTCCAACGCAGCGGCGACCAGGGCGAAGACGCTGCTTCGCGGTCCTTCCGCCCGCAGGTCCAGCGGCTGGTCTCCGTGCAACTGCTGCTGCCAGCGGGCAATCGCCGCGAGCTGGCTGGCCTGGATTCCCAGCGGACGTTCTCCGACGGCGGCCGCCAGCATGGCGAACAGGAAATCGTGCGAGGCGATCTTCGACTCCCCAAAGAAGAACGGATCGACGGCCAGCACGCGGGAGCCTTTTTTCAACAGGGCCGCGACCGTTTCCGCCGCGGCGGTGCGGCCGTTATCATTGACGACGATCGTGGTCCGCGTTGCGTTAGCCGGCGCAAACTCGACCGCGGGCACAGTCCAGGCGTCGCCAACTTTCAGCCGCCAGTGTTTCACGGCGACGCCTTCGACCTGCTGCGAGTCGCCCGCCATCGGTATGCAAACCAGCTTCTGGTAGTGCACCACCTGGGCCAGCGTCTGGCTGCGTTTAGCTCGCCATTTTTTGGCCGCGGCCGCATCGGCAGGCAAGGCAGGCTGCAGCGGAAGTTTCTCCGCGAGAGCGAGGGCGAGCGAATGGAAGTCGGCGTTCTGCTCCGGCATGGCGACCATCAGTTCTTCGTCGGACTTCAGCTCCTGCTCGCACGGAATTTCTTCGGCCGAGTACCCCTTGTCGCCTGTGTAGAAGAAGTCGCCCAGCATGCGATAGAACGCCTGGCGGTTGTCGATCTCAAAGTTATGCGTGCCCGGGTCGTAGTTGATGTGCGACCGCAGGGCGGCCGGTTTGCCGTACAACTGGAACACCGGCTCGGCCGCTTCCAGCAGCGGCGGCAACGCATGTGGCGCCGCGAAGCAGCATTGATCGGTCTGGTTGAACGTCAGCAGCGTCGGCCGCGGCGCCCGCATCGCGGTGAGGTGGGTGTAATCGACGACGGTGGCCAGGTCGTTTGGCGTCTGTTCCGAGTCGCCCAGGTCTTTCAGGTAGCGGGCCCGGGTGCGAAAGCCCGAATACCCGGCGACCGGATTCGACAGCGTCACGCGGGTATCGAGGGCGCTGATGGTGATCGTCTGCCAGCCGCCGCCCGACAGACCGGCGACCGCGACCCGCTGGGGATCGGCGTGCTCATGTTCCAGGAGCAGATCGAGCGCCCGCTTCATCGCCAGGTAGTGCGGCGCCAGTCCGCTGGCCCCGCACAGGTCCAGCTGGTTCATCGAGTAATGGTTGAAGCCCGGACCGCGTAGTTGTCCCATGCCGACCCATTCCAGATTGAGGGCCAGCATGCCGCGTTTCGCCAGATTGATGCAGCGGGTCTGCTTGGACCGGTTCGCCTTGCCGTGCGTGCGGTCATGGCCGTTCACGTTCATCACGGCGGGGACCTTCCCCTTCAGGTTGGTCGGCTCATACAGCAGGCCCGGAATCCACAGGCCCGGCAGTGCTTCATAACGCAGCTTTTTAATGCGGTAGCCTTCGCCGCCGTCGATCGTTTCCAGCCATTCGACCTTGGCCGGCGCATCCCGCCAGGCCTGGGCGTCGCCGCGATAAACGATGTTCGCGAGCGCATCGGCCCGGGCTTGATCGGCAAACGCCTCCCATTGCTCCACGCTGGTCGCTTTGGGCATTGGCGGGACGCGGCTTTCAGTAAACGCCTGGACCTCTTCCATCGACAACTGGGGACCGATGATCTCCTGCTGCAGAAGCTTTTCAATGGCCGCTGGTTCCAAGGCGTCGGCGCCGGTCGCCGTCAGCAGCACGGCCAGAAAAGGGAGATAGCGAAAGAACAAGGCAGATGGAGGCATAGGACGGCAACCAGATTTCAGGGAGCAAAGTCGGGGAAAGCCAAGGCAAATCTTCAGCCAGTTTCTCGGCCGCAGGTCAGAAGGCCCGGCTCACGGCGCCAGGCGACCCATCGGGGGAGACTGTTGTGTGATGATACCCAAAAAAGTCGCCGTCCACATGCAAATTCCGGATCGGGGGGCCGAGCCCGCCTGTCGCAGCCTGCTCCCGAAAGACGACGTTCGCTGGAGAAGCAAAAAGAATGGCTGCGGTCTTATCGACGCTGCAGTTGGACGCTCCTGACCGACCCGTTCGACGTTGGCAGGAGGGAAAGGATGCGACAAGGCGTGTGGGCCTCTCTTTCGACGCCAGCTCCCCTTTGATCCGGCAGGACGCTCAGCCCCGACTTGCTGATCGCTATGTGCCGGTCGCTATTTACCTACGACGGCGAGGTTGTCGCGGTGGATGACTTCGTCGTAGGGGAAACGGCCCAGCACTTGCGTGATGAACTCGCTGCGCAGCCCTTTGATCTTCTCCAGGTCGTCCGCCGAATAGTTGCTCAAACCACGGGCCACTTCGCGACCGGCGCTGTCGTAGAGGGCGATCAGATCGCCTTTGTCGAACGGGCCGTCGACGCTGGTGATGCCGATCGCCAGCAGGCTGCGTCCGTTTTCGGCGATCGCCCGGCGGGCTCCGTCGTCGACATAGATTCGCCCGCACGGCCGGACGGTGTAGCCCAGCCAGCGTTTCCAGGGGCTGACCGATTTTTCCTGGCCGACAATCAGCGTGCCAACCGGTTCGCCCGCCATGATCGCTTCCAGCACGCCCAGGTCGCGGCCGCTGGCGATAATGGCGTTCTCGCCGGCGGTCGTCACAATGCGGGCCGCTTCCAGTTTGCTGGCCATGCCGCCTTTGCTGAATCCCGTCTTCCGGTCGCGGACCAGTTTGTAGACCTCTTCATCCAGCTGTCTGATTGTCGGCACAATCCGGGAGTCGGGCAGCGAAGGATCGCCCGAGTACAGGCCGGCCACATCGGACAGAATGATGAGCAGCGGCGCCCTGATCAGGTTCGTCACCAGCGCCGCCAGACGATCGTTATCGCCAAAGGTGGCGGTCAGCTCGTCGACAGCGACCGTATCGTTCTCGTTGATAATCGGCACGGCGCCAAACTTCTGCAGGGCCAGCAGCGTATTCCGCACGTTGAGATAACGGTTCCGGTCGTTGAAATCGCCGACGGTCAGCAGCACCTGGGCCGCATGCCGGCCGTAGCGCTGGAGCGACTGGTCATAGATCTGCATCAGCCGTGCCTGCCCCACGGCGGCGACCGCCTGGAGCTGGGCCACATCGGCAGGGCGCGACTTCAAATTGAGCCGGTTCATGCCGGCGCCGACGGCTCCGGAGCTGACCAGGATCACATTCTTGCCGGCCTCCATCATGGCGTGCAGTTCGGCGCACAGCCGCTCAATGCGGTCCTGGCTCAGCGCGCCGTCGTCGCGGGTCAGCACGCGCGTGCCGACTTTTACGACGACCGTGTGCGCGGCGGCGGCAATCTGCCGGCGAAGTTCATCCGTCATTCCGTAGCCTCAAAAGTCCCAGCAGGGCGAAAGCGCCCGCGTTTTTGCAATAGCTCTGACAGTATCGCGCCGACCGCAATTCGACAATCGGCCCACCGGCCGAGAAACGGTCGTTCCCGCCTGGATGGTGCGGCCCCGGGACTCAATCACGGTCCGGCGTCCATTTTTTATCGATAGGAGTCCGTTTTCTCTGTAACAGTCGCCGCCGTTTTTCGCTGCAGCAACGGGGAGAGATCCATCTGCCTGATCAAAAACCGTGTCGAGATCCGCGGGGACTCGCGTAACTGGGAAAGGATCCTTATGCCGTCGGTAGATGTTCTGGAATGTCCTCAGCTGACCGTTTTGCGGCAGTTTCTGCAGGCCGAGTTACCCGACGAGCGAGCCAGCCTGGTCGATTCGCATGTGGCCCGCTGCGCTGCGTGCCAGGGAATCCTGGACGAACTGGTCGACGTGGTCGGCGGCTGCAGCGAGATCGAACGGCTGCTGATCGACCAGGGGAAAGACCTGTTCCGCGAAATGCCGGCGATGATCGGCGGCTATCGGGTGCTGGGTGAACTGGGCCAGGGAGCGTATGGCGTGGTGTACCATGCCTATGACGACGGGCTGGAGCGTTCGGTCGCCATCAAAACGCCGCACGCCTCGGTAATCGATGCCGTCGGCGGCCCCGCGCTCTATCTCAACGAAGCCCGCATGGCGGCCCGCCTGGATCATCCGCACATTGTCAGGGTGTACGAAGCGAAGGCCGACCAGGCCGGCTCCTGCTTTGTCGTGTCCCAGTACATCGACGGTCGCAGTCTGGACCAGTGGCTGGCCGAAGATCGCTGGGAACTGGACTCGGCCGTGGCGCTGACGGCCGCGATCGCCGACGCCCTGCAGCATGCGCACGAGCATGGCATCGTCCACCGCGATGTGAAACCGGCGAACATTCTGCTCGATGCGGCCGGCCGTCCCTTCCTGGCCGACTTCGGCCTGGCGCTGCGCGAAGAAGAGATCGGCCGCGGCCCCTGCTTCATGGGGACGCCTGCCTATATGAGTCCCGAACAGGCCCGCGGCGAAGGCCGCCAGGTCGACGGCCGCAGCGATATCTACAGCCTGGGCGTGGTGTTCTTCAAGCTGCTGACCGGCAAGCGTCCTTTCCTGGCCGAATCGCTTGAGGACCTGTTGAGCCTGGTTGCCAGCGTCGATCCGCCTTCGGTCCGCCAGAAAGACGGAACCGTGCCGCGGGAGTTGGATCGCATTTGCGCCAAGGCCCTCTCCCGCGACCTGACCGCCCGGTATCAGACGGCCGGCGATCTGGCCGACGACCTGCATGCCTGGCTGGCGGAGAATCGAAACGTTCCCGGCGAGGAACCGCGCAGCCGCCCGGCCTATATTGCCGCGCCGCCGCGGGTGCGTTTGCCGGCGACTGAAGCGCTCGCCAGGCAAGCATTTGAACCGACGCTGACGCTCGCGCTGCCAACGCCGCTTCATGCGGTTCGCGGCCGGGACGTCATGCTGGGCGGCTTTCAGCTGAAGACGCGGCTGGGATCCGGCGGCATGGGCGTCGTCTATCGGGCCTGGCAGGCGGCGGCCGAACGGGAGGTGGCCCTCAAATGCCTGCACCAGCACGACAGCACCGCCCAGGCCCGCTTCGCGACCGAGATCCGCGCGCTGGGAAGGGTCGAGCACGCCCACCTTGTCCGGGTGTATACGTCCGGCTGCGAAGGCGAACGCTTCTTCTACGCCATGGAATTGATCGAAGGCGTCCCCCTGAACCAGCTGCTGCGCAAATTGCCGGCCGCCGCGACCGGCCCGCTTGACGATGCGGCCTGGGCCGCCTTTGTTGCTCTCGCCGCTGACGAGCAGCGTGCGGCCGAACTGCCGCTGACCACATTGCCTGAGCCGGAAGCGGCCCTCTCCGCCCCGCCGGAAACGGAGTCGTGCGCGGGATTCGCCGCCGAACCGGCGACATCCGGCGAGCCGGCCAGCGCCCGCTTCCATGAGTCGCCAGCTTACTTCCAGCGGGTCGCAGCAATGGTGCGCGATATCGCCCTGGCCGCCCAGGCGTTGCATGAGGAAGGGGTTGTGCATCGCGACATCAAGCCGGATAACATCCTGCTCGCCCGCGATGGCGAACGGGCCGTGCTGATGGACCTGGGCATCGCCAAGCTGACCCAGGAGGCCGACGGACGGGTCACGCGGACACGGCAGTTTATCGGCAGCTTGCGATACGCCAGCCCGGAACAGCTGATTGATTCCGCCCTGGTCGACGGCCGGACCGATGTCTACAGCCTGGGCGCCACGCTCTGGGAACTGCTCACCCTGCAGCCGATCTACGGCATCGACGGCGACCTGAGCGACGCCCGGGCCATGCTGCGAATTGAGATCGAAGAGCCGGAACCGGTCCGCAAGTACAACCGGGCTGTGCCCGCCGACCTGCAGGCGATTGTGCAGAAGTGCCTGGAGAAAAAGCCGCAGCAGCGTTACGCCACGGCGGCCGAACTGGCGGCCGATCTGGACGCCTGGCAGGCAGGACAACCCGTGGCGGCCCGTCCTGTCGGCGCGGCGACCCGCTTCCTGCGGCATTGCCGGCGGCGGCCCGCGGCGCCCGGCTTGCTGCTGCTGATCGTCTGCCTGGGCTTTGCACTGCTGGCAGCGTTAACTCCGTGGCCGACGCCCCGCTCGCGCGAGATCCACATCGGCATCAAGCCGTGGGTCGGGTTCTCGCCGCTGGTCGTGGCGGGTGAAATGGGTCTGTGTGAAGGGGTCGACTTGAAGTTCACGCCGGTGCGGACCACGACCGACGTTCGCCAGCGCCTGCTGGGAAAGACCCTCGACATGGCGCCGTATCTGGTCGACTCTCATGCGCTGGCCCGTTCCGATCGCATTCCGACCAAGGCGGTCCTGCTGTTTGATACGTCGCTCACGGCCGACGCCCTGGTGGTGCGAGAGGGGATTACGTCGTTCGACGATCTCCGCGGCCGGCGAATCGCGTATATGTATCACGAGGCGCCGCACTTTCTGCTGCTCTCACTGTGCGAGCGACACCAGCTGGACCTGGCCGATTTTGTGCATCTGAAAACCGAAACCGCCAAGGAAGCGGTCGACCTGTTTGTCGCCGGCAAGGCCGATGCGGTCGTCAGTTACGAGCCGTTCCTGCTGGCCGCCCTGTCCCAGCCGGGCGCCGTGCGCCTGGCCAGCGCGGCCGACGATCCGGGCGTGATCATTGATATTCTCACCGCCCGGGAGGATTACCTGGCCGACAACCCCGACCGGGTGCGATCCCTGCTGGCAGGCTGGTTCCAGGCGCTGGCCCTGCTGGAACGCCGGGATCCGACCGCGCTGGCGATCGCCTGCCGGTTCCTGGGCGAACCGGGCCAGCCGATCAGCATTGCCGAGTACGACCAGATGGTTGCCGGGATGCAGTTCGCCGGGCCGGCGGCCAACCGGCAGTTCTTCCTGCCCGACGCCGAGGGACGGAGCGAGTTTCACGACCGGTTCGAAATCGCCCAGCAGCGTTGGGACCGCCACCAGCAACTGCTGCGGCGGACCGACCCCCGCGAAGGGGACGGCTCCCAACTGCTGCTCGAATGGCTGGGGCCGTAACGGCCGTCCAGGCGGGAAGCAGGCGAGGCGCGACGCAGGCAGTTTGATAAGGATCGCGAGAAAAATAACTGGACGATTTTGTTTCCTCGTTTTGCACGAAAGCAGTCGCAGAAAGTCGCCGTTCTCTCCGTGAAAGGACGCGTTCTTTTGGGAAGCAAAAGACGACTGACCGACGTCGGTTCTTCCTCGAAACGGTTAATCAATATCTGGCAGCAATTCGTCGCACGTTCCTGACTCAGCGATTGTCCGGCTGGCCGTGTTTCTCGTTGCGCCGGATATGGCATAATGGCGGCTTCCTGGTTGTTGCTCCTGGAGAATTTCATGCTGCGTTCGTTTGCCGTTTACTGCCTGCTGCTTTTGCCTGGCCTCTGCTTTTCCGTGGCCGCGACGACCCGCGCGGCCGACCCGCTGCTGCCGGGCACGCAGCCCCTGGAATGGGAAGGCGACATCGCGGCGAAAATGGTCGACGGCATTGATCGGTTCCTGCTCCGCGAGACGGCCGCTGCGATCGCCCTGCGGGAACGGCACTGGCGACGGGACCTGTCGTCGCCCTTGGCTTATGCAGAGTCGCTGGAGCCCAACCGGAAACGGCTGGCGCATATTCTGGGTTTACGCGATGCGCGTCCAGCGTTCGCCGGGATCGAGATCGTGGCGACGACCACGCGTTCAGCGCGGGTCGGGCGAGGCGACGGCTTCGAGGTAATCGCCGTGCGCTGGCGGGCCCTTGACGGGGTCGACGCAGAAGGGCTGCTGTTGACGCCGACGGGTCGTCCGCCGCGGGCCGATGTGATCGCCTTGCCGGACGCCGACCAGACGCCGGAGATGATCGCCGGCCTGGCGCCGGGCGTGCCGCCGGCCTCGCAGTATGCCCGTCGGCTGGCTGAGTCGGGTTGTCGGGTGCTGGTTCCGCTGCTCATCAATCGCGACCTGCAGACCCGCGGCGGCAAATCGGTTTTGACGAACCGTGAATGGCTGTACCGTCCGTCGTTTGTCCTGGGGCGGCATCTGATTGGCTACGAGCTGCAGAAAACGCTGGCGGCTGTCGACGCCTATGCGGCCGAACGGGACGAACGCAAAGATGAGCGGCCCATTGCCATCGTCGGTTATGGCGAAGGCGGCATGCTTAGCCTGTACGCGGCCGCGCTGGACCCGCGGCTGGAGTCGGCGGCGGTGTGCGGCTTTTTCGGTTCGTGCGATTCGCTCTGGCAACAGGGAGTCGACCGGAATGTGTTCGGCCTGCTGGAACAGTTCGGCGACGCCGAACTGGCCGCGATGGTCGCTCCCCGGCGCCTGGTGATTGAAGCCTCGCCGACGCCGCAGGCCGTGTTTAACAGCAAGGGCGGCGCCCCCGGCCGACTGGAAACGCCTTCGCTGGAACATATCCGCAGCGAAGCGGCCCGGGCCAATAAACTGACGGCCGGCCTGACCGAGCAGCCCTGGCTGATCCTGCTGGGCGATAACCAGCCGCCGTTCGCCCAGACGGAGACCCTGCAGGCGTTGCTGCCGGGCGTGCCCGCCGTCAAAGAAGCCCTGGCGCACGACGAGCCGGGCATGGCGCCGCAGCCGCTGGGGCCGCCGCGTGATCTGGCGGCCCGTCATCAACGGCAAATGCTGCAGATTGAACGGCATACCCAGGCGGTGCTGGAAGAAAGCGCGTACGTCCGCAAGGCATACATGAGCAAGATCGACGCCTCGTCGCTCGAGAAGTACGCGGATACGATTGAGCCTTATCGGGAGCATTTTCGCCGGGAGGTGATCGGGAATTTCGATCGGCCGCTGCTGCCGCCGCAGGTGCGTAGCCGCCTGCGTTACGATCAGCCCAAATGGCTCGGCTATGACGTCGTGCTGGATGTATTCCCCGATGTGTTTGCCTACGGCGTGCTGCTGCTGCCCAAAGACCTGAAGCCGGGCGATAAACGCCCCGTGGTCGTTTGCCAGCATGGCCTGGAAGGCCGGCCCAAAGACACCATCGAAGGGGACCATCGGGCCTATCATGACTATGCGGCCCGACTGTGCGAGCAAGGGTTTATCGTGTTCGCCCCGCAGAATCCTTATATCGGCGGCGATCGCTTTCGCACCCTGCAGCGGAAGGCGAACCCGCTGCAGAAATCGCTGTTCTCGATCATGGTTCCGCAGCATCAGCAGATTGTCGACTGGCTGGGAACGCTGCCGCACGTCGACGCGGAGCGGATCGGTTTTTACGGGCTGTCCTACGGCGGCAAAAGCGCCATGCGGATCCCGGCCCTGGTCGATGGTTATTGCCTTTCGATCTGTTCGGCCGACTTCAACGAATGGGTCCGGAAGAATGCCTCGACGCGGGCCCGGTACAGCTATGTCTGGACGGGCGAGTACGAAATTTTTGAGTTCGATCTGGGCTCCACGTTCAACTACGCCGAGATGGCGGCCCTCATCGCTCCGCGGCCTTTCATGGTCGAACGCGGCCACTTTGATGGGGTCGCCGAAGATGAGGAGGTGGCATTCGAGTTCGCCAAAGTCCGCCGGCGGTATGCTGTCGACCTGGGCCTGCCGGAACGTTGCGAAATAGAATGGTTTGTGGGGCCGCACATGATTCACGGGAAAGGGACGTTCGCCTTTTTGAAAAAGCATCTCCGCTGGCCGGAGACGGAAGTCCCGGAGTAAACGGCTGCCCTCGGCCCATCCGGGTTTTTCCCTCTTTAATTCACGCGTCACTTTGCGATCTGGCTGGCATGTCTGACTCACTGCTCTCCCCGCCGTTCCTGTTCCGTTTTGAGGCTCCGTTGCCTTACCGTAAAGAGATCTGGCCGATCTCTACGCCGTGGGACGAAGAGTGCCGGCTGCCTACTTTTCCCGGCGAGCCCGGCGAAACGGCGTTCGCCGATCTGCGCGGCGCCTGGAACGAAAACGGAGTCACTTTTTCGCTGCAGGTCGACGGCAAGAAGAAAGCGCCGTTGCGACGGGACGCGTTCTTTGAAGCGAGCGACGGCCTGCAGCTGTGGATCGATACCCGCGCCACGCTGAACGTGCATCGGGCCAGCCACTTCTGCCATCGCCTGTTATTCTTGCCGCCGGAAGGGAAAGAGAAGACCGGCCTGGCCTCCGCCCTGCGGATCAACCGCGCCAAGGCGGCCCCCAAGCCGCCGCCGGCCAACACCCTGCAGGCGACCGGGCAATCCACGAAGCGGGGCTATACGCTGTACGCCCACATTCGAGCCGCCGCCCTGCAGGGGTTTGACCCGGAAGAGCACCCTCGCTGGGGATTCTTCTACGCCGTGAACGACGCGGAATTGGGCCGACAGACCTGGAGCATCGGTTCCGAATTCCCCTACGAAGAAGACCCTAGCGTGTGGGGCCTGCTTGAGCTCGTCCAGGAATAAGCGAGCGCCCCTGCGGCGCCCGAATCGTTTTGTACCGGATATTGTTTCATCGTTTTGCGAGAAAGCAGGCTCAGTAAGTCAACTTTTGCTCCGCAAAAGAACGCGTTGTTTCACGGAGTGAAAGGCGACTGTCCAGCGTCTGTCCTTCTTCGAAAGGACGAATCCCTATCGATCAGTAAATCTTTTTACGTCCCGAGTGAAAGACGACTGTCCCGCGATTGTATCTGCCTGTCGTTGCCATCCTTTAGCCCTGGCGAAATTGTTGTGCCTGAACCTGACACCCTGCTGCCGCTGACACACTGGGAACACCCCGATTCCAACGAGTCTGTCCAGGATATCGTGCGTCAGGCGTACGCGGAACAAACGCCCCTGTACCCGGTCGGCGGCGGCGTCAGCCTGGACTATGGCTTGCCGGCCCGCCAGCCGGGCGTCGGCCTGTCGCTGCAGGGACTGAACCGCATCGTCGACTACCCGGCCCGCGACCTGACCGCGACGGTCGAGGCCGGCGTAACACTGTCGCAGTTGAACCAGGTGCTGGCGCAGGAAGGGCAATGCCTGCCGATCGAAGCTCCCCACGGCGACAAGGCGACGCTGGGCGGCATCACGGCGACGGCCTGGTGCGGACCGCGGCGGTATAGCACCGGCAGCGTGCGCGACTTTGTCATCGGCGTGTCGGCGGTCGACGGCCGCGGCGAATCGTTTCGCGGCGGCGGACGGGTGGTGAAGAATGTGGCCGGTTACGATTTCTGCAAGCTGCTGACCGGCTCGCTGGGGACGCTCGGCGTGATCACCGAGCTGACCTTCAAGCTTCGCCCGATCCCGCAACGGTCGGCCCTTTTGGCGTGTGCGGTCGCCGACTACAACCAGGCCGAAGGCCTGCTGGCAAGCCTGGTGCATTCCAAAACCACGCCGGCGGCGATTGAGCTGTTGTCCGGTCCGGCCTGGAGCGAACTGCCGGGCCTGGCGGAGATCGGCGCGGCGCCGCACCCGCGGTATCTGGTCGTGGGGTTTTCCGGCAGCGACGCCGAAGTCGACTGGAGTCTCAAAACACTACGGCAAGAGTGGAAGCAGCAGCAGGTCGAGGCGACCCGCGTCTGGGAGCAGCAGGAAGCGGCCGCCATGTGGTCCGCCCTGACGGACTTCTCCGAAGGCGACTCGGCCCTGACGCTCAAAGCGACCTCCGCCCCCAGCGGCACTGGCCCGCTGATGCAACAAATGGAAATGCTGGCGCCCGGTTGTTCGCTCCAGGCGCACGCGGGCAACGGGGTGATTCTGGCCCGTTACGACGAGTTCCCCGCTGAAGGCCTGTCGCGGACGCTCATTCGCCGTTTGCTGCCGCAAGCCCGAGCGCACCACGGGAGCGTGGTCATTCTCAAGAATCCGTCCGGCTCCGAAATGACGGCCCAGGCGTGCTGGGGCGGCGGCGAAGGATCGTTCGACCTGATGCGCACCGTCAAGCAGCAATTCGACCCGCGCAACCTGCTGAATCCCGGCCGCTTTGTGGTGTAATCCGGCGGTTTAGCGGATCAGGCTGCGGAGCGTGCGCAGATTCATGGCGTCGAAGTCTTCGCCTTCGTCGTTCGTACCTTTTTCCGTTTCCAGATATTTGGGAAGCGATACAAAACGTGGGTCGTTGAGCAGGTGGCGGAACGGCTCGAGGCCCATCTTTCCCTGGCCGATGTGCTCGTGCCGGTCTTTGCGGGAACCGAAGTCGGTTTTGCTGTCGTTGAGGTGAAACGCTTTCACGGTCGCCAGCCCAATGGCCTGGTCCAGCCGTTCCATGGTGTCGGCGTATTCCTGGGCCGTTTCCAACGCATGGCCGGCGGCGAACAGATGGCACGTGTCGATGCACACGCCCAGCCGTTCACGACTGCGCACTCCCTGGAGAATGTCGGCCAGCTGCTCGAACGACCAGCCCAGGTTGCTGCCCTGGCCGGCCGTGTTTTCCAGCAGCAGCTGGCTGTCGAGTTCCCCAGTCTGGGCTTCGATTTCGTCCAGCGCCTGGATAATGTGGGCGACGCCTTCGGCTTCGCTGGCCGTGGTATACGAGCCCGGATGAAACACCACGTACGGGATGCCCAGCTGGCTGGCCCGCTGCAGCTCGACCACCAGGGCGTCGCGGGATTTGATCCGCAGTTCTTCGTCGGGACTGCCGAGGTTGATCAGATAAGAAGCGTGCGACAGCGAATGACGGATCTGATGCTCGGCCAGCGACTGGCGAAACTTGTCGGCCTGCTCGGACGTGATCGCTTTCGCAGCCCAGCGGGCGTTCTGTTTGGTAAACACCTGGACGCAGTCCATTGCCAGGTCCGCGGCGGCGTCGACCGCTCGGTAATAACCGCCGGCGATCGACATGTGGGCGCCCAGGGGGGTAGCGGGCGAGGAGGGAGACTCGGCCATGAAAACGCGCTCCGGTCGTCGTTGAAAAAGGTTGTCAGCAGGAGGGCCGGTTCGGGAAGTCACCTGATGTATCCGTGTTCGACGAACCAGGCCCAGGCGTCGGCGACGGACTCCTCGGCCGGACGTATCCGATAACCGAGTTCGTCGATCGCCCGCTGGCTGGAATAGAAATGGTACTGACTCGACATGCGGGTGGTGGCCGAATTGACCTCGGGTTCAGACCCGGTGAAACGGGTCTGCAGATCGCCAAGGCGTCCGGCCGCCATGGGGAGGAAGGTTCCGGCCGCCCTGAGCCAGGGCGGTTTACCATGGGACACGGCAGCGAACAAGCGCCACAGATCATGATACAGCATGTTGTGACCGGCCAGGATATAGCGTCGGCCGGCGCGGCCGCGATCCAGCGCCGCGATCGCTCCGTCCGCGACGTCGCGGACGTCGCACAGGCTGCAACCGCCGCGGGGAGAAATGGGGGTGAACCGCCGGGCCACTTCCAGCAACATGCGGCCCGAAGACGGTTTCCAGTCCCAGGGGCCCAGCATGTATCCCGGGTGGACGATCATGCCCCGCAGTCCGCGTTCGACTTCAACCAGCACGGCCCGCTCTGCTTCGCGTTTGCTCAGGGCGTAGCTGCTGGGCGTATTGGCCGCGGTGAAGGGACTGTCTTCGTTGGCCGGCGCATCGGGACTGCCCAGGCCGAGAGTATTCACGGTCGATACGTGCACCATCGCAGCGCCTGCCTGCCTGGCGGCTTCCGCCAGGTGCCGGGCGCCGTCGGCATTGATGGCCTGTGACAGTTCCTTGTCGGTCCAGCCGATCGCCACATAACCGCCGGCATGGATCACGCCCTCCACGCCGTCGCAGGCTGCCGCCAACTGGTCGGGCTGGCGGAGGTCGCCTTCGACCGGTTCTACGTCGAGTCCGGCCAGGGGTCGAGGATCGCTATCGGCTCGCACCAGCACGCGGACCTGGCGTCCGGCTGCCAGCAGTTTACGAACGAGGTTATTCCCCAGTAAACCGGTAACGCCGGTTACGAGCACCTTTTGCATAGATTTCCAAACACCTGGTGGTCCGTCACACCGAAGAATCAGGGGGTGACGCTGGGGACCTGGCCACAAGTCCGTCGGGTATCACGGAGGCAAAGGGACTTGTGGCCAAGTCCACGATCCAAAAATCAGGCGGGGTCAAAGCACTAGGTAAAGTTCGCCAGGGCCTGCAGTTCCGACTCATCAATATCAAAGATACTGCCGTCGAGATTGAGGATCTGGAAGGACGCACGCACGTTGTCCGACATGCCGCACAGACGCATTTGTCCGCCCTGGGCTTTAATACGGCGAAGCATCGAAAGCAGTCCGTTAACGACGGTCGTCGTACACAGTGACACTTCCTGAAACCCGACGACCAGCCGCGGCGGCCGTTCTTCTTCGACCAGACGCACCAGCTCTTCGGTAAGCTGGCCCAGCTGCAGGCTGTCCAGGCCGTTCACATCGCGCAGCGTCGCCACAAGAACGCCTTCCTGCTTCCGCAGGTCGAGATACTGATAGTCGGCCATTGTCGGATCCTTGCGCAGAATAACTCAACTGCTCCCTAATGTAGAGCTCCACGCCGAAGTCGTCAAAAGGCCGAGCCGGCCGCACCCCCAATGCAGGGACGCCTGTTCTGATCGGCTTGACTACCGCCACCAGGACGCGACTCAGGTCGCAATCAGGTGGATGGGGCCACGCGTGCGCACCAGTGTAGGCGCGGCCGCTAAAAGCGTAACCCCGGGGGCTGGCAAAATCCCGTCATCAAGGACATCGTTCCGGACAACAGCAGCCAGCCAGGGCGCTGGCCGGCCAGAAACGAGCAACGGCGAGTTTTCCGCGGAAAACTCGCCGTTAGCGAAAGCAAGTGAATGACCAAACGCGGTTAGCGTCGTGTCTCAGCCTGGGTGCGGGCCGTCAGTTCGTGAACCTGCGACTGCAGTTCGACCAGTTTCTCACGCAGGGTTTCTCGTTCGTGGAGCGATTCCAGTTTCGCTTCCAGCCGGGCTTTATCCTGGGCGATCTCGAACACTTCGCCAAAGAGTTCCATCCGAGCATGCAGCGTTTCTTGCTGGGCCGCCAGCCGGGCGTTCTCCACCCGCAGCTCCAGGATTTCGGCGAAGTGCTGTTCTTTCTGTCGGGCCAGCTGGATCTGCTGCACCAGTTCCGCATTCTCCTGCTGCAGGGCCGTCAGCCGATCCGACGTACCGGAGCCGCAAGCACATTTGTCCCCGCAAGCACATTTGTCCCCGCAAGCACATTTGTCCCCGCAAGCACATTTGTCCCCGCAAGCACATTTGTCGCCGCATTTGCAACTGTCGCCGCATTTGCAACTCTCGCCGCAGGCACACTTGTCGCCGCAGGAGCAGGCGGTTTTCGCCAGGGTGCAGGTGGTCGCACTGCTGACGTGACCGGCCAGGCCGCAGCTTCCCGTAGAGTTGCAGCTCTGACATACCGGGCCGATGGAGGCCGCCGATTCGACGACCGACCAGTCAAGCGTGATGGTCGGGCTCGATTCGCACTGGCTGCTCTGGCACTCGCCTTTCTGGCAAATCGCATGCGCCACGCCACAGGCGACATTCGGCTTGGAAACCTGGCAAGCACAATCGCCAGAAGCGCACTGGCTGCTGGCCGCCTGGCAAACGGAGCCGCTGGACGGTTTGCAGGTTCCGGTCGCGCAACCCGTCGAGCAACCAGCCGCATTACACGAGGCGCTGCATTCCCCCCCGGGGCCGCCCACGGCGATCATCCGGAACTGAAACGGCTGGGCGGTGAAACCGGCCGGCAGCTCGCATAACGAACCCTCCCCGATTTTGAGTTTGGCGACGCCAGCCTCGGCCAGTTGCGGTTCGCCCACCAGAGCGTTGGCCGCCAGGACGCCTGGGCCATGCGTTTTCGCACATTCCTGCTGGCAGGCGGTCGGCGGACCGTTGCCTGCCTGGCAGGTCTGGCAGGCAGGCGAAGCCGACAGGTTGCCGCAGCAGTTAGGGAACAGCACCGAGAAAGTGCAGTCCTTGTCGTCGCTTTTTTCGGTGAAGATCGCCAACTTCGAAGCCGGCTCCGGCGCCGGAACAATCTGTTCCCAGGCCACCGGGACCACGGTTGCGGGCGACGCCTCGGTTGGGGTCGCTTCCTGCTGGAAATGGACTCCAATCGCCAGACCCGGCAGGACGTTGAGACTGAATCCGTTAGATTCCGGCTGGCTGGCCCAGCGGAGAGAGACTACGACCGTGTGTTCCCCCCCAGCGGCAGCGGAAGCAGGAGTCGGTTCAGAGGCATTCCCCGCCGCGGCAAAAGCCGCCAAAGCGAGCACGGCCAGCGAAATTGATCGTCGAAGCATGAGATTCCATTCCCTTGCAAAAGCAGTATTCCGAATCCAGCCCAGTGGCGCCCAACGTATACTGCAATCGCCCCGCGGCCACAATCGGAATCTAACGCACGGCTTTCCCTCAATCGGCCTGGACCCGTACGTACAGGGGGGCAGGGGCTTGGGCGCCTTGTTGAGCCCGGCCGGGGGTGAATGAACAATTCGGCCTGGTTGCGCAACCCAAGGTTAGAGTCTCTCACCCCCTGGTTCCGTGTTCTTGCTCTAACCTTTTTCCACAATTCAGCTTGCGCAAATGGCCCAGGTGTGGTAGCGTGGGGGAGGAAAGACCGCAACGGTCCGTTTATTTTTCCGTTTTGTAGCTAACGGAGTTTCGCTATGCATTCCGTTTCCCGGCGCGTCGCCCTGAAAACTATGGCCGCGCTAACTGGCGTGGCCGCCGTTCCGGCGCTTTCGGAGCCCGCCGCCGCCGCCAAGCGCAATCCCAAATGGGAAGCTTCGATCGAAAAGGGATTGAAGTGGGTAGCGAACGATCAACAGAAGAATTTCGGCAACTGGACCGCGGCCAATTACCCCACCGCCATGACGGCCCTGGCAGCGACCGCCCTGATCTGTTCCGGCTCCACGACCACGCAGGGACCTTACGCCAAGAACATCCGCCGCGCGGTTGACTATCTGATCACCAAATGCCGCACCAACGGCCTGATCGGCGATCCGGTGCGCGATAACCGCTACACCTATGGACACGGTTTCTCCATGCTCTTCCTGTCCCAGGTGCTGGGCGAAGAAGAAGACGCCGAACGCCGCGAAGAGCTGATCGAAGTGCTCACTCGCTCGGTCGAGTTCTCCTGTCGGGCCCAGACCGAATCGGGCGGCTGGGGCTACGTCAGCGCGAAAGACGGCAACGACTTCGACGAAGGCTCCACGACCATCACCCAGGTGCAAGGGCTCCGAGGTTGCCGCAACGCCGGCATTCCGGTGCCGCTGGAAGCAATCGAAAAAGCCAAACGCTATATCTATCTGTGCAAGAACAAAGACGGCGGCATCTCGTACAGTTCCAAGAACCGCGGCAGCTCCCGGCCGGCCATCACGGCCGCCGCCCTGGCCACCCTGTACAACGCCGGCGACTACGACGGCGAACACGTGCCCGAGATGCTCGATTACGCCAAGAAGCAGCTTGGCAAGATCGACGGCGGCGCCAACTCCTTCGGCCACTGGCACTATACGTACCTGTATTACGCCCAGGTGATGTACCGCCAGGGGCAGGAAGAATGGGGCCCGTTCCGCGACAAGCTGTACGACAAGATCGTCAGCGAGCAAACAGGCGACGGCGGCTGGACCGGCAACATCGGACCGATCTACGTTACCGCCTGCAACCTGATCATGCTGCAGCTCGACAAGGCCTACCTGCCGATCTATCAGCGGTAAGCGTTTGGTTGATTTTCCTGGACCGCGAAGGAAGTTACTCGCGGCCTGTCGCCAGGCGGCTGCGTTGCTCGGCTTCGGCCTTTTCGATGAAACGCGCGTGCACGGCCAGTCTTTCGATCTGGCCGCGCCATTGTCGGCGGGAGTCGTCTTCCCACTCGCCGCCGACCAAAAAGTGTTGCGGCGACCAGTTGCTGAAGTCGCCTTGCACTTTGTCGCTCTGTTTCACCACCTGGCCGTTGAGATAGCAAACCACTTCGCCATCGCGACAGGCAACCAGCAGATGCGCCTGCTGGCCGGCCGGCAGGTCGACCAGATCGGTCGCCGGCGACAGCCCATTCTCTCCGGTGCGGGGCGTTCGCAGCCGCAGCGACAGGCGACGATTCTCCTGCGTCAGTGAAAAGTTCCGGTGATAGCCGTCGGTCGAAAAGCTCACGATCCGCGCCGGCCCTTGCTGTCGATCGGTGTCCGAGGTCAGTACCAGCTCCAGGCTAAGCGCGTTCGCCTGTCGACAGCGTTCCAGCAGCATCGCGTCCACCGCCGGCAGCAGGAACGATCCGCCCTCCAGCTGCATCACGCCCGCCTCGTCGAACGATGCTTTCCCGCGGGCCTGCCAGCGCAGCTCCGCCAGCTTCTCTCCCGGCTGGTCGAGCTTCTCCGCCCCCTGACCCGCTTGCCAGGCGAAAAGGTAGCCGCGTGAACCGGGCCAGCTCTCCAGCAGGACCGGGACCTCCGGTTCCGGCTGCGGACGGACCGGCCCCGGGTTATCCGCGCCAAGGTTCCTCGGCGGCGGTTCGGCGGTTGCTCCCGGCAGCGGGTAGCAATGCAGATGGCCGTCGCGATCCTGGCAGTACAGCCGTCCGTTCGCCAGCACCAGGTGCGGCCAGGCGTCCTCGCGGAAGCCTGACTTGAGCGTCGCCAGTTCAAGATATTTGTCCGGCGAGCGCGACGCCGTTTCCACTAACGACAGCTGGCCGTTATCGGACCAGATGAGCAGCCGGTCGTCGCCGGTGACAATGCACGAGCCGGGCGCCCCGACGCGTCCGCCCTCCCAGCAGATGCGGCCCGTCTCCCAGTCCAGGCAATGCACGCCTCGCCAGGCCCAGTAGACGTGCCCCTGGTGGATCACGGGGCTGCAGACGCCGGATGCGGCGTCGGCCCGCCAGATCTCTTTGGCGCCCTGTAGCGTGATCTTTAGCTTTACGATCTGACCGTGGTTGTACGACGAGGTGATCAGCAGGCTGTCCCCCTGCACGGCCGGCGTGGGGATATTGTTGGCGTAATCGGTCGCCCAGGGAAACAGGGCGACCGTTTCTCCTGCGTGACCCTCGTCAAGGCGTACGACCAGCAGGTTACGGAGCGTGAGGACGGCGGCGCACGGCACGCCGGCGACGGTGATCGGCACGACGCCGCCGGTGTGGCCCGCTTCGTCCCGCGATTGCGAAGCCCAAAGGCGTTTTCCGGTCAGTTTGTGAAACGCCATCAGGCAGCCCGTTTTGGCGCCCACTTCGACAATCACCGCATCGCCCTGCACCAGCGGCGCGGTCGTATAGCCGTAGTCGCGCAGGCTGCGGCGGCCTACATCGGGCCGGCGGCCGACCTGATATTCGTCGTACAGGTTCCAGCGCCAGACCAGCTTTCCGTCGGCGTTCGTATTCCAGCAGCGCAGCTCGCCGTCGGCTCCCAGCGTATACAGTCCGCCGGTCGCGGGATCAAACTCCGGCGAGGCGCTGGGCCCGCCATACATGGTTTGATCGCCAATGGCGTGACGGCCGAACTTCGGGGCGGCGTAGGACTGGGTCCAGAGCGTTTCGCCGGTGGCCGCATCCAGACAGGAAAGGACTTCCTTCCCGTTGGACCAGCCCAGCGAATACAGCCGATCGCGGCCGATCACGCAAGAGCCGCTGCCGACCGGGAGCGACTTCCGCCAGGCAGGATCGCCCGAGAGCCAGCCTCCGTCGGCAAAGCCGGAAACGGCTGACACATGGTCGTTCCGGTCGGGGCCGCGCCAATGGGGCCAGTCCGCAGCCGCTGCGGTTTGCGGGGAAAGAAGCAGGCTGGCCAGCAGCGGCAACAGCAGTTGTCCAACGGGCGGCAGCAGGTCCCGACGAGCGCGCATGGCGTCTCCTCCAACGCGGATGAGTCAATCGGCAGGGAAGAGCAGGCCGACTGGAGAGCGTCAACGGCGAGCCGGAGAAATCAGCTTTCCTGCTCGCCCATCTCCATGATAGTGGCGAACGAGTCGACCGATGTTACAAATATTTTGCCGTCGCCCATCCGTCCCGTCCGGGCGACTTCGACAATTTTGCGGACGATTTCATCAACGCGAAGGTCGTCGACCCAGAGCACGATCTCGACTTTGGGGAGAAAAGCCATCGAGTACTCGTTTTCGCCGTACTGGTCGAGATAGCTTTTCTGGCGGCCGTAGCCTTTGACCTCGCGGACGTGGATCGCTTCCAGCGGAGCCCTTTTCAGGCCGTCCAACACTTTTTCGGCCAGATACGGCTTGATGATGGCGACGACTTGCTTCACGGGGCGGCTCCGCAGAAAGGATAGGGCATGCGCTGGGAAATCTCGCTGCCGGCAGGCCGCCTCGCACTACCGGGAAGGTTTAGCTGAAAAAGTTCTCGCCAAACAGATTCGTCTCGGGGCCCGTTTCGACTTCGATGTCGCCTTTGACCTGGCAGCAGCAGGCCAGCCGCATCTCTTTTTCGTTACCCAGGTACGACGCCATGGCGATGGGATCGGGCGTCATTTTCAGGCGCACGTTTTCCATCATGGTCATATCGTTGGTGTTTTCCATCCCTTTTTTGATCAGCACGTGGCAGGAACCGCACATGCCCAGGCCCCAGCAGTTGACATATTTATTGATGCTGGCTCCCCAGCCATTGATTCCCTGATAAAGATTCACTCCGGCCTTGAGTGCTTCTTTGCGCAGATTCGCGCCTTCGGGAACTTCAATTTCCTTCTTTTCGTTGATGAATTTCACAATCGGCATAGGTGCGTCCAACACTTGGAAGGGGCCGGTCAAAACCGATATGTTACCACCCCTCCCAATTCCTGCAAAGTCGGCCCAGTCGTCGAAACTTGCGATGCGTAGAAAGAGGGGGGCGGGACGAGGGCGTTTACGGCATCCATTCGCGGAGCCATAGTTCCAGCAGCAGGAGGGACCATAGCCGCAGGCTGTGGTCGAACCGGCCGGACTGGTGCTCTTCCAGCAGGTTCGAGACGCTCTCGGGCCGAAAAATGCCGCGCTGCCGGGTCTGTTCGTCGAGCAGCGTGTCGTACGCCATCTCTTTCAGCTCGTGCCGGAACCAGTGATCCAGCGGCACGCCGAAGCCCATCTTCTTGCGCTGCCAGATGTTCTCCGGCAACAGGTCGCCAAACGCCTGGCGGAGCAGCAACTTGCCGCGGCCGCGCTGGTATTTGAGTCCGATCGGCAGCGACGCCGCAAACTCGACCAGTCGATAATCCAGAAACGGCTGGCGACATTCCAGTCCCTGCGCCATGGAGGCGATGTCGACCTTCGTCATCAGGTCGCACGGCAGATAGGTCGTCAAATCGGCCAGCGAAGCGGCCGTGATCGGGTCGCGACCGTCGGCCCGGCTCCAGGCGGCGGCCAGGAAATCCAGCGGGTCGGAATCGGCCAGTTTCGCCGTGAATGCATCGGTGTAGAGTTCGGCCCGGCGGCTCTCCTGGAAAATGGAGACCCAGTCCAGGTAGCGCCGCTGTGGCGATTGCGACAGGGCTTCGCTGAATCGTTTGAGCTGCCGCAGCCGCGATTTCTGCTGGCCCGACGACGGCATCCGCTGCCAGATCCTGGCGCCCAGCAACCGGCTCACTCCAGCCCGATCCAGCATGCCGGCCAGCCCCACGGCCCGGTACCGCTGGTAACCAGCAAACAGTTCATCGCCGCCGTCGCCGGTCAGGGCGACCGTCACATGCTGCCGGGTTTGTTCGGAAACGTACCACGTGGGGATCGCCGAGCTGTCCGCCATCGGCTCGTCGTAGTGCCAGACCAGCTGCGGCAGAATCGATACGCCGTCGGGCGTCACCTGGAACTCATGATGCTCGGCGCCCAGGTGCTGGGCCACCTGCCGGGCGTACTTTGTTTCGTCGAAAGCGGCCTGGGGAAAGCCGATGCTGAACGTTTTCACCGGACGATCCGACTGCTGCTGCATCAGGGCGACAATCAGCGAAGAATCGACCCCGCCGGACAGGAACGCCCCCAGCGGCACGTCGGCCTGCATCCGCATTTTCACCGAAGAACGCAGCAGTTCCTGCAGCTGCGGCACGGCGTCGGCTGCGCGGATGTGCTGTTCGTGCTGGAAGTCGGGGCGCCAGTACGGCTCCACGGTCAGCACGCCATCCTGGAACACGGCGTAATGGCCCGGCTGCAGTTTTCGATACCCGCGAAAAATACACTGCGGATGCGGCACATACTGATAGCACAAATACTCATCGACCGCGTTCGGATCCAGCTCCCGCGGGGCGCCGGGAATGGCCAGCAGGCTCTTCAGTTCGCTGGCGAAGGACAGCCGCTGGGCTTCCGGCCGATAGAACAATGGCTTCTGTCCCAGCCGGTCGCGGCCCAGCACCAGGCGCCGTTTGTTCTGGTCCCAGATGGCGATCGAGAACATGCCGTTGAGATGCTCAAAGCAGGCCGGGCCTTCGTCCTCGTAAAGGTGGACGATCGTTTCCGTATCGGAGTGCGTGCGAAAGCGATGGCCGGCGCCTTCCAGCCGATTCCGCAGCTCGGGGAAGTTATAAATCTCACCGTTGAAAACAACCCAGACCGTGTCGTCCTCGTTCGCCAGCGGCTGGGCCCCGCCGGCCAGATCAATGATCGAAAGACGCCGATGCCCCAGCGCCACGCCCGGCATGGCGTCGTACGGCGGACGCAGCCGGTAATCGCTCCGGTAATGTCCCTCCGCGTCGGGACCGCGATGGCGCAGCAGGTCCGTCATCCGCTGCAGGATTTCCTCCTCCACCGCGAACGCAGGGTCCGACCAGATCGCGCCGGCAATGCCGCACATACGCAAGTTCCCCGTTTCTCTCCCAGGCGGCCGCGACTCCAGGGATGCGAAAGCAGTAAAGTGAAAGCAACGCTGTAAAAGCAGTGAAAGCCTCGTCGCCAGCCGTAGAACCAACACTACACAACCGCCGGCCTTCACACTAGTGGTTCCTCATCACCCGCTCCCTCCACCCCTTCCCTCCTCCGTAGTGAACCTGGCCACAGGTCCCTCTTCCTCTTCCCACCTCTTCCTCCTCCTTCATAGTCCCCCAGCGACTTTTGGGGGAAACAAGGACTTGTGGCCATGTCTACTACATGGCGCCTTGATTCTTCACTCGGACATCATCCCCCGGGCATGCCAGCACGATGGCGCCCCCAGACAGGGTGCGATTACTGCTTTTTTCGGGTTTCTCCTCATGTGGCGAAGAGGAGCTGCCGAAACTACTAGCATGTTAAAATATGCTGACTTTACCGATTTTGCGGATTGGCAGGGGATGGTCATGAAACTATCGCAAACGGGCAAAAGCTGGTTCGTGCTCTCGTTGCTCTCGGCCAGTCTTTCGACAGGATGTGTGTCGCTGCCCTTCTCGTTGGACAAGTCGTCGGGTGCGCTCGATGGCGTCAAGCCGCCCGATGTACAATCGGCCGCCTCTCTGGACGCCCTGGGCGATCCGTCGGCTCCGCCGGAAATTGCCCAGGCTTCCCACTCGGAACCTGCCGCCCCGCCCACTCAGCCGCCGTATAACCAGGATCCCTACGCCCAGGCGGCCCCCAGCCAGACACAGTTCGGCTCGGCGCCGAACGGGCAGTATGGCCAGCCGCAAAACGGGCAGTATGGTCAGCCGCAAAGCGGCCAGCCCGCTCCGGGCCAGTCCCAGTATGGCCAGCAAGGCCAGCCGCTGTTTGGTCCGCTGGGCCAGCCGCTCTTCGGTCCGCAAGGCCAGCCCTTGTATGGACCCGAAGGTCAGCCTTTGTACGATCTCCAGGGACGTCCCCTTTATGGCCCGCAAGGCCAGCCGACGGCGGCGAACGGGCATGCACAACCGCAAGGCCCTGCTAAACCGTCCGTCTATAAAATCACCCTGTTGGGTATCTCGCCCAAGCCGCAGCAGAAAGTTCTGCCGCTGCCGAAAGACATGTACCTGCAGGACGCTCTCGAGGTCTCGGGCGCCTTCAAGAAGTACAGCCGCATCAAGGTGTCGATGGTTCGCTCGGCGCCGGGCGAAAGCACTCGACATAAAATGGAGGTCTTTGTCTCCAAGAATAAAGTCGACGAGCTGCACAACTACCTGTTGCACCACGGCGATCATATCGTGGTGGAAGAAGACAAACTCGACCGGGAAGATATCATCGAGAACATCACCAGTCTGTTCAGCTTCTAATCAAGAGTTTGCTCCCACGCAGGCTTAGCCCGGCAGGAGATTACTCCCCCGCCGGCAGGCCGTTTCTCCCAGCAGGACGATCGCCCCCAGCAACAGCAGCCAGGGGGCCAGCGAGCACAACCGCGTGGCGCTGCCCTGCGGAACCTCGCCCAGTCGCTTGAGGTCGGGCTGGTAAACGCCGCCCGAAGCCGCAGCGACGGCGGCCAGCAGGTCGGTTGATGCGGCCGCCAGCCGTAATTCTCGCGGATAGTCAACCGCGCTCCCGCACCGCATCTGCAGCGGGACATTGTCCCAGCCGGTCAGCTCCACCTGGGCCGTATACACGCCAGGCGCCGGATGGGGCCACCTCGCTTCATAGCGCCCAGGCGCCACCTGGGCCAGCGGCATTTCCTGCTCGACAATCTCTCCCTGGTCGGTTTGCCCGCGCAGCAAGGCGACACCCTGCAGGTCGTCGCGAAAAGACGACACCTTGACGCCCGAGGTAATCGCCTCGACGTTCAGCCGCAACTGGTCGGGGTCGCCGTACAGGGAGCAAGCAACGCCGGATTGCAGATCGCTCCGGGCGCCCAGCCGGGCCAGACGCAGCCAGAACGCGGGATAGCCGTCCCAGTTGCGGAAGCGAGCCGTGGCCGGTCCGTTCAGGTCGGCCGTGAAAGCAATCACCGTCCCGGCGCCCAGCCGGCGCCAGCTCAGCAGCGGATCGCCCGCCGGCGTGAGCAACAGCGATTCCCCGTCGGCCTTGGGTCGCGTGCGAGCGTAGCCAGCCAGCGGCGGGGCGGCCGTCAGCTCCAGGCCGGGAAGCGACTGCAGGATGTACGGCTGAAAGTCGCTGGCCTCGGTCACCGCGGCCGCTTCAGCCGCCGCTTCGACGACAATGTCGCCCAGGTCTTCCGGTTTGTCGCAATGGCGATGCACGCCGCCGGCGATCCGGGCGATATCGCGCAGGATCGTCTGATCGGCTCCCTGGCTAACGGAAACGGTCGACACGCCAATGCCCGACGCCGCCATCTTCCGGGCGATCTGGCCAAAATCGCCCGGCGTAGAAACGCCATCGGTCAGCAGAATCACATGCCGCTGGTCAGCGTCGGTTTGCTCCAGCGCCAGGTACGCGCGGGCCAGGGCCGGGTACATGTTGGTGCGTCCCTCGGACTGCAGCCGGTCGATGCGGGCCAGCACGCTGGCCTTGTCGTCCAGCGTGGCGATCGGACTGACCCATTGCGATTCGCTGCCGAACGCCAGCAGGCCGACCTTGTCTTCTGGCCCCAGCAGTTCCACGACGCGTTTGGCGCCTGACTTGGCCAGCTGCATCCGGCGTTCCTCTTCCATTGAGGCGGATTTGTCGATGACCAGCGCCATCGCCAGCACCGTCTCGCGGCGTTCGATCGGCGGGGCCGCATCGACCGGGGCCAGCTGTTCCAGTGGCGAACCTGTCAGGGCTTCCCTGCCAAAAACCGACTCTCCGCCGGCAACCAGCAGGCCTCCGCCGGACTGCACAAATTTTTCAATCGCTTGCCACTGCTCCTCCGGCAAACGGGCCGCGGCCACGCCGGAAAGAAACAGCAGGTCATAGGCGTCCAGCGACAAGCCGGCGGCCAACTGTTCGACGGAAGCCGTTTCAGTCGCCAGGCCCTGGGTCGCCCAGCCCTGGGACAGCGACGCCGCGCTCGCGGTTTCTGCCATTGCCTCGCCCGACACCAGCAGCGCCCTCTGCGGCGGTGCGGCGGCGACGACCGTCCGGCGGCGGTTGTTGGCCGGCTCCTGGTCCTCGGCGCCGATCAATTCGGCCGTATAAACGGCGTCGTCGGTCAGCGGCATCTGGTCGAGGTGGAAGACACTGGTTGGTTCCGGCCCCAGGGTCAGTGGCAATTCGGCCAGCTGTTGTCCGTTTCGCGATAAACGGATCTGGGCCTGGCCGGGGCGATTGGCGATCACGGTGATTTGCAGCGGAACGGGGGACAGCGGACGAGCGCTGGCCGGGGCCGTGATATCCAGGACGGCCGCTTCCGGCAGGGCAAACGCAGAGAGCAGGGCGGTATCGATCGGCTGCCGGGACTGCACCGCCAGGGAAAGCAGATCGCCCGACGTCTGCAGGCCGTCGGTCGCCAGCACCACCTTGCCGTTCTGGTCTCCCGGCAGCATCGCCAAGGCGGCCGCCACGGCCGGTCCGGGCCGGCTGTCAGGCTCGACAGGTTTCGTCCCCGTGGTCGCGCCCGGTGCGTTCGTTTCCGTCCAGGCGGTTCCCGCGAAGCCGGTGCGCACGATAGCGGGGGGGATGTCGGCGGATGTCTCGCTGGCCGGGGTTGTCAGTCCTGCAAGCGCGGCCGTGTCGCCCGCGGCGGCGGAAGGGCTGCGGTCGATTGCCAGCACGATCGTTCCGTCGACAGCCGGGCTCCGCCAGTGCGGACCGGCAAGGGCCAGGATCAACAGCACGGCCAGCAGCGTGCGGCAAGCGGCGAGTGTCGCCCTGACGCTTGTCGACATCGCCCTGGGAGAGCGCCACGCCAGCCAGGCAACCAAAGGCGCCGCCGCCAGGGCCCACAGGTGGAGCGGGTATGAAAATTCAAGAGCGGCAAGCATTGCAGGGATTCACCGAAGAAACAGGAGCCGACGCCAGGGCGATCATGGCCTGGGCAAGGTCTGTTTTATCATATCTGCAGAAGACCCGTCTCGCGAACCGGCAGGGCGACGGGCTACGGCGCTTGCAACCAGCCTGATTTGGGCTTGCCGCGGCCAGGCGGCACTTTCTCCCAGGTGGCAGGCCGTATAGGATGAAACAGAACCTGGAGATTCGCGATTGCCGTGAAACCTTTATGAAAAAAGACGATCAGGATTTGCGACCAGCGATCGATCCGCCGCAGTTCCGGCTGTCGACGCTGCTGCTTTCGATCGGCGGGTTTTGCGCTGCCATGGCGGTGATGACCTGGCTCACGCCGGCGGGCGTGGCGATGATGATCCTGTTCGGCCTGTGCGTGGCGGCCCATCTGCTGGGAGCCGGTTTAGGGAAAAAGCTGAAGGAGAACGGCTCCACCGCAAAGTTCCGGTCGGGCGAAAAGGTCAACCCGTTGCGGTTTGGACCCGCTTCCAGTTTGACCCGGCATACGCCGCCGGGACTGGTGATTCTGGTGATGACGATCCTCGGCTGCGTACTTGGCTCGCTCCTGGGCGGCGGGCTGATGGTCTGGTGGTACTGGAGCCGGATGGATCTGGTCGGCGCCATTTTTGGCTTCGCTTCGACCGCCGTGATCGGCGGCGTCGGCGCCTTCTCGGCCAGCAGTTTCCTGGTTACCCTCTATGGCGCGCAGCTGGAAGCATCCCGCGTCGAGAATGCCTCCCGCCAGCCCGCCGCCAAACCCGCGATGGCGCAGGACGGCAGCGATCCGGTGGAGGCAGAACGGGCGCCAAGCGAAGCAAACGATGCAAACGCCGTCGTACCGCGAACGAAGTAACCGCCTGCGGGCGCTTCGGTGCAACAGCAACCGGAAATTGAACGACCATGACGAATGAGCCCTCGCCCGATCCCGCCCAAGAACCGTCGACGCCGATCTGGCGAATCCTCGACGCGAATGCCAATCGAGCGGCCGAAGGACTGCGGGTGATTGAGGATTATTTGCGGTTCGCCCTGGACGATGGATTACTGTCAGGCGGCGTCAAGAACCTGCGGCACGATCTGGCGGAGGCGATCTCTACCTTGCCATCGCGGGAACTCCATGCGGCGCGGGAGAGCCAGCAGGATGTGGGCGCCAGCCTGGCGACGCCGAGCGAGTATCGGCGGGAGTCCTTGCCGGCGATCGCGGCCGCTAATTTCAAACGGGCCGAGCAATCGTTCCGGGCCCTGGAAGAATACGCCAAGCCAGTGAGCGTCGAGCTGGCGCGCAAGATGGAGTCGTTGCGGTACCGGTTGTACACGCTGGAGAAAGCCGTCTCGTCCCTGGAACAAGCCGGAGAAAGACTGGCCGACTGCCGGCTGTATGTGCTGCTCGACGGACGGGTCGACAGCCGGGCGTTTGAACAGATGGCGAACCAGCTGATCGCCGGCGGGGCGGCCATTCTGCAGCTCCGCGACAAACGGCTGAGCGATCGCGTGCTGCTGGAACGGGCTCTGCAGTTGCGAGCGCTGACCCGGGCGGCCGGCGTGCTGTTCATCATGAACGATCGGCCCGACCTCGCCGTTTTGTCGCAAGCCGACGGCGTGCACCTGGGGCAGGACGAGCTGACCGTGAAACAGGCCCGGACGATCGTTGGCCCGCAACGGTTGATTGGCGTTTCCACCCATTCGCTGGAACAGGCGCGAACCGCGGTGCTGGAAGGCGCCGACTATATCGGAGTGGGGCCGACGTTCCCTTCCACAACCAAGCAGTTTGCCAGCTTTCCCGGCGTCGATTTGCTACGGCAAGTCGCGGCGGAGATCCGACTGCCGGCGTACGCCATCGGCGGGATTACGCTGGACAACCTCGACCAGGTCCAGGCGGCCGGATTCCCCCGCGTAGCCGTCAGCGGAGCGATCCTGCAGGCGTCATCGCCCCAAACGGCCGCCGCCCAGTGGCGATCCCGGCTGGCAGCAAACGACTAGCGCATCGGTTTGTCTTAGCGCATCGGTTTGTCTTCCAGGCGGCGGAGCCATTCATGGACGACCTTGCCGACCTTTTCAAGGGAATCGGCGGAGCAGTTATCGGGCACGTCGGCTTGCGTATGCCAGTAGGAGTAAGCGTAGCCGGGTCGCGGGTAATCGAAGTCGATCAGGTCGATCGTCGGTATTTTGGCGGTGCGGTTCAAGGCGAGGTGATCGTCGCGCACCGTATGGCGGGGCCGCGGCACAAATTCGCGAACGCCCAGCTCTTTGGCGATGGTCCAGACATCGCGGACCATGGTGGGCGCGTAGCTCAAGCTGTTCCGTTCCTGGTAAATCTGCAGGTCCGCGTCGCCGACCATGTCGACCAGCAACCCGGCCCGGTAACGATAGTCGGGCGGATTGGAAACGTACTGGCCGGCGAAATACTCGGACCCCAGAAAGTAGCTGTCGCGCAGATCGCTGTAAACCAGCTCTTCGCCGTCGAACAGGATAAAGTCGACGCCAAAGGGGCTTTTCAGATCCTTCATGTACAGGCCCAGTTCCATCAACAGGGCGACTCCGCTGGCTCCATCGTTGGCGCCGACAAATACGCCCTGCTTGTTTTTGGGGTCGCGATCCGGGAAGGGGCGGGTGTCGTAATGGGCGCAAAGGAGAATGCGTTCTTTTTTCTCCGGATGCCAGTGCACGATCATGTTGGCCAGTTCGACCGGCGAACCGTCCAGCGGGTGGCGGATCGGGAACGCTTGCATTTCGACCTGGGCGCCCAGGTCAGTAAAGTATTTTTCCAGCATCTGCTGCTGCTGTTGCATGCCCTCGGTGCCGGAAACGCGCCTGCCGATCGCACAGATGGCGACCAGATGCTCCATCGCCCGTTTCCCGTCGAAGGGAACCGCCCGATAACGCTCGGCCGGAGCGGCTCCGCTTTTCTGGCAACAGACCGAGGTCAACAGGACCAGCGCCATCAGCAACGCCGCACCTGGTCCCAGGATACGGTTGGTTCTCCATTTCCACATGCAACAGTCCTCTGACAACGTACGGGCGTACGGGAATTCTCGACTCGGCCCGCTGCCATTGTAGAAGAGAAGGCGCCTGCAAAGAAAGTGCGATTCCCGCCCTCGGGCCGTGAGTGACGCAGAAACAGCAAGCGACCGGCGCCGCCTGGAAGAACCGGTTCAATACCGGGGCAGGGAGGGGTCGATTTCCAGCGACCACTGATCGATGCCGCCTTCCATGTTTTGCGCTCCGGCAAAACCCTGATCGCGGAGAAAGCTGGTGACCTTCATGCTGCGGCCGCCATGATGGCAATGAACGACGATCCGGCCGTTGCGGAACGCTTCCAGTTCTTCCAGACGGCTGGGCGTTTCGCCCATGGGCAGGTGCTTGGATCCTTCGATTTTCACCGCTTCGTATTCGGACGGTTCCCGGCAGTCCAGCAGTAAAAACTCTTCGCCGCCATCACGCAGCTGTTTTACCTGGTGAACATTAATCTCCAGCGGGAACTCTTTCTGGTCAGTCATCGGTGGGCCTCAGCAGGAAGTTCGGTAAGTTAACTGTGTACCCTATCCCTGGTAAAATGAATTGTCTAGATCGCCTTGGAGTTATCATGCCTGAGTCGCCTGAGGCATCCCGCCTGTTTGCCGTCGAAGTGGTGCGAATCTTGCGCGACGCCGGTTACGAAGCCTGCTGGGCCGGCGGCTGCGTGCGCGATCAACTTCTGGGAAAAACGCCCAAGGATTACGATGTCGCCACTAGCGCGCGCCCGGAACAGGTGCGTTCCGTGTTTGGCCGTTCGCGGACGATTCCCATTGGAGCGGCCTTTGGCGTGATGACGGTGCTGGGCCCGCGCGAGGCGAACCCGATCGAAGTTGCTACCTTTCGCGAGGATAGCGATTATAGCGACGGCCGGCGGCCTGACCGCGTTGCCTACAGCACGGCCGAAGCCGACGCCCAGCGGCGTGATTTCACCATTAATGGCCTGTTCTTTGACCCGCTGGAAGAACGCGTCATCGATTACATCGACGGGCAACGCGATCTGCACGACGGCGTGGTGAAAGCAATTGGCGACCCGTACGAACGAATCGCCGAAGATAAACTGCGCATGCTCCGGGCGATCCGCTTCACCGCGAATTTCCGCTTTACCATGGACGAAGCGACCTGGCAGGCCGTGCGTCGCGAGGCTCCGCTGATCCACAAAGTCAGTCCCGAAAGGATCGCCGCCGAGCTGCGACGCATGCTGGTCAACGGACAGCGGGCGACGGCGCTGCTGCTACTGCGTGACTCCCGGCTGCTGGCGGAAATCCTGCCGGAAAGCGAAGACGTTTTTGCGGAGGGAACCGACGACCAGGGGGACGCGCCCAGTCGCTGGACGACGACGCTCGCCCTGCTCGATGCGCTGCGCGAGCCCACGTTTTCCGTCGGCCTCGCGGCGCTGTTCTTTGAGATCTGCGAGCAGGGTCGCACCTGCCGGCCGGCCGAGGCGGCATGCCGCCGCTGGCGACTGTCGAACGAAGAAAGCAAAGGGGCCCTGTTCCTGCTGCAGCATGCGCTCACGGTGGTCGCCGCCCAGCGCATGCCCTGGTCGCAAGTGCAGCGGTTACTGGTATCGCCCAGGGCGGCGGAACTGGTTGATTTCGCCGCCGCGGTCGGCCAGGTGATATCGGGCGAACAGGCCGGGGTGGCGCTCTGCCGCGAACGCCTGGCCTGGCCGGCGGAAGAACTTAACCCGCCGACCCTTTTGACCGGAAATGAACTCAAGGCCGCCGGCGTTCCCACCGGTCCGTATTACAAAGCGTTGCTCGATGCGGTTCGCGATGCGCAGCTGGACGGACAGATCCTCACCGCCGAAGATGCAGCTGCATTCGCCCATCAACACTGGTCGCAGCTGCAGGGGAAACCAGGCTGATATCTCCGGGCTAATCGCAGCCGCATCCCGTTGTCTGGCAGGCAGCTGACGATCTTTCCGGTCGCCCGGCGGTCGATCTGGTCGCCGGGCAAGCGTCTTTTCGGCAGGCGGCGAACGAGCGCAGGGGGCGGAGGCAAAGCGAGGCGTTGAAAACGGGGTGATTCAGTTTTGGCGCCGCATTTGCGGAGAGTTTCTTCGGTCCAAACTCTCAAGGAGCAACCTGATGTCCATCTCTACTTGGATTCGTTTACACGGTTTTCGATCCGCCGCCTTCGCGGGGTTGATGCTGCCTGTCGCTAGCGGAGTCGCGCTGGCGGAGGAAAAAGATCCGACTGCCAACAAGCCAGCGCTGGAATTGAAAGCAGGCGAGCCACGCCTGGCTCTGCACATTGGCTCCAGCGAGCGGGATTTTGGTCCCGTCACCCGGGCCACCACGCTGCTTGGTCGGCATGTGATGGATACGCAGGGGAAGTTGATCGGATCGGTCGAAGATGTGGCGATTGATCTCGAAGAGGGCCGCGGGGCGCTGCTCCTGCTGCAGATTCCGGGCGATAAGAAGGGACGCCGCCAGGTGGCCGCGCCGTGGTCGGCCGTTTCCAACTCGGGCGAGATGCTGCAGTTACGCGTCGACCGCACGCTGCTGGAGAAGGCGCCTTCGCTGCAGGCCGGCGACACCGAGAAAACCCAGAACCGCTTGTGGGGCGCTGCCGTATTTGAATTCTTCGACGTGGAGCCTTACTGGAGCGACCGGACTGGCGCCTCTCCCTGGGGACCGGATTCGGAATTCTCCAAGGCCTTTGCCGCGGGCGAACGGTCGAAGATTCAGGGTGAAGTCAAGCGGATCAACTACCTCCGTCCGGCTCCTGCGGCCACTCCTTCGGTGCAGGTCGTGGTGGCCACCGCCGATGGCGATAAAGTCGCGCACATGGGGCCGCTAAGTTATCTTTCGCGCCGCAACTTCACCTTTAACCAGGGAGAAAAGGTAACCATCGACGGCGTGGCCAGCAAGGTCGGCGACGCCGAACTGTTCATCGCCTCCAGCGTACAGGGAAAGATGGGTTCGATCGATCTACGTAACGCCCAGGGCGTCGGAGCCTGGAGCGACTGGTCCGAAGCAGCCGACCAGTACCAGTTTGCCCTGCTGACCAATCTGCAGGGAAAGGTGATCGTCGACGCCGATGGGAAACCGGTTGGTGAAGTCGTGGACCTGGCGTTGCTGGAACGCGATGGACGCATTGCCTACGCCGGCGCCCGCTTCGAGGATAAACGGGACCATCTGCATGCGATTCCGCTGAGCGCCTTTGTCGCCTCGCCGGGCAGTGAAACCTGGCGCCTTGAGGTCGACGAAAAGGTGATCGAAAATACGCCGACGTTCGCCCCTGAAGACTGGCCCACGCAGATCGACCGGGCGTGGGTGGAGTACGTCCATGTGCGTTACGGCAAGCCGTTGTTCGGCGGCGCTGTGAGCGAACGGGACGAAGAACTGCGCAAGAAAGAAGCGAGCAAATAACGCCGTCTCCCTGACTCAGCCCCGGCTTGCCGGAAAACATCGAGGAAACATTGAATCCCTCGTTCTGACGCGTCGTCCCTGTGGCGGCGCGTCTTTTTTATTGGGATGATCTGTCAGCTTGGCGAGCTTGCCGCAGGCGACGGAAGCCATCGTACTGACGGGGAGCGTGAGGAAACGATATAATCCTGCGGACAGGACTATCGACAAAGGAACAGCCCTCATGAATTGCAATGCTTGCGGCGCCAAACTGCCGCCCGATGCCGCTTTTTGTCAAAGGTGCGGCGCCAAAGTAGGAGCCGCCCCTCAAGCCGGCCCGAAGTCCCCCCTGGGCAATCCGCGGGATGTGTCCGATGACGAGGAAGTCCAGCTGTGGGAAGGCGGATACTCGGGCAAGTCGATGGTCGGATCCTGGGTGATCGCCGTGCTGGCGACGATTGGCGCCGGAGTGGGGAGCGCCTTTATTCCCGACTTCAAACTGTTGCCGCAAACCTGGATGGCGATCGCCGGCGTTGTGCTGTTGATGTGGGTCGGGCTAGGCCTGCAGCTGGCCTATCGCAAGATGTCGGTGCACTATGAACTGACGACCCAGCGGTTCATTCACAAAAAAGGCTTGCTCTCACGGGTGACCAACCGTATCGAAGTGATCGACATCGACGACGTCGCCCTGAAGCAGGGCATGGTGGAGCGGATGCTGAACGTGGGCTCGATCGAGTTGATCTCCAGCGATCAGTCCGACCCCCGGCTGCAGCTCGACGGCGTGGCCGACGTCCAGCATGTGTTTGACGTTATCGACGACGCCCGCCGCAAGGAACGCCGTCGCCGAGGGCTGCATATCGAAGCCATTTAACGCGTTGCTCCCGTCATCGCGGCTCCCGGATCTACACAGGAGGACGTCCATGAAGGTGCTAATCGCCGACAAGCTGTCTTCGCAAACGGTCGACGAACTGACCGCGCTGGGCGCCCAAGTGGAGGTGCGTCCCGACCTGACGCCGGAAACCCTGCCGGCTGCGGTGGCCGACGCCCAGGTGTTAATCGTTCGTTCTACGCGGGTCGATGCCGCCGTTCTGGAAGCGGCGCCGCGCCTCGGCCTGGTGATCCGTGCGGGGGCCGGCGTCAACACGATCGACCTGAAAACGGCCAGCGCCCGGGGCGTGTACGTGGCCAACTGCCCCGGCAAGAATACGGCGGCCGTGGCGGAACTGGCCCTTGGCTTGTTGATCGCCGCCGATCGCGGCATCGCCAAAGCGACGTTCGCCCTGCAGCAGGGGTCCTGGCAAAAGAAAGCCTTCGGCGACGCCCGCGGTCTCAAAGGCCGCACGCTGGGGATTCTCGGCTGGGGAGCGATCGGCCAGGCGCTGGGTCAACGGGCCCAGGCCCTGGAAATGAACCTGGTCGTCTGGAGCCGCAGTCTCACCGACGAGACGGCCGAACAGGCTGGCGTCGAAAGGGCGGCCGATCCGCTGGAGCTGGCGGCCCGATCCGATGCGGTCAGCGTGCACCTGGCGTTCACGCCCCAGACGAAGCATCTGGTCGACGCTGCTTTCCTGGCCGCCATGCCCGACGGCGCCATTCTGGTGAATACGTCCCGCGGGGAACTGATCGACACGGAGGCGTTGCTGGCGGCCATCCGGCAGAAGTCGCTGAAAGTCGGGCTCGACGTTTTTGAGGACGAACCGGCCGGCGGCGCCGCCGACTTCTCCCAGACGCAACTGGCCCAGGCGATCGTCTGCACCCCGCATATCGGCGCTTCGACCGACGAAGCGGCCGACGCCATCGCCGCCGAAGTCGTGCGGATCGTGCGCAGCTTTCGCGACCGCGGACGTCCGCCCGAGGCGGTCAATTTGTGCGCGCGTTCGCCCGCGACGCACCATTTGACGGTGCGGCATTTCAACCGCGTGGGCGTGCTAGCCGGCGTGATGGACGGCCTGCGGGCCGAAGGGGTGAATGTAGAAGAAATGGAGAACGTGGTGTTTGAAGGGGCGCTCGCCGCCTGCTGCACGCTGCGTCTGGACCAGTCGCCCAGCCCGGCCCTGCTGGAGCAGTTGGCCGCTGACGCCAGCATTCTCGACGTGCAGCTGGAAGCCGACGCCGGCCCGGCATGATCGTTGCGACCAGAAACTTGCCATCGTTTGACCGGCAGAAGGCCGCCTGCGCCGGAGAATGGGTGCACCGATTCCTGGGCATGATTCGATAGAAACTGACACTCAAGGAGTGTCTGCGTGTTTCTCTCTCGCCACCCTACCATCGCCAGTCGCCTGGTTCTTGTGATGTCGCTCTCGACCGGGGCGGCGATTGCTTTTTCGTGCGTCGCCTTTCTGTGGAGCGAGATGGGCATGATCCGCGCGCATAAAGTGCGCGAAACAGAGACGGTGGCCCGGCAGCTGGCCGTTGGCGTTGCCAGGGATATCAGCGAGCAGGATCTGGCCGCGGCCGCCGCCCAGCTGCAGCGACTGGTCGAACAGCCGTCGATCTCGTACGCCTGCCTTTACAGCGCGGACGGCCTCAAAATCGCCGAGTTCCAGCCCGGCCGGGAACCCGAGTTTGTTCCGCCGCAGCGGCCCCAGCAGGGGCGACGAATCGAAGATTCGCATGTGGAAGTCACGCAGCCAGTGAACCATTCCGGCCAGCATCTGGGCCATGTGTTCGTCAGGTCGACAACCACCGACAGCCAGCATCGGGCGTATCGCTTTGGCGCGATTGCCGCGGTGGTGATGATTGCCTCGCTGTGCGTGGCGACCATGTTGACCTTTGGCCTGCAACGCTGGATCGCCCATCCGCTGGTGGCTCTGGCGGAACTGGCCCAGCGAATTTCGGAAGAAGGCGACCTTGCGCTGCGTGTCGGCGGCGGCAATACGACCGACGAAATCGGCCTGCTGCGAGCCCAGTTCGATCGCATGCTGGAGCGGATCCAGCAGGGGGACAAGGCCATTCGCAGTGCGCAATCCCGACTGGAAGAACGGGTCACGCAGCGTACGCGGGAGTTGATGGAAGTGAACGACAAGCTGATGCTGGAAATGAAGCGTCGCGACGAACTGTCGACAAAACTGATCGACGTTTCCCGCACCGCCGGCATGGCGGAGGTCGCCAACGGCGTGCTGCATAATGTGGGGAACGTACTCAACAGCGTCACCGTGTCGGCGTCGCTGATTCGGGAAACGGTCCGCTGCAGCGAAGCCCGGGACCTGGTCCTGGTGCTGAACATGATCCAGCAACACCGGGACGACCTGCATCACTATTTCACCGACGACGAACGCGGCCGCCTGCTGCCCGACTACCTGGCCAGGGCGTCCGCCATCCTGGAACAAGAGCGGACCTCCCTGCAGCAGCGGACCGAAGAATTGTGCAAAAACGTGGAGCACATTCGCGATGTGATCGCCACCCAGCAGTCGTACACCGGACTCTCCGGCGTGATGGAAAGCGTGGCGATCGCGGAGCTGATCGAAGACGCGGTGCAGATCAATGCGTCGTCGATCAACAAGCGGAACATCCAGATCCAGCGCGACTTCGCCGTCACGCCGACCCTGGTCGTCGACAAGCGGAAGGTCCTGCAGATCCTGGTGAATCTCATCAAAAACGCCGTGCATGCCGTCGAAGAGGTCAAAGAGGGACGCATCAGGCTAGAGCTTTCCCTGAAGGGGGAATGGGCCCAAATCCGCGTCGTCGACAACGGGGTGGGGATTGCGGCCGGGAATCTTGACCGGATTTTCCAGCACGGATTCACCACCCGGCGGGACGGGCACGGCCTGGGGCTCCACAGCGGTGCGATCGCCGCCAAAGAACACGGCTGGTCAATTGCCGTCGAAAGCCCTGGCCCAGGTCTGGGGGCCACGTTCACCCTGTCGCTGCCTCGTCGCTCGGAAGCTTCCCGCCCGGGGTCGACGACCACGCCGCCTCCCCGGCGGCCTCTTTTGACGAAATAGCCCGCCGGCAGATCCGAAAAAGCGGCAGGGTTAAAACGATTCGTCCTGTGGTAACGGTCAGGCGAGGCGAACTTTAGCGAGAACGTGCGCCAGGCCGTCCCGGACACCGAGGGTAAGCTACGTTTGCGTGTCCTCCCGCCAACTCCCTCCGCAGTTTTGGGTCCATGAACGGTTCCAGCATCCTTCACCAGTTTGTCGAACAGGCGCAGCACCTATACTCGCTGCCGGCCGTCGCGGTGGAAGTTCTGGCGCTGACCCAGCAGGAATCGGTCGATCTGCAGTCGCTTAAAACTGCTTTGGAAAAAGATCCGGCCCTGACCGCCAAAATCCTGCGCGTCGTCAACAGCTCGCTATTCGGCCTGTCGCGTCAGGTGGGCGATCTGAAACAGGCGCTGGCGATGCTGGGCGTCAAACCGCTCAAGCTGCTGGTCTTGGGATTCAGCCTGCCGCCGCAGATTTTTTCCGGGCTGGAAGAATCCACGCTGGAGCACTACTGGCGGCGTTCGCTGACCAAGGCGATCGCCTGCCGGGATATCTACGAGAAAATCTGGAAAGGATCCGGCGACGAAGCATTTATCGCCGGACTGTTGCAGGGAATCGGCATGCTGGTGCTGATCCAGGACCTGGGCGAATCGTACGCGACCTTCTGGGAGAAAGTCCGCGCCGACGGCGGGGATCTTCTTTCCCTGGAAGTCCTGTCCCTGGGATTCGACCACCAGGTGTTAAGCGCCCGCCTGCTGGAAAGCTGGCAGTTGCCCGCGACCCTGGTGGCCGCGGTGGGGGCGCGCAGCGAATCGCTCAGTATTCTGGCGCTGGGCGATCCGGCGTTGCGTTTGCCGCTGACCCTGCATCTGGCGGAGCTGCTGACGGCCGTGCTGGTGGATCGCCGAATGGGGGCTTTTCCCGAACTGGAGTACGCGATCGCCTCTTACGATCGTCTTGCGCTGACCGAGATGGAAGGGATCGTCGCCGGACTGGAAGAGAAAGTCGACCAGCTGGCCGAGGTGTTGACCGTGCGCTTAAGCAACGGCTGCAGCTATATCGAAGTGCTCAGCCAGGCGCAGCAAGCGCTCACCGATGCGGCCTCCGATCAGGCCCAGGAAACGGCCGTGCTGAAAGAGCTGGCGCAGCTGCAGCACGAAGTGCAGTCCAATGTGGCGAAAGTCAGGCAGATGCGTTCCGCGCCGCCGGCGGCCCCTGTTTCGCCCGCCTGCCCGCTGTCGGAGCTGCCCAGTGAGCAAAGTATTCTCGGACGACTGGAAGCGGCCGTGGTCCGTTCCCGCCAGGAACGCGAACCGCTCAGCGTGCTGCTCTTCCAGATCGACCGGTTTGATGATCTGGTGCTGCGTTTCGGCCTGGCGGCGACCAAACGGACGGTCTCCCTGCTGACGACGGAATTAGGGCGGCTGGCCGATATGGAAGTCATCCACGAAGGGGACGGCCGCTACCTGTTATTGGCGAATGACTACGACCGACCCGAGGCGGTGGCACTGGGCCGCCGACTGACCCAGGGCGTCTGCCAGTGGGCGTCGCCCCGTGGCGGAGCGATTCTCACCGTGAGCTGCGGGCTCGCCTGCGTCACAGCCCCGCCGCGCAATTTTCCGGCGCAGGATCTTCTGGAATCGGCCGAGCGCTGTCTTTACGGAGCCCAGGCAGCGGGCGGCAATACGGTGAAAAGCATCGAGATTTTCTAGCCGCAGCAGGATCCAGAAGAAATTGACGGCCCGACTCTCGATCGTCGTGCTGCATAAAAGCATTGCCCAGAAAGTCGACTTTCTCTCTGCGAATATACGCGTTCTTTCACGAAGTGAAAAACGACGGACCGGCGATTTCCGTCAGCGGTAAAGCTTCTCTTTCGGCATGCGGGGAGCTTTTTTCGCAACCCGCGGCTCCTGGCGGTAGCGCCATTGCCGAATTGCGGGGACTGTTATAATACAAATTGATTCGCTGGCGCGTGTCCGCAATGTCTGGTCCGCCAGTTCCGTATTCGTCTAGACGCAGAAGCGCTCGATGTCCCGCCGCAGCCGTGCCCGTGAAGTTGTTTTGCAACTCCTCTACCAGGACGACCTCAATCCCTCGCGGCTGCTGGCCGACGACATGGAATTCCTCCGCGCCCGCCTGCGCGATAACCTGGAGCTGATCGGTTTTGCCCAATCGCTGCTCCGCGGCGTCCGGCGGAATCGCGAAGAGCTCGACGAAATGCTGGCGGAACGGGCCCAGAACTGGAGCCTGAGCCGCATGGCGGCGACCGACCGTAACGTGCTGCGGCTGGGGGCTTTTGAAATTCTATATACGGAAACGCCGGATCGGGTCGCCATTAACGAGGCGGTCGAGCTGGCCAAACGTTATGGCGCCCGGCAGTCAGCCCAGTTTGTCAACGGCGTGCTGGACCGCTTTATCGACAAGGACCCTTCCTGAGCGCCGTTGTTCGCCCCGCCAGGGAACGCCTGCTGGTCGAAAACGCCCGTCGCCTTCGCGGCAGGGGAAAAACGGCTCTCGCAGAATTCCTGGCCGCAGCGGCGTGCTAATATAGTCGGCCTTCATCGCAATTTATGGCCGTCGATCCGGCGGCCGGTTTTCATACCGAGGAACGCCAGGCATGGGCATTTTTAATCGCATCAAACAGATTCTCGTCACGGATGTGCGCGATCTTTTCAAACAGGAAGGCCGCCTGGTCGACGACGATTTCCTGCGGGACCTGTTTGCGATCCTGGTGAAAACCGACATGGGCGCTGGCCCGGCCCGCAAGATCCGCGACCGGATCGGCACGGATTTCCGCGCCCGCAAGGTGCACATGCCCGACATTCTGAAAGTGATCCGCGAACAGATTTCCGAGATCATGGACCAGCCCGAGGAGCCGATTAAATTTGTCGAAAACGGCCCCACGGTGATCATGGTGGTCGGCGTGAACGGCTCGGGAAAAACGACTTCCATCGCCAAGCTGACCAACCTGTTCGTCAAGTCGGGCAAGTCGGTCGTGCTGGGCGCGGCCGATACGTTCCGCGCCGCTGCGGTCGAGCAGCTCTCCATCTGGTCGGAACGACTGGGCGTGGAGATCGTCAAAGGCGAACACGGCGCCGACCCGGCCAGCGTCGCCTTCCGCGCGGTCGCCAAGGCGATTGAGACCAACGCCGATATCTGCATCGTCGATACGGCCGGGCGACTGCAGACCCAGGTCAACCTGATGCGCGAGCTGGAAAAAATTCGCCGCGTGATGACCCGCCAGATCCCCGAAGCCCCGCACGAAGTCCTGCTGGTCCTGGACGCCACCGCCGGCCAGAACGGCCTCAGCCAGGCGCAAGGTTTCTCCGAAGCCGCCGGCTGCACCGGGATCGTCCTGACCAAACTCGACGGCTCCGCCAAAGGCGGCGTCGCCATTCCGATCCGCGAACAATTCAAACTGCCCGTCAAGTACGTCGGCCTGGGCGAGAAAGCCGAGGACATGGTGCTTTTCAACGTGCATGACTACGTCGAAGCCCTGCTGAGCGAAGACAAGTAATCGGCCGTTTTCCACCGGCGTGGGACAATCAAAAAGAAGACGGATTCACCGCCAAGATCGCTGACCAAAGTGGAGAAAAAAGAAGAAAGCGGGAGAGTTTGACCAGGCGAACGTCTCGCGGCGATGCGAACCGGGATGCTTCTTTTTCGACAACCGAGCACGATCCGACGGGGGCTCCGCCTGTCGCTCCTCCTCCTGCTCTCCCTCGCTCTTTCTCGGCGTTGCTCTGCGCCCCCTGCGGCGAATCCTTTTTTCTCAACGCGAGCCTCTTCCTCTCCGTCTTTCTCACGCCGCGTGTTGTTGACGCGTGGTCGACACCCGATAATGGCGCCGTGTGGTTGAAGCCTTTGAGCCTATGATGTTGGGAAGCGATGAGCAGCCGTCCTGTCGATTCTAAGAAGCCCGATCCCTCCGCAACCCGTGCTCCAGCCAGCCGCTGGCTCCTGCTTGCGCACATCGCCCTGTTGACGGCGGCAATTGCGGCTGTTTACTGTCAGGCATGCAACGGACCGTTCCTGTTCGACGACCTGGGGTCGATCGTGCGGCCGGCCCAGAATGGGCAGCTGGCGGAGCGACTGCCCATTCCGTTTTACCAGGGCGGCACGCGGGCAGTCGGCGAGTTCACCTTCTACGCCAACTATTACCTGTCGGGCCTTAATCCGTATCCGTTTCATCTCACCAACGTCGTCATTCACTGGCTGACCGCGCTGGTGCTGTACGATCTGGTCCGTCGGACGCTGCTGCTGCCCAAGTTTGAAGAGCGGTTCGTCGGTCGGGCGGCCTGGATGGCGTTCTGTGTCGCCCTGCTGTGGGCCGTGCATCCGCTGCAGACCCAGGGGGTGACGTATATCGTGCAGCGGCTCGAATCGCTGATGGCCCTGTGCTATCTGCTCACGCTGTACTGTCTGTTGAGGGCGCACGATTCGACCTGGCGGCTGGCCTGGTGGGCGGGGGCCGGCTTTGCTTTCGCCATGGGGCTGGGCTCGAAAGAAGTCATCGTCACCGTGCCTCTGGCGGCGATCCTGTACGACCGCGTCTTCCTGACGCCCACCTGGAAAGGGCTGGCCCGGAGATGGCTCTGGGTCGCTCCGTTCGGGATTGCTGGAGCCGGCGTACTGCTGTGGCGCGTTGGCGTCCATGCGGCGACGGTCCAGGAGATCGGCTTTCAAGAAGGGGGCCTTACCTGGTGGGAATATCTGCGATCGCAACCGGGCGTGTTGCTGCATTACATGCGGCTGTTGGTGCTGCCGGTGGGGCAATGTGTCGATTACGGCTGGCCCGTCGCGCAGGGAGCAAGCTTTGTGCTGCCCGGCCTGGCGATTGTAGGACTGCTGGCGGCGACGGCCTGGCTGCTGCCGCGGCATCCGCCGGTCGGGTTCCTGCTGGCGATGTTCTTTCTGGTTCTGGCGCCGACTTCCAGCTTCATTCCGATCCGCGACCTGGCGTTTGAACATCGCATGTACTTGCCGGCCGCATTTCTTCTGGCGCTGCTGGTGCTGGCCGGTTTTGTAGCGGCCGCTCGCTGGCAGGCGTCCTCGCGATTGGCCCTGTGGGTTCCCGTCGCGGTTTGTATGGTGGTGGCCGTTGTCCTGGGAGTTGTCGCTTTTGAGCGGAACAAAGTTTACGATTCCGAGCTTGGCTTCTGGCGCGATGTGACCGAAAAGGCGCCCGGCAATTCCCGCGGCTGGGTGAACTACGGGATGGAGCTGAACCAGATCAACGAGGTGGAGCCGGCCATCTTTGCACTGCAACAGGCCCTAGGCGACGACCTGAGCGAACAGGCCCTGCTGGACGACCGCGAACGGCCGACCGCCCTGCGGAACCTGGCGGTCGTTTATTCCAAACTCCCCGTCTCCGATCCGCGCCGGAACCAGGCGGTGGAACTGGCCGACAAAGCGCTGGCCATTGGCCCGTTCGATCCCGCCAGTATCAGGGCTCGCGGTTATGTGGCGCTGCGACTGGGCGACGCGGAAGACGCCCTGTCGTATCTGGCGCGGGCCGTCAAAAGGCGTCCGTGGGATCACATCTATCGCGAGAACTACGGCGCCGCGTTGCTGGCGGCGAACCAGCCTGGCCAGGCGATTGCCCAATTCCAGGAAGCGCTGAGCCTTGACGCCAGCCTGGCCGCCGCCCAGGCCGGTCTTGACCTGGCGTACATTCAACAGGGAGAGCAGTTGCTCTCGCAGCGGAAGTTTGACGAGGCGGCTACCGTCTATTCCGAAATGCTCAAACACGATCCGCAGAACGCCAGCGCCCACGCGGGTCTGGCCCGGGCGTTGTCCGGCATGGGACGCCCCAAAGACGCCGCCCAGGAGGCGGAAAGAGCCGCCGAACTGCAGCCGAACAACGCCGACATCCAGTTCACCCTGGGCCAGACCCGCGCCCGATCCGGCGATTTTGACCTGGCGATCGATGCGTTCCGTGAATCGGCCCGCCTGAAACCGACCGAGGAAGCGCTCGCCAACCTGGCCAGCGCCACGGCGGCCAGCGGCGATACGACCGGCGCCCTGGCCGTTTACCAGGAAGCGCTGGCCAGCCACCCCGACAGCGTCAGCCTGCACTATTCGCTGGCGATGTTTTACGTGCAAACAGATCCCCGCCAGGCAGGGCCGTACTTCCAGCGCACCGTCGAACTGCAGCCCAAGCACCTGCTCGCCCACTACTACTACGGAGAACTGCTGGCCCAGCAGGAACAGTATCCGGCCGCCGTGGAACAGCTCAACAAGGTGCTGGAGCTGAATCCGGATTTCAAACCCGCCCGCGACAAACTGGCTTACCTGAAGAGCCTGCAGTAACGCTTCCTTTACCTCTATCGAAAGCCTCTCTCTCCATGACGATTCAACCTGTTGCTTTGTTCGCCCTGCTGCTGGCCGCGGCGGGCGGGGCCTTTGTCGCCAGCGGAAGCGTGGATGCGGCCGAGCTGATTCCGCTAGAACCGCCGTCCGTCGTGATTATTGGCGATTCTATCCGCCTCAGTTACGCCGACGAAGTCACAGCAGCCCTCCGCGGCAAAGCGCGGATCGTAAGCCCCCGCCCCAACGGCGGCGACAGCAAGAATGTGCTCGCCAATATCAAAAACTGGGCGATCGACGAACAACCCAACGTGGTGCACTTCAACTGCGGCATTCACGACACCAAAAAATTCACCGCCACCGGCGAGTTTCAGGTATCGCCCGAGCAGTATGAAGCCAACCTGCGCGCGATCGTGGCTCGCCTGAGGGACGAAACCAACGCAGTGGTGCTGTTCGCCACCACCACCCCCATTGTCGATGAATGGGCCGCCAAGGCGCGCGTCGGTCGCGATTATGCTTTGCTGGAAGCCAGCGTCGAGCAGTACAATGCGATCGCCGAGCGCGTGATGAAAGAGCTCAAGGTGCCCGTCAACGACCTGCACGCCCTGACCGTGAAAGACGCCCCCAAGCTGATCAACAGCGACGGCGTGCACATGAACGCCGAGGGCCAGAAGCTCATCGGCCAGGCAGTCGCCGACTTCATCGAGAAGCATCTGCCCGCCGCCAATTAACTCCCGTTTGTCGCGGGCGGTGATTTTCTGGAAACCGTAGCCGGAAACCACGACATGCGAAAGCTGAAGATTGCACTGGCCCAGTGCCGACAGACGGCCGACTTTGACGACAACGCGGCCGCCGTCTTTGAGTTCCTCGACAAGGCGGCCGCCGCCGATGCACGGATCGTCTGCTTTCCAGAAACGCAAACGGTCGGCTATCGGGTCGACATCGCTACTCCCGACGCCCCCGTGGAGCCGGCCCGGCTGGACGATCTGCATCAGCGCGTGGCGCAGCGCTGCGGCGAGCTGCAGCTGGCCTGTATCCTGGGCACGGAGATTCCCCTGGCGGACAACCCGCAAGGGAAGCCGTACAATTCCGCGCTGGTGATTTCCGAACAGGGAGACATCCTGGGCGCGCACCACAAGGCGATCCTGACTCCACTGGACGCCGTGGCCTATTCGCCCGGCCAGGGTTACCAGACGTATGATCTGTGCGGCGTGAAAGTCGGGGTGGTCATCTGCTTTGAGGGCTTTCGCTTTGCCGACACCACGCGCGAGTGCGTACGGCAAGGCGCCCTACTGGTGTTCCATCCGCAGAACAACACCACCCGGCCCAACGACTGGAAGATCCCCATCCATCACGCCATGATTACCACCAGGGCGGCCGAGAACACGGTCTGGTTCGCCTCCTGCAATCTGTGTCACCCGTTGCACCAGAACTGCGCCTCGATGGTCGTAGCGCCCGACGGCCGGCTGCACGCGCAGACCGATCTCAAGCGGGAGCAACTGCTGGCGACCGAGATCGACATCGATCTGGCGACGCGCGCGATGTTCAACTTTGACACCGACGGCTGCGCCACGGTGCTCTTCGCCGACACCGTCGCCCGTGAAGAATACGCCAGGAAGAACTCGCCCTGAACCCCACGCCAGCGGTCCGTTGAAGCAAGCGACGAACCCCATGCGCAACCCGAGAAAAACAAACTCGTTCCTGTTCGCACAGGGACAATTCTCACGGCGCACAACAGAAAATGGGCTACCCTGGCAAGTGGGAAAACTCGCATCCCTCTTTCCCGTCGGTTACGATAGTCGCTACCTCTGGCGGCTCGTGACGGTTTCTCTTAAGGCAAACATGATGATGACTGGCTTCAGACAACAACTGGCCGCTGCGGCGGTGCTCCTTCTGGCAATGCCCCTCCAGGCCACGGCCGAAGACTGGCCCCAGTTCCGCGGCCCCACCGGCCAGGGACTTTCCACCGAGAAGAACCTGCCGCTGCAGTGGAGTGGAAGCGAGAACGTCGCCTGGAAAGTCCGCGTGCCGGGCGAAGGCTGGTCCTCGCCGATTGTGGTAGGCGACCTGGTCTTTGTCACCTCGACCACCAACGAAGGCCAGTCCTGCCATGTGATCTGCTTCGACCGGAAGTCGGGCGACCTCCGCTGGAACACCAAAGTTTTCGATCAGGAGGTGCGGAAGAAGCGGGCCGAAAACTCCGACGCCACGCCTACCCCCGTATCCGACGGAAAGCGGGTTTACGCCGTGTTCAGCGGCGGCGGGATCGCCGCCCTGGATTTCTCCGGAAAGCTGGCCTGGACGCATCGCGATATCGCCTTCTATGGCCACCATGGTCTGGCCGCCTCGCCCATTATCTACAAAGACCTGCTGCTCATGGCGTATGACGGCAGCAGCGACGGCGAAGACAACAAGATCGGCTGGAAAATCCCCTGGAAAGAGGCCGTCCTGCTGGCGGTCGATACCAAAACGGGCAAAGAGCGCTGGCGCGGCAAACGCGGCCTGTCCCGTCTGGGACATGTCACGCCGAACATCCTGCACGAGGACAGCGGCGACCAGATCATCAGCGGCGCCGGCGACGCGGTGCAAGGCTTTGACCCGGCCAGCGGCGAGCTGATCTGGTCGATCTACAGCCAGGGCGAAGGCGTTACGCCGTCGGTCGTCGTCGGCGACGGCCTGGTGTTCAGCTGCTCCGGCTTTGAAGCCCCGACCATTCGCGTGATCCGCACCGGCGGCCAGGGCGACGTCACCAAGACCCACATCGCCTGGGAGCAAACCCGCGGCGTGCCTTCGCTGGCTTCCCCGCTGTACGTGGCGCCCTACTTGTACGCCGTGACCGACGCCGGCATCGCCACCTGCCTGGACGCAGCGTCGGGCGAGATTGTATGGCAGGAGCGAATCGAGGGGAAACATTCGTCCTCCCCCGTCTACGCCGACGGCCGCATTTACTTTTTAAGCGAAGCCGAAGGGGAAACGGTCGTACTGGAAGCCGGCCCCAAGTTCAACATCCTGGCGCGGAACCGGATCGACGAAAAATGCAAAGCCTCGATCGCCATCTCCCAGGGCAATCTGTTCCTCCGTTCCGAAGAACACCTCTTCTGCATCGGCCCGGCGCCGAAGTAAGGGCCGGTCGTGGAATAAAGCGGATGTCTGGTTGAAAGCAGCCAAGGGGATAGAAGCTCCCCGGCCATCGCTCACGGCGCAGCAAAAAACCTCGGTGATCCGGGGATAACCGAGGTTTGATATGCGAAAGAAGTGGGCGTTACAGGGCTCGAACCTGTGACCTCCGCGATGTCAACGCGACGCTCTAGCCAACTGAGCTAAACGCCCTGGAGTGGCGAAAACATGGGAACGTTTCCGCACTTGGGAAGGGACATTGTGCCTTGGGAGGTCCCCGTGCGTCAAGTGGTCCCTGGCTAGTTTTTTGACGCGTCTCGGTTTGCCCGAGACATCGGTTCCGATTCTGCCGCTTCCGGGGAAACGGCAGCCGTTTGCCAGGGGCCGGGCTGAGCGACCGGTTCAGGCGGCGCTCGTTTCCACCATGCGGGCGATTTCGCCGACTAGGCGTTCCGGATCCAGCGGTTTGCGGAACCAGCCGTCGACGTCGCCGGGCGTTTTGAGCGGAAACGACTCGGCCGGGGCGCCGCTGACGCCGTAGATTTTGATGCCGGCGTGCTCAGGCGTGTTGCGAATGGCCCGGACGGCGGTGGGGCCGTCGCAGTTGGGCATCAGCATGTCCATCAGCACGATTTGCGGCTTGTCTTTGTTGCTGGCCAGATAGTTGATGGCTTCCACGCCGTCTTTGGCGATGGCGACTTCGATCCCGCTCAGACGCAGGAAGCCGGCCAGGAGGCGGCGTTCGTTGGCGTCGTCTTCGACCAGCAGCATGCGGCAGGCCGGACGTTTCTCAACGGTCGCCGGCGTGCTGGCCACCTGGCACATCGCGTTGACTTCGCGGAGGACCGTTTTCAGGGTCGCCCTGGCTTCGCGGTTCTGGCCAATATCCAGCTGGCGATCGGCCAGACCGATGCCCATGGAGGCGAGATTCAGCGCGTTCCGCAACTGATGCACCTGCTTCCGCTGGCCGGAGGGATCGAGGTCGTCGTTGTACTGGACCGTCGGATCGATCAGTTCCCCGCGGAGCACGGGCAATTTTTTCGGAGCCTGGATTCCCACACGGGCCACGTTCCCTTTGACGGAGAGTATTTCTAACGTGGTATCGATTGTCGGCAGCACAATCGTTTCTTGAACGCGTCGCGAAAGTACAAGCATGGGGGATCTCCTTTTCCTGGTGTTAGCAAATCCGTTGGCGAGAGAAGGCGGGTAGTAAAATCCACATTTGTGGTAAGGTTTTGAATTTTTCTACTTCCCCGGTCAATTTGTAGCGGAACGCGTCAGACGATTCAAGCCGGTTTTTTCCACGTTTTCTTGCTGTCAAGGCAGTGCTGTCGCTGGGACAGCAGCCCCGTTTAGTCCTGCAGGAGTAAGGCATGCCGGGACGGCGGCAAGATTCGATGCTGGCCCTGGCGGCAAGTCGGTTGGGCATCGTGGAGGCGCAAGGTTTTGTGGCCAAATCCACTACCCTGAAATCAAGCGTTGAGGACTACGACGGCGTTTCTGTGGCGTCGGATTCCACTTCGCACAGGGGAAGGGTGGGGTTCGTGGAACGCAGCAGTTCTTCGATCGTCACCCGGGAGAAAGCGGCTTCGGTCGCGGCGTAAGCTTCGTCCAGTTCCTTATGCAAAGGGCATAACGTGGTGTGCGAGGTGAGCCCCAACGGGCAATGGCGGATACGTTCCAGCGGCGCCACGGCGTTGACGACATCGAGAATGGTCAGATTCTTGGGATCCATCGCCAGCGCATACCCGCCGCCCGGACCAGGCTGCGACCGCAGGATCTGCTGGCGGACCAGATCCTGCAGCACCTTGTGCAGATAACGCCGGGGCGTTTTGGTCACGTCCGCCAAATGGTTAGCCGATTCGGCGAGATCCGGCTGCCGGCCCAGCCAAACAACCGCGCGAAGTGCGTATTCCGCAGTTTTCGATAGCATTGCTCTTCTCCAGGCAAAACTCGCCCGAAATAATTGTACACATTGACATGTAGATTGTCCGCGATAAGATGAAGTCAGGGACGTCTGCCGCGGTCGCCAGTCTGGTAAATGCGGAGCGAATCCCCTGTCATTCGACACAAGGAACAAATCATGGCGGTTACCCATGCCCAGGCGGGCGAGATTATCGACATCAGTCCTTTGGGACCCCATCTGCACGCGGCCTCGACCATGGCCCTGGTCAAAACAGATGCGATGGAAGTGTTGCGGCTGGTGCTGCCTGCCGGCAAGCAGATCGCCCCTCATGCAGCGCGGGGAGAAATCACCGTGCAGTGCCTGGAAGGCAAGGTGGCGTTCGAGGCGCGAGGAGCCGAGCATGAATTAACGGCCGGCAAGCTATTATACCTGGCCGCGGCCGAGGTTCATGCATTGCGAGCGATCGAAGACAGTTCGCTCCTGGTCACCATTTTGCTGTCGTCCAAGGCGGCCGCCAAAACAGCCTGACTCGCCGGACGTTACCGTAGTGGACCTGGCCACAGGTCCTTGACGTATTGCCCAGAGGCTGTGCGGTTTGGCAGGGGCGGGGAGGGAGTTGTGGCCAACTCCACTACGGGGTTAGTGCACTTCCAGCATGCGTTCGAGCGCGGTGAGCGACCAGCGGGTGGTTTCGTCGTCGACTTCGATGACGTTCACCGGCGTGCCGGCTTCCAGGTTCTCCAGCGTCCAGCAGAGGTGCGCCAGGTCGATCCGGTACATGGTCGCACACATGCAGACCACGGGCGACAGAAAGTGGATCTGCTGTTCCGGGTGTTCCGCCTTGAGTCGGTTCACCAGATGCAGTTCGGTGCCGATGGCCCATTGCGTACCGGCCGGCGCCTGTTGCACGGTCTGGATAATCTTGCCGGTCGAACCGGACACGTCGGCCAGGTCGTTGACCTCTTGCATGCATTCGGGGTGGACCAGGATTTTGATGCCGGGGTACTGCTCGCGAAAGGCGTGCACGTGCGCGGCGGTGAACATTTGATGGACGCTGCAGTGCCCTTGCCACAGAATGACCTTGCTCTGCTGCAAAGCTTCTTCGGTATTGCCGCCCAGGTCGCTTTCAAACGGGTTCCACACGGGCATCTGGTCGTTGGTGATGCCCATTTTCAAGGCCGTATTCCGGCCCAGATGCTGGTCGGGAAAGAACAGCACGCGGCTGGTCCGGGCGAACGCCCATTCCAGGACGGCGGCCGCATTGCTCGAGGTGCAAACGATCCCGCCGTGCTTGCCGCAAAACGCCTTGAGGCTGGCGGCCGAGTTGATATAGGTGACGGGCGTGATATCGCTGTTGTCGATGATTTCGCCCAGATCTTCCCAGGCGTTTTCCACCTGTTCGATCGCGGCCATGTCGGCCATGGAGCAGCCAGCCGCCATATCGGGCAGCATCACGGTGACGCGTCGTCCGCTGCGTTCTTCCATTTTCTCGGGACGATTGGCCAGGATGTCGGCCGTTTCCGCCATAAAGTGGACGCCGCAGAAGACGATGCTTTCGCACGCGCTGCTGCCGGCCGCCATCTGGCTGAGCTGATAGCTGTCGCCGCGAAGGTCGCAATGGGCGATAACTTCGTCTTGCTGGTAATGATGCCCCAGGAGCAGCAGACGTTCGCCCAGGCGGCTGCGAACGCCTTCGATCCGCTGCGACAATTCTTCGTTCGACAACGACTTGTAAGGCGGAAGCTCAAAGGCAGAGGCCGAAAAAGCAGTGGTCGACATGGCGGCTCCAGCAAAGGCGGTCAGGCACAGGCCCGACCTGACGGCAATCCCTGGGCCTGCAGGCAAGTGATTACCAGCGGCGGGACGCCTGAAACAAAGGACCAGCGGTGCAGGCCCGGGAATCGTGAAAACAGCTACGGATTATACGCCCGATCTGCGGCAGCGAACAGTTGGAGGCGGTCCGCCCTGGGCGACCGCGCTAGAGAAAGTCGGCGACCGCGTTAGAAAAAGCATGGCCGGGGCGGTCCACGGCGGGACAACTTGCGACCTAGAGTATAAAGTGATGTGGCCGCACAGGAATTCGCGATAGGGTGGTAAAAACGTCAGGCGCCGCCCTGGAGCTGTTCGCCAGACATCTTGCCGCAAGCGTCCTGGACGGCTACACTACCACACATTCGCTTTGTTCAAGTACAATCACTCCAAGTAGTTACAACCGTGGGCTTAAGCGGCGTCGCCTCTCAGAAATGTATTTCCCCGCCTTGCGGCGCCACGTTCGACGTGGGCGAGGTCCTTGTGGCTTGTCCCAAGTGCGGCGAATTGCTGGATGTTGTCTATGACTGGTCCAAAGCGTCGCCGCCGAGCGAACTGCGGGAGCTGGAAAAATACTGGACGCAGCGACACAACCCGCTCCGTTTCAGCGGCGTCTGGCGATTCCACGATTTGCTCCCCTTTGTAGATCCGGATTCTGTCGTCACCGTGGGCGAAGGGCAAACCTTGCTGCAGCAGGCCGACGGCGTGGCTCCGTTTGTCGGCATGAAAACAGGCCGATTGTTCCTGCAGTATGAAGGGATGAACCCTTCCGGCAGCTTCAAAGATAACGGCATGACGGCAGCGTTTACGCACGCCAACAACATCGGCGCCAAACGGGCCGCCTGTGCGTCCACTGGCAATACAAGCGCCTCGCTGGCCATGTACTGTTCGGTCACCCGGGCGATGCGGGCGGTGATTTTCATCGGCTCCGGAAAAATCTCGTTCGGCAAGCTGTCGCAAGCGCTCGACTACGGCGCGCTGACGGTGCAGATCTCGGGCGACTTCGACGACGCCATGCAGCGGGTGAAAGAAATCTGCTCGCGGCTGGGCATTTATCTGGTGAACAGCGTCAACCCGTTCCGGCTGGAAGGGCAAAAGACGATCATGTTCCGCGTGCTGGAATCGCTCGGCTGGCGCGTGCCCGACTGGATCGTGGTGCCCGGCGGCAACCTGGGCAACTCCAGCGCGTTTGGCAAAGCTTTTTTTGAACTCAAGCAGCTGGGACTGATTGATCGCATCCCGCGGCTGGCCGTCATTAATGCGGCCGGGGCAAACACCCTGTACGAGTTGTTCGAAAAACGCGGCATGCGCTGGAAAGACGGTCACGGCGATCCGACCCTGGCGAACGGTTATTTTGGCGAACTGGACAGCACCGGCGCCAAGGCCTCGACCATTGCCAGTGCAATCGAAATCAATCGTCCCGTCAACCTGATGAAATGCCTGCGGGCCCTCGATGTCTGCGACGGCGTCGTCCGCGAAGTCAGCGACCAGCAGATCCTCGACGCCAAATCGCAAGTCGGCGCGGGCGGCATGGGCTGCGAGCCCGCCAGTGCGGCCAGCGTCGCCGGAGCCAAACTCCTGCGCGAAGAAGGCGTCATCGGCATGGACGACGAAGTCGTCTGCATCCTGACGGGGCATCTGCTCAAAGATCCCAAGGCGACGGTCGCCTACCACACAACCGATCAGACCGAGTTCGACGAAGTGCTGGGCAGCCGCGGCGTGCGGCGGGCCTCCTTCGCCAATCGGGCCGTACGCGTGCCCAACGATCTCGACGAAATCATCAAGGCCATTCAGCTTTACAGCTAACGACAGCTAACCCGCCACTCTACAGCTAACCGCGGAGGCGTTCCTGTGCCAACCAATATCGCGATCAATGGAGCCGCCGGACGAATGGGTCAGCGGCTGATTGTGCTGGGACATGCCGACCCGGAGATTCACATTGTCGATGCGCTGGAGTCGGCGTCGAATCCCAACCTGGGGAAAGATGTCGGTGTGTTGTGCGGCATCGGCGGCATCGGCGTGCTGCTCAGCAACCAGTTGAACGGGGCGATCGACTCGGTGATTGACTTCTCCAACCCGGCCGGCGCCGCCAGCATTACCGAGGAATGCGTCCGCAACGGCGTGCCGCTGGTGATGGCCACCACCGGACTCGACGACGAACAGCAAACGGCCATCCGCCATGCAGCCGAAACCATTCCCGTCGTCTGGGCCCCCAACATGAGCCTGGCCGTGAACGTCACCATGAAGCTGGTGGAAACGACCGCCCGGGCCCTCAAGGATCTGGAATCCGGCGTGGATGTGGAGATTCTCGAACGCCATCATCGTTACAAAGAAGACGCTCCCAGCGGCACGGCCCTGCGGTTTGGCCAGCTGGTGGCCGAGCAGATGGGCCAGCAGATTCACACCCATGGCCGTGAAGGCGCCGTCGGCAAACGTCCCCACGAAGAGATCGGCTATCACGCGATCCGCACCGGCGACAACCCGGGCGAGCACACCATTCTGTTCGGTTTGCTGGGGGAAACGATCGAGCTGACCGTCCGCGCCAGCAACCGCGACTGCTACGCCCTGGGCGCGCTGGCCGCCGCCAAATGGATCGCCCATAAGGGACCCGGTCTGTACACCATGTACGACGTGCTGGGCCTGTAACGCCAGCGTGACCTAATCGCCGCTCTTCGTCTGCCAGTGGCTGGCGACGCTGGCCAGCAGGGGGTCGATTGTTTTCTCCTGGATCCGATGCGGCGGCTCCCAGGTCCACCACGCGTAGCCTTCATGCTCGGTCAGCAGGGGCGGGCGATCCACCAACAGCTCTCCCAGGAACATGATCAGCGACTTCGTCTGCCATTGGTTGCCGCTGCGTTTGTAACGCACGCTGTAGTCCAGCTGGAAGCGAAAGTCGGGGTCCAGCCGGACTTCGTTGGCGAAATAGCCGGTCTCTTCTTCCAGCTCCCGCAGCGCGCACTGCAGCTCGGTCTCTCCCGGATCGACGTGCCCTTTGGGCAGGTCCCAGCGATCCGGATGTTGCATCAGCAGGAAGGAGAGTTGCGGCTCCTGTCGAAACAGGATGACCCCGCAGGATTTGAGTTTGGCCATCCGTATCCTCAATTAAGCTAGCCGACTAGCGGGGTCCGGTTTGTCGTCGCAGAGGGAAAAGACGACCCGCGGGACGTGATCGCGGGGTCGATCAGTCGCCGGACTGGGCGATCAGGCGCTGGGCGATGAAATCTTCGTTCAGGGTGACGCCCAGGCCGGGACGATCGGGAATGTGGACCCAGCCGTCTTCGGCCTGGATTTTCTCGTGGGTCAGTTCGTGCCGCAGCGGCGAGTCCTCGACGCAGTCTTCAAACAGGAACGCATCGCGCGAGGTGCTGAGCCAGTGCATGCTGGCAGCGTGGGTCACCGGGCTGGTGTAGCAGTGGTTGCACACCCGGGCGCCGATCTCCTCCACGCGCTGGCGGATGTAGTGGGCGTCGGTGAAGCCGTTGCGGGACAGGTCGACCTGGTAAACATCGAGCGCCCTCTGGTCGATCAGCGGGCGGAAGGAGTGGCGGCCGCACTCCTCTTCGCCGGCGGCGATCGGGATCGGGCTGCGATCACGGAGCCAGCGATAGCCTTCGACATCGTCGGGGTGCAGGGCTTCTTCCAGCCATTCCGGTTTGTACTCGGCAAAGGCCTGCGCCCGCCGCAGGGCGGTGCGGCTGTCCCACACGCAGCCGGCATCGATCAGCAGGATGCCGTCGTCGCCCAGCCCTTCGCGGGCGCCGCGGACCAGGTCCAGGTCGACCTGCTCGCTTTGGCCCATTGGCTCCCAACCGAACTTGACGGCCGTATAGCCGGCCTCGCGCCAGCGGCGGCCAATGTCGGCTGTTTCTTCGCCGTCGCGGCCGAACAGGATCGAAGCATACGCCCTGATTTTGTCGTGGCGTTTCCCGCCGAGCAGGCGATGGATCGGTTCGCCAAATTGCTTCCCTTTGATGTCCCAGAGCGCCATGTCGATCGCCGCCATGGCGGTGATCATGGTGCTGCGACGGCCGGCGTACATGGTCCGGCGGTACATTTTTTCCCAGATCCGGTCCGTTTCCAGCGGGTTCTCGCCCAGCAGGAGTTCGCGCAGGCCGCAGGCCACATTGTGGCTGAACGGGGCGTCGATCGCCGCTTTGACCATCTCGGGCGAAGAGTCCGCCTCGCCGATCCCTTCCAGGCCGTTATCGGTCCGCACACGGACAATGATGGCGTCCTGGCTGCTGGCTGTTTTCGCTTCGACATTGTCGATCCGCAAAATCTGGCAGACGACCTGGGTGATTTTCATCACGGCAATTTCCTTCTCAGGCGAAAAGACGACGGAACCGCCGCCGGGGAGAGTACGAGGCAGCTAAAGGGAAAGGGAGAATCCTGCCAGAGGGACACGTGCTCTCGCGAAGTGAAAAACGACCGAAAAGTCCGGAGTTAGTTTTCCATTAACACGATGGCCGGGTCCTGGGTCACGGCGGACAGGGTGGGAATGTAAGTGGCCATGGCCGCCAGCAACGGGCCGCCCAGCAGGGCCATCAGCAGGATAAGCGGGGACACAGTGAAGCGGTCGGGATCCACCAGCAGTACGTCGGAGGCCACCCACCAGGCCAGCAGGAAACCGCACAGGGACCCGGCCAGGCCGCCCAGCAGGCCCAGCAGCACGGCCCGGCCCAGGAACAGTGTGGCAATGGCGGACGAGTTTTTGCCGAGCGCCCTCAGCAGGCCGATCTCGGTGCGGCGTTCCCGTACGTTTGACCAGGCGAGCAGCCCCAGCCAGACCGCACAGACCAGGATCACCAGCGGGGTGACAAAGCTGGTCAGCTTGACCAGCATGGCCGCGATGGCGGCCTGGTGTTCGGCTTCCTGGTTGGTTACGGCCTCGCGGCGGGCCGTTTCGCTGGCGATGATTTGTTGCCGCCGGGCCAGTTCTTGCGCGGCGATCTTGGCACGGTCTTCTTCGTACATGGCCATCGCCTGCTGGTGGTAGGCCGTGACCAGGTTCCGCTGTTCTTCCCGGGCGATCGCCTGGACCCGCATTTCGGTGACCTTGGTGTCGGGCAGCACCAGCTCCAGCTGGGCCGTGATTTCTTCCACCCTTTCGAGCGTTTTGCATTTGCAGCCCAGAGCGAGGATCTCGGTGATCTGGTCTTCCATCTGCAGGATTTGCTGGGCGTCGGCCAGGTTCATGGCGATGAGGATATCTTCGTCGCGGTTGCCGTGGGCGGGCAGGATGCGAGCGATTTCAAAAGACTTGCCGAGCAGGTCGAATGTTTCGCCGATCTGTTTTCCTTCGCCGACCAGGTGTCCCAGGTAGACCTTGCCGCGTTCAATGTTGAAGCCCATGGGCGGCTTCCGTTCGACATGCGACTGGGTTGCTTCCGGGGCAAAACCGACGACCAGCCGGGGTGCGCCGTCGATATCGACCAGCTTTTTGACGGTGGCGACCAGGTGCACAATTTTGGTGATCTCGGGCGAGTCGGCCAGTTTCTGCACGTACGACTGCGGCATGGGGAACGATTCAAAGTTGGCCAGCAGCCCGGTCAGGTCGGTGTTCTGATGGACGATCCGCAGGTTGAAGCCCAGGTCGCGCATGATCTGTTTGGTGCGTTTATCCATGATGCTGATGTCGACGTTCGCCTTGGCCTGCATCCCGAGCAGTTCGTAGGCCGTTTGTTCCTGCATGGTTGCCAGGGCGGCGTCGGTTTCGGCCTGCATCTGGGCGAGTTCTTTGTCGGTCTCGGCGCGCATCGTCTCCAGGCGGCCTTGCGATTCGCTACGGTAGGCGTCCAGCAACGCGGGGCTGGCTACAAACAGGGCGGCCGCCGCCGTGATGGCGAACAGGCTCATAAAAAAATTCGACCTGCGGAACCAGATTTCTGAACGGAGTAGTTTCCACGCCGTCATGCGAAACTCCCTCGAAGGTAGCTCTCCAACTTCAACCCGATAGACTAACACAGCTAGACTAACACAGCCGCCGGGCGAAAGGGATCATGCTACCCCGTTCTGGCGGAGCTTGTCCGGGAGCGGGCAGGTTTACAGTTCCCGCGGGAGGACCAGATCGACAAGGCGGCCGGGCGTGTTGGAACGCAGCTCGCTCCAGGCATCGATCGGCAGGTCGACGATCGCCAGGGCGGCGGTGGGGAATGACGCATGCTGGCCGGTCAGCATGCCGACCAGCATCTCCAGTCCCGGGTTATGGCCGACGACCATCGCCGGGTTGGCTTCGCCGCCCAGCCACCGCAGGCGCTCCAGGTAGGTTTCCGGCGGGGCCAGGTAGAGGTCCTGTTCGAATACTGTCTGGCCAGTAAAACCGGACTCGGCATTGACCAGTTCGGTCGTCAGTCGGGCCCGTAAGGCGGTCGAACTGAGGACCAGCCAGGGCGTGATCCCGCGTTCTCGAATCTCCTGGCCGATGAGCGGGGCCGATTGTCGGCCGCGTTTGTTGAGCGGGCGATCGAAGTCCGCCTGCCCTGCGTCTGCCCAGCTGGATTTGGCGTGGCGGAGTATGAGAAGGGTTTTCATTTACTGGCTCTGATGGGGCTCAAATACAGTCCGTTTGGATTGGCTGGCGTTTTTGACGGCCTCGCAGGCAAGACGGTACAGCTCTTCCTGGCTGCGGAACTCTTTCCGCCGGGCGTGGCGTTTGACCAGCTGGTACGAACCGTTGGGCTGGAGCTGCTTCGCTTTGACATTATCGCGGAAATAACAATCCAGGATACCCATTAACCGGCGTTTGGCGGCGTCGTCTTCAACAGGGATCAGCAGTTCGACGCGTTTGTCCAGGTTCCGCGGCATCCAGTCAGCGCTGGAGATAAAGACGCGGTTATCGCCCCCGTGCAAAAAGTGGAAAATGCGGGCATGTTCCAGGTAGCGGTCGATAATGCTGAGCACCTCGATGTTGTCGCTGAGTCCCTTCACGCCGGGACGCAGGCAACAGATGCCGCGGATATTCAACTGGATTTTTACGCCGGCGTCGGACGCTTCATAGAGCGCCTTGATCAGCGTCGGGTCGACCAGCGAGTTGATCTTGGCCTGGATGGAGCCTTTGCCGCCTTCGCGGACGCGCTGAGTTTCGGCTTCGATCATTTCCAGCAGGCGATCGCGGAGGCCGATGGGGGCCGCTTCAATTTTGCGGAACTTTTGCGGCTGCGAGTAGCCGGTGATCATGTTGAAGAACGCCGTGGCGTCGGCGCCCAGTTCTTCGTCGCTGGTCATCAGGCTGGCGTCGCTGTAGATGCGGGCGGTCGCTTCGTTGTAGTTGCCGGTGCCGAAGTGCATATACCGCTGGATGCCGTGCGATTCGCGGCGGACGATCAGGCAAATCTTGGCGTGGGTTTTCAGGTTTTTCACGCCGTAAATTACGTGCACGCCTTCCTGTTCCAGATTCTTGGCCCATTCGATATTGCGGGCCTCATCGAATCGGGCTTTTAGTTCGATCAGCGCGGTGACGTTTTTCCCGTTGCTGGCGGCGCGGGCCAGCGCCGCGACGATGGGGCTTTCACGACTGGTGCGGTACAGCACCTGCTTGATCGCCAGCACATCGGGATCGTCGGCCGCTTCTTCCAGCAACCGCACGACCGGGTCGAAACTTTCGTAAGGGTGATACAACAGCACGTCGCGCTGCGTGAGCGTATCGAACAGGCTCTCAGAGCGGTCGATCTGCGTCGACGCCTGCGGGGGCCAGGCTTCGTATTTCAGGTCGTCGAAGCCCGGCAGAAAACCAAGCTGCATGAAGGCCGACAGGTCGACCGGGCCAGGACAACGGATGACGTCGGTATCCGCGACCGTAAGCACGTCCTGCAGAAAGCCGCGCAGCTCCGCACTGGCGTGCTCGGCGATTTCCAGCCGCACGCAGGGGCTGTCCTTGCGGGCGTCGAGGATCTCTTCCATGCTGGCCAGCAGATCAGGGGCCTGGTCTTCGCGCAAGCTCATGTCGGCGTTGCGAGTGATGCGAAAGGGCGTCCATTCCAGCACCTGCTCGCCGGTGAAGAACTTGTCGACATGCGAGGCCGCGACGTCTTCCAGCAGCATGTACGAGTACCCGCCCGACGACGGCAGCGCAAAGAACCGCGGCATCGATCGCCCCAGCGGGATCACCGCCACGCGCTGCGTTTCCTCAGGCGATTTCGGCGCGAGCCTCACGCACAGGCTCAGGCCCTGGTTCGACAGCGTGGGGAAGTCTTCGGCTGAGGTCACGGCGATCGGCGTGAGTACGGGAAAGATCTCCTGCTCAAAGATCTTCCGCACGGCCGACTGCTGTTTGGCGTTCAGGGTCTCGATCGCCAGGCGATGGATGCCAGCCTCCTGCAGAGCCGGCTCCAGTTCCGTAGCAAAGCAGGCGTACTGGTCGGCCGTCATCCGGGCGAACCGTTTGCTGATCGCCAGCAGCTGCTCGTCGGGGGTCATGCCGGCCGGGTCGGGCTTGGTGTTGCGTTGCCGCGACAGCACCTGCAGTCCGCCCACCCGGACCATGAAGAACTCGTCGGCGTTGGACGCCGTGATGGCGAGAAACTTCAAACGCTCCAGCAACGGGATCGCCGGGTTGCGGGCTTCGTCAAGAACACGCTGGTTAAACTCCAGCCAGCTCAATTCACGATTGAAGAACTTGGCTGAATTCGCCATTTTCGCCATGGAAAAATACTCGCTGGTTGATAGCAGGGAGGAACTTCGCAGGAGACGATTTTGCGGTCGGGCAAGGGCGGGCCGCGCCGTGATCGTTTCCCCGGAACCGGGCCAGTTCTGCTGGCTGACCGAATCAGCTGACCGATCGCAGGACGGGCTTCAGACCGAATACTTCTTCAAACAGGGTGCCGCTTTGGCGAAGGGCCAGCAGCTCCAGCGACATGTCGTCGACGCCGTGCACGGAAATCACCAGCTGGTCCTTCCGGCGGCTGCACGAGATCTGGTTGATGCGCTGGGTGCGCGATTCATCCAGCGACACGGCGATCCGCAGTAAGGCCGCCATTTTGGCGATCGCCACGCGGCGATCGCGCTCCAGCATGGCGTAGCCTTCGTGCGTCGGCTGCGGTGAGGCCCGACGATGGTAACGGGCGGTCAAGGCGACCAGCAGCAGTTCCGACTTGCCCAGACCAAAGATCTCGCTGTTGCGGATTACGTACATGGAGTGCTTGTGGTAGGCCCGGTTGCTGATGAACAGGCCTGCCTCGTGCAGCAGGGCGGCCGTGTACAGCAACATCTCATAACGCGGGTCCAGTTGATGCTCGTCAGCCAGCTCGCGGAACAGGCTCCGGCTCAGCTCGGCGACCTGCACGGCATGGGCCCGGTCGCATGAATACTTTTCCGCCACATCCAAGGCGGAGCGGATGATCTGGTGGCGGAATTCTTCCGTCCAGGTTTGCCCCAGGGCGATCTCTTCCAGCAGGCCGTCGCGCAGATTCACATTGGAAACATGCAGCTGTTTCAGGCCCAGCGCTTCGGCCAGCTCCACATAGGTGAGCAGGGCCGGCCCGACGGTTTCCGCATCGGGGAAATTCAAGTGGCGTTGCTGGACCAACTCATCCACATGCGAGTTGAGCAGATCGTCGGTCAGCTCCCGCAAGGCGGCGACGTCGATCGTCGCCAGTTCATGACGATCCCAGTCGGGCAGCAGTTCCGCCACGGCGAAGCGGACATCTCCCCCCAGGGCGATCATTTGCGAAGGGGCGTCGGAAGCGACCCGGCGGCGAATCTGATTCACGGTCCGCGCGATCTGATTCTCCATGATCTCCCGGACCTTCATCGCCGGGGCGCGGTACGCCTCCAGCGTGCGCCGCAGACGCATGGAGCCCAGACGATAGGTATAAGAGAACGCCACGTTCAGATCGCGAATCAACAGCACCTCGGTGCTGCCGCCGCCGACTTCGACCACCAGGGTCTGGGCGTCGGCAAACCGGTTGTCGCTGACCAGGTGGGGCTGCACGCCCAGGAACGTCAGACGGGTGACCTCTGCTTCGTCCAGCGGCTCCACTTCGAGGCCGGTGGCGATGTACACCCGGTCGATCAGCGACAGGCGATTGGAAGCCTCCCGCACGGCGCTGGTGGCGACGACGCGGATCCGATCGCTGCCCGAGATCTGATACTCGCGCAGTTTGTGGCGATAGATTTTCAGAACACGAACGCAGTCTTCAATCGTGGATTTATTGATCTGGCCGCGGGTGAAGACATCTTTCCCCAGGCTGACGGCCTGGGACAAGGTATCGATCACGCGGACGTCGCCCTGGGCATTGATCTCGCCGACGGCCATGCGAATCGAAGTGGCGCCGATATCGATAACCGCCATCGGATGGGGTGGAGTCGAATGTCCTGTTCCCGGTGAAGCAGCCGTCGACGACATAACGAGAAGAAGCCTTGCATGCAGGGGAAACCCGGCGGTTTCTCACCAGGCTGTCAAACACCACACTACGGATTAATTGAACAACGGAGGGCTCGCGCCGGCCAGGACCGCCTTTTGCACCCAGGCGGCTGCGCCCATCGCGGCCGAATCGTCGCCCAACGCTGCCGCCACGACCTCGAAGCTGTTTTCATACGAAGGCATCACACGGTTCTTGGCGGCCTTTTTCACCTCTTCGACGAAAAGTTTTGGCATCTCCTCGACCATGCCCCCTCCCAGCACCACCACGTCGGGAGCGAGCAGGTTGACCAGACTGGCAACCGCCAGCCCCATGTGCCGTCCCGCATCGCGCAGTAACTGTTCGACGACCTTGTCGCCATTTTTGACCGAGTCCGCCAGCGCGCCGGAGCGGATCTTCATCAAATCGGCGCCGGCTTCCTTCATTAAATGGGGAGCATCGCCGCGATGCGCCGCCTGGGCCGCCGCCGCAGAAACAGCCAGCCGGCTGGCGACCGCTTCCAGACAGCCATAACGACCGCAACCGCACAGGGGACCATCAGGAGCCACCAGCATATGCCCGATCTCCATGCAGGAGCTGGTCTTTCCGCGCAGGATTGTGCCTTCGTAAACGCAGCCGCCGCCGATGCCCGTGCCGGGGAAAACGCCGATCACGCAGCGGGCGTCCTTCGCCGAGCCAAAGCGATACTCGCCGTAAACGCCTGCATCGACATCATTCAGGATCACGGCGGAACATTTGAACTCTTTTTCCAGGGAGGCCTGCAGGGGTAAATTCTTCCAGCCCAGGTTGGGCGTTTCCAGAACCACGCCGCGATTCAGGTCCAGTGGACCCGGCACGCCGATGCCAATGCCGGCGATTTGCGAGGTTTTGAGATTCGCCTCTTCGAGCGCTTCGTTGATCACTTCGCAAATGCGTTCGACGCCCGCTTTTTGCCCCAGGAATGCCTTGGTTTTTTTCCGCACGCGAACGACGGGCTTGAATTCTGCGTCGAAGATCGCTCCGAGCATTTTCGTCCCGCCCAGGTCAAACCCCAGCCAGTATTCGCCTTCGTTCTGCTTTGCCATAATTCGCTTATCCAGAATCTGTTGGGTTAAACTGATTATGCGCTTCCCTCGAACAGCGTTGAAGGGGACGCAGTTTGACTTAGTGTTTTCTTAACACTAATATAACATTGGGAAAAGGCTTCTTTGCTTTAGAATTTGTCCCTCATGACGAATCCCTCCTTGTATCCGCGCCCCGCTTTGACGGTTGACTGCGTTGTCTTCGGCCTGGACCAGCAGGGGCTGCAGGTGCTGCTGATCCAGCGCGACGTGCCGCCTTTTGCCGGCGAGTGGGCCCTGCCCGGCGGCTTTGTGCGACTGGATGAATCGCTCGACGCCGCCGCCCGACGCGAGTTGTCCGAAGAAACTGGCGTGCGTATCGAGTACCTGGAGCAACTGTATACCTTTGGAGCCGTAGACCGTGATCCACGCGAACGGGTGGTGACGGTCGCCTATTACGCTCTGGTCAAACTCGCCTCGCACGCACCGGTCGCCGCCACCGACGCCAGGGCGGCCCAGTGGTTTCCCATCGGCAGCACGCCAAAGGTCGCCTTTGACCATGAGCAGATCCTCACCGCTGCACTGGAGCGGTTGCGGGGCAAGTTACGGCGCAAGCCGGTGGGCTTCGACCTGCTGCCGCCCCGTTTCTCGTTGCGGCAACTGCAGCAATTGTACGAGCAGGTGCTGGGACGCGAGCTGGACAAAAGGAATTTTCGGAAAAAGATTCTCGGCATGGACCTGCTCGTAGAGACCGACGAACGGGAATCGGGCGTCGCTCATCGGGCCGCCCGACTGTATCGCTTTGATGTCAAAAAGTACCAGCGTTTGTGCCTGCAGGGTTTCCACTTCGAGGTTTAAGCAGGCTCGCCTGCTGGGAAGGTGAACAAGGCCCGCCATGAAAGCGATTCTTCTGATCGATCTGCAGAACGACTTCCTCCCAGGCGGCGCGCTGGCCGTTCCCCAGGGCGACGTCGTACTGGAACCGGCCAATCGCCTGGCGGCCGCGTTTTCCTGCGTGGTCGCCACCCAGGACTGGCATCCGCCGGACCATGGCAGCTTTGCCGCCAATCATCCTGGCAAGCACCCGGGCGAAACGATCGAGCTGTCGGGGCTGCCGCAAACGCTCTGGCCCGTCCACTGCGTCCAAGGCTCCGCCGGCGCCGAGCTGGCCTCGGTCCTGGACCTGCAGGCGATTGAACGCGTCTTCCGCAAAGGGGACGACCCGGCCATCGACAGCTACAGCGGCTTCTTTGACAACGGCCGACGTCGCTCGACCGGAATGGGCGACTACCTGAAGAACCAGGGGATTACGCAGGTCTATCTGCTGGGACTGGCGACCGACTACTGCGTGAAGTTCACCGCGCTCGACGCCCTGGATCTGGGGTTCGAAGTCTTCCTGATCGAAGACGCCTGCCGCGGCGTGAACCTGCAGCCGGGCGACGTCGACCGGGCCGTGCAGGAGCTCGCCGCCAAGGGGGTGCAGCTCACCACGATCGACGCCGCCCTGCAGGACGCAGCCCAGGAATAGGCCGTCTTCCCCGGGGGAAAGCATCGCCCGTCCTGCCTTCGCCCGGGCGGAACCGGAAGGGCCAAGGCGCCGCTCAGATTCGTCTTGCTGGTATTGGGGGTCGCTTCTACAATCCTCGCTTCGCGACGGGTCCGGGAAGCCAGCAATTGCTCCTTTTAACCACGCCCGTCATTACCCCAGCCAAACAAATCGACCCAGCCCCGCGATCCGACACACGTCCCTGCCAGCCAGAAAGTTGCGCTCGTTTCTCCCGCACCCTGGGCGAGCAGCGGAACAGGCAGGGCCTACGCCTATTTCGACTTTGGAGAGGGACGCACGATGTCGGCGGAACGGAAGCCGCACGATGACGACTCGCTGCTGGCGCTGCCGCTGCGCTGGGCGACTACGTGGGTGCTGCGCTACCCCAAGGCCGTCGTCGGCATGGCGCTGCTGCTGGCGGCCGCCGCGATTTGCCTTTCCGTCTGCCAGATGCAGTTCCACACCAGTCGCCTGGACCTGCTGAATCCCAACAGTGGTTACAACCAGCGCTGGCTGGCTTATCTCAAAGAGTTTGGCTCCGACGACGACGCCGTGGTGGTGGTGCAGACCGATGACCCGGCCGTCCTGGAAGGGGCGATCGACGAGGCAGCCTCGGAAATCCTGCGCCGCGAGGACCTGTTCCACTCGCTGTTCTATAAGAACGACGTTGGCAAAATCCGCGGCAAAGCGCTGCACTTTCTGTCGCTTGAAGATCTGGAAAAACTCGATCGCTACACGGCCCAGGGGGAACCGATCGTCCAGGGCGACTGGAACCAGCTGCAGCTGCAGCGGATGTTCAACCCCGGAGCCAGTCGCCCGCAAAACGTCTCGCCCGGATCGGCCGCGGCGTTCCTGGAGCCCCTGGCCGATAGCCTGTGCGCCGCCCTGGCGGATCCGCCCAGGTACCAGTCCCCCTGGCCGACACAGGGACTGGCGGCCGAACAGCTGAAAAAGCTCTCGCCCTCCTACCTGATGACCGACGACGGAAAAATGGGCCTGCTCCTGGTCCGGTTCCATGGGCAACACAACGGCATGTCGCCCGGTTCAGAAGCGATCGACGAATTGCGCGTGATTCTGCGCGAAGTCAGCCAGCGGCATCCGCACGTGGAGCTCGGCCTGACCGGCATGCCGATTCTGGAAAACGACGAAATGCGGGCCAGCCAGGCCGATATGATGCAGGCCAGCGTGCTGAGTCTGGTCGGGGTGGCTTGCCTGTTCGTCGCCGGTTTTGGCGGACTGCGGCACCCGTTGATCGCGGTGCTGACGCTGCTGATCGCACTCGCCTGGTCCTTCGGATACTTGACGCTGGCGGTCGGACACCTGAATCTGCTGAGCGTTTCTTTTGGCGCGATTCTGATCGGCCTGGGGATCGACTTCGGCGTGCATTACATTGCCCGCTATCTGCTCATTCGCGGTGAATGCGCCGACTGCGGCGAAGCGTTGCGGCAAACGGCCGGCAGCATCGGGCCGGGCGTGGTCACCGGCGGCGTGACAACCGCGATCGCCTTTTGCACCGCCACCTTGACGCACTTCACCGGCGTTGCCGAACTGGGCCTGATCGCCGGCGGCGGCGTGATTCTGTGCGTGGTTGCCGCCGTGCTGGTGCTGCCCGCCTTGCTGTTTCTGTCCGACCAGCACCGGGCGGCCGATGCGACGCCGACCCCGTTGCCGATCGACATGGCGATGCGGCCGCTGCTGGGCATGCCCCGGCTGGCCCTGGGAATCGCCTGTGTGGCGACCGTCCTGCTGGGCGCTGGCATGGTGCACTTGCGGTACGACCATAACCTGCTCAACCTGCAGCCGGTGCGACTGGAAAGCGTCGACCTGGAACGGCAGATCCTGACAAAGTCGGATCGCTCGGTCTGGTTCGCGTTGTCGGTCGCCCGCTCGCCCGAGGAACTGCTGGCCCGGAAAGCGCAGTTCGATCAGCTCGACTGTGTCGAAAGCACGGAACAGATCGTCGAGCTCACGCCGCCTCCCAGTGAAGAGAAGTCGCGGCTGATCACCCGGATCGGCTCCCGCCTGACGGCGCTGCCGCCACGGGCAGCGACGATTGAAATGACATCCCCGACCAACCTTTCCCTGCAGCTGTCGGCGCTCAGGGCGAACCTGTTCTCCGCTCTGGGCGATACGCCTTTGGTGCAAAAACTGGCGCTCGCCGAGCGTTTGCTGCGGCAGCGTCCTTCGCCCGAAACGGCCCAGCTGCTGGCCTCGCACCAGATGCGAATCGCCAACGATCTGCTGGAACGGTTCCGCCTGCTGCAGACGGTCGCCAATCCCGAATCCCCCGTCAGCGACGATATCCCCTCGGAACTCCGTGACCGCTTTGTCGGCGCCAACGGCCGCCATCTGCTCCGGGTCTACGCCAAAGGCGATATCTGGGACATGGAGCATCTCCGCCATTTTGTGCAAAGCCTGGAAACGGTCGACCCCCAGGTAACGGGTCATCCGGTGCAGTCGTATTATGCTTCGCGGCAGATGCAGCAGAGCTACCTGCACGCGGCCCTGTATTCCCTGCTGGCTGTGGCGATCGTGCTGATGCTGGACTTCCGCAGCGTGCGTTCGTCGCTGCTGTCGCTATTGCCGATGGTCCTGGGCATGGTGCAAACCTTTGGCGTGCTGGGGCTGTTCGGCATCCCGCTGAACCCGGCCAATATGATTGTGCTGCCGCTGATTCTTGGCATCGGCATCGACGACGGCGTGCATGTCGTGCACGATTTCCGGCGGCAGGCCGGCAGGTATCGCCTGGGCGGGTCGACCGCGATGGCCGTGGTGATTACCTCACTGACGACGATGGTCGGTTTCGGCATGATGATCTTCGCCAAGCACCAGGGGTTGCGCAGCCTGGGACAGGTGCTCACGATCGGCGTGTTCTTTTGCCTGTTGAATTCGCTGCTGGTGCTGCCGGCCCTGCTCAGCCTGATCTCCGCCCGCAGGGAACGGAAGAATTCCGATCTGCCCGCAGCGGCGGATCCGGTCGCTTCGCTTACGGAAGAAACCGTAAGCGTCATGCCAGAGCCCGCGGCGCCGGCCGCCCTCCAGGGAACGCCGCCGCGCCGGGTGCGCGCGAAAGAAGAAATCGTCGCGCAGAAACCAGACGACGAACCCGCATCGTCGCCAGCGACGCTGCCGATGATTGCCCCGCCGTTCGATGCTGCTCCCGCCGCATCGCCTGGAGCGGACGGATCGGTGGTCGTACGGCGAAAGATTATCGTGCGCAGGCGAGCCGCCTGAGCCGCGTGGAGCCAGCTTCGTCCCGCGTCCGAGCGATGTGTTTCCCGCTCGGACAGAGGAAGATACGTTTCAGCCAGCGGTTAGTTCGACTTGCCGCCGCTGGTTCCGCCGCCGATGGAAAACAGGTGCGAGTACGTCCGCAGGTAAAGGCGATCGCCGGCGACCGCCGGCGTGGCCCGGCTATCTTCGCCCAGCGAGTTTTTCCCCAGCAGTTTGAATTCCTTGGAAGCCGCCACCACGTACACGTCGCCCGACTGCGAAATGCAGAACATGCGATCGCCGATACGGATGGGCGAGCCCGAGAAGCCATCGCCAATCCGCTCGCTCCAGAGCGCTTCGCCCGTTTTGGCGTCGAGGCAATTGACGAAGCCTTTGTCGTACCAGGAGAACAGCAGGCCGTCTTTCGCCACCGGGGTGGGGACATAGTTCGCCTTGAACTGGCCCGACGACTTCACCTCATAGGCGCCTTCTTTCGAGCTCGGTTTGACGGCGATCACATAGTTGCCGCCGCCGCCGGATCCGGTCGAAGCGAACAGCAGGTCATCGACCTGGACGGGCGAAGCGACCGTCCGCATGCTGAGCTCGCCGGCCTTCCAGTTCATGTCGCCGTTGTCGGGGTTGATGCTGAAGATCCCTTCGGCCGTGCTGCAGCAGATCAGCTGGGGCGCCGCGCCGGGAGTCTCCAGGATGAACGGCACCGAGTAGCAGACGTTCTTGGAGGTCAACGGCGTTTCCCAGACTGTTTCGCCCGAGCGGGCGTTGAACGCCATCATGCGGCTTTCGCCGGGCGTTTCGCCGGCGGCCAGCTGATTGGCTTGCTGCGAGTTGTGCAGAATGAGCAGATCCTTGTAGCGGATCGGCGAAGAACCAAAACCGTGCTGGCTGACCCAGGGACCCAGGTCGCGTTCCCAGGCCGTCTGGCCGTCGTGCGTCAGGGCGATGAGCGTCGTTTTGGCGGGCGTGGACCAGGCAAAGTAAACCAGGTCGGCGTCGACCGTCGGCGTCGAAGAAGCGTAGCTGCTTTGCGTATGCAGATGATGTTCTTCCGACTTGAAATCGCGTCGCCACAGCTGCGAACCATCGCGGGTCGACAGGCAAACCAGGTAGCGCATGGCCGTATCCGGATCGGCGCTCAGCAGGAAGATCTTCTCGCCCCAGATCACCGGCGATGAATGGCCGATCCCCGGCAATTCCGCTTTCCAGTTATAGTCGTCCGGCTCCCAGACGCTGGGAATCCCGCTGCCGCTGGCGGCGACGCCCGCGCCGTTGGGTCCACGAAAACGGGTCCACTCCTGGGCCAAGGACACATTCGCCAGCAGGCTGGCCGTCGCCAGGGTCATGGCGAGAGCAGGAATCACGCGAGAGAGCATCATCGCTTTCCTCTATAAGGAGAGAGTTGCAGGCAGGGAAGCTCCAATCGTACTCCAGCCCCACGCCGTTTTCCACCCTCGAAACGCCCGCCGCCGGGCAATCGTTGGAGGGCCTCCGGCGGTCCCCCCTACGCTCCCCGTAGCTGAACTCGCCAGAGTTTGGCCGCTGCTTCCCTCGCCCTGAATGCTCCCTCTCAAGTCTGGCGACTTCGGCTACATGCCGGCGGTTCGCCGGCGGCAATCGCCGGGTGCGTCTGGCGAGGGTGAGACGTCAGGCGTATATTGCAGCGGCCTGAGACAACTGTTTCTGTTTTTATGCGCGGAAAGTTACATGACGAACCCAGATTTCGACCTCAAGGAATTCATTCGCGATATCCCCGACTTCCCCAAGCCGGGCATTCTGTTCCGCGATATTACCCCTTTGCTGGCCTCGCCGGTTGCCTTTCGGGAAACGACCCAGCGACTGGCTGACCGGTTCCGCGACGCGAAAATCGATGTGATCATCGCCGCCGAAGCCCGCGGTTTCATCTTCGCCGCCCCGCTGGCGATTGAACTGGGCGTTGCCTTTACGCCCGTCCGCAAGCCGGGCAAACTGCCCTTCAACACCCGATCGTTCCAGTACGATCTAGAGTACGGCAGCGACACGCTGGAGATGCATGTCGACGGCGTGCTCCGCGACCAGCGCGTGCTGGTGGTCGACGACCTGCTGGCGACCGGCGGCACGGTCGACGCCTGCTGCCATCTGCTCCAGGAGACCGGCGCCGAAGTTGTCGGCTGCGCCTTTGTGATTGAACTACTGGCCCTGGGCGGCGCCGCCCGGATCGCCCCGCACGAAACGTTCAGCCTGATCCAGTACTAAACTGGCTAGTGCCGCGTCAATCTTCAATCTTCGAGTGAGCGATTTCGGCCGCGCTGCTGTGCTGCCAGGAAAACCGTGGGCTAGCGCCCGGCGGCTGATTGAGAGAAACCTGATTTGATGGTTTGACGCACCACTAGCCAGGCCCGGCTACACAAGCCCGTCGCCCGCCGGCGTTCGGCCTGCCGTCAGTCTTCTTCCCCGTGAGTCAAGGAAGCATGCCATGTGGAAACAATGCTGGAAACCTCTGGGACTCGCCTGCCTGCTGCTGGCGGTCGGTTGTTCGCAGTCGCTATCGCACAAGGTAGAGATCTCGCCAGAACAGGTGCAGTCGTCGCTGGCTGCCTCGTTCCCTTATTCGACCGACGACATTCCTGGATTTGAATCGCCCATCAAGGCGACGCTCTCGGATCCGGTCGCCTTGCTGGAACCCGGCAAGAACCAGCTGGGCGTGCGGATGAAAATCACCCTCATTCCGCCGCAGGAATTGCCGAACCCGCCCCGCCGCGTGCGACTGCCGGGCGGAGGCCCCGAGTTGCCCGCAGCCGGGCTGCTGGGCGAAGGTCAGCCGCGGGAAGGAACCGTCACTGTGTACGGCGACCTGCGTTACGAGCCGGCCACCGGCGAGCTGTTCTACAAAAACGCAACGATCACCGACCTCCAGCTGGCCGACTTGCCTGTCGAACATACCCGGCCGGCCCGCGAGGTGGTGGAGAAGCTGGTCGCCCGGTACCTCGACCAGACACCCATCTATACCATCGATGCCAAACAGTTCAGCGGCAACCTGACCAAGGCCCTGCTGCAGTCCGTCACGGTGGAGAACGGCAAGCTCTACGTCGAACTGGGTTTGTAAGCGAGCGGCCTGGCGATAGGCGCCTTTTCACCGCGGGATTTCTGGGTAGTGGACCTGAAAATAAGAGGGACTTGTGGCCCAGGCCACTACGTGTCGGGCGACTAACTGTCGGGCGTTTTGAGGCGTTCGGCGATTGCCTGGAACAGGTCTTCGGGCGAAGCCATGCGGCCGGAGCCTGCTTCGCGGCAGCTGAGCCAGCCAGAGTCGGGACCGATAAAGTGGACGCCGTCTTCTTCCAGCTGTTGCACGTTGCGCTGGACAGCCGGCTTGCTCCACATCTCCCGGTTCATCGCCGGGGCGACCAGCACCGTGCCGGTAAACGCCAGGTACAGCGTGGACAACAGATCGTCGGCCAGGCCCAGGGCCATCTTCGCCATCATGTCGGCCGAAGCGGGAGCAATGCACAGCAGTTCAGCCCGCCGGGCGATCGTAATGTGGGCTCCCAGCGGATACGCCGGGTCAAACAGTTGCGATGCGGCAGGCCGACCGGTCAGGGCCGCAAACGTCGCATCGCCTACGAACCGCTGGGCGGCGGCGGTCGTGACGACCGTTACGCCAGCGCCGGCCTGGACCAGCTGGCTCACCAGGGCGGCCGACTTGAAAGCGGCAATGCCGCCGGAAACGCCGATGATAATTTCACGACCTTGCATGCGTGCGATTCGCCTGGCGACCGATGCGGGAAGATCCGTAAGATGCGGAAAGAGAAGGGGCCCCAGCAAGCGGCGCGTGCAGGTCGCGCCGCCGGGCGAGTGACGACCGAGCGATTCGGCCGGTCCGTCAGAGTCGTTCCCTGCGGCGGGCGCGGCAGCGGGCTGCCGGCCGTTTTGCCGCAGAAGAGGGCGAACTATTCGCCGAAGTCGAACTCTTCGCCGCCTTCGGTCATGCCGGTGTAGGCGACGACATTACTCGTATCCAGATAGATTTTGTCCTGCAGGATTTCCTGCAGCACGATTTCCATTTTGTTCTGGCTGTTCATGTCGACCAGGGGGCGGCTGCCGGCGTTCAATTGCACCAGGCGTTTTTGAATGAGGGTCGAAAGCTTGAAGCGACCACCGACCTTGTTCACGATCGCTTCTTCCTTCAGTTCTTCTAGCATCAGCCTTGTTCTCCCAGAGATTGCAAAATCCGGCACATTTCGTCCGCTGCCTCGTCAATGGTTTCATTGACAATGGTGTAGCGGTATTGAGTCAAGTAATCCATTTCCCCGCGGGCGACTTCCAGACGGCGCTGGATCGAGGCTTCGGTTTCGGAGCGACGATCGCGCAGGCGTTTCTCCAGTTCTTCGAGCGTTCCGGAATGAACAAAGAAGGTCGCCGCATCAGGATAGACCGGCAAAACGCTCATGGCGCCTTGCACGTCAATCTCTAACAGTACCCATTTTCCGGCCGAAAGACCAGCGGTCACCTCGCTGGCAAGCGTTCCGTACCAGTCGCCGCGGCCAAAAACTTCCTTTTCTTCGAGGAATTCGCCGGCCAGGCGCCGCTTCTGGAATTCTTCCTGGGAAAGAAAGTGATAGTCGACCCCTTCTCGCTCCCCAGCACGGGGGGGGCGCGTGGTAGCGGAAACGCTCAGCACAATCGGCAGATCGCAGCGTTTCAAGAGAGTGCGGACCAGCGTCGATTTGCCGGCGCCCGAGGGACCGGAAACGATAATCACCTGGCCTGCGGGGGTGCAGGGCTTGCTCATGCGGTTGCTCGGCCCCTGTACTGGGAGGGCGGCGTTCGACCTGTTCCTCCGTGGAAGCGTCGAACCTGTCGTCGAACCTGGCGGCGAAGCGGATCCCTGCTATTCCACGTTTTGAATCATCTCTCGCATCCGCTCAATGGCGGCTTTGATCTCAATCACATGCCGGGCGACTTCGGCATCGTTCGCTTTGGAGCCGATCGTATTCGTCTCTCGGAACATTTCCTGCGTCAGGAATTCCAGCTTGCGGCCGGCCGATTCCTCCTGCTGCAGAATTGTGTCGAACTGCTCCAGGTGGCTCCGCAGCCGGACGACCTCTTCAGAGATGTCGCAGCGTTCCGCAAACACGGCCACTTCGCGAAGCAGATCCGATGCTTCCAGACGCAGGTCGTGCTGCTGCAGGAAGGCGTTCATCCGCTCGACCAGACGACCGCGGTACGCCTGGACCACCTCGGGCGCCCTGGCTTCAATGGCGGTCAGTTCCACGCCGATGGTGCGGCAGTTGTGGGCCAGATCGGTCGCCATGGCGCGGCCTTCGTCGGCCCGCATCTGCGCGAGATTTGCCAGGGCGGCGTGCAGCGTTTCTTCCACCAGCGGCCAGATCTCGTCGACCCCTTCGGACGCCTGGTTCTCTTCCACCACGCCGGGCAGGGCGAGCAGCGACTCAAGCGCAGGCGTGCTGTTGGGGTGGAACTGATGAAACAGCGTTTCCAGCTGCCGGTAGTAGCCGGCCAGCACTTCGGTATTCAAGCGATACGGATCGGCCGCCGATTTCCGGGCGACTTTGACTTCGACCTGCACGGTGCCGCGACGAATGGCTTGCCGGATCACGGCGTCGACCCGCGACTCCAGCGCCCCACAGCCTTCTGAGCCGCGATACGACAGCTTGAAATAACGGCCGTTAATGGCGCGAACTTCCACGCTGACAACCATGCCGTCGCGAGGGAGTGTGGCGTCGCCTTGTCCGGTCATGCTCTGCAACAACCGCCCGCTCCTGATCGAATGGAAAATCGAATAGAAAAGAAGATCGAAAAGCGACAGACGTCCACCGAGCTCTTGCTCGGCGGACGATCGCTGCTGGCCGTCACGGGAGGGCGCACAGCCCGGATTCGGGCTGCGATTCATATCTGCCGACAGATCGAAAAAACTGCCTGGCCCGCTTACGGAGCTTCGGCGGGAAGAGCCGGGCCCGTGGCAGGTGCTGCGGCCGGAGGCGTGCTGGTCGCCGGCGTGCTGGCCGGGGGAGCGATTCCGCCATCGGTCGCGGCGCCGTCGGTCGCATCCGGATTTTTGTTATTGACGCCCGGAACCAGCGATTCGCCGGCCGGCGCAACGCTGGTGGTCTCGAGCAGGGGCTCTGTTTTGAGCATTTTGATCGACAAAATGCAGAGCAGAATCCAGACCAGGGCGGTGCCGATCGTGATCCGGGTGAACAGGTCGCCCGCTTTGCTGCCGAACGCGCTTTCGCCGCCCATGCCGCCGAGGGCTCCGCTCAAACCGCCGCCTTTGCCGCGTTGCACCAGGATCAATAAGATCAGGAACAGCGCCACGACAAACATCATGAAACCAAAAAAGAACTGCATCGGTATTCCTCTCCGCCATTTCTAAAAATGGGTGGTGTGATTCTGGCAGCCCAGGGCGATTTCCAGAAAGCTCAAGGCAAATCCCTATGCCCCGGCAATAATTCCCAGAAAGCTATCCGCCTTGAGTGCGGCGCCGCCTACCAGCGCTCCATCGATATTCGGTTGCGAGAGCAATTCCTTGGCGTTGTCCGGCTTGACGCTGCCGCCGTACTGGATGCGAACTCCCTCGGCCAGCGCGTGATTGTAGCGATTTTCGAAGTATTTGCGAAGGTCGTTATGCACCTCTTCCGCCTGGGCGGGGGTGGCGACTTTCCCCGTGCCAATCGCCCAGACCGGCTCATAAGCGATGACGACCTTCGCCATCTGTTCTTCGGTCAGGCCGGCCAGCGAGCCGTCGCACTGCGAACGGACAACTTCCTGCGTGCGACCTGCTTCGCGTTCATCGAGCGTTTCGCCCACGCAGACGATCGGCGGCAGGCCGGCGGCCAAGGCCGCATGCACTTTGCGGTTGATGTCGGCGTCGGTTTCGCCCAGCACATGGCGGCGTTCGCTGTGGCCCAGAATGACCCACTGGCAGCCGACGTCCTGCAGCATGGCGGCGCTGGTTTCGCCCGTGAAGGCTCCACTGGCTTCGTGGTACATGTTCTGAGCGCCCAGTTCGACGGCGGAACCGGCGATCGCTTCGCGAACGGCGTCCAGATAGACGGCGGGCGGGCAGATGGCGACCTGAACCGGCCCGTCGGCAGGAACCGCCGCCGCCAGCTCTTTGGCCAGCGCTACCGCGCCGGCCCGATCGAGGTTCATCTTCCAGTTTCCGGCGATAAACGGTTTTCTCACGATGCAACTCCCGCCGGGGGCGAAATGGTTTTATTGAACAGGGCGGCCAGCTTGCGAATCTGATCCGCCAGCTCTGCGTACTGGTGCGGCAGCAAGGCCTGGGGGCCGTCGCTTTTGGCTTCTTCCGGGCAATCGTGCACTTCGATATGCACGCCGTCGGCTCCGGCGGCGATACCCGCCAGGGCGCAAGGCGGAATCAGGTCAGGGCGGCCCGTCGCATGGCTGGGATCGACAATAATGGGCAAGTGCGACAAACCTTTGACAATCGCGACCGACGCCACGTCGTACAGGTTGCGGGCGATGTTATCGAAGCCCTTTACGCCGCGTTCGCACAGCACCACGCCGAAATTCCCCTGCGACATGATGTACTCCGCGCTCATCAGCAGGTCGGTGATCGTGGCGCTCATGCCCCGTTTCAGCAGCACCGGCTTCTGGGTCTTGCCGACTTCGGTCAGCAGCACAAAGTTCTGCATGTTCCGGGCGCCGATCTGGATCATGTCGGCGTATTCCGCGACCAGCTCGACACAGCGGGGATCCATCACCTCGGTGACGATCGGCAAGCCGAATTTGTCGCCCGTTTCACGGAGGATCTTCAGGCCGTCTTCCCCCAGGCCCTGGAATGAATAGGGGCTGGTGCGGGGCTTGAACGCGCCGCCGCGGAGGATGTTGGCGCCTGCATCGCGGATGCTTTCGGCAATTCTTTCCATCCGGTCGCGGCCTTCGACGGCACACGGACCGGCGATCATCGCCAGATGCCCGCCGCCGATCTTCACGCCGGCGACGTCTACGATCGAAGGCGTCGGATGAGCTTCCAGGCTGGCGAGCTTGTAAGGCGGCAGCACAGGCACGACCTTCTCTACGCCCGGCATGGCGTTCAGCGGTTCAACGGAGAGTTTATCTTCGTCGCCGATAACACCGACAATGGTGCGAAACGCGCCGCGGCTGACGTGCGTTTGAAACCCGAGATCTTCCACATGCCTGATCACATGGTCGATCTGCTCGTCGGTCGCGTGAGGCGATAAAATTAGAATCACGGTGCTAGTCCAAAAACATGTAACTACGATATAACCCGCCACGATTGGTAAAGTACCACACAGGGCGCCGCGTCGTCGAGGGGTTAGCCCCGCCCCCGCCAAATGACCCCGGGGACGGCTGCTCCCCGATCAGGCGCCTGCGACTACTACGCCCTTCCCCTGCACGTGCGGCTGGTGACTCCTGATCGCCCCCCCGGATTTCGCCTGGGCGGTCTTCCCCGGACTTTGCTTCTTGCGGTAAACTTCTAGCCAGCTGCTTGCCGCTTTCTTCTCGAATTGCTTCTTTCTTCTCTACTCGATTGCTACCCAACTGCCATGGCTCGTTGGCCTCGACGCTTCTGGACGACAGTGTTCACCTATGGCGCCATCTTTGTGCTGTTTCCGATCCTGTGCTTCCTGGCTTACGCCTGGGTGAATGGCTGGATTGGCTGACACCGCTTTGCCGCGACCAGGCAAACGCCAGCAACGCCCCCTTGAGGAGACTCCGATGAAGAAATCCCTTCTCCAGCGGCTCCAGCCGACGGGCAACGCCGGGCTGCTTGCCTTGTGGGATACGCTGGCAGCCGACCAGCAACAAGAGCTGGCGCGGCAGATCGCGCAGGTCGACTTTGAGCGGATCGCCGCCGAATTCCAGGCCGTCGCCGCAGACTCTTCCCTCAGGGAACGGTCCGAAAGGGCTCAAAGCCCGCCCGCATTTCGCCTGGAACCGCAAGCCAGCGACCGTTTTACCCGCAGCGAAGCTCGCGACCGTGGGGAAGCGGCCCTTGGCGAGGGACGTCTGGCCATGATTCTGGTCGCCGGCGGCCAGGGCTCCCGTCTTGGCTTCGATCACCCGAAAGGGATGTTTCCCGTGGGCGCCGTTTCCGGTCGCACCCTGTTCCAGATCCTGATCGAAGGTCTACAGGCGGTCGGTCGCCGGTATGGAACGCGCATCCCGCTGCTGCTGATGACGAGCCACGCCACGCACCAGGAAACGCTGCAGTTTCTGGACGCTCACCAGCGGTTCGGTCTGCCGGAAGAGGACCTGCGTGTTTTCCAGCAAGGCTCGCTGCCCGCCATCGACGCCCAGACAGGACGCGTGCTGCTGGAATCTCCGGGCTCTTTGTGCCTGAGTCCCGACGGCCACGGCGGCATGCTGCAGGCGCTGCATGCCAGCGGCGGGCTTGCGTTTGCTGAGGAACGCGAGATCGAGCAGTTCTTCTATGGGCAGGTCGACAATCCGATGACGCAGATCTGCGATCCGGAACTGATTGGCTATCATCTGCTTTGCGAATCCGAAATGACGACCCAGGTCGTCCGCAAGCAGGACCCGCTGGAACGGGTCGGCAATGTCGTCCTGGTCGACGGGCAAGTACAGATCATCGAGTACAGCGACCTGCCGGACGAAGTCGCCCAGCGCCGCGACGCCAGCGGCGATCTGCAGCTATGGGCCGGCAACATCGCCGTGCATGTGTTCGACCGCGCATTCCTGCAGCGGCAAGCGACCAGCGGGACGGGACTGCCGTTCCACGCAGCGCGAAAGAAGGTCGCCTGGTTCGATCCGGCTCGTGGGGAACAGGTGCTGCCCGAGGAACCGAACGCCATCAAACTGGAACGGTTTATCTTCGATCTGCTGCCGGCAGCCCGAAACGCGATCGTCGTAGAGGCCAAAGCCGACGAGGCTTTCGCCCCCGTCAAAAACGCCCCCGGCGAAGCGAGCCATACGCCCGAACTGGCCCAGGAGGCCATGACGCGCATGGCCCGTCGCTGGCTGGAAGCAGCCGGCGCCAGGATCCAGGGCGACCCGCCGCTGGAGATCAGCCCCCTGTTCGCCCTCGACGCCGACGAGCTCAAGCAGAAACTCCCGCCCGGCCGCACGCTCCAGGAACCCACCTACTTTCACTAAGGCCCACCCTTCCGTAGTGGTGTTGGCCACAATTCCGTCTTCTTGCCTCGCCATGAAAGACCAGGGACCTGTAGCCAGCTCCACTACAAAAGAGGGACCTGTGGCCAGGTCCACTACGTTTTCTCGCGGTGACGAAGCGCTGACAAGAAATGAACAACCGCCGCTAACTCGTCAGTTGGCGGCGGTCGCTTGTGACCTGCGGAGAGGAGGCGAGCTCCTCTCGAACGCTTGTCGATCTATGATAATCGGGCTTGCTGAAGCAGCTCCCGTTGACCCAAAAACGAGAGCAGCACTCCCGTTGACCTCGAATCGTTCAGTTGATGGGTGTGGCAGGCTTGCCACATGGTTCTACCTTAAATGCAGCTAGCGTACCAATCGGTATTTTTTCTTGCGCCAAGCCACTCGTATTGACGCAAGTCGTTGATGCAATTGGAATTGCATTTTAAACGCCAATTCAGCCGCAGCTTCCACTCTGGCAGCCGGCGGCCCGAATGGCGCCAAAATGATCGCAGGTGAGGTCGCGCAGAATACAGTGCGGGAAGCCTGGCGTTCGACGGGCTCGGCGGTCAGACCGCCTTTCCGCCACAACGGCCGCCCTCAACGAAAACAGCCGCTCCCAGGGAAAGCGGCTGCTGCAGGTTGCGAACGCCAGAAGACGTCGTCGTCCCGCCTACGGCAAAATGTAGCGGAAGAAGTTGCGGATCGGCTGGCTGGGCATGTAGGCCTTGGGCTGACCCAGCAGGCCCTGGCCGACGTACGCCTCGCACGGATAGGGCCGCAGTGCGATCAGCGGTTTGTACGCATTGGGCGGGGGAACCGCCGCGACCCCATAACCGGGTTCGCAACAGGCGCCGCCCGGCATCAGGCCCGGCTGTTGCGGCGGCAGGTAGGCTGCCGTCGGCCCCAGGCTGGGCGTGCAGCACTGGCCGCCCACCTGCTGGCTTACCTGGTGATACGGTACGCCCGAGGAGCCCGCACCGGCGGATTGCGAGGAAACGATCGTGGTCGACAGCGGTGTAATGGTCACATCGCCGGCGCCCTGGGGCGCGAACTGTTGCGGCGGCACCGGGCTCACCGCGGTGCGCGGCTGCTCGAACTGCACCGGCTGGACCGGGTACACCGGCTGGCTGAAACTGACCGGTACAATCGGAGGCGAAGCGGACGACGAAAACGTCTGCATCGGAGCCAGCGAAGGCGCCGTATCCGCGTCCGACACATACGTCGGCGAGGCTTCCATCGCCGAGCGGACCGAGAACGTCGTGATCGTCACCGGCGATGCGGGCGTCGACGAATCGCTTTCCGCCGGCTGGGTAACGCCGGGCGTGTAGTAACGAGCTGCGGTCGACAGGACCACGGGAAGGGCCGGACGATAGGGCTCAACGACGGTCAAACCGCCGCGCAAGTCGGAAGATTCGCTGTATCGCGTCGCCACTTGGGCGAAGGCGGAACCAGCAGCCAGGGCCAGTCCCAGGAACGCCAGGGGGGCTGCAATTTTCATGATGTGGATTCCTTTCGTGAAGGACGTGTTCCTGCCTGGCGACGAAACGCCTGGCGTGCAACCTTGCACGGCGACAAGGACGCAAGCCCCGTGCCAAAACCGCAACGCCAGCGGGCCGCCGGCGCCTTGACACGTCCGCCCGAATCCCGACAAACGTAGCCCCCGGCTCATGTTGCGAACCGTCAGAAAGTTTCTTCGCCGCCTGGCGAATTCCCTTTCCTGCGATCCAGCCTGGGTGCTGTGTGTAAGAATTACAGCGGCTCTGCAGAGCTCTCGTCCGCCCGTTTACCAAAAAACCAGACAATCGCCAACAGCGTTACGGCTCCCAGCGGCAGAAGGATCGCCGACGGTACGCCGAATCCGATCGGCAGCGTCCCGCAGAAAACGGCGACAGCCGCCGTCGCCAGGGCATAGGGCAGCTGGGTCCACACATGGGCAATATGGTGGCAGCCGCTGGCTTGCGATGACAGCACCGTGGTATCCGAAATGGGCGAACAATGATCGCCAAAGATCGCGCCCGCCAGCACCGATCCAATACTCGCCAGCAGAATCGGGTCGTCGACCAGCACCTCGCGCTGGCCGGCAATCGCGGCGTACGTCAGCGGGATCGCCAGCGGCATGATGATCCCCATCGTCCCCCAGCTGGTTCCCGTTGCAAAAGCGACCACCGCCGCCAGCAGAAAAATAAATGTCGGCAGCAAGGCCGGACTCAGCTGACCCGATAGCATGCCCCCCAGAAAGTCGCCTGTATACAAACGCATGCCGCGATGCGGGTAAAGCACCGCGAGGCTTGCCTGGGGGTCGCCAGCCGAGGAGCCGGTCGTCCCTGCCGCCGCGTTGCCTGCTTCTGCTTCGCCTGGCGACAGGCCCGCCGCCAGCAACAGCGTCTGATGTTCCGGCTTGCCGTCCACCGCCGCCGGCAGGGCGGACAGATCCCGCTCGGCCGCTTTCAGTCCCAGCCCGATCTGCCGCGCGTCAAACCCCTGCGCCTGCAGTTGCCCGACCGTATCGGCCAGCGACGTCTGGTGGGCCGCATCGGCCAGGGCGACGGCTTTGACCTGGGATACGGCCAGCGTCTCCTGTTCCTGGACGCTGCGAATCGGCTCGTTTCCCGTCATCACCGACAACGTCGAAGCCAGCCATAAAATGAGGAGCGCCGGCAGCATCAACGAAGCGCCTGCCCCGGCCGCCGACGACAACTGCGCCAGCGACAACAATCTTTGCCCCAGGGTCAATACGGTCGCCATCAGCAGGCCCGACAAGGCGCCCCAGAGCAGGGCCGCGTTCGGATTCGCTTCGCCAAAGATCTCCATCCAGCTGGGGGAAGCGTCGGCGGGGAAAGCCGTTCGTCCCGACGCGTACAGGAAATAGACAATCACCGCGACCGTGGTCGCGACCGGAGCCGCGGCGTTGATCCAGTGCGAAGTCACGCCGGGCCCTGGCGCCGTGGGATCCTCCTGCACCAGTTCATCGGCCGCCAGATCGCTGGCCGATTCGGGTTCGCCCGGCGCTGCCGCGGCAGCCCCGATCGCCTTCTGCTCGGCCCGCAGCATCGGCCCAAAGTCCCGCCCCAGCAGACCGATCATCGGCACGATCAGCAACGCATAGAGCACGTAGAAGCGATACCAGATACTGCCGACAAACACTTCCAAAGGCTTCCATTCCTGGTCGCCCGGCAGCTTGGCCAGACCATCGGCGACAAAGCCGATTTCGCCCGCCACCCAGGTGGAAACCAGCGCCAGACCGGCCACGGGAGCCGCCGTCGAATCGACCAGATACGCCAGCTTTTCACGCGAGATCTTCAAGCGATCGCACAGCGGCCGCAGCGTGCCGCCCAGCAGAATCGTATTGGCGTAGTCGTCAAAAAAAACCAGCAGCCCCAGCACCCAGGCAATGAACTGCCCGCTCCGCCGGCCGCGGGCCAGCACCGACACCTGATCGACCAGGCCGCGCATGGAACCGCAACGATTCATCACGCCGACCATGGCGCCCATGAGCAAAGTAAAGGCGGCCACGTACAGCTTGCTCTCGCTGGTGAGCGTCACCCACAGCTGATTCTGCAGGGTGTCGCCCACGGCCAGGATCGGATTGCCATGCGCCAGAATCAACGACCCGGCGAACACGCCCGCCAGCAGCGACACGACCACGCGACGGGTCGCCATCGCCAGCACAATGGCAATCACCGGCGGCGCCAGGCTCAACCAGCCAAACGGATGTTCCGGCATCGGTCACTTTCATAATGGCGGCAGGAGCAAGGGACGAGTTGGGCGGAGGTGGAGCTACAAAAGGCCAGTCGTCGTTAGCCCGAAACCTGCTTGCGGGACAGGGCGATCCGCTTGCGCCGCAGGTCGACTTCCAGCACTTTCACTTTCACCACATCGCCGACGGTCGCCACATCGCTGGGATCTTCGACATAGGTGTTGGCCAGTTCGGAGATATGAATCAGGCCGTCCTGGTGGACGCCCAGGTCGACAAAGGCGCCAAACCGGGTGACGTTGGTAATCACCCCTTCCAGCACCATGCCGGCTTTCAGGTCTTCCAGCTGGTTCACGCCGTCGGCGAACTTCACCGCCACGAACTCCCGACGCGGATCGCGGCCCGGTTTGGCCAGCTCGGCCAGGATATCCTCGATCGTGTGCACGCCGGCCTTCTTGTCGACAAAGTCGGCCGCGTTCAGCTTCTGCGCGAGCGTCGAGTTGCCTACCAGTTGCGACGTGGCGACGCCCAGTTTGGCTGCCATCTTCTCGACCAGATAATAGCTTTCCGGGTGGACGGCCGAATTATCCAGCGGCTGCTGGCCGTTGCGGATCCGCAGAAAGCCGGCCGATTGTTCAAACGCCTTGGGGCCCAGCTTGGGCACCTTGCGGAGCTGGTCGCGGCTGGCAAAGGCGCCATGGGCGTTCCGATGTTCGACGATCCGCTCCGCCAGTTTCGGGCCGATGCCGGCCACATGGGCGAGCAGCGGGGCGCTGGCCAGGTTGAGGTCCACGCCGACCGAATTGACGCACGACTCCACCTCGCGTTCCAGCCGCTTGCGAAGCAGCGCCTGGTTCACGTCGTGCTGGTACTGGCCCACGCCGATCGACTTGGGGTCGATCTTGACCAGTTCCGCCAGCGGATCCTGCAGCCGATGGGCGATGCTGATGGCGCCCCGCACCGTCAGGTCCAGATCGGGATACTCATGGCCGGCCAGCTCGCTCGCCGAATAGATCGAGGCGCCGGACTCGCTGACGGTCGCTTTGATGAGCGGTTCGGCCAGCGACTTGAGCAGCGGGGCGAAAAAGGCGTCCGTCTCGCGCGAGGCAGTGCCGTTGCCGATGGCGATCAGTTTGATCTGATAGCGGTCGATCAGATCGCGGACCACCCGTTCCGCTCCGGCCGTATCGTTCCGCGGGGCGGTCGGGTAAATGGTGGCGTGGGCCAGGTACTTCCCTTCGGCGTCGACGACCGCCAGCTTGCAGCCGGTGCGAAAGCCCGGGTCGACCCCCAGCGTGACTTGCGCCCCGGCCGGCGGGGCCAGCAGCAGCTCGCGCAGGTTCTTGGCGAACACGCCGATCGCTTCGTCGTCGGCCTTTTCCTTCAGGTCCTGCAGCAGGGCCGAATCGACCGCCGGCATCAGCAAGCGTTCGTAACAGTCTTCGACCGTCTGCTGCAGTTCGCGATGGAATTCAAAGCGAGGATTCGGCGTGAGCTGCTGCTTGAGCTTCCGCACGACGAACTCGTCGTCCAGCTTGACGCCGATACGAAGCAGCCCTTCTGCTTCGCCCCGTTTCATCGCCAGCAGCCGGTGCGACGGCGTGCGTTTGAGCGGCTCCTGGAAATCCAGGTACATTTCAAACCGGGCCGCTTCCTCTTTTTTGCCCCGTTTGACCTGCGAGTAGATCTGGCCATAGTCGGCCGCCTGACGCATCAGCCAGGTCCGGGTGGGAGCATCTTCGGCCCACTGTTCGGCGACAATATCACACGCCCCCTGCAGCGCGGCTGCTTCATCGGGCACTTCTTTCTCGGCGCTGATGAACGCCCTGAGTACGTCGCGGCGGGAGCCTTCCAGCGGTTCCTGCTGCAGCAGCAGATCGGCCAGCGGCTGCAGGCCCCGTTCCCGCGCGATCGAAGCCCGGGTGCGGCGCTTCGGTTTGTACGGCAGGTACAAGTCTTCCAGCGCCTGCTTGTCCTGGCACGTTTCAATCTGCCGGCGAAGGTCGGGCGTCAGGGCGCCTTGCTGGTCGATCGTTTTGAGGATCGTCGTTTTCCGGTCCGCCAGTTCGCGGGCTTTGGCCAGCGCGTCCTCGATGTACCGCAGCGCCGTTTCATCGAGGCCCTGGGTCGCTTCTTTCCGATAGCGGGCAATGAACGGGATCGTATTGCCGGCGGCAAACAGGTCCGCCGCCGCCTGCACCTGGGCGACGCTCACTTTGAGCTCCGCGGCAATCTCCGCGATGGTGCGATCAAGATCCAGACAGTTAAAGGCCTTTTCTTCCATTACCGCTCTTCCTGCGCCAAATCCATGAACCCGGGATGTCACCCTGGTAGCGTATCGCAGAACGGCTTACGCGGCTATATCGACCGCGGCAGGATCACCCGACCGTGAGTCGGTTGCTGGAGTGTCGTCTTTGGCCCCGCAACAGAATGCATTCCGTTGCCTGTAGAGAGGGCGCCCCAGCCCGTTTGTGTTTCACGAATCGAAGCGGAGTCTGGGGTGACAGGCAAAACGCAGGACCGCAACCATCCTCGTTCTGTTTCGCCGCTGCTGCCGTCGAACTGGTCAGGCGAAAGCGCCCAACCAGCAATCGTTCTTCTCACATCCCAAGCGAAAGGGCGCGAGCCACCCGCGGACGTTCCTAAGGGCGGCGCAGATCGAAGCAGATGATCCGGTCGCGAAGACGCAGGTACAGGCGGCCGTCGACCAGGGCCGGGCTGGCGCAGGCCAGCGGTTCGGACTTTTCGAACACTTCCCGGCGGAGGCGTTCGGCTTCCTTTTGCCCTTCGGCGGTCTTTTCCAGTTCGTCCAGATTGAGCTTTTTCCGGTAGGCTTCTTCGGTCGCCAGGACGCCGTCTTTCGACAGCTTGCCATCGTAAAACGGCGTGAAGTCTTCCGGCGTGGCGTCGAAACAGAGGATGCTTTCAAACGTGTAAAACACCTTGCCGGCGCCGGCGATGGGCGACGTATAACGGGGCCGCTCCCGGTCGAGCGTGGTGCTCCACTCCGCTTCGCCCGATTCCAGGTTGACGCATGCCAGGCGTTTTTCCCCCTGCACATAGACGTAATCGCCCACGACGACCGGGCTGGATCCCGGGTCGGCCGAGCGCTGGTAGTTCCAGCGCAGTTCCAAACCGGTCGGGGACAGATCGTACCGACGCAGGCCGCCTTTGCGACTGCTGCCGTAGGTCAACAGCGTGTCGCCCAGCACGATCGGCGTGGAGCCGCTGGACATGGTATCAACCTGCCATTTCTTCGCTCCGGTGAGCAGATCCAGGCAAACGGTTTCCCCATCGGCCAGGCAGGCGATGACATACGTTTGATCGGCATGGCGCCAGGCAACCGGGCTGGAGTGCGACGCTTTGTCGCTTTCCGTATCAAACCGCCAGCGGATTTCGCCGGTCTGGGCGTCGAGGGCGTACAGCGCCCCAACCGAGACGACCACCAGGCCGTCGACCAGCAAGGGGGACGCCTGCATGATCTCATCGCGGAACGGCCCCGGCAGACGAACGGTCCAGAGCGTTTCACCCGATTTGGCGTCCAGGCAGCGGATCACCCGGGCGGCGCCGGCCACATACAGCCGGCCGTCGCCGACGACCGGCGTGGTCGACTGCGGGAAACGGGTATAGAAGCTTTTTTCTTCGTTGGCCCAGAGCTGTTTGCCGGTGAGGGCGTCGAGGCAGTAGACCGTTTCGTCGTAGCGGAAGTTTTTGGCTCGTCGTTCCTGTTCATCGCGACGATTTACTTCGTACTGCTCGTACTCTTCGGCGGACATGCCGCCGCGTTTATCGGTCGGGAGCCAGGGGAACTGGGTCGGACCCAGGTCGGAATCGCCGACCTTGGTTTTTTTATGGGCGAACAGATAGAGCTTGCCGCCTTCGATGACCGGGCTGGACCAGCCGCCGTTGTCGGCGGCGGGCAGCGGCTCGCTGCGCCAGAGTGGGGCGACGCCCGTTTCGGGCAGGGAATCAACGAGCGGCGGTCCCTGGGTGGAGCCATCCCGCGAGGAGCCCCGCCATTGATTCCAGTCGGCGGCCGGAGCGACCAAAGGGGTGAACAACAAGAACAGCACAACCAGCAGCTTGGGCATGGGGTATTCCTTCGGTTCTATCCTTCGGGTCGGAAACCGCGGAAAAACTAGCGCGGCTTTTTGCGAGCGATACCTTTGGGCTCCGTTTTTTTCGACGACTTTTTGGTCGACGATTTCTTCGCCGGCGCGGCTTCGCTCACCGGGGCGGCGGGAGGCTTTTTGGCGGCCCGTTTTTTGCGAGTCGCTTTGGCCTCGGCGGCTTCGGCGGCTTCGGCCTCGGCTTCTTCTTCTTTTTTGGTTTTCCGTTTGGGCAGCCGGTCTTTGGCTTCAGCGTTGATTTCGGCGATGATGGTGCGCAGTTTGGTGGACTGCGGCGACAGGGCGAACTCCGAGGAGAACTGGTGCAACTGGGACGCGAACTCGATCCCTTTGTTTTTGGGAATGGCGCGTTCCAGGCCGGGAGTCTGCTTTTTCTCGGCTTCGCTTTCGGTGATTACCCCCAGGATGAACAGCAGCTGCAGGCCGGACTGGTCGATGGGAATGGAATGACCGCCCAGGGCGTGCTGGGTGACATAAGCCAGGGCAAACGGCGTGGTAATGCTGGCGCCGTCCTGGGTCTGGTAGGCTTCCAGGTGCTTGATCGCTTTACCGATGTTCTGCTTTTTCAGCGGTTCCAGGTCGTAGTTGTAGTCAGCTTCAAACACGGCCTGGAGCACCGCGCGGACCCGCTTTCCCGCCGACTCGGGCTGGGGCAGGCAGGAGAACGTTTCGGCCAGTTCGGTCACGGTGGTGACGCGAACTTCGTTCAGTTCAAAGTAGTCTTCCTGGAGTCGGGCGAACGCTTCGTCGGCTTTGTCGCCGGGGGCGTCTTCCAGCACGCTGGCGTACAGCCAGTGCTCCAGCAGCAGCCGATCGGCCGGCGGATGGACCGCTTCGAAATGCTTTTTAAGAACTTTTTGCGTTTTCGTGATCAGCGAAGCGCGGTTAGGAGCAGCCATGCCAGGCCCTTGAACGCAATGAGGAGGAAATGAAGGAGTGCAGCCGCCGCCCAGAAAACCGGGAAGGCTTAAGAAGAAGCGGGAGGATTGTCGGCCGAATCGTCGCTGGCGGGAGAACGATCGAGATCGTCCGCTTCCGTTTCTGACGCTTCCGCTTCTGGCGGTTCGGTTTGGGATTCGTCCGCTGCATCTGCAGGGTCGCCCGAACTTTTCCCCCCGGAGCCTGGCAGCACCTGACGCAATATCTCCGCGATCGCGATCGAGTTCTTGACCCCCTTGTCCAGGAGGAACTTCAGCCGCGGCGTATAGCGGGTATCAATGCGTTTGGAGATTTTGGATTGCAAGAACCCGCTGGCGCTCTGCAGGCCATGCAGGGTAAGTTGCTGGGTTTTTTCGTCGCCCATGACCGAAATGTAAACCTTGGCCTGCTGCATGTCGGGGGAGACCTCTACCTGGGTCACCGTCACATACTGCACGCGAGGGTCGCGCAATTCGGTCAGGATGGCGAAACTAACCACCTCGCGAATGGCGGCGGCGGCTTTCAAAACTCGGCGTGATGTCATCGTTGGTCATTCCGCCGTATTAAGAATCGAGGGTTCGGGCGACTTCTTGGATCTTGTAGGCTTCCAGCATGTCGCCAACTTTGACGTCGTTAAAGCCCGCCAGCTTGATGCCGCATTCAAAGCCCTGGCGAACCTCTTTGGCGTCGTCTTTTTCCCTTTTCAGGGCGTCGATCGGATAGTCGCCAATCATGCGGTTCTCGCGATAAACACGAGCCCGGGCGTTCCGTTCGATGGTGCCTCGCATCACGCGGCAACCGGCAATCGTACCGACGCGGCTGATATCGAAGGTCTGCATGACACCGGCCATGCCCAGCTCGACCACCTGTTCTTCGGGCTTCAGGCGGCCTTCCAGCATCAGTTTGATGTCGTCGGTGACTTTGTAGATCACCTCGTAACGCCGCACCTCGACGCCGCGGTCGTCCGCCATGGCGCGGGCCGCTTCATCGGGAATCACGTTAAAGGCGACAATCACTGCCTGCGAAGCATGGGCCAGCGTTACGTCGGCAACCGACACGCCGCCGACCGAGGCCTGCAGAATCCGCACCTGCACTTCCGGGTGCGTGAACTTGGTGAACTCTTTCTGGATCGCCTCGATCGAGCCGCGGGTATCGGCCCGCAGAATCAGGTTCAAGGTAATCACTTCGTTAGGCTTGCCCAGCTTGCCGTCTTCCAGCAGGGCCAGGAAGCGGTCGTAGGTGACCTCGGTGCTGTGGCCGGAAAGCTGGCCGCTTTTCCGATCAAACTCGCGTTTTTCGGCCAGTTCGCGAGCGACGCCGATATCTTCCAGCACGTGGAACGACTCGCCCGCTTCGGGAGCCACATCGAGACCGATCAGATTGATCGGGGTCGAAGGACCGGCTTCGGTCAGACGCTTGTTCTTGTGCAGGGTGTTGTACATGGCTTTGACACGGCCATGGGCGCTGCCGCAGACAATGACATCGCCCACCTTGAGCGTTCCCTTTTGCACGATCATTTTCGCCGTGACGCCGCGGGCCGGATCCTGTTCGGACTCCAGGCAAACGCCCAGGGCGGGCCGATTGGGGTTCGCTTTCCATTCATTGAGGTCCGCGACCAGGAGCAGCGTTTCCAGCAGTTCATCCAGCCCTTCGCCGGACAGGGCGCTGGTTTTGACCACTTCCGTCTCGCCGCCCCATTCGCTGGGAAGCAGGTTGAACTGGGCCAGCTGCTGCATGACGCGATTGGCGTCGGCGCCGGGGAGATCGATCTTGTTCAGGGCGACCACGATCGGCACGCCGGCGGCCCGGGCATGGCTGATCGCTTCTTCGGTCTGGGGCATCACGCCGTCTTCGGCGGCGACCACCAGCACGGCAATGTCGGTGACATTCGCCCCGCGGGCTCGCATTTCTGTGAACGCTTCGTGACCAGGCGTATCGACAAAGGCGATCATGCGACCGTTCTTTTCGACTTCGTAGGCGCGAATGTGCTGCGTAATGCCGCCGGCTTCGCCCGACACCACATTGATGCCGATCAGCGCGTCGAGCAGCGAGGTTTTGCCGTGGTCGACATGGCCCAGGAACGTGACGACGGGGGGTCGCATGACCATGTCTTCGGGCGAGTCTTCGCGATCATCGAGGACAGAGATATGAGAGTCCTCAAGGGTTTCATGCTGGCGAACTTCCACCTTCACATCGAAATGCGCCACCAGCAGTTCGACCATCTGGTCTTCGATCTTGCCGTTAATGGTGATGGCGATGCCTTCGGACATCAAAAACTTGAGCACTTCGCCGGAGGAGATACCGGCCGCTTCGGAGAACTCGCGAACGGTGCAGGGCAGCTGCAGAACGATCGCCTTTTTCCGGTCGGCGGGAGGCTTGACCTTGCGGCCTTTCCGGCGGTTGTACGAGGGACGACCACGTTCATCGTCGTCGAGACCGCCGCGACCGCGACGGCCTTTGCGATCGGGCCGCGTTTTGGCCATGATCCGCTTTTCATCGGGATCAAGCGTTTCCCCTTTGGCGCCGCGGCGTTTGCGGCTGCGATCCAGGGGAGCGGCTGCTCCGCTTTCGCCGGCGGCCGGAGTGGTTTCCGGACGGGCCGTTTTCCCTTTTTTCTGCTGATCGGTGTACTGTTCCAGCGGAGCCGGGGTGCCGCGTTTGGCCTTGTTGATGGCGTCTTTCGGCAGGCGAATATCGGGCTTCTGCGCTTTGACTTCCGGTTCGGCCGCTTTGGGCGCGGGCTGCTTGACCTCGGGCATCGAGGCCAGCCGAATGGCGGGCTGGTCGGGCTTCTTCGGCTGATCCTTGCGCGGATCGCCGGCGCCCTTCTCTTTCTTTTCCGCCTTGTTCTTGTTCGGCATCACCTTGATTTTGCCGCCGCGTCCGCCCAGCGGACTGAAACCGCGACGCATCGGCCCGGATTCTTCAGCGGGCGGGGCCGGAGCCGGCTTGGCCGGAGCTGGCGGGGCGACTGGCGCCTTGGCGACCGGAGCGGCGGCAGGCGTTTCTTCCGGCGCCGGCGGCTTGGGAGCGGGAGCCTTGACGACAGGCGGCTCAACCACAGTTTCTTTAGGGGCGGGGGCGACTGCCGGCGTTTTAGAAGGAGGAGCCGTGGCAGGCGTTTTTGGAGCGGCCGTCGTAACGGTCTTAGGCTTCAATAGACGTGGTGTTTTCAAAGGGGGAGTTACCGACGGGTTTCGAATCGGAGCATCCTGCGTGGGAGCAACGGGGGCCGACGGTTTCTTGCCGCCAGACTTGTCAGTCAAAAAGGACCGGACTTTGACAACTTCGTCGTCGTTCAAACTTGCAAGCGCAGACCCCTTGCCCGTAATACCTACTTTTCCGCAGATATCTACAAGTTCCTTGTTCTCGATATCAAGCTCTTTAGCTAAAGCGTAGATCCGAATGGGCACGTGGGGCTCCTAGGGGGTTCACTGGCCTGTAGCCGACCCTCTCCGCGTTCGCCATCGCAAGGGAGGGGGCCAGGTTAGTTTAAACATGTTACATAAACTCATCTCCGCGAGTCATCTCGTTCTCCTGACACTCACAGGTCGGCTATCGCCGCGAGAGTGAGTCGCCGTCGCACCGAGGAAAATTCTCAAAGAACATCGCACGGCAGGTTCCGACAGCAACCGGATGGCTCGGACCGCTCACCCCGACGATCACACAGCCGCCGTTGAAAACGACGACAGTGCCGCGAGATGCGGTCTCGCGCCGCCAGAACAGTCCTCAGAGAACTGTTCGCTCACATGACCAGGTACAAAAGCCCGATCAGCGACCCAGGTCCGCAGGGATGCGAACGCACGGGATTTGGCGACGTTGAATGGGAAGCCAGCCCAGGTTAGGTTTGCTTGCTCTCCACTTCGGTTTCCTCCGTTGGTTCATCATCGCCGCCAGGCGATGGAACGGAGTCCTTGGCAGGGGATTCGTTAGTGTCGCTTACTTCGCCGGAAGTTTCAACGGGCGGCGCGGCGGAATCTTCTGATTTACCCGCCTCGGCATCCCCCGACGCGGCAGGTTCAGTCGCCCCGTCTGCGTCCGCCGTTTCTTCGACAGCACCTTCTTCGACAGCACCTTCTTCGACAGCACCTTCTTCGACAGCACCTTCTTCGACAGCACCTTCTTCGACAGCACCTTCTTCGGCAGCGTCTGCTGGGGCAGCCGGATCGCCCGAGGCTTCGGCCTGTCGGGCCAGCATAGCGGCCTCGTGGCGGCGGGCGGTCTCGTACTGTTCCTGCAGCTGCGCCTTCTCACGCTGACGTTGACGTTCGGCGGCGGCGTTTTCCTCGGCGGCGAGGGCTTTCACCTCGGCCTGTTCGGCGATCGCTTCGGCCTGCTCCATGGTCAGGCTGCCCATTTCCATCAGGTCGGACGGTTCAATCACCGACAGATCGTCATAGGACAGATAACCTTCACCCACCAGGCGGTTGGCGAGTTCTTCGTCGACGCCGTCGAGCTGGCTGAAGCCGACGATGGCGACGTCGATCCGGTCTTCCAGCTCTTCATGGGTCATTATTTCAATGTCCCAGCCGCACAATTTACTGGCGAGACGTACATTCTGGCCGCGGCGGCCAATCGCCAGCGACAACTGATCTTCCTGCACCAGGACAATGGCGCGACCCATCATCTGGCAGAGAATGACCTCGTCGACCGAGGCTGGCTGCAGGGCGTTGGTGATCAGGTCCCGGGCATCGTCGCTGTAGCGAACGATATCAATCCGTTCGCCGCTCAGTTCGTCGACAATGTTTTTGATGCGGTTGCCGCGGACGCCGACACAAGCGCCAACGCAATCGACGCGCTGGTCGCTGCTGCTGACAGCCACCTTGCTGCGGTAGCCGGGCTCACGCGCCATGGCGTTGATTTCGATCACGCCGTCGGCGATCTCGGGGATTTCCATCTCAAACAGTCGCTGCACCAGTTGCGGTCGCGTCCGGCTCAGCACGACTTTGACGCGGCTGCCTTGCGGTTTGACTTCAAACACGACCGCCCTGACGCGCTCATTCACATGATGCGATTCGCCGGGGATCTGTTCGCTCCGCGGGAGCAAGGCTTCCACGTTTTCGATCTGCACGATGGCGGCGGCCGGTTCGGCGCGTAGCACCACGCCATTGACCAACTGCCCCACCAGTTCCTGGAACTGGTCCAGCAAGGCGTCGCGTTCTGCTTCGCGAACTTTCTGGATAATCACCTGTTTGGCGGTCTGGGCCCCGATACGGCCGATCGTTTCTTCAAAATCGACGTCTTCGCCGTCGATGACGCCTGCCAACTCGCCTGTTTCGCGATCAATCACGAAGGAGATCTCAGAATCTTCGCCACTGTGCTTCCGCGCCGCCGAAACGAGCGCAGACTCAATCGCCTGGAACACGACTTCCTTATCAATATTCTTTTCGCGATGCAGTGCGTCGACAATTCGCAACAGCTCGTTGGGTTTCATACCTGAATCGCTTTCCGTGAATCGCTTTCCCTGATCACCGCCAGATCCGCCAACGCCATACAGCCTTGCCCAGGGGACAAGAGGCAGATCCGCCACTCCGACTCATGAGGCCGCACAAAGGGACAAAGCCCACTCGCACTCCCTCCGCTACCTTCATCAATCCATTACCTTCATCAACCTGTCTGGTCGACAACTTCTGTCGCACAGGAACGCCCGCCAAGACGCTCCCCCGTCGCCGGATCGAACCAGTGGACCCGCGGGGGATCCACCGCCAACTCGACCATCTCTCCGACCTGCACCGAAGTGCGACCGTCTGACCGGCACACCACCACGATTCCGGCAGCCGTTTCCACATGAATCATGGCGCTCTCTCCCAGCAGTTCGAGCAGCACCACTTTGCCGGCATTCTCTGGCTGGCTCTCCCCTTGGTGCGAAACCTCGCCCCGCCAGGGAGAGATGCGAACATCTTCAGGCCGCACTCCCAAATGCACCGGCAGGCGAGAATCCGACACACGAGCCGAATTTAGCAGGTCAGCACATTCGGAAAACCGCAACCGCAGTCCTCCGCCGCGAAACTCAGCCAGCGAATCATCGCCGCCCAACTTCTGCAGCTCGCCCTCGAAGAAGCTCATCGACGGGGAGCCAATAAACCCCGCGACAAACCGATTCTGGGGCCTGTCATACAATTCCATTGGGCGGCCCACTTGCTGGATCCTGCCACGATCCATCACCACCACCCGGTCGCCAAGCGTCAACGCCTCGACCTGGTCGTGGGTGACATACACCATCGTGGCTTCCAGTTTCAGGTGAAGCCTTTTAATCTCTCGCCGCATCTCCCCGCGAAGTTTCGCATCGAGATTCGACAGGGGTTCGTCAAACAAAAAAGCATCAGGCCGCCGGACGATCGCCCGACCCAAAGCCACTCTCTGACGCTCACCGCCAGAAAGCTGTCTGGGCAACCGGGACAACAACGCCTCGATTCCCAGGGTTCGCGCCGCTTCGCCGACCTGCTGCGGGATCTCTTTTCGCCTGTCGGCGAACTCGCGAGCCCGCGCTCGATCGGTCCAGTAACGCCAAATCCGCTTCCACCATCCGCCGTAACGCAACCGCAGGCCAAAGGCCATGTTGTCCGCTACCGTCATATGAGGGTAGAGAGCATAGTTCTGGAACACCATCGCAATATTGCGATCCTTGGGCGGCGTGTGATTTACCATACGCTCCCCAATCTCGATTCGACCGGTATCGGCCTGCTCGAGTCCGGCGATCAGGCGAAGCGTGGTGCTTTTGCCGCAACCGCTGGGTCCTACCAGCACTAAAAACTCCCGATCCTGCACCTCTAAAGTAATATCATCCACTGCCGGCGGATTGCCGGCAAAGGTTTTGGATACGCTCTCGAGAGCAACTCTCGCCACGAAATCCATCCACTCTGCGATAATAAAAAACGGACCTGCAACTACACGAGTTGGGTCCGCCGCGCGTTAAACTCAATACTCGTTCTAATTCACCCCAAAGAGGCTAAAACTAGATAAATAAAAATAACGCAGCCCCGTCATGGTGTCAACCAAGGGGGACTGATACAAAGCGCCTGGACCGCTGGCGCACCACTCCCTCTGCCGAGGAGAATGCCTCGCCCGAGTGGTTGTCAAATATTCGCCGCCAGGGCGACAGTTGGCAAGCGGTCCCGGGCAATCCAACCTGATTAGTCTAGCAGATCCGCGCCAAAAACTGAACGGACTAGGAAGAAATCCGCAGGCCTTTGGGCAACGACTCTCCAAAGACTTTTCCCTGCTCTTCCAGGTCCAGCGAGCCGCCGGAGCGGACTAGATCCACAAAATGCGCCGGCGCCTGGCGCCGTTGCAGGTATTCCAGCACTTCCGCCCGCAACGGCTCCGCCAGATCGCGGTAACGGTCGTCGGTGCGGCGGGCCATCTGCATGGCGGCAAACAGGTCGATCGGGTCTTCGCCGGGAGCGTCCATCAGCCGCTCCAGCCAGACGCCCGCTTTTTCCGAAGGCGTCACCGTATTCAGCGGTCCATACAACGGAGTCCGCTGGCCCAGCCGGCCAAGCGCCCAGACCATCGCCGCGCGGGCCGGCTGCAGTTTCTTTTTGCCGAACATGGCGATAATCATGTCGCCCAGTTCAATCTTCATCGGCGTCGCCAATAATTCCAGCGAACCCAGCAGACGCCAGACCTCGTGCGATTCATGCGGGCTGAAAGCCAGATCGCCCCGCGCCGGTCCGCCGGCCAGCCGACGACTCAGATTGCGAACGGGAGCCAGTAACGGCTCGGCCACCGCTTGCTGCTGGCCGGTCGACAGCCCGCCAGAAATACGGCGCCACAGAATAAGCGACTCGGTCCGGCAGATGGCGGCCCCATGGGCCAGCTTCCCCTGGACATTCCGCCAGGTTTCGGCGACGCGCCAGTCATCAACCGCCAGGCCATAACCGGGACGCAGGCAATAGCCCAGCAGGTTCAGCCAGCGGGCTTCATGCGTCGCGCTGCGGCGCCGGCCCGCATCGCGTTCGATCAATGCCTCCCAGATCCGTCGCAGCAGGCTGGTAGGCCAATCCTTGCGATTCCGTTCCAGCGCCTTTTCCAGTCGCTTGACCAGCCCCTCGGGCGCATCGGTTCCGCCGGGAGAGAAGGTGCGGTCCAGCAACTCCATGCACTGCTCCCAGCTGGCTTCATCAACGACGCCCTCTGCTTCGGCCGCCGACTCGTGCGCGGCGCGATCGGTCTGGGTGGCGCTGCGCACATCGAACTGCAGCCGCCAGCGACGATCGCCGTCTTTCTCGGTGCACCACAGATCCAGGGCGCCAATTTCTGTCAGTCCGGCGTGCAGCGCCACCTCGAGCGGGCCGCGTTCCTTTTTGGATCGGGTCTGCAGTACGGTGCGAATGGGCGGCAGCGGCTTCATCTGATCAAAGTCAATCGGCGCGACCTGCCCTGGCGCATCGGTCAGCCGGGTGCTGGACGTATAAAGGGGAAACTCCACAGGCTGCGACACCATCAGCTCAAAAGTCGGTTCCGGCAGGTCGATCGTCTGGCCCGGCTCGGCGTTGCCGGGGAGCAGGCAGACGGCGCACGGCGGGTCGCTTTCCACGCCAATGTAATAAGAGCGGGCAAGGCTGGCGGCGATTCGCACCCCTTCGCCCCGACGGACCATGCCGTAATACGCAGCCCCCTGGGCGACTGCCAGGTCCAGCCGCGGGTTCTCCAGCACTTGCGGAGCCCAGTCCGGATCATCGGCCGGGGCGAACCAGCGGTTGAGCGACTCCAGCAACCGACGCCGCACTGCGCTGGATTCCAGCACGCCCCCATTGAACAGCACGATATCTGGCCGGGCCGGGTCCGTATCGCCCGTCGACTCCTGGTCATCGAGTCCGCTGTGACGATGCGCCTGGAGGAAGACGGCCAGGTAACGGGTGACAGCGGCGTCGCTGGCGTAGGGCAGGCCAAATTCCTGAAAGCCGGACGCCCGCGTTTGCGGCCGATCGTCCAGTCGGGTCAGCGGGAAGAACCCGTCCAGGAGCACCTGCCGGCCTTCTTCGCGGGTGAGATGCGCCGTGAGACCGCCGCCGATCAGGCGGGAGCCGGCGCCCGGCAGATTGACGGTCGTTTCTTCCGGCCCGTCGTCGGCCAGGATCATCTCTTTGGCGCTGCGGCAACTGCGGACCAGCACGTCCCACTGTCGCGGCTCGAGCTTGCCTTGCTGGGTGAGTTTGGCTTCCAGATATTTGGCCAAAGCCAGGTCGAGGTTATCGCCGCCCAGGATCAGGTGCTCGCCGACCGCCACGCGGTGGAACTGCACTTTATGGCCGGCGGCGGAGACCTCGCTGCTCTTCCGCACGCGAATGAGGGTAAAGTCCGATGTGCCGCCGCCGATATCGCACACCAGGATTTTCTGCCCCGGTTCGACATGCTGCTCCCAGTCCGTCTTGTGCCGCCAAACCCAGGCGTAAAACGCGGCCTGCGGTTCTTCGATCAGCACGACCCGGCGAAGTCCGGCCTGGGCGGCCGCTTCGATCGTGAGTTCGCGGGCCACTTCGTCGAACGAAGCGGGCAGCGTCAGCACAATCTCCTGGTCGGCCAGCGGATGCGCCGGGAATCGCTGGTCCCAGGCCGCCCTGAGGTGCGCCAGATAGCGGGAGGAAACCTCGACCGGCGACAGGCGTTCGATCTCAGCGGCGCCATGCCAGGGCAGCAGTCGGGCCGTGCGATCCACGCCGGTGTGGCTGAGCCAGCTTTTGGCGGAAGCGATCATGCGCCCTGGCGCCGCCGTCCCCTGGTCGCGGGCGAATACGCCGACCGCGTACGTCGGATTTTCTTTCAACCAGGGCAACCGCAGGGCGCCTTGTTCGGCCTCGTTGAGGGTCGCCTGGTAGTGGAACGAGGGGAGCGTCTCGCGGGCTTCGACTTCGCCGGCCGCCACGACCTGGGGCGCCGCAAACACTTCGACTGTCCAGGGCGATTTCTCGGTATCGACATACGTCAACGCCGAGTTCGTCGTTCCCAGATCGATGCCCACGACGTAACGGCTGGGGGCTTCATCAACCAGCGGATCAAAATCAACAGGCGTCGAAGACACGTGCGTCCTGCAAACGAAACGAGGGGCGAAAGAAGTTACGAAAGAAAAACCGGGTGATGCGGCAGGACCAGGTTCCAGCGGGGCAGGCCGGTTCGGCGAGAGCTGCCCATTTTGTGCGGGACCAGGTCGGAGAGCAACCGGGTTCCTTCTCGTCGAGTCTGCCGGCCGCGACTACTTCAGGTCGTCTGCCAGTCGATCGTAAGTGTCGTCCAGCACTTTGACCAGGTCGCCAAGTTTGGCTCCGCCGGATTCGGCCTGCTTCCAGTACTGCCGAGCTTTACCGGCGTATTCGCGACGTTTGGCCGGATCGTCGGTGTTGCTCTCGACGGCATAGATGGCGCCGATCACTGCCACGTTTTGCGGGTCTTGTTGGTTCAGGAACCGCTCCGCCAGCACACGGGCCAGACCAGCTGGAATGTCACGGGTGGCGTAACGCTGGTTCCGCCCTGCGGTGCGAATGGTCAGGTGGTCGGGCTCTGCTTCGACGATCGAAACAAACGTGTCGCCGATCTGCAGTTCGTCGCCGCCTTTGAGTCGCGCCAGTTCCGAGGTTACGGCTTCCCAGAATTGACGGCTCAGACCGACGAGGCTCTCCAGGCGGTCGGACTTCTCCTGATGCACAGGCAATTGGGGCAACTTGTCGATGACGGTCAGTTCTTTCGCTACCGTACCAAAGTCCCGCGCATGGAGGGCCGCCCGGGCTTTGGTCAGCGACTCCGACAACTGGCGCACGTCATTGGCGGTTGGCTTCGGCGGACCGGCGGGCGGCGGCTCGGTCGGGGCCGTTCCAGGCGTGCCGACGCTCGCCATCGTTTCCGGATCGGCTGCGCCGCCGGGCAGGTTCGCCATGGCAGGATTCACGCCGAACGGGTCCGCCATGGCCGGATCTTCGGCAGGCGATTGGGACGGTGCAGGATCGGTCGCTGGCGGATTGGAAGACGGCGGATCCGGCTCAAAGGAAGGATCCTTCTTGAACAAGGGTTCCTTGCCCATCGGTGGATTTCCCATCGGCGGATTTCCTGTCGACGGGTTACCCGCAGGCGGATTGCTCGCAGGCGGATTGCTCGCAGGCGGATTGACCATCGGCGGAACGTTCGCGGTCGGATTGACGGGAGCCGGATTCGTTTGCCCCGGATTCGCGGGATTCACCGGCGGCATGATTGCGCCTGGAAGATCGTTGCCTGTTACGGGCGGCGGGGTTTGCTCCTGACCGGGAACCACGGCGACCGCATCGGTTCCGGCTGTTTTGTTAACGAACAGATAGATTGCTCCGGCCAGCAAGCCGAAGATCACCAGCGAACCCACGGCCAGCAGTCCCGTTTGCCGGCCTTGCGACTTGCGTTGCTGGGCGAGCGACTGCTTTCCGTGTTTTACGGTCGGCGTGCCCGCGCCAAGATCTTCGTCCGCATAGGGAGTCACCAGCGGCGTCGTCGGCGCGCCATAACCGTTGCTCGCTATCGGCGTGCTGTATCCGGCCATCGGCGCCGCATAGGGAGTCGCGGCGCCGGCTCCGCTGGCGGGGGCCATTGGGTTATAGGGGCTCACCGGAATACCGCCCTGGGCATTCCCGGGCTGTGCATAAGCTTGGGGATTGTAGGCGGGCGGATTGCCGGCTTGGGGAGTGGCGGCCATCGGGTTGGAAGGCGCCGGATAAGCGGCCATCGGATTGGCTGGCGGCGAACCGGCTCCGGGGGCGCCGTAAGGATCGGCGGGCGCCATCGGGTCATAGTCATACGGCTCATACGACGCGGGGCTGTTAAAACCGGCCGAGGGCGTGCTGCTTTGCGGGAAGCCTCCGACGGGAGCCATCGGATCGACTCCGGCTGGCGGGTTCGAAGCTGGCGAGCCGCTGTACGGCATTTGCGGACTGGCGGACTGGCTGGGCGAACCATAGGGCTGCGGAGCCGCGCCGGGGGTGATTCCGCCGTAAGGGTCGGGCGAAAATCCGCCCTGCGGACTGCCATGGCCGGGAGTCGACGGTGTTTGGGGCCACGTGGAGGGAGCCGTCGGAATGACAGGGGCGCCAGAACTCGCCTGGCCCATGCCGGGGGGGTACATGGCCGGATTGGAAGGAGCCGCGGGGGCCGCCGGGCCGGCGGAAGGCGATGACAAAGCGCCGGAAACCGGAGCCACGGAGCCATTGCGAACCTGCTCGTCGTACGCCTGTTTCTCGCTCGCATCAAGCAGCCGGCGCTTTGCTTCTTTGATTTCGTCAAGCAGGGCGGCCCAGTTGCGGGCGTTGGCTCCCGGTTTGAATCCGCGAACTTTGGTCAGGGCGCGATCCGCCGCCGACGCAATTTTGTCGCGGTCCGATTCCGTGTCCGGCAGACTCAGAAGCTGATAGAAATTACGCGGCGAAGGGGCCGCATCGATCCCTAGCCACTCGCGATAGGCGTTGAACGAATCAACCACAGCAGATCCCAGGGGTGGGAGAATGGGAAGCCGAGGCGGTCGATCGCCAGCCACGGCCAGGCAGGCAGGGGGCGATGAATTAGCGCCTTGGCAGCACCCCACGGGAGATTAATCCTACGCGGGAATTTTTCTGCAAGCAAGGGCTTATCTGCCGGACGCCCCTACGGCCGCGGATCCGCTGGTCTTCCAGTACGGATAACTGCCATAGTCGCGTAGTTCCATATAGAGCAGCAACACGCCTGTACATAAACAGATAAACGCCGCCGCCAGTAGCCAGGAATAGACGTCCGACGGCGTCCTTTTGACGGGCACTTCCTCCGGCGCGTCGGCCTCCGCGGGTCCCCCGGCGGGAGCTTTGTCGGGCACGCCGGCAAACATATCGCCCGGAGCCTGCTCGGCATTTTCCGTGGATTCTACCGGCATATCCAGCGACATATCGCCGCCCAGGTCCATATCGAGCGCGCTGTCGGCGGGAATGTCGGAATCGTTATCAAAGGGGGAGGATGCCATCGAGGTTCCGCGAATTTCGAGGAAAGAAGCCGGGGTGGAAAGACCCCCCCGCACGCTCAGGCGCGTCGGGGTCTCGCAGTTTCGTTCGCTTGTTAACAGTCTACGCCAAGAGATTCGTCTGTCGAATCGCTGACTATTCCCGGCGCCGCCGCCGGATTTTCCTGGGGGAACGATTCCGGGCGACTGTTTTACTCTAATCCGATCCGCCGCGACGTCTACCTTTTCCGCACAATTGTCGCCACAGGTAATGGTCTTCCGAGTTCTTTCGCGCCGTTTGCGCAGATTACGTGGTTTCTCTTGACCCGCAGCGAGGTCGCTAAATACTATGGGATAGAGGTTTCTACACGGCATCCCGGAGGAAATCTAATGACCGCTGAACCTTCTTCTCGTGGTTTAGACCGATTCTTCGCCGGTATGGCGGAGAACGTCTTCCAGTCGCAACTAGGCGTCGCCGACCCTCCCATGGTCGATTACCTCAGCCAGTTGCTGATCCGTTTTATTCGCATGGACGCAGTGCAGCGGGTGCGAAATCCCCGCGGCAAACAGCTCGGCGCCATCGGAGAGATGCTCAGCGAGGCCGAAGCCCGGGTGGGCGATGCTCGCCGCGAAGTCCATCGCCACATTGGCGACTTCGCCCTGTTCTGGGCCGGGATCTACCCGGAAACGCTCCGCCGGGCGCGCGGGGCCGAGGCCTATGACTTTTACGGCGACTACTGCCAGCACGGCAAACATGCGTACTACATCGCCAGCACCATCGAGGCCAGCAGCGAAACAGACGCCAACAACGACGTCCTGCAGCGGCTGAGCAAAGAGTTCGAAATGTGCGCCTATGGCCTGCGCGAAGTGCGCCGGGAATGGGAACGCAGTCACGAAGGAGACGACCCGCCCCTGCTGCTGTCCTGAAGTCGCTCCCATTCCTCTACGGCCTGACGTCCTGGTTCTGGGCTATCTTTAGTAGCCCAGACCGGCGTCGCTCCGCAGATCGTCCAGCACCTGGAGATTCCCCAGCGTGTCCGCCGGGGTGACGATCTGTTCGCCCCCTTCTCGAACCAGGTGCGCCATTTCATCCGCCTCCAGGGCGAACCGCCCTCGGTCCGACGGCACGCAGAACTTCTGCTCTTCCTCGCCGCGGAACAGGGAATACGAACCGTCCCCCTGCCAGGGATCGGGCATCATGAGATAGCCTTCATCGCCGGCAATGAGGGTCTGGCGATTGCTTTCCACCGTCATCCCGCAGGTGAACGAAGCCAGAATCTGCCCGTTGAAATTCAGCACCCCGGCAGCATAGTCATCGACGCCCGACTCGTGCCGATGGGCGGCCGCATGCACTTCCGAAGGCTCCGCCTGGGCGACGGCCCGGGAGAAGTTCACACAGTAGCAGCCGACATCCATCAGCGATCCGCCGGCCAGTTTGGTCTGGTAACGGCCGTCTTCCAGCGTTGCCTGGCGATGGAAGGTAAAGTTCGCCCTGATCAGCCGGATCTGTCCCACGGCCCCTTCGTGCGCCGTCCTCAGCATTTGCCCCACGGCCGGATGATGCCGGTACATGAACGCTTCAGCCAGCCGCAGGCCGGCTTTGTCGGCCGCCTCGAACATCTCTTCCGCTTCGCTTGCCTTGGCCGCCATCGGCTTCTCGCACAGCACATGCTTGCCCGCCTGCAGGGCCAGCAGCGTCCACGGGTAATGCAGCGCATTGGGCAGCGAGATGTAAACCGCTTCCACGGTGGGATCCGCTAACAGCTGTTCATAACTGCCGTGCGCCTGGCCGCCGTATTGGGCCGCAAAGCTGCTGGCCGAATCCAGCGTGCGGGAGCCGGTCGCCGCCAGCACGCCGGCCTGCGCTTGCCGCAATTCATCGGCAAAACGGTTCGCGATTTTGCCGGTTCCCAGAATGCCCCAGCGCAGCGGTTCCAACATTTATTCATCCCCCGGCAAAAGTAATAACGCAAGTCGTCGGGTGATTATAGCGTGATTCGACCTTCACCATTCCCGCGTGCGAAGAGAAACCGTTCGCGGTCAGAAAGGATCAAACGTCGGGAGTGAAGGACGACGGACTGCGACCCGATGCTGGCTAAGGGCGCGTCAGACGCGGAAACTTCTGCAGGCGTTTTCCCTGAACTTCGGCGACGAACAGATTGCCGTCAGCGTCGAAGGCCAGCATGTGGGGCATCTGGAATTCGCCCGGCTTGTCGCCGCGGCGGCCGATCCGCTGCACGACCTTGCCGTCGCTGTCGAGCTGCAGCACCTGGTTCGCCCTGCCGTCGGCCACAAAGACGTTCCCCGCCGGATCCAGCGCCAGGCCGTAGGGGGCGTAGCCTTTCCAGATTTCGAGCAGTTTCCCTTGCTGGGTGAACACCTGGATCCGGTCGTTCTCCCGATCGCCGACCAGCAGTCGGCCCTGGGAATCGATCAGCAGCGAGTGGGGCAGATGGAACTGCCCGGGCTCCACGCCCCGCTTTCCCCACTGCCCCTGCAGCACGCCGCCGGGCGACATCACCAGTACGCGGCTGTTGCCATAACCGTCGGAGATGAACACTTCCCCTTTGGCGCCAAACGCCAGGTCGGTCGGACGATCAAACTGGTCGTCGTCGTCCCCCGGTTGGCCCGTTCCCAGCGTGAGCAGCAGATCTCCCCGGGGGCTGTACTGGCGCACGCGATGGGCGCCCATGTCGGTCACCCAGACGTTGTCGTCGGCGTCGATCCGCAGGCCATGAGCCGTGTGGATCTCGTCGTCGCCCCAGGACCGCAGCAGGTCGCCCTGCTGGTCATAGCAGCGAATCGGCTGGCGGCCGCGATGAAACAGATAGATGCGTCCCTGCGAATCCACCGACACAGCCGCACAGGAGCCGATCGTCACGGAGTCCGGCAACCGCCCAAAAACAACGGCCGCCCCAAACTGCACCGGCTCCGCCGACGCTTTCTCCGCCACGGGTTCCGCCGCATTACCCTGGCTGGGCAGACCGGCAACGCCCAGGCTCCCGCCGCCGTAAAGTACGGCGGCCACGGCCAGCAATCGCATCGTGGGGTTTCCCTGCATCGGGGCGTTCCCTTTGAGAACGGTTTAAGATTCGTCGTCGTCGCGCAGCTTGGCGAGAACGCTGAGATCCTCCAGGGTGGAGGTATCACCGGCCGCTTCCTGTCCCGAAGCAATATCCCGCAGCAGGCGACGCATGATTTTGCCGCTGCGTGTTTTGGGAAGAGAGCTGGTAAAGCGAATGTCGTCGGGCTGGGCCAGCGCGCCGATCTCTTTGCGGACGTGCATCTTCAGCGCTTGCCGCAGTTCTTCCGACGGTTCGGCCCCTTTGACGGTGACAAAGACGGCGATCGCCTGGCCTTTGATCTCGTCGGGACGTCCCACGGCGGCCGCTTCGGCCACATTGGGATGGCTGACCAGGGCGCTCTCGACTTCGATCGTGCTCAGGCGATGACCGGAAACATTGATCACATCGTCGATGCGGCCCATGATCCAGTAATAGCCGTCGTTGTCGCAGCGGGCGTTGTCGCCGGCCAGATAACTGCCGGGCACCTTGGACCAGTACTGCTCTTCGTAGCGGGCTTCGTCGCCCCAGATCCCGCGGAGCATGCCGGGCCAGGGGTGAGTCATGGTCAGCCAGCCGCCATGGTTCGCTTCGACCGGCTGGCCTTCTTCATCGACGATTGCCGGGAACACGCCAGGCAGCGGTTTGGTGCAACTGCCAGGCTTGGCGGGAATGGCGCCAGGCAGCGGCGACATCATGATGCCGCCGGTTTCCGTCTGCCACCAGGTATCGACGATCGGGCAGCGTTTTGCCCCGATCTTCTCGTGGTACCACATCCAGGCTTCCGGGTTGATCCCTTCGCCGACCGTGCCGAGCAATCGCAGGCTGGAAAGGTCGTGCTTGTCGACATGCTCGTCCCCCCATTTGATAAACGCGCGGATGGCGGTGGGGGCCGTGTACAGAATAGTCGGCTGATGCCGCTCGATGATATCCCAGAAACGGTCTTCGGCCGGGTAGTTGGGCGCCCCTTCGTACATCAGCACGGTGGCCCCGGCGGTCAACGGCCCGTAGACCACATAGCTGTGCCCCGTGACCCAGCCGCAGTCGGCCGTGCACCAGAAGATATCGGTATCCCGGTGATCGAAGACCCATTCGAACGTTTTCTTGACGAACAGGTTGTAGCCGGCCGTGGTGTGTTTGATCCCTTTGGGCTTGCCGGTTGAGCCGCTGGTGTACAGGATGAACAGCGGGTTCTCGCTATCAAGCGGCGTGGCCGGGCAATCGGCCGAGGCTTCCGCCATCAGCTCGTGCCACCAGACGTCGCGGCCTTCCTGCATCGGTGTTTCGCAACCGACCCGCTTCAGAACCACGCATTTTTGGACCGTAGGCGACTTGGCCAGGGCGGCGTCGACCGTCGCTTTCAGCGGCAGTTCTTTCCCGCGGCGCCAGGCAGCGTCGGCCGTGATCTGCAGTTTGGCGCTGGCGTCGTTGTTCCGGTCGGCGATCGCTTCGGCCGAGAAGCCGGCGAAAATGACCGAATGGACCGCCCCGATCCGGGCGCAAGCCAGCATGGCGATGGCCAGTTCGGGCGTCATCGGCATATAAATGGAAACGACATCGCCCTGGCCCACGCCGAGCGTTTTCAGCACATTGGCGAACTTGCACACCTCGCGATGCAACTGCTGGTAGGTCAGCACCTGCTGATCGCCGGGCTCCCCTTCCCAGATGATGGCCGCTTTGTTCCGACGATACGTATCCAGATGCGCGTCGAGGCAGTTATAGCTGGCGTTGGTTTTGCCGCCGACAAACCACTGGGCATGCGGCTCTTTCCATTCCAGCGTGGTGTGGAACGGCTCAAACCAGTGCAGTTCTTCGCGGGCTAGTTTCTCCCAGAAACCCTGAGGGTCGCTCTTGGATTCGTTATACAGGCGTTCGTAGGCTGCCGGAGAGTTGATCTGCGCCTTGGCGACAAACGCCTCGGTCGGCGGGAAAAGCCGCTCTTCGTGCATCACCGTGTCAAGTTGACCGCCGCCTTTTTCAGACATATCTACCTCGATTACCACAACAGGGAAGCTGGCTGAACAACACCACGATCCGCCCGACGGAACCCTCGACAGAAAGGAGGGAGCCAGCCGGACGACGCCTGCGATCTTCCGCGAGGGCCGTGGCAGGGACGTGCAACCAGTTTTTAAGAAGAGAGGATTTTAGCGCGGGCGAATGCGGGTGTCAACGAAACGACGCCCTTGCGACCGCCCTGAGGGAAGGAAAACTCCCAAAACCGCGGCCGGAGCGCCTTCCAGGCCCGATTACTCCACCACCTCGACCTGGTCGCCGCGGCCAATCAGCAGAATATCGGCGTAACCGACAAACAGCCCGTGCTCCACAATCCCGGGAATCTGCGCTAAGGCGGCCGCCAGGCCGGCCGGGTCGTCGATCCGTTCCAGCGCGCAATCAAAGATATGGTTCCCTTCGTCGGTGACGAACGGCTTCCCATCCTGCAGACGCAGCGTGGGACGGGCCTGCATCCCCCGCAGTCGACAGGCGACCGGCTCACAGGCGAACGGCACAACCTCGACCGGCAGCGGAAAGGCCCCCAACTGGTCAACCAGCTTGCGGGAGTCGGCAATCACGATCATCTGCCGGCTGGCGCCCGCCACGATTTTTTCCCGCAGCAGCGCGCCGCCGCCCCCTTTGATCAGGTTGCGCTGGCGATCTGCTTCGTCGGCTCCGTCGATCGTTAAATCGAGCTCGGGCGTTTCATCGAGCGTGGTCAGCGGCAGCCCTGCCTGTTCGGCCCAGCCGTGCGTGGTTTCCGAAGTGGCGACGCATTGCACCTGCAGTCCCGCCTGGACGCGCTTCGCCAGCAGATCGACCAGAAACCGGGCCGTGCTGCCGGATCCCAGCCCCAGCCGCATGCCGGGCCTGATGTAGTCGAGGCTTCTGGCGGCGGCCTGGCGTTTTTCCGCTTCGTAATCGGGCGTGGTCATAGGGAGCTTGAACTTTCGCCGCGAAGTCCCGCGGCCTGCATGAGTTGATCGGTCGCCTGGTACGCTTCGCGGACCCATTCCACAATTTTATCCGGCTCGGGCGAGTATTCCAGCTCGATGGAAATGGCGCCGTCGATCTCCAGCTTGCGAATTTCTTCCAGATACGGAGCGAACGGCACCACGCCGCGGCCCGGCGGCAGGTCGCCATGCACCTTGCCGTTGCAGTCGGAAATGTGCACATGGATCGCCTTGCCGGCCAGCTTCTGCAGCTCTTGCGGGGCGACGTCGGACAGAACGAGATGCGAGATATCGATGTTGGCCTTCACGTAGTCGTGGTCGACATCGTCGAGAAAACGGACCATCGAATCGACCGAGTTGATCAGCGAAAGCTTGAACGGTTCCAGCTCCAACGCGAGCTTCACCCCCAGCCCCGCGGCGTAATCGCCCAGACGCCGGCAGTTCTCGACGCCGATTCGCCACTGGTCTTGCGGCGGGATCACCTCACGATTCCAGATATACTCGCCAATCACCAGCAGCACGTTCTGGGCGTTGTACTCATACGCCAGGTCCAGGTATTCCTGCACCCGATCCATATGAAACCGCTGCACGCTCGGGTTGAAGTCGATGAGCCCTACCGCCACACAGGCGAGCGACACAATCGGCAGCTCCAGGCGATCGCATTCGTCCTTGATTAAACGCCGTTCGATCACATCCAGATCGAGCGGATCGGCAAAAATATCGACACAGTCGAAGCCGATTTCCTTCGTTTTTTCCAGGCCATAGGCGGTGGGTTGGTTCGCCTGGACCCAGGCCGAGTTGATCAGGCCGAGTTTCATCCGCGTGCTCCGAGGTAGGAAATGCAGGCCGTTGATGATAACGGTCTGACCGCCCCGTGCAAGGCTGCAGCCTTCGAAACCTCGTATGACGGACGCCCCTGCCGATCATCGGCGGACTGACGCCTTTGACCTGGGACGAGAAACCTTCAACGGGTGGAAGTCAACAGCCGGTCGTCGTTTGCCGGAGGGAAAGCAGACCGGCGACGTCCGTCCCGATCGCTACTCGCCGGCGATGCTGTGCGGCTCGACTGGCTGCTCCGCGTCAGCCTGGGCCGTATGTACGGGGCCGATCGGCAACTGCTGTTCGGAAACGCTCAGCGCGGTCTGTTCGGCCAGGCCGGCGGTTTTCATGACGCCGCCAGGGACCAGACCCAGGAAGCCGATGGCAATCGCCGAGATCGACATGGCCGCCAGCGAGCCATAACCGCCCCGGGCCGGCGTCGAAGTCTGCGAAGTACGGAAGTACAGCGTCGACACCACATTGAGATAGTACACAGCTGCGATTGCTGCATTCACGGCGCCGACAATCGCCAGCACGATAAACCACCAGGAGGCGGCCCCGCTGGTCGGCATGGCGGCGAATCGGATCGCACTGCCAAACACGGCGAACTTCCCCCAGAAACCGGCCAGCGGCGGAATACCCGCCAGGGAGAACATCCCCATCGCGATCACCGTGCCGGCCGTGCTGTGGCTACGGCCGACGCCCGCCAGTTCGTCGACTTCACTAATTTCGTGATCGGGTCCCGACAGGTAGGACAGGGCCGAGAACACGCCGATCGTGGCGAACACGTACATCGTCAAATACACCAGCATGGCCGCCACGCCGCCGGACGTGAGGTCGCCCGTTTCGGCCGCAGCCAGCGCCACGGACAGGCCGATCAGCATATAGCCCGCATGGGCGATCGAAGAATACGCCATCATCCGGCGAAGGTTCGTCTGCCACAGGGCGCACACGTTGCCAATCGTCATGCTGATCATTGACAGCACCAGGATCAGCGGCCAGCCAAAGGCGAAGCTCTCCGGCATCACATACACGGCCAGCCGAGCCAGCGCGGCAATGCCGGCGATCTTCGGCGCCACGGCCAGCAACCCGGCGTTGGTGTTGGTCGAACCCTGGTAGACGTCGGGAGCGTAAAAGTGAAAGGGCACGGCCGCAATTTTGTAGCCCAGGCCGGCGACAATCAGCACCGCGGCGACCGGAGCCAGCCCCAGGATCCCCATGCCGGTCGATTCGCGTCCCAGGGCCGCGTGGATGTCAGACAGATTCGTGCTGCCGCCGATGCCGTATAGAAAGCTGAAACCGTACAGCAGCATGGCCGACGAGAAAATGCTGAGGAAAAAGTATTTGATCGTCGCTTCTGCCGTAGAACGGTCGTTGCGGCCGAGGAACAGCAGCACATAGGTCGGGACGGAAATCAACTCCAGCCCCAGGAACAGCAGCACCAGTTCATTCGCACTGCCGACCAGCATGACGCCCACCACCAGCAGCATCAACAGCCCCTGCCGTTCGCCTGTCAGCTGGGAACGATCGGGCTGTCCGTAATTGAGCGCAAACAGCAGACCCATGATGACCGCCAGCCAGCGTAACCCATGGCCCAGCAGGTCGACCGCCAGCGGGCCGTTCAGCTGGCCCTCGCCGGCGCCGAACATGGCGAACAGGTGCATGTCCTGCTGCGCGAGCGCGATCAGGGCCACCACGTACGACATGACGGCGAAGCTCGTCCACCAGACCCGCCCACGCTGGAAGGAACTGCCGACGATAATCCAGGTCGCCAGGACGATCAGCGATAACTCAGGAAAAATGATCGCGAAGAAACTATGGTCAACGAACACGCGTCGCGTTCTCCTCTGCCGCAGCGGTGGCCGCTTCGGCATAATTCTGTTCGAGCGATTGGGCGGAGGCCGCCTGGAGGTCGTTTAATGTCGGAGCCATGCGATCCAGAAAGAACTGCGGGAACAGGCCAATCCACACGACAAACACCACCAGGGGCGCCAAAGCGGCAATTTCACGCAATGACAAATCATGCACCGGGTGATGCTCGCCCGGACCGGCGTGCGGTTCTTTCAGCGGGCCGAAGAATACTTTCTGCACCAGCGTCAGCATGTACCAGGCGCCCAGCACCACGCCGGACAGTGTCAGCAGAGCGATCGCCTGGAACTGCCAGGCCAGGTCGCCCGGCGGAGCCGCTCCGTCAAACGCCCGCTGGAAAATACCCAGCAGAATCAGGAACTCGCCGGAGAAACCATTCGTGCCCGGCAGGCTGATGCTCGACAGCGTAAACACCACCATAAAGAACGACAGGATCGGCAGTTTGCGGGTGAGCCCGCCCAGCGAGGCGATCTCCCGCGTGTGGTACCGTTCGTAGGTCATGCCGATCACGGCGAACAGGCCGCCGGTCGAAATGCCGTGGTTAATCATCTGCAGCACGCCGCCGTGCATCCCCAGCCGATTCATCGAGAACAGCCCGATCATGCAGAAGCCCAGGTGGGCCACGCTGGAATAGGCAATCAGCTTTTTCATATCGGTCTGCGCCAGGGCCACCAGCGAGCCGTACACGATACCGATCGCCGCCAGCCACAGCAGCCACGGCATGCACACGGCCGAAGCATCGGGCAGCAGCGGCAGGTTAAATCGGACAAACCCATAGGTGCCAATTTTCAGCAGCACGCCGGCCAGGAACACGCTACCTGCGGTCGGCGCCTGGACATGCGCCAGCGGCAACCAGGTATGCACGGGGAACAGCGGCACTTTAATGGCAAACCCGGCGAACAGCGCCAGGAAGATCCATAACTGATGGCTGGGCGACAGCGGATGGGCCGCCAGCAGTTCTGTCAGACGGGGGATCGAAAAGGTGACCTCGCCGCTGCTCTGGGCCGTCAGCACGACAATCGCCAGCAAGCCGAGGAAGGTCAGCACGCTGCCGGCCAGCGTGAACAGGAAGAACTTGGTCGAGGCGTACAGCCGACTCTCGCTCCCCCAGATGCCGATCAGAAAGAACAGCGGGATCAGTGTGAACTCAAAGAACACGTAAAACAGCATAATGTCGCGGGCCGTGAATACCCCCAGGCAGCCGCACTCCAGCAGCAACAGCATGCCATAGAACAGGGCCGGTCGATCCTTGATCGCCTCCCAGCTGACCAGCACCGCCGTCAGCATCAGCAGCGAGGACAGGCCGAACATCCACAAGCCGAGCCCATCCAGGCCGACGTTGAAATGCACGGCGATCTGGTTCGCCTGCAGCCAGACGATGTCGGTCGTAAACGACGAAGCTTCCGCCCCATCGGCCGGGAACCGGGCGACCGTCAGACTGGCCAGTAGCAGCACCAGCAGCGTCGTGACCAGGGCGACCCAGCGCACACAGCGCGCACCATACGGGGACACGATCGAAACCAGGCAGGCGCCAACCAGCGGGGTGAAGATCGTAACAAGCAACAGGGCGGAATCTGCCATTGCGTTCGGTTATGAAAGGAAGTGGCTATAAGGCTTGCGATAACGAACGATTTCTAACGTTTCCACGCAAATGCTGTCGTCTTTGTGTTTACTCTGTCGTCTCTCTGGCCGCCGCCGTTATCCGGCCAGCAGGATGCGGGTGAACACAATCACCAGCACGCCTAAAATCATCGCCACGGCGTAAAACTGCACAAGCCCCATCTGCATGCCTCGCAGCAAGGAGCCCACCGCCGGCGGAATCTTGGCGATCGAATTCACCAGGCCGTCAATCACCCAGTCGTCAATCAGGTACAGCAACTGGGCCAGCACTTTCAACGGCCAGACCAGCGTAAAGTAATACAACTGATCGAAGAAAAACTTGCCGACCGACAGTTTGTAAGGCGACACATAAATGGCGATCGGCGACAGGTAAACCAGCATCGCTCCCAGCGACCACAGCACCAGCACCGCCAGCCAGATGAAAATCATATTCCGACCCGCCAGCTCAAAGGCATTGAGCCAGTTCAGCACGCCGGCCGAGTAGTGCTCCGTCGCCCACGGGGAGGCGGTGAGCACCGGCGCCGCGTCGAGATAGGCCGCATGGTACAGCCAACTGCTTGTTCCCGGCTGGAATGACTTGTATTCCAGGGCGTACAGCAGCACCAAGGCGACAAACACGACAACGTTAATGCCGATCACCAAAGGGCGTGCAATGCCGGCCCAGGGCGAGCGGAACCGCGTTTCCGACAGGCGCCGCACCCAGGCCAGATCGGCCATGTCGCGAACGACGTTAATCTCGCGGGGACTGCCCAGATAAAAGTAAGCCGCGGCTCCAACGCCAATGAGGGCGACCACGGTGCTGATCACGGCGACGCTCATGTGCATCCCGGCCCAGGTCATGGCGGGCGATTCGGTAATCAGCCCCAACGCCAGCGACGGCGTTTGCCGCAGGAAGTTGCTGAAAACGTCGGTCGCGAAAAACGCCAGCCCGACAAACGTTGCACAGGCCGCCAGCACCGCCAGCGGCACCCACATCGCCGGCGGCGATTCATGGGCATGGCCATGCGCTTCGGCGGGAACCATTTCGTCGCCGTAGAAAGTCATAAAGAACGCACGGAACGTATAGAACGCCGTAAGCAAAGCCGTGAACGAAGCCACCCAGCCCAGCCAGTAATAAACGGTCGCCTGGCGCCGCAGCTGATCGTCCGTCAAATGTTTCAGCAACGGATCGGGCGGAGCCGCATGCCCGCCGTGACCGCCCCCATGGGCATCGGCTGCATGAGCCACCGCGGCAACCGTCAGGCCAGCAGCGCGCGGGGCGTGATCGACAGGCGTTGCCCCTGCGGCGTGTGCGTCGTGGTCGTGATGCTCCGCGTCGTCGTGTTCTGGCGGATGTTCGGCCTGGCGATCGACCAGGGCCGCTTCCAGCGAAAGGTTCTTGTCGTGCAGGGCGCCCAGGATACTGTCCTTGCTCCAGAAACCGGCGAACGGCACGATGCCGGCCAGCGCCAGGGCCCCACAGGCAAAGGTCCAGTGGGTAATCGGCATGATCTTTCGCAGACCGCCGAACCGCCGCATATCAATCACATTCCCCATCGCATGCATGACCGAGCCGGCGGCCAGAAACAGCAACGCTTTAAAGAACGCGTGCGTGAACAGGTGGAACATGCCGGCCGTCACGCCCGCCATGGTGCCCACACCGAGCGACAGGAACATATAACCGAGCTGGCTGATAGTGGAGTAAGCCAGCACCCGTTTCAGGTCGAACTGTGTCAGGGCAATCAGGCCCGCCAGCAAGGCCGTAAAGCCGCCCACCATCGCCACCACCAGCAACGCATCGGGCGATGCGGTAAACAGCGGGATGCAACGCGTCACCATATAGACGCCGGCCGTGACCATCGTCGCCGCATGAATCAGCGCCGAAACCGGCGTGGGACCTTCCATCGCGTCCGGCAGCCAGACATGCAGCGGGAACTGGGCGCTCTTGCCACAGGCGCCGACCAGCAGCAGCAGGCAGATCGCCATGCCGATGCCGCCGCTGTGGAACTTGATCTCCCTGATGCGACTGGGCGACAGCACCCCTTGCTGGGGAGTCGACAGGCCCGGGGCCGCCGCAACCTGCGTCGCGGGTTCGGCCGTTTTATCATCGCCCGACTCTTGCGAGATGTCGGCCGCTTCCACGCCAAAGGCCGGGCGGGCGTCCACCGTATCGTGATAGTTCAGCGTGCCGTAGTGGAAAAAGATCAGAAACAGGGCGATCGAAAAACCAAAGTCGCCGATGCGATTGACCAGGAACGCCTTCTTGCCGGCCGCGGCCGCTTCCGGCTTTTCATACCAGAAGCCAATCAGCAGATAGCTGCTCACGCCGACCGCTTCCCAGAAGACGAACAGCAGCAGGAAGTTGCTGACCGAGACCAGCATCGTCATCGAAAAGACGAAGATCCCAATGTACGTAAAGAATCGCCAGTAACCGCGATCGCCGTGCATGTAGCCCGAGGCGTAAACCGCCACCAGGGTCGACACAAACGTCACCATTGACAGCATAATGGCCGTCAACGAGTCGATCCGCATCGCCACGTCGATCTTCAAAGGCATACCGCCCGTGATGGTGTTGGACGCATCCTGGTCGACGGCGGCCCAGGTCCAGAGCGTATAAACGCGGCTGAACGACTGCGCGCTATCCGGCGCATCCTGGTAGCCTTCGGAAACCTGCCAGGCCAGGCAAAGGCTGCAGACGAAGGCGCCGCCCAGGGCGACAATGATGGGCCAATGGCTTTGACCGCGCAGCACGCGCGGACCCAGCAGGGCCGTCAGAATCGCTGCTGCCAGGGGCAGGGCGGGAACAAGAATCAGAAGGGTGCTCAAAGTATCCGCCATCGTTAAACCCGGCTGCGGTGCGACAGTTCATCCTGATCCAGTTCGGGCCGAATGCCGGCTGGGGTCAGCGTAGGCCAGACCTGGTCTTCGGCGCGTTCTTCTGGCATTTTGCGATCCACAAAGCCAGGCTGACCGGCTTCACGAAGATCGTCCCAGAACGCAATATCCAGCCGCCCGCTTTTGTGGAACAGCATCAAAATCAACGCCAGCCCGATGCCTGCCTCGCAGGCGGCCACGGCGATGATGAAAATCACCAGCATCTGTCCGCCCCAGTCGTTATGGTAACGACTCCAGGCGACCAGGCTCAGGGAGACGCCCTGGAGCATCATTTCGGCGCAGAGGAACATGATGATCATGTTGCGCCGCACCAGGAAGCCGACCATGCCGACGGCGAACAAAATGGCGCCCACCACCAGGTAATTCTGCAGTAATGCGATATCAGCCGTCATGCGGCCCCTCCTTCCGCACGATCGGAACGCCGCGATGCGGCGGCCTCTTGTTCTTCGCGGCCTTTGATCAAAATGGCCACTGCCCCGACGAGCGCCGCCAGCAGCAGGGAACCGGCCGCTTCCACCGAGAGCATGTGTCGGCTGAACATATAGCCGCCCAGCTTCGCCATGTGTTCAGGATGGCCGATGCCGTCCTCAAACGTGGCGGCCGCCGGCCGGGGGGAAGGACCGATCGGCCCCGAATCCAGTTTGGTATACCGATACGTTAAACCGCCGACGATCAACGCCGCCGCCATCACCGCAGCGATCGTCGGAAAGGCGCCCCAGCTGGTCCGGTCGTAATAGGAATGGCCCTCTGGCTGGGCCAGCATCAGCACAAACAGGAACGTCACCAGAATGGCGCCGGCGTAAACCGCCACGGTCGCCACGCTCAAAAACTGAGCGCCCTGGATCAGGAACAGACCGGCCGTCGCCAGCAGCGACACGCCAAACCAGATCGCACTATAGACAGGGCTCTGCATGCTGACTGCGGCGACCGCGGAAAACACCGTCAGTCCCGCCAGTAGCCAGAAAAAGAGCCAGCCGGCCTGATCGACTTCGGTCGTGGGTGCCACCATGCAGCCCAGCAGCACAACCGCCCCGATGGACAGCATCGCCCCGCCGCACCGCGGCGACTTCGTCGCCAGCGGGGACAACAGCACCAGCATCGCAGCCGAGATCAGCACCAGCACCAGCAACGGAGTCCACAACGCCGTATTCAGCACCGAAGCGGTAATCGCCGTCGCCAGCACGGCCAGAAACCAAAAGGCCCCCAGTCCGCCGCGGTCGGTCGCCAGCCAGGCGCCCAGCAATACCAGCGACAAGGCCGAGCAGCCCAGCAGAATTCCCAGTCCGGGAGTGAAAGCGGAAAAAGCCTTTTCAAAAGCAGGCCAGATCACCGCCAGCAGGGTGGCGACCTGGATCAGCGCCAAAAAGTAAGCAGCCCCACGGCTCCGGGCGGCCTGGCCCGGCAGCAGCAGCCACAGGCCGACCGCTCCCAGCACCATCGACCAGAGCAAGGGCGACGCCAGCGCTTCCACCAGCAGGCTCATCGTCGCCGGCGACGGGGCCGCCGACTCAGCCGCGATGGGAGCGGCGTCCGTTTGCGCCAGGATCATGGGGGCGAACAACAGCAGGTTCATCACTAGCCACCCACCGTTCCGCCCAGGCTGCGCGATTTCATCGCTTCCTGGTCCTTGGTCATGTCGTAAACGCTCAGCAGTTTTTCTTTGTCGAAGATCATCTCTTCGCGGCTGCGGCCGGTCAGGTTGTAAAGGCTCGTCAGTTCGATCGCATCAACCGGGCAGGCTTCTTCGCACATGCCGCAATAGATGCACCGCAGTTCGTCAATGACGAAGCTCTCCGGATACTTCTCGCGATCCGGCCAGGGGCTCTCGACGCCGATAATGTCGATGCAATGCGCCGGACAGGCGGTCGCACAGAGAAAACAGGCGACACATTTGACGCGGCCGTCTTCGTCTTTATTCAGGCGATGCACGCCGCGGTAGATCAACGGGTTGCCGATCTCCGGTTCCTGGTCGGGATAGCTGACCGTAACCTTCGGCGCCACCAGATGCTTGACGGTCGTCGTCAAACCTTGCACGAACAGCGGCAGGTACATGCGCCCCGCCAGCCCGAGCTTCGGTTCTTCGACCCATTGAATGTTTTTGTCGTCTGGTTTCATAACGATTCTGCAAGTCAGCGACTTGACCTAAGCGACTCCCCGGCGCCAATGACGCAGGGCTTACGTTTCCAGCGGTTCAATATCGCGGCGGGCGCGGTTATCGGTCACCAGCGGGCCCGCAATGGCGACCGCCGTCCAGGCAGCCGCGCACACGCCCCAGCTTGCCAAAATAAACGCGAGTTTCAGCGGCAATCCGCCGTCGGGATTAAAGTGCAACTGCAGCTCCTGAAAGATGGCGACCGCAGCCAGATTGACCAGTCCCAGCGGCAACATCACCTTCCAGGCCAAGGCCATCAACTGGTCAAAGCGGAAGCGGGGCCAGCTCCAGCGGACGACCATAAAGAACACGATCACCGCCAGCACCTTGGTGCTGAGAATCACGGCCCGGGCCAGCGCTACGTACCAGCTGACTTCCTGTTCCGCCGGCATCCCCCACAGATGCCACCCTCCAAAAAACAGAATCACAATCAAAAAGGCGGCCGTAATCATGTGCAGGAACTCGGCCACCAGGAACAGCAGCAGCTTGATCCCCGAATACTCGGTGTGGTAACCGCCGATCAGTTCCTGCTCGCACTCCGGCAAGTCGAACGGCAAACGGGCCGCTTCGGCAAACGCCGCGATGGTAAACACAATCAGGCCCAGCGGCTGGGCAAACGCCAGCCACACGCCCGTTTCGGCCTGCCGCAAAATGATCGTATCCAGGTCGAGCGAACCGCAGGCCAGCACGACCCCCAACAGACCCAGTCCCAGCGGCAATTCATAAGCGATCAGCTGGGCGCTGCTGCGCAGGCCGCCCAGAAAACTGTACTTGTTATTGCTGGCCCAGCCGCCCAGGATCACGCCGTAAACCGCGAGGCTCGACAGGGCGAACACATAGAGCACGCCCACATTCATTGTCGGAGCAACGACCAGCGGGATCGGGTCCATCCCTTCCCACAGCGGAGCAATCACGCCGCCAAAGGGAATCACCGCAAACACCGCCAAGGCGGCCGCCAGAATCATCACCGGGGCCAGCACGTACAACCGCTTGTCAACGTGCGCCGGGGTGTATTCTTCTTTCAGGATGAACTTCACGCCGTCGGCCAGCGGCTGGCCAAAACCCCACACGCGGACCTTGGTCAGCGGAATGCCAACGCGGTTGGGACCCCGACGATCCTGGATCCAGGCGGCGATTCGCCGTTCCAGCAGCACCAGGTAAGCCGCGGCCGTCATCAGTCCCCCGATGAGAATGGCGATCTTTATCAGGGCGGCTATCAAGGTCGCCGACATGGCAGGCTCTCGAAGGAGTACGAAACAATTCTCAGTGTCTGCTAACGCAGCTTCTCAACAATACCGATAACCGCCTCCGCCAGAACCACACGGTCCCGGCAGCGACGATCAAACCTCACCCCGCTGACCTCAAGCCAGCTGGTTCACCCGCAAGTCGACGCCGTTGGGCGGAACGCCGGGAGCGGCCGCCGCAAAATCGACGATTTCGCGGGCGATTTCCCCCATCAACTGGGCGCCATTGTACATGCCAGGCCGCTGCAGCAACCGCCAGTACAAGCGACCCTCCACCATCACGCCGGCCGGCGGGCGAATGGCCCAGCCAAACGACTGCAGCCGCTGGTGATGATTTACATACGACCCTTCCCGCTCCACCGAGGCGGCGCCCGGCAGCTGGAAATGAGCCTTTTCCCACAGCGGCGAACGGAACATGTCCTGAACGATCAGCGTCTTCACGTTGGCGAACTTCGCCGCGGTCGCTTCGTCGATCCAGGCGGACGGATAACCGCCCGACACCCAGACGCCGCCGAACGTCTCTTTTTCCAGCCGAGCGACAAAGTCGTCCCAGCCCAGCAGTTCTCCGCCCAGCCGGTTGACGATCGTTTCTACGCCGCGGCGGTTGGGGCATTTCTCCGCCTGGATTGTGAACCCGTTCGGGTACTTCTCCGGCTCGCCGACCTGCACCACGGGCCCCACGGCCAGCACAGCCTGGGGGTCGATGCTGCGGACATATTTGGCCAGCAGGTACGCTTCTTCGACGGTCAAATGGGGCGACAGCACCGCGGCCAGGCGACCGGCCTTCCGCAGGGCTCCATCAATCGCGTCGGGCGCCTGCGACCATTCCAGCCGGGCCGGCTGCAGTTTGCCCGGTTCGGCGGCGATCTGCCGCATCGGTTCCGTCAGCCGTTCGGGCGAATGCACATGCTTCCAGCCGTAACGGCCGTCGTCGCACATCCACCACTCGTTGACCTCCGGGTTCTCGCGCGGCCGGATGCGATACACGTGGTCCTGGTTTTCGTCGACATGAATCGAACAGCCGGTGCTGCAGCCGTCGCAGACATGGTCATGGGTTTGCATGAACCAGACGCGTTGCGAATACAGAAAGTCCTTGTCGCCCAGCGCGCCGACGGGGCACAGGTCGACCACGTTGCCGGACATTTTGTTGTTGAGCGGGAAGCCCGGGAAGACATCAATCTCCTCATGGGCGCCGCGGTTGGCGACCATCAGTTCGCTGGTGCCGGAAATCTCCCGGCAGAAACGAACGCACCGGGTGCACATGACACAGCGGTCGACAAACAGGGTGACCGTTTCGCCCAGCGGACGGCGCCGACTGGTGAACGGCTTGAGGTCGGCCCGGCGTTCGCCCTGGCCGTGCTCAAAGTGGTAATCCTGCAGGCGGCACTCGCCGGCCTTGTCGCAGATGGGGCAGTCGATCGGATGCCGGATCAGCAGATCCTCTTCGACCATCGCGCGGGCCTGTTTGACCTTCTCGCTGTTGGTGACGAAGACCGAGCCGTCGGTGGCGGGCGTCTGGCAGGCCGGCGACAGCTTCGGCATCATCTGGATTTCGCCGGTTTCCGGGTTCTTGCGGCCCGTTTCGACCAGGCACATCCGGCAACTGGCGACGACCGACATTCCCGGATGCCAGCAATAATGCGGTACTTCGAGCCCCGCCCGTTCGGCGATTTCGATACCGTTGAGTTGCTCGTCGTCGCCGACTTCGATCTCTTGACCGTTTACGATAACAATAGACACGGTAACTTCGGGATTAAAGAAAACGGATGGGGAGGAACCAAAGGGTCGCCGGCAGGCAAACGCCGCGGGGGTTTAGTGTCCGTGGATTTCATGCAAGGCCGGTACCGGGCTGGTTTCCGCGTAGCCGTCGGGGTTGGTCTGCTTGATAAAATCTTCAAATTCGCCGCGGAACTTGCGAATCGCGTTCTTCAGCGGCCAGGCGGCGCCGTCCGCCAGACCACAAATGGTGGTGCCGGGAATAATGCCGATGGTGTCGCCAATCTCCAGCAGCAGGTCGAGGTCGATTAACCGGCCGCGACCCGCCTGGATCCGGTCCAGCATTTTGAGCGACCAAGAGGTGCCTTCACGGCACGGGGTGCACTGGCCGCAGCTCTCATGGGCGAAAAAACGGGCGCTGTTGTGCAGGTAGTCCACCATCGAAACGGTCTCGTCCATCACCACCACCGCGGCGGTTCCCAGACCCAGGCAGCCATAACGGCCCGGCCCGCTGAAATCGAGAGGGCAATCAAATTCGTCGGCCGTGAGCAACCCCATGCTGATGCCGCCGGGGATGGCAGCTTTGGGACGTCGCCCGTCCAGCATGCCGCCGCCATATTCCTGGATCAGCTCGTTTACCGTAATGCCCAGCGGAGCTTCATAGCAGCCGGGCTTTTCGATATGACCGCTGAGGCAGTAGAGCTTCGGCCCAAAGCTGCCGGGATCACGCGGGTTGTTCGGGTCCGGTTGCACGCCCATGGAGCGGAACCAGGCAACGCCCCGGTTGACGATATGCGGCACACAGGCGGCCGTTTCCACGTTATTGACGACCGTCGGCTTGCGGAAGGCGCCTTCGATGGCGGGAAACGGCGGCTTGATGCGGGGCCAGGCCCGCTTCCCTTCGAGGCTTTCGATCAGGCCTGTTTCTTCGCCGCAAATGTAGGCGGCCGCCCCGCGGTGCAGGTAGATATCCAGGTTAAAGCCGCTGCCCAGGATATTCTTGCCCAGCAGCCCCTTGGCGTACATTTCTTCCAGCGCCTGCGTGAGCCGCTTGTAGCAGAGCGGGTATTCGTAGCGGATGTAAAAGTAGGCCGTTTCCGCGCCGGTCGCGTAGCAACTGAGGGCCAGACCTTCGAGCACCTGATGCGGGTCTTCTTCCATCAGGATGCGGTTATTGAAGGTGCCCGGCTCGCTTTCGTCGGCGTTGAGACAGAAGTAGATCGGCCCCGGGTGATTCTTGGGCAGGAACGTCCACTTGAGACCGGTGGGAAAACCGGCCCCGCCGCGTCCGCGCAGGCCGCTTTCTTTGACCAGATCTTTCAGGTCGTCAGGCGACATTTCCGCCAGCACTTTACGATACGCGTTGTAGCCGCCCGTTGACTCGTAGCCCGACAGCGTGTGGCTATCGCTGCGATGAATGTTGGCGAGCAGTACAGGTTCCATAGCGATCGACTCGCAAAATGCGAAGGTAAGTCTGTGGGGAAGGGCGATTCAAAACCGGGCCAGGCCGGAGACTACTTGAACGTGCCCAGCAACTTGGTGGCTTCTTCTTTGGTGACCGACTTGTGCAGCTCTTCGTTGGCCAGAATACACGGGGCGTGTTCACAGGCGCCCAGGCACTCGGCGAACTCCAGGGTCAGACTGCCGTCGGGCGTGGTCTGGCCAGGTTCAATCCCGGCTTCGTCGCACATATGTTCCAGCAATTCGTCGCCGCCGCGGAGGGCGCAACTGATCGAGCGGCAGACCCAGGCCCGCGTTCTTCCGTGCGGCTTGTCCTGGGGAAACATGCCGTAGAACGAGAGCGTGTCCTGCACCTCGGCCGGAGCCAGGTCCAGCAGCTGGGCGATTTCCACCACGGCCTGCAGCGGCACATGCCGCAACTTCTCGTTGACGATATGCAACGCCGGCAAGGTCACCGCCTGGCGCGACGGGTACCGGGGGAAAAACTCCTTGATCTCCGCGATCATTTCGTCGGTCAAGATGCGGTCGCCGGTCGACATGGCAGTTTCGCGAAAGAAGAAAGGTCGTAAAGGAAATAAATGGCGTACGCGGAACGGTTCCGCCGTATGCGGCCCGGTCCCCCGCGGAACAGACCAGCCGTCGCGGGACGGCTACCGATCCAGCTCGGCGGCAATAATATTCAAGCTCCCCAGCACGGCGACCACGTCGCTGAGCGTATGGCCGCGAATCAGATGGGGAAAAATTCCAAAATGGATATACGAAGGCGGCCGGCAGCGGGCCCGGTAAGCCACATCGGAGCCGTCGCCCGCCAGGTAAAAACCCAGCTCGCCGTTAGGAGCTTCGACCGCGGCGTACACTTCCTCGTGCGGGACAGTGAAGCCGCGATTGGCCATGGTCAATTCAAAGTGGGTAATGGTGCCTTCGATCGTCTGGTACACCTGCTGCTTGGTCGGCAGGGCGGTTCGTTCATCGACACCGATATTGGCGGGCCCCGACGGCAGGTTCTCAATCGCCTGCTGCACAATCTTCAGGCTCTCGCGAATCTCGGCCATCCGCACATAGTAGCGGGCAAAGCAGTCGCCGGCGGTCGCACAGCAGACGTTGAAATCAAAGTCGGCGTACGCCAGGTACGGCTCATCCTTGCGGAGGTCGCACGGCACGCCGCTGGCCCGGGCGACCGGCCCGCTGGCGCTGAAGCTGAGCGCTTCGGCCTTGGTCAGCAGGCCGACATCTTTCATGCGGTCGACAAAAATGCGGTTGCGGTTCAGCAGTCGCTCCATGTCGTCGACCGTTGCCGGGAACGTTTTGACGAACGTGCGAATCTTTTCAATCACCAACGGGGTCATGTCGTACATCGACCCGCCAACCCGCGTATAACTGTTGGTAAAGCGGGCGCCGCACAGCGTTTCAAAAATGTCGTAAATGACTTCGCGCTGGTAGAACGCGTACAAAAAGAAGGTAAAGGCCCCGGTGTCCAGTCCCATCGCCCCGGTGCTGAGCAGGTGATCGCTAATCCGGGCCAACTCCGAAATAATCACGCGGATATATTTGCCGCGGGGAGTCAGTTCGATACCGCACAGCGTTTCCACCGCATGATGCCAGGCCACATTGTTGGCCATTGGCGAAATGTAGTTCATGCGATCGGTAACGGTGACATACTGGTTGTAGTCGAGATGCTCGCCGATCTTTTCAAAGCCGGAATGCAGGTAGCCGATATCGGGAACCGCGTCGACGACGCGCTCGCCGTCGAGCTTCAGCACGATCCGCAGGGTGGTATGCGTCGCCGGATGCTGCGGGCCGAAGTTCAGCGTCCACAGATAATCCTGTTCGCTCGTTTCCTCAGGACTGGCGAGCGACGAAGGCGTCAGCGGCATCTTCAATCCAATCCATCAATGGCAGGATAAAAACGGGTACGGACAGCTTACGCCTGGCCGCGACGAAGCACCGGAAAATTATGCCGCTCGCCGCGTCCTTGCAAGGGGTAGTCCTTGCGCAGCGGATGGGCCGTAAACTCTTCAGGCATCAAAATTCGACGCAGGTCGGGATGCCCTTCAAAGGGAATTCCGAACATATCCCAGACCTCGCGCTCCAGCCAGTTCGCCCCTTCAAACAAGGGCGTCGCCGAAGGCACGGTCAAATCGGGCTCATTCAGCATGCACCGCACGATCAGCCGCTCCCACTCCTCATGCCGCACCAGCATATAGGCCAGGCCAAAGCGGTCCGTGGCGCCGCGATAGTTGAGATAGTCGACGCAGGTAATGTCGCACAGGAAGTCAAAGCCCTGCTCCTGCTTCAGGAAAGCAAGCACTTCAAACAGCTTCGCCTGCGGGGCGATCACGCGCGTCTGCCCCCGAAACTCACTGACGGGCATCTCACCGCAGTGCTGCTTCAGGGCGTCGAGGATTTCCGGAGAACAGGGCATGGCGATCGTCAAGCTTCCAAAATTCAGGAACAGCAAACAGGATGAACAACCCCAGCGGGCCATTCAGCGGGCCATCCGCCAACCGTTTGCTGAAAACAGGATTTCCAGCGACACCTCAATCAAAAACTCCCGGCCCACCGCACCAGCCAATGACGGGCGGCGACCGGCAACACTTACTACTAAACTTGTTACTGGCCGATAATCGGCAACTCCACCAGGGCGCGTTTCGCCCGCTGGCGTTGCTGCGTATTGAACTCGCGTCCGTTGATCGTTCCCTCGCCCTGGATCTTGTCCTGCAGGTCGATAATCGCCTGGAGCAACTGCTCGGGACGCGGCGGGCAACCGGGCACGTACATATCCACCGGAATAAAACGGTCGATCCCCTGCACCACGCAGTAGGTGTCAAACACGCCGCCCGTCGAGGCGCAAGCGCCCATGGAAATACACCACTTGGGCTCGTGCATCTGCTGCCAGATACGCTGCAGTACGGGCAGCATTTTCATCGCCACGCGGCCGGCGACAATCATCAGATCGCACTGGCGGGGGCTAAAACGGAACACTTCAGCGCCAAAGCGGGCAATGTCGTGCCGACTGGCGCCGGTCGCCATCAGCTCGATCCCGCAGCAGGCGGTGGCGAACGGCATCGGCCACAAGCTATTCTTACGACACCAGTTACCCAGCTCGTCGAGCTTGCTGACCACCACGTTTTCGGGAAGTTCTATCTCCATCGAAAGACTCCTCTGCGCCATGCATAAACGAAGCCCGCCGTGAGCAGCAACATGAACACCATCACGTCGGCAAACACGAGCAATCGTGTGAAATCAGTGAAGCCTGCAGCCTGCGCCTCAGCAACCACGGCGGTAATGCCGTGCTCCTGATTCCCGGCGGCTGTGGCCCAGGGATAGAGAAAGAGCACTTCCACGTCGAACATCAAAAAGGCGATGGCGACCAGGTGAAAGCGCACATCAAACTTGCGTCGCGTGTCGTGGATCGGATCCATGCCGCTTTCATACGGCATCTGTTTGACCGCGCCCTGGCGACGTGGACCCAAAAGGGTGCCCGCCGCTAGCATGCCGCCCGCTAATAACGCGGCACAGACAGCGAAAAGGCAAATCGGCAAGATCAGCGTCGTCATGACTTTCCCACGAAATTCCGGGAGCACTGGGGGAGTTTGTGAATTCTATCACAAAGTACGCCGTGACAAAAGTCGGCCACAGGGCCAACAGCGGCATCGTAATGGCCTCGCCCGAAACGGTCAAGCGGCGACCCACCCCCTCGCCCTTGAGTTTCTCGCCCCTGCCGCCCGCTTCCTACCCCCTTTTGGCGAACGGTAAAATCCCCGCGGGGACTGCAAGGCCCCCTTTTCACTCCTGGCTGGTGCAGATCCCTGTTCCTATGTTAACCTGACTGGATGGGTGAGAGCTCCAGAGGACGTCCATCCCCGCGATGGCAATCGGTCGGCGCCGGCGGCCGCGTCCATCAGGGCAAACCCGACGCAGATGTCCGTTTTCTCGCGAATTGACTACGGGTTCGCGAGTTTCCCAAGCGAATAGATTAAAGCAAACGTCGCATGCATAACGATGCGCTGGACCCGCTGCCGACAGCCGATTCCGCCTACGCCCTCCCGCCGGAGGAAACGATCCGCATCCGCGGCGCACGCACCCACAATCTGAAAAATGTCGACCTGGACATTCCCCGCGACCAGTTTGTGGTGATCACCGGCCCCAGCGGTTCGGGCAAAAGCAGCCTGGCTTTTGATACCGTCTTTGCCGAAGGACGCCGCCAGTATTTTGAAACCCTCTCGGTCTATTCGCGACAATTCCTCGATCAGCTCGAGCGGCCCGATGTCGACCTGATCGAAGGCCTGCAGCCCACCGTCTGCATCGACCAGCGTCCCGCCAACGCCAATCCCCGCAGCACGGTCGGCACCGTCACGGAGATCTACGATTACCTGCGGCTGTTGCTGGCCCGACTGGGACTGCCGCATTGCTATCAGTGCGGCGAGCCAATCCTGCAGCAATCGTCGGAACAGATCCAGGAGTCGTTGCTCGGCTTTCCCGAAGGAGTGAAGGTCATCCTGCTGGCCCCGCTCGCCCGCGGCCGGAAAGGGAAGCATGAAGAAACCCTGGCCCAGGTCCGCCGCAACGGTTTTGTCCGGGTGCGCATCGACCGGGAAGTCTTCGATATCGATCACGCCCCCGAGCTCGATCCGCGGCATGCGCACGATATTGAAGCGGTCGTTGATCGGGTCGTCATTCGCAGCGGCTCGGATTCCCGCATTGCCGAGTCGGTCGATCTGGCCCTGAAGCATGGCGAAGGCGTCATGCTGGCCAGCTGGCTCGATACGTCGGCCGCCGACGAGGAACACCCCCGCGGCCTGTGGCGCGATCGCGTCTACAGCACGCTTTACGCGTGCGCCCGCTGCGGGATCAGCTATACCGAACTGGAGCCGCGAACCTTCAGCTTCAACAGCCCCTACGGCGCCTGCACCGTCTGCGATGGACTGGGAGTCAAGGTACAGTTCGACCCGGAACTCGTATTCCCCGACGGCAGCCTGACGTTGAAAAAAGGGGGGATCGCCCCCTGGCGCGGCCTGACGAAGGTCAACCTGAAGAAACGACTGGCCGAGCTGAAGCCGTTTTTCAAACTGCAGAACGCGACCGCCGCCGCCACATACGACAAGCTCTCCCCCGCCGCCCAGCAGTCGCTCTGGCAGGGCGAACAGAAGTTTGTCGGGCTCCAGCAGTTGCTGGAGAAGGAATGGTCGACCACCACCGACGACGTCCGTCTGGGGCAGCTGGAACTGTTCCGCGGTGAAACGCTCTGCCCGGCCTGCGGCGGAGGACGATTGCGGCCGGAAGCTTTGCATGTGCGGCTGGCGGAGAAGAACATCCAGGAGATCTGCGGGCTGTCGCTGGCGGCGGCTGACGACTATTTCGCCAGCCTGGAGTTCGATCCGTCGGCAGCTCCCGTCGGCGAACCGCTCGTCGCCGAGATCCGCCAGCGGCTATCGTTCCTGCAGAAGGCGGGCGTCGATTACCTGACCCTCGACCGCTCCGCCGATACGCTCAGCGGCGGCGAGCTCCAGCGCGTCCGGCTGGGCACCTGCATCGGCGCGGGACTGGTCGGCGTCTGTTATGTGCTCGACGAGCCTTCCATCGGCCTCCACCCGCGCGACAACGAGCGGCTGATCGCGGCGCTGCGGGATCTGCAGCGGCGCGGCAACTCCGTGCTGGTCGTGGAACACGATGAAGCGATGATGAGGGCGTCGGACCGGCTGATTGATTTCGGTCCCGGAGCCGGCACGGCCGGCGGACAGGTCGTCTCCCAGGGAACGGTCGCCGAAGTCATCCTGGACCCGCAATCGCTGACGGGACGCTATCTTTCCGGAGCCATGCAGATCGCCGTGCCCGACCAGCGGCGCCGCACGGCCAAGGCCAACTCGATCGTGATCGAAGGCGCCCAGACCAACAACCTGCAGGACGTGACCGCCCGGTTCCCGCTGGGGGCGATGGTCTGCGTGACGGGCGTCAGCGGATCGGGAAAAAGCTCGCTCGTCAACGACACGCTCGCGCCGGCCCTCATTCGCAAACTGGGCGGCGCCGCCGTGCGGCCCGGTCCGTTCCGCAGCCTCCGCGGGGCCAGCAAGATCGACAAGGTCGTCCGCATCGACCAGTCCCCCATCGGACGCTCCCCCCGCAGCAACGCCGCGACCTACGTGGGCGCCTTTGATCCGATTCGCAAGCTGTTCGCCGCCGCCAAGGAATCCAAGCGTCGCGGTTTCCGCGCCAGCCGCTTCAGCTTCAATGTCAAATCGGGCCGCTGCGAAGAGTGCCAGGGCCAAGGCTTGCTGAAGATCGAGATGAACTTTCTGCCCGACCTGTACGTCCCTTGTCCGCGCTGCAAAGGCGCCCGCTTCAACCGGCAGACGCTTGAGGTCAAGCACCGCGGCAAGTCGATTGCTGAAGTCCTGGAGATGCGGGTCGACGAGGCGGTGGAGTTCTTTGAGAACGTCGTCGACATTCATCGGCCGCTGGCCAGCCTGCAGGACGTGGGCCTGGGCTACCTGCCGCTGGGCCAGCCTTCGACGACCCTGTCCGGCGGAGAAGCCCAGCGGGTGAAACTGGCGGCCGAACTGTCACGTGTTGACACCGGGGCCACGCTCTACCTGCTCGACGAACCGACGACCGGCCTGCACTTTGAAGACATCCGCCGCCTGCTCGATGTGTTCCAGCGGCTGGTCGACAAAGGGAACACCATGATCGTCATTGAGCATAATATGGAAGTCATCAAAACGGCCGACTGGGTCCTCGACCTGGGCCCCGACGGCGGCGCCGGCGGCGGCTGCCTGCTGGCCGAAGGCACGCCTGAGGAAGTCGCGGCCAACGCAAACAGCCACACCGGCCGTTTCCTGCGTCCGCTGCTGTCGATGCCTGGCGAGGCCGAAGGTTAAAGACGCCTGGAATCCGTCCCATGATGAACCCGCACGAAATTGACCTGCTGCACATGCGACGCGCGCTGGAACTGGCAGGGCGGGGCCAGGGCAGCGTCGAGCCGAACCCGCTAGTCGGCTGCGTGATCGCCCGGGGGACGGACGTCCTGGCCGAAGGCTGGCATCAAAAGTTCGGCGGGCCGCATGCGGAGGTCGAGGCGCTGCGCCACACGGCCGGCGTCGATCTGACCGGCGCCACGCTGTACGTCACGCTGGAACCGTGCAGCCATCACGGCAAAACGCCGCCGTGCGCTGACGCGATTATCGCCGCCGGCATCGGTCGGGTGGCGGCCGCCATTAGCGATCCTTTCCCGGCGGTCGACGGCGAGGGCTTTCGCCGGCTGCGCGAAGCCGGAATCGAAGTGGAAGTCGGTCTGGCCGCCGATGAAGCCCGGCAGTTGCTGGCCCCATTCGCCAAACGCGAGACCACCGGCCGCCCCTGGATGATCGCCAAATGGGCCATGACGCTCGACGGCAAAATCGCTTCCCGCACCGGCAGCAGCCGCTGGATCAGCAACGCCCTTTCGCGCGCCGTCGTGCATCAGTTGCGAGGCCGGGTCGATGCGGTGCTGGTCGGCCGGGGGACCGCGGCGGCCGACGACCCGCTGCTGACCTCCCGTCCGCCGGGACCGCGGACGGCGACGCGGATCGTGATCGACTCGCTGGCCGCCATGCCGCTCGACAGCCGGCTGGTGCAGACCGCGGACGAAGCGCCCGTGCTGCTGGCCGTCGGCCCCGCAGCGCCGGCGGAGAAGCTCGCGCAGCTGCGTCAGGCCGGGGTGGAGGTGCTGCAGTGCGACGCGGCCGAACCGTCGGCCCGTCTGGAAAATCTGCTGGACGAACTGGGCCGTCGCCGGATGACGAACGTACTGGTCGAAGGCGGCGCCGCGCTGCTCGGCTCGCTGTTCGACCTGGGGCAGATCGACGAAGCCCATGTGTTCGTCGCCCCGCAACTGATCGGCGGAGCGGCCGCCCCTTCGCCGCTGGGCGGAGTCGGCCTGGAGCAAATGCCGGGCGCCATCCGGCTGCTCGATCCGGTCACCGAACTGCTCGACGGCGACATCTACCTGCACGGCCGTCTGGCGCGTCCTGAGGTTTGAGGGAACGTCGGTTTTGCGCCGCAAGCAGGGCTGCTTTCGTGGGGAACGCGAAGTCTATTATCGACGCTCTTTTACCGTCCGCGATTCTCGCGCCGAGCAGCGACATTATCTCTATAACAACAGCACGGTGTGCAGCAGGCCGAATAACAGGAACGCCATGGCTGCTCCGGCCCAATGCGTCCAGGGCAAACGCTGGGGCTGACGAAAATCTTTGACGATCATCACCAGGAGGAAGACGGGCAGACTGAACGCCATGGTTGCATTGATGATGGACCAGGAGCCACCGCTCAGGTTTGGGTCGAAGTACATTAGTCTTAGAAAACAGATGAGATCCGCTACGTAATTTACCCCAAAGGCAAAGGTAAACAGCCGCCATCTCAGGGCAGGCATCAGGACGGCCGCGATCCAACACAACGCCAGATCGATCAGCGCTGTCGCCGCCATCGCCGTGACCAGCCCTTCACTCCCTGCCCTGGAATAGTACGTCAGGATCTCCGTCCCTGGACTCACCACGGTCATTTGGGCGGCAGTGCATAATTCCGTGAAATGCCCCTCTCTCCCTTCCCAGAAATAAAACGTCAGGATTTGCGTTGCCACGTTCGCCACGGACATCAGGGAAATGGCGCACAGAAAGAATTCGCCCGACTGGCGGGGAAAGCAGAAACCCCGACGTCGCCAGACAGCCCAGAGAATCAGACTCGTCAAAGAGACGGCTGACAGCATCGCCAGGAGAACCACCAGCAAGCTGCGAGGCGCGCTCGGCAAGGACTCGTCGCCGATTATCTCCGAGCGATAAAAAGCCAGGCTGACGGCCATACACGTCATCAGCAGAAACGGATGCCGCACCGACAGCGGCGGCGCACTGGGCAAAGGATCAGCCGAGGGCGCAGCAGCGGGGACGTTCGTCGGGTCCTGGGACATAAAACAGCCTCGCCTTCTCGATGGTTTCCCCGGCAGGTCACGCAGTTGTGAAGGAATGGAGCAGGGCGCCCTGGAACGAAATATCTGCCGGATTCTGGTTCGTCGTTCTGAGCAAGTGCAGACGCCGGACAGTCGCCTTTCACTCCGTGAAAGGACGCGTTCTTTTGCGGAGCAAAAGACGACTTACCGTCGACTTCCGTCCGTTAAAAGTCTCTCGCTCCCCCTGCTCTCAGTCATGGCTTTCAGAACGAGCACTGCCTCGGCATCGTCCCCGCATGACTTCGGGGGAATTCAATGTATCGAACACTGGCGCGGCAGGCCAGCGACGGCCCGGGTCGTCGGGCGGCGCATGCCAACGACAACTTCTGTCTTGGAGCCGAAGTCGACAGGTCGTAAATTTTCTCGCGGAGGCAGCGTATTGAATTGTCGGCCGCGGTGCGCCGCGATATGCTGCCGAAATGACGAAAAACAAAACCACCACGCCGCAGAAACAGCTCACGCTGTTTGATTCCGTCTGTGTGATCATGGGCATTGTGATCGGCGTCGGTATTTTTGAAACCACGCCGTTCATCGCCTTCATGGCGGGCTCGCCCGAGGTGCTGCTGGGCGTGTGGTTGGTCGGCGGGCTGATCGCCCTGCTGGGAGCCATGTGTTACGCCGAGCTGAGTACGTCGTTTCCCCGCGACGGCGGCGATTACGTCTTTCTGACCCAGGCGTACGGGAATCGCACCGGCTTCCTCTTCGTCTGGGCCGAGTACTGGGTGATCCGCCCCGCCAACATCGGCATGATGGCGTTCGTGTTTGCGACCTACAGCTACGAAGCCCTGGTCTACCTGACGCCGCAAGCGCTGGCCGAAACGCCCACCAAAACCTGGTCGCTCGGTCTGGCCGGCGGGGCCATCCTGGTGCTGGCCGGGCTGAACGTGCTGGGAGTCAAAACGGGAAAGTGGACGCAGAACGTGTTCACCGTCGCCAAGATCGTCGGCCTGCTGCTGGTGATCGGAGCCGGCCTGATCCTGCCGGCGTTTGTACCGCCTGTCACCATCACGACCGCAGCAGCGCCCGCCGTGGTCGAGCCGGCGCTCGCACAACCAGCAGAGACGACGCCGGTCGCTGCAGCAACGGAAGAGGCGACGCCAGACACGGCAACCGGCGACGCCGAACCGGAGAAAGCCAGCTGGCCGCCGCTGGATTCCCTGCAGCTGGCGATGGTGCTGGTGCTGTTCACTTACGGCGGCTGGAATGAAATCTCTTACGTCGCGGCCGAGGTGCGGCATCCCGAAAGGAACCTGTGGCGGGCCCTGCTGCTGGGCCTGGTCGGCATCATGCTGATCTACCTGCTGACGAACTTCGCCCTGATCCGTCTGCTGGGTTACGAAGGACTGGCCGGCGCCAAGGCAGTCGCCGGGAAGGCGCTGGCGCCGCGACTGGGCCCGCTGGCAGGAGCCGGGGTGAGCCTGCTGATTGCCGTCTCCAGTCTGGGCGCTCTCAACGGCATGATCATGACGGGCGCCCGACTGTACTATTCGCTGGGCGCCGAGCTTCCCGTTTTCTCCTGGCTGGGCGTATGGAACGCCCGCTTCGACGCGCCGATCCGTTCCATCACGGTCCAGGCGATCGTGGCCGTGCTGATGGTGCTGAGTTTCGGCCGGTATGAACACGCTTTTTCAGAGCTGGTCCGTTTCTCGACGCCTGTGTTCTGGTTCTTTGTGTTCATGGTGGTCATCTCGCTGTTCATTTTGCGGCACAAGCGGCCCGACCTGGAGCGGCCGTTTCGCATACCGTTTTACCCCTGGGCGCCGTTGCTGTTCTGCATGTGCTGCGTGCTGATCTTCGAGTCCAGCTTCAAGTACGCGCTGGAATCGCAAGAGAACGAAGCGCTGTGGGCCATCGGCTGGGTCGCCCTTGGCGCCGTGCTTTCCCGCTTCGTCGCCGAGCCGGCGAAAGTTTAGGCGTCTGCTGGCGGGACGTTGCAAGCATGTCGCCACTGGCCCTCCGACAGGGCTCAGCGCGGTATCCCCGATGTTCGTTCTGTTCCAAGGATCAGGGATGCTGCCCCCTTTAACGACGATCGCCTGGCCGGCGCCGCGACGGCATCCTCGCGGACGACCACTGCGGCTGCGTGCTGGGTTGCCGAAACGTTGACCGGCTGGCGCTGGCGCCCGATACTGGGGCCTGTTGCTCGCTGCTGGATTGACACCAAGGAATTGCTGATGCTCGCCTCACTGCGCCCCTGTTGTCCCGTGTTACAGGTTCGACTGCTGTCTCCCCAGGCGGCTCTGCTCCTGCTGGCCCTGGCCGGCGGCATGCTGGCCGGTGCGGCCCGTCCTGCGACCGCGGCCGACAACGCGCAGGGCGATACGGCCAAGCCGCCGAATGTGATCGTCATCCTGGCGGATGATCTGGGGTTTGGCGATCTGTCGTGTTATGGGGCGACCGACCTGGAGTCGCCGGCCCTGGATGGGCTGCTGGCTCGCGGGATGCGGTTTGATAATTTCTACGCCAACTGCTGTGTCTGTTCGCCAACGAGGGCGTCGCTCATGACGGGCCAGTACCCGGAAATGGTCGGCGTGCCGGGGGTGATCCGCACCCAGCCCGAGGACAGCTGGGGCTTCTTCCGTCCGTTCGTTCCCACCTTGCCGGACCGGCTGCAGGATGCCGGCTACCACACGGCCCTGGTGGGGAAATGGCATCTGGGTTTGGACTTTCCCAACCGGCCGACCGATCGCGGCTTTGATCATTTCCACGGCTTCCTGGGCGACATGATGGACGACTACTACCATCATCGCCGGCACGACATCAACTACATGCGTGAAGGGACGACCGAGATCGATCCCGAAGGCCACGCCACCGACCTGTTCACCACCTGGGCCTGCGATTACCTGAAGGAACGGGCCCAGCAGCCCGAGCCGTTCTTTCTGTACCTGGCGTACAACGCCCCGCATACGCCGATCCAGCCGCCTGCCGACTGGCTGGCGAAAGTGAAGGCCCGCGAGCCGGAAATAACCGACCGCCGGGCCAAACTGGTCGCGCTGATCGAACATATGGACGACGGCATCGGCAAGGTGCTGGCCTGCCTGAAGGAACAGGGGCTGGAGCAGAACACGCTCGTCATTTTCACCTCGGACAACGGCGGTCAGGTCGAGGTCGGCGCCAATAACGGACCCTGGCGGGACGGCAAACAGAGCATGTACGAAGGCGGCCTGCGAGTGCCGTTTATCGCCGTCTGGCCGGATCACATTCAAGCCGGTTCCCGCTGCGATGCGTTCGCCTTGACGATGGACATTTTCCCGACGGTCTGTGCCGCGGCCGGCGTCGTGATGGAAGAGCCGATCGACGGCGCGTCGTTCCTGCCGCAACTGCAGGGCGACAAGGCGGAGCTGCCGGAACGCGACCTGTACTTTCATCGTCGGGAAGGAAACCTGCGCTACAACGGGCTGGTGATCAACGCCGTGCGCCGCGGCGACTGGAAGCTGCTGCAGAACAGCCCCTTTGCCCCGCAACAGCTGTACAACCTGGCCGACGATCCGGCCGAAGAAACGGATCTGGCCCGCGACCAGCCGGCCCGCTTCCGCGAGCTGTCGGCGGCCCTGCGCCGGCAACTGCAGCGCGGCGGCGCCATCCCCTGGCAACCGTCCACGCAGAACGAATAGCATTTGGCCGGGCGGCAGGGCGCCGCCGTTCCCTCGATCAGGTCGGCTCGCCCGTTTTGCCCTTCACCTCCACCAAGACGCTCACGGCCGGGGACATCGCCTCTGCCTGACGGGGAATCTTTATGAAGTCGGTTCTGGCGATCGCCGCCCATCCAGATGATATCGAATTCTTCATGGCCGGCACGCTGATGCGGTTACGGGAAGCGGGCTACCAGGTCCATTACATGAACCTGGCGAACGGCCATACCGGCTCGACCGAGTACTCCGCCGAAGAGACGGCCCGCGTGCGGCGGGAAGAAGCCAGGGCGGCGGCCGCCCACCTGGAAGCGGTGTTCTACCCGCCGATCTGCAGCGATCTGGCGATCTTTTATGAACGCGACCTGCTGGCCAAAGTGGCGGCCGTGGTGCGTCAGGCGGCGCCGCAGATCGTGCTGACGCACTCGCCCGACGACTACATGGAAGACCACATGAATGCCTGTCGGCTGGCGGTCACGGCGGCGTTCAGCCGGAACATGCCCAACTTTGTCACCGACCCGCGACTGCCGGCGATCCTGGCGCCAACGACCGTCTACCACGCGCAGCCGTACTCGCATCGGGATCCGCTAAGGCGCCGCGTGTTTCCCGACCTGTACGTCGATGTGAGCGACCTGATCGAACAGAAAGTCGCCATGCTGGCCGAGCACAAAAGCCAGAAACGCTGGCTCGATGAAAGCCAGGGGCACGACTCCTACCTGCAGGCGATGCGCGACCTCGACGCGGAACTGGGCCGCCAGTCGACCCTGTTCCAGTACGCCGAAGGCTGGCGCCGGCATTTGCACCTGGGCTTCTGCGGCCCCGACGACGATCCGCTCTTCACCGCCCTGGGCGAAAAAGCGTTCGCGCGGCCGCTGGAAGAAGGGACCGGCGCGTAACGGGAACCGGTCGTTAGTGGTCGTGCTTCTTCAGATAGGCCCGAGCACGATCGGCGTCGGATTCATGCACATAAATTTTCACGGGCACGGTGGTCAGGCCGGTGAAGCCGCCCTGGGTTTCCCCTTCGATCATCGCCTCGATCCCTTCGGCCGCCAGGGCCCCTTTGAGGATCTCGGCCTGGTTGGCGTCGCCTGTCGTGTAAACTTCGACGATTTTTTCATGGTCCATTGTCGTATTCCTTGACGGGTCTCTGTAAGGGCGGAACCAGCTTGGCCGCTGGCTCCTGCATCTCTTAAGGATAGCATGCTTTCGCCCTGGACCTGGAGTGGTCGCAGGTCGCAAGCGGCCCCCTTTTGCCCCCATGCTTGAGTTGGATCGTGTGGCGATTTAGGTTAGCCTGATAAGCGACTGCTGCAGCTGCCGCCCCCACCCCGATGCGGACGCGCTGTGTGCGACAATCGCCCCAGGGCGCCACAACACGGCGGCCGTCCCCCTAACCAAGATCCCCACCTGGAGCTACCCCATGCGACGCGTGTTTACGATGGTTTTTTCGGTGCTTTTGCTGTCGCTCACGGCGACCGCCTGGCGCCCCGCGGCCGCAGACGATGCGGCTCCCCGCCCGCTGCGGATCATTGCTTTTGGGGCCCATCCCGATGATGCGGAGTTCCAGTTTGGCGGCACGGCGGCGAAATTTGCGGCGCTGGGACACAAGGTCAAGCTCGTTTCCGCCACCAATGGCGATATCGGCCACTGGAAAATGTTCGGCAAACCACTGGCAGAACGACGTACGGCCGAAGTCATGGAAGCCGCCAAACGGCTGGGCGTTACGACTGAGGTGCTCGATATCCACGACGGCGAAATCATGCCCACGCTGGAAAACCGGAAAACGATCGCCCGGCTGATCCGTAACTGGCAGGCCGATATTGTGCTGACCCATCGGCCCAACGATTACCACCCTGACCACCGCAACATTGGGCTGCTCGTCCGCGATGCGGCCTTCATGGTGCGGGTGCCGTTCTACACCCCCGACTCGAAGCCGCTGGATCATAACCCGGTGTTCCTGTACTTCCCCGACAACTTCACCAAACCCAACAAATTCGAGGCCGATATCGCCGTTTCCGTCGACGATGTCTTCGACCAGAAAGTGCACGCCGTCGACGCCCTGGAATCGCAAGTCTACGAAGGCGGCGCCCTGGGATCGGAACAAACGCTGGTCGACAAGCAGGCAGGCGATCCGGTCGCCCGGAAAGAGATCCTGCGCCGCACCTGGGAACGGCGCCAAGGCGCACTGGCCGAGCGTTTTCGTGAGACGCTGATTTCCTTCTACGGCGAAGAGCAAGGCAAGGCCGTCAAGTATTGTGAAGCGTTCGAGGTCTGCGAGTATGGCTCGCGCCCCACGCGGGACGAACTGAAGAAGCTGTTCCCCTTCTTCGAGGCCGCCGACAAATAACCCCCGCGTCGCGACAACCGGGAGTCGATCGACATGAAAGGAATCTGGCGCGACCGCCGCACCCAGGCGACCTCTCACGCGGCCCCGGCCACCGGGCCGCCGCGGTTATCACCTGCGCCGGCGCCGTCCACATTGCCAGCGCCTGCCCCGCCGGTTCCTGCTCCTTCCCCCACGCCGGAACCGCGGCAGCCGCCCCCGAAGCCAAGGGAACGGCCGCAGCCGTTTGAGCCGTCCTGGCCGCCGCAAAGAACCGAACCGCAGCCGAAAGCGTAGCGCCGCCCGATGCCATCGAATCCTTCGGCCGGCGCCAGCGACGACGCACTGCAGTCGCAGATTCAAAAGCGGCTGACCCTGAATCTGTTAATCCAGGGGGCCGCCGCGCATACGTTCCTGACGGCCCATCATCTGGTCAAGGCGGAACTGGAACAGCTGCACCCAGGCCTGACGCACTTGTACGACCGGCTGGCGATCAGCGCGCATCTGTCGTACTGGTTTGGCGAGATCCCGCTGTTCTATGGCCCGCCGACCTGGTTCTGGGGAACCATCTGGCGCCGCAGCCATCCGTTCTATCGGCACCGGCTGTTGTCCCAGCATGGCGGCGCGATGTCGCTTGCCTCGAAAAAGTATCTCCTCGATCGGGCCCGCGTGAAAAAGGTCCAGTCGTGGCCCGTGCTGCACGCGGTCCATCTGCACGGGCTCATGTGGACAGCAGCCCGGGCGGAACGGAAACACCAGGAACAGCTGGGCGAACTGGCCTGCAGGGCCGTGTCGGAAATCTGGGACATCCCGCCGGAACGACTGCACCCGCACTTCACCACGGACGTCGCTTTTGGCGACCTGCATCGCCCTCGCACCTGGGTCGGCCGCTTCACCCAGGCGGCGGCCAGCGGCTTTGGCGGCGTGCAGAGGTGCGACGGCCGGATGGAAGTCATAGCCAAAGCAGTGAACTGGCCGCTGGTCGCCCACGAACTGGTCAAAGGGACGGCCGAGCTAGTCTGCCTGCACGGCTTGAACCAGCTGGAAGAATCGGTCTACCAGCAAGTCACCGAGGAAGCAGACCAGATCGAATACGAAACGCCCTTGCTGCAGGCCGGCGCCGAAGTCTGGCGTCGTCTGCTGGCCGTGTCGCCGTCCGATCGACCGCTGGCCGAAATGCTGATGCACCTGTCCCAGCTCGAACCCCAACCGCTGGAAGACCTCATGCTCCTCGTCTTGGGCGATCCGGAGCAAGCCCGTGTCCACCTGCAGCGACTGGGCGAGTAAGCTCCCGGCGCCGGGGTCGTTTCCCGAAATAATTTACACGTTTGCTTTTTGGCGCAAATTATGACGGAATTGAATCTACTCAAGAAAGAAGTCGTCGGACGAACAATTCTTGATCTGCTTGTTTCGTCCTCCCCCGAGGTTGTTCCTGGACGACGATACGACGGATTGGAGCATCGCTGGTACTATCGCGTGCTGCTACGATTAGACTCGGGTGGACCCGTTCCGATTAGTTGACGATGCTGAAGGTTTTGTTTCGTTGGTTGAGCATAGAGCAGACTCCTGTACTGGTCATTCGATCCAAAGTCTTCTGGTTTGCGATATCGACAAATCGCTTTATGTGGAACTTGATAATCAAACCCTGTTTTGGGTAGAGGACGGAGACGACGGAACGGAAATTAGAACCGATACCGCCGAGAATCTGGGGCTACCTCTTCGGTTGCTTTGAAAGGGAAACTGGGCCCGCCCAAACTTTGCCGTCGCGGGACAATCAATGAATGGCCCCCTATCCGTGCCAAACCTCGCCGACTCGGCAAGGCTTGGGCGACCCCGCTTGCCTGCTATTGCTTGGATTTAGGCGACACGAAACGGGAGAATTCTCGTCGTTCAACTTGATCTTCCATGCCAAGGTGATCGCAACACGCCTCCATTCCATCGATTTCGTCAAGGAAGAAAGCCTCGCCGTTTGCATTTTGAACGAGAGCGATTGCAACGATGCTCGCGGGGCGGGTGTGCGTTCCCGCAGTGAAAACAATCACATCCTCGATGGTCAAAAGAAGCATCTTTCCGAAGAGATGCGTTATTCGCTGATGCCGCTGGTTTCTCCTTTGATCTAACTGCAACAGGGCGACATCCATTTGCCTCGCCACCGCATCGGAGACCTTGGTCTTCCGCCATTTTAATTTGCTTATGTTCGCACCAACTACTTCACTTCCGTTGATCTCGTAGAAGACCATTTGCTCAAGCCTGCGATTCTGCAGGAACTTCATCGGGGAGAGAATGGCTTCGTCCATTAATTGTTTGGAGAATGCGGCAAGGCAGGCCAGGAGAATTCGCTTGATTTGACCAGGCCAGACTCCTAACGTTCCCTGTAAGACTCTAGTGGTGCGTCAAACCCTAAAATCAGGTTTCTCTAAATCAGCCGCCGGGCGCTAGCCCCCGGTTTTTTTGGCAGCACAGCAGCACGGCCGAAATCGCTCACTCGAAGATTGAAGATTGACGCAGCACTAGCGCACTTCCAGTTCCGCCTGGGGGGCGATCCGACGCCCGAGAGAGCAGGCGCGAGTTCTCTGCCGCCTGCCTCGATCCGGTACTGCGATTCCAAACTCCCTTCCGATGAAGGCGTCTTCTCGTATTTTTCCCCGCCAACGGTCCCGGTTATCGTCTATCGTTCGCAGTTCCCCACAAACCGCGGTCCGGTTCCCTTGATGCGTCAGCAAGAAACGATGCAGGAACAGGCGCCGGCCCCTGCGGTGGGAGGAACGCCCTGCAAAGCGAAGAATTCGCGTTTTGATACCACACGTCCAATCACTCCTGACTTGCGAAGCGAAGAATTCGCGATTTGATACCAAACTTCCGAAACCTCCCGCAGCTGGGCGCCTGTCCACCCAAGATTCGCCCGTGTGGGCCAATCCATGCATGTCCTTTCTCTTGCCTTCCGGCCGGCAAAGACGCCGCATTCGGGACGTTCTTGTCGATTGGATTGGACTTGACGCCCGCATCGGCCTTAAAATAGAGAGGATCGCCTCTGGAACCCCCGCCGCGGCAGGGAGAGTTTTCGTCCAGGACGATTCTGCCGATACGGAACCATAGGAACTGGGGAAGAATAACTTCGGCTCACAGGAGTAGAACCGCCCGACGCTAGCGCGTTCGGCTTACCATACAAAAACCGAAGTTATTTTCCCCTCGTTCCATACCCGCCTTGCATTGCGATTTTCGCCAAAACGCAGGAAAACCGATGAAATACGCCGTTTCCCTTTCCCTCGTGGGACAGCTGTTGCTGTCGACGCTCGCCTGGGCCTGTCCTTTTTGCGGACCGCCGCCCGGCACCATTAACGACGATATTCAAAAGAACGATGTCGCCGTGATTGCCGTGCTGGTGAAACAGGCCGCCGCCGATACCCCGCTGACGCTGGAGGACGAAGTCCCGCCGTGCGTGTTTAAAGTGTCGACTGTCCTGCGCGGCGATGCGGTGAAAGTCGGCCAGGAGATCGAAGTCTATTACTACGGCTCCGGCAAACGGACCGGCGAGAAGCCGCCGTCGTTCATGCTGCTGGGCATCGACGACGAATCGAAGATCGTCTGGGGCTCGCCGCAGCGTCTCTCCGAGGAAGCAATCGCCTACCTGGCCGAACTGCCCAAACTGCCCGCCGAAGGCGCCAAACGTCTGAAGTTCTTCCAGGACTACCTGGAAAACGGCGATGAAATGCTGGCCCGCGACGCTTACGACGAGTTCGCCAAAGCTCCCTACGAGGACATTGTCGACCTGGGCCCGGACATGAACCGGAAGCAGCTGCTGCACTGGATCAGCTCGGACGAAACGCCGTCGACCCGTCGCCGGTTGTACTTCACGCTGCTGGGCGTGTGCGGCCAGCCCGAAGATGTGGCCATTCTCGAAGAGATGCTGCAGTCGGCCGATCGCAGTGATCGCACAGGCCTGGATGCCTTGATTGCCTGTTACCTGAAGCTCAAAGGGGCTGCCGGCCTGCCGCTGGTGGAGAAGCAGTTCCTGGCCGACAAGTCGGCCGAGTACGTCGACATTTATTCGGCCGTGATGGCGATCCGCTTTGTCGGGAACGAACTCGACGTGGTGCCGCGCCCGCGACTGGTCGAAGCGTTCCGCCTGCTGCTCAATCGCCCGGCCCTGGCCGATCTGGTCGTGCCCGATCTGGCCCGCTGGGAAGACTGGGAGTCGATGCCCAAACTGGTCGAGCTGTTCAAAAACGCCGACGACGACACGATCTGGATCCGCGAGCCGATCATCAAGTTCCTGATGGCCTGCCCCCTGCCGGCCGCCGACAAAGAGCTGGACGCCCTGCGCAAGATCGACCCCAAAGCGTTCCAGCGCGTCGAGCAGATCTCCCCCTTCGGCCCGCCGGTTGTCGAGAAGGCATCGTAGTCGGCGCTTTCGCCCCGCGAACCCCAGGAAGACCCATGCGATACGCCGTTCTGCTTTCCCTGCTGGGGCAGCTCATGCTGTCGACACCGTCCTGGGCCTGTGCGCTTTGTTACCCGCAGTACGCTACTACGATCAGCGAAGATCTTCAAAAGAACGATATCGCCGTGATCGGCGTGCTGGTGAAACAGCCGGCCAACATTACGCCGGCGACTCCCGACGACGAAGCGAAGTCCCTGTTCCAGGTGACGAAAGTCCTGCGCGGTGATGCGTTGAAAGTCGGCGACGAAATCGAAGCGTTCTATTTCGGCTCCGACCAACCGACCAAAAAAAGGCCGCCGTCTTTCCTGCTGCTGGGTATCGACGACGACGAATCAAAGATTGCCTGGGGCTCGCCCTGGCGATTATCCGACACAGCGCTCGCCTACCTGGACGAACTGCCCAAGCTGCCGGCCGCCGGGGGGAAGCGGCTGAAGTTCTTCCAGGACTATCTGGAAAACGGCGACGAAATGCTGGCCCGCGACGCGTACGATGAGTTCGTCAAGGCGCCCTACAAGGATCTTGTTGCCCTGGGTCCCGACATGAACCGGGAACAGTTGCTGGCCTGGATCGGCTCCAAAGATACGTCGTCGCACCGTCGCCGGTTGTACTTCACCATGCTTGGCGTGTGCGGCCAGCCTGACGATGCGTCGATGCTCGAAGCGAAGCTACAGTCGACCCGGCGGAGCGACCACGAGGGACTCGATGCGTTGATCGCCTGTTATCTGAAGTTAAAAGGGGCCGCCGGCCTGCCGCTGGTGGAGAAGCGGTTCCTGTCCGTCGAGTCGGCCACGTATGTCGAAACGTATTCGGCCGTGCTGGCGATTCGCTTTGTCGACACCGAACTCAAGGTGGCGCCGCGGCGGCGACTGATCAAGTCGTTCCGCCTGCTGCTCAATCGCCCGGCCCTGGCCGATCTGGTCGTGCCCGATCTGGCCCGCTGGGAAGACTGGGAGTCGATGCCCAAACTGGTCGAGCTGTTCAAAAACGCCGACGACGACACGATCTGGATCCGCGAGCCGATCATCAAGTTCCTGATGGCCTGCCCCCTGCCGGCCGCCGACAAAGAGCTGGACGCCCTGCGCAAGATCGACCCCAAAGCGTTCCAGCGCGTCGAGCAGATCTCCCCCTTCGGCCCGCCGGTTGTCGAGAAGGCGTCGTAGAAACAGTCCTATTTTTACGGCTCTTGCCCGGCCTGGGGCCAGGGGTTCTGGTCGTACAGTCGCAGCTGCATCTGTTGCACTTCTTCCACCTGCAGGGTGGTGCTCTGGCCGAGCAGATCGGCGACCAGTTCGCCCTGGGCGTGGAAATGTTCGACTGCCGTGGCGACGCGGTTGAGCTTCCGATCGAAGTGGATCACGCCACCCGCTTTGAGCGTTTTGAAGTCCGCACGCGTTGGCGTAAACGGCAAGCCGCTGGCTGCAGCCGCGTCGGGCGGGGCGTATCGCAGGTGATACGTGAATTCGAACGTGTCGGCCGCGTTTTGCGGGGCGACCTGTTCGTAGTGCGTTTCGCCCTGCCAGGAACCCAGCGGCCCCCAGTCATGGTGCATCGGTCGCTGCCATTGCTGGCCGACCTGGGATCGCGCGGGCGACGGGAAAAAAGCGGACTGGGCCAGCTCGGCAAAGCCGTCGTCGTCCATCGCCGACACTAGCACCAGACCCGATCCGCCCAATGCGTCGACGGCGGCCGACTCGGGCAAGGCGGCTGCTCCGGCAAAGCCGCTGACCTCGTTCGCTTCATTCAGCTGGAACGTGTAGCGCTGCCCCTTCAGCCGGGCCAGCGACGGCGCCAAAGCGCCGCGTGACAGCTCGTCGCACGCCTCCAGCCGGGTCGCCAATACGGTCTGCGTGACGACCCGTACTCCCTGCGAATCGGCCGGCCCCAGGTCGAACTGCGATAACAAGCGATAGCGGGACTGGCCGGCGATCGGCAAGCCTTGCACCGTCATTTTTGATTGACGGGAGACGTCGACCTCGACAAACAGCACCCGTTCCGGCGACTGGGAAGCGAGGGCCGCAACGGGCGTCTGCTGGCTGTCCTGCGGCGCGTCGGCAGTCACCGCCGATACGACAGGCTCCGTCGCCTGCCCGGGGCGGACGGGCTCGTCACGGGATTTCAGAGGCGCCAGCGTTTTCGAGGCCGGCGCCTCCGTCGCTGTTTCTTCCTCGGCCGGGGCGGACGGCGGCGGTGAAATCGGGCCGGAACGCGGGCGGGCGTCGTCGGTTCTGGCAGTCGTCTGCTCGTTGACTGCCGGTTCTGAAGATGGCGGATTGGCCATTTCCAACCGTCCCGTTAAACGCGTCGGTTCGGTCTGGCGAGAGGCGATCGCCGGCGCCGCCTGTTGGATCGGCCCTGTCGCTCGCTGGCGCATCAGGCCCAGTCCCAGGATCGCCAGCAACAGCCCGGCCACAGCCAGGACCGCCAGCCAGGGCGCCAGGGGACGGGTGCGCCGGACAGGTTGAGGTCGCTCCGTCGTCTTCCGTTCTGCAGCCGCAGGGAGCGGTGGCGGACCGGTCGGTACGGATCTTGTCGGCGCGACCGATGGTGCGATTGCCGCCGGAAAGACCAGGGCGGGCAATTCGCTGGCGGCGATCCAGTCCTTCATGCCGTCGCGGCAAACACTGTCGGCGGCCGTCAGTTGGCCGGCGTGCGCCTTTGCCTGCAGCTGGGCAAGCGATAGCGGGCCGCGGATGTCCCCCTGACGATTGACGTACCATTGACCGGACAAGCTGGCGACCCCGTGACAAAAAGAAGGCGAGCGGGAACTCGCCCTCATTCTGCCCGATTGCCGGGGCCGCCGCAAACAGATCGTGCCGATTTGAACAACCGGCTGCCAGGATATGAGTTCGTCTGGTCGTCCCTCCGACCGACGTTACGATCTTTTTTACTTGGGCGCCCTGTAAGCCGGGGCCCGGTTGACCATGGCGTTCTGGTCGCCGGGCTGGCTGCTGCGGAGGATCGCTCGATGGCCCGTCTGCGTCGCCAGTTCGGCGAACTTCTCGCGGACTTCGGGCTGGCAGCTGTTTAGCTGGGTCGCCATGCGTTCGACGCCGGAGGTGTTGGATTCGGCCGCCTCGGAAACTTTTGCCAGAAAGTTTGAGGTCTCGATGAAGTTATAGTCCGTGTTCTTGGCCACCAGCGGGAAGAAGGTGCGGGCCATAAATTCAAAACCGCCCTGCTCCAGCTGCAGGAACACATCCATCTGATGGGTCACCAGCGGCTGCCCGTCGGGTCCGCGGTTGTAACCGGTCGACAGGATCATCACGCATTTGCCGGGCATCCGGCGTCGCAGCATGGGCCCGTCGTAATAACCATCCGCGTAATAAATATGCAGGTCGCTGCGGCCGTAAATCAGTTCCACTCCCGACACCGTGCCGCCGCCGTCATTTACCGTAAAGGCATACGGGGCCGTGCGTTTGATCTCGGCGGAAGAGATCTGCATGAGCTGCCAGATACTGACGATCACCTCGGGATAACGCACCAGGAAAACGTACATATCCGGATCGCAGTCGATGGTGCGGGCCGGTAGACGTCGAAAAACGGTGGTCCGCGAAATAACCCCATTCAGCTTGGCCTGGGCGTCGCGGGTCAACTGGTCGTAGGGGATCAGTCGCGTCGCCGCGTCGCGAGAGGCGCGGCTGCTGTCCCCCTCCTCAGGCGTGGCGGCCTGGGCCGCCGCCTGCAGGCCCAGGAAAAGTACGAATCCTGCAATGACATATAGCGACCGAAGTGCGGCGCATCGCCCCGCACTGCTGAATCTGGCTGGCATATTATCCCCCTGGAGGCGCTGGTGTCGCCGCGGTTGTCCGGTCGTAGTTGCCTGGAAGCAAACACCTGAGGCGAATGCCGCCGCCGGATGACCGCTAGTACTATTTCGGCAATCGACGCCCCCGGCAGACAATGAAATTGCAGGGTGGGCAAGAGAACCCGAAAAGATCGATCTTGCCGTCGCGGCGTGTTTTCTCCAGAATCCCAGAAAGGGACCGTGCGCCGCTGCAACTGCCGGTACTGGCTGCCAGCATCGGCCCCCTCGCAGGGCGGTACCGGCGGAACCGGTCCTGCGGCAAAGATCCTGAAACCGCCGTGTGAAAGCAGCAGCGTAACGCGTGATAGCAAGCATGCGAAAACTCCAATTACCTTCGGCAAAGTGGACGACCGCGATTGGTCTTCTGGCGTGTGTCCTGGCGGCGACGGTCTGGGTGTTGACCCGTCGCAGCGAGGAAACGGTGGCGATTTATCTGCGTGACCAGGCCGCTGCGGCGACCGATGACAAAACAGCCGTCGCGTTGATGCGGGAAATTGCCCGGCTGGAATCGGCCGGTTTACCCATACTGGTTGAACTGCTCGACGCTCCACGGGACCAGCAATCGCTGGCCGCCCGGGAATTGATTGGCGACCAGCTGGCGCGCTGGCGTCTGCTGGATCGAGCGGACTCATCTCCCAAAGCGGCCCGACTGGCCCGCCTGTTGGCCCAGCACAGCGACTCCTTCTCTCCCCGAGCCCGACGGACGGCGGCCGACTTCGCGACCAGCCTGCTTCTCTGGCCGATTGATTCGCAAGCGATCAACGGCGCCAGCCTGGCTGCGGACTGTGAACATGTGCTGCGGGCGGCCGCGGGCGCCCGGGAAATGGTCGGCGAGTCGACGAATCTGCTGGCGCGAACGCCGTCGGCCCACCTGGAACTGGATGCGTCCGACACCATGCCCGGCGGAGAACTTCCGCTGGAAGTGGCCAGGCTTCCCACCCTGCCGCAACCTTTGCTGCGTGGTGTAGAACCCGTCCACGAAGTGCTGTCCGCTCCGCCGGAAACCCTGACCGTGCCCGATACGGCCACTGCCATGCCAGGCGTTGCGGCAGAGCCCGGCTTTGTCACCGAACCGGGCTTTGTCACCGCACCGGGCGGCGTTTCGGAAGCTCCTGATTTTGGTACGCCTGTGATGGGTTCCACTTTTCCTGGCTCCTCGGAATCTGTTCCCTCGTTGACCTCTCCCACGGTGGGAGCGGGCCCCTCTGTTTATTCCGGCGATGCCGGGCGTGAACCGAATGTCGTCTCCCCAGGGCGCAGTCCTTTTGAGGATGCGTCGCCGCTTCCCGGCGCCCCGGAACCGGCCTTGCCGCCGCGATCGTTTATCGAGGAGACAAGCGAAGCGATCCGCCCGCTTTCGTTAGAGCAGGAGATCGAAACGCCCAGCTACCAGGCCGCCAGCGACCTGGACGTGATTCGCGATCTGGCCGGCGATGATCCGGCTGCTGCTGCGGAAGCTCGCCTGGAACTGGAACGGCGTGGCATGGAATCGCAGGAGATTCGTCTGGCGGCCCGTTTTGCCGACCCCGATCCGGAGCGGCGAATCGCCTTTGCCCAGGCCTTGCCTGGCGCCAAAGGGATCAATGCCCGGCTCTGGCTGTTGCGGCTGAGTCATGACCCGAACGTACAGGTGCGCCGTACGGTGGTCTCCCTCCTGGCCAGCGGCGATCATCCCTCGATCACCGAACGCTTTCGAGAATTAGCGAGTGAGGAAGCTGACGCCGCGCTCCGCAGTCAACTGCAGAACTGGCTTCGCAACCACCGCTAGCGAGTCGCCGTTCTCTCTCGGCGACAAGCGTTTCTGTGGGACGCTTGCCGCATCGGCAAGGCGTCTGTCGCATCTGCCTGTGTTACGCGATCGGCAGCGTCGCGGTTCGCCAGTCGCGAGGAAAAGGTCGTCCCGTGGGAGAGCACGCCGGCTGCAGCAGGCGGTGTCGCCAATTCGGCCTCGCAGGAAAACGGCGTCGGCCAGGCGTGTATAATCGTCGCCTGGAACCAAAGAACCCTCGACTCTCTCTGGCCTGACTGCATGAATGCTGCAAGTACAAAGAAACCGCCGCTGCTGGGCGTGACGGTTCTCGGTGATTTTATCCTGAGTGAAGGCGTCGAACTGGTGCTGGCGAACCTCGTCAACATCGGCGCCACCGCCGTCGCAGTGAACCCGACCGTGACCGTGCCGGGTGACGAAACGTCCGGCAACTGGCAGCCGCCGCGGGATGCAGGCCATAGCCCCCGCACGTTTGATCGCCCTTTGTTTGGCCAGGGCGCTCTCTGGCTGCGCAGCGGTCCCAGCTATGAACCGCGGCAGGAATTCTATGCCGACTCGACCTATCGCCCTCGTAAAACCAACGAACTGACGGCCGAGCATGGCCCGCAGATCGGCCGCTTTATCGATGCGGCCGCCGACGCCGGGATCGACGTTTACCTGCAGATCGGCGCCGTCCAGCCGACCGGCCTGCGCGCTGAAGACAAGCCGCGACTTCCTGATGGCAGCCTGCCCGCCAATCGCGTGGCCAACACGGCCAGCCTGGCCAGCACGGCCGTCCAGGCATACAACGAAGCGTACGTCCGCGATCTGTTAGCCGAGTACCCGCGTCTGCACGGCTTCCGTATCGACTGGCCCGAGTACCCGTGTTACACGTTCGACGAAGTGTTCCAGGATTTCAGCCCCCAGGTAGCCGCCTGGGCTGAACAGCAAGCGCTCGAGCAGCAACCGATCGATTTTGAAAAGGCCCGATCGGCCGCCGCCGGTCTGCAGCGATTCCTGCTGGAAGAGATCGTCAATGAAGACCTCGAGCAGTTGCTGGCCGTCCCCCGCAACACGCTGGGGGCGGTGTGGGAAGCGCGTTTTCCGGGCCTGCTCGGCTGGCTTGATTTGAAACGCAGGCTATCGCTGGCGACGCTCACACACTGGCGGACGATCATCAAACGGCACGGCGGCGACTCCTGCCGGTTGTCCGCTCATGCGTTCATGCCGGCCTTCACCACGTTGACCGGTTTCGATTTTGATGCGGCGTCGGACTTATGCGATTCGATCAGCCCCAAGCTTTACACCATGCACTGGATGCTGATGATCCAGCTGTGGGGGAAGCGGATTCTGGAGTCGCGGCCGGAACTCGACGACGCCCTGCTGACCGCGGCGCTGCTGCGGTTGCTGGGGCTGGAAGAAGCGCAGCACGCCGGCAAGCGGTTGGCGGACTTCGCCTACCCGGAACCGCACGAACCTCATGCCATTGGGGATGCGGTGCAGATCGCGCGGATTGAAGAAACGGTCGCCGCGGCGGCCGGCCGCGCGCCCATTTATCCCCTGGTGCACGGTTATGGACCGCTCGACGATTTCCAGCGGCGCTTCGATCTGGTCAAACAGACGGGAGCCAGCGGCGCCTGGCTGAATCGTTACGGCTATCTGTCCGACGCCAAGCTGGATGTCATCCGTCGTTAGGTGGGGGACGACCAGGCGATCGGCACAGGGCCTACCACTGGATGACGGCGGAGCCCCAGGTGAGCCCGGCGCCAAAACCGCAGATCAGCACCAGGTCGCCGGCCGCGATCCGGCCCGCCTGCTGGGCCTCGTCCAGCACCAGGGGAATGCTGCCAGCCGAAGTGTTGCCGTAACGGTCAAGGTTGATTACCACCTTGTCCCGGTCAATGCCCAGGTCCTGTATGGCGGCATCGATGATGCGGACGTTCGCCTGGTGCAGAATCAGCAGGTCCATCTCGTCGGGCGTGCGGCCCGCCTCCAGGGCGGCCTGAGTGATGGATTCGGAGACTTTACGCACGGCCCATTTGAAGACGGCCTTGCCTTCCATCTGCAGGTACTGGCGGTTCCCTTCCAGCACGGCGGCCGACAACGGTTCCCGCGTGCCGCCGCCAGGCGTGCAGAGCAGTCCGGCCCCCTGGCCGTCGGCTCCCAGCGAGTAAGAGATCAGTCCCTGTTTTTTGTGGCCGCTCCGCAGCAGCACGGCGCCGGCGCCGTCGCCGAACAGCGGGAAGGTGATTTTGTCGGCCGGGTTGAGCACCCGCGACATCAGGTCGGCCCCAACCACCAGCGCGTTGCGGGCGCCGCCCGATTTGACAAACTGTGCGCCCGTCACCAGGGCGTACACAAACCCGGAACAAGCCGCATTGATATCAAACGCCGGAGCAGCAATACCCATGCGAGCCTGCAGATGACAAGCGGTCGACGGCATGGGGGTGTCGGGCGTCATGGTGGCGAAGACAATCAGGTCCACGTCGGCCGGATCGCATTCGGCAGCCTCTAAACAGCGTACGGCCGCTTCGTAGCCCATGTCGCTGGTGTTCATGCCATCAGGAGCGCGGCGGCGTTCTTTAATGCCGGTCCGCTGCAGGATCCAGTCGGCATCGTAGCCCTGGGCCCCCAGGTCTTCGTTACGTACGATCAAGGCGGGCGCGAACGAGCCGACGCCTGCGATGGCGACGCCAGTCAGCGATCGAGTCGAAGCATTGCCCAGCGGCCTGGTCATGGCGTGCAGATGAGGGGCGGGAGTGATAGTCGCCATGTCGAATAGTTTCTCGCGCGGAAGACGTGCGGAACAGGACTTCGGGACAGGCGGCGCACCCGAAGACGATGTGGCAGGTTGGGGACTTTAGTATAGCTAAAACCGACGCCCACCTAAAGCGGCGCGGCGGGAATGTCGATCCACCGGCGTTCATTGTAAGAGGAGAGGACGCTGTCCGCCACGATTTGGGCCCGCCAGCCATCGTAAAAACTGGGAATCGCCTGCCGCTTTTCCACGATTGCGGAGACAAACTCCCACATCAGGTCGTACCGGAAGACGGTCGCCGGTTCCCCCTGCGACGGATCACGCGGGCTGTTCGTCGGTTTCAAAAACTCTTCCGGCGCCGGCTGCGAGGCCAGATCCTGCCCCGTTTTGCCGATCAGAATGTTGTTGGGATCGTGCATCCGATAGACGGCGCTTCCTTCCGAACCGTTCACTTCGGCCCATTCGTGGCCAAAGCCGTTCATGCCGTAACCTTTGGCCAGGGTGGTGCCTTCCCACACCCCGACCGCTCCGCTTTCAAATTCGCCGATCAGCGAGGACCAGTCGTCCACTTCGGAAGGGGGGCAAGGCTTGCCGTCGGCCGTCAGATCGCGGGGGGCAAACTGGGCGACCGCTCCGCACACGCTCTTGATCGGTCCCATCAGATCGATGGCGAAATCGATGCGGTGGATGGTCATATCGAACAGATCGCCGGCGCCGGCCTTGCTTTTGTACTGTCGCCAGCCCCAGCTGGTTTCCGGCAAGTCCAGAAAACGCTGGCTGCGAAAATGACGCGGCGTGCCCAGGGCGCCACTGGACACCAGGCTCCGCAGGTACCGCATCGCCGGCGGAAAGCGATAGGTAAATGCCGTCATGTGAACGACTTGCGCGTCCCGACAGGCTTCGTACATTTGCCGTACTTCGTCGGCGTCGAGACCCAGCGGCTTTTCGCACATGATGTGCTTGCCAGCAGCGGCGGCCGCCAGAGCGAGCGGGCGATGCGTATCATTGGGGGTCGCAATCACCACGGCGTCGACATCGGGCGAGTCGCAAATTGCCTGGTAATCGGTGCTGATCAGGTCCAGATTCCATTCATCCCGACGTTTTTCCAGCAATGCCTGGCTGGTATCGCAGGCCGCCACCAGGCGGGTGCGAGAATCAAGACGGATGGCCGGCACATGGTGATATTCGCTAACCGCTCCGGCCCCAATCAGGGCGATTCCCAAGGGCCGATCGTTTGTCCCATCACTCATATACGCCACCGCTGTGTTTTAGAAAGCTCGATAGTATAGCTGCCAAATTACAAGATTGAACTTTATCCGACCCTGGATTTTAGAAAAGTAGAGGGAAAGTGTCGAATCCCGTTCGGGTGGTAGCGAATACCAGGATATGACGACGCTCTGCGGGTCTCTTTACGAAAAAGTTCACCGCCTCCCCTATTAAGGGGTGTCCGAGTCTGTAGGGAAAGAATACATTGATCGCAGAGGGGCCGAGGACGTACCTCAATACCCCCTCCCTTTGTCGTCAAAAACACAACAGCTGACGCCGCTCTTTCTGCTTTGTATTTTTACCCTGTCAAAGTTTTGCAGGTTAAAGAGACGCAGTTGAACGCTACAGAGTTTAAAGATAGCCAGCGCGGCACTTGTGCACTGCATTTTCCATCGCTCGTACTTCGGACCGCACATGCAGTCCACGGCGTTGCCATTGCATTGGGCCAGGCGGCGGCGGTTTAGCAAACGGGCGCCTTTAAAAAGGGGCAAGCATCGTTTGAGTTTACGCGTAAAGGAGTCTGTGCGGATAGCGCACAGCATGTGTCGTATAAACCACTTCGCATCGAACTAGTAGAAATAGAAGCTAACAATGTGCATCCTGGCAATTCAATATCAGCTGGTGCCAGAATCTCCGATTCTGGTGGCCGCGAATCGCGAAGAATATTTCGATCGACCGAGTTTACCGCCGTCGATCCAGTCCGGTAAACCGCGCATTCTAGCCGGCCTGGATCAACAGTCCGGCGGCACCTGGTTAGGCGTGAATCAGCACGGCCTGTTCGTCGGCGCCTGCAACCGACCGAAACTTCTGCCGCCCGCCAATCCCCGCTCGCGTGGGGCCTTGTGCCGCGACCTGTTACGGGCCGGTTCGGCCCGCGAAGCAGTCGCCATGGCGCAGGACGAACTATCGGCCGGCAAGTACAACGGCGTCAACTACGTGATCGCCGATTACGAAACGGGATGGGCCGTCCATGGGGGCGATGAACCCGAAGCGGTCGAAATGCGCGAAGGTCTGAACATCATCGGCAACGGCGATCTGAATGATCCCCGCGATGAACGCGTCAGCCTCTGCCGCCGTCTGCTCACCCTGCAGACACTCGATTCGCCCGTCAAATTCCTGGCCGTCGCCAGCAAGGTTTTTGCCCGCTCGCCCACGGCGCCGGGCCGCCCCAGCATGGTTCGCCGCGACTCGGACTGGGGCACCGTTAGCTCCACGCTGATCGCCCTGGGCAAAAAGCCCCGCGACGCCATCTATCAGTTTGCGGATGGCGCCCCGGATCAGGCCAAGTATGAGGACTTCTCTCCCATGTTGCGGGATATCCTCAGCCGCGGTCTGCGCGAAGCCCGCACCCGGGCCAAAGCCTGATCGGCTCGCTGCCGACTGCCTTGCTAGACAAGCTGGTCGGCGCCATTTCTGTTAAGCGCAAGCGTCGTTCCCCACCGGAACGACGCTTTTTTTTCGCGCCGCCCGTCCGTTTGCCGCGTGATCCACGCCTGGTTTGTTCCGTTGAGTACCGGACGGAAGTCGACCCCCGAAGCTGGCGCCGCGCCGCCTGATCTTGTACATTTCCATCTTCGCCGCCCGCCTGCTGCTGGTCCGCTGATCCCCGCCTGGCTTGAATGGATTGCTCGATGAAAAAGCGCCACCCGATGTTCTACCTGGTATGGTTCCTGGTTGTTCTGTTGATAGTGCTGCATCAGGATTTCTGGCTGTGGGGCGATGCGACCCTGTACTTTGGTTTCCTGCCGAGCACCTTGTTGTATCACGTGGTGTTGTCGCTGGCGGCCGTCGCGACCTGGTGGCTGGCGACGATCTACGCCTGGCCGGTGGAAACGATTGAAGCCGTCAAACGCGAAACGGCCGGCTCTTCGTCGGACTCCCGCCCGAGTACTCCTGCCCAGGATGCGGCCGAATGACCCAACTGATCATTATCTCGGTCTACCTGTTGCTGCTGGTGGTGCTGGGGATGTTTTCCAGCCGGCTGTTCCGCGGCACCAGCGAAGATTACCTGCTGGCCAGCCATAGCATCGGCCCTTTTGTGTTGCTGATGTCAATCTTTGGCACCACCATGACGGCCTTCGCGCTGGTTGGTTCGACTGGCGAATCCTACACCCAGGGAGTCGGCGTTTATGGACTGCTGGCGTCATCAAGCGGGATCGTGCACTCGCTCTGCATCTTTGTCATTGGCGTCAAAATGTGGACGTTCGGCCGCAAGTATGGCTACTCCACCCAGGTGCAGTTCTTTCGCGATCGGCTGGAAAGCGACCGGATCGGGTTGCTGCTGTTCCCGATTCTGGTTGGCCTGGTGATCCCGTATCTGCTGATCGGCGTGATCGCCTCCGGCGTGGTCGTGAGCGCGGTGACCGAAGGGGCTTTTACGAACGAGTTTTTCGCCGCATACGATTACGGCGTGCCGAACTGGGCCGGTTCCTTCGTGATCTGCCTGGTGGTGCTGATCTATGTTTTCTTTGGCGGCATGCGCGGGGCCGCCTGGGCGAACACCTTCCAGACGATCGTCTTTATGGCGCTCGGCGTGGCGACCTTTGTGCTGCTCGCCAACAAGCTGGGCGGACCGGTCGAAGCCAGCCAGAAGGTGCTGGAAAAACATCCCAGCAAGATGATGCGCGCGGTCGCTCCCCAGGAGGAAACGGCGTACCAGACCGCCCTTGAGGCTTGGCGTCGCACGGCCGAGAAAGCGTACGCCGGAGCGCACAGCCTGGCGGAAACCGACCTCACCCTGCAGCAACAAACGCTGGCCTGGCTGGAACAGGACGACCGCGTCCTGCCGGAGGGGCAATCCACGCTCGACGCCGACGGCAAACCGCTGCCGCTGTCCCACTTCCCCCGCTCCGCCGACTGGCCCAAAAAGGCGATGAAGCTGTTCGGCGCCAAAGTCGGACACCCGGCCCAGCCGCTGAACCCCGATGACCCCAGCCAGGGAAAGAAGTGGACGATCAAGAAAGCGCACGGCGTGTACAAGGCGACCCACTGGGCGCCGGAAGAACCGCGGCCGATGAGCCACTGGCGATTCTTGAGCTATCTGCTGGTGCCGCTGTCGATCGGCATGTTCCCGCACCTGTTCCAGCACTGGCTGACGGCCAAGAGCGCGAACAGCTTCAAGCTGCCGGTGATTGTCCATCCGCTGTTTATCGCCATCGTCTGGACGCCCTGCGTGCTGGTCGGCGTCTGGGCGACAATCGCCGTCAGTGATACAGGCATCCCTGTGATTCCGCCGCACTTCAATCCAAACGCGGTCCTTTCCAAAATGGTGAACGACCTGACCGGGCCGATCGTCGGCGGCTTTCTGACGGCCGGCATCCTGGCGGCCATTATGTCGTCGCTCGATAGCCAGTTCCTCTGCCTGGGCACCATGTTCACCACCGACATCGTTGTGCATTACGGCGGCAAGAACCGCTTTACCGATCGGCAGCAGATCACCCTCGCCCGCGGCTTCATTGTGGCGATCGTCGCCGTGACGTACGCCTTTAGCCTGTTTGAACCGGCCCGCGTATTTCAAATGGGCGTCTGGTGTTTCAGCGGATTCGCGGCGCTAGTGCCGCTGATTGTCGCCGCCATTTACTGGCCCCGGCTGACCAAGGCCGGAGCGTACGCCTGTGTGCTGACGGCCAGCGTGCTGTGGTCGGTGATGTTCTGGCAGGCCGACTTCGCCATGAACGATGAGTACAGCGCGCTGGGCTTCGGCGTGCTGCCGGTCACCTGGATGGTGCTGGGTTCGACCGTCGCCCTGGTCGGCGTTTCGCTCGTCACGCGGCCGCCTGGCAAGGCAACCCTGGAGAAGTTTTTTGACGAGAGCGCGTCGTAATGAACGCCCGTCCGGCGCGCGTGCTCAGAAACGATGCGACCTCGAAGCGAGGCGATGCCCTGCCGCGACGGAAGGTCCCGCCCGTTGCGGTGGCCATGCTCCCGGCGAGACCTCGTGACGCGGGAGAATAACCACTCGCCCTGGCCCGACGCTCCCCCGCTATGAAGATTACCCCGTCGAAAGATCGTCAGGCTCGAGGCGTGTTTTACACGCCACTCGCCGTGGCGCGGCGCATCCTGCAGGGCGTGCTTGCTCACCTGCCCTCTGCCGGTCCGCTCACGATTTGTGATCCGGCCTGCGGAGATGGGGCGTTCCTAAGTGAGGCCTGGCGGATGCTGGCCGCACGCGGCGGCGCGGGCCATCAACTGCTGGGCGTGGATATCGATCCGGTCGCCGTCGCCGCCGCCGGCCAGACAATGTCCGGTCTTGACACCAGCGTTCTGGGCGACGTTCGCCAGGACGTCGCGCCGGGCGGAGAGATCGTCCTCCGAGAAGTCGCGTGCGACGCCACGGAGGCCGAAACCGACGCCCGGATCAACTGGGACGTACGACGCGGCGATGCGCTAGTCGGCCCCGAATGGCAGACGCTGGCGACCGGTCCCGCTCCGCCGCACACGTTCGACTGGCGGCAATCTTTCCCCACGCTGCTGGGACAACGGAACGACCCGTCGGCTCCCGCCGGAGTCGCCGCCTGGAGCGCTCCGGACGCACCGGGCGGACTGGATGCGGTCGTCGGCAACCCGCCTTACCTGAACATTCGACGGTGGACCAAAGGCCAGTCACCACAATGTCTGGCGTTCCTGCGACGAAGATATCGCTCCGCCGACGGAGCGTACGACGCGTACGTGCTGTTTCTGGAACGCGCCTACGAATTGCTCAGGCCAGGCGGCGTGTGCGGCATGATCGTGCCGAACAAACTTGCCACGCTGGACTACGCCCGGTCCTGTCGCCGGCTGTTGGCGGAACAAACCACGCTGCTGGCGGTCGACGACCTGTCGTCGTTGAAGTTGTTTCCCGGCGCCAATGTTTATCCCTACATTCTGATCTGGAAGAAGGCCTTTCCGCTGTCCGTGCAGCGCCCGATCGTGACGCAGATCACGTCCGAGCAGCAGCTCTCACAGCCGTATGTCGCCGGCCAGGAGTCGGGCGTCTTCACGGCCGAACGCTTCCAGCTGGGGGCGCGATTGTCGCTGGAAAGCCGCGTGCCGACCTGCCCGCTGCAGGACTGCGCCATCTTGCACTCCGGCGCCACCGGCTTCTCCGCACAGCGTCTGGCCGGGCAACTGGTCGAGGCGTCGCTCGATGACGATCTTTCGCAGGCCGCCGCCGACATATCGGCGGCCACGATAAACGGAGACCTGCCGACTATCGAACCTTCATCCGCCGACAATCCGCCGGAGTCGTTTGATTTTATTGTGAGCGGCAACATCGATCGTTACTGCCTGCAGCTGGGGGATGTGCGGTTCATGAAGCGATTTTTTCGCCGCCCGCAGTTGCCGGGCCAGGCGAGCTTGCTGAGTGCGGGGAAACGCCGCCTGTACCAGGCGCCAAAGATTGTCATCGCCGGGATGACTCGCCGGCTGGAGGCGGCCTGGTCGCCGGGGCCGCTGGCGCTGGGGGTGCAGGTCTATGCGGTGGTTGAGATGCAAATGCCGCCGCTGTACTTGCTGGCCTTGCTGAATTCAACGTTGCTGTCGCATCTGTTCCGCATCCGTTTTGCCGCCAAGCGATTGGGTGGGGGCTACCTGGCGATCAACAAAAGCCAGCTGGCTCAGCTGCCGATCGTTCGCTACGAAAGCGCCCCGGGACTGGCGGCCGGACTGGAAGATCTCGCCCGCCAGCGCTGCCGCCTTGAGCAGGAGCCCACCGACCATTCCCCCCGCGATGCCGCCACGCTCGACGCCCGGATCGATGCGCTGGTGTACCAGCTTTACCAGTTGACGTCGGCCGAAATCGCCCTGGTCGAAGCAGCGTCGGCCCGCCTCGCAGGGCCTCGTTAGCCCGGGCTCCTCTCCCCCCCGCTCTCCGACCGATCGGAGCAAGGGCAGGTTCTCCCCGGAAAAAGTAGTCGGGCAATGCCTTGGGCGACACCAACTTCAGCTGGACTCTATCTGGGCGCCCGCTATGATAGGTTTACAGGCCGGCTCTTTTCTTTAATGCGCAACCATAAGCCCTGTAACGAGTTGGCCGCCATTTTGCTGGATTCCCGCGGGTCAATTGCGGCTTGCGGGAATAATTGTCCGTCCTGCTGACGAATCGGAGTTGGTCCGACGGATACGGCCCTGAGGAATTTCGGAAGAAAGGCGTGGCTTGACCCTTTCCCAAGTCGAATTTAACGCGCTCGTGGAAAACCATGGTGAAGTTTTGTATCGGCTGGCCTATCGACTGGTAGGCGACCGGCACGAAGCTGAGGACATGGTCCAGGAAGCATTCCGCTCTGCGTGGAAAAGTCGACGCCGATACGAATCGGGGCATAGCGATCGGGCCTGGCTGGCTTCGATTTTGCGCCGTCGGGTGATTGACCGGTGGCGGAAAAAACCGCCGCCGCAACTCCTGCCCGAAGGTTCCCCGCTGGAAATCCCCGTCGAAGCGGCCGATCCCCTGGCGAACGATTTTACCGATGAAATGCAGCATGCTCTGGCGCAACTCCCGGATCCCCTCCGCGAAACGCTCCTCCTGGTGGTGGTCGGCGATCTGACCCATCAGGAAACGGCCAACCTGCTCGGCGTACCGCTGGGCACGGTCCTCTCGCGCGTCAGCCGGGCCCGCAACCGGCTGCGAGAACTGCTGGTTGGCGCCAAAACCTGATTCCCGCCGCCGGCCCCTGCGCCGCGGCTCCCCTGTGGCGGTCACAAGTATCTGATGACTTCCGATTCCGATCCTCAACTCGATGAGCACTTGCGAGCGGCCCCGCTGCCCGACGGCATGCTCGCGCGGTTACGGCGCATTGCCGACGAGCCGCAATGGGATGAGGCCCGTATCGATACGGAACTGCAACAGGTGGAGATGCCGGCCGGGTTCACCCAGCGACTTCGCGAACTGGGTTCCGACCTGGCCGCGGATCACCAGCAGGATGTCGTCCTGAACCAGGTCGAAATTCCGTGGGGGCTGCAGGCGCGTTTGAAAAACATCGCCGCCGCCCGGCCTGTTTTCTACGGTCGCCGCCTGGCGGTCGCCGCCCTGCTGCTGCTCACGCTGAACCTGGTGCAGGGAGCCCTGTTGACCGGAGCCGCCTGGGTGGGCCGGCCGCCGGCCCAGGCGCTTCAGCGCGTGGTGGTCGACTCGCAGCCGCTGAACCTGACCGCACGCTTTACCCCGATATTCGAGTCGACCGCCGCACTGCCGGCCGTTACGCCGCGTCCTGCGCCGGTGCGACTTTCGCCCGACCTGGTTCACGACGCGACGCAGGTTTCCCTGGCCGTCTGGGAGCCCGATCCGCCGGGGCCGGCCGGGACCCTGTTTCGTGAGCTTGCTGCCGGTTTCCACCCTGAGTCCGATCTGCTGGCGACCCGTTACGGCCTGCTGACTTCGCCTTACTCTTCCGCCGTGGATCTGCCCGACCTCGAAGTGGCGTCAACTCCTCAGCCGCGTGGGATGGAACCGCCGCTGACGCCGGGCTTTGACCGACGATTCCTGCTGAAGAACTGGACGCATCCTGTTGTCGTTCCGGCCTTGAACCGGAAGCTGTTGGATTCCCCGGCGCCGTTCTCGACCGGATCCGATTCGTTCGAAGCAGCCGAACGCCAGATGCAACAAGGACGCTGGCCCGATCCGCGTCAGGTGCGTGTTGAAGATTTCCTTGCAGCGACCAGCGTCGGACTGGACGCTCCCGCGGCAGGGCGGCTCAAGCCGCAACTCAACGCGGCGCCGGGACTGTTTCGCCCTTCGGCACATGCCCTGTATGCTTCCGTCCAGGCCGGACCCCAGTCAACCCGGCAGACGCCCGCTGCGCACTTGACCCTGGTGATTGATATTTCCGCGGCTCCCGGTGCGGCCCAGCGCCTGCAGATGGTGAGGGAAGCGGTCGCCGAACTTTTCCAATACATGAACGGTCGGGATCGCCTGTCGATCCTGCTGGTCGAAGACGAACCTCGCATGATCATCGAAGGCGCCTCGCGGCTGAACGCTTCCGAGGTGCATTTCGCCCTGGCCCAGGCGGAGCCGGCTGTCAGTCCTGACCTGAGCGCCGGCTTGCATCGCGCCTTGCTGACGGCGGATCCGATCGAAGAGCAACACACCCTGGCGAAGCGAGTGCTGCTGGTTACCGATGGTCGATCGCAGATCGCACCAGCCTTGTCTGATAAATTGTGCGAGCTGATGCGACTGTCGGCCGAGGCCGAGGGGGAAACACATATTGTTACGATCGGCAGTCGGGAATTTCCGACGGCAGCAAAGCTTTGCCAGGCCGGCGGCGGCAACCTGAGTGCGGCCCGCAACGCCCGCGACCTGCGCTATGCCATGCTTCGGGTGGTCACGGGCGATTCACCCGTAATCGCTGCTGAGGTGACGGCCCAGATTCACTTCAATCCGCAGCGGGTGATTGCCTATCGCATGCTGGGGCATGAGTCGGTCGCCCTGGGCGGCCTGCTGTCGGGTGAAGCCTCGGTGGAGATCAGGGCGCTGGAATCGGCCGGCGTGCTGTTCGAAGTCTGGCTGCGGGGCGATGGCGAAGGTCAAGTCGCCCGCTTGGAAACCCACTGGCGTGATCCACAAACAGGCGAGTCCCAGACAGCGACCGCCGTATTGCGAGCCAGCCAGGTCGCGACCGAATTCGCCAAAGGGCCGCCGGCCCTGCAGCAGGCCGTGCTTTCCGCACAAGTCGCCGAAGTGCTGCGTGATTCTCCCTTCGCCGGCGAACGCGATTTGACAAACGTACGGGCCGCGTTGCATGAACATGAATCGCAGCTGCGATTCTATCCCGGCTACGAACGGCTGCGGCAGTTGGTGGACAGGCTCAGCACTTTCCGCCGGATGCGATAGCCTGCGAAGACGACGGCAAAGACGCGCGCGTCCTGCTGATTGTTTCTCGTTAATGTGAAAGAGCTCGTGCCGCCTGACTGGCTTGCTGGTAAAGGCCGCGGCCATATCTGTGGCAAATGGTCGCACGGATTGCCCTGCCCGAGAACCGGAACTATCCTGTTATCTTGCGCCAGTTCCTGTCGCTGGCGAAAGGTTCATTGCTCGGCTGCTTTCTTGTGATTTCGTTTCGCTTGCCATCTTCCGCCAGACACCTCATCGCCCCCTGGCGCGGCCGTTGGACGGCGTGGGCGTTGCTACCGGTGATGCTGGCAGGCGGGCTGGGCGTGCCACTGTTTCCCGTGGTGGTGAAGGATCGTTCGCAACCGTTCCCCTGCCAGGATTGCTCCTGCAGTTGCCGCGACGCCGCTTCCTGCTGGCGGGACTGTTGCTGCTATAACGACGAAGAGAAACTTGCCTGGGCGGCCGCCAACGGCGTCACGCCGCCCGAGTACGTGGTGCTGCGGGCCGCCGCCGCCCGCACGAAGGGATCCGATAAAAGCTGTACCCGATGTTGCGCCTGCAGTCAGAGAAGCACGCCGCAGGACGGTCCTGCCGCGACGGATTCCGCCGAGAAAACCTGGACGGTTGTCACACTTTCCGGCGTCAGCCAATGCCGTGGCCAAGGCTTTCTTTCCGCCGTGCTGGCCGCTGCATTACCCGATTACCCCGTCGATGCCTGGCGGCCCGAACTGCAGGTTCGCCCGATTCGTCCCGCAGCCGTCAGGTGGCCGCTGGCTCTCAACGACCCGCCGCCGACTCCTCCGCCGCGCGGCTGTGTCGGGTCTCTTTCCGCGCTGCGTTAACAACGGCGCGTCTTTACTTTGATCGCCCTGCTGGGTTGATTCGTTCCCACCACTGCGTCCCGACCGACTGACCAGATTCTGGTCGTCGAGTCTAGCACGCAGCGTACGCCCTGCGCCTTTGCATGAGGTTTCCGGCTGTCGGAAACGGACAGTCGTTCCTGAGTCCAGCAAGTTCCCAAATCGCTTTTTGCAAGAGCCTTGCGGTTCGTGTAATTGGCCTGGTTTGAACCGGGATACCAGGAAACGGCGGTTGCGGCGCGAGCTACGGGATCGCTCCCGGCAGGCGATGCTCCCCACATTTTCTCGATGGACACATCGGGCCGTCCGCTGCTGCGCGCTGCGCAGTTGAGCGATCTGTCTGGAAACCTGCAATTACGAAGGAACCTCTGTCCCATGAACAAACATTACGTGAAAAGACAACACGGATTTACGCTGGTGGAACTGCTAGTGGTGATCGCCATTATTGGAGTGCTTGCCGCGCTCCTGTTGCCCGCTGTGCAGATGGCTCGCGAGGCCGCTCGCCGTTCCCAGTGCAGCAATCAGTTGAAACAGCTGGGGCTGGCGATGCACAACTTTGAAAGCGCCCATCAGCAGTTGCCGTCCGCGTATGACTACAAGGTAACGGCTGCTTATCCGACCGTTCCCGACTGGGCCTATCGCTGGTCGGCCCAGGCGATGCTCTCTCCCTTCCTGGAAGGGTCGTCGATTTATAACGCGCTCGACCTCGAATCGCCGCTGCATCTGATCGGCCAAACGCCGGCCATTGCGCCGCAGAACGCGCCGGTCGTCGCCCTGCAGGTGAACGAGTTTCTCTGTCCCAGCGATCGCCAGGCCCGTCTTACGCCAGGCTGGGGTTCGGTCAACTACGCCGTCTGCTGGGGAACGGGTGGAACGAATGGAGACAACCTGACGGCAGACGGATTGTTCTACATTGATTCCCGACGCACCTTTTTGGATGTTACCGACGGCCTCAGCCATACGGCCGCATTCTCGGAATCAGTGCTGGGCGACAACTCGGCGGAAACGACTGTGGGCGCCGCCACCAAAGAACAGCAGGAGATGGGCATGGTCTGGCTGCTGGGAAGTCCCCTGAGCGACTCCGGCTGCAGCGATGCCTCCAAACCGGTGCAGTTCACCCGCGGCGAAAAGTGGGCCGACGGCGCCTGCAGTACGACCGGATACAACCACCACCAGACACCCAACTCGCCGCAGCTGGATTGTTACTCGCGCGTGGGGACCTGGAAGGCAGCCCGCAGCCGGCACCCCGGCGGCGTGATGCTATTGCTGGCGGATGGTTCCTGCCGGTTTGTCACCGAGTCGATCGCGCTCGATATCTGGCGGCTTCTGGCGTCCGTCGACGACGACCAGCTGATTCGCGATTTCTAGATCGGCCGGGCCGCCTCGCTGGGTTGCCGGCGGCATCCCCCACGGCGCCCGATTCGTAGGGCGCCTGCTGATTGACGAATGCACGACGTTACGTTCAGATAACAGAAAGACAACCCGTTTCTCCCGGTATTGCTGGTCGATATCCGCCGCACGTGCGACAACCCCGATCTTCAGTCGGTGTTGCGCGTTGCCAGATCCCCGTCGAGACGTGCGCCGCCTTCGCCAGCGTCAGGCGATCTTGACCAGCACAGATTCAGAAAGAGCGAGATCGCCTATGCCCGCCGCGACTCCGCGGATTCGGCCGCCTGCCGTTCCCCGTATGAAGAAACCACATGTCAGTATCGCTTACACAAAACTCGGCCGCGCGCTGTTCGCATTGAAGCAGTTTCGCAAAGGCAAGGTGATCGGCGAAGTGCTGGGAGAGATCGTCGAGGATCCCGACTATGCTTCGCCCTACGGGATGGATCTGGGCGGCGACTTCACCCTGGAGCCCGGCGCGCCGTTTCGTTTTATGAACCACAGTTGCGATCCCAACTGCGAGCTGTTTATTTACGAAGATGAAGGCGATCCCACGCCGGCCGACCGCCTGCATGTGGCCGCGTTACGGACGATCGAGCCCGGCGAAGAACTGACGATCGACTATGGCTGGCCGGCCCATTACGCGATTCGATGCCTGTGCGGCACGGCCGTTTGTCGCGGCTGGATTGTCGCGCCCGAGGAACTCGACGACGTCGATCCTGACGCTGCCCGCGAGTAGCCCCTCGCGTGAGAAATCTGGGCGTTGCTTGAATCGCGAGGTTTGAATAGCGCGGCGCTTCCCGTCGCCTGGCCTGCCCACGGCGCGGCTGCTTCTCTGCTTGCCCACCAACGAAAAAACCCCGGTCTTGCGAAAGACCGGGGCTGAGTTTTGGGGAAGCACGCTCCGGTGGAGCGTGCTTCCTGACTGGCTGATCGAACCGACAGTTAGCTGAACAGTTCGGTGATGACTTTGCCGCTGTTGGCGATCTTCATCGGGCGGCCGGAGCGGCTGGTGAAGACGGTTTCCAGGTCGATGCCCAGGCCTTTGCAGACGCTGGCCATGACGTCCTGGCTGCTGTACGGTTCCGTCTCAACGGCCGTGCCGTCGGCGCTGGTTTCGCCCACGGCGATGCCGCCTTTCAGGCCGCCGCCGCCGACAACCACGCTCCAGGCGCGGGCCCAGTGATCGCGGCCAGCGTTGCCGTTGATGCGGGGCGTACGGCTGAACTCGCCCATCCAGATGATGGCCGTGTCCTGCAGCAGTTCACGCTGTTCCAGGTCTTCGACCAGGGCGCTCATCGCCTTGTCCAGCTCCGGCAGTTTGGTGTCCGCCAGCGTGGCGTGGATGCCGGTGTGCATGTCCCAGCCGCCCAGGTTCACCTCGACGAACGGAACGCCCGATTCGACCAGACGACGGGCCATCAGGCAGCCTTTGCCGAAGCCGGTCGTGCCGTAACGATCCTGCACTTCCTGCGGTTCGCTGGCGACTTTGAAGGCTTCCATCTGCGAGCTGGTCATCAGCTTGTAGGTTTTGCCCAGGATCTTCTGGTGGTCGACGGCGGCCTGGCCGCGGTTCTGGCTGATGAAGCCTTTTTCGACCAGGTCGAGGGCCGCCATCCGTTCCTGCAGGCGACGATCGTCCATATCCATTTTGAGGTTGCGGACGTTGCCGTTGCTATCGACCGCAAACGGAGCCCAGGCCATACCCAGGAAGCCGGGGCCTTCGGCGCCGCCGCCGACGGAGACGAACGGGGGAATTTCCAGTTCAGGACGCTGGTCCATCGTTTGATGGGAGATGACCGAGCCGTAGCTGGGATGTTCCACGTTGGGGTTCGGCACATAGCCGGTGTGCATGTAGTAACGCCCGCGATTGTGGTCGGCTTCGCGGGTGCTCATCGAGCGGATGATCGACATGTTATGCATCTGCTTTGCCATTTGCGGCATGTGTTCGCAGATTTGCATGTCGCCCGTGGTGCTGATGGGGCGGAACGGACCGCCGGTGACGGCGCCCGGCTTGAGATCCCAGATATCCATGGTCGAAGGACCGCCGCCCATCCACAACAGGATGGCCGACTTGCGGCGTTTTTTCAGGTCGGCTGCATTCGCGGCGATCGCCTGGCCCATGGAGAGGGCGGGGATCGTCATCGCGGAAGCGCCCGCCATATGCCGCATAAAGTGCCGGCGATTCATCCCGGCGGGAGTAGGAACGAACATGGATGTCTCCGAATTAGTGTTGGGTTATTTGTGGAATCCGCCCCACCGGTTGCGGCAGGCGATATCGGTCAATTTTTACAAACCGCAGGCGACTTTTCCTGGGATCTGCTGTGCTGCGGAAGGCGATGGGCCGCCCGAAGCCTGGTGGAACGTGATCCGACGTAGTGGATCAGGTTTAGTGGATCAGAATAAACTCATTGCTGTTAAGCAGCACCCACCACATATCCTGCAAGGAGGCGACGGGAGCTTTTTCATAGGCGGCCCGGTCTTGCGTCGCACGGGCCTGGTCCATGCGGGAGCGGAGCAGGCGGTTGGCCATACCAACTTCTGCTTTGGAGGGCTGTCGAGCCAGCGCCGCCATGAACAGGTAGTCGATCTTCTGGGCCGCGCTGGCCCGGTCGTTATCGGCAACTTGCTGCAGGAAGCTGCCGTCTTCCATGTTGGTCGCCTTTTTGATGAGGTCGCCGTTGAACATCATCAGGGCTTGCGGGATGGTGCCGTTGAAGGTGGTCGATTCGTCCCCTTCGTCGGTGCCAAAGGCAACCACGAACTGCTTCAGCCACTCATTCTTTTGCGATTCCTGCTCTTCGTACGCGCCCCGGGTTTTGTGGGCCTGGGTGGCGATGAGCAGCGATTCGTACAGCTCTTCAGCACGCATTTGTCGCATGTAAAAGTGGCTGAACTTGGGCGTTTCGCCCAGCATGGGATCGTCCATGGTGTTGCTTTCATTCAACACGCTCGACAGCGAATAGGCTTCGCTGAGGGTGATCCATTTGATCAGCTCTTTCAGGTCGAAGTCGGCCTTGCGGACTTCCTGACCCAGATAGTTGAGCAGGTCCGGGTGCGAGGGCGGATTGTGCGGCCCCAGATCGTCGATCGGCTTGGTAAAGCCGTAGCCCAGGAAGTGGGACCACATACGATTAGCGATCATCTTGTCGAGGAATTCCGACGACATCATCAGCTTGCCGAGTTCCGTACGACGATCGACATCTTCGACAAAGCCGCTGTGGTTCAGCTCGCTGCCGTCCAGGAAAACCGGATAGGCCACTTCGAGGAAGCCGTTACGCAGTTCGTAGAAGATTTCCGCATCGGCCGGATTGCCGCTTTCGCCTGGGTAATCTTCATTGGTCAGTTCGACATAATCCAGCTCACGCGTGCCTTCGAGGTAGCGGCGAAGCGGACGGGTCTGACGGAAAAAGGCGTTGATTTCCCAAAATTTCTTCTGTTTCCACTCGTTGAACGGGTGGTTATGGCACTGCGTGCATTGCACCTGCAGACCCAGGAAGATTTTGGTGGTGTCGGCCGTCGCCTGGGTGGCGTTTTCCTCGAGTTTCATGGTGAGGAAGTTCACGGCGCCGTTGAAATTTTCGTGGCCCGGTTTGTTGGAGCCTTTGGCGGTGACCAGTTCGTACACCATGCGGTCGTACGGTTTGTTGCGGGCGAACGAATCACGAAGGTATTTCTGCATGCCGGCCCGGTCGGTCAGCGAACGGCGTTCGTTGCCGCCGTTACGGCCGATGAGAATGTTGGTCCACAGGGTGGTCCAGTTGCGGGCGTACTCTTCGGTAAATTGTTCGTCGTGCAACAACGAGTCGACGAGGCGTTCTTTTTTATTGGGGTTGGTGTCCGCGATAAACGCTTTCAGCTCAACGTACGACGGGATACGGCCCAGCACGTCCAGATACACGCGACGGCACCATTCGCCATCGGTCGCCGGAGCGGAAGGCTGCAGCTGGTATTCGCCCCAGGTTGCGCGGATGCGAGCGTTGATCTCGGCGACCTGTTCCAGGTTGTAGGAATTGGCCGGTGGCAAGGCCGCCTGCTCTTGCGCCCGCAGCGAATCCCCTGCGACCAGACCGGTCAGCGTGATCGCGGCAAACCAGACCAGGCCGTTACAAAAGCGGCCAGACAACGAGCACGTCATGGAGTTCTCTCCTCTGCGGAATTCCGAACTCAGTCCTGGCGTTGACGACCGCCAGCTGGAAAATGGATGAATTCGTTTTGACGACCCTCAGGGTGCAGCGGCAGTGGACGGGTCATCGCCACGAAATCTCCTGCACTTGCGACTCCCGTACAACGGTTCATTAACCGTCGCCAGAGAGCCACTATAGTACAGCGATTGAATGCACCTATTGTACTCAAAACTTTACAGACCTCCTGGGACTTGGGAATTTTCCCCAGGATCTCTTTGTCCGTTCGATCCAGCTCCTCAAAACCCGTGATTCCTGGTTCTACGCACGAAAGGTGTAAAAACAGATCAGATGGGGGGCAAGGAGGGGCCAGCTCTTGACTTCTCATGGTACTCGAACGGACGGGCTGGCGTCAAATACAGCACCCCAATCTGACCACCAGATTCTGGGAAATTTGCCTGACGAAAATTGGACTGCGCGAAACCGGTTTTAGGCCAGGGAGGTGATGCTTTCCCGGAGGAACCTCCGACGCCGCCTTTAAGGCGAAGCCAGGTTAGCGGAGGACGCTTCCCCTCCGGCAGCGGTACGAAACCGTCCGATTGCTCCGCCGCCGTTTTTCTGCTTGTTTTCGGCCGTCTGCTATCGTAGATTCGACCTTGGCTTCCTTGCGCATGTTAAAGGTTTTTCCTATGTCAACTATCGGACTTAACTGGTCCCGATCTACCCGTCAGAATCGCTGGTTCCGGCGGCTGGCAGCCGGGTTCCGTGCGGCCTGTGTGGTTTTTGCCTGGTGCGGTGCGGGGTCGAGCGTGATTTCCGCTTGCGCGGCGGGCCCGGTGCTGCCGCCCGCCAGTCAGCGGTTTGCCGGAGAAGCATCGTCCGCATCGCCCGACTTCCAGCGGCATGTACTGCCATTGCTGGGGAGACTGGGCTGCAACGGGCGGGCCTGTCATGGCTCCTTTCAGGGGCAGGGCGGTTTCCAGTTGTCGCTGTTCGGGTATGACTTTGCGGCCGATCATGCCTCGCTCTGCGGCGGTGATTCGCCGCGCGTCGATCGGGAAGACCCGGCCGAGAGCCTGATTCTGCAGAAGCCGACACTGGGGATCGATCACGAAGGCGGGGAGCGATTCAAGCCGGGCGGCTGGGAGCATCGCCTGCTGCAGCAATGGATTGCCGCTGGCGCCTTGCCGCGCCCTGAGGAGGCCCCTACGCTACTGGAGTTGCGCGTGGAGCCGCAGGAGATGCTGTTCTCGGCGGTCGAACAGACGCAGATGCTGCGGCTGATTGCCCGCTGGTCGAATGGCGAGGAGGAAGACGTCACGCCGCTTTGTCGCTTCCGCTCCAACGACGAATCGATCGCCGTGATCGATGCTTCCGGCCAGGTGCAGGCGGTTGGCGCAGGCGACACGCATGTGGTGGCCTTTTACGATAACGGGGTAGCGACGGTTTCCGTCCTGCTGCCGTATGCAACGCCCCGCGAGGAAGCGTACCCGGCGAGCCTGACTCCGACGCCGATTGATAAGCTGGTGGTCGCCAAACTGCGAAAGCTGGGACTCACGCCGTCGGAGCTCTGTACCGATGCGGAATTTCTCCGCCGGGTCAGTCTGGATCTGACCGGCACGCCCCCGGCGCCGGCCGAGATTGAAGCCTTTCTGGCGGATTCGTCGCCCGACAAACGGGGCCGCAAGATCGACGAACTGCTGGAACGTCCGACGTACGCCGCGTGGACGACGACCTGGCTGTGCGATCTGACCGGGGCGACCGAGGGGAACCTGCCCGTCGGTGGAGAGCAAGGAGTGCAGCGGGACAAAGCCGTGCAATGGTACGACTGGATCTATCGCCGCGTCGCCGAGAACATGCCGTATGATCAGCTGGTCGAAGGGATCCTGCTGGCCGTCAGTCGGGAGCCGGAGCAGGCCGAAGCGGATTACTTTGCCGAAATGAGCAGCTACTTCCGCGAGGAAGACCGGGCCGACTTCAGCGAGCGGAAATGGATGCCCTACTTCTGGACGCGAGGCCAATTCTCGCCGCCGCAGACCTTGCGGTTTGGCTATGCCTTCCTGGGCGTACGGCTGGAGTGCGCCCAGTGCCACAAGCATCCGTACGACCAGTGGACCAAAGCGGATTACGAAGACTTTGAGATCTTTTTCCGCGATGTTCGCTTCCGCTATACGCTGGCTTCCGGCAAGGAGCTCAAAGAGAAGCTCGGGCTGACGGCCGACCAGGATAGCGCAGGTTACAAAAAGCTTTTTGCCCAGCTGGCGCACGACGGCACGCTCGTCCCGTGGGGAGATCTGGCGACGCCGGACTGGAAACGGAGCCGCACCTTGCGCGCCCGCACGTCGGAAGGCGTGGGGCGAGTGATTACGCCGCGACTGCTGGGCGGCGAAGAGCTGATCTCGCAGTCCTATTCCGATCCGCGCCAGCCGGTGATGGACTGGCTCCGCGATCCGGGCAATCCGTACTTTGCCAGGGCAGTCGTGAATCGTGTCTGGGCCAAATGCATGGGCGTCGGTTTGATCGAACCGGTCGACGATATGAATCTGGCGAACCCGGCGTCGAACGAGCCGCTGCTCGCGCACCTGGCGGAGGAGTTCGTCGCGCACCAGTACGACCTGAAGTGGCTGTTCCGCACCATCACTCGTAGCCGCACCTATCAACTCAGCTGGCGTCCTAACGCGACGAATCTTCACGACGAACGGAACTTCAGCCGGGCCCAGTTGCGACGTCTGCCGGCCGAGGTGCTGTGCGATGCACTCGACTTCGCCACGGCGACCAGCGAGGAGCAGCAAACGCTGCTGCATGACAAGTCCGCCTTGCGGGACCGGAACATTGGCTTTCCGCTGATGCGCGGCCGAGGCGCCACCGGAGCGTACGCCTTGAAGCTGTTCGGCAAGCCCGAACGTCGGCTGGTTTGCGAGTGCGAGCGGTCGGGCGAACCAAGCCTGTTGCAGACGGTCTACCTGCGGAACGATGCCGAGGTGCAAAGCCGGATCGATCGGAAAGACGGCTGGCTGGCGGAGATCGCCGCGCAGGACGCCGCCTGGCGGGAGAACCACCGCGACGCTTTACTGACCGAGGCCTGGCTGCGCACGCTGGGCCGTCCGCCGCGACCGGCGGAGCTGGAACTGGGCCGCCTGCAGCTGGCGGTCGAAGAGGATGCGGCCGCCTTTCGTGATCTGCTCTGGGCGCTGCTCAATTCGAAAGAGTTTATTCTGAATCATTAGCGCTGGATTACAGGTTAAGGGACCTGGCTGCAGGTCCGTTCGGCATCGCCGAAGAAAAGGGACTTGTGGCCAAATCCACTACAACGCACTGCCTGGTCTTTTTACAAGAAGATTCCGATGTTGAATCCACGGTCGAATTCTCTTTTGCATTCCCGCTCAAGGTCTGCCTCGCACGCTGCTCTGCCGACGCGTCGCCAGGCCCTGCAGGTTGGCGCCCTGGGAGCCGTGGGGCTGAGCTTGTCGGGCTATCTGCGGCAGGCGGCGGCGGGGGAGGTGCGTCCGGCGAAGGGGAAATCGGCGATTGTCATCTGGCTGGGAGGCGGGCCGCCGCATCTCGATATGTTCGATATGAAGCCCGATGCTCCCGACGAGTTCCGCGGCGAATTTCATCCCCGACCGACCAATGTTCCCGGCGTGCAGATCTGCGAGCATCTGCCGCAGCTGGCCGCCTGTGCCGACAAGTACGCCATCCTCAACGGCGTCAGCCACACGCTGGCGGGACACGAGCTGGGCACGACGTATTTGAGTACGGGCAATCGGCCGCTGCCTTCGCTGGCCTATCCGGGCTATGGGGCCGTCGTGAGCAAGGAGCTGCCGGGCGACCAGCAGTTGCCGCATTTTGTGGCGGTTCCCAGTACGCCGCAGACGGCCGGGTACCTGGGCGTGCCGTCGGCTCCACTGTCAACCAATGACACTCCGCGGCGCGGGCAGCCGTTTGGCGTGCGGGGCATTTCGCTTTCGAGCGGTTTAACGATTGACGCCTTTGAGCAACGGCAGAAGCTGCTGCAGTCGATTGATACCGAGTTTGATTCGCTGGCCGGCGAGAACAGCCTGGTCGATGGGCTGGACCGGTTTGATGAGCAGGCCTTTGCCGTGATCCGCTCGGAGAAAGCCCGTACGGCGTTTGACGTCAGCCAGGAGAATCCGGAAACGGCGGCCGCGTTCGGCGACAGCCGCTTCGGTCAAAGCTGCCTGCTGGCGGCCCGCCTGGTCGAGGCGGGCGTCCGCTTTGTGACGGTCAGTTTCAGCGGCTGGGATACGCACACGGGGAACTTCAAGAAGGCAAAAGAAAGTCTCCTCCCGGCGTTCGATCAGGGACTGGCTGCGCTGCTCAATACGCTGTCCGAGCGAGGCCTGCTGGAATCGACCAGCGTGCTCACCACCGGCGAGTTCGGCCGCACCCCCAAGATTAACGCGCGCGCCGGGCGCGACCATTGGCCCCGGGCGTTCAGCGTCCTGATGGCAGGCGCTGGAGTGCAGGGCGGGCAGGTGCTGGGCCAGAGCGACGCGCATGGCAAAGGTCCGGCTGGTGAACCAATTACGCCGGAGCAGATCGGGGCTTCGTTTTACTCCAGCCTGGGGATCGACTACCAGAAAGAGTATCATACGCAGACCGGCCGACCGGTCATGATTGTTCGTTCCGGCAGCCTGGTGCCCGGCCTGTTCTGATCGCTTGTTCTGATCGCCGGCGATCGAATTTCTGGAGAACGCCAGGCCTGTCCTTCTCTGTTGATCGCCAATGATGGAAAAACGGAAACTGGGCCGCACAGGTCTCGAAGTTACAGCTCTGGGCTACGGCAGCATGGGTATCCGCGGTCCGCGCACCTGGGGCGTGCGCGTCGTCAGTGAAGAAGCGTCGGAGGCGATGCTGCACGCGGTTCTCGACGCCGGCATCAACTTCATCGACACGGCGCCCGACTATGGCTTGAGCGAGGAGCGGATCGGCAAGGCGATCGGCTCCCGTCGCAGCGAATACCTGCTGGCGACCAAATGCGGCTGTGCTTATACGCAGCATGCGGATCATCTGGAGATCGAGCATGTCTGGCAGCAGGACGTGATCGAGCGGAACCTGGAGACGAGCCTCAAACGCCTGCAGACCGACTATGTCGACCTGCTGCAGTTTCACGGCGGCGAAGCGGCCACGCTGGAGCGGGAAGGGCTGATTGATCAGCTGGTGCGCTTTCGCGACCAGGGGCTGGTGCGGCACATTGGCGTTTCCAGCAGCCTGCCAAACTTGCCGGCGATGATCGCGCTGGGAGTGTTTGAGACCTTTCAGATTCCTTACTCCTGCCTGGCGCCCCAGCATGACGAGCTGATCCGCATGGCGGGCGAAGCCGGCGCGGGGATCATCATTCGCGGCGGCATTGCCCAGGGCGGTCCCGACGCAGAGATCCAGCGTCCGGCGCTGAACGACATCTGGAGCCAGGCGAAGCTGGAAGAACTACTGCCGCCCGGCATGCAAAAGGCGGAGCTGATTCTGCGTTATACGCTCTCGCATCCCCACTGCCACACCACGATCGTGGGCACCTGCAGCCATGCTCACCTGGCCGAGAACCTGCAGGCCGCCGCCGCCGGTCCCTTGCCCGAAGAACTGCAGCAACAGATCGCCGCGCGGGTCGCCAACTGTTTGCCCTGACTCCGGCAGACAATCGCTCGCTCCCTCTCTCTTCGTTAAGGAACGACGGGAAAACGGCTTTGGCGGTTGCATTACGGAAAAGGCTGCGAGGGCGAAGGTCGGCGAATCATCCGATCACCCGTAGCGGAACTCGCCCGAGTTTGGCCGCCTTTTCGATGGCCGAGAATACTCTCTCCAAAGTCTGGCGACTTCGGCTACATGCTGGCTGGCGCTCTTGCATGAAAAAACGCCAGCGCGGCGAATCGCGCTGGCGTGAGGTTTCTTCTGGCAGTCAAACGCCGCTGGCCTACTTGGGCTGGCGGGCGATGACCGTACGGTTCGGGCCGATCAGGAAGGTCATCAGGTCGGTGATCTCTTCCAGGCTGAGATCGTTCAGCAATCCTTCCGGCATGGCCGAAACTTTGCTGGGGATGATGTCGTCGATCTCGGTTTCGGCGATCTCTTTCTTCTTGCCGTCGGCCTGCAGGACGAGGATCGTACCGGCGGCTCCGGGGACGACCATTCCAGTCGTCTGTTTGCCGTCGACGGTCAGAATCGTTTTGCTGGCGTACTGGTCCGAGATCACATGCGAGGGGAAGACAATGGATTCCAGAATCTCGCGACGGGTGAAGCGTTTGGCGACGCCTGTCAGATCGGGACCGATACTGTCGCCTTGCCCGCCGTGCCGATGGCACTTGGCGCACTGGGCCGTTTTGTAGACGACGGCGCCGCGGTCGGCGGAACCGGCCTGGCCTTGCTCGGTGGCGAGGAAGGCCGTCAGCTCTTCAAAGCTGTACGTGTTCTTGGAGCTGGTCGAAGGCAGTTTGGCCGTCTGTCCTTCAGGGAAGCGGCGTTTGTACCAGATCTGCCAGGCGCCCATCGCATCGTCCCAGGCGTCTTCGGGGGCCGACATTTGCTCGCCGCTCCAGTGTTCGAGCAGGGCGACCGTTTCGCGGGCGCCATCTTTTTCCAGCTCAAGGCCTTTGAGGATCACATCGCGGTACGGTTTGGCGTCGTGCGGTTTGACATCGACCTCGGCAAGAATCTTCATCAGTTCTTTCGCCGATTCCGCGTCAAGCAGCGACAGGCTTTTGACCAGGTACGGCCAGTTCTCTTCGCTCGGCTGCGTGGCCAGACCCAGGGCGATTGCCTTGCGGCGTTCCGGGTCGCGGTCCCACATGTCGCGAAGGTACTTCATCGAAGCGGGGTCCCCGCTGCGAGCCAGCACGGCGGCGATGCCGATTTTCAGCTTTTTCACATCGAGGTTTTCGCTGTCGGCCTGCGCCATTTTTTCGTCGACTTCGATCAGCAGATCCAGCATGGAGTCGTCGATCTTGTGGGGCAGTTTGTACAGCATGGCGAGTGCGGCCTCGGGCCATTCTTCCGCCTGGGCCAGCACTTCGGGAATGTCTTCCGCCGCCAGCGAACGGGCAAAATCGCGGGAAACATTCGACACATAGAACGGGAAGCTGCCGCCGCCGTCCTCGCGTTTGCGAGCCTTGGCGTAGTACCGCAGCAGCCGCATGCGGCCTGCCGAGTTCCAGCCCGGTTCGATAAACCGCAGATGCAGCGCGACGTGCAGTTTGTCAATTTCAGGAGCGTCGCCTTCGATAAAGTCCAGGTAGCGGTCCATCGGGGAGGATGCCTGGAAAAAGGCCAGCAGTCGCATCAGCTCCCGGTTCATCAGGCTGTTGCCCGAGGGGAACTCGACGGCCAGTTGTTCACGCAGTCGGGGGGCGTCGTCGGCTTTCAAATCGCCGCGGGTGATGGCCACCTGCATGACGCGCATCAGGTCGGTAAAGTTCCGGTCGCTGACAAAACCTTCGATCATTTCGCTGGAACGCTCCAGCACGTCGATCCCGTTCTTCCGGCTGGGATTGGCCAGCATCAGAGCCAGCGAACCTTCGATGAACAGCCGCTGATCACTCGTTTTGAGAATCCGCTCGCGGTACTGCTCTTCGGGCAATCGCTCTAGCAGTCGCCGAGCGACATACGATTCAAAGCGATCATCGCTGACCAGACAGGCGGTCAGCTGCGTCAGCGACGCCGTTTGATTGGCTCGCAGCAACGCCTCGCATGCTTTGCGGCGGACCGTGCGGTCTACGTCGTCCAGCATTTTCTGCAGGCGAGTCTGCGACTCTTTGGTCGGATGCATGCCCATCAGTTCGGCCGCCTTGGCGCGAACTTCTTCGTTCTTTTCCTGTGATAGCGTGACCAGCAGATCCGTGGAAGGGAACGGGCCAAACAGCTGCATCAGGTTCAAAGCACGGGTGCGATAACGGGAGGGGTTGGCGTCGCTGCGAGCGACGCCTGCCAGCGTGGTTCCCCAGGTGTCGCCGAATTCAGCCTTGAGGCTGGCGATCCGCTGGCGGCTCCAGGCGCTTTGCAGTTGGGGCTGGCGAATCACTTCGCTGAGTCCTTCGCCCAGGTCGCGGAGACCTTCGGGCACTTCGCCGCGCCAGCTGACGCGGTAGATGCCGCCGCCTGTGCCGCGGCCGCCGGTGGTGAAGTACAGTCCGCCGTCGGGGCCGACTTCCAGGTCGGTCACATTCAGGGGCTCGCCCTGCAGGAAGGTTTCGCTTTGCGTGGCGTAGCTGGCGCCGTCTTTCTTCATACGGACGGCGATGATACGTCCCTCAGACCAGTCAGCCAGGAACAGGGCGTTCTGAAAACGGACCGGGAACATGTGGTGGTCATAGACGACCGCTCCGGTCGGCGAACCGCGACCCGTATCCACAATCGCGGGCAGCGTATCGGGGTAGTATTCGGGCCATTTGGACCAGCCGCTGCGCCAGCCGTACTCGCCGCCCGGCACCACATGATGCACCAGGGTGGGACGGTACCAGGAGGCGCCCATGTCAGATTCCATGTCGCTGTCGTGCGTGAACAGATCGCCTTCGCGGTTGAACGCCAGATCATAAGCGTTGCGGAAACCGCCGGCGACGACTTCGACTTTCTTGCCGTCGAGGTCGGAACGCAGGATCACGCCGCCCGGCGCTTTGACTCCGGCGGCATGACCGCCTGGATCTTCATAGCGGGGCACGATGTCGCCTTCATAGCTGTGGCGATACGGGCTTTTGGGATCGTATTCGCCTTCGATCGAAGAGTGGTTGCCGACCGACATGTACAGGAAGCCATCATGCCCCAGGGCCAGGCCGTGCGGGCCATGTTCGCTCAGGGGACCTTTGAATTTAATGACCGTGCGCACCGTTTCCAGTTTGCTATCGCCGTCGTAGTCCCCGCAGCGATACAAGCCGGCCCCGTCGGGACCGTCGCCGATGACATAGACCTCGCCATTGACGGCGAGAATGCCCTGGCAGCTTTTCACTTTGTCGCAGTACACGGCGACATGGTCGGGGATCTGATCGTCGTTGGTGTCGGCGATCAGCAGCAAGGGGCCGTCTTCCCGCGAAGCGAGAATCTGGCCGAACTCGTTGAAGGTCATGGCGATCAGCGAACCGGTCAGCTCGTGCCCGGCCAGCCGTTCGACTTTGAACTCGCGGTTCACCTTGAAACGCTCATGTTGCTCCGGCAGCTCCTCGGCGACGCTCTCCTGGCGATCCCAGGGCGAGGTCGAACCCAGCGCGCCAAAGCTCTGCGCCTGGGACCAGCGGGTGTCGCTGTAAATGAGCATGTTCCAGAGCGGGAACGGATCCAACGCCGTTTTCCAGGTGCCGTTGCTGGAGTGGTTCATCCAGCGGCCGCCCCGTTCTTTAATGAACACGCGGGCGACCATCGCGGCGGTGGAGCCGGCGGTGTTGTTGACGCGGACCGCAATCAGGTTGCGGCCGCGGGACAGATACTGGGAGATGTTCAGCTTGTTCAAGCTGCGGGCCGATTCGCCCACGGCCACCTTGCGGCTGTTGACGTACAACTCGTAGTTGTCGTCGGCCGCGATGGAGATCTCGCCCGACTCCGGGTTGGCGACTTCGAAAGTCTTGCGGAAATAGACGCTCCCTTGCGGCACCGCGTCTTTTTTGTGCTCTGGAGCCCAGATCCACTGGGCTTCCTGAGCCTCCTGGGCAAACGCCGCGGGAGACCCGGCCATCGCCATGATCGCCAAGATGGCGGCCAGCCAAGACCGAGCGGCCAGGCCGCATATGGAATTCGAGTCTCGTAGGCGAAGCATCCTGTTCATAACGCCCTCACAACCATTACGCACGAAAGGAATCGGAGATCGAGGAACGCAACAATCCTGTATCACGCACAACCCACGATCTGGGGAGGGGGGAGAATACCGACCCTCGCCATTCACCACAAGAGGAAAAAAGAAGCCGCTTTCTTTGCCAGCAACGACACGGCAGTACGCAACACAAAACGACCAGCAACCGGCCCCTGGCAAAGGAGGATTCGTAGACGTTAACAAAGCGGAATTACCGCAGCGTGCGCAGAGAAGCACTGAAGAAGCGAGAGCCAGAAGTCAAAGCGCAGGCAAGAGCCATGAGCTGCGCCGTTTCTAACAGAAAAACAAGGAATCCCGTTCGAATCGCCGGGAGACGTCGCACCTGACAACCTCTCCCTTTTTCCCCGGTTTCCCCGCCTTTCTTGGTGATCTCCGCGGTGAATCCCTCTTGGATTCGACGACCGCGGTGACTTTGGGAAGTCCGCCTGACTAGCTCACCAAACCGCGGGCTTCCAGCAGTTCCATGATCTTGTCGACGCATTGTTCCGTGGACAGTTCATGCGTGGGCAGCACCAGATCGGCGGCGGTCGGTTCTTCGTAAGGAGCCGAAACGCCAGGGAAGTTGCCGATCTCGCCTTGGTCGGCGGCGCCGTACATTCCTTCGACATCGCGCTGGCGACAGACTTCCACCGGGGCGCTCAGGTGCACCACCAGGAAGCGATCGGCGCCAATCACGGCGCCGGCTTTCTGACGGACTTCTTCGCTGGGAGCGACAAAGGCGCACAAGCAGATCAGGCCGGCGTCGTTCAATAGTTTGGCGACTTCGCTGCTGCGACGGAGGTTCTCGCTGCGGTCCTCGGCCGTGAAGCCCAGATCCTTGCTGATGCCCTGTCGCATGTTCTGGCCGTCGAGGACGGTCACGGCCCGGCCCGCATCGAAGAGGCGTCGCTCCAGAGCGTAGGCGGTCGTTGTTTTGCCGGCGCCGCTGAGGCCGGTCAGCAGCACGGTGGTCGGCTGCTGGCCGAAGCGGGCCGTGCGTTCGTCGGCGTTGACCGTGCTGACTTCGGTCGTCAGGTGTTCGCTGGTTGGCTCTCGATCCCAGACCGGCGTCGATTCATTGTCCGACGACTGGCCGCGGATCATGCCCGCGCCGACGGTGACGTTCGTCAACCGATCGACCAGGATAAAGGCGCCCGTCGCACGGTTCCGGCGATAGGCGTCAAAGCAGATCGGCTGGTTCAGCGTAACGGAGCAGCGGCCGATTTCGTTCAGTTTGAGCACGGGCGCTTCCGACCGGTGCATGGTGTTCACATCGACCCGGTAACGCAGCGTGTTGATGGCTCCGCCGACCGTTTTGGTCGTCTGCTTGAACAGGAACTGCTTGCCGGGAGTGAGCGGTTCATCGGCCATCCAGACGATCATCGCTTCAAACTTGTTGTCGACGCGCGGCGTATTGCCGGGCCGCACGATGACGTCGCCGCGGCTGCAGTCGATCTCATCTTCCAGCGTCAGCGTGACGGCCTGGGGCGTATGGGCCTCGGCGATGTTGCCGTCGAACGTGACGATCTCTTTCACGCGGCTTTTCTTGCGCGACGGCAGCACCATGATCTCTTCGCCCTGGCGGACAATGCCGGAAGCGATCGTGCCGCAGAAACCGCGAAAATCCAGGTGCGGCCGGTTCACATACTGCACCGGCATGCGGAAGTCTTCAAAGTTGCGGTCCGAGCCGATATACACGTTCTCCAGGAAGTGCATCAGCGTGCCGCCCTCGTACCAGGGCGTCTTCGGGCTGGGGTCAACGACGTTGTCCCCTTTGAGAGCCGAGATCGGAATAAAGTGCAAGTCGGGCAGATCTAACCGCTCGACAAAGGTGCGATACTCGCCGCAGATGCGATCGAACACTTCCTGGCTGAAATCGACCAGGTCCATTTTGTTGATCGCCACCAGCACATGGCGGATGCCCAGCAGGGAGGCGATAAAACTGTGCCGCTTGGTCTGTTCCATTACTCCGTGACGGGCGTCGACCAGGATAATCGCCAGGTCGGCCGTGGAAGCGCCGGTCGCCATGTTGCGCGTGTACTGCACATGGCCGGGGGTGTCGGCGATGATGAACTTCCGTTTGGCGGTGGAGAAGTAGCGATAGGCGACATCGATGGTGATGCCCTGTTCGCGTTCTTCTTTCAGGCCGTCAGTCAGCAGGGCCGGGTCGAAGTCCCCGCCGGTCGTGCCGTGGATTTTGGAATCCTTCTGGATGGCGGCCAGCTGATCTTCGTAGATCATTTTGGAGTCGTACAGCAGCCGCCCGATGAGCGTGCTCTTGCCGTCGTCGACGCTGCCGCAGGTCAAGAACCGCAGCAGTTCCTTCCGCTCGTGCTGAGCGAGGTAGGCATCGATATCTGTTTCGATCAGTTCCGATTGATGCGACATAGGAGTTCTGGCGTTGCTGGTAGGGGTCGCGAGGTTGGCGCCGGCCGACGACGAACGTCGGCTCCAGGGCGAACTTCGGCCAGAGGAAAGCGGCCGTACTGTTCTGGCCCGGGGAGCCCGCTGTGCGGATCTCCCAGGGGAAAACGACAATCCAGTGTGTGGAATACAGGCGTTAGAAGTAGCCGCGTTTCTTTTTCTCTTCCATGCCGGCGCCGCCTTCATCTTTGTCGATCACGCGGCCCTGGCGTTCACTGGTGGTGGTCAGCAGCATTTCCTGGATGATCTCCGGCAGGGTGGTCGCCTTGGACTCCACCGCGCCGGTCAACGGATAGCAACCAAGAGTGCGGAATCGCACTTCCAGCTCTTGCACTTTTTCGCCCGGCCGCAATTTCATCCGGTCGTCCTCGACCATAATCAGCACGCCGTCGCGATCGATCACCGGGCGCACTTTGGCGAAGTACAGCGGCACGATCGGGATTTTTTCCAGATGGATGTACTGCCAGACATCGAGCTCGGTCCAGTTGGACAAGGGGAAGACACGAATGCTTTCCCCTTTGTTCACTTTGGTGTTGTACAGGTTCCACAGCTCGGGCCGCTGGTTCTTGGGGTCCCAGCGATGGAAGCTGTCGCGGAAAGAGAAGACTCGCTCTTTGGCCCGCGACTTTTCTTCATCGCGTCGGGCGCCGCCAAAGGCCGCGTCAAACTTGTGCAGATCGAGCGCCTCTTTCAGGCTGTCGGTCTTCATCAGCTCGGTGTGTTTTTCGCTGTCTTCAAAAGGGCTGATGCCGGCCGCGCGGCCTTTTTCATTGATATGCGTCAGCACTTCCAGCCCCAGCTCCTGCCTGGCGTATGTCTCGCGAAAGTCGTACATCTCCTGGAATTTCCAGGTGGTGTCGACATGCAACAGCGGAAACGGCGGCTTGGCCGGGTAGAACGCCTTGAGGGCCAGCTGCACCATGACCGACGAGTCTTTGCCGATCGAATACAACATAACCGGGTTGTTGAATTCCGATGCGACCTCGCGGATGATATGGATGCTCTCCGCCTCGAGCTGCTTCAGATGAGTGAGGTTGTATCCAGACATTCCAGACTTCGCTCCGCACGCAGCGGGCTGAGAGGATGAATCGTCCGGCGCACGCGGCGAACATTTCGCCAGCGAGGAGAACGGCCGTCTCTGCTAGAAACGCCGATCCCCTTGCGCGGGAATATTAATGGGTTGATTTAGGGGCCACGTCCATGCGACATTCGCCGCCGTCAAGCGGGGCAGTATAAGAAAACCCCAGGGACGACTCAACAGCGAACCTTTGCGGATTGTACCGCCAAGGCGGCAAGCCGGGCGAGGGGAGGCAAACAGGTAAATCACGCCCCTCACAACGGTTTCCGTTCTTTCCCTCTGCCAGGCGCCCCGCTAAAATCGGGGTTAAGAGGCGGACATCCTCGAAAGCTCGCTCGCGCTACGTTTCCCTGGCCAATTCCGGTCTGCTCGCTGGTCCGCTCCTCTCAAGCATCCTCCCAGGTCGAACGGCAAACCGCATGAATCGTGAAGACGCATATCAACTGGTTTGCGAATATACGCAGAGCGAAAGCCTCCGCCTGCACATGCTGAGCGTCGAAACGGCGATGCGAGCATACGCCGAGAAGCTGGGCGAAGATGTCGAAAAGTACGGCATCGTGGGGCTGTTGCACGATTTTGACTACGAACGCTGGCCCGATCCGCCCGACCACCCCCTGCAGGGCGCCGCCATCCTGGCCGGTCTGGGCTATCCCGACGACGTGATCTACGCCATTAAATCGCACGCCGATTACCTGACCGACTGCCCGCGAACCCACCTGATCGACAAAGTTTTATACGCCTGTGACGAGCTCTCGGGCTTCGTCACGGCCGTCGCCAAGGTCCGGCCGGGCGGTATCGCCGGCATGCAGGCCAGCAGCGTGCGGAAGAAAATGAAGCAGAAGAGCTTCGCCGCCGCCATCCATCGAGAAGACATCCTCTCCGGCGCCGCCGACCTGGAAGTGGAGCTCAACGATCACATCCAGTTCGTGATCGACGCCCTGGAGAAGAATGGGGAAGCGCTCCGCCTGCTATAGTTTAGGTTAAAGGTGAGTCCGACATCTTTCGAACCTTGCGTTTTGCAACTTCCCGGGAAACCGTGGGCTATCGCCCGGCGGCTGATTTTTTGATCCAGCGTTCGGCCTCGCTACCGAGCGGCGAAAGGTTTCCTCTATTTTTGAGACGCTCACACGTCGATAACTCACAGGTCTCCGCATCGTAACGATCCGCTAAAAAGGCAAAGGACGGCGGTTTACGCCGGCGGATTGCGATTTTCCCGAAAGGAAGGCGCATTCCCCCCTTCCACCAATTGCGGACCGTCTCTAAAATGGCGGGCTTTCCCTGAACGATAAAATACCGGCATAGAAAGGGCGTTCCATGCCCAAGAACAAAACGCATAAAGGCACGAAGAAGCGATTCCGCCTGACTGCCACCGGCAAAGCCAAGCACCGCCAGTCCGGCACGAGCCATCTGCAGGCCCGCATGTCGCCCAAACGCCGTCGTAATCTGCGCGGCACCACCACCGTGGCGACCTGCATGGAAACCATGGTCCAGCGGGCCCTGGGCAAGCACAGCGCTTAGCCGCTGTTATCCGTGTAAAACAAGTTCGTCTGCGTAAATTCGTGCGACAAACCTGTGCAAAAAACAACTAGCTGGGCGGTCCCGGTATTCCGGGACCGTTTTCGTGCTGCAGTAAACTGCTAGCTAGGCCGTCGATCGAATCGTCGCGACGCTTGAGCGAGGCCTGGGGTTTGGCGACAAAACCCATTCCCCGCTTGCGCGTCGGTGCTATTGAAAAAGCTCCCTTCCGCAACACCTGGTGCGTGGGCTCCTAACACTCTCGACAGCGTTTTGAGAGGGCCTTACCGCGCCTTGACCATGGAGTAGAACCATGCGTACCACCAATGCTCCGGCACGTAACCGGGCAAAAAAGCGTTTGTTCAAGCGAGCCAAAGGTTACGTCGGAGGACGTAATCACCTGCTCCGCACCGTCAAGGAAACGCTGCTTCGCGCTGGCGCTTATGCCTATCGCGATCGCCGCGTCCGCAAACGCGATTTCCGTCGCCTGTGGATCATCCGTATCAATGCGGCCGCCCACATGCGGGGCTTGCGTTACAGCCAGTTCATTTACGGCCTGAAAAAAGCCAACATCGAACTGAACCGCAAGATGCTGTCCGAACTTGCCGTGCACGATCCGGCCGCCTTCGATGTGATCACCGACAAGGTGAAAGAAGCCCTGGCAGCCTAGGCGAACGGCTCAGGCAAGCGGCCTCGACCGTTTCCCCGGCAGCCGATTCTGGTTTTTACTTGAAGTGGTGCGATGGCCCTGCAGGAATTTCTGTCTGAACTCGACAACCTGGCCGCCCAGGCGGTCAGTGCGTTCGACGGCGCCGCCGATCAGGCTGCGCTGGAAGAGCAAAGAGTGGAGTTTCTCGGGGCCAAAAACGGCCGCTTCAAGGTCGTTCAGAAGCAGATGGGCCAGGTCGGCGGTTCCGACCGGCCCGCCGCCGGCAAGCGGCTGAACGAAGTCAAACAGCAGATTCAAGACGCTTTTGACTCCGCCAGCGAGCGTTTGAAATCGGCCGCCGTGACACATCGCGGCGGCCCGCAATACGACCCGACCCTGCCCGGCCAGGCATTGCGTGTCGGTCGCTTGCACCCGATCACCCAGACGATCGAAGAACTCAAAGACATCATGGGCCGCCTCGGCTTCAGCGTTGCTGACGGACCCGAGATCGAAGATGAGCGCCATAACTTCGAGGCGCTCAATATCCCCCTGTCGCACCCGGCCCGCGACCCGCTGGATAACTTCTACCTGGCCGCCGCGGGAGCCGCCGTCGGCGACGACCTGCTGCTGATGCGTAGCCAGACCAGCACCGTCCAGATCAGGGTGATGGAGAATACCGAGCCGCCGATCAGGATCATTTCCCTCGGCCGCGTCTACCGTCCCGACGAACCGGACGCCACGCATTACCCCATGTTCCACCAGATGGAAGGTCTGCTGATCGACCGTAAGGTCACCATGGCCGACCTCAAAACAGTGCTGCGACTGTTCGCCACCAGTTACCTGGGCGCCGACGTTCACATCCGCTTCCGCCCCTCGTTCTTTCCGTTTACCGAACCCAGCGTCGAGGCCGACTTCAGCTGGAACGGCAACTGGATTGAATTCGGCGGCGCCGGCATGGTCGATCCCAACGTCCTCCGCGAAGTCGGTTACGACCCGGAAGAATACACCGGCTTTGCCTTTGGCCTGGGCGTCGAACGGCTCTGCATGCGGCGGCACAACATCGACGACATTCGCGAACTCTACAAGAACGACGTTCGCTTTTTGCAGCAGTTTTAGGAGCCGGCCAGCGCGCGACTCCCGCCGCAACCTCGACCAGGCGGATCGCCCGCGGCAGCGGCTCTCGCACGACGTATCCGCTGCGGCCCGTTGTGTCCCCAGCGGGGCGACTTCCCATTTTCGCTCTTTGAACCCACTGGCGCTGCGATGCTTGTCTCCTGGAATTGGTTAAGCGATTACCTGAACCTGGACTTGGATCGGGAAACGGTCGAGAACCGGCTGGCCATGTCGGGACTCAACCACGAAGAAACGCACGCCGCCGGCGACGACTTCTGCATTGATCTCGAAGTCACCAGCAACCGGCCCGACTGCCTGGGGCATATCGGCGTCGCCCGGGAAATCGGCGTGCTGTTCGATCGCCCGCTCTGCTTCCCCAATCCGCAGCCGGCCGCCGCCGGGCCGGCTGTCGAAACGCTGGCCAAAGTCACGCTGCAGACGGATCTCTGCCCGCGGTATACGGCCCGCGTGATCCAGGGCGTCAAGGTCGGCCCCAGTCCGGAATGGCTGGTCAAACGGCTGGAAACGATCTACCGCACCAAATCGGCCAAATGGAAGCCGGTCAACAACATCGTCGACATCACCAACTATGTCCTGATGGAATCGGGCCAGCCGCTGCACGCGTTTGACCTGCAGCATCTGGCCGGGTCCGAGATCATCGTCCGCACCGCCGCAGCCGGCGAAAAGCTGGAAGCAATCGACCACCAGGTTTACGAACTCGACCCCGGCATGTGCGTGATTGCCGACGCCAGGCAACCGGTCGCTTTAGCCGGCGTGATGGGCGGCGCCGCCACCGAAGTCCAGGCAGGGACGACGAATCTGCTGATCGAGTCGGCCGACTTTGATTCGCTGTCGATCCGCTCGACCGCTCGTAAACTGAAGCTGCACAGCGACTCCTCTTATCGCTTTGAACGAGGAGTCGATCCGGCCGGCATTGACTGGGCCAGCCGCCGCTGCTGCGAACTGATTCTGGAAATCGCTGGCGGAGAACTGGCCGCAGGCGTGATCGATGTCGGCGCCCCCGCCGCAGAACGGAAGCCGGTCGTGCTGCGACTGGCTCAGGTAGAACGCATCCTGGGCATCCGCATCCCGGCCGACGAGATCCGCCGCATTCTGGCGGCGCTCGGCAACCAGGAAGTCTCAGCCGATGAAAAGCAGCTGGTCGTCAATCCGCCCACCTGGCGCCGCGACCTGGATCGTGAGATCGACCTGATCGAAGAGGTCGCCCGGGTGCATGGTTACGAGCAGATCCCGGAGAACGCCTCGGTGCCGATGGCCGCTTCGCACCGATCCGACCATGACCGCGTGCTGGCGAAAGTTCGGCAGGTGCTGAACGCCGCCGGGTTTGACGAAGCGATGACGATCAGCATGATCAGCGAAGACTGGTCGCAAGCGTTCAGCCCGTGGACCGATCGCCCGCCGATCCAGGCCAGCACCCCCATGATTAAAGGCGCCGACCGGATGCGCCGCAGCATCGTTCCCAGTCTGCTGGAAGCCCGTCGCATCAACCAGGCCGCCGGCAATGACACCGTCGAGCTGTTTGAAACGGCCAAAATCTACCTGCCCCAGGGCGCCGGCCTGCCGCGGGAACCTTGGACGCTGGCCCTTAGCAGCGGCCGGTCTTACCATCAGGTTAAAGGGGTCATCGAGGCCTTGCTCAACTGTCTGAACCCGGACCTGCAGCTCACCGCCAGCGACACCGACCAGCCGCTGCTCGACGGCGCCGCCTCGGCCGAACTGTCGCTCGCCGGGCAACGTTTCGGCTTCCTGGGAGAAGTCGCCGCCGCCGGACTCAAGAAGTTCGGACTGCGGTCCGCCGCCACCATCGCCGAGCTGGACCTCAGCTTGCTGGTCGCCCAGTCGCAACTCACGCCGCAGCATCGGGCCGTTAGCGCCTATCCGGCCATCTCGCACGATCTGAACTTTGTGGTTGCCGAGTCGCTTCGCTGGAGTGATCTGGCGGACACGATTCGCAACTCGGGCGGGCCGCTGCTGGAGAGCGTCGACTACCGCGAAGTCTATCGCGACCCCAAAACCGACGGCGCCGATACGAAGCGCATCCTGCTTTCCGTCCGGCTGCGTTCGCCCGATCGGACGCTCACCAGCGACGACGCAGAACAAGCCCGGTCCAGCATTATCGCCGCCTGCCAGCAACAGCATGCAGCCGCGCTGGTAGGTTAGTTGTTGGTTGCAATCAGGATTGTAGTGGACCTGGCCACAAGTCCCTCTTCCTGCGCAATACCAAACAGCGACTTGTGGCCGGGTCCACTAGCAGTAAGGCAGGCGGGAGTTGTGGGGAAAAAGAACAAGAAGAAATCCGCCCCTGAAAAGGTGCGTCCGAACCGTTCGATCGAGTCGAAGACTTCGACCGCAGCAACGGTCATGTGGATGCTCTGCACGTTGCTGGCGACGGCGACCGAGATCATGTTCCTGATCACCTGGGCCGTGCTGCTGGCGGGTTGGGTCAACATGCCGCTGCTGAAAGCGTTCGGGGCGATGATGCTGTTGGCGTCGCTGGTGGTCGGTTTGTTCTGCCTGGGGCTGACGTTCATGGTTTACCGGGTTCGCGAAGAGAAACCGCCCGGGCTGGTCGTGGGATGGTCGGTGATCGCCGGACTGGCTCCGTTTGTGCTGTTCGTCCTGGCCGACCGGTTTCCTCCGCCCTAGCAGCAGGCAGGGCGGAATGAGGTCCTCCTGCGAGGCGCCAGCGGTCGGGGTATAATAGGGCGGTCGCATCCGGGCCGAGTCTCCTCCCCTTGGACTTTCATCATGACGGACGAAGCGGAAATCCGGGAACGCAGGCGACTGGCCGTACTGCAGCGGCTGCAGTCCCTGCATCGCGCCGGGCTCCGCCAGTTGCCTCGCCCTGATCGCCAGGCTGTGGAGACGCTGCAGCAAACCTTCACCGGCGCCGCCCCGCGGGTCGAACCAATTGTGGAGGCGCCCAGCGCGACGCCTTCGAGCAGCGCCTCGCCGAGCAGCGCCTCGCCGGCGGCTACCTCCTCGGCGCCGACTCCGACGGCTGCAGCCTCTTCTGCCGAAGCACCGCCAGTCAGCCGGCCGGCGCCTCGACCGGTGGCGAGCACTTCGTTGTTCAGCGGGCAGGCAGGCGGTAGCGACATGCTGGGCCGCGCTGCCACACTGGAGCAGCGTCGCGACGCTCTGCGTCTGGTGGCGGACGAAGTGGCCGGCTGCACGCGTTGTGCGCTATCGCGGAGTCGCACGCAAACGGTGTTTGGCGTGGGCAATCCCATGACGCGGATTGTGTTTCTGGGAGAGGGACCGGGAGCCGAGGAAGATCGCGTCGGCGAGCCGTTCGTCGGGGCGGCCGGGCAACTGCTGGACAAAATGATCAGCGCGATGTCGCTCAGCCGGGACGAAGTCTACATCTTGAACGTGGTCAAATGCCGTCCGCCCGGCAACCGGAATCCGGAACCGGAAGAGGCGCTCGCCTGTCGCGATTATCTCGACCGGCAACTGGCCATTCTGCAGCCGGAGTTCATCTGCTGCCTGGGCGCGGTCGCGGCGAAGAACCTGCTGGATTCGCCCAAGTCGGTCGGCCAGTTACGAGGTCACATCTGGCGGCACGGCCCTTCCAAAGTGGTCGTCACGTATCACCCTGCCTATCTGCTCCGGGCGCCGCAGGAGAAACGCAAAGCGTGGGAAGACCTGCAGCTGCTGATGGGCGAAATGGGCCTGCTGTAGCGGACGCGCGAAGAAGATTCTTATCGCAGGGAAGCTGGCCTGCGAGCAAGACGCCAAAAGAACGACGTCTCGATTCTGTCTCGTCGTTTTGAGGGGTCGCAGACGCCGGAAAGGCGACTGTCTGTCGTCTTAGATTTCGATCTGCGGCGGGTTGGCCAGGTCGAGCTTCTCCATCCAGCCTTCCAGCAGTTCGTCGATCTGGTCGGCGCAATTGCGATAGACTTCCGAGGGGCCGCCGATCGGGTCGGAAACGTCGCCGCCGTCGTGCCGCAGGACGAAGGTCCGGGCGGCTGCATCGGGCCACTGCGCGGTGATGGCCTGGCGATGCCCGCGGGTCATGGTGAGGATCAGGTCGGCGTAGCGGACCAGGCGATCGGTCAGCGGCTGGCTTTCATGATCGGTCAGCACCAGTTCGCGTTCCTTGCAGATATCGATCGCTTCCCGCGCGGCGCGGCCGCCTTCCATCGCGGCGATGCCGGCGGAAGCGACGAGGATGCCGCGGTCTTCGATCTCGCCGACCTTGCAGCCCAGCTTGTCGGCGATCCGCTTCTTCAGCAAAGCTTCCGCCATCGGGCTGCGGCAGGTATTGCCGGTGCAGATGAACAGCACCATCAGCCCTGACATTCGCAGCAGGGTTTGTTCGGTAAATACGCCGGCCCGTAATACCTTGAGCGTGTTGCCGCGGATCTGTACGACGGACGACGCCTGGGCGAACTTGGAGCGGCCGTCGTCGATCACCAGGGCCGTTTCTTCGCCCACCTGGGCGACTACTTCCTCGGCCGTCACGGCCGGCGGCTGACCCGTTTTGTTGGCGCTGGTGAGCGCGATGGGTCCCGCCGTAAAGCGCAAGGCGGACAGGATCAAGGGATGGGCCGGGGCGCGAAAGCCAATCGTGCCATGAGGAGAAACGGCCTGTTGCACCGACGGCGGCAGACCTTTGATCACGCTGTCCGGGTGGTCGTCGTCGAACACCAGGGTGATCGGTCCGGGCCAGCAGCGTCGGGCCAGTCGCTGTCCCAGCGAGGACAGGTTGGGCACATAGTCAATCAGGTCGTCGACGCTCTTGATCGCCAGCGTCAAGGGATGCCCCTCGCCGCGGCCTTTGGCCTGCAGCAAGCGTTCAATCGCTTTCGCATCGAGCGCGCTGGCGGCCAGGCCGTAGACGGTCTCGGTCGGGAAAGCGACCAGCTTCCCTTCGGCCAGAGCTTCGACCGCACGATGGACAACATCGCGCTGGTCCTCGGCCGTTTTCACATCGATTACAACAGCAGCCATGGTTGAACAACGAGTGGGGCCAGAGGAACGAGCGTCCGCGCGGTCGCCAAGTTATTCCATTCCTAGCGATTTAGAAGTGGAATGTCGCCGCAGGAGAGGCGAACACTCAACACGGAAAATGTACGACCCTTTACCTAATCATTGACTATAGCGGTCCTTAGGTACGCGGGCAAGGGGAGCCGACCCGCTAACGAACGTGCGGTTTGAGCCCTTCTTCGGCGTTAATTTGATCGATCAGGGCCTGCACCTGGGCCTCCATTTGGTGGGTCAGCTGGGCGACCTGGTCGCGGCCTTTCCGCTCCTTCTCAATCGTCAGCGGCGGGCCAAAGCGGATCTGCACCCGGCGCTGGCCGCGGACGCGAGGCAAATCGCGCTGCAGGATGTCCTCTTCAAACTTGTCGAGCGTTTCCGCCAGCCGCTCCAGCGTGGGGATCTCCACCAGATAGTCGCCCGGGTAACTGTACAGCTGCATGATGAAGAAAACGTCGTCCATGTCACTTTCCAGGCGCCGGAATTCCTGCTGCATGGCGGGCGGAGCGTCCCCATTCTTGGAGGGGTTCTCCTTTCGCATGTCGTCGGCTTTGCGGATGATCAGCTGCCTTAGCGCTTTTGCTCTTTCCGGCGTATTCCCCTGCCCTGGTTTCAGTTCGTGCCGCTGTTCCAACTGTTGCAGGATCGCTTCCGTTAAATGGCCGATCCGATCGCGGACCCGGCCTGACGCGGTCCGGCCCAGGTAGTCCAGTTCCTTCAAGGCCAGGGTGGCTTCGGCAATGCGGTGGATCCGGTCGGTCAGACTGACTCGATGCAGCGGCCGGAGAAACATGCGTTCTTCCAGCAGGTCCAGCAAAGAGAACAGCTCGGTCGAGGGATCATTGACGTACCAGAACTTGATGGCGCACGGGACCACGGCGATCTCCCGTTCTGCTTTCTTCGCCGCATGCAGAGCCATGGCCGCGGCTCCTTCGCGGAACGGCGTGACCCGATCCGTCACATGGTAAATGTCCCCTTCGGGAAACACGACCAAAGGCGGCCCCGCATGCTGCAGCAGGTCGATCGCCGTTTTGAATGCCTGGCGATCGTTGCTTTCCCTGTCGATGCTGAAACATCCCAGCCGCTGCATGGCCAGCCGCTCAAAGCTGCTGCTCATGGCGAAAACTTGCCAGGCCGTCATAAAATACAACGGCGTATTCAAGCGATCGGCGGCAATGTAAAGCGCGGCCGAATCGTAGTGGGCCGAGTGGTTCGGGGTGATCATCACGCCGGCTCCTGACTGGAGCGCGGCCGTTAAATGTTCGCCGCCCTGGACGTCGATTTTGACGATCCGCTGGCTGCGCCGCAATTGCGACCAGCGATACCGACGCGTCCACCGCACCCAGAGCTGGCTCATTTGCGGAGGCCACCACTTGGGTGGAAGTCCGTAGGGCTGACGATTCATAGCGACAAACCAACAAAAGAAGAGACAATCCCAGGGCGATTGTAGAACCCCTGCCGCAGGGTGACAAGATTCCTGCCGTTTCCTCACGGCTACCGGTTTCCCGATGAAGAACGGCCCTGCCCTTGGCGGGGCGCCGTCGCGTTCGTGCGGGAAAGGTGTACCATGATGCGGCATTCGGCGCCGGTCGAACGCCGTTTGTCCGGACCCCCTTCGCGTATTTACCTCACTGTCTGCTGGTGAAAAACATGAAAGCGATTGCTTCCCATAACGGACTGGCGGCGGCCCAGCGCGCGTACGAACTGGCCTCGACAGGTTCCAGCCCACTGGATGCGTGCGTTGCCGGCGTTGCCCTGATCGAAGACGATCCGGAAGAACTGACAGTCGGCTATGGCGGTCTGCCGAACGAAGACGGCGTGGTCGAGCTCGATGCGGCCGTGATGGACGGTCGACTGCATCGGGGCGCCGGCGTTGCGGCCCTCCAGAAAGTGCGGCATCCGGCCCAGGTCGCCCAGCGACTGATGGAGCAAACAACCCGCGCCCTGCTGGTCGGCGAAGGAGCCCTCCGCTTCGCCCAGGCGAACGGTTTCCCGGAAGAGAATCTGCTGACCGACAAGGCCCGGCGGATGTGGCTGTATTGGAAACGGACACGCAGCAACTTCGATGACTGGCGCCGCCCGGCCGCCGACGAAACCGATCTCGATGTCGAGCACTGGTTCGCCACCCGGTTCTATGGACAGGCCGCCCGGGAAGGCCGGCATGGCACGGTCCACTGTGCGGTGCAGGGACCAACAGGCGATCTGGCCTGCACCACCAGCACCAGCGGCCATGCCTTCAAGCTGGCGGGGCGCGTCGGCGACTCGCCCATCCTGGGCGCCGGGCTATATGTCGATAACGAAGCCGGCACATGCGGCAGCATCGGCCATGGGGAAGCGAACCTGACGCACCTGTCGTCGTTCGCCGCGGTCGAACTGATGCGCACGGGCTTGTCGCCCGTCGACGCGGGACTGGAGTTGCTCCGTCGCATTGCTGCGAAAACGCCAGAGCACGAACGGGACGAAAATGGCCGGCCGAAGTTCAACCTGCAGCTGTTCCTGCTGCACCACAGCGGCGCCCACGCCGGCGTCGCCATGTGGGGCCCCAAGCAGATCGCCGTCTGCGACGAACAGGGCGGCCGGCTGGAAGACTGCACGCCGCTGTACGAACGGTAGGGAGCGGAGCATCGCCTGGCGTTAATTGCCGGAATGGACCTGGAGTTGAAACGTTTTTTCGGTGCGACCGCGACGGACGACGACTTTCACCGCATCGCCTGCCGCTTTCGATTCAAGAGCGCTCAGATAGTCGTCGGTCGAGTTGATCGGCTGGTCGTCGAGACTCACGATAAAGTCGCCTAGCTCAATCTCCCCGTCGAACGCGCGACGGGTCGGCAGAATGCCGGCCTTTGCGGCGGGGGAGCCTTCCTCGACATTCAGCACCAGCACGCCTGGCGCCTGAAGGTAACGTCGCCACTGGTCCGGCGCCAGCTCCACGCCAAACGACGGCCGCACAATCTTGCCATGCCGGATAAGCTCGGTCACGACGCGATTGACCTCATCGATCGGAATGGCGAAGCCGACGCCGGCAAAGGCGCCCGACGGACTGAGAATCGACGAGTTGACGCCGATTAACCGGCCGCTGCTGTCGAGCAGGGGACCGCCCGAGTTGCCCGGGTTGATGGCGGCGTCGGTCTGGATCACGTCGCGAATGGTGCGATTGTTGACGGAGCGGATCTGGCGCCCGACGGCGCTGACCACGCCGGTTGTGAGCGTTTGATCGAGTCCAAACGGGTTGCCGATCGCCAGCACGCTTTGGCCGACTTCCAGGTGACGCGACGTTCCCAGCGCGATCTGCCGCAGCTCTTCGGGCGGGGCGTCGATCGTGAGCACGGCCAGGTCTTTGTCGGGATAGGCGCCGACCAGCCGGCCCGGGTAAGTGGCGTGGTTGGCCAGCGTAATCTGGGCTGCGTCCGCGTTCTGGATCACATGGAAGTTTGTCACCACGTGGCCCTGGTTGTCCCACAGGAAACCGCTGCCGGACCCTTGTTCGATCTGCTCGTTGTCAAAACTGAACACGCTCCGCCGGGCGTTGACGAGGGTAGTGATATGCACGACCGAAGGAGAAACCCTGCGGAAAATGTCGATCGTGGACTGCTCGAGCGAGGTCAGTTCGACGTCCGCCGATTGCGGCCGCATTTCGACCAGCGGGTCGATCCCTTTGCCCGTCGGCAGCATGACGACCTGCCAGACGAGCATGGCCGCCAGCAACAGCGTCAGTAAGGCGTTCAGAAAAGTCATGCGGAACAGAGAGCGATTGTCGGCCATCACTTCCCACCTGAAGCAAAAACGGAATTGCAGACCATGCGTTCCTGTTTTTTACCCCAGAATGATCCGCCCGACGACCGGCCCGGGGCGGGTCGTCGGGTGTGAAGTCTCTCGGGTCCGGTCCGACATCAGGCTGCGGGTTATTCGTCGTCGAACAGGGCGTCCCGCCGCAGCGGATCGTCCAGCCCGCCGCCGTTGCTGAGATTGCCCAGGCGATGTTCTTCCATCAGGGCTTTCTGTTCGGCCGAGACATACCCGGCCGGGTCGATGTAAAACTCGCGCGGCCGCGATTCCACATGGCCGTCCAGAAAGGAGACATTTGTCGTATCCGCATGGCGGAAATGGATCGTGGGGAAGTTATTGCTGGGCGGCTCCAGCAGCCAGTTCTCGCGGAAGTTGAACGAGGGTGGCGAGAATGTCACCATCTCCACCTGGGCGCTGTCGGCAAAGGCGATCGTCAGCTTGGTTTGTACAAAATCGCCGAAACTGCGGACCAGCGGCTTCGCAGTGGGGGTCGCTGCGTAGGAAGGCGGCGGGTAATCCACCCCCGATGCGCGCGACAGGTAGTGCCCGTTATAGCCATAGCCTGAGGCCACTTTGCCAAAACGGACTGTTTCCATCTGCCGATGTCCAAAGTCGGGGCACTGGAACGAGGTGTGATTCGTTTCCATGTACGGAGCCAGCGGACCGGTGGTGTAGTCCAACTGCTGGGCGGCCGGCAGGTCGTAGTTGACCAGCCCAAACCAATGCTGGGCTTTCCCCTGACCGCCGGAGTACGTCATCAGATAGTTCATCCGGGTAGAGTCTTCGACGACGTACGGCGCGAAGGTCCGATTGCTGTCAGCGTAGTTATGCAGGGCCAGCGTCAACTGCTTCAGGCGATTCCGGCATTGGGCGTTCCGGGCGGCGGCCCGGGCATACTGCACCGCCGGCAGCAACAGGGCGACCAGTACGCCAATGATGGCGATCACCACCAGCAGCTCGACCAGGGTAAAACCCCGGGGGCGGGAGCGCGGACTGCGCAGCGGAGAGAAATCAACAACGTGAGAAACCATGACACCATCCTCGTGGTTGGGGAAGTACGCAGCGACTTCCGCGAGGAGGCGTGTTTCAAAGCAGTGTTTCTAAGCAAAGTTTGGCAGGGACTACAAAGGGAGCGTCCGCCAGAAGCACCAGGCTTTGAAGACGCTCGTCCGCGCGAGAAGTCGACAACAAGTCTGGGCAGGTCTTCTGGCTCCCGGTTCGATCGCGGCCTCGGCCTTCCCGCAGAATTTCCGCAGTGGCGTTATGGAGGCGTTGTCACCGGTTACAGCGGCGGGACCGCAACGGATTTTCACCGTTTTCCCTATTCTCCAAGCGAACGGATCGCTCGGCACCCAGATCACGGGAATTAGAATATCAGCGACCAGATCGAAGTCAACGGCTACTGGACGACCGCACCCCGCCCCGCCAGCCCGGTGGGTTCCGGGGACCGCGCGAACCGAATTACCCTGCGAGACGTAAACCTTGTCAGGGTCGTGTCGTGCGCTAACAATAGGAGACGGCCCGCCCGCCGGTCGAATATTTTAAGAAATCGCTACAACTGGCGGCCCTGCATCGGAGAATCGGGCCGAAGGTGAGCCTCCTGACCAACCACAGGGAGTTGTTCCTTTTCATACCGAAAAATCTATGTCACAATAGACTACAATCCCGCAAGACGGCCGGATGCGAGGTTTTTGGCGACTCGCTGGCTGCCTGTCGGACGAAGCGAATCCTTGAAACGCAAATCAAAGCAGATAGATCAAATTTTGGACGGACCGTCCCTCCCGACCGCCTTTTACCGCGGCTAAACGGGCGTCGCGCCCGCTGGCGTCGACTCCCCTGGTCGCCTTGCGGGGATGGCGTCAGCCTCCCTGGCCCTGCGGTCAACGGTTCCTTCCCTGGGGCGGTAATCGACCGCCTGCGAAATTGCTCAAACCTGGAGCTGGCATGATGTTACGAGTATTGTTGTCGGCTGGTATCCTGCTGGGTGCGGCGTTCTCGGCCGGTTCGGCCTGGGCATGCCCCTTTTGCGCGGCCCAGTCGCAAACCTTCGCCCAGGAGATGGCGAGCAGTGATATTTTCGCGCTGGTGAAGCTGCGCGAGGCGCCTCCCAAATACGATCCCGACAGCGCAGATCTGGCGAAAACACCGTTTCTCATCGACCAGGTTCTCAAAGGGGCCGAGCATCTTCCGCCTTTGGGCGACCAGAAAGAGCGCGTCCTGCCGCTGCTGTTCTTTGGAGAGGGGCAAATCGGCGATACCTTCCTGGTGACGGGGGTCGATCCGCCCAAGCTGCTCTGGTCAACGCCGATGAAGGTCACGCCGGCCATTGAGAAGTACCTGCTGGCGCTCGATAGTCTCCCGACGGAAGGGCCGGCCCGCATGGCCCACTTTTATCCGTACCTGGAACACCCTGACGAAGTCCTGGCCCGCGACGCCTATGATGAATTCGCCCTGGCCCCGTACAGCGATCTGATCGGCATCCGCGAGCAGCTGAATCATGAACAGGTGGTGGGCTGGATCAAAACGCCCGAGATTCCGTCGCATCGCCGTCGCCTTTACTTTGTCATGCTGAGCGTGATCAACCAGAAAAGCGACGCGGCCTGGCTGGAAAAAATGATGCTGTCGAAGGATCGCAAAGAAAAGTCGGCCCTCGACGCCATGATCGGCTGTTACCTGACTTTGACGGGGGAGAAAGGCCTCGATTTTGTGGTCGAGCATTTCATCACCAATAAAGAGGCCTCGTACGGCGACCTGTTCGCTTCCATCCTGGCCCTGCGGTTCCACGCGACGGAAGACTACCTGCCGCGGGAGAAAATCGCCGGCGCCCTGCGGCGGTTGCTGGAACGTCCCCAGGCGGCTGACCTGGTGATTCCCGACCTGGCCCGCATGGAAGACTGGTCGGTGGTCGATCGCGTCGTCGAGCTGTTCAAAACGGCCGATGAAAACACCTGGATCAAGGTGCCTGTGATCAACTACCTGCGCGCCTGTCCGTTGCCGGTAGCAGCCGCCCGGTTGAAAGAATTGGAAAAGTTAGATCCCGATACTGTCAAACGGGCGAACCAGTTTTTCCCGTTTGGATCGCCCGGCGACTCGTCCAGCTGGCAGCGTCCTGAAGAAAAAGGAGAGGTCGTGGCGGAAGCGAACGACACGGCGCCGCGGATCTCGCCCCAGTTCACCTCGAAGTCCAACAGCAAGGAACCGACGGCGGAAGCAGAAGCCTCGCCCGGCGAGCAAACTCCGGCCTCGGAGACCGACCTGGATATCGCCCACCGGGCCCCGATCAGCGGACGCCTGCCGACGGTCGTCGCCCAGCAGACCAGCCTGACCTGGGTGCTGGGGATTCCTGCCGCCGTGGGCGTCGGGCTGTTTGTGCTGATGGGATTGATCCTGCGCAGCCCTCATTATTCCAAGCCCCTTTGATGGGACAACGTCCTCTCCCTTCCTCTCCCGCGGAGTGTCTTGGCATGGATACGCAAACGACCGAACCTGAAAACGAAAACTACTATTCCTACAACAGCGAGGAAGAGTACGTCCAGCCTTACCGCACTCTCAGCAAGCCCGCGTTGGTCGCGCTGATTGTCGGTCTGCTGTCGACGGCCGCCCTGCTGAGCCCGCAGTTACTGTTTGTGCCCGTCATCGGGCTGGTGCTGGGGGTGGCCTCCCTGATGAGCATCCGCGCCCATCGGGAAGAGCTGACAGGCGCCCCGTTGGCCTGGGCGGGGGTGCTGCTATCCGCAGGATTGTTCCTCGCCAGCGGTATCACGCATACCGTGATTTACTACACCGAAGTGCCCGAAGGCTACCAGCGCGTTTCCTTTAGCCTGCTGAAACCTGGCCCGGAAGATACCTCGCGCGGTTTGCCCGTTTCCAGCGAGGCAGTGGGACTCAATGGAACGAATGTCTTTATCGCGGGTTACGTTCACCCCGGCGTCAGCGGACAGGGCCGCGTCAAGAAGTTTGTCCTCGTCCCCGACATGGGAACCTGCTGCTTTGGCGGACAGCCTGACTTGACGGATATGATCGAAGTCACTATCGAGAACGACCAGGCAATCCAGTACAGCACGCGCCGACGAAAGCTGGCAGGCGTTTTCCACGTGACCCCCCAGACCAAGAAAGCCGCCGGTGGACTGGAAGGCGGTTGTTTCAAGCTGGATTGCGATCTGGTCAAATAGGAACGGCCACGATCCCGGGAGTACGCTTGCCAGGAGAATCGCCAACCGTCGCCAGAACCTGTCCTGGCGATCCCAGGCCAGCCCGCCGGTGCGTCGCAGGGAATGACGCTCCCGCATAATGCTCCCCGAGCAGGAATTCAGGAAGGCAGAACGAATGATTCGATTCTCGAACTTGTCGATCGCCGGCCTCGCCTTGTGCGCGTTGCTGGTGAGCGGTTGTAACCCTTCCACTTCCAGCGACCATGCCGCCACATCGGGGGCAACTCCGGCCCAGGCCGCAAAAGACGACCACCTCGCCGCATCCCCTGTCGATGCCTCGGCCGAACGGGAAACGACCGCCAGCGTCGATTCGACCGGCAATCTGGAATCGCCGGCCCCTGTCGCCGAGCCACCCGCTCCCGAGCCGGTCGACACCGAACTGGTGAAGGAAGCAGCGGACCCGCAGCCCGGTGACGATTCCCCCGAGAAACAGCCGGCAGATCCGAACGCCGTCGCCCTGGCAGCCGACGATAACGCGACAGACGACGAGGCATCCAACGAAAGTGCATCCGACGACAGTGCTACCGACGACAAGGCTCAGGACCGCACCCTGGCTGACGATTCGCCGCCGGGCCGCTTCAAGGAACAGGCGACCAAACCGCGGACCGATCTGCCGCCGCTGCAGGCCGACTCCAACGGCGTGTTCGAGGTGACCTTCCAGGACCTTGAGCTTGATATGCCGGCGGCCACGGTGTACGACGAAAAAACGATGATGACCGATCGCGTGCGGGGACTGCTGGATCAGAAAATTCGGGTCATCGGCTTCATCCATGGCGGATCGACCTATACCTCGCGGGATATCAAGCAGTTTGTCATGGTGCGACAAGTCGAATGCCCCTTTGGCGGTAAAGAAGGCGTCGCCTGCCATGCCATTCTGGTGACGCTGGACCGCGGCATCGACTTCACCTCCAAACCCGTCACCGTCGAAGGCGTGCTGAAGTTGAACCTGTATACGGGTCCCGACGGCAACACCTGGTGCGTGTACGCATTGAAGGGGAAAGCGCTGTAACGCTTCGCCTGTGCTGCTTTGCTCTGCCGCCGACTCCAAGGCGGCATTTTCAAACGGGAGTGCGATCTGGTCGAAGAGGCCCTGCCGCGTCGGTAGCGAGGGACGGGTCCGCACGATGCTCCCCCAGCAGGAAATCAGGACGGCAGCAAGCATGATTCGTTTCCAGACTCTGGCGATCGCCGCCGCCCTTTGCACGTTGCTCACGAGCGGCTGCAGCCCCACGACCCCTGCAACGAACAATGGCGACTTCCTCGTCCTGCCTGGCGCGAGTTCCCCGGCCCCAGCGAACACGTCCCAGCTCAGCGAACAAGCCGCGCCGCCCAGCGATGTGAAAACGACTGGCGATCCCGCAAGCAGCCTGGAGACAAGCCCCGCCTCGGAACTGGCCAATGACGACAAGCTCGCGGACAACGAGCAACTCGACGAAACAGACCAGGTCGCCCAGGCGGATGACGACAAAGCTCGGGACCGAGCCTTGCCCGCAGAACCGGCTCCGGGCCGCTTCCAGGAACAGTTCACCAAACCACGGACCGATCTGCCGCCGCTCCAAGCCGATGCCAACGGCGTCTTCGAGGTAACCTTCCAGGACCTCGAACTCAAGATGCCGCCGGCGTCCGTGTACGACGAAAAAACGATGATGACCGACCGCGTGCGGGAGCTACTGGATCAGAAAATTCGCATCATCGGCTTCATCCACGGCGGCTCGACCTATACCTCGCGCGATATCAAACAGTTTGTCATGGTGCGGCACTTCGATGGCCGTTTTGGCGTCAGGGAAGTCGTAGCCTGCCATCACATTCTGGTAACTCTCGATCGCGGCATCGACTATACGGTCAAGCCCATCACCGTCGAAGGCGTGTTAAAATTGAGTCTGTACCAGGGCGACGACGGCAACACCTGGTGCGTGTACGCCCTGAAGGGGAAAGCCCTGTAACGGTTCGCCCGTACTGCTGCCCCGTACTATTCTCCGTTGCTGTTTCGCCCCCTGTCGCCAGACTGCCTGCTTTGGAAGCCGCTGCCTTTGTTCCCTTTGAATTGGCCTGAGCCGGCTCGCCGATCCCACTGCCTCCGGTCGGTTCCGCGATGAAACCCGCGACGACCGAACAGAACCAGGCCCAGCGACTGGCCTGCTGGAATGGGTTGCTCTGGGCGATGGGCGACGGGCTTGTCAGCACCACGCTGGTTGTTTATCTGGCGCTTGAATATGGCGCCAAAGGGATCGCCATCTCGCTGATCCTGGCCGCTCCTAAAGTGGTGGGCGTGCTGCGACTGGCGACGCCCGCCTTCCTGGCCCGCCTGCAGAATCGCAAATCGTTCTGCCTGGCCTGCTTCCTGCTGAGCAGTCTGGTGCTGTGGCAGCTGCCGTTTTTGTCGGCGCCCGGCTTTCTGCCGCCGCGGGGGAGTCTGGCGGTCCTGATCGGCTTGTGGTCGCTGTATCACCTGTTTGAATACATGGCCGTCGTCGCGCTTTGGTCCTGGCTGGGCGATATGGCGCCAGGCGATCGCCGCGGCCAGTTTCTGGGTCGACGCGAAAAACTGCTAACCGCGGGCGGCATTGTCGGTTCCCTGGCTAGCGGGATCTTCGCCGCCGCCTGGAAGTTCTCGCCGCACTGGACCGGTATCGACGCCGCGTCCTGGGAGACCGAATTCGGCTGGCTGGCGTTCGCCCTGCCGGCCGGGGCGGGAGTCGGCGTGATGCTCCTGGCGCTGCTTCCCCTGCTGAAGGCGCCCGCCCTGGAAGGGGCCACATCGCCCATATTGAAGGACAAGCAGCCGTCATCGTCCGCCGGATCGCTGGCCGCAGGAACCACGACGAACGTCTCGCCCGCTGGCGTTCGCTCCTCGTTGTTCTGGCTGCTGGCCTACTCGGCCTGGTTCGCCCTGGTCAATGGCGTCACGCAGTCGGCCCAGTCGATCTATCCGAAACGGGTGCTGCTGTTCTCGCTGTTCTGGATCATCGCATTCACCACCTGCATGCGCGTCGGACAAATGGCCCTGGCCCCGGCGGTCGGCCGCTGGATTGATCGCCACGGGCACCGCGGGCTGCTGATCGTTTCGCAATTGATCGTGGCGCTGGGCCCGTGCTTTTATCTGCTGGCCACGCCCGAGCAGCCGTGGTGGATCGCCGGCGCCTGGCTGGTCTGGATTGCATATGTGGGGCTGAATATCGGCCTGCCCAGCCTGCTGCTGAAGCTAGCCCCGGCCCGGAATCGGGCGCTCTGGATCGCCGGGTATTTTGCAGTTTCCGGTTTGATGTACGGCATTGGCACGCTGTCAGGCGGCGTGCTGTTTGACCGGCTGCAGGATCGCACTTTCACGCTGGCTGCGGCCGGTCTGACACTGGACCGGTTTGGCCTGCTCTTCCTGGCCGGCGCCGTACTCCGGGCCAGCGGAGCAGTCTGGCTGCTGGGGATCAAAGAACAACCATCCCCCTGAGCGGCAAGCAGGTCGTCCCGCGAGCGCACGATTAACCACCCGTTGGCCGTGCGATGGTAAAATACAAAGAACGAACAAGAAAGAACTCCAAAAAACTCCTCCAGGCAAGGAAGTGGAACGATGTCGGATTCTCCTGAAAAACCGTTTGGCGAACCCTCCGATGAAGCAGCCGGCGCCGACCATGCCCGGCAGGTGGGCCGCACCGACGATATCGTGGCGCAGATGCAGGAAACGATCGAGAAGCTGGTCGCCGATGACGCCAGTCGCGGCGATATGAAAATCCTCAGCCGCACCCTGCGCGAACTGCGATACGCCTTCAAGGTGTTCGCCCAGTATCGCGAACGTCGCAAGGTCACCGTATTTGGTTCCGCCCGGACCCCTCCGGAGGCTCCGGCCTACCAGCAGGCGGCCGATTTTGGCGAAGCGATGGCGGCCCACGATTGGTTCGTGCTGACCGGCGCCGCCGCCGGCATTATGGAGGCCGGCCACGTTGGCGCCGGACGGGAAAACTCCATGGGGCTGAACATCATGCTCCCGTTCGAGCAGTCCTCGAACACGGTCATCGAAGGCGACCACAAGCTGGTTCACATGAAGTACTTCTTCACGCGCAAACTGATGTTCGTCAAAGAGTGCGACGCCCTGGTTTGCCTGCCCGGCGGCTTTGGCACGCTGGACGAAGCGCTCGAAGTCCTCACCCTGCTGCAGACCGGCAAGCGGAACGTGGCGCCGGTCGTGCTGCTGGACGCCCCCGGCGGCGGGTACTGGAAAGCCCTCGACAGCTTTATCCAGGAGCACATGCTGCAGGGCGGCATGATCTCGCCGGAGGACCTGTCGCTGTACAAAGTGACCGAAAGTTGCGAAGAGGCGGTCAACGAGTGCCTGCATTTCTACAGCGTGTACCACAGCATGCGGTATGTGCGGGACCGGCTGGTGTTCCGCCTGAACCAGCCGCTTTCCGCCGAGTTGCTGGCGGCTGTGAACGAGCATTTCGCCGACATCCTGACCGAAGGCTGCTTCGACCAGCGCGGCCCGCTGAAGCACGAAAGCGACGAACCCGACCTGGCTCACCTGACCCGGCTGGTCTTCACCTTCAACCGCCGGGACCTGGGGCGTTTACGGCAACTGGTCGATTGCCTGAACAACGGCCGGATCACCCCCTGACCAGCGGCCCCCCGAGGGCCGTAACTGCCGTTCAGATCTCGCCAGGACGGGCTTGCCCTTGCCGCCCACTTCGAGGTAAAATGGAACACGTCAGGAGGGTATCCGAATGGCTAGGAGTCTGATTCGAAATCAGATGCTGGGCAACCAGTTGAGGGTTCGAGTCCCTTGCCCTCCGCTCTGACACACCACGCCGCCGTAAGTCGCTCTCTACAAGCACTTTACGGCGGCGTTTTTCATTGACCTCAGGCGAAACCGTAAAAACTGGGCCCTTGCTTTAGCGGGAACCCACTGCCGCCGCTTTCGTCCCTGCCAGGCGAAGGGCTGCTTTCGTCGACGCCGGTTGACCCTGCGTTGATCGGTACTGAACTTTGCTGGGATGCAGGCTGTCGATTTGGGTTGCGGGCGTGTTCTCGCAAAACGATTTTCTTTTAGAATCTTCCACGTCTGGGAAGCGGTTCGCGGGCAAGCTCCAGGCGTGCCTGACCCCCGCAGCGAGGCTCAAGGATATCGTTACGCCCCGGCCCCCAGGTCTCGAACAGGGGGGAAGAACGGAGCCCTCCGATGATCTTTTGCGCTCCACGTCGTCTTCCTGATGCAGGCCCGCCAGCGACAATCTTCCCGCATTGCCCGCCAGGGTTTGTCGGAGGTCGTGAGGGCAGGGGGAAGTTCTTCGCCGGACCTGGATACTCAAGTTGCGAAGGCCCCCGGCCGATAAACTCTGACATGTACAGCATTATTCCCAACCCCTGCCTGTGTTGTTGTCGAAGGACGGCTTTCGTCGCTTCGGAGGAATTGCGTACATGATTCAGGGCAGAAGTTCTGCCAATCGCAAGACTCAACGAAGGGTTGGAAGCTAACATCGGCTTCCAACCCTTTTTTCGTTTTCCCACCGAAACCATTTGGCTGACCAACGCCCCTTGGGCCGCAGGACAGGAATCATGACCATCGAAGCATGGCTCACACTGGGTGTCGTTTTTTTCCTGTTTCTCGCCCTGGTCCGCAATATCGCGCCACCCGACCTGCTGTTTGTCGGGGCCGCTGCGTTGCTCGCGGTGCTGGGAATCATTTCCCCTGAAGAGGCGTTCGCCGGATTCGCCAATACGGGGATGCTGACCGTCGCCGTTCTGTTTGTTGTCGTGGCGGGGCTAAGAGAGACAGGCGTACTGGACTATCTGGGACATCATGTTCTCGGCAGGGCGACGACAGAGAAAGGCGTGCTGGCCCGGCTGGCGGTCGTGGTGTTGCCGTTATCCGCGTTCTTGAACAACACCCCCATCGTTGCCATGTTTGTCCCTGTCGTGATCGATTGGTGCCGGAAGAATCAGATTTCCCCCTCAAAACTGTTGCTGCCCCTTTCCTTTCTGGCAATCCTCGGGGGAACGTGCACGCTGATTGGAACTTCGACCAATCTCGTGATCAATGGATTGATGATTCAAAACGGATTGCCAGGAATGTCGCTGTTTGAAATCGGCAAGATTGGTCTGCCCTATGCCCTGATTGGAGTGACCTATCTCCTCACGATCGGTCAAGCGCTGTTGCCGGAACGTCAGGAGTTGCTCGAGCAGCTGGGCGAGACGCGCCGGGAATACCTTGCCGAACTGCTCGTCAAACCCGGTTGCCGTCTGATTGGAAAATCGGTGGTCGGAGCGGGGCTCAGACAGCTGCCCGGCTTGTTCCTGATTGAGATTGATCGAGACGGTCGAATCATCGGTCCGGTGGGACCTGAAGACGTGATCGCAGAGAACGATCGGCTTGTGTTTACGGGGATCGTCAGCAGCATTATCGAACTCGAAAAGATAACGGGTCTCGTGCCCGTCGCAGACTCGGGCTACGAGGTGTCCCCCAGCGAACAGAGACAGCGCAGGCTGTGCGAGGCGGTCGTATCGCCCACGTCCTCGCTCTTAAGAAAGACGATCCGAGAAGCAGACTTCCGTGCGACGTATGGCGCCGCGGTTGTCGCCGTCCATCGGTCGGGAAAGCGGGTCGAACAAAAAATTGGCGATATTACGCTGCGATCGGGCGATACGCTGTTGCTTCAGGTCGGACCGCATTTCCTCCGGGCCTATCGCCATGACCCCGCTTTCTATCTGGTGAGCGACGTGGCCGACTGGCGTCCCGTGCGACGGGATCGCGCCTGGATTTCTGTGGTGCTGTTCACGTTGTTAATCGTCTTGATGACGACCGGCGTGATACCGATCATACTCTCGGCAACCTTGACCGCGGTGCTGATGGTGGGACTGGGGTGCATTTCAAGCGGCGACGCCCGACGCAGCATTGAATGGCAAGTGCTCATTACCATTGCCTCAGCCTTTGGCGTAGGCGCCGCCCTGCAGAACTCTGGCGCCGCCACCGCCATTGCCACGACGCTCGTCAACTCCACCCAGGCCTGGGGACCGATTGCAGCACTCGCCGTCATCTATCTGCTTGGATCCCTCATGACGGAGGTCATCACCAACAATGCCGCCGCGGTGTTGATGTTCCCCTTTTGCATTGAAACAGCGCGGCTTTACGAAGTCAGTCCCCTTCCCTTCCTGATGGCGTTGATTCTTTCCGCTTCCGCAAGTTTCATGACGCCCATTGGCTACCAGACTAATATGATGGTCTATGGTCCAGGCGGCTATCGCTTTACCGATTTCCTGCGGATCGGCATTCCCCTCAACTTCTTGCTATGGATCGTTGCCGTCATCTTAATCCCGACAATATGGTCGTTTTAAATTTTTTTCCGCGATTAATAGTAACAAGGATAAGAGTGGAGCTTGAATTTGAATTAGACGCCTTCGGAAAGGGGTTGATTTCGGAAAAACGGTACGAGGGAGTCTGAAATGCGACAACCACAATGATCGCGGCCAGATCACCGTCACCCCCCTTCCTCTTTCTTCGCGCCTTCGCGTCTTTGCGTGAGTTCTCTACATGGGCGATGGAGATTTTTCAACCGGCTCGTTCTATCTTCCAGCCGTTCACGAACGGATTAGCGGTTCTGTCACAACAAGGATCTCAAGCAAAGACGCGAACGCACGTCGGCTCAAAGAAAAAGAGGCCACAGCAAAAGGGGGTAAAGGGGGGGGCTGGCCTGGCGGGACGGTTTCTGGCGGGCTGGCGCCAAAATGACAGATTGGGGACGGGGGTCGGACAAATTCTTCACAGAATGGCCGCTCCGATGGGGAGGAGAGGCCCGAATTACGGAGAATATTGGATTTGGTCCCGTTTGGCGCGCCTTTTGCCTTAAACAGCTACCGATCAATTCCATCCGCAATTTTGGCAGTCGGACCGCGCCCTGGTCGCACCGCCGTTTCGCTGGGAAACGGACCGCCGTGCTCCCCGCCGGCTGACTGTCGCTGGTTTTTTAGATCGCTGGTTTTTGAACCCCGATGTTGGGGGTGTTTCCAGGAGTTATGGGTTCCCTCCCGCAGGGTGCTCCTGACTTGGCGAATCGCCGCTCATTTCGCACACTTGATCTGACGTTTGAACTCGAACTTAATAAAGGAATTACGTTTATGGCGACGGCCACCAAGAAGAAAGGCAAGGTCAAGCTGCAGCCGCTTGGCGACCGAGTTGTTGTGGAGCGCGAAGCGTCGGAGGAGCGCACCGCCGGCGGTATCGTTCTGCCCGATTCGGCCAAGAACAAGCCCTCCCGCGGCACCGTGAAGAGCGTCGGCAACGGGCGTCTGCTCGAAGACGGCACCCGCGGCGAAATGCAGATCAAAGTCGGCGACCGGGTCATTTTCACCAGCTACGGACCGGAAACCTTCACCGTCGGTGAAGAAGAGTATTTGCTGATGAGCGAAAGCGACATTCTGGCGGTTATTACCGAGTAGCGTTGATCTGTGGGAGTCGCCGGCTGTCTGGCCAGGCGTCCCGCGGAAATCCGCTCACGCGTTTACAAAACACACGACGGCTCGTCCGTCCCTTGAGTTCAGGAGTATCCCCGATGCCCAAAATGATTGCCTTTGACCAGGAGGCCCGCGAAGCCATTCGCCGCGGCGTCTCGAAACTTGCCCGTGCGGTAAAGGTCACCCTCGGCCCCAAAGGCCGCAACGTGATCCTGCAGAAAAGCTTCGGCTCGCCCACCGTCACCAAAGACGGCGTGACGGTCGCCAAAGAAATTGAACTCGAAGACGTCTACGAAGACATGGGCGCCCGCATGGTGCGCGAAGTCGCCAGCAAGACCAGCGACGTGGCCGGCGACGGCACCACGACCGCCACGGTCATGGCGGAAGCGATCTTCAACGAAGGTCTGCGAGCCGTGGTCGCCGGCGTGAACCCGATCCAGATGAAAAAAGGGATCGAACAGGCCGTCGAAGATATCACCGCCAAACTGCAGAAGATGGCGATCAAGATCAAAGACAAGACGGAAGAAATCGCCAATGTGGCGACGATCGCCGCCAATAACGATCGCGAAATCGGCGAGAAAATGGCCGAAGCGATGTCGAAGGTCGGCCAGGAAGGCGTGATCACCGTCGACGAAAGCAAAAGCCTGGAAACCACGATCGAAGTCGTGGAAGGCATGCAGTTCGACCGCGGTTATCTGTCGCCTTACTTCGTGACCACGCCGCAGAAAATGACGGCCGATCTCGAAGACGCCTACGTGCTGGTGTACGAAAAGAAGATCACCAACATTAAAGACTTCGTGCCGCTGCTCGAGCAGGTCGCCCAGCAAGGCAAGCCGCTGCTGGTCATCGCCGAAGACGTCGAAGGCGAAGCCCTCGCCACGCTGGTCATCAACTCGATGCGCGGCACCTTCCGCTGCGTCGCCGTCAAAGCCCCCGGCTACGGCGATCGTCGCAAAGCGATGATGGAAGATATCGCCATCATGACCGGTGGTCAGGCGATCTTCGAAGCGCTCGGCCGCAAGCTAGAATCGCTCAGCCTGGCCGACCTGGGCCGCGCCAAGCAGATCACCGTCGACAAAGACAACACGACGATCATCGAAGGCGCCGGCGAAACCCGCGACATCAAAGCGCGCATCGAGCAGATCCGCCGCGAAGTCGAGAATTCGTCCAGCGATTACGATCGTGAAAAACTCGAAGAACGCCTCGCCAAACTGGCCGGCGGCGTCGCCAAGGTCAACGTGGGCGCCGCGACCGAAAGCGAAATGAAAGAGAAGAAAGCTCGCGTCGAAGACGCCCTGCACGCCACCCGTGCGGCGATCGAAGAAGGCATTCTTCCCGGCGGCGGCGTGGCCCTGCTGCGTGCTTCGGCCGCGGTCAAAATGGGTGAACTGTCGCACGACGAAAAGATCGGCTACGAGATCGTCATTCGTGCCTGTCGCGCTCCGCTGACCATGATCGCCAGCAATGCCGGTCAAGACGGCGGCATCGTGTGCGAACGCGTCCTGGAGAAGAAGGGGAACTACGGCTACAACGCCCTGACGGACGTGTACGAAGATCTCGTCGTCGCCGGCGTGATCGACCCCGCCAAAGTGACCCGCACCGCCCTGGCCAACGCGGCCAGCGTCGCGACCCTGCTGCTCACCAGCGACGCCCTGATCGCTGACATGCCCAAGGGCAAAAAGGAAAAAGGCCACGGCGGCGATCACGACATGTATTAATCGCCACGTGGACTTCTCAATCCACATCACCCGCCTGGCGCTTCGGCCCAGGCGGGTTTTTTTATGCGCACCTCGAAAAATTAGAACACAGAAAAAATAGGATTCACCGCAGAGTGCGCCGAGAATCCCAGAGGAAGGAGGGGAAAGGGACAAAGGAGGATGCTTTCTCGCAACGAGAGCGTCATCCTCGCTGCAGGGGAAACCAAGACGGACAGTACGTCGCGCCCTCTTCCGCTCCCTTTACCTCCGCGGAACTCTGCGTCGTCCGCGGGTGAATCCCTTTTCTTAAACGGCGAGGCATTATTCGTCAGGCCCATTCCAGGCCGCGGACGGTCCAGCGCCAGTCGTCGGCGCCCGGGGCCAGCGGTTCGCTGGTTACCACGTGCGGCTGGTCTTTGGCGTAATGCACCAGGCACATGTGGGCGTGGGTCGTGTTTTCCTGCGAAGCCCGGAGCAGCAGCAGGTCCGACTGGGACTTGGGCAGCTGGCCCATGTACACAAGCCAGTCCAGCATCTCCTTGTAGGTCGAGATATCCGGGTGCTGGCGAACGGTAACCGCTCCTGCGAGGCTTTCCAGCAGCGGCGACAGCAGGTGCGGATGCTGCTCGTCGCCTGGGACAACGCCGGCGATTAACGCCTGCCCGCCGGGAGCCAGGTGGGTGTCGAGCTGGAACAGCACCGACGCCAAGGGACCCAGCCCCAGCGCCACGGCGGCCGAGTCGACCGCCTGGGTGATCCGCGGAGCCAGGTTCACCGTGCCCACAATCCAGTCGAACTTTTTCCCGGTAACGGGCTGGTAAACGGCCGATGTACGCGGAAGAATTTCGACATTCGCATGGACGCCGTTCAGGGCCACATTAAAGGCAGGCAAGGTAATCGGGCCCGAAGCCAAAGCGGTGACTTTGGCGCCGGCCTGGGCCGCGCTGATCGCCAAGAGTCCGGCGTTCAGCGACAGGTCCAGCACGCGTTTGCCGGCCAGCGGTTCCTCCTGCAGGGCGCCCGCCAGCAGTTGCTGCTCGACATAAATGGGGGCGGAGCCCGGCGAGGCGTTCTGTTCCTTCTCCGTCGCCAGCCAGATATCGCCGTAGCGCGTCAGACGCATGTCCCAGACGGCTTTGTCGACGACTTCGTGCAGGGCCGGCAAAACACGCTGGAGCGAACACTTCCGCTCGGCCGAATCGGCTTCCCAGGGCGGACCGGGATTCTGTTCTTTGCTGACCAGAAAGTCGCCGATCGCCAGGTAGTCGATCCGCGTTTTCATAAAGGTATGCACGGCGTCCGCAGGCGAGCAGACGATCGGCTCGCTGTCGTTGAACGAGGTGTTCAGCACCATCGGCACGCCGGTCCGCTCGAAGAAGCTGGAGATCAGCCGGTGGTACTTCGGGTTGGCTGTTTGCCGGACAAGCTGCACGCGGCAGGTGCCGTCGACATGCGCGACGGCCGGGATCTTGTCGACCAGGTGATCGTGCGCGGCGTAAGCCATTAGCATGAACTCCGAGGCCATGTTCTCTTTTTCGATCTGGAACCAGTTGGACGCTTCTTCCAGCAACACGCTGGGGGCGAACGGCCGGAAGAACTCGCGGTGCTTTACCTTGTGGTTCAGCATATCGCGCATCTGGGGGTTGCGTGGATCGGCCAGCAGGCTGCGATTGCCTAGCGCGCGAGGGCCGACTTCCATGCGTCCCTGGAACCAGCCGACCACGGCGCCTTCGCTGATCAGCCGGGCGACTTCGTCTTCAATCTGGTCGACGCGTGTGTAGGTCAGGTTGCGGTCCTGCAGGGCCTGTTCAATCTCTTCGGTCGTGAACTCGGGTCCCCAGTAAGGGTGTTCCATGCAGGCCTGGCGAGGCTGTTTTAACTGTTGATGCCACAGGTAAAAGGCCGCCCCGATCGCGGTGCCGCCGTCGTGGGCGACGGGCTGGATATAGAGCTGCTCGAACGGACCTTGCTCAAATATGCGCTGGTTGGTAACGCAGTTGAGCGCAACTCCGCCGGCGACGCATAGGTTCTTGGACTGGGTTTTCTCGAACAGGTACTGCGTAATATGCAGGACGATTTCGTCCGTGATATCCTGCAGGGTGGCGGAGATATCTTTATAGGCCTGGGTGAGTTCGTCCTTCGGGTTACGCCGTGGCAGGCCGAAGACCTTTTCCAGTCCGCCGAAGTAGCCGGACGCATTGTAATAATCCAGCTCATAGAAGCGAGTCAGATCCGAGTCGACTTCAAACTTGCCGTCGGGCGTCGCTTTGATGATCTGGCTGAAGGCGTCGCGGTAGACGCTCGGGTCGCCATAGGCCGCCAGCCCCATGATTTTGGTGGCGTCGTAGATGTCGAAGCCCAGGAACATGGAGACCAACTCCCACAGGAAGCCGATCGAATTGTGCGGAATGATCTCCTGAATCAGCGTCATCTGCGAGCCGACGCCATGGTGTGATGTGGTGGTGCTGGCGTCGCCGATGCCGTCGATCGTCAGGATGGCCGCTTCCTCAAAAGGAGACGGATAAAAGGCCGACGCCGCATGGCATACATGGTGATCGATAAAATGAAACTCACCGGCAAAGCCCATGTCGCGCAGGTTCTCAGGCGTTTTGCGGATGTTGTTGCAGAAGTACTGCGCCATGTCGAGCGCATCGCCGGAAAGCCGTTGCACGCGGACATCGGGATGCGAGGAGTAGCCGATATGGGCAACCTGCCGCAGGTCGATGCCGGCCGTTCTCAGGCAATAGTCGATCGATCGCAATGGCAGTTGATCGGGGTTATCGGGCAACGGTTTCTTGCCGTGTTTGACGCGGTTGAAACGCTCTTCTTCGGCAATCGCCACCAGGCGGCCATTATCCAGCAGACAGGCGGCCGACTCGTGATAGACCGAGTTGATTCCCAAAACATACATGCGGTTTTGTCTTTCGTCGTCGTGTCGTAATGGTGAAGATGCGTGCGTTATTCAGGTTCGCCGACGACAACGGCGTTCCCGGTCGACGCCCCCGCGTGGACCGGTGTAAGGGTAAATACCCTTGGCGGCAAAAATCGGACAGAAAAAGAGGAGGACAGCGGATTGCGACAAGGCTGCGCGGATCGCCCGCGAAAGGACTTTGCCGGACAGGCAAGCGGTTTGTTACGCCAGCTGGCGTTTGGCGAGTTCGGCAAACAGGCCCGGCTGGTTGAGCAGATCCTGGAAGTTGCCTTCCTGGATGACTTTCCCTTGCTGGATCACAAAGATCCGATCGGCGTTGACAATGGTGCTGAGGCGATGGGCGACCACAATCCGCGTGGCTTTGAGGCGCTCCAGGCTTTGCGAAACGATCTCCTGGGTGACGTTATCCAGGGCGCTGGTGGCTTCGTCGAACAGCAGGATTTTCGGCCGGTTAACGATCGCCCTGGCAATCATTAACCGCTGGCGTTGTCCGCCGGAAAGGGTGCTTTCCCCTTCGGAAATTACCGTATGCATCCCCATCGGCATGCCTTCGATATCTTTATCGAGACCGCTTAGCCGGGCCGCTTCCCAGGCGTCGTCGAGGGTGAGCGGGGCCGAACCGATGATCGCGCGGAAAATGCTGCCGGAGCCGATCTTGCCATTCTGCAGCACCACGCCAATCTGCCGGCGCACGGCCTGCTGGTCAAGCTGGGCCAGATCCTCGCGATCATAGTAGACCGAGCCGGTGTCCGGTTTTTCAAAGCCCAGCAGCAAACGCAGGATGGTCGATTTGCCGGAGCCCGAGGGACCTACAAAGGCGACAAACTCGCCCGGCTGCACTTCGATGGAAACATCTTCCAGCACGCGCGGGCCGTCTTTGTCGTAGCTGAACGAGACATGCCCGACTTCAATCCGGCCGGACAGCTGGCCTGGCTCCCGTTTGGCCAGATGAAACTCAGGCGGCGTTTCCAGGATGGGCCGGCAGCGCTCGTACAGCGGAACCACGTCCAGGATGGAAGTAATCGTGCCGCTCATGGAGGTGGCCGCCCCCATGATCGATGCAAAGGCCGCACTGAAAGCAAGGAAAGTCGACAGGCTGACCTGGTCCCGCGGCAAGGCGGCAACCGCGGCAAAGATCGCCAGGCTGGCCAGCAAAGGAATGGCCGAGTTAAAGGTTCCCAGGTTGTTAGCGATCCATTGGCCGCGAAACGACAGCCGGATCTGTTCGCTGTAGTTCCGGGCCCAGTAGGCCAGCGCCCGGGTCTCGGCGCCGGCGACGCGTAACCGGGAGATGCCGCCCAGCAGCTGGAACACAATACTGGCGACCCGGCCCTGCGCTTCGTAGTGCCGCCGTTCATAGGGCAGCTGCAGCCATACGGTGAAGGCCGTGGCTATCATCACCAGCAGGAAAGCGCCCGTCGCCACCAGGGCCAGGCGAACGTCGTAATAAAAGAGCAGGGCAAAGGCGACGAACGAAAACACAAAGTTCAGGACCGACGTCATGGCCGCTTCGGTGAACATCTGCCGGATCTGGCCGATCCCCATCGCCCGCATCGCCAGGTCGCCGGTGGAGTACTGGCGAAAGAACGAGGCCGGCAGGTTCAGCAGCCGGTCCCAGACGCCGCCTTCCATCGAGGCGTCCATCCGGGTTTCCAGTCGCAGCACAGCGATGCTTTGGCAGTACTCAAACACGGAGACCACAAAGGTGTTGATCACCAGGGCCAGCACAAAAATGGCCAGCTGCAGTTTGTTAGAGCTGGGAATGATCTCGCCGACGATGGTTCCTGTGGCGATCGGCACGAACAGGCTCAGGACGGCGCCGGCCAGTCCCAGCAGAACCACACGCAGCCAGTCCATACCGGTGCCCGGCAGACTGCAAAGGAAAATATCACCGGGCGTCATCTTCCGCGAAGGCAGTGAGCGATAAAACATATACGCCCGACCCTGCAGCTTCGACCGCCCGGCGGCTGTCATCGAGGTGCTCTGGCCGGTTTTCGGGTCGAAAATCTCGTACCCTTTTCCCTTGGGCAGAAGCGCCACCGGCGCTTCATCGCTGGACCGAAAGCCGAGCAGCGGGCCGTTTTCTTCTTTCCACCACTGGCCCTTCAGGGCGACTTCGCGGTGCCGCACGCTGGAGGCCCGGGCGATGGCCGCGACCGGGTCTGCCACCTGGTTTTTCGAAAGGCTCCGCGGGGTGGCGACTTCAAAGTTCATCCGATGGCCGATCACACGGCAAGCGGCCAGCAAAGGATCTTCACTGGGCGCCTGGGCCTCTGCGACCGATTCCGTATGGGCGGCGGAAGCCAGCGAGGTCAACGCCGCCAGTTCCTGTTCTTTCTCGGCGATCGATTTGCGCCGCAATCGCCGCAGATCGGCTGCCTGTTCGCTGGCGACCTTGCGGGCCGCACATTCCAGAATCACCTGGTGGAAGTGATCCAGCCCTGGCCAGAATCGAGGTTCCTGCAGCAGATTGGGCGTGGAGACGGCCGTAACGATGGCGCGCTCGCTCGTATGCAGCCAGGCGCAGTCGGCGACAGGGAAGCTTTGCTGAGGGTCGCGAATCGACAGTGCGTAGTCGTCGAGGTAGGTCCAGTCATGCTCGCTGCCGGGAATCCAAACGGTCGCGACAGGACTAACGACGCAGTCCGCTTTGAGACGCGTTTCCAGATCGGCATTAAGCGTAACGTACTTCCGCGGCACATAGCTGCGCACCACGCCCTGCGTTAGCCGTTCAATCCACAGGTCAATCAGCGCCGCAAATTCCTTCCCGCGCTCCTCGAGCGAAGGCGGCTCCACAGCGGACACTGGAGGCGCGGCCTCTGCGGGAGCATCGCTGGCGGCCAGAGCATCGCTGGCGGCCGGAGTATCGCTGGCCGTCGCTGCATCTTCAGGGGACGTAGCGTCCGGCAAGGTCTGCTCGCTCGGCGTATCCTCGCTGGGCGTTTCCGCCGCCGATCCTTTGCCGCCGAGGACTTCCTGCAGGCGAGAGAGCGGCAGTCCCAGCACCTGGGTGTCGGGCGTGCCGACGGCCAGCAAGCCGGTCCCGCTGAAGAGCATGTCTCCCGGGGCGAACTGGCCCAGGTGCAGCCGCGGACCGGGCGCGGTTTCTTCGTCGGTCGCCATCGCGAACAGGTCGATGCGACCCGCCGCGATCATCCAGACGAGTGAAGGATCGCGCAGGTCCAGAGGGTGATTCCCCGCCACCTCGCGAGTTTCCCCTTCGGATTCAAAAAGTTGCTGCCAGAACGCCATAGGAAACTGCTAGTCTTCGGTGGTAATCAATGTCCGGTAAAGGCCGCGTTTGGCGTACAACTGTTCGTGCGTGCCGCGTTGGACCACTTTGCCCTGGGAAAGAACAATAATCTCGTCGCTGTCGCGAATGGTGCTCAGGCGATGCGCCACAATGATGCAGGTGCAGCCCCGGCGACGGAGGTGTTCGTCGATCTGTTTTTCTGTGACGGTATCCAGGGCGCTGGTGGCTTCGTCCAGCACCAGGATGGAAGGTTTGCCGACCAGTGCGCGGGCGATTTCCAGCCGCTGCCGCTGGCCGTGGCTGAAGTTGCGGCCGCCTTCTTCGACCATGCTGTCGTAACCGCCGGCCCGGCTGGCGATATCGGCATGAATGCAGGCGTCTTTGGCGGCCTGGATAATGTCCTCTTCGGGGATCGTTTTGTCCCACATGGTCAGCACTTCGCGGAGCGTGCCTTCGTACAGGAAAAATTCCTGGTCGACCATGGAGATGGAATTAGTGATCACTTGCCGCGGTTTGTCCTGTCGCGGCACGCCATCGAGCAGGATTTCGCCCGACCAGGGCTGCACCAGACCGCTGATCACTTTGGCCAGCGTCGACTTGCCGCTGGCGCTGGATCCGACCAGCGCCACCCGTCGGCCGGGCGCAATGGACAGCCGGAAGTCGCGAATCAACGGAGGATCGAGAGGGCTGTAGCCAAAGGTGATTTTCCGCAGTTCCAGATGGCCGCTGAGCTTGGGCGATTCATCGTCGCCCAGCGTGTTGCGGACCTCCAGGTTGGGATCAATCTTGTAACGCATGACATCGTCAAGGCGGTTCAGATCGGCCGATGCATCCTGGACGGAAGCCCCCAGCATGACGAGCGAATTCACCGGCCCCATAAAGCCGTACATGAGCGCCTGGAACGCGACCAGGGCGCCGATCGTCAGGGCGTCCTGCATGACCAGCAGCGCTCCGAGGCCCAGGATCAATACGCTGGAGAGCATCGTCAGCAGACCCGGCAGGGCGCCAAAGCCTTGCGACAGCACTTCCATATCCTGGCGGGCGCCCATCACTTTGGCCAGGTGCCCCGCCCAGCGGCTGAAAAAGTCGGATTCGCCGCCGGTTGCTTTGAGGGTTTCGATCGACTGCAGCCCCGACATGGAGGTCGTCATCATTTTGCCGCGTTCCTGCAGCAGACGCATGCTGATATCAATCCGGCGCCGGGAAACCAGCTGCAGGGCGGCCACGTTGAGCCCGGCGAACAGCACCACGATCAGCGTCAGGCCAATGTTAAAGTACAGCATCAGCCCCAGGTACAGGCCGGCCATAAGGATGTTCAGCACGTTCAACGACAGGTCGCCCGCCAGCATCTGGGCGAGGCGGTCATTGATGGAAATACGCGAGCCGATCTCGCCGCCGTAACGCTGCGTAAAGAACTCCATCGGCAGGCGCAGCACATGCCCCAGATAGCGGTACGAAGCGACCATTCCCATTTTGGTCGACAGCCGCAGCAGGTAATAACGCTGCAGCCAGACAACTCCGCTTTGCACCAGTCCGGTCACCGCCATCACGGCCAGCAGCGGAGCGACCCAGTCGACCATGTTGCGGATCAGCACATAGTCAATGAACACCTTGGCGAACAAGGGCGCGACCAGGCCGATCAACGAGATCGCCAGGGTGCATAAAATCACGTACAGCAGGCCCCATTCTGAACCGACCATGCGTTCCCGCATCGCGGCGAAAAAGCTGGGACGCTTGCCGCCTTTTTTGAAGTCGGGTCCCGGTTCAAAGACCAGCACCACGCCGGTAAAGCCCTCGGCGAATTCCTCCTGGGAGATCACCCGGGGCCCCATTGCCGGGTCGTTCAGGTACGCCTTGCCGCCATGGAATCCTTCAAACACGACAAAGTGGTTGAAGTTCCAGAACACAATCATCGGCACGCTCATGGAACCCAACGAGTCCAGCTGCTTGCTGAAACCTTTGGCCTTGAGGTTGTACTGGCGGGCCGCTTTCAGGATGTTGCTGGCTTTGGTGCCGTCGCGCGAGACACCACAGGCGACGCGGATTTCTTCCAGCGGAACAATCCGGCCGTAGTACGCCAGCACCATCGCCAAAGCGGCGGCGCCGCATTCGACGGCCTCCATCTGTAGAACCGTCGGCGTTTTGACTCGGGCGACCGAGGCAGGAGTTTGCGTTTTTTCGCTCACGGGCTACTTATCGCCAGCTAGTAGGGAAACAGGAAATAGATCGGCGCGTGTTCGTCCGTCGTGATCACGGCAGAGCAGGGAGTGCCGCTGAAGATTTTGCCAAAAGCCGGGTCATTGGGGTCGCCGGTGACTTCCACATCAATCTGCAGGTTTGGTCCGCGCATCTGCAGGGCCCTGACGCGGTCTTCGTTCTGCACGATGCGGAGCATGCCCGACGAGGAGACGGGAAATTTGCCTGCCTTGGTAATGACGCCCGCCAGGCGATTGGAGCTGTACTCGTCTTCAGTGGCCGGCAGCAGACGTACTTTCATCCCTTTGTTGATCTTGTAGCCGCTAATGGCCTCGACAAAGATCGTGGCGTGCAGCGGGGCCGACGGTGTTTCGACGTAAACCAGATCGGTGCGATTGCTTACCTCATCGCCGACAAACACCGGGATATCCAGCACGCGGCCGGCGCGGGGAGACTTGACCACATGCACGCTGGGGATGCCCGTATCACTGAGGTAACCCACAGACAGCAGGCTGTCCCCCTTTTTGACCAGGTCGCCTTCGGTGACTTCCAGACGTTCCACGACGCCCGCAAATGGCGTGGTGACCCAGTCCGCCCCATTGGTGCGAACCAGCAGTCCGGTTCCATCCACCGTCGAAGCGATCCGGCCAAAAATCCCCCAGATCAACCCCATCGCCAGCAGCACGCCGACGCCGGCGAGCGCGATCCAGCTGCGAGCGCTCGTGACGGGCATGAGCATATCGAGCTGTTCCGGCGAGGACAGTCGATCCAAGGCTTCTTGTCTGTAAATTTGCTTGGCCATAACGCACAGTGATCGGTGGTTCAACAGGAAAAAGCGGGAGCATCACCAGGGCGACCGGCTGCTTAGCTGGTCAGCAGCTTGCGCAACACATGATCAAATCGCGAGCCGGCCAGGTGCAGGTTATCCAGCACCTCGGGGCTGAGTTCATCTTCGTAATCTTCGTCTTCGTCCATCTCCCGTCCGTCGTCGAAACCCAGCCGGGCGTAGGTATTCCGGATACGATGGGCGAGAAAAACGGCCAGGGCGTGATAGAAGCGGGCGGCGAAGTCGCTGTCTTCGCGAAGTTTCTCCTGCAGGATTTCATGCGGCAACGACAGCACGATGCAGTCGTTAGCCGCGGCGACCGAAGCGGTCGGACGCCGTGAATCCAGCAGGGAGATTTCGCCGATGATTTCGCCAGCACCCAGAGCCACTGACTTTTTTCCATCGCCGCCGGGCAGGTGGACTTCCAGCGTGCCGCTGAGCAGCAGGTACAACGTATCAAGCGGCAGGTCGGTCGTGATCAGCACGGTTCCGCCGGGAACCTCGGTGCGAAGACCGTTGTCGATCAACCATTCGACATCGTTATCGCTCAGGTGCCCAAGTAGGAAAAGAACCTTACGCATAGTCAGCCAATGGACTAGAGGACGAAACAAAAAAAAGGCGGCCTGAAACCAGCCGGCAGCCGCTGCTATTCTCCTCAGTCAGCACCGGAACGACCAACCGTTGGTCGGCGATCCGGCAGAGGACGTCAGCAGCAAAAATCTTCAAGAATCCGTTTGTTCGGTGCGACCCCCGGCGGGACGCCCCAGCAGGAACTCGCCGACCGACGATTCCTGATAGTAGTCGCAGCCGGTCGCTAACGCAAAGCCGTCAGGATCGCCGTCGCCCAATCCGCAAGGCGCCAGACCCATATCGGTCGCAACCAGGTACATTGTTTGATACGCCACGCCGACATTTTTCAAAATGGCCGCGTACGCCATTCCGGAATACTTCCACATCATACGGGGGAACCGCGCCGACAACACGATCAGCACCTGGATTTCTTCCAACGGCACTCCGCCGGCCGAAGAACCCGACATCAGCAGCCGATCGACCATCTCTCCGCCCTGCGGCAGCATGGCCAGCTGATGCTGGCCCGGCAGGTAGCGGTAAAGTCCTTTTTCTAGTCCTTCGCAGCGCGCCACCACCGGGTAAAATTCCAGCTCGTACAAGGCTCCGGCGGACGGGTAGGGGCGCGAAGCGCATTGGACCTTCACGGTTTGGCCAGGCAGATCGACGTCGTACGCGTACTGTTCTTTGACGCGAGCGACCCGGTAGAGAAACTCGCCCAGCTGCTCGGCCGTGAGCGGTTGCGAATCATAGTTCCGGATCGATTTGCGTTTCTCGATCACGTTCGTCAGCGACGGGCCGCTTTCGATTTTTTTCGCCAGATCGGGGACGGCCAAAGGCGTCAGCACGGCGCCTTCCGGGACCGGCGCGACGGCCGGAGGAGCAGGAGCCTTGTCGATAAAGGAATACGTTCCGCCATGGTACTGCCCATGCCGACCGGCCCGACTGCTCACATGGAACTGCAGGTCATGGTACTCCCAGTACATCAGGCCTGGGTCGTCATCTTCGTGTGGATTTCCGGCGGCGTCGACCGCGGTGAGAAAGCCGCCCAGCGACAGCAATTCCAGCAAGGCGGCCTGGTTTTCCTGGCTGATGTCAGGCAGCTTTTGCTGCAGCGACGCGAGCGTTTGCGGCGTCCACAAATGGTGAAGGAACCGACTCGCCAGCTCCTGGTGAATCAACAGAAACGACGACGCTTGCGGCGTTTCCAGAACCAGCCCGGCCTGCTGGCGTCGGATGTTCGCAAAGCGGGACAGCACAAAGCGATCCGGCAGTTCCTCGGTGCGGGTAATTTTGAAGGCCGGACCGGTCGGCAGCAGCGACGCCAAAGGCGTCTTGCCCTGGCCCACCGTAAGATCCAGATACTGCCGGCGAGCCAGCTGCTGCAGATAGTAAACCAGCCGCGCCGGGGTGAAGCTCTTGCCGTCATCGACGGGCATCTGGTCCAGCCGACAGCCGGGCGCAGGCAAACGGGATAAAGCCCGGACCAGCGCAGGACTGACGTCCGTAAAGGTAATTGCATAAGGCGACTCGCCAAACGCAACGGTCGAACCGCGAACGTGCAGGCGAATTTGCTCAGGTACTGAAAGTATCCATGCTGGGTGCACGACGAATCCCCATTTTCCTCACACAAGGGTGTGTTGGCCCGCTTCTATTTCCTGTGTTTTCAAGCGGCGGCCGCCTGGGTTACGCCGGGTTCCTGCAGTTTCCAGGCTCCCGGCGATGGTCGAACGCCGCCGTGGTCAACTTCCTGGGTTACAGGAACATGGCGATGGGGTTGATTTCCTGCTCGGTCAGCGGTTTTTCAAGCCAGCCCAGTTTGACCGGTGTATCGTAAAGCCGGCCAGGTGCAAAGCGGGTCCAGAAATGCCGCATGCCGGGCACGATCACCTTGATCACCGGCAGGCCGATTTCGGGACGGGTCTGGTTCAGCACATGCATCTCCATGCCGAGCGACTCCACCGTTTTCTGACAGAACAGCACGTCCTCCCGGATATCATCGGTCCAGATCACTGGGAAGTCGGTGGACTTGCGGGCCGGGCCCGGCAAAGGAGCCAGGTACGGGTGGTCTTCCATCCTGGCGTCGGTCAGCCAACGGAGCGTTTCGACATCGTTCAGCACGGTCGGCGGAGTGTCGGGCGGGGTGTCAATCAGAGTCACCAGCATCTGATTCAGCTCCGTCACGGCCCGCAGCATGGCAATCTTGACATCCAGATGCGCGCCAAAACCGAACATGATCTGCTGCTGCTTGCCATCAGTCCGCAGGGACAAGGCCGCCACCACCGGGAAGCCCAGGTCGGTTGTCAGGTCCAGCGCCCAGAGGGTGCGGTTCTGTTTTGCGAGGAACCGTTCCAGCTGGCGGAGGTACGGAATGTCGAAGCTGCCCAGATCCAGCGCAGGCCGCTGCACCCGGTTGTACCACCAGAGCGCCACGCCGTCCCGTTCGACGACCTCAAAGAACCCCTGCAGGATGGCTTCTTCCAGCGTGTTGCCGGCGGCGCTGCCGTTGGAGCAATCGATGGAGAAATCATTCTCTTCTGTGTGCGGATAGCGGAAATAACAAAACTGCGTGGGCAGGTAGCGATAGCGCTGCTGCGACATCGACCAGACGGGCGACCAGTCGATCTTTCGATCTTTCTCAAACACCTTGGGAATGGTGCCGAACAACGAAGGGATTTTGTTCCTTTCGATCCGTTCGGCGTACTGCAGATCGCTGAACCGCATGCAATCGTTGGGATGTATGGCCCGATCGCCCATCTCCTCAAAGGTGGCGTGAATCACCGGTTCGTCGCCGCGATAAATGCCGCTGTAACGCTCCAGGCCTTCACACAGGGCGCTGGCTTTGGCCTGGATTTCCGTCATCCCTTTGCCGGCGCTTTGGCCGCGCAAATCGACGCGCAGGCTGTAAATGCTTTCCGGGCCGCGGGCGACGTTATTGCCGGAAACGTACACGTGCATCACATCGTCTTCGCGAGTCGAAGTCCGGGTCAGGTTACTGACGGCTCCGCACACCGAGCTGACCAGATGCTCGTACTTGGCGATGGTTTCCTGGGGCGTGCTGGCCCGATGGCCGCCGTCGTCGGTGTACTGCTTTTTCCGGCTTTCCAGTTTCAGGGGAGGTGGTTCCGGCGCGGGAGTGGAATCGCCGCAGTCAATACAGGCCGGCTGTCGAATCAGTTGGTGTCGGTCCGAGCCCAGATCGAGGATGTCGATCGTGGTCATCATGTTTTCGTAATGGGTCTGCTCCGATGCGTCCCGGCCGATCCAGTCGGTGACGGCGCTGGCGATAATGCCCCAGGCGGTCGCCAGGCTGGCAGGGGTGCAAATCCGATCAATCGTCGGCAAGCCCTGCCCATTCATTTCGGCGTCGAGAAAGCCAAGCACGGGCGAATTGGCCCGCAACCGGGTCGCCAGGCATTGCCAGCAAGGCTCCGGACCGGGAAGGAAAACCGGCCCGACCCAGATGACGCCGCCGACCGGTTTGGCGATCATCCAGCGGCGACCGCGCCGCTTGGATTCCAGGTTGTACTCTCGCAGACCGCGTTGCAAATAGTTGTTGGTTAACACCACGCCGTGGTCGGCGTCATCGGCGATCTGCACTCCCAATTGACCCAGTAATTGGGCGAGCGGCTCGACATCGACTCCGAAGCCGGTCAGGCTGACCGGAGTCTGCGCCAGGCGGGGCGTCACCGATGTCGGCTCTATACCCTGGACTTCCCACAAGGCCGCATGCCCGGCGGGCATCGCTTCCGACTTTTCGCAAAGGAAGCCACGACGCTCCAGATTGCGGATCGTAAAGATAACTTGCGCGGGGGCAACCTCGTCGCGTAGCGCCAAGCAGATCTCTTCCACGGAACGCCCGTCAAGCAGCGGCACGACCTTTTCATAAAGGCTGCCTTGAAGCACGAGCTGGCGGGCTTCCGCGACCATGAACAGGCCAACGTCTTTGACGACTTCGGCATGGAAGTAAGGTCGAACAACAGGAAATTGCAGCATTAGTATATGACCATCATCAAAGAAATACGAACGATCCAAGAACGAGCGCCAACCCCCAGGCGATCATCAAAGAAGCGGCGTCCGAATCGGTGACCCGGGCGCCGCTTGAACTTGGGAACGCGCGCCGACTACGGACGACCGCCGCAACGACCACCATAGCCGCCGCCACCGCCGCCATAGCCACCGCCACCACCGCCGTAGCCGCCGCCGCCGCCGTAGCCGCCGCCACCACCGCCACCGCCGCCGTAGCCGCCGCCACCGCCGCCGTAGCCGCCGCCACCACCGCCATAGCCGCCGCCGCCACCGCCACCGCCACCGCCGCCGTAGCCGCCGCCACCGCCGCCATAGCCGCCGCCACCGCCGCCATAGCCACCGCCGCCACCGCCGCCGTAGCCGCCGCCGAAGCCGCCGCCGTAGCACATGGTGCCACAGCCAAAGCCGCCGGCAACTGCTTCGAGTTCTTCTTCCGATAGTTCTTCCTGGTCGGGAGCCGGAGGAAGAATCAGGTTGATGACCTCTTTGCTGTCCTCAAACACATTGATCGTCACACCAGCGGGCGGCACGATGCCGCGTTCTTTGCAGACCGCCATCGGTTCGCTCAGCAGACGCTTCTTAAGCTCTTCATCATCCCAGGCGTCCGCGACCAGCAATTCCCACTTCAGATCCCAGTCATAAGCCGACATGTTATGGTCCTTCAAAAAGAAAAGTTTAGATTGAAACGCGATCGCCAACACCGCCAAAACGCGGTTCGGAAATTGCGCGCCGACACAAACTGAGCGGAAGGCAATTCTACCAGCAGGGGCATTTCGTTTGGAGAAAAGCCGCCAATGGAATTACGAAAACCTGCGCACAGGGGGGTTGCGAAGTGCAACCTGCGTTAACCACCGCCGACAAGTCAATCGCTTGCCGTCACGGGAGAAAGGCCAGGCGAAACCCCGCCGCCTGCCTGGACCGGTGTCAAAGAACTCTAATGGCACAAAGTCGAGCCGCGACCATCACAGACGCCGCCGCGAACGCTGCAGCGAGTTGGCTGAGAACTACAGCGAGATGGTTCGGAAGAACAGCGAGATGGTTGAGAGGTGCAGCGGTCCGAACAGCGAGTCGGCACATTCGTGCAACGGGAACTGCAACGAGCACTGCAACGCCCACAGGGAGAACTGCCTCCGGACACGTACTCCAGCTCTTCTTCGGAAAGCTCATAGTCTGACGGAGCTGCGGGGAGCACCAGGTGGATCGTGTCGCCCGAGTTGTCGAGCACCTTCACGGAGATGCCGGCGGGAGGCAACATGCCGCGCTCTTCAAACACAGCATTCGGGTCGCTCAAAAGGCGAGCCTTCAGATCGGCGTCTTCCCACGTTTCCGCGACAAGTTGTTGCCACTTGGCGTTCCAATCATAGAATTGTTCGGCCATGAGTCAGGTCCCTTTAATTACCAGGTTGATGAGCGCGTTTTCTGGGTCCCCACCCAATCCGCACACAATAGCTCGCTTGTTCTGTCTCGAAGGTGACAGAAGTGATGGGCGCATCCCTGACGGGTTTGCCGAGCGAAGCCGCAAGAAGTCGCGGATCGGCGGTAGTATACACCACCAAAAGGACGGGTCAAGCAAAACCAACGAAAAGCCCGTCCTGCCCGCCGTGTTGTCCCGCCAGTCGCCGCAAAACCCGGAGAAAAGTCTAGCCCGGGGTGGGGGAAATATCTATTTTTCCCTCTAGCAAAGCGATACTGGACACCTGGGATTCAGGAGTTCAACGGTTGTTAAATTGTCCGCAGGCAGACAAGAAATGAAAAACGCCGTTGATAATCAACGGCGTTCTTACTGGGGCTGGCGGACAAGCCAACAGCCAATTTTGTCTGCCGCTTAGCAGCGACCGCCGGAGCAACCGCCACGACCGCCGGAGCAACCGCTGCTGGAGCAACGACCGCCGGAGCAACCGCTGCTGGAGCAACCGCTGCTGGAGCAACGACCACCGGAGCAACCGCTGCTGCTGCAACGTCCGCCGGAGCAACCGCTGCTGGAGCAACGTCCGCCGGAGCAACCGCCAATCCCGAACGAAACACCGCCACCAGGGCCGATACCGATCGAGAAACCGCCGCCGCCAGCGACGCCTTCAAGTTCTTCTTCCGACAGCTCCGCTTCAGTCGGCGCTTCCGGCAGCACCAGGTGAATCGTGGAGACGTCGTTTTCCACAACCTTCAGGACTACGCCTTCGGGAGGAACGATACCGCGCTCTTTGCAGACCGCCATCGGGTCGCTCAGAAGGCGAGTCTTCAAATCCGCGTCGTCCCAGGCATCCGCGACGAGCAGTTCCCACTTAAGGTTCCAGTCAGTGTTCGGCGCCATTACAGGTCCCCTTTTCCAAAAAACAAAGCTTGATGAACGCGTTAGCCCAACCCAGTCTACAAACCTGTCATAAAGTCAAGGGTTCATAGCCGGGGAATAGTATACCTCTTTCTTACGGGAGGTCAAGGTTTTTACTTTTCAAACTTGACTTCTCCGCGGACCCCCATTTGGCTTAACGAATGGCCAGCAGTTCGATCCGGAAATGCAGCGTTGCGTTCGAGGGAATTTTGGGAGGCGAACCCTTGAATCCATATCCCAGCCGGCCCGGGATTTCCAGTTCAATCATGCCGCCTTCGCCTACGTACAAGAGCCCTTCGCCAAAACCCGGAACCACCGCGTTTAAAGGAAAGGTCGCCGGCAGATTTTTCTTGTAAGTCGTATCGAACACGCTGCCGTCATCGAGCCAGCCATGGTAGTGAATCATGACGGTGTCGTCGGACTGCGGGTGGCGTCCTGTCGATTTGCGGAGGATGCGGTAACGCAATCCGCTATCCGTGGTAATCCACGGGCCGGGCTGTTCTGCAGGCGAGCTCTCTTCGGCAACTGCCTGTGCCGCTTCGGCTTCCGACTCCATGGCCGTGGAGCCAAAGATCGACGAAGGACGCGAACCGCTGCAGCCGTAAACTCCCAGCGACAACCCGATGGCGGCAGCGACATAAATAAACGGCAAGCGGCTTGTTACGCTTGGCATGCGAACCCTCCTTGGCGCATTGAAAACGATTCTGGCAGAGACAGATGGCCGCCAGGATGACGCCCGGCGCGCTGATTATGGGGACGATCGCCCCACGCGGATAGGGCAGTTTTTCTTCGCTCGATCTATCGCGACAGTATTTCCGCCGAAGGCCTGAAAGGGCGCTCGACCACGGCCTGGCGACAAGGATCAGGAAGAGACGGACGCCAGCGATGAATGTGGCAGTCGCGATCGCCTTTCAAAGGCGCCTGACGCCGTAAATTAACGGGATTTCAATACCGGATGCGGAATTCGCTGCGATACAACCGCTCGGCAAAGCTGGGGTCCGAGATACCGAACGTGGTGCCGAACGCAAAGTCGAACGTTTCGCTCCAGACATAGCGGAACGAAGGGCCCGCGCTCATATAGTTCCCGTTGTTTGAAGGAATGGCCTGTCCTGTGGACGGGTCCGTATAGGCGCCGTCCTGGAACGACCAGCCGTTAACCTCCAGACTGCCAATGAACTGTGAATCGCAATGCTGCCACAGGCACCGGTTGAGACTTGCATGGTAATGCATCAGCGCGCCTGCATAACTGGAGTTGCCGCCCAGCGGAATCCACTCGGCAAACTGCGCCTGGACATAGGTCTTCGGGGTGAGATGCACGCCAATCAGTAGCGACGGCTCCAGCGAAACGTGCCCTACGCCCACGCCAATTAACGGCCGGCCGATGGGAATGTGCGTCTTGAACTGGAACGTGATCAGCAGGAACTCGCTATCGTGCAGCAGCGATTTCGTGCCGACGATCAAATCGCCAAAACCTGCCGAATGCCCCGCGTTGTCAGGATAAATCGAGCGGTAAGGCGTTTCTATAAAGGCTCCAAAACCGCCCAGGGCCGTTTCGGTGTACATGCTGAGTTCATGGTAGTCGATCGTACGGGCGGCATGCGCCGGACCAAGCCCCCCACCGCCGGAGCGAGCCCAGAAGAACTCATTGCGATCGGGGTAGCCCATCCCCCAGCCGGAATCCCAGCGGAACCGCTGCTGGGTTTGCGGGCGGATCGGATCCACAAACAGGGCCGCATTGCCCAGGTGGCTCCAGGCCGGTTCGTAACAGGGCGGCGGATAGGTAATCGCCGTATAAAGTGAGTCGTAAAAACGCCCCACCTGGGTCCTGGCTTTGCTGACGCGACTGCCGCGACCGGCCCGGCAACTGGGGCAATTGCCGCATTGATTGCAGGAAGAGAAAGTCGTCGGATCATCCACCACAGGCGGAGCTTCAGAGGCCTGACCGCTGGACCGCGGCTCAACCATCAGATCCGGCAATTCCTGCTGGGCGGCCACCAATCGAATGGAGGAATTCGTTCGAGCAGGCGGAGCAAGCAGCAACGGCTCCGGACCTGGCGACATGCCAATCTCCGCAGCCGACCAGTCTGCCCAACCACGCCGTTCAAACCATTCCATGGCAGGCGCAGGCTCCCACAGCAGCGACCCCTCCAGGGTTTCCGCACGGAGTTGCGCCGCCTCCTGAAGCAGCAAGGTAATTGCCGCCAGAAGGATCGTTAGTATCGGTTGATGGGGTCGCCTGGGCATGGGGTGTCCTGGTCGAAAAGTCATCAGGGAGGGAGGCTTGTAGAGCATCCCTCCACTTGCGGCAAGATCAAGTTGTGCCGACCCAGGAATTTCGCGGTCTTTACCACCGGGAATCACTCTGATCCGCACAGGCAAAGCCCCTTCCCCAATATTGTGGTTGCCTCCTCTCCATCGAAAAAACCGATTTTCCCAGCGGTTTGCCTGCCGGTTACCCTCGAATTCCGGGGCAACGCCAGGCTGCGAAAGCGAGCAGCAAAAAAGCGGGACGCAAAAGTTGTCCTAAGGGCGTTGAAAAGCAGCCGCCAATCTGCCATATTCCAACCCTTGCAGCGGAATTCCGCCGCAACCGATTTCCGGCCGGGCCCCCATCCACACCCCCCCAGCCGCGATCCATCGGAAAAAGTTCGGGCCGTAGCGCAGCCTGGTTAGCGCGTTTGACTGGGGGTCAAAAGGTCGGAGGTTCGAATCCTCTCGGCCCGACTACAAAAGCCGTGAATCCGCAAGGGTTTACGGCTTTTTTTGTGGACAGACTTTGTACCCCTTTCGCAGTTTGGGCGAATTGTACCCCTTTTCTTCTCAACCGCCCTCAAACAGTGATAATTCCGAAACCGGCACAAGTGACGCAATCCATTCGTCCAGTGCCTCTGCAATTTTCGCAAGCCGGACGATCGGAATTGCGACACTTATCACAACCTCGGTTACCACATTTCCAGCACTGCTCCTCTCCCCATCCTTCGCACACGAAGCAGACGCAATCGATACCTGTACCTTTACAGTCGTCGCAAGTGCGTACTCGAATTTTTTCTGAAGCGGACTGAAGAGCCTTCTGGACGACGTTCCAAGTGCCCGAATTTAGAGCGATGCGTAGCTGATCGGTTAGTTCGGTTGATCGGTCCTCAGGTGGGATGTCGTACAAGTCCAGCAACGACTTTACCAGCCGGATGATGTATCCGTCTTTGTACTTCGCCGCCGCCGTATAGAGATCAAGCACCTGTCGTAGCTCGCTCTCAAGTTCCCTGCCAAGTTTAATTCGAGGCATTGGTACGAACAGTTTGTCCGCCGAGAGATTGAAGCACTCAGCCAATCGCTTGACTTGCTCCTCGTTGAGTTTGGTCTTCTTTTGGAGGCCATTTGCAACGGCCCTTCTGAGCCAGTCGTACCGAACATTCGCTAGCTCTGCGAGCCTCTTTAATGTCATTCGTCGCTCACGGCAGAGCAGACGCACGTTGTCCGAGAATGGAGAGGGGTCGTTTTGCATGTGTGGCGAAATTTGCGGTGATATTTTTAAAAAGTGGCGATTTATCCTCAATTTGAGGCGATTTTAACCCCTGAAATGGACCTATATTCGACGTCAGACATTATTCGACGTCAGACCTATTGGCACCAGTATGGAGGAAGTAATGCAATGTCGCTAACTGGGGCTATTTTTTGAAAATGTGGCGGTATTTGCGAATATTGTACCAATCACAGGCTGTCAATTGGACCATAAAGAGGATTCACTTCGCCGTTAGCCTACAGCCCGGCGATACGTTAAAACACGATTCTGAGCCGTCTTGTTGGCGGCAACTTCACAAGCCCACGCAATGCGTGGGCTTTTTTTGTTCCCTTGTATGGAGAGACCAATGAACGCAAAGCTAGTCGAAATGCTGTTGTCCGAGGTCCCTGTTCGCCGCTACCGATACCACAACTCCCTAACTCCTGAGCAGACGAAGCAACTCCGCTCGATCTACACCGACTTCGGGCAGCTAGTCGATCCGACCTTCGAACAGTTCGAGCGGGAGTTTCTGTTTGAGAAGAACGTCGATGCGGAGATCCGGCTCTGGACGCAGATGGCGAAAGCCTTCCGAGAGTGTTTGCGACGGTATCGCCGACTTCGCCCGGATGATGTAGCCACGGCAGTTATAGCGATTTCGCTCGGCATTTGCCTCTTGCCACCGGGCGTGCCGATGAAGGCGATTCGATTTCTTCGAAAACACGTCCCATTCAAGCCGCTTGAGGTGCGACAGTCAATTTAGGTTTAAGAGCCGCCTGGAGCGGCTTTTTTCGTTTGTTTGCCCCGCCTTCCAGCCGTCGTGTTGGGGGGGGGAACACTTTTAATTTGGAGGAAATAACTTATGTCACAAAAGAAGAAACGTCGCCAGAAAAATGTTCGTGAAGAGTTGGAGCAAGCAATTGTACGATCGCTTGAACTTCAGATGCTATTGAAAAGCATCCAAGAAGTAGTTGAGTTCCGAGACAAAGTCTCCGACCAGGATTGGGCCGAACTCATCGACTTCGAAGTACGCACGAGCATCCGCCTCACTTCGGAAGAGATTCGGAGCGTGGTAGCCACCGTGCGTAATATTGACCCTAAGCGGTTACGAACGATGGACCTCATGCAACTCCTTCGGGATGAAGGCCTGCTGAAAATGAGGGCAATACCGATTGAGTAGCTTGAACCGGGGTAGCACGTAGCCACGAACCCTCCGAATTTGCAGTAAAAATTTTGGGCCGCCGTCTCGGGCGGCTTTTTTCGTTTCTGGCCGCCGCATCCCAGCCGTCGCAGTACGGCGTGCGGCGGCCTTTCACTTTTTCGAAAGAGATATTTATGCAAGACAATCAGACCACCACTTTGACCATCGAACAGCAGGAAGAAGCGAAATTCCACGAAAAGATCATCGACGACGGCCTTGCCGGCTACGTTGAGATCGGACTGGCTCTTCGAGCAATCCAGGCGAAGAAACTGCACACCGGCAAGTTCATCGACTACGCCATCGACCGCTTCGGCATGAAGTCGCATACCATCTACAGGTTCATGCGTTCGGCCCAAGTCGCAAAGAACCTCATGGACGCTGAATTGCCTCGCCCAAAAAACGCCGGGCAGGCCCATCGACTTCACGAGTTGTTCAAAGATGATCCGGCGGATCAAGTCGCTCTTTGGCGAAAAGTTGTAGAAAGCGGCGTGCCCATCGTCTTATCCCAGATCGACCGGATCGCCAAACAGATCGAGGATGGCCGCAAGGGCCAGGACGAAGACGATGCGGACTTGGCGGGCGAGGTTGATTTGGATTCGGCACACCACGTGGAACCAGTCACGTTTCCGCCGTCCGACGCCGATCCGTTACCGTGCCTACGCCGTGCCGCCCAAGAACTCCGGTCGGTCGGTAACGCCATTGACGATGGCTTCGATGATCTCGAACCCTTGCACGAGGAGATGGACCGCCTCTCCGATTTGCTCGAAGGCATCCGAAGCAAACTGGCGGCGGTAAGCATCGCTGCCTAGTGTCGGACGAGAAAACAAATGAACGTTTCAATGCGGCTGTTGCCCAGCGATGGGCAGCAGCCGCTTTTTTTGTTTCACGAAGAAGAAAGGAAAGACACATGACCACTTACAAATTTTGTAACCAGCTTTTCCACGGATGTGGAATCGCCGGAATGCGACTGCTCGACGCAGATTCCATTCCACTCGTCGTTACTTCGCCTCCTTATGGCTCAATCCGTGACTATGGAGGACAGTCATTTTATTTCAAGCCAATGGCTCGTGAACTGTGGCGAGCGACCATGCCCGGTGGGGTCGTTTGCTGGCACGTAAACGACCAAATCGTTGATGGCGGGGAAACTGGCGACAGCTACCGTCAATGCATCTACTTCATCGAACTCGGCTTCCGACTGCACACGACGCTCGTCATCGAAGGCAAGAAGGTCGCCAGCTACAAATCTCGGTACGGGCGAGCAGTTCAACACGTCTTCGTGTTCTCGAAAGGAAAGCGAAGAAATTTCAACCCCATCATGGATGTGCCGAACAAATTCGCTGGAGTAGAGGCGACCCACCACGACCGACTTTCCGATGGAACTCGACGAACACGAGATCGAGTGAGGGTCAAGCCGTTCCGCAAGAGAGGTGTGCATTGGAGCTATGCGGGCGGAACGCACAATACCCCGGACCGCCAAGCCTGGGAACATCCGGCGTTGATGCCGGAAGCCTTGGCAAAGGACTTGATCTTGTCCTGGTCGAATGAAGGCGACTTGATTCTTGATCCGATGGGCGGAGCTGGAACGACAGCGAAAATGGCTTTCCTGTCGAACCGGCGATTCCTCTCCTTCGAAATCAATCGGGAGTACCACGACTTGGCCGTTGAGCGGTTGAGTCAGACGTTCGAACGAGCAGCGAGCAAGCCGGCCTAAATGAAAGGGTTGCCGAACACCGTAAATCCTCGCCGCCTTCAGGCGGCTTTTTTCGTTTTGGGGGGCCTTCGTCTTTGGGCGAAGGCCCCCTTACTTTTTCACAAGGAAACTTCATGATTGCACTAGATAACAACTCTGACGACAGGTTGCTCGAAAGCTTCGAGCAAAAGCTTCAACTGATTCGAGACCGGGCACAAAGCGTGGCCCTTCGTTACCACACGGCTGCCTATCTCGTCGGTCGTCCAGGCACGTCGAAAACCTTCACGGTTAAGGAAGTGCTTAACCGACTCGACATACCCTTCGTTGTCCGAAACGCACGGATGACGCCGATGGGTCTGTTCGACTTTCTGCAAGAGCACCCCGAACACGTGATCGTGCTGGAACCGCTCGACGTTAAAAACGCTCGAACTCGAAGCGTTTGGAAGAGCGTTTGAGCTAGATGAACTACCGTGCCCGTCGCAAACGGTGATCGTGTCGTTGATCCGTGAATGTTGGCCCAGGCGGATGCGAGGCCACCCAAGTCAACGAGGCGGGTTTCCGCCGCATAAACCTTCGGCTTCCGAGGCAACAAATTGCCTCGCTCCCCGATTGGCGGCGGTGCAGTCTTCCTAACTGGCGTGAGGCTATTAGTCGCTGAACCACAGTTCGATCCGGCTAATAGCCTCATGATCCGCATTTATCCAATTGGTTGCGTTTCAACGTAGTCAAGGCTGTCACGGCGGACAGACTTGCAGCGAGTACTCACGCCTCAAAGTTGGCGAGGCCTTCATGGCCACGACAACCCGAACCAAGGTCTTTCGGCGTTAGTAACGGCTAATAACGCTCGACCTCGCCTATTAAGGGGCGATCTCAGGTTCTTCCTAAAAGCATTCAGGCATTCGACTTAGGTGCGTTTGATCCAAGTTGGCCATCGCTATTAAGGGCGACGGCCTGACCTGGCTCTGCCGCCGATGACGCTGCATCGGCAACCTTCTTTACCGCCGAAACATGCCAATTTCTTTGTGTTCGGGCGACTTCGTTTGTCAAACCAAAAAAGCTTCGTCTAATCACTCTGAGCAAAATGTGCTCGTAATTAACCCTTGAGAACTAGGAGCAAAAGCGATGAACAGAGTTCGACTGAAACCCGGCGACCGCACGCTATCTCGGCGAATCCTCAAGCGATGCCGTGACGCTGGAATTGACGTTCCGAAAGACACCAGTTGGGGTCGCTTCGGACGAATACTCGAAGCGTATCTCGTTCCAAGGGACATCCATGACGAGGAAGTGGCTCGACTTGAGGAAGAACGCCGTGTTGTACGAGAGGCTGCCGAACGAAGAGCGACTGAACGCAAGGCCGCAATTCGCCGGCGTCAGATTGAAAAACTTACCCAGAAGTTTCCGCAACTCGCTTTGAGGACCGTTAAGAAGCTGGTCGATTCGGACAAAGTTGTCTACTCAGCAGACTCGGTTGGCTACCAGCACGGTGTCGGCACAAAGACCTATTGGTCGCAACTTGGCTTCAAGGTGACCGGAAAGCCGACCGGCATCCTTGTGGAAGGGAAGCAACTCTTCGACACCTTTGGAAAAAAACAGCTTGTCCCAAAGAAAAGTCGGCTGACCGTCAAAAGTCTCAAAACGAAATGGACGGAAAAATACGGATCGGAGACGCTGGTACTCGCTCAGGCGGTTCGCTTCGGCAATCGCCTTCAAAAGGCAAATCGAATTGCCGACTTCTACGACTTGAAGGACCGCTGGATCGAGGAAAACCAGTGCAACTTGGTCGAAGGTCGTGTCACGAGGGTCGAGACGAAGTACTGCTGGGGGTGCGATGGCACGGGTCGATACGGCTTTTATGGCCGAGATTGCGAGCGATGTGACGGCTCCGGCGTTTACTCGCAAAGAACGCTCTACGAGCACACCTTTGAGATTGAAGGCCAGCGGTTCGTCTTCCACTCGTATGTCCGTCCAACAATCGTAACCGATGAAAGTGCCGCCGATCTGACCGCCTATGGACGCCCGTTCCAGCCTGACGAACTTCCATGCCCGCCGCAAACGGTAATCGTGGCGTTGATCCGTGAAATGTTGAATCAGGCCGATGACGAGAACGAATTACCTCGATGCTGTTTTGTGGCGGCTTCCCCGAAACGGCCAACATCCACATTCGTCGGGGTAGTCGCCTAATAGCCGGCAAGTCCCTCAGCGGTGAAAAATTCTTCTCGTAGGAAGAAATCCAGCAGATCGCCGACTACTTCGGCGTTGAAATCGGCGATGAATTCGAAGGAGGAGAAAAATGAAATACAAGTATGAATACATGAGCATGACGCAAATCGGAAAGCTTTTCGGAGCGACCAGCCACCAGATCGGCAAATGGTTGAAAGAACTTGGTCTCCGTGACGGAAACGGCTCGCCGTCGAGTGAAGCGTTTGAAAGAAATCTCGTAGATCAGCGATTCGACGCCAAAGGTAACTACATTTACCAGTGGCATTCGGAAAAGACCTTCGAGTTACTCGAAGCAGCAGGTCATGAACGAGTAATAGACCCACCAACAGACCTCGTGGAGCCGCCTCAAATGAAAGGCCCGTTTAAATTACGAGAAAGCGAGAACGATACTTGGCGGGTCGTCGGCAGCGATTCCGAAGTTGCAATTATTGTAACAGGCAGCAAGAACGCCAGAGTTGTCGAACGGCTCATTAATCTTGCTCATCGAACTACATTTCTCGACCACCTATCAGCGTCAATCTCATAGTTTCGGTCACGTTTCGCAATCGACCCCGGTGAGCGAGTTTTCCCTGCTCACCGGGGTTTACTTCTTCACACAGGAACATCATGTCTCCAACCTTAGATAGAGTTTTCAAGTCAAATCTTATCCCAGAAAATCGAAACTAAGGGATTCATCCTATTCTATGGCGATCCGAGACCAAAGAAAGAAGGCTATAAGGTTTAACTGATAATAGCCAAACGAAACTTCGAACTTTCGAACTCAAATTTCCTATAAGAAATCGTAGAAAGAGATCAGCAATGCAACGATTTGACACATCTGCTAGAAATCAATATATTCTGCCCTTGAGATTTCTTGACTGTAAAGAAAGTTGGATTTCGAGAACGGAAAAATAACACATAGGAAAATATCAAATGACTACACCAACAATGACCTACTTCCTACCAAACGAGTGGATTCCACCATTGAAAGTTCTTGGTCGGACACCTTGGTTGAGAATATTACCAGCGACCCGTGCAGGCGGCGGCCACCAAATGAGATTTAGCGACGACCTTGGGGAGATTTTGTCCGAGCATCCCTGGTTTCACCAGGTGATTCTTTCCATGTCTTCGGCTCACGGCATGTTGCTACAAGTGCTCGCCTACTCAAAGCTGCTGGCAAATGGTCCGAAGGTTGTTCGACCGACAAGTGAGCAATGCGAAGCGTTAAGTCACGTCGATTTGAATCTTAAATTTCGAGAGTACGAGCAGCCGTTTCCGGTCTTCATCGTGGAGATACCAGCGGCTTATCGAGTCAAACTGACCGACGAGTACCATTTCCCATGCCCCCGTTTCGTCATTCCATATTACGACCGGGAGTTGCCGTTTCTCGCCGTTTTGGCCGACGGCGGAAAGACGAATGAATGCGTCTTTACAGTTTTCTCGCCATCGCTAACCGAGACGGAGATGGAAGTGGGTTTAGCGAGCCGCAACGGTCAAGACGGCAACGACTACTCGCAGGCAATCGTACTCGAACGTATCGCAATCAACCTGTCTCTATTGCTGACTCGGTACGGCTTTCAGAATGACGGCCCACTCGACTCGAAAGCAGTTGCGAAGCAGAAGAAATTGCTCGGTGGAAAATCAGTGAGAAAGGCCAAGCGTGCGAGACGACTTCTCGACGCCAGTATGACCTGCATTTCGCTCAGTCAGGATGTTCAGTTCGTCGGTAAGGCCGGGGTGAGCGATGGATCAACGGGGACGGGATCGAAGAAAACGCCCCATTGGAGACGAGGACACTTTCGTCACCAGAGAGTTGGGCCAGGTCGTTGCGAAAGCCGACTAACATTCATCCCGCCCATATTAATTAACAGCGAGAGCTTTGTCGGCGAACTTGCGGACACAGAATATTGCATTCGAACCGGTGGTGCTGAGTTACCTGACCAACTCGGTGAGCGGCACCTGCAATCACAAGCGGACTCGATAGGAACTGCCCAATGACCACGGATGCACCAACGCAACCGGTTGCAAAATTTGCAACTCAGCAATCGGCGGCTTCGGCTTGGATGGCGAACGCTAGCGATCTCGCCTCATGGGTCTCCACCTACTTCGTAAACCGTTCTGACGTCTTTGGACGGTACTATTACGCAAGCCTGGAAACGGTTTCTCCCGGTGATCAAATACCCGTTAAGCAACGAACGGTTCACGGGGAACTGACGCAAGAGGTCATCCAGCGGCATTTTCGGGCCTGGGACGCCAGCAACTTGATCGGCGTTCACTGCGTCTCGCCCGAAGATGCGTGTCGGTGGTTCGAGATCGATATCGACCAGCACACGTTCGGCAATAACGAGATTGCCTGGCGAAATCTCTACGCCGCACGCCGCTGGTACGTCCGCCTACACGACCTCGGCTTCGAGCCACTTCTCTGGCACTCGAATGGGAAAGGCGGTTTCCGCCTGAACGTTCGTTTTGCTGAGCCGCTCGTCTGTCGGGAAGCCCGAAACTTCGGATTGTGGGCCGTTCAAGATTGGAAAGATTTTGGATTACCGTCCATCCCAGAGGTCTTTCCAAAACAGGCCAGCATCCATGAAACGGAAATGGGTGTAGGAAACTTTGTTCGCCTTCCAGGTCGGCACCCCAAGCGGCGATGGTATCCCGAAGTTTTCGACGGCTCTTGCTGGCTTCGTGGCGAGGAAGCCGTTCGCTACATCCTTAGTCTGTCGGCCCAGCCGACCTCGTTTGTGCCCCACGAAGCAACAAACTACGCCCCAGCGAAGCGAAGAAAGCCGAACCGTGTCGGCACGGGATTCTATACTCCAAACGTATTTTGTGGGGAAGGTGTTGTCGCACGAGCGGCGGCGATCCTGAGTGACTGGAGGCTACCTGATATTGGGGACCGCAACGCTACGTTGTTCCGTGCGGGGTGTGTGATCGGCGAACGGCTTCCGATCAGTAGCGAGGATCATCTTACGGCTCTATCTGACTTCAATGTTCGTTTTGAAGAGCCGCTTTCCAACGCTGAGGTATCTTCCGTCGCAAGAAGCTCGTTTGACCGTACCGAGGCCAGCAGGGGGCGGATCGTTTATTCGCCAGCCGTGGTGGAAGAAATCCTACCGCCCGACGACGGCCTGATCGTCGGTCTCGAAGAGTACCGGAGGATCTTAGCCACGAAGTACGACGCTCTCCTCGGTCGGCCCGGACTCTACCTGGACATGACACCCGTGGGGATCGGAAAAACGCACCAGGGGGCGAGGCTTGCTGGATCTTGCGAATCATCCCTTCATGTGATCCCGACCCATCAAACGAAAGACGACCTCGTGGGAAAGCTCGTTACGGTCGGCAGCATCGCCGTGGAAAGGGTGGCGGCCTTTCCCGAACGCACCAGCGAAAACTGCCGAAAGATGGAGCAGGCCGCACAGCATTACAAATTTGGAATTGTCGTGCCGTCCGCCCTTTGCTCGACCTGCGAATTCCAGACCGATTGTCCCCACGTATCCGAACGGCAGAGAGCCGAAGCCGCTCCACACACAGTAGGCACGATGGCTCGAATGGAAGGCGGCAGCTTGGCTCGTGTCGGGGCGAACCGTGGCCTGATCCGCATCGACGAAGATTCTCTTAATCTACTTCGGCCCACGGTGAAGACGTCGATTTCTGCGGTTCGTCGATTCACTCTAGCAGTCGAGGCGGCAATAGATTTCGAACGTCGAATCACCGACGCCGACGTGTCGGCCTGCGTGCCGTTCTTGGTAAAGATGAAGGCGTCATGCGAAGAAATCGCCGCCGCCGCCGAAAGGGCGGACGCCGACGAAGCAATCCCGGTCGAAGATGGTCTTCCGATTCCCAAGATGCTGGAATTTGTCCTCAAAAAGGGATTCGACCTTTCGGGCCTGGAGTCCAAAACGGGCGATCTAGCGGCGGCAAAGAAGGTGCTGGTAGGTCTCGTTTCCGGCGAACTTCGACGTTGCGTGATCCAGGTCTGGACGGACGACAGCAAGGGTCGGGAAGAAGCGGTCGTCGGGGTCTGGCAGACGGAACTTCCGGTAGACAAAAACGGTTCCCTGAACACCACTGTCCTGCTGTCTGACGCCACCGCCGATTCCACTTTGCTAAGAAGAGTTCTCGGTAAAGAACTAATCGACATTACCCCCGCAGTCACCGTCCGCCGCCAGCGGCGGGTAGTGCAAGTGCCGTTGGATGTGAAACGTTCGACGACGAGTGGCAGTTTTTTGAAGATATTGAGGGGGTTGTTGCTGGCCTTCCCAGATAAACGGCGGGTGGGTGTCATCAGTCATCGTCCTCATGTGCAGGCCATTGCAGATTTGGGAGCAACGCTGCGGGCGAGGATAGTCAAGTTTTCGTACTTCGGCTCCGGCGAGGATCGAGCTTCAAACGAGTGGCTCGAAGAAGGGCTGGACCTGCTGCTTGTCGTCGGAACACCCCGCATCTCGCCCGCCGATATTCGCACTAGAATGATCCAGTTTGGCGTTGAGGCACATGCTCCGGCCAGGTCCGAATGGAAGAAACGGTACTGGCGTGGTCGCACAGAGACCGGTGAATTCGTGGACGTGGTGACCCGTTGCTACGACGATCCGACCTGGCAGCAAACGTACGAGTACGATGTGCAGGCAACACTCAACCAGGCACTTGGTCGAGCGAGAAGTATCCTGTCCGAGGGAATGGATGCCGTTGTCGTGACTTGCGAACCGCTGCAACTGCCTCTCTACGATGAATCGCTAATTGAAGCCAGCGACGTTGTTGAGGAAGCACTTGACCTGTTTGCTAAACCGAGCTTCAGCCAGGATGCTCTCAATTGGCAGGTGCTAGCCGAGCAGTTGCACCTGAAGCAACGCACGGCAAAGGCCCTGCTTAACGAGCTACTTTGTCTTGGGATTGTCGTAAAGGAGAAGAAGGGAAAGTATCGACTCCACAAGAATTGGTCCTCAATCTCCATTCTTACATACGCTTCTGAAAACGCCACGTCCGCTCCGCAACCCCAATCTCTAATCTGAGATAGTGCAGAAATATCTATATTAAAACTATAGGAATCTTTGCACTATCTGCCGCCTTTCTCACCTGAAAACAAACGCACATTGGCCTCCACTCAAGGAGCGGTCAATGCCAACAGGGGCTTCCTGGTGGCAACTTTCTTAAACCGCCATTTGCACTTAGGAAGAAGACCAGCGTAGCGATTTGACCTGCCCAACTTGTTCTAAAAAACGCCGACGTTCTGTATGTACAAGACATAGGGCGATTTCTTATTAACGACAAAACAACCCCAGAGACCATACACCCTAAAGACAATCTCAAATACTCCAAAATACCCTCTAAATCGCTCTACGATTAAACTAAATAGACAATCAGTCCAATCACCCTCTCACATTAGAAAATTAAATCTGAGGGCTTCAAATCACACTTTGTTTTTGGGACCGAAAATATCTTTTTGTCATTTGACAAAATTATGTCTATTCGCATAATCAAAAGGGTCGGGCTGATTGATCAGATTTCACAGGTCATCTCTGCTGACGTATGGGAACCCTGATTCTGTTTTCTTAGGGAGGGGAAAATGTGGTTCAGCATTTTAAAAGGAGTTCAAAAATGAAACCTATTTTCTATCGAGCCGATACGGAATATCAAGTGCTTGGAAGCAAAAATGAATGGATTCGAGTTGGCGAGACAGATCTTGGAAGGATAGTCAGCCAAAATGAATTGGTCATCGAGTACGAAAGAATGGAGGTCAACGACTTCGTGCGAAGAATCGACAACGAAGGTTTGGTGGAACTATTGATTCACGAGCTTGACGTGGAAGCGGAAAGGGCCGGATCTGTCGATGTCGATTGGGTGAATGAAGGCTTTTAGTCAGAACCGACAATTCACCTGAAGGCCGCATATGTTGATAGTGAAACTTGGTTTGAGAGTGCAAGAATTTTGACTCGTAATGACAATCGTCAGAATACTTTGTTTTACAAGAACAACAAACTTCGTATAACAATTTTGTAAATTGAAGCGGAGTTTTTTCAAACTACACAAGTGGAGGAATGGCATGGCAGTTCGAATCGTAAATGGATCCAACGATGGTTTTTACCCTGTCGGAGGCGCCAACCTTCCCGGAGTATCCCACTCTAGTGATTGTCCTCTCTGCCGAGCATGATGCCGACATGGGATGGAATCACCTGCTCCATGTCGAACAGGCTGGTCATCAAATCAGTCGGTATTGGCCATGCGACCCTGAGCGGGACGATGAACTTGAAGCTATCGTCAGCGACGGCTTCGATCCAGACAACGTCGTGTCCGAATCGCTTTACAGCACTGGGATTGACGAAACTATTCGCCGGTTTGGCAACTCGGCGAGTAAGAATGGATTCAGCGATGATTGATCACGGGATTGACCACGAGGTCGCTCTGCGCAAACGTCTGCTTTCCCGAATTGTTGCACACCGGACTGGTCGAGTCCGGCTGGTGCAATTTCTGAGATCGAATCGAAAATCAATCGAACTCGAAAGGAGTATCGAACAATGAATACAAAAGCAATTTGTCCCGATTGTGGAGCGGCTGTCGGCCAGCCGCATCAAAACGAATGTGACATCGAACGCTGTTCCGCTTGTGGCGGTCAGAGGGCTTCATGCGAATGTGCGACTCATGATCCGTCACATTCGATCTGGACTGGCGAGTGGCTTGAGTTCGCACTGAACGACGAGCAAATCGCTTGACAAGATCAGTCGTCTCACCGGGAGGAGTCTCTCGACGAGGACTTCATCCGATGAATGCAAGAGTTGGAATCCATAAATGCAAGAGTTGGAATCCAAGGAAATGACCCCGCCTGATATCTGCCAGCCAGAGTGAACATCACGTATTCGCTACCCCTTCCGCAGTGATTGTACTCACTAGCTGCGGGAGGCTCTACTTTTTGTGAGTTAAACATTACCTACTGAAGAGGACAAAGGCATGGGAACGATGTGCGATTACGATCTGTGGATACTTGGTACGGACGCTGAGAACGTCATTGAGCAATTGAATGAACAAGGATGGCAACTCACAGGGAAGTGGGAAGTCGGTGCGATGTTCGAGAAACGAAGCGGGTACCTGTACCTAAACCCTCCCAGCTTCCCCGATTACCCGGAACTTGTGGTTGTCATGTCAGGCAACCACGACATGGGCGGCGGATTCACTCACTTTCTTCACGTAGCTCATCTTGGTCATTACGTGAATCGGGAATGGGAATACGACGAGGAGCGAGATGCTGAACTCGAAGCGATTGAGAATGACGGCTTCGACCCTGACAACCTCGTGTCTGAATCGCTTCTAAACAATGGGATCGCTGAGACAATTCGCCGTTTTGGAAAATCAGTCGAGTTATCTGACACGTGCGACTGTGCGACTCATGATCCGTCACAGTCGATCTGGACTGGCGAGTGGCTTGAGTTCGCACTGAACGACGAGCAAATCGCTCGACAAGATCAGTCGTCTCACCGGGAGGAGTCTCTCGACGAAGCCAAGGCTCGTTGGGACAAGGCCATCGGCATGACGAGCCGCTCAATCGGAAACCAGAATTTCGTCTATTGCTCTCCGACCGGTTTCCCACTGGCAATCATGATCCTGTGGGAAAACGGGACAGGGCGCTTCGAAGCATCGTTTGGACATCCGATTGCCATGCAGAATGACTGGCTGGAGTCGAGGCCATCATGAACCCATTCGGGATGGCCGAGGCGGTGTGGTGCAAGTTCTGAATTTGTTTTCGATGGAAACAACAATGACCGAACGTGGGATTACCCGTGAGATTGCACTGCGGAAGCGACTGCTCGCTCGGATTGTCCAGCTTCGGACGAAAGTCGTAATCCGCATTGCTACTCAAGCATTGTCCGACCTGCTGTTCGATGCCCACGACGAGATGGCTCACGATCTGCTTGCACCGCTCTTTGACTGCTCGGAATACTGGCCCGAACAGTTGGCCAAACAGGTACTCGGTCTGAATGAAGATCATGAGTATTCGTGCGACGAACTTTTAGCCGAGTTCGAGCGGAAGGAATTCGACTTGGCTGAGTGCGAAGAAGAGCCAAATGCTTGGACTAACGAGGGCTTTTGATTTGTGCCTATTTGGCTGTCATGAGTGAATGCATCCTGACCGGACGATTTCGACGTGCTGGGACTCGGATCGAACCTAAACGAGTCGAGATCATTCCGCATCCCAGCCGTCCTTGCACCGAGGTTGCCCAGCGACCTGTAACCATCGAATGGGCCGGGTCCAGGCAACCTTTCGGGTCGTTCCAACTTTTGTAACGCACAAATGGGGAATCTATCTGGAGAATAGATCGAGATGTTCCCCGCCAATTCGGTATCTCGGCTGGTGTTGCTATTTTTTAACCGGCCAGACGATTTTACTCCAAACCGCTCTGTCGGCAGATTTCAATGAGACGGTGAATAGGTCACTTCGGCTTCCCGTTCCCCGAATCACCGGCCACAGGATCCATTCGAAACGCATCTCGCAGCCGAGACCGCTGGCGGTCGCCCCGTCCCCAGTTGCTGGCGATGGCTTCGTCATGCCACTCGTCGTATTCCGGAAAGGTCACGCCCATGATCGTGCTGACTGCTATCAGGCGGTAGCGGAGATCGAATTGATCCGGATACATGTCTTCTTCTTCGTCGTTGACCAGCAGTCGAACGGACTCGATTGCGTCCAGGCAGAAGTGCGACATCAAAGCGTTCCCCAACGCTATCTGAACGTCGAACTCCTCGTCGATTTCCAGCCATTGACGGCATCGTTCGACCGACCGATCCGTGTGAATATGTTCCAGAATTTCGGCGATTGCGAAACGCAGGTCGTCGTCTGCGTTTCCCCATCTCGCAGTCACGGCATCCACGACTTCATCTCCGCCGATTTTGCACAACGCCATCAACGCCTCATCGGATGCCAACTCATCGTCGCCTCCCAGCAATTGGGCGAGCACTGGAATCGCCTCCTTCAATCGCATTTCGCCAGCAAGTCGCACAATGTGCTGGTAAAGCCAATCCATGACCTCATTCCCTTTGCCAGGGTATTCTCGCCTCAGCAGCGCCATCGTGAAATCGCCACGTTCGTCGGGGTACTGGGCAAGGCACTCAATGATGCGGTCAGCACGACGATCATCGTTCTGCGAAAATCCTCCCTTCTTCATCATTGCTCGCCCCAACGCTTCCATTGCTTCCCAGCCACGCTCCACACCCCACGACCCCATCTCAAGTCGTTCTGCAACGGGGCCACGCAATTCGACGGGAAAGGCGGGAAGGTTTTCCAGCTCATTCCATCGTTTTGCCAGCAGGTCAGTGTCGGCGTAGGAGATCACCAAGGCGACGGCGCAACAGTAATTGTCGTCGTCGATTGTTTCGAAATTGAAATCGTTCCGCAGTTCACCGAACAGCCAATCGAGCGTTTCATCGGTCTGGCAAAGTTTCTCGCCGTCCCGCAGCAGGCTGAAGGCGGATTCTCGTCCGTATTTCTCAATCGCTTCGATCACAAGCGGCATCAGAGATCTGTCGGTAGTGAAAGCGTAGGTAAAGTATCTTAACGCTGTGAGGCGAACTTCCTCTTCAGGATGAAGGACGGCGGCACGAATCGTCGTTTCAGGGAATGTCATGGAGTTCTTTAGGACTCTTGAGGGATGCAAATTCGTGATCAAGATCAGCAAACAACGCAACTTTGCCGCTTTCGAATTGTACAAACTGGTTCTATACTTTCACAAACGGGCATCACAAGAATTTCAACGGAGTCATCACATGGCTAAGAAACGTGGAAGCGGTCCAAACAAATCACAAACCATTCGGGATCTGTTGGCGAAGACGCCTGACGCCTCTGCTAATGAGATCGCTGCTGCGGCGAGCAAGCAACTCGGCGAAGAGGTGAAGCCAGGTTTGGTCTACAGCATCAAGTCCGCTCAGGGTGGATCGAAGAAGAAAGCAGCAAAAAAGAAAACTGCCAAGCCAGCCGTCGGACAAGCGCCTTCGCCGAGCAGCAATGGCGGCGTGGATCTGAATTTGATCAAGGAAGCAGCCGCCTTGTTAAGTCACGCTGGCGGTCCTCAGGCTGCCCAAGCCGCTTTAGCTGCGGCGACAGAGATTTCAAAGGTGCTGGGGAAGTAGGCGCACCACTTGGAATGGAAGCCTTGCCGATTATGCGGATTTTGACGATTCGAACGGGCAGTCTGAATTTTCCGCCGCAATCGAGCCGAAATAACCTTCGTAGGCAGTGAATTCATCCTTCACTCAACTTCGTAGCAATTGGCCGGTTCGTCGGTGATTTTCGCTATCAAGCCGTTGCGGGCACATCCTTTCCGCAACGGCTTTTTTCGTTTCAAGTTGGCTGGCTCAAGGAAAAACGAAAGAACAAGATTTGCCGGTCGCTGAACGATTGTGGTTTCAAGCGTCTCTGACCGGCCCGAATCGAGGCTTCACCGCACGTTACCCATTGCTTCGAAAAGATTTCCAAATATCGTTCAAAATCCCACGCTCATGCGAATGCTTCAGCGCCTCTTTCGCCTTGGAGGCGTCCTCGAACTCGGGATGGGGCCATTCGAACGCCTTGACGGGAAGCGACAGCAATTCCGGCGTCCATTTTTGAATGGCGACATTCGCTAATGCGTAGCCTTGGTTTTCGAGGCACGCCATCTCCCCGTCAGAGAAGGAATCCAAGTCGGTTCGTACGCCGTTGAGAAGGGAAGTTACTTCCTCGGGATAGGAGGGGGCGCCAGCGAGATGGTAATTTTCGACCTTTGACGATAGGGACCAAAATGCACCATGGGGGTCACCGGCCTTGAAGCGTTCGATGAGCCATCGCTTGCGTTGAGCACCGACTTGGTTCCAGATAATGCCAAGACTCCGGGTGACCCGGGATTTGATGTCCAGCCCCGGCGATTCGTCGTCATTAAGCGGCGCTCCCGCATCAGACACGATCAAGTACTCGTACTTCTCTCGAACCGGTTCAATTCCTAAATTATCGTAAACCCCGCCGTCAGTCAGCGTGATTTCACTCGGAGTCTGCCGTTCATCGGGTATGCCGTGCCCGCCGATAAATTCCGTGGCTGGCTCAATGGCTAGCTGCAATGGCGGAAATGCGACGGGATAAGCCGAAGACGCCGCAACGGCCTCGGCGACGCTCGTTTGACCGGGCGGTGCATGTCCGACAAACCAATCGCCCATGCTGCTCCGTCGAAATTGCCAGTCGCTTCCGTTCGCCATGTTGGTCGCTAAAATGACAAATTCGGGCGACGCCGGCAGGTCGGCCAGAAGCGAATCAAATGGAAGCGTGTCCGCATAAGCGTTGACCAGTCGGTTCGTGACGGAATAGTCGCTTCTTAGCAGTTGCCGCCAGTTGATGGGATTTAAGCGATCCCAGAGCAGCACTTGAGTGCGAAGGTCTTCACGGCAAAAATCACGGATCGGCTTGGAAATTAGTTGATCAAATTCAGCAAATACCCCGTCTTGGGCGGACTCCGCCAAACGAGCCCAACTTGTAGCGAGTACGCCGTTGGTGATGCTTCCTCCGGAAACGCTACAGACCACGTCGACGTTTCCAAGCAGGCCGAATTCATTCAGCCTCCGCAGTGAACCCAAATGAAAAAGGGTTGCACGAAAACCGCCACCGGATAGACAAAGAGCAATCCGTTTTCCGTTTGAATCGGGCATGAACAAACCTTTCAAGCATCAGAGCCAACGACTTACTCATTTACGAGTTTGAGTTGTAAGGTCTCCAGGACGAGTCCAATAGGGCGTGCCTTGGCCCATTCGGCTCCTGTGGAGTTTCCTTCGAAGTGCAATGCAACCGGGGCAAGGTCGTCGGCACGCAACCACAGAGAGCCCGAGTCGCCGATATCGCTGATAACGTAGCCTTCCGGTGTGTCGTCACTTCGACCAATGACAACCAATTCATCTGAAACGCCCATGACGATACCCTCCGTAACCCCTGTTTTCGCTCCCGACTTGACGACTCGCATCCCCCGCTCAGCCAGCACAGGCTCTTTAGTCTTCCCAAGGTTAAGCACGCTTCGACTGGGCAGGCCAAAAGTCAAGCGAGCGGCGGCGATGTCGAGCCGATCGTCAGTTCGCTCATTCGAGATTTGTGCGATTGGCGTCTGCCTTCGAGACTGTGAAGGCTGGTAGATTGACTCATGTTCATTGTCGTTTAGGCGCCGAGTCGAAGGGTACAGCACGTGAAAGCAACTAACAATCCATGCTGAATTATCGTCAGCCGTGGCGGAGAAGCCGAGGGTGCCGATTTTATGGTCGACGCCATTGATGAGCGCAATGCCGCCGAACATTTTTTGGAAAGGTAGGTAATGGTTTTCAATTGTCAATCTAGTTGCTCCACATTTGTGATCGGGTCAACTCCAAACGATCCTCAAGGGCGGCGTCACCCGTCTCAGAAACAATATTCGGGAAGAAGTTGAGACCAGTCCTTTGTTCAAGCCAGCGGATGCTGGTGATGTACAAATGAAGTCGATATGGCTTAGCGTATCGCTTGTTCGCAAAAACGAACGCAATAGACTCCCATTCGTTGTTCGAGTTCTTCGCCAGGACAATCTTGTAAGTGTGCGTCGGCACGGCCACCTCGTTTTGACCGATAGCGTCGTAGGGAATAATGCCGTCCGCAGTGTTCTCGTCTTCTTCAAGCGGATCGTAAAACATACCGCCTGTGATGATCCAAGTTTCACTTCGTGACTTTGTCCATTCTCGAACAGTCGTCTCTAGCTCCGCCCAGATCCCTTGGTTGAAGGTTGGGCCAATCTGCGGGACCATATTCGATAGAAAGAACGTTTCGTCTTTTAACGCTTGAGTGACGGTTTGATTGCCAGCAGGCGCCATGTGCCCTCTGTCAAATCCAGAATGTTTGTAATCGGACAACTCCGCCCGTGGGTGACTTGCCAGTTTAGGGTCTGGGGCAAAGCGGTTGTTACGAGGAATGCTTCCGCCGACTTCGGCAGCCGTCGAATGTTCGGCGACCCACAGCGGAATCTTGTCAAAGCTGCTGTGACCGACGACGTAACCTTCTCTTGCGACAATGTCAATTTGGCCGAGACCAGCGCTCGTTTCCGCTTTCGGCGATCCAAATACGCAGTTTTCTTTAACATACGACTGCTCGTCAGTCGTCAACCCTGCTTGTCGTCTTCCCTTACTGAAGATGGACCGTCGGACAGCCGAACGATATTCTGCTTCATCGGAAATTTGCCCGTCGCTATCGCCTGCGACGGCGTCAGCGCTGGGCTGGGCGTAACCGGGGCGTGCGACAAAGAAACAGGGAAAACTGATCACCAACAGCCAAATCAGATAGGATCTTCGCATATTTTGCCTTTCGAAGTGATGACCACCGACTGAAAATTCGAATCCGCTCAAATCATGCCCTAAAGCAAATTTCTCGCCAACCAACGCTACCCCTCACCACTCACATGACGGATATTAGCATTTGGCATGGTTCTCTCAATAAGTAACGCAGGGATCTTTCAAGAAGTTTTGGTTAAGAAGACGTCGCACGAAAGTTCAATCGGCAGCATCGAAGTGCTGCTCGCTCACATAGGCGATCCATTCTTCCTGCTGAACGTCAACGAAGTTCACCTTCAGAGTACGGTTCTGCTTACTGGGAATGACAAGATCTGCAGGCTTTAATTTCGACGATTTCGTTGGCGCAATGTTAGCGTCGGTCTTGACAGGGAATATGCTGCCGTCCGTTTGCGTCTCAAACTTGACCGTCGAGATTTTGACGTGATTGGATGTGATTTCCTCGACCGTAACGTGGTCGCCGCATGTTGTTGGACTTCGCTCATCGGAGTTGCTTCTCAACTCGAAATTGAGTCGGCTGACCATTGGTTGGCCCGTCAAACACAATCAAAACGTCGTAATGGGTATCAGTCTCCGAAACGACCGCAATTCCTTCCGCTTTGGACTGGTCGTTTGGCAGCGGGATTACGCCGAGCGACTTCGGGTCTTTCGGCGATAAGTTATCCGACCCGGCCATGCAGTCTTCGCCATCCCAATGGTAAATTTCAAAGGTCACGGGCTCACCGCCAACCGGCCCGCCGATAATTAAAAAGCCGTCGCTGACCCGAACCAGATCACGGATGCCTCGACCTCCCAGCTTGACATATACCGTCTTGGCTTTTTGAGGCTTGTCAAAATCGAATACGAGAATCGGAACATACCCTTCCCGCAACACGGGTCCACGGAATCCCACGTAGAGTTCGTCGCCGTGCGCTGCGGCGATACCCTCAATGTCCACGCCGTTTTCCTTGCTGGGAATCTTGAGAAACTGGCGTAGCACCGGATCGCTGGCGATTCTTGGACGCAGGCTTTTTGTTTCAACGTCCGATGTAGGTTCGCCTGCGGCATTTAGTCGAAGCTCAAATAGATTCTCCCGCAGTTCCTCCCGCACGTTTCCTTCCAGCAGCTCATGATTCTCTTGTTGCGTATTGTCGCTTGGCTTGATCTTCAATCTTTTGCGGGAATGCGATCCAACGATATAAAGGCGGTCGCCGCTACTGGCAATGCCCTCCACGTCGATTTCTTTGCCGGTATCTCCCTGCGCAAGTCGGATATTGTGGTGCACGGTATACTCGTTGTCGTTCGTGCGGCGCAACACTTGAATGTGAGTTCCTTCGTCACTGCCGATCACCAAAAATTCGCCATCACCAAGCACAGCAACGGCGCTGATGTTGTCAGCAGCAAGAACTTTGCCCTTGAACTTGATTTTCGAGAGAAGCTGAATCTCGGCTCCGGATAGTTGTTGAGCAATCAAGCACATTGCGACGAAAGATAGGATTTTCAAGGCTGATAACTCATCGTGTGATGGTGGAGACTTCAACGGATATCGAACGTCCGCTGTCTGGTTGTTGGATAGATCTTCGCCCGCCCGAATTAGCCCGAATCCGCCGAATTATACCGGCCACGTTTCGGAATTGAAACATTAAGTTTCTTAGAAATCGACTATGCCGTTCCTGAACAATAAACTACGCCTCTGTGAATCGATGGATGCCCCTGTTGATAGCGCATCTAGACTCCTGGCTGGAAGTCGTTTATTTCCACGCCCGGACCAGGAAAGGTTGCAAGGATTGGGGCGTGGTAACGAAGGGCGGCAAGGTTGCGTTGGAGCAACTTCCCAATCGGATCCGTTCTCTGGAGCCGTATCAGGCCGAGGACTTCCTTTACATCTTCAAGGACCAGTCCGGCGGTGAAGGTGTGGGAACCGAATGTTTGCCGCAGGATTGTTGAATTCCGAGGTGACACCCAACCTCTGGACCGTTTTGGGCGATGCTCAAGGTGGATAGGGCTGGCGGCATCAGCCACCTATCCGTGGCAAGAACCTCCCCGTCCTCGCAATATACTGCCGATACTCGTCACCGAACTTCTCGATCAACATCTGCTCTTCCTTCGGCGTCCGAACTGCAAGCAAAGCCAGGACCGCCACGCTGCTAATGCCGATCAGCCAGTTGGCGGTCAGCAAAGTCACCGAGGCCATCAGCAGCGCCGCCGTCAGATAGAATGGATGCCTCACCCAACGATAGGGGCCGTGCGTTATCAACGTGGCCTCGGCTCTCGTTACCACGGTATCGGTCAGGTTCTTTCCCAAGCTGGAAAGAGTCCACCACATCAGCAGTGAGCAGAGTGCGCCGCTGACAACGCCGATCCACCGAAGCCACATCGGCACCGGCATTGCGGCCCACTGAAAATACGTCGGAAAGAGCAGGTAGCCGAAAGTGGCGACCCAAAGGAGCAACCCGGCGAGCCGTAGCACGACGGCAAAAAGAACACCTTCCTCTCGGCGGGAAATCTTCTCGCCCGACTTGGCTGCTTGCAGTCGGTGGTAGAGCGTGACCGCCATCGTGAAAAGAATCACGACAATCAAGGCGATACGGAAGGGAGTTTCGGATGGCATTATTCCAACTCGGCCCGCAGTTCTGCTTCGAGAATCGCAGCCAGTTCTCGCAACAAGGCGGCTCCATCTCCTCTGTAGGCACTTCCGTGCTGACAGGCGAGTGTCGCCGGGTTGAGTGATGCCAGACGCTCCAAGATTGTGCCGGTCTTGGTCGAGTGGGCGTAGTAGTCCATGGGTTTACGCATCGCTTCGCTGGCCGTGAGAATTTCCGATTCGGTGACGGCAACAGTCTCCGCACCCGGCTGGGTGAAAAGGTCGCCGCAAAGAAGTGTGCCGGTCATTTGATCGAACAGCACTCCGCAATCCCAACCGTGGGGCACATGCGGCGTATCAATCCACTTCCACGTCTTCTGTCCCGTCGAGAATGTCTCGCCATCAGCCATGCCTCGACCTTCACGGTCGGCTTGATCGTTGAGCGAAGTCATCACGCTGACATGGCTGGCGAATGGGACTGCGTGCGGTGCAGCAGCCAGAAACTCGTTCATGGCTCCCGATTCGTCACCTTCGAAATGGGAGTAGCCGATGTGGCGGATGCGGTTGAGGGGAATCACTTTAGATATCGACTCAGAGACGAACGGGAACCATTTTCGCCAGCCGGTGTGGAAGATCATCGGCTCATCGTCCACGATGAGGTACTGGCTGAGATTGAAGCCACCGGGGATGGCGTCGATCCGCAGAGGCGTGTTGATGCGGTAGATTCCTGCCGCCACTTCGTCGATCTTTGTGCCGGTGTGAGAGTTCGTCTGCATAATTGTTCACCTTCAATTCAGCCCCACTGTTCAGTTTTGCTTTCCAAAAACCGAGCCAACTTCTCGGCATCATCCGTCCCAACCCGCAACGTGCCTCTTCGCAGCCGCAGCACCACGCAGTCCCGCCCATACAAGTTCCAGACCCAGCCGCCTCGCAAGCTCCAGTGGATGCCCCAGCCGTCGAGAATTGTCGTCCGTCCGATCTCCACGCTTTCGATGTCTTCGTACTTCACTCGGCGTCGGAACAGCGGCAGGGAGCCAAACTGGACCAACAGGTGATCTCCCTGGTCCGCCACAGTTAGGTGATGGATCGAAGGGGCCAGGAACAGGGTCAGTAGAGCAGGTGCCATGAAAACCCAGATCGGAACCGGGTCGTTCCTCAGAACCCAGGCGACCACGAGGAACGTGACGGCCAGAGCGTACAGGATCAGGCACAAGGACGCTCGCTGGGTGTGGTGGTAGTTCATGGAAAAGACGACTCAATCAAACCACACATGAATTGCAACGGTGTTGCCGCCCTAAACAATCGGCATGACCGCCCGAACTTTGAACTTAGCATTGTTCTTTAGCCAAGTGTTGAACGTGCGGTTCAGATAGGCCGGGATTTCCTCGGGCTTGGGCGGCTTCTTTCCCGCATGGAAACAGACCCAGCCGGTCCCCATTTCGATTCGGTCAATGGTGACCTGAGTATCTTCGCTCATTGACGTTGGCTCCTTGTTTGGCCGAATTGCTTGTTCGAGGTTGAGAAGCAGCCGAATCGCCCCTTCTTTGCCTTCTGCGTGTTTGGGTTTTAATGAATCTAGTTTTCCGACCATTCTACCGCCTTGGCCGCCTCATCCCCAGCCGCACCGTACTTCTATGCTTCGCCACCGCCCCCTCTGGTACAATCGCCCCAAAAACCTCTAGGGGCCAAACATGAACGAATCTGGACCACAAGGCTGTCTCGCAGCCATTCTCCGCTTTTTCGGAATCCGCCTCGGCGGTACTCAGACCCAAACCGACAAGCGGCTTCCCTACCGGCTACGGGATGATTTCCTTTCGCCAGCAGAGCTTTCGTTTTACCGGATATTGAAACTAGCCGTGAAAGATCAGGCGACCATTACGACCAAAGTGAATCTGGCCGACATTTTCTTCGCCGCTCGGAGTGCCGAGAGCCAGTCGTACCGCAACAAGATTGACCGGAAGCACGTCGATTTCCTCCTGTGCGATCCGACGACGATGAAACCTCGCTGCGGGATCGAGCTTGACGACTCCAGCCATGCCCGTCGTGATCGGCAGGAAAGGGACCAGTTTGTCGATGCGGTGTTCGCCGTCGCCGGTCTTCCGCTCGTGAGATTCCCCGCACGGGCTTCCTACGATGCGAATGCCATCGCTGCGGAACTTGCTCGGCACCTGGACGCTCAGCCGGTTGCCGCTCCCGTGCCCCCACCACCGCCTCAATCAGGTTCCCCCGTCTGCCCGAAATGTGACGTGCCGATGGTGCAGCGGACTGCTTCCAAGGGGCAAAATGCTGGAAAGCAGTTTTGGGGCTGTCAAAATTATCCGAAGTGCCGAGAGATTGGGTGATGCGGAACGATGGAAAACAAACCCCTCTCCCAACTCGTCCGCATCTACAACCGCAAGCACGGCTCCCGGCTCGCTGCGTACCTCGACTACTTCCAGACACTCGACTCCATTGAAGATGCGATCCGCTTCGCCTGCCACGGGAAGGAAGACAAAATTCACGGCCATCAGCACCTTGTCGGCAAAGCGAAGCTGGAGCAGGCTCGAAAGAAGTTGCAGAAGTGTTCTGATGGGATCGCCACCATCGAGTCCTTCGGTGATCTGCTCGGCCTCGTCGAGGATCGCACGAGCAGCATCGACCGCTTCGGCGTCCTCGCCATTTACGACACGGCGTTGCGATTGGGATCGCATCTCGATGTCTGGCCCGAAGTGGTCTACCTGCACGCAGGGACAAAGAAGGGCTGCAAGGCACTCGGCGTGGCGGCCAAAGGAGGCACGGTCGAGATGGAGCAGCTTCCAAAACCGATCCGCTCGTTGGAGCCGTATCAAGCGGAAGACTTTCTGTGTATCTTCAAATATCAATTCGACGGTGAAGGTGGTAAAATGAAGGGATGTTTGCCGTAGAATTTGTGAATCTGGCAGTTTGCCACCATTCAGGAGACTTCATTTTGAGACAAGAATTCACGACAGTTGAACGCTGCAATTGTGAAGACAATGAGCAAGAAGTCCGAAGAATTCTGCAAATTGAAACCGGAGCGAGCGATGACGAATTCCAGGTCACCGAGTTGCGGGGAGCGATGCGGCAGGGGCCAGAACGAGTCAGTAGAGGACAGGTTACAACTCAGTTCCACAGATCGTTTGATGAGCTACTCAAACTCGGACCTGGGCTTCACAGCATTTGCGAATGCAGAAGAATCGGCCCGAAGGATTCTGTATTCAAACCTCGCCAGGAGTGACGAGGGAGGTTTGCAATGACTCATATATCGATAAATCTCAACGACGCATCGACTGAACAGTATGCTGCTCAGATTCTCTTGATTGTTCGTGAAAATGCCGAGACAAGGCCAGCGGGTGACTACTACCCTGGATGCTTGGAGAGCATTCTACAATTCGAGTTTTCGCCATCGGCCCTTGGGTTAGACGTTCGTGGTGGCGTGCTTCGACAGTCTGGCGGTGCAGTATCGTCTTACGGCGGGGATCGCCCCCCCGATTGGTTGAGGCAAAAGTTTGGAGAGGCAGTCAACTGGCTGCGGCAGCGAGGCTATCTTGTTAGGGATCATTCCCAATCGAACGATCAATTTGTCGAGGCTACTTCTGAGGGCAGGCGAGTTGAAATCGACACGTTGACAATGAAGTTTCTGATACCTCGAAACTGGACTGAATGGCACAGACAGTACAGTGGCTTAGTTTTCCACACTTCTACTGAGTTGGCGACAAAGATGGCAAGCGGTACGGCATTCTTGTTTGGACACAGAAGATTCGGCACATGCGCTCACAATTTCCAGGGGCCACTTGTGGTGTACATTTGCGGCCAGGAAGTTGAAGCTATAGATGTCATAAAGAATGATATCTCTGACGTTGCGTCGTTCACCATACCCGAACCCGTTGCGCTCCCAAGCGAGACGCTTCCGGTATCTACGACCTTGCCGGAACCTGGTTCAGAAGTCGCTGCGATGGGATTTCCAGCGGTTCCGCTGCGGCAACCCACACTTGGAATTTACATCGGGTCGGTTGAAGCAGTGCCCACCGACTACTCCGGTGCGAGCCAATTCATTCAAGTCAGCTTTCAAACGGCTGGCGGAAACAGCGGCGGGCCGGTATTCGACCAACTTGGTCGAATCGTTGGGATTGTCTCAGAGAAGACATTTGAGCAGGTCGTAGACCACCGTGTTGCGGCACGAGCCTTTTCACAGGTGACCCCAATTGCCAGACTATTTGAAATAGGCCCGGTGTGAGAGGTCAGGCGTCATTGCAACGGACAATCCCCCTCGATTTCAATCACTGCCGGTTCGACGTTTGACGCCACCTTCCGTCGTTGGCCTCTGAATCGCACATGGACGCTACCATCCTCGATTGGCCCAAGCGCTAGTTCAAGTATTCTCTCAACGGCACCCCCGGCTTTTAGAAAGTAGATCGAAGCAAGACGTGCCAAACGGAGAAACTTCTCAGGATCGCCGCCGACGCTGCTGTAGATGACTTGTATGATGCAATGCTCAACCGAAACGGGATTGCTCGTCCCTCGAATGTGCGACTCCAGCATTACGTCGTGCATCTGATCGTGCGAGACTGGACCGTCGTCTTCTATTGGCGGTGGATCATTCAGTAGAATTCGGCCCGCTCGGAGACGAGCAAAATCTTCGGGCTTGTACGTTCTTCCTTCCGTTTGCCACGAAAAATCCATGATGCTCCCACCATATTCGATGTCCTCGGACGTGAGCGTGATGGTCCACACTTGTTGGCCGCCCTGCGAGACGGACTCGACGCTCTTCACTGTGACCAAAAATCCATCGTTTCTGTGTGCAAATGGAATTGGACGGGAGCGTCCATATTGGTGTGGTTGCAACCCGGCTAGATGGGCATCCTCTTCGGCGGTATTCGCCTGAATTTCGACAACCCAATCGCCATCGCCAGTTTGACGCACGGTTTCTGTTTCATAGAACTGCGCATCGAGAAGCGCCCACGACCCGGAATCAGTGACGACAAGTGCGGATTCGTCTGACTTCGGAGACTCGGGGGTAGTCTGCGGAACTGGCGTTTCAAGCGGGAGTGGATTGGCTGACGATTCGGCTGGTGAACTGTCAATTGTAGTTGGTGATCCAGTCGAAACCGAACGGACTATCGCAGTAAGGTGATGAGCGAGATTGGCCGACAACTCATCTACGGTCTTGTAGCCGTCCGTAAGACCGTGCTGCTGAATCTCTTTCTTGAATTCTTGGACCGCCTTCAATTGGTCTGGATCAATACCTCCAACTGATGCCTGCCCCTCATAGAAATAGATGGCAACATATTTACCACCCCGCATGAACTCTCGAATTTCCTCAAATGTTCCCGAAATTTCTTTTCCGGTAGGGCTTCCAGCCCTTGTGCGAAACACAGCAATCAGGCAGTCGGACTTCGGGATCAGTTCCTCGTTTATCATCCCTTGTGGTCGCCCTCGAAGCCCGGGGGTGGCGTGAGTTTCCCACTTCACGGGTTCCAGCATGATTTGCTTATCGCCACTGTGGGCGGCGTTCCACCGAAGAATGGCGTCCGTGATCGCCTGTCGTTCCTCGTTCGCATCGCCCGGCGAACCGATCATTACCCCAATTCTACGATACATTGACTTTCCAGCTAGAGAGGAGTTATGTGTGTTTACATCTGTGCCAACAGTTGCGGTTACAAGCAGCAGACCTTCGACAAATGCAATTAGACGCTGCTTGGCGGCGAGAGCGGCTTCTCGATTTTTAGCATCAATTGGATCGGGGTTTTGGCCGGGAAGCACTATGTACTGCCGAGGCTTCTTTCGAGCCTTCTCAAATTCCTCAGAATGTTTGGCCCAACCTTGCTTGATAATTGGGGCTGCCTTGGCAATCCAGGATTCAATGTTGCTCCACGGATATTCTGTCACATCGAGAAGCTGAACTTTCAGTTTGTTGAGTTGGTCAGAAAGCATTGGATAATAACTCTGCAACTGCGACTGCGATAGCGACTTTACTATTCTGACGACTCACGTCCGTCTGGAACTTGATCCTACGCCTCTCGGAGAGTCTCTTCTGCTTCTATGCCTCGTATGGCAGCGAGTCCTGTAATGTAGGCCTGTGATTCATCATCGACAGGTGAAGTAATGCAATTCCGATTGTGGCTCTCTCGTCGTGCGAGGCGAACGCATCCTTGACTGCTGATGTGTCATCAATCAAGAAAACCCGACCGTGTGTTGGCTCAATCATTATGCCCTCAGTATCCGGTCCCATCACTCAACCCCCAGCGCCTTGAACGCAGCGTCTCGTGGGTCCAAAAAAAAACTCGTCTGGAATTTGGCGAACAACTCGCCTGGGATCGTTGCGATGTCGCCTACGCTCGCCATCGGCAGATGAATCCGCTTCGCTCCTGAAACTACGCAGAGCGATTTATTATGGACTGCACATGACCGTTCATAAATCCATCCCTGCACCATTTGCCCGCAACCACTCTTTCCGATCTCCGTAATCCGGCATGATCTTGTCCACTTCGTTCCAGAACGCATCCGTATGATTTGCGTGGATCAGGTGGGCGAGTTCGTGGACCACAATGTAGTCGAGGACGGTCGGTGGAGCCATCATGCACTTCCAGTGGAAGTTGACGTTGCCTCCTGGTGAACACGAGGCCCAGCGGTTCTTGAGGTCCATCACCTTCACCGCCTTCGACTCAACTCCCATGCGATTCTCGAAGAAGATGACACGTTCGGGAATCCGACCTATTGCTTTCTCTCGATAGAATTCCTTGAACACTGCGTCGGCATCTGGCACGGCCCCGTTATTCGACCGTAGGCAGAAAAGACCGTCTTTCAGCATTAACGGGTTGGCTTGATCTTCAACGAGTTTCAGCCGATAGGTGCGGCCCAGGTAAAGAAAACCCTCCCCGTTGACGTATTCTCGCTGGACCCTCGTGGCATTCAGGTCGGCCCATTCGGCCTGATTTCGATAAATCCACTTCCGCTTGCTTTCGAGAAGTTCCTCTAGCTGGGCGTTGCTCAAGTCTTCTGGCACATACACGGACACCTGACCGTCCCGCTCGATGTAAATGCTGGCGGTCTTGCGGTTGCTGCGTTGGAGCGTGTATTCGATGTCTTTATAGGTCCGCATCACTTGAGGATGTCCTTCTCTCGCACCCTTGCCAGTTGGGTGATTTCCGTGACCAGCTTGTCGCTGTGTTCGACGATTTCGTCGATGCCGGTCGCCAACATCAGATCGGACAATTCTCCACGCAATCGGCTGACCTCGGGAGCATTGTTCCAGAAGTCGATGATGTCGATGGTTTTCTGGAGTTGTTCAATTACGTCGGACAAAAGCTGTTTGACTTGATCTCCGTGTTCCGGGGGAACCGACTTCTTCGGGAAAGCAAGCTGCCCAACGAGATCATAGAAGGGGGCGGCTTGGGCGCTCACTCCGTCGATCTCTTCCTTGCGGCCTGCCTCGGCTTCCTTTCGCACGTCAAAGAGGTCTTTAACCAACTGATCCCAATTCTCCTTGTTCGCCAGGATCAGGGCTTCCAGCTTTTCGCTTAGCTTGGCGTAGAAGGCCGGGTCTTCGTCGAATTTCACTTTGCAGTGCTTGCGGATGGCGTGTTCCATCTCGCTCGCTTTGGCCTTGGGCGACTGGTTCTTCTCTAGCTCCTGAATGAACCGGGGCGAAAACAGTTCGACGGGTGCAATCTTCGGGTTGATCCCCAGGCTGACCAGATGCTCGTCAATCAACTTTCGCACCTTCTCGCCAGCGCCGGAGAAACTCAAGGTGTCGTCCTTGTAGCGTTCCTTCACCCTTACGAGAATGTAACCGAATCGTTTGACCGGAACCTTGTACGGGTTGGCCGCAGCATTGGGCAGCACGATGTCCATGCTCTGCATGAATTTCTTGAGGAAGACCTCAAAGTTGGCCCTGAGCTTGATGTCCTCCATCTTCTCGATGGCCTGTTCCAAGACCTTGAACTCCACCGCCGTATCATCGATGCGTTGCTCAACAAAGTCCTCGATTTGAGGAACACCGTTGTCCTTGAACAGGTTGAGCAGCCGACGAAATCGGGCCTCTAAGACCGGCAGTTCGACGTTGATGTTTTGCAGCGTATCTTCGATGTCTTTTTGATCGTCAGCAGCGTAAATCGACAGTGCCTCTTTCAGATGATTCGCCAACCCGATGTAATCGACGATGTAGCCACGACTCCAGGGCTTTAAAGCTAGCACCACCTCCCCGGCGGTGTGGGGTGACGCGTTGGCTCGGATTGCAATAATTGCAGTAGAACTAACCATTTACGGCAATTCGGAGGCGTATCATGATTCTCGGCGAGGTGTTTGCGCGGTTTGAAAAGGAGGGTCCCATCCCCGTCATGACCAAAGCGGCGCTCGGTGCGGCCTTGACGCCGGATCGGTTGGATCAGATCTTCGCCGACCATGCTGTGTCGCAACGGGTGTCGGAATTGTCGTTTTCGGTGTTGGTCAATTTGATGGGCATGGTGGTCGCCAAAACTCGCAAAAGCACCAACGCCGCTTATCAAGCTTGCAAGCAAGATATCTCCGTCTCCGTGAACAGCGTCTATGACAAACTCAACGGCGTTGAGCCGCTGGTGTCCGCCGCGTTGGTGCGCGAGACGGCGACGCTGTTTCGGGAACTGATCGAGCCGATGAACAGCGCCCGTCCCAGCCTGTTGCCCGGTTATCGCGTGCGCATCCTGGACGGCAATCATCCCGGCGCCACGCAGCATCGCATCCAGGAGTTACGGACCATCGCCGCCGGTCCTTTGCCAGGCGTGGTGCTGGCGGTGCTCGACCCCCAACTCGGTCTCATCGACGATGTGGAACTGGCGGAAGACGGCCATGCGCAAGAGCGTTCGCTGCTGATCGAGTTGATCAATCGCTTGGTGCCAGGCGAGGTGTGGGTCGCCGATCGCAATTTCTGCACGTCGGTGTTCCTCCAAGAGATCGCCTTGAATGAAGCGTTTTTCGTCATTCGGCAACACGCCGCGAATGTCCGCTGGAAGCCCACGGGAGACCGTGTTTTACGGGGCGAAAGCGAAACGGGCCAAGTCTTCGAGCAGTCCATTCTGATCACCGACGACTTTGGCGCCAAGCTGCCGGCTCGCCGCATCAGCGTCGAATTGTTCCAATCGGGCCGTGGCGGAGAACAGGAGATTCACATCCTTTCCAATCTGCCGGCGGACGTCGACGCAGTGACAATCTCTGACACATACCGCACGCGCTGGAGCATTGAAGCCGCCTTCAACGAACTGCGACTGTCGCTCAACAACGAGATCAACACGCTGGGCTATCCGCCGGCGGCGTTATTCGGTTTTAGCCTGGGACTGGTGATTTTCAATGCGTTGGCTGTAGTGAAAGCCGCGCTGCGGGCGGCGCACGGCGTGGAAAAGATTGAGAAGAATTTTTCCTTCTACTACATGGCGGATGAAATGAGCATGGTGTGGCGCGGCATGATGATCGCCATCCCGGAAGATGAATGGCGCGAAGCGCTGTCGCCTTTGACGCTGAAACAGTTATCAAAAATGTTAGTGGAGTTGGCGGGGAACGTGCGTCTATCCGCCTTTCAGAAACACAAACGCGGCCCAAAACGCCCGCCGCCGAAGCGAACCAAACGGAACGACCAACCCCACGTTTCCACCGCCAAAATTCTTGCTAAACGCAAGAAGTGCTAGCTTTAAAGCCCTGGCCACGACTCTTTCCTTTGGCGACTCGGTTCACACGGGCAATGGTTTGCAGCAAGTTGTGGTTCGTGACCTTTTTGTCGATATACATGACCTGCTCGACGGGCGCATCAAAGCCGGTAAGCAGCATGTCGCAGACAATCAGGAAAGCGATTCCGGTGTTGACCTTCTCGGGATCGTCGAAGTTGAAGGCTCGTTTGAAATTTTCAACCGCATCGACCTCCCTGGCATGTTTGCGGGAGTCGGTGATAGCCGCTGGCTCGTTGGTCCCTTCGGAGGAAACGACCACGACCGACTTGAGAAAGCCGACCCGCTGGCAGAGTTCGTCGTCTCGATATTGATCTCGGTCCGCTTCGGGGAGTGCGGCGGGATCACCGCTCCAAACGGGCTTGGCCTGTTCCTCGGCCAGCCGTGTAGCCAGGGCTTTGTCGATGAACTTCTTGTATTTGATCGCTGCCATTTTCGAGGAACAAACCACCTGGGCCTTGAACCCATTGGGCAGGATGTTCTCCAAGTAATGATCCACGAGATTCGCTGCGATGGCTTCGATGCGCTCGTCAGCTTCGAGGATGTCGCCGGTTGTTCCCCACTTCTTTTTGAGTGCCAGAATCTCCTCGGCGGTGCGTTCCTTTACAAGATCGTCGAACGGCTTTTCGTCCCGCTTGGCGATCTTCCTGAGCGTCTCGACGTTCTCGGCCTTTCGCATCTGCGACTCGACGTGCTTCTTCGCCAGTTCGTCCACTTTGGTGTCGAATTCATGCTTGCGGTCGATTGCCGAATCCGGCGTCTTCCCTTCGTAGAGAATTTGAACCGTGGCTCCATCATCGACAGCATCTTGCAGCTTGTACTTGTCGATGTACTTGCCGAACCGATCAACAGTCTTCTTCTTGTCCTTGACGACAATCAGAGGCGTTCCGGTAAATGCCAGTCGGGTCGCATTGGGGAACGCCTCGAACAAATTGTCGCCCAGGTCGCCTGCCTGGGTGCGATGGGCCTCGTCGATCATCAGCAAGATTCGCTCGGATGGATTGACGATGCCAAAATTCTCGAAGCGAGGAATCTCCAGGGCGCTTTCCAGATAGTCAGGTACGTGTTCGTCTTGCCCCTCCTGGAACTTGTGGACCATCACCATGTTCAGATTAGAGGAATCCTTGGAGAGCTTCGACCGCAAGGCATCGGTGCTGGAGATATACGTCACTTTCTCGTCGGTCAACTGCGCCGTCTTCCCAAGCTGCTCTTCCAGGTCTTTCCGATCATTGACGAGGCAGACCTTCAAGTCCTTGAGGTCGTCGCACACGTCCAGGTGCTTGTGATAGACGTGGGTGATCTTCTCGGTGTCTTCGGGCCGCAGCGAGTTCTGGTTCTTGCCTTCTTTGTATTCCCGGTCGGCGTTGATGAAGAGGACGCTTGTGCGTTGGGCGGCCCCCTGCTTGTTGATGACCAGCACGGAGGCCGGGATGCCGGTGCCGTAGAACAAACCGGGCGGCAGACCAATGACCGCTTCCAGCACGCCGTCCCTGATGAATCGCTTGCGGCACTCCTTCTCATCGCCGCCACGGAAGAGGACGCCGTGCGGCATGACGACGGCCATTTTGCCGTCGCTCTTGCCGTGCAGGATCATGTTCATCTTGCAGACGGCCCAGGTGCCGCCGTTGAGTTCCTGCCCCGAAAGCGAAAGGTTGCGGGGGTCGCCGCCTGATTCCTGCACGTAATGCTTGGACTGGATCAACATGCCGCCCGAACCGACGCACGGGTCGTAGCAGGCCATGCCTTCTTTTGGCTCAATCAGGTGGACCATCGTGCGGACGACTTCGGCAGGCGTGTAGAATTCGCCCCCTTTCTTTCCGGCGCTGTCGGCAAAGTATTTGATGAGATACTCGTAGGCCGCACCGAGCAGGTCGGGGAACTCGAAGTCGTCGTTGGAGAGGGGAAGCTCGTCGAAATGCTGGATGAATTCGATGAGCGTGCTGTCGTCCATCGTCCGCTGGCCGACCTTGCGGTTGAAGTTGATGCCCTTCAATACGTCTTGCAGCGTGTTCGGGTTGCCATCTTCAATGGCGGCCAGCGCCTTGTTCAGCCCGGAGCCGACCGACTGCTTGAGATGTTTGATCTTGTCCCAATGAGCCTTGGCCGGAACGAAGAAATCGAACTTGTCGGGGTTGTCTAGCTGTTTCTCGATCAGGTCGGCCCTAATTCCCTTCTTCTCCATCTTCCGACGTTCGGACTCTCGGTCCGCATCGAACTGGTCGGACAGCCGTTTGAGGAACAGCATCCCGAAGATGTATTCCTTAAACTCCGAGGCATCCATGTTGCCACGCAGGATGTCGCACGCCTCGAACAGACGACGTTCGAGCCGAGCCAGCGTCAGCTTCTCTGGCTTCTTCTTTGGCGGGGCCTTGGTATTGCCGTTGAGATCGAGTGTTTGCTGCACGTCCTGGTTCATCTTCCGCCTCGTGCTTGTCGCTGCTACCGTGCTATTGCTGCCATTGAGGATTCTCTCGACGAGTTCGTCACGCTTGCCCTTAGTTTGAAGTCCCAACTCGCCGCAAACGGTTTGCAGTTCCGGCTTCCGCAACCAGGCCAAAAGGTCTTCCGCTGTAACTGAGCGTGACCGACTCAGCTTGCCCCTCATCGCATCCACGCTGCGGCGATCCACACCCTCCAGCCCCAGGTCATCAAGGATGCCCTTGAGGTCGTCTCGTCTGAATATGGCGAGGATCGTGGGTTTGAGTTTCATGCCCCAGCGGAATCGTCGATAGTAATCGAATGGTGGTGAGATTCAAGCTGGCAGTTTACCCCTCCCAGAGTACGGTAGCAAGTAGCCGCCTTCTTGCAAGATGTTTCTGAGAATAGGTTTAGGTGACCCACGTAACCAGGGAGTGGTGGCACTTGGTTGCACGACCGCAAGGAGAATGGGACCGACTCGACGGCTACTGTGAAACGACCATGAAATTCGTATTTCGCCACGGCTTCGATTCCCTCTGGGTACCTAAACGACTTGCAGCTACGACCCCGGCTACACCGTTCTTAATCCGGCGCTGTTCGATCCCGACTATGAGGAATCGCTGGTTATTGCTCTTCCTGGCCCGCCTCGCCATCTGCTGCACCTGCATCAACGCCCTCGCTGCTTGTAGTTTCCGATTCAACCGTGGCAGCTTCAATTCCGAGATTTGTAGCGATCTGCTCAATCACGGATTGTGCATCGTCGTCAACTGGTTCGTTCAAACATTCCCGAAGTCTGCTTTCAAATGCCTGGACAGTCGTTTCATCCGCAACACTCTCTAGAAGGTTTGTGCTGGTGCCGAGAATCCCATTTAGCCACGCTAGTCCAGCGACATTCCGCTCACGAAGGAGCGGCGAAAACAAATGGGACACTATCCGGTTATTGGCAACCAGACTGTCGGCCTCACTGATCTCGCTGCCATACAAATCAAAAAAGTAATCGTGCGGCTTTCCCTATTGCGATGCCGCAACATCGATCAGTCGAGTCCGCAATTCCTTACGAGTTGATTCCTCGCTTATACAATCGAGCAGTTCTCGCCAAACCGAACGCAAATCTTCGGGCGGTATCTGATCCAGGGCTTTAAAGCTAGCACCACCTCCCCGGCGGTGTGGGGTGACGCGTTGGCTCGGATTGCAATAATTGCAGTAGAACTAACCATTTACGGCAATTCGGAGGCGTATCATGATTCTCGGCGAGGTGTTTGCGCGGTTTGAAAAGGAGGGTCCCATCCCCGTCATGACCAAAGCGGCGCTCGGTGCGGCCTTGACGCCGGATCGGTTGGATCAGATCTTCGCCGACCATGCTGTGTCGCAACGGGTGTCGGAATTGTCGTTTTCGGTGTTGGTCAATTTGATGGGCATGGTGGTCGCCAAAACTCGCAAAAGCACCAACGCCGCTTATCAAGCTTGCAAGCAAGATATCTCCGTCTCCGTGAACAGCGTCTATGACAAACTCAACGGCGTTGAGCCGCTGGTGTCCGCCGCGTTGGTGCGCGAGACGGCGACGCTGTTTCGGGAACTGATCGAGCCGATGAACAGCGCCCGTCCCAGCCTGTTGCCCGGTTATCGCGTGCGCATCCTGGACGGCAATCATCCCGGCGCCACGCAGCATCGCATCCAGGAGTTACGGACCATCGCCGCCGGTCCTTTGCCAGGCGTGGTGCTGGCGGTGCTCGACCCCCAACTCGGTCTCATCGACGATGTGGAACTGGCGGAAGACGGCCATGCGCAAGAGCGTTCGCTGCTGATCGAGTTGATCAATCGCTTGGTGCCAGGCGAGGTGTGGGTCGCCGATCGCAATTTCTGCACGTCGGTGTTCCTCCAAGAGATCGCCTTGAATGAAGCGTTTTTCGTCATTCGGCAACACGCCGCGAATGTCCGCTGGAAGCCCACGGGAGACCGTGTTTTACGGGGCGAAAGCGAAACGGGCCAAGTCTTCGAGCAGTCCATTCTGATCACCGACGACTTTGGCGCCAAGCTGCCGGCTCGCCGCATCAGCGTCGAATTGTTCCAATCGGGCCGTGGCGGAGAACAGGAGATTCACATCCTTTCCAATCTGCCGGCGGACGTCGACGCAGTGACAATCTCTGACACATACCGCACGCGCTGGAGCATTGAAGCCGCCTTCAACGAACTGCGACTGTCGCTCAACAACGAGATCAACACGCTGGGCTATCCGCCGGCGGCGTTATTCGGTTTTAGCCTGGGACTGGTGATTTTCAATGCGTTGGCTGTAGTGAAAGCCGCGCTGCGGGCGGCGCACGGCGTGGAAAAGATTGAGAAGAATTTTTCCTTCTACTACATGGCGGATGAAATGAGCATGGTGTGGCGCGGCATGATGATCGCCATCCCGGAAGATGAATGGCGCGAAGCGCTGTCGCCTTTGACGCTGAAACAGTTATCAAAAATGTTAGTGGAGTTGGCGGGGAACGTGCGTCTATCCGCCTTTCAGAAACACAAACGCGGCCCAAAACGCCCGCCGCCGAAGCGAACCAAACGGAACGACCAACCCCACGTTTCCACCGCCAAAATTCTTGCTAAACGCAAGAAGTGCTAGCTTTAAAGCCCTGGTATCTGATCCCCTGAACACACAGATTGGGCGTGATTTGCCAGAGCGTCTGAAAATCCTGTTTTCAACTCTGGCGTTTGCTCTTGATCGGCAAGGGCGAGCATAAGGCGAAAGCAGGAGAAATCACCTGAAAACTGTGCTGCCCATTTGTCCTTCGGTAGATGCTCCAAGCCGCTCTTGCACCAGTTAGCAAAGCCGGAAAGTCCCTCTTTTGCCCCCTCGATGATTGCCAAATACAATTCCACGTCGCTCGTGCAAAAACCTTCTCCGGCGTCGTGCAACTTGGAAGTGGCGACTATTTCTAGCACTGCCCAAAAACCATCTGGATTGCTCTCTTCCAACAGACTCAGCTTTGTGGAGTCGCCATCCGCTAGAGCTTGGTAGATTGGTTCCGCCAGCAAAAGCTCAATCCCTTTGTCCGGTTCGACGTTGAACGCAAGTCCGGCGAGATTTCGACGTAGATTTTCCCCGAGAAAGGCGGTGTCTTGCTCCGATGGAAAGCCGGCCTCCTTACGCAACCGCTCAATGATCGACTTCCCGGCCCGCCGGTAAAGGACGTAATAGGCAACATGCTGAACTGGAAACGTGTGTTCCCATTGGCGATGAACCGCCCCAATCTGGTTCACGTACAGTTTCAACTCACGGGGAGTAGGTGGTTCGCCAGTCCTCGTTCGACAATGGTCGAAAAACCGGTAAATCCAGTGGCGATCTTCCACCCCATGTTCTGGAAGCGCTTCTGTGACCAAGCGATAAACGTAAGCCTTCCAGTCAGAAAGCACGGGCGGTGGGACATGGAACCGCACTTGAAAGCTCTTGTCCAAAAAAGAATCCGATGCGGAACTCTCGTTGACACCAGTGGGTGTCGTCGAATCCTCGCCCGGCGAGCCTTTGTCCCAGAGCTTTCGCAAGCCACCCGGATCAAAGGGAACAACAACCCAGATTCGCCTGAACCAGCCTTCCTTGCGGTGGCTGCGATCTTGAAGAAACGTCTGTAACGTGGACCAGATGGCAAGTGCGTTCTCTGGGTCAACACGATCCAAATTGTCCAGAACAAGCAGACACCGACGCTCGTTAAACGTCCCCAGTGCTTCACGCATCAACTTGGTGAAGTAGTCCTCAAACTCAATCGACGTAGGGTTTGGCGATTCTACCGTTTCAGAACGAGTTTCGTTGATTGCTCGGCTGAACAGAAATGCCCACTCGGAAGGAATCGCTTCGGACTCGTGTTTGCTTTCATCGACCTGTGAATCGGCCTTCTTGCTGTTACGGGTGCAGAGGATTCTGATGAAATTCACAAGCAAGACCCAGAAGGGCGACAACGCCAATAAAAGTCCGACGATGAACACCCAATTTGGTAGAAGTTCACCTCCGAATGTCACCCCGGCACGAAGCCCGGCTGACAGAAATGCTGTTCCAAGGGGAACGAGAAGTATCGACACCGCCAAAACCACACCGAGTTTTGTTGGCTTCGGCGTGATTCTTGTCGTAGTTTCCCTCCGGCGATGAGCAATCTCCTCACGCCGTTTCTCCCACGTTGCATCATCAACCCATTTTGTGGCCCGAAGCTCTTGAATCAATGTTTCGAGGTAAGTACGACGAAGGGGATCGCCCTCATGCGCCCAAGCATCGAACGAGATTGCAGTGTGGTTGTCGTTTTTGGAGAATCGTTTGAAAAGAAATCCAACAACGGTCGATTTTCCTGCGCCCCATCCACCTTCGAGGCCGATCACTTTGCCGCCAGCTTCCGACGACTCGATCAAATCTGCGATTGCGTCAGCAATTCGCTGATGCGGTCCGAACGCATCTTCGCTTGCGGGTGTATCCTCGATCAGGAATGTGGGGCACTTTTCTTGTTTTGTCATTCTTCACCCAGTTTGAATGTCAGCACCTTGACTGGCTCGATCCAGGTACTCCCCCTCAAGGACCGTACCTTCGGTCAGTTTGTTCGAGATGTTGCCGCTCATCGTGGCGGCTTTCTCATGCCCGTGTAGTTGACAATCTACTGCAAGTAGAATACCTTTTCGTATTGCGGGCTGCAAGCACTGGAAAGCGACATGAAATTTGGTGAACGCCTCCGAGCGTTAAGGCAAGGGAAAAACCTCTCCCAGCGTGATCTGGCGGTGCAGGTCGGCGTCAACTTCACGTACATCTCAAAGATCGAAAACGAGAAGCTCGACTTCGCTCAGTTCCCCGGCGAAGAACTCATACGCAAGCTGGCGAAAGCGCTGGAGGCCGATGAGGACGAACTGTTGATCCTGGCCGAGAAAGTGCCCGAACGAATCAAGAAGAGGGTCATGGAAAGGCCCGACGCCTTCCGCAAATTCGCCGAACTCGACGACAAGGATATTGATCGACTGCTCGACGAAATTGACGACAAATGACCAAGCACCTGAAATACCTTCGCAACGAGGCAATCGAGGACGTGACCGCTCAGCGGATTCGGGAATACGAGTCCAAGACCGACGTCACCGTCACGCTGCCGGTGCCGATTGAGCAAATTGTTGAGCAGGTGTTGGGGCTGGACTTCGATTGGGACGTAATTGAAGAACTGCCCGGTGAGCAAATCCTTGGCGGTCTTGATGCGGTGAATCAGAGGATTCTGCTGAACGAGACGCACACCGACCTGTTCGAGCAGAAACCCGGCCTGCTCCGCAGCACCATCGGCCACGAGGCCGGTCACTACGACATCGACATTGACCGGGCGAAGTTGCTGCATCCAAAGCTCCCTGGCATGGACTTCTCTCCTTCCATTGCCAAACGCCACGTCAAAAAGTCAGATCGCTTGATTGAGGTTTTGTTCGACCGAGCCGCCTCCGATCCCCGAGCGGCCAAGCTGCTCCAGCAGATCAAAGACGGCCAAGATACGGCAGAACAGAAGAGCGCTGTGGATCGATACCAGTCGGCGCTGCTGATGCCTGAATGGTTGATTCGAGAAGCGGCGGCGAACCTCGACCTGACTTCGTGGTCGATTCTGTATGGACTGGCCGATAAGGCGCAGGTGAACATCTCGAACCTGACCGTTCGGCTACGGCGACTGGGGCTGATCTATCTGCGGGATGGCGACAAAACAATTTACCGCAGTGAAGATGAGTGGAGTGGACAGAAGAGTTTGTTCTGAAGGAGTGAATGAAAATGCGTCATTTGAGGCGACTCGGAAATATATTCGAGATTTCGATACCACCAGACGAGAACGGGTACGTCGGTCGGGAGTGTCCCGAGTGCGAGCAATACTTCAAGATCACGCTCGGAACCGGAATCACAGATGGCGAACCGCCCTGCAATTGTCCGTACTGCGGCCATTGCTCGGGGCAAGACCAATTCTTCACGCAGGCGCAGATCGAGTATGCGCAGTCTGTTGCTATCAACAAGGTAACGACGGCATTCATCAAAGACTTGAAATCGTTGGAGTTCAATCATCGACCAAAAGGGCCGTTTGGAATCGGCATCAGCATGAAGGTCGAAGGCCGCCCAGAACCGATATGCCACTACTCAGAGTTGCAGCTTGAAGAAGAAGTCATTTGCGACAACTGCACGCTACGATACACAATCTACGGCATCTTCGCTTACTGCCCGGATTGCGGCCGGCACAACTCCAGGCAGATTCTCGACAAGAACCTCGCTTTAGCCCAGAAACAGATCGCTCTCGCCAGTCAGGTCGAAGCAGATTTAGCAGCCCATCTGATTTCGGATGCTTTGGAGAACGGAGTATCGGCGTTCGACGGATTTGGCCGTGAGACTTGCAAGGTTCACGCCTCCAAGGCAACCGATCCACCGAAGGCTGAGAAGATTTCGTTTCAGAACATCTCTGGGGCGCAGAAGAACGTCCAGCAGCTTTTTGGTATCGACCTCGCCTCTGGATTAGATGCAACCGAGTGGACGAACGCCTGTCGCAGCTTTCAGAAACGCCATCTGTTGGCACACAAAATGGGCATCGTCGATGAAGCATATGTGAAAGCAACCGCTGATCCCTCAGCAGTGGTTGGTCGCAAGGTGTCGATCCAAACAACCGAAGTAGAGGCTTTACTCGACTGTATCCGACGCCTCGGGTCACACCTTACAGCCGAGTTGGAGAAGAAGCCGTGAAAATCCTCTTCCTACACGACTGGACCTCCATCCCAGGCGGCGTGAAGCCGACCTACCTCAAGGATCACGGCCACACCGTAATCAATCCCAAGCTGCCCCGGCACCTTGATCTCGATCCCATACCTAGGAGCCACAGCCAATAACTTCTGGATCTCTTCGTTCGTCGGGGGCAGGGCTTCTGTTGAACCTTCTTCCAGCGGCACGCCGACCACTTACACGAACTTTGTCGATTTGGCGAAAGAAGTCGAACCGCCCAACGACGGAATACTTACCCGCACGCTTTTTAACGACGATCACATCAAAGCGGTGATTTTTGGATTCGGACAAGGGGAAGAATTGTCGGAGCATACGGCGTCGATGCCCGCCATTCTGCATTTTATTCAAGGCGAGGCGACATTGACGCTCGGCGACGAAACGGTTGAGGCACAGCCGGGTACTTGGGTCCACATGCCCGCAAATTTGAAACACAGCGTAAAAACCAAGACGCCGGTGGTAATGCTTTTGCTTTTATTGAAGAAGTAATGCCTTACGAAGGATCGACCAATGGAGCCGAAAACCGTCCGCAAGTTGGAGAAAGAACTCGAAAAGGCGATTGCCGAGGTCGTTATCGTCCACAACAAGAAGTGGAAGTACCCGTTGTTGCCCTCCCAGCACACGCTCCAGATGATGGCAAAGGCGGCAACAGCGGTCTACGAGGCTGCCGTCGAGAATCACAATCGCCCTGATGAATAGAGGCGACAAGATGGCGACATTTGAGGACTTCGAGACTCGACATCCGCATCGGACGGGTCATCGAAGTAAAGCCATGCGATAACACAAAGGTCGGTCACACTGATGCGCCCATTGATTCTACATGGCGTCATTCGGATCAGTCGGATCAGAACAAGCCTCGATGAACGACCCAGCGATCACGGCATGGTCGTCCTCGTCCCAGCCCAAGCTCCCGCTATGCGAGAACACGATTGGGTATTCTCCATTGATCGGCTCATTCCGTAGCTGTCCAATCCGTGAAATCGGTGTTGGCTGATTCGCCGGTTTTCGACCATATTTGGGCATGGACGTTGAGCAACTCAAGGATGACGCGGCGGGGGGGAGATTGTCGATCGACAGGTTGATCGATGTCATCGCCTCGCAGCAACGACGGATTGATGAGCTTGAGAAACAACTCAAAGAACTCAAGGGGAAGAGTCCGACTGAACGTCTCGATCAAGCTTATAGCGAAAAGGCGGAGCAACAACGCCAAGCCAAGACCGGCAGACGGAAACGAAAACGCAAGCAAGCCGGGCGAAACAAGACGGCTGACAAAATCAAACAGGCCAAGCGAACCGAAAGAGTCTTGCCGGCCCAGACTCGCCTGGACGACTGCTCGTTTTCGCACACCCGCGTCGCGTGGCGGGTGGAGAATGGCCGGGCGGTGCTGGTCGCCTATGAGATTTATCGGTGCGGCAATCGCTTCGGAAAGCCCGCCGGACTGCTCGGCCGCAGCGAGTTCGGCATCGAAATCTTCGTCGCCATCGCCTACCAGGTCTACTGTGTCGGGCTGTCGATCGACAAAGCCTGTAAATTGCTCTCCTTCTTTCAGCAGTTGAATCTGAAAAAGAGCCAGGCAGACGCCTTGCTCAACCAACTTGCCCGAGCCTGGGAAAGTGAATTCGATTCGCTCTGCACGCTGCTGGCCCACAGTGCGGTGGTCCACACCGATGAAACGTCCTGGAGCATCAACAGCGTGTGGGCTTTCTTGACTGACAAGCTCACCGTGTTGTTTTACGGCGTTCACAAAGACGGCGATACGTTGGCCCGGATTCTCGACAAGCAGACGTTTGCCGGCGTTCTGATCAGCGATGACGCGGCCGTCTACCGGGACTTCAGCAAGTCGCAGAAATGCTGGGCGCACCTGATTCGCAAGGCGATCAAGCTGACGCTTCAAGATCCCGAGAGCGCCGTTTATCGCAACTTTGCCGACCGTGTGCTGGAGATCTATCGCACGGCCAAGCGGATCAAAGCGGATCGGCGTCTGAGCGATTCGACCCGTTTGGCTCGTGTCGCCGAGTTGGACGACGAACTGCTGCACTTGTGCTGCGCGCGATGGATTGATGACGACGTCAGCGGCGGCGAGATCGAAAACGACTACCGGCGTCTGTGCGATGAAATTATGCGATTGATGCTGAACCAAGAACTCTTCTTGTTTGTGACCGAACCGGCTGCCGACGGCAACAACAACGCGGCCGAACGTCAGCTACGCGACGACGCGACGGCCCGCAAAACGTGTCGCACGAGCAAGACGCCCCGTGGCGCGAAGCGTCGCAGTGTGATCTCCAGCGTGCTGCAGAGCATCGGCAAGCAGCTTGATCGCTTCACGCTTGAAGCGGTCATCGCCGAAGCGGCGAGGTGGCTGGAGGAGGGGGAAAGCTGCTTCGCCCGACAAGTCGAATCCCGCGGCCTTGGACCGCCAGGAACTCTCTCCTACGGCGACGAAACGAGCCTGCTCGACCAAGTCATCTTAGCCGCGGACGCCTAACCAAGCTCCCAACCCGTCCCGCAATCAGCCGCGCCGGTCGTTCATCCATGCGCACACTTTGGACAGCTACCTCATTCCTCATGTCGAACAGGAAAAAGCCACCGCCGCCATCCAATGCAAAAGGTACGGCTCCAGGCATGTATTCGGGAAGCTGGTATGACAACAGGTACTGTCTGATTTCTTCGGGACCGAACATGCCGAACTCACGCTCGCCATTGACGAAGTTGCCGCCATTCGACCATCGCAAGCAGTCTACGAAAGAATCGGGAAACTTTCGCTGGGGAATCACCCAACCAGTCGGATCGAACGGTTCGTATTCGTTGTAAAGCGGGTTCGATGCCGGATATGGATTCTGCGTAGCGTTGATTTCGACGATTTCGTCTTCCGTCAGGGGAGCCAACGCTGCCTCCTGCAAAAAGGCGATGTCGTCGTTAGTTGCAGGGGATTCTTTCGTGATGTCTTGAAAGATCGCTTCCCAATCGACTTTGCTCATGCCGAATCCTTTTCTGAATCGCCTGCTTTACTGGCAAAGGTCCGCTCCAATTGCCGCCTCATCTGAATGTATACGAGCAACAAGAACGACCCAACCGAAAAATACGGCGTCAGCCATCGTTTCGACGCCGCTCGCCAACGACCATTCAGTTCTGTTTCCCACCAATCCATGAGCGTCGGCGGACGTTCAGCATGAGGCTATTCGTCGGACGTAATCTTTCCGGCCTCTTCAAACGCACGACGTAATTCCTGCGACAATTGCACTGTGTTCTTCCCCCACGGATTAAATGAATACCACGGCGGGTCCAATTCAAACGCAATCTTCGTCGTGGGAAGCATTGTTCCATGAGGTAAACGCAAGGTGACTTGCGACATGCCAGAGGCAAATGCGAACACAATGCCGTTTTCGGCTACAAGCGTTGGACAGTCGCAGTGTGCAACTCGACGATATCCCTGTGGCAACGAGTCCGATAATAGCTCAAGGCGTTCGATCAGGTCAGGATGCGTGTGGAGTTCAAACGAGTCGATATCCCAAGACGACCTATTCTTGGGAGTTTTCTCAACAGCCTGTGACCGTAGTACTTCCAAAACCTGAGAGTTTGCCGAATGTTTCTCGTCAATTCGGAACGGCATTTCGGCCTCCGTTGGTCACGACGCTTGTCATCCCCGGCCACCCTCGCAGCATGTTTCGCAGATCCGATGGCAGCGGGCGCACTGGAGCTTGGCACGGATTTCGATTAGGTGGCCGCCGCAGGCTGGGCAAGCAGGTCGAGGTGGGTCCACTTCGGCTCCTTTTTCATTTTGCATTGGATCGTCTCTCTTCCAAGCAACGTGGGTGAACGGATGGAGGTCAACCTTCCGACGACGAAGAACCCGGCTGCGTCCAATCCCCCGTTAGAATAAGCAGATACTCCAACAGGTCGCCGATCTCGCCCATATCCACGGTCAGTCTAACCGATCCCGAAAAGCAGTTGAATTGCCCACGACCGGCTCCCAGGTGAACGATTTCCAGCCGGTCGATATTTCGCATGTGGCCGTTCTCGTCGAACCAATGCGGCAATTCAGGAAAATCTCGCAGATAATTCCACTCGCAGCCATGCTTCTCGGCCAATTCTGCGGCGATTGCTTCTGCTTCCAGTGAGGTCGGGACTTCGTGGACCTCGGTCGTGAGGTCGTCCGCAATATACACGACAGAATAGTTCCATTGATTTTGTTCGGGCTTGGGTTTGATAATCGCAACGTGCATGTCGGCTCCTTTGAATTGGTGTCTTGTCCTCCTATGTACATGACTCGAAAATCGGCGGGATTTAGCTACGTTCTGACTTTGTCTGCATTGCCCGCCGGCGGGAGCGGGCTTGTCCCAGCGTGGTCGAACAAGGGACAATGGCCGGAATGACAACCGAAACAATGACCGAATCCGAATGGATGGCGTGCGACGATCCTCAAAAGATGGTCGCTTACCTGCACGCAAACGGCTTTGAGCGAAAACTGCGATTGTTTAGTTGCGCCTTCTGTCGATCGATTTGGAATCATCTGGCCGAAAATCCTTTCCGCATCGCCGTCGAGGTTGCTGAACGATTTGCTGACGGGCAGGCGTCTCGAAAGGAACTTGCCCAATCCAAGAAAGACAGCGGCGCAGCCCTGGAACGAAGCGGCTTGCAGGGTGTGACGGGCGTCCCGCAGAATGCGAAGGGATGTGCCTGGTCCTCCACCAGAACAGTCGGGTCAGCGGCAATGTATCCGCTATGGGTCTTCAATTCGGAAAGCGAAAAAGGGCAGCAGTTAGCCCTCCTCCGAGACATCTTCGGCAACCCTTTCCAGCAAGTCAGCTTTGATCAAAGTTGGCAGACGCTCTCGGTCGTCACCACGGCCCATTCGATTTACGATCAACGAGAATTTGAGCGAATGCCGGAACTCGGCGAAGCATTGGAAGCTGCGGGCTGCACGGACAGCCAAATTCTTGAACATTGCCGACAAGCTGAACCGCATGTGCGAGGCTGCTGGGTGTTGGATTTGGTGTTGGAGAAGAGGTAGGAATGGTCCAGGCACCAAGGAAGCCGACCCGCCTGCGGACGGCATCCTGAGCCGCACAATCTACCAGGATGACCACATCAAGGCGGTGGTCTTCGGGTCCGGCCAGGGCCATGAACTCTCCGAACACATGGCGGCGAAACCGGCCATGCTCTTCTTCGTGGAGGGCAAAGCAACTGTGGACCTTGGCGACGACGTACAGGAAGGCCCCCAACCTCAAGCACTCGATTAAGACCAAGACGCCGGTGGTCATGCTGTTGCTGCTGTTGAAGTAAGGGCCTTTGATCTGCCGGGCCTGAGTTGGTTCCGCATCGACTCTCCGGCCCTTTCCAGCAATTTTCCATCAATTTCTTGCCCTTGACTTCCCGGCAATACACTACATAATGTAATAGTGTAATAAGGAGCCGCCATGAAGACGCCCAGAAACAAGAAAGACGAATGTTGCACCCAGCCCGATTTGAAAGCACGACCGCTGCTTTCTCCGATCCAGGCAGGAGGGCTGGCAGCCGTGTTCAAGGTGCTGGCGAATGATACCCGGTTGCGACTATTGCACGCTCTCATCAGGGCCGAGGAACTCTGCGTAACCGACCTCGCCGCTTCGGTCGGAATGAAGCCCCAAGCCGTATCCAACCAGCTTCAACGGCTCTCCGACTTGGGCATCCTCGCATCAAGGCGAGACGGGATCAGCATTTACTACCGGGTCGTGGACCTGTGCGTTCGGTCGTTGATGGATCAGGGATTATGTCTCATGGAGGAGGTTGGCGACCGGAACCGACCTGAAACAAGACCGGATTGCAAATGAGCAGTTCGGAAGAATCATCGCAGCCGAGTGTGCTGCATTGAGAAAGGGAAGTCGATATGACCAAATTACAAGTGTTTGACAGGCCGTTGTGCTGTTCGAGTGGAGTTTGCGGCCCAGAGGTTGACCCGGCGCTCGTGTCGTTCGCCTCCGACCTTCAATGGTTGGAGCGGCAAGGCGTCCAGGTGCAGCGAATCAACCCTGCACACCAGTCCGAACTCTTCGCCGCCAGCAAGATTGTACTTGCCGAGTTAAAGCAGCATGGCAGCGATTGCTTGCCTGTTGTTGTGGTGAACGATGCGGTCGTAAGCCGAGGAGTCTTTCCCAGCCGCACGCAGTTGGCGAGTTGGACCGGCATACCACTGAGTTCGGCCTCCAGCCTTCCCGTGATGAACTCAGGCTGCTGCGACAACCGGGGGGCGACAGGAAATTCTTCGTCCTCTTGCTGCTAACTCATTTGAATCAGTCAGAAAGTTGACCATGAGACTCTTAGAACAGCCGACACGGCTTATGTTATTCACCGGCAAAGGCGGGGTGGGCAAGACTTCGCTCGCTTGCGCCACGGCGATTGCGCTGGCGGACGCCGGACGAAGGGTCTTGCTGGTCAGCACTGATCCGGCCTCCAATCTCGGACAGGTGTTCGGGATCACGATTGGGGAGCATGACCCCACAGCAATTCCCGGCGCTTCCGGCCTGTTTGCTCTGAATATCAATCCAGAGGCAGCGGCCCAGGCGTATCGAGATCGCATTGTCGGTCCCGTGCGAGACGTGCTGCCTGCGGAGACGGTCAAGGGGATGGAGGAGCAACTCTCCGGCGCTTGCACCACGGAGATCGCTGCCTTTGACGAGTTCACGGGACTGCTGACCGATGATATGGCGACCGAAAAGTACGATCACATTATCTTTGATACGGCTCCCACCGGCCACACGCTTCGGCTTCTCCAACTGCCCACGGCATGGACTAATTTTCTTGATTCCAATGAATCCGGTGCATCCTGTTTAGGGCCGCTTTCTGGCTTGGAGAAGCAGCGGCAAAAATACGCTCATGCAGTGGCGCTGTTGGCGAATGGCGACACCACGTCCGTTGTGCTTGTCTCACGCCCCCAGAAAGCATCTCTAGCGGAAGCAGATCGCACCAGTCTTGAACTGGCGACGTTGGGCATCAAGAACCAGCAACTGGTCATCAATGGAACCCTGCCTGAGAACGGCAGCGATGACCCTTTGGCCCTGGCCCTGCGGGAACGAGAAAAAGCGGCCATGCTCGCAATGCCTGCCGCACTCGTATCTTTGTCGAGGGATCAGGTGCCATTGCAGCCGAGAAACATGGTGGGACTCGCCACCTTGCGGGCTTTGCTTTCGGAGAAGTCGGAAGCATTGCCAGTATCGCCGAGTACAACATCCCAAGTCTCTCTGTCCGTGCCACCGCTATCTAACTTAATTGATGAGATTGAAAAGGATGAGCATGGACTTGTGATGGTGCTGGGAAAAGGCGGGGTCGGTAAAACAACTGTCGCCGCAGCAATTGCCGTCGCTCTTGCTGCTCGTGGTCATGCGGTCCATCTGACCACGACGGACCCTGCGGCCCATCTTTCGATGACCGTGGAATCCACGTTTCCCCATCTGGCGGTGAGTCGAATCGACCCGCAGATTGAACGAGATCGCTATCGTCAGAATGTCATGCGGACCAAAGGAAAGAATCTCGATGAGGCGGGGCGTATTCTTCTGGAGGAGGATTTGCGTTCGCCCTGCACCGAGGAGATTGCCGTATTTCAGGCGCTTTCACGGGTTATGAAAGAGTCCAGAACGAAATTCGTTGTCGTTGACACGGCTCCCACAGGCCACACGCTGCTGTTGCTCGATGCTACGGGTTCCTATCATCGTGATGTCGTTCGCAACATCGCCCCCGGTGCGCATGTGGTGACTCCCATGATGCGGTTGCAAGACCCCAGGCAGACCAAAATGCTGGTCGTCACCTTGCCTGAGACGACGCCCGTGCTGGAGGCCGAATCGCTCCAGGCCGATCTGCGTCGTGCGGGGATTGAGCCTTGGGCATGGGTCATCAATTCTTCCCTGGCGGCGGCGGCCCCCAACGACCCCTTGCTGGTAGCCCGAGCCGCACAAGAGCGACAGCACATCGAGCGAGTTCAGCAAGTCGCCCCGAGAGTCGCAATCGTTCCTTGGCTCACGCACGAGCCAACCGGAAGCGAGCGACTGCTAGAGCTTGCACGATCCAAGACAGAGGTATCTGTCTCCACCTGATGGAGAATCTGCCGACGCCCTGACCGGCAAGCAGGTTTGTGCCTGCCTGCTTTGCCGGGCGCTCGGGTATTTTTGCAATCATCCATGCGGCGATCAGATCGACGTGGAGATTTTAGAGAAACCGCATCATTGCCGACCATCCCGGGGTTCATTCTCCGACTTTCTCAAACCACACGAAGTACGACTCTTTCAGCAGCCCTTGCTTCTCAGCCACCTGTTTGAACCCGGCCTCGACGATCTCTTTCGTGAAGATTTCTTGACCAGCCCGGACGTGTCCCATCGTCCACTCACTGCTGACGCCTTCGATCCGGTGGAAGTCAATCAGAACAACCTTGCCACCCGGCTTCAAGGCTCGATGGATCGACCGCATCGTCTTGTGCGGAAACTCGAAGTGGTGGTAGGTGTCGCAGATGAAGACCAAATCGACCGAAGCCGGAGGGAGCACTACCGAATCCGGCTTGCAGACCACGCCGACGATGTTGTTCTGTTTCTGTTCCTTGGCGATCCGTTCGACGTGAGCGACGAATTCTTCGGAGATGTCCACGGCGTAGACTTTCCCCTTTTCGCCTAGTAATGGCGAGAACATCCGAGTGAACAGCCCCGTGCCTGCGCCCACATCGGCGACAGCCATGCCCGGTTTCAACCGGAGCGCCGCAACAACTTCCTGGCGATGATCGAAGGCGTCCCGCCCTTCACGTTCAAATCGCTCAACGAATTCCGGTACATTCGGCGTCTCAAAGGACTTGTTGACGCCGGGATTGACGCTCTTCTCCTGGGCGGCGAGTGGGAGTGAAAACAGCAGCAGCCCGATGCTGGTAAGATATTTTTGTGGCATGGTGGTGTGGTCCTGATGATTTTGGGTTTCGGGAATACCATTTTACCAGGCAGAGCCCAATCGGTCATTCCCAGCACTCACCCACAATCATTTTTGTTTCCCGGCAAACCTGCGAGCAACCGTCCTCGCCTCGCCTTCCATCGCCCTTTCGACCATCCCAAGGAATTCGGGAACATTTGCGGCAAATTCACGAGCGGCGGATTTGATCTTCTGGACCAGTTGCTTGACCGCATGTCCATTGCCGACGAGTTCGCTCACATCGCCGCCGTGCAACCGTTGGTCAAAGATTTGGACGGCTTACTCTCCGTGCCGTTCTCGCAGGAACGCTTTGAAGGCGTCAATTAACGATTCGTCTGACGCCTGCGGTGCCGGTATCGCAATGCGTGGCACGGCGGTAATCGAAGTCGCTGGGATACGTCTTTGCCGGGTCATTCGCTTTTCTCGCAGGTTGAGAACGGCATTGCGGACGCTCAATTTGAATCGGGCAATGAGAGGCGATTCACCGTCCCATCCAGCTATTAGTTGACCGGGCTGGACTAATATTCAACCACGGTGTCCTGCGTTAGCGGGTCGATTTGATCGTCGGAAAATCCGGCGCTCCGCAGTGATCGAGCGAGATAGCCAACGTAATCGAAGTCAGCCAACTGACTGACCTGTTGCTGTGCTTCGTCGCTTCCAATTCTTGACGCTCGCCGGTCAAGCTGCTGCCGACCTCGTAGGCGGTCAGCCATCCTCCTTCGCAGCAACCCGTACCTTAACTGCCCCCGTTCGGTGGCAATTTCCCTGTCAAGGTAAGGTCGGCGGTACGACCTTTGGAGTTTTGCCAGTCAATGATTTGAGGAATTCCACGATCAGTCCAATCTCGGAATAACTCTGGCCCGAAAGCGCTTCGGCATCGAGCGGCAGACCATCCCGACCCGTTTCGGGAATGTCTCGATAATAGAACGTGACCACGCTTTCAAGCGTCTTCAACGAACCATTGTGCATGTAGGGGCCGGTTTGCGCAATGTTACGAAGCGTTGGTGTACGAAATCGATACCGATCTTCCTTTTTCCCTGTGACGATTGCACGACCTTCGTCCTTGGAAAAGACGCCAATCCGGTAGAACTCCTCGTCGCTCAGGAGCGGCCCGCTATGGCATCGAATACAGCCAGCGTCACCCTGAAACAATTCCAATCCCTTCTTGGCTCTGTCGGAAAGAGCGTCTTTGTCGCCTTCAAGGTAACGGTCGAAGGGCGATGGTTCCGTCACGAGAGTTCGCTGAAATGCCGCAAGTGCTTTGGCGATGCCGTCGCTTCTCGGCTTTGTTCCAAACACCTTCTCGAATTCGGAAACATAGCCTGGAATTTCGGCGAGTTCAGCTTCAAGTTCCTCCAAATTCTGATTCATCTCCACGGGGGACTGAATTGGGCCAAGAGCCTGTTCTTCGAGACTAACCGCACGGCCATCCCAGAAAAAGCGATTTAAGAAGCCGACGTTGAGACACGTTGGCGTGTTGCGCACCAGGAGCTTTCCGCCCGCTCCTGGCGAAAGAGCAAGTCCGTCACCGTATGCCTTATCTGGAATATGGCAGGTTGCACAACTCATTTTGTTGTCGCCGGATAACCGTGGGTCGAAAAACAAAGTCTTCCCCAATTCAACCTTGGCCGGTGTCGTCGGATTGTCGTTGGGCGCTGACGCCGCCCGTGGTAGTGGAGCAAGTTTCCTCTTGGCGGTTTGTGACTCAGGCTGCGAATCGTTCGGCTCCTGAGCCACAACGGTAGAAAAAGAGAGTAGGAGGACGCACAAAAACAGTCGTTTCATCGGTGAATCCACGGTGGTGAAGGGTCCGCTACGATCTAGTCGGGCGAGTGGCTCCAGGCCAGGGACCGGGCTACTTGTCGGGAACATCCTTCGGAGACGTTTCCGTTTTTACGACACGAAATCTTCGTGCCATACTATTCGGCCTATACCCCGATTTTCGTTCAGGAATCCAAGCCTGAACCTGTGGGACTGATGCGAGCGACAATGGCAGTGATGTTATCCTTGCCTCCCAGACGATTGGCCTCGGCTATCAGTCGTTCGCAAGCACGTTGCGGATCGTTCTCTTGTTGAAGAACGGTGGCGACCTGATCTTCGGGCACCATCTCCGTCAGGCCATCGGAACAAAGCAGCAGCACGTCGTCGGGATGGAGATCGAGGTTATGCAGTTCAACTTGGACTCCCATCTCCTTGCCGCCGAGGATGTTGGTCACAACATGCCGCCACGGATGTCCGGCGGCTTTTTCCGCCGAAATCACTCCACGGCGAGCTAGTTCAGCGGTCATCGTATGATCCTGGGTCAACTGCTGTAGCTTCCCGCTGGAATACAGATAGCAGCGACTATCTCCTGCATGAGCCACGAATAGACGCCAATTGACGGCAAAGGCCATCGTGAGCGTCGTCCCCATTCCTTGCCATTCGGGATGGCTGGCCGTTTCCTCGAAGAGGCGAGAGTCGGCCTGACAGAGAGCTTCCTTAAACGCACTCAAGGCAACTTGTTCCTCGCCAGCTTGCAAGTTAGAGAATCGCTTGAGCGTATTCAACAAGAAGTCCTCGATGGTCGCCACGCTGAGGCCGCTGGCGACTTCTCCGGCGTGACTGCCGCCGACGCCGTCTGCAATCAAAAAAACGTAAGCTCGATGTGAGCTAAGGCTCGTTTTTGACTGCGGAAGATTCGTTTGATGAACCCGCAGCGTTCTCACGAGTTCGGCGATGGAGAAGCAGTCCTCGTTGGAATCTCGCTTTTGTCCTCGGTCGCTGATTCCGAAACTACGTAATGCGAACGGCGGGTTAGGCTTACAATCGACGGCATCGTCGGTAGCAGACATTGGATATCCAGGCGAGTTCAGGAGGGGAGCCGAATTCATCAAAATGATATAACCAAGCCTTGACGATCTTAGACTCCCGGTTCGTTTGCCTGGACACCCTGCTGGTAGTGCGTGTAGACATAGACTGGAATATCGAGATCGCCCAAGTGGGTGTGGATCAGCGGCAATACCTCGTTCCAATCTAATCCGCCCACGCCCGTCGCCAGCTTCGGCAAAGCGAGACTCGTAATCTGCTCCTTCTCTAACCCGTGCCGTAATCGCTTGAGGCAGTGGTTGACGCTGGATGCCTTGGCCTTGCCGGGCTTAGCCCCGTGAGTGTGTTCGCCTTCCTGGGTCATCAGGTTGAAAACACGGACGCCGAAGCCACCCCAAGTCCAAAGTTCGCCTGGTTTCGGATGAGTCTGATGAGCATAGTGTCGAAAATCTTTCACCATCGTCGGCCATTTTTCGTGCAACGCTGCGGCGAGTCCCTGGTCGAAGTGGTCGTTTGGTGCTATGCCGTGAGCGATGGCCTGGGCTTTGGAAAGCAGGATGTCGCCGGAAACTTCGTGAATCATGTTTTTCTCTGATGAATGGCAAATCTAGTGTGCAAAAAAGTGTGCGGTCAGCGTCGCTTCCGCACACAGCGGACACCGAAGTGGGCGGAACAGAACGTATTTCGCTGGTTCTTCTCGCTTGACGGTGCTGTTCTCAGCGTACTGACGCAAACATTGTGCCGTAGTAGCCCGAATCGAAATGAGCGACCGTGTTTGAGGCGACTATGTTTTCGGCCGGCGTTCCACCCAATCCAGATATGGAACGTGAGCAAAGGCAACCCAGCGGCAATGCGGCCAAATGGCAACCACACACCAGATGATCGTGCCCCAGACGATCAAGAGTTCCACGGCGGCGAGAGGCAGGTTCCCGGCGACGAACAGGCTCTCCCCGTCAAAATCTGGCGTGGCTCGAATCCAACTGCCATTCGAGGCGGCGAAGAACGGAACCGACATTGCTCCAGGCCACTTCGCCCTCCAAAGTTCCTTGCCAGTCTTGCGGTCCAAGGCGTAGACGACTGCGGTCTTCGGTTCCCGTGAGAAAGGCGTTCGGAACCTGTGCGACAAGTACAGCGCCATCGTCGGCGTGAAGATTCACCCGCACCTGCTGCGGCACACGATGGCTCACCAGTACCTCGACGACACCGAGAACGATTTGGTCGGGCTGGCCCAAATTCTCGGGCACGAAAAACTGAACACCACGGCGAGGTACACGAAACGGACTGTGGAGAAGCTGGCTGAGAGGGTGGAGAAAATGGGCTACTAACCAATCGCCATTTTAAGTAAGCGCCAACTCCTCAGCCCGGTCAAGCGGAGCGCTGTCATATCTAGCAATCCTGAACGACCTCGAAAACTGAACATCTTGCGTCCTTGCAGAACAGATATCGACCGCTAGGAGAGAAAAAAAAGTCTTTCAAATCTTTTTTTGGCGAAACAAGACCGACCTGATCGAATCTTCTATCGTAGATTGAAATATGCGGTTCAGCCAAGCGTTTCACGGCGATCAGTCCGTTTTCTCGATCAAACGCCCATAGTATCTTATTCTCAGTGGATAAGTCTAACTTTGCGATTGTCTTTCCAGATTGAATCACAAACAGACCTACCTTGCTCATCTCGGCAACTAACAAATCCGCAGTGTACGAAAGGGCGATACTAATGATAGTGCGATCGAATTCCGGACCAACTGAACTCCCGTCGTCGATCAGCAATCCATGAGCTACTGCGCCTCCATTTGTTATCCAAGTGAGGGCGTTTCTAGAGCCACAGACAAGAAACTTGCCATCGCTCGACACATCAACCGCCTGGACAACTGGACTCTCGAAGACTGGGACCTTTGGGACACTCGTAGACATTCTAAATGTGATTGGTCCATATTGCTTTTCTAGGGGAGGAGTGTCATCACGATTCAGATTTCCGAAATCGGCATGGAAGGTATTGGTCAATAAATCAGCCATTCCAGTCTTTAGAATTACTTCGCCTAAACTATTGACAAGGTAAAGGAATCCTAGAAACGAAAAGACGGCAAATTCGCCGGATGGCGGAGATAGAAGTCGGAACGGAAATGCCCTCTGAATACAGGTGCCCACAACGCCGTCTTCTAGGGGATTCGTCCAGTGTGCGTAATCTGCGACTTCGACGGGATGGTATTCCCAAATTTGCTTTCCATCTCGAAGGCAGTGTAGCTTTCCGTTACCTTCTTCCGGTGACCTGCGACTTCCAGCGAAGACGACATCTGAAAGAGCCGGACATACACAATTTACAACTTGCATTCCGGGGATCTCACGAGAGAACACCTTCCCATCGGTTGAATTTTGCCAACGCACCGAACTCGAACGTGGAGTCTTTTGATTTGTCGCTGTAACCCACCGCTCTCCAGCGGAATCTCCCGTCAAGATGTTGATTGGCGGTATTCGGGTTGACGACCATGTTGTTTTGCCATTCGCCGTGTTTATCGTTGCAACTCGATGTTGTTTCCTTGCCGTCGTTTCAACTACCAAAATTTCGGCGGACTCTCGGCGGACTCTCCGCACAGTATGTGTTCCCAGATTGCAAATGTGACGGATCATAGTTCTGTTTTCGTGTTCCGCAGGGGGTTTTCTCGGCTTGGCGAATAAGGTTGTTGGTGGAAATTTCTGAGTTGTTCGAGGTTGATTCCTTTTACCTTTGCCACTCCCACTCGCTCATCGGCGGCCCGCCTGCGTTCACCCATGCGTGAAGATCTTCGTAGCTCCAGCGGACCATCCGACCCATTTTAATCGGCTTCGGCATTCTACCGCTATTCGCCATCCCCCACACCGCCGCCCATCCGAAAAACCGCTGGCTGTTCCAGGCCAGACGCAACACCCGGTACTCGACTCGACGGGTCCAGCAGATTGCCAGCAAGTACGCCGAGATTTCAGGAGTAAAGGCCACGCCGCACACTTTTCGGCATCAGGCGATCACATGTTTGACTCGGCACAGCGGCTTGGCCGACGCAGAATTGCAGTTGATTACCCGCCACGCTCGGCGGGAAACACTGTCGATTTACCCGCACGTTGCTCTCGATGGCGACCTGGAGGAGCGGTATCAGGAAGCGATGAAGAAGGTGGACCTTTGATCGGCTTTGCACAAACCGGCCCCAAGAGCATTTTGTTCTTGGGGCTGGCGGGTGCGTTGTCTTCGGATGTCATCAGGTAGAGGTCAACTCAACAAAACTTGCTCGCTCGCCATCAAGCTAACCTTTAGCAGAGGGTGCTTGAACCATTACGGTGCCGAGGTTTGAGCATCGTCCTTCGCTCCAGTTGCCGTCAGTGTGTAGACGACGAAAGCAGAATTGTCTTCACTCTCAAATCGCTGAGCATGCTTGAGGATTGTTATGGTTTCACCTGCACGCACGTTTATTCCGCCGTCTTTATGGGCAACTCCAGCCGACACCCAGACTCCCACCGCTCGCATATCTGCTGCATGTTTCGGCAGAACGACCTGCAACGTCTCGCCTACTTTGAACCCCGAACTGCCCCGATAGAAGTGAAGCTCAAACGTGTCTTTGGGCTTCTTCGGCAGCAGCACCGCAACGTAACCTCGCTCAGTTGCACTTTCCTCACTGACGCCTATGCCATGCTCATTTACCGCCTTGTCCGTGCTGTAAAGCAACTCTCCTGCTGAGCCATCCACCACCGGACTTACCGGACTCCAGGTTGCGTTGAGCGTGAACTCAACCGGCGCTCCGGTCACTTCAAAAAGGAACGGCTTGTGTTCCTCGAACAACGAATTCACATCGGGGAAAGGAGTGATCGTGGTCGATTCTTCGTCGATATTCGCTGTGGTCGCAGGTGGCGGCGAAGAAGAAGCAACGCTCGTCGGTTGCCGTTCACAGCCCGACATGAACAGGGCTGCGGCAATAGGCCCAACCACCCACAGACTTCTGCTTGCGTTGCTCATGTTGTTCCCCAGGAATCGGCAGGCCAAGGATTTTGGGTCATTCCCCCATACCATCTGGCAATCATACCACGAGTCCTGGTCGCTGACTGTATTTCACCACCCTCCGCTGACGGATCGCTGGTCTTTCTATTCAACGAAAGGCACCTATCACCTTCAATTTGGAGAACGACATGTCAGACCCAGCAGAATCCATCCGCCGCCAACGCCTCGCAGAGATCAACGCCGATCCAAAAAGCCGAGAGGCTCTGGAAGCCGAACACGGTCAGGTTTGGGACACTGCCCAACTTGCTGCCGACTTCATCGTGACGGGCTTCATGGGCCCTCTCGTCGTCGTTCGCCGGAAGGCAGACGGCGTGCTTGGCTCGTTGGAATTCCAACATTCCCCTCGCTTCTATTTCATTTCTTGCCGCATCAAGGCTGATGAGGCGACCGAGCGTCAGCGAGGGAGTTGGCCCGAAGGAGGACGATGCAGCCGAGCCTCGTCTTCGCCTTCGAGCGATGTGTGGCCGATCTCGCCGCCGAGGCTCAGCGCCTCGGGTGGGGAAAGGAGTGGATCGATCAGCATTCGATCTGCGTTCTGTGGATCGACAAACTGGATGATTTATCCAGTTGCCGGGGCATGGAGCCGGTCGAAACGGACGAGCCGCTGACCGAGATTATGCCCAAGTTCGCTGTCGCCATGCGGGAAATCTGCGATGAGGCGAACCGGCTCGGCCACGGCACCGATTGGCGGAACCAGCATCCGCTGGCGCAACAGTTCGTCCGCAAGCTCGTGGCGATCACCGGGTTCAGGGCGGGAAGGCCGGTTCCGGTGAATTACGTTGCACTGATCGGATTGAAGTCGTAACATGAAAAGCAGGGCGATCCTCCATCCGAGTTGTTGCCGTCGCAAGCCACAGCGGCCAGCCTCGGCTGTGGATGTCAGTTCCGTTTATGTTTTCGTGGAGACTCAACATGCCCAAGTATGTGATTCTATTCCTTTGGATGCTAGCGATCCAGATTGGCGCCTCGGCTACACCGGCGCACACTCAAGAGCTAGCACTGGCAGACGAAGACCGCTTTGCAAGGTTGGCCGAAGACAATTTAAAAACAAACAAAGCCATACTTGAAGGACTAAAGTGGCTGTCTTCCCAACAGCGAATGGACGGAAGTTGGACGTTCACAAGCGGACCGGACGCTGGAACCCTCGACGCCCCGATAGCTGCTACTTCAATGGCACTTTTGGCGTTCTTACAATCGGGACATTCGCCAACAAAGGGCGCTTACAAGGAAAACGTTTTGAAGGGAGTGGACTATCTCGTCCGCCATGTCAATGTCGGTAGGAATGGTGCTGATATGGGTGAGATGGGCGCAGAAATGTATGGTCATGGCCTCGCAGCCATCGCATTGTGCGAAGCGTACTCACGGTCTTCCGATCCAATACTTCGTGCCCCAGCCCAACAGGTCGTGGATTTCATTATTTACGCCCAAGACCCCACTGGGGGGGGATGGCGTTACCAGCCACGACAGCCTGGAGACACATCGGTTTTTGGTTGGCAAATGACTGCGCTAATAGCCGCAAAAAGAGGGGAGCTAATAGTCCCCGAACAGACGTTCCAAAACGCAGGGCGTTTCTTGGATTCCGTGCAGTCTGATGATGGCAGCGCATTCGGCTACACGACATCGGGCGCTGGGATATGCACAACATCGGTTGGATTGCTTGGTCGCTTGTACCTGGGCGCCAAGTCGGAATCTTCTGCGATAGAACGTGGAATCGCCAAGTCGCTTGTGCATGGACCTCGAGAAGATGATGTCTATTTCAACTATTTCACCACTCGACTGATGCGTGAGGCGGGCGGAAACTCACGGGAAGCATGGAACCAGGCATTGCGTAAAGTCCTACTCGAAACGCAAGAAGAAGACGGCAGTTGGTCCTATAAAGACAACTTATTTTCGCAACGAGCAGGACGGATCGGCGTTACGTCGATGTGCATCAACGCTTTGGCAATCACCAACGAATAGTTGCTGGTGCAAATAATCTGCATTATTCCAACGCTTGCCAACAATGTCGTCAGGTACGCAGCAGGAAGAACGGATTCTGAAACGCACCTACAGCATTTCCAGAATTAGCCGAACAACTTTCAAAAAACCTCGAAGGGACTCCTATTGAAGGCTCCCCCTCCCTGCCTGCGGTTCAGCTTTTTTAATCGAAGGCTGGGCAAAAAATCCTGGCGGAAATTTTTCGTGGGGGCGTAGTAGTGAATTCCCGATGGATCGCACTTCCCTTTGGCCGACTCTAGAGCCACCGCACTGTTGCGATTCCGTCGCTGACGGCTTAGACGACGGCGATGGTTCTTTCGGCCACGATGCACTTGAGAAGGGTCAGTACCTCGCCCAAGTCTTTCAATACCTTTTTCGGAACGGGGTAAGAACTGACACGCTTCAATTCAGACATGCCAAGATGCGTCAATAAAGGCGTTCATCCGTCGAACAATTTTTTGATAAAGTGTAATGTCGCAGCCCGCCCGATGCGTCCCCAGGAGTCGGTCAGCGGGATGTTTTTGGGACAGACGGCGGTGCAGTTTTGAGCGTTGCCGCACTGCTGGATGCCCCCTTCGGCGGTCGCTGCATCCAGTCGTTCGCCCGCACTAAAACGACCTGTGGGGTGCGAGTTTAACAGCGCCACCTGATTCATAGCGTGCGCCCCGATAAAGGCACGGTCAAAGCGGGCGTCTTGTCTGGACTTGAACTCCGCATCCGATTCACTCTCGGAACACCGAACTTGTACAAGGTTGTATTGCGGACACGCCTCCAGGCAGCACCCGCAACTCATGCACTCGCTTAACGGATAGGCTTGCTGTTGTTCCTGCGGGGACTGCCGTGGTCCCGGCCCCTGGTCGTAGTAGCCGTCCACCGGAATCCATGCCTTTACTTTTTCCAACGCTCGAAAAAGCCGCCGACGATCCACTATCAAATCACGAATGACGGGGAACTTGCCCAGTGGGCGTAGTTCGATTTCATCCGGGTTGTATTTCAGGAGTCGGGAATCGACTACTCCTGCGGCGGAAAATCGTTGGCGTATGCAAGTCGAGAACAAGGGCATGACCCAGCGACCGTCTTAGGAAAACTCCGCTGCTTGATCGCAGATGCTGCGTTCGATGGTGCGAGCCATGGTCAGGGTCAGTGGATGCTCGTTGACCCAATCGGGAACGGACGTATCGAGGTCGCACGAAGTCATGGGGTTGGTGTCTCCTTGCGGAATGAGTGGCCCGTTTTCAGTCCAGCTACGAAGACGACGAGCGCCACGGCTCCGAGGAAGAACACCGTGTCGCCCGGCACTCGCATCCAACGAAGAGTTTGCATGATCGGCGTTTGCATGAACTCACTGCTGCGGGCATACCAATAGCCGTGTTCGACGGATGCCCACGTCTGCATTAAGCCTACGGGCAGCAGGCTGAGAATACACATCGCCATCAGGCCACCGTTGAGGGACCAGAACGAGAACTTCAGCAGGCCGTCCTTCCATTCTCGTCCCGGAATCAAGGCCCGCAGGCAGACCAGCATCAGGCCGATCCCCAACATCCCGTAGACGCCGAAAAGGGCGGCGTGGCCGTGAAGCGGCGTCGTGTTGAGGCCCTGCATGTAGTACAGGGCAATGGGTGGGTTAATCATGAATCCAAACAGTCCCGCACCGATCATGTTCCAGAAGGCAACGGAGACGAAGAAGTAGATCGGCCACTTGTATTGCCGGACCCAGGGGGTGAGCCGAGAGCGCCGCAAGTCTTCCATCGCATCAAATCCCAGCAGGACGAGCGGAACGACTTCCAATGCGCTGAACACCGACCCCCAAGCCAGGGCCACCGTGGGCGTGCCGGAGAAGTACAGGTGATGGCAAGTGCCGATGATCCCGCCCGACAGGAAGATCGTGGCCGACAGCAAGGCCGCTGCCGCCGCCACGCCGGGTCGCACAAGACCCAGCCGCATAAAGAAGAAAGCGATGACCGTGGTGGCGAAGACCTCGAAGAATCCCTCGACCCACAGGTGGACGACCCACCACCTCCAGTATTCCACCATCGACAGGTGCGTGTGCTGGCCCCAGGTCAGCCCCGCTCCGTAGAACAAGGCGATGGCGGCACTTGCCACGGCCAGCAGTATCACCAGTTGCTTCTGCTCACCCGGCTTCCGCAGGGCGGGGAGCAGCACCCGGACCATCAGGAAGAACCAGAGCAGCAGGCCCACGAACAGAGCGATCTGCCACACTCGCCCTAAATCAACATACTCGTATCCCTGGTGGCCGAAGTAAAATGAGACTGTATCCGACAGCTTGTTGTGGACGCTCAACCACTCCCCGGTGAGCGAGCCGACTACCACGAGCAAGAGTGCCAGGAAGAGAATGTTCACGCCGAGGCGTTGCCCTTTCGGTTCGTGTTCGCTGACCAGCGGGCCGATGAACAGTGTGCCTGCCTCCCGCCGTAGGTCACATGCGTATTGTGGCCGAGTTCTTCGACGAGCAAACCCAAGGAGTCCGCACCGTCTCGGTTGTCATCTACGATAAGTACCCGGAGGGACTTCATTTAGTCGCCCTCGCCGAGACGGTCTTCAGAATTTCCTGCACGAGCCTGATGTCAGCGGGCTTTACCAAATGATGATTGAATCCTGCGTCAAACGAACGCTGACGGTCTGCTTCTTCCCCGTGGCCAGTCAGGGCGACCAATACGATGTCCTTGAGCGTGGACTGCTGGCGAATTTGCTTTGCTAACTCAAGACCACTCATTCCCGGTAAACTGATGTCTGATATCACAATGTCAGGTCGGTATTCGAGGGCCGCCGCCAATGCAGTTGGGCCGTCAGCAGCAGTCCGAACATCATGCCCAGCCCGATTCAACAGCGTTCGGAGCATGTGAGTCGCATCCCTCATATCATCCACAACCAGCACTCGAAATGAAGCTCCGGTTGGATTTGATTGTTCCAAGGATGGCGACAATGCGGCAGGTGCTGCCTTTGCCGAAAAGGTCTCTAAGATTTCTTGCACCTTGCCGAAGTCGGCGGGTTTGACCAAATGGTGATTAAACCCGGCGTCCTGCGAACGCAGTTTATCCGTTGCCTGCCCGTAGCCAGTCATGGCGACCAGCACGACGCCATCGAGAGAAGAGTCTTTCCGCAAACGCTTCGCTACCTCAAATCCGTCGAGGCCCGGCAATCCAATGTCCAATAGCACGACATTCGGTCGAAAATCGACAGCGGTTTTCACCGCACTGAGGCCATCGTAAGCCGTCCGAACATCATGCACCGACGCTTCCAGCAGCAGCCCTAATGTCTGAGCCGCATCCACATTGTCATCCACCACCAGCACTCGCAACGATTGACGAGTTGGTTCGGCGGTAACTTCAGGTAACGATAGGGGCTGAGTGGTCGGCGTCATCATTACGGGAAGACGCACGACAAACTCGCTGCCCTGACCTAACTCGCTTGAAACATCCACTCGCCCGCCGTGCATTTCGACCAGCCTTTGCACCAAGCAAAGGCCGATGCCCAAGCCGCCTTCCGAGCGATCCAGGGATCGTTCTGCCTGCGTGAAAAGATCAAAGAGGTGAGGGGGCAATGCCGACGCCCGAATCCTGTACCCGCAGCACCGCCTCATCGCCATCCTGCTGCACGGCGAGGGAGATGCGTCCACCATCCGTAGTGTACTTGGCGGCATTTGTAAGCAAGTTGACAACCACCTGTTCCAGTCGGGATGCGTCGGCGTGGAGCCAGATGGGTTGCGGCGATAGCGACACCGTGAGTTCATGCCTGTGTTGATCCATCAATGGGCGGGTCGTCTCCACAGCCCGTTCCACGATGCCATTCAGTCCGATTCGTTCTTTTTGAAGATGAATTTTACCTGTGGTGATACGAGTGACTTCCAACAGATCGTCAATCAATCGGGTCAGTTGGCCCACCTGTCGTTCAATGATCGTGCGAGCTTGACGCTGGAGTTTGGTTTCGTCTTTTTCCTGGAGTTGCAGGAGTTGCACCGCATTGGTGATCGGGGCCAGTGGATTGCGGAGTTCGTGACTGAGCATCGCCAAGAACTCATCTTTGCGGCGGTGCAAGTCGGATAACGCCGCTGCCTGCTGCAACGATTGCTGCTCCATACGACTGCGTTCGGTGATGTCCCGAATGTTGCACTGGATGACTTGGTGGTGGTCTTCTCGATAGGCGTTGGCGACGACCTCAACTTCGACCCGTAGCCCACTACTGGTTTCCAGCGGCAGGTGTTCATAACGAATGTATCCCTTGCCTTGGAGAGTTCGCACAGCGGCTTCGTTGGCCGCTTTGTCACTGAACAGCCCGATCTCCCACAGTTCCTTGCCCAAAAAATGTTCGTGCGAGTATCCCAGCAGTTCGCTCATAAACGGGTTTGCATCCGTGATTCTGCCACTTTCAGTGTCGAGGAGCAGGATGCCGTCTTTGGCCGTCTCGAACAGCCGCCGATAGCGAATTTCTGAATCCATCATTGCCAGTTCGATCAGCTTGATGTCATGGATGTCGGTGTTGGCTCCCACCCACATGACAATCTGGTCCGCCTCGTTCCGCATCGGCACGCCACGGCTGACGTGCCAGCGATATTCACCATCGGCACGTCGGAAGCGGCTTTCGTGTTCGTACACTTCGCCAGTCTCGACGGCGTGTAGCCATCCTCGAATGTGTCCGTCTGCGTCGTCGGGGTGGATGGACTGCTTCCAGCCCCAATCTTTAAGTTCCTCGAACGTCAGCCCGGTGTATTCCATCCACTGCGGGTTGAAATAGTCCACGCTACCGTCCGGCTTGGTGGTAACGAGTTTTTGGGGTATTGAGTCCAGAATAAATCGTTGGTGTTGTTCGGTCTGTCGCAATGCCGCTTCGGTCTGTTTGCGGTCGGTGATGTCCTCGATGGCGAGCAGGATCAGGTCCGATTGTCCGTCCACCGACTCGAAGTGTTGGGCATTGAGCAGCATCATCTTCTTGCCAATCGCCGGGAAGTCGTGTTCCACGTCGAAGTCGTGGACGGGATGGTGGTTGGATAGGACTTCATCCAATAGCGTCCGCAGTCGAGGAATGTTCCATTGGCCGTTGCCCAAGTCGTAGATGAAGCGGCCTTCCGTTTCCTCCTTTTCAACGTGGAAGTTCTGATAAAAGGAGCGGTTGGCCGACTTGACCCGCAGGTTCATATCGAGGACGACGAACGGTTCTCGCAAGGTCGAAATGATTTTGTCGGCGTAGGCGAGAGCGACTTGCACCGCTCGCTCTTGGCGGCAGAGTTCGGTGATGTCTCTAAACACCAGCACGACACCGGCCAGTTCGCCCTTATCATTCCGCAGAGGAACGGCACTGTCGTCAATCGGGCCAATGGGCAGTTCTTTGCCATCCTTGGCGATGAGCAGCGTGCGATTCGTCAGCCCGACATTCACGCCCTCCCTCAAGGCTCGAATGGTGGGACTCTCGATGATCATTCGAGTCTCTGGATGGACGATTTTGAATACCGTCTCCACGGAAACGCCCGTTGCCTCATCCTGCGTCCAGCCCGTCAAGGATTGAGCGACCGAGTTCAGGAACGTGACCCGCCCTTCGGCGTCCGTGGTGATCACCGCATCGCCGATGTTGGCGAAGGTGGCACGACTCCACTCCGGTCGGAAAAACAAGGCATCCTCAGGTTTGGGGTCTGGCATTCTGTTCTCACTGTCCTTGTCCGTCACCGCTCCGTCATCCGCCAATGCGGTAAACCTATTGCGTCGAACGAAAAAAGCCGACATGGATACCCGTGCGGGTACGGCCATGTCGGCTTATTCACTGACGAGCCTCCCGAGTTGAGCGGGCTGCCCTTCATTTAATTATCCGAGTGAGCCGTCATTGTACATTTTGCAGCCGGAAAAGCCAAGGTAATGGCCTTCGAAGCAGGCCGAATCATGGCCTACCCAATTCATCGCCGTGATGCTCAATTGCAGGACGGTCGCCAGCAAGGTCCGCCGCAATTCAAACGATTCTCACTGCAGGATACCACTGCTTTCCAGAAAGAGTTGCGACTTTGCCAGTAGCCCGTCGTCTGTTGCGACCAAGATTGGCGATCATCGCCAACCTCAATCACATTTTGAAACCGGTCCGTTTCAGGGCGAAGTACTCGCCATTGCCTTATCGAAAAACTAACAACGAAAGGGATGGTCGCCTCGATTGGCGTCCATCCCTTTCTTCGTTTGTTCGCCAGTTGCAAAGTTGTAACAGCAGAGTTGGACCCACAACAGCCATTGTCACCAACCAACTCTCACTCGGAGAACGACAATGGCAAAGTCCGCCAAACAGATTCAGGAAGAGATCACCCTCAAGATCATCGATTCGCTCAAGCAAGGCACGATCCCGTGGCGAAAGCCGTGGAGTACGTCGCCGAATTGCGGAGCACCGGCGAACGTCGTTAGCAGCAAAAAATATAGGGGCATCAATCCGCTGCTGCTCGAACTTCATCGCCAAGATCATGGCTTCACCAACAAATGGTACGCCACCTTCAACCAATGGCGTGACCTTGGGGCAACGGTCATGCGGCGACCGAGCCATGTGAAGCCGGGCGAATGGGGCTGCGGAATTATCTATTACGCTCCCATCAAAAAGACGAAGGAAGATCCGGCAACCGGCGAAGAAGTCGAAGTGCAGTTCGCCATGCTCAAGCAGTACACGGTTTTCTCGGCGGAACAAGTCGAGTTGCCTAAACGGCTTCGGCATTTGATCGATGTCGAACCGGAAACGCAGAACGATGAGTTCGTCGATTTCGCTCCTGCGGAAGACGCCATCGCAGCGACGGAAGCCGATATCCGGTTCGGCGGCAATCGGTGCTTTTATTGTCCCGCCACCGACCATATCCAGATGGTTCCGAAGCAACGGTTTGAGAAGGAGAAGGAATTCTATTCGACCGTGCTGCATGAATTGACGCACTGGTCGGAAAGCCGTTGCACTTGGAAGGGGAATTACGCCGAGGGCGAATTGCGTGCGGAAATGGCGGCGGCGTTCATGTGCTCGGAACTGGCGATCCCGCAAAGCGATGATCTGAGCAATACGCAAGCATATCTTGCTTCCTGGCTAAAAAGTCTTCAGGACGATTCACGCTTCATTTTCAAAGCGTCCGCCGCCGCCAGTAAAGCCGCCGATTTCGTGCTGAGTTTCAGCCGCCAAACCGAACCGGCTTCGGCGTAAGAAGATCAATTATTGAAGGGCCAGCGATTGAACATCGCTGGCCTTTTCTTTTGTGCAAGATTGGACCGCCAACAGTTCTCCGACACGGTTACTCAACCTCAACACGGAGAACGAAAAATGACGACGACCGAACTCGGCAATCTGGAATTGGCGGAAGCGGCGAAGGAAGCCGCTGGCAACTGGCGACGCTTCGATTGCTTCGTCTGGTGGCAAGAGAGCGAACTCGAATCGCCCGACGATTGGATGATCCACTATACGCATCACCGGGATAGCGGGCTGCTCGATCAGTCCAACGCCGAGCAGATTCAGCAAGCCCTTGAACCGTTCACCGAAGGCGACGATCCCGACGTGGTGGAAGAGTCGCACAGTCATTTCCTTGTCGGCCACATCGACGGCTTTTCGCTGCGAGTCTTCAAAAGCGGCCAGATCACCGAAGCGTTTCGGACCTTCCACGGACTGATGGAGTCGCTCGCCGACTACCCGATCCTCGATGAGGACGAGTATAGCAACCGGGAATACGAAGCGACCATTGAAAACATTGTCGATGCGGCTTGGCGAATTCGAGACGACTTCGATCTGCCTCACGATTGGGAGTACGAAGTTTATTCGTGGCTGTCGAACCACGAATGCGGCGAAGTCGAAAGCCGGGACGATCAGGGCGGTTACCCGTCCGAGGAAGCACTTGAGCGGGCCTTTGCCGCACTCGGCTTCAATTGGACCGCAGACGAATAGCAGAACGATGGCGAGCGACACCGGCGACGATCCGGTGTCGCTTGTGGGGCGGGAAACGGACCGTCAATCAATAGAAACAGCACTACTCAGTTGCCTTCCCTGCGGAGCGAGTCGATGGCTAAACGCAACTTGAAGCAAGCGATCCGAGACAACCAGCGGCACTACAAATACGAGCGACTGCTCCGACGCCTGCGGCTGAACATCTTCGAATTTGAAGACGCCGGGAAGCGGGAAAAAGCCCAGCGAGTCATCGCCAGGTGCAAAGCGATTTGTGAACCGCATTGGGAATCAAGGGCGAAGCGGATACAAGATCGCCAACTGCACCGCATTTGGAATCTCTGACGGATTGACAAATCGCTTTCGGACCGGTCCCTTCGATGAAAGGAGAATCAACTCGATGACGAATTCAGAACCCATCATTACCAGCCTGAACCACGTGGTCGGCCAACGTCGGGCCGTGACGCTGCTTCGCACGGCACTCGACGCCTACTGGCATGACCGTTCAAAGCACGACGGGAAGGAAGCGTTCCCGCATCTGCTGATGTGCGGCCCCGGTGGAACCGGCAAGACGCTGCTGACCGAACTGATCGGGAGAGAACTATGCACCGAGTGCCACGTGGAACTCGCTCAAAACATTGGCAACAGCGGCCAGATGCAAGGGCTGCTGATGATGCTTGAAGCCGAGCACATTCTGCTGATCGACGAGATTCATGAACTGAGCGAAACGGTTCAGGTGTCGCTTTATCGAGCACTGGAAGAGCGGAAACTCTTCATCGGCGGAAACCGCAAGCCGGTGAACTTGCCGCCGTTCACCCTCATTGGTGCGACGACCGACGAGTACCTCCTCACCCAAAGCATGAGGGATCGCTTCAAGATTCTGCTGCGATTGACGCACTACAGCGACGACGAAATGGCGTCCCTCATCAGCCAGCGAGCCAAGCGGCTGGGCTGGGAAATTGACGCCGATTCAATCGCCAAGTTGGCGTCCCGCAGTCGTGGCGTTCCCCGGCTCGCCGTGCGATTGCTCGATAGTGCAAAGCGTGTGGCGTCGTCCAAGGCGTCCGACAACATCGATCCGGACCATATTGAAGAGATGCTGGCCATTGAAGGCTTCGACGCCCTCGGCTTCGATCCGGTGGAGCAACGTTATTTGTCGCTGCTGAAGCAGCATCAGGGGCCAGTGCGGCTCAACGTCATCGCCACCCATCTCGGATTGCCCAAGCAGACCATCGAGATGTTTGAGCGGGATTTTATTCGGCTGGGATTGATCAGCAAAGGGGACCGGGGACGGTCATTGACGCCGAAGGGTATCGAGCATCTGGGCGGCTTGCACGCCTGATTTTTTGTGCTCCCACTGTCCGGTTTTTGAAGGGAAAAAGTTTGATGGATGTAAAAATCGTGAACGACAACCGACCGAAAGCCGCCATCACGGTGAGCAGAATGTGTTCGCTGCTTTCGATGTCACGCAGCCAGTTTTATTGGCACGTGAAGAAAGGAACGTTTCATTCTCCGCTGCGATTGACCAATGGACGGCCTTACTTCAACGCCAGTCAGGTCGAAGACAATCTCAAGGCAAGGGAAGTCGGCATCGGCGTGAACGGTGAATACGTGCTGTTCTACGAGCGGGATGCGGAGCCGAAGACGCCCGCATCAAAACCGGTTGAGAAGCCCCATCCAAAGATGGACTACGGGCCTCTGCTCGACAATCTTTCGGCCTTGGGGCTGACCGGAATGACGACGACGCTGGTCGCTGCCGCCGTGGAAGCATGCTTCCCAAAGGGCACTGCCGGCGAAGACGAAAATGACGTTCTCCGCACCGTTTTCCGGCATCTGAAGCGTGCGGGTTCTGGCTGATTCTCGCCCGATGTGCGGTGGGAATGCGTGCGAGGTTGATTCGGACCGTGTAGGCAAAGCGTTGGGGATTGAGCGAGGTCGGTTTGATCTCTGTTTGATGTGGGTTTGAAGTCTGTTCGATTGTTGAAGGAAAGGTGTGCGAAACATGACAGAAGAGCGATCCGAAAAGTGTTCGGAATTACGCAAGAGAAGTGCCATTATCTTGCGTTCGCCGGAATCTGGCGGCGAGCCGGTCGGGTCGGTCGCCGAGCAAGCCGATTCCGACGAACAACTGATCGAGCTTTGGTTGCATGGGCGATCCGAGCACACGCAGCGAGCCTACCGCAGTGAAGCCGAGCGGTTCATGCAGTTCGTCGCCAAGCCGCTGCGGTTGTTAAAATTGCTCGACATCCAATCCTTCGCCGATCACCTGGGCGAATCGCTCAAAGAATCGTCGCAACATCGAGCTTTGTCGGCAGTGAAGAGCCTGCTGGCGTTCGGCCATCGCATTGGCTATTGGACGTTTGATATTGGTGCGGCGATGAAGCTGCCGACGTTCCGTGATGAACTGGCGGACCGCATCCTCGGCGAGACGGATGTGCTGCGAATCATCAGCTTGGAACCCAATCCCAGGAACCGGGCGATCCTGCTGACACTGTACGCTGGCGGCTTTCGAGTTTCGGAAATCTGCCAACTCAAGTGGCGTCATTTACAGGAACGGGAGTCAGCGGGACAAATCACGGTCTTCGGTAAGGGCGGAAAGACCCGCACCGTGCTGATGCCGCAGGCAATCTGGGATGCGTTACAAAAACTTCAACAAGACGCCTCGTCGGAAGCTCCCGTTTTCCGCAGTCGGAAGAAGGGACATCTCGACGAGTCCGCCGTCTGGCGAATCGTGAAGAAGGCGTCGGAGCGAGCAGGCATCGACAAGGAAGTTTCTTGCCACTGGTTCCGCCACGCCCATGCTTCGCATGCCCTTGACCGTGGCTGTCCAATTCATCTGGTTCAGGCAACTTTGGGCCATTCATCGATTTCGACAACCGGAAGATACCTCCATGCAAGACCGACTGATTCCAGTGGAAACTATTTGCCGTTTTAGTTGGACCGCCAACGGTCGTCATCAACAACTCTCAACTTTCAAGGAGATGACGATGGCGACAGCAAAACAAACGGCGGTAGCGAATGGTTCGGACGAAATTCAACAACGGGCAGCGAGCGATGCGGACGCCGTGCAGGACGGCGTGAATATCGTCGCTATTGTCGGAGCTTTTCATCGGCATTTACTCGCCCTGCACCGTAGCGGCGTTAGCGGTGACGAACTCTTCAACCATCCGGTCGCCCTGAGCTTCACCAGCAAGCTCAATTCTTTGTGCCGGATGACGCACGACCGGGAACTCGACGCTCTCGGTGCGATTCGGCGGATCGAAAGAGGCGAGTCCGTCGAATACGAAGTGATTCCGCTTTGATTCTGTTCGGACCGCTACTGCTTGAAGTTGGCTAACACGAAACGGCGATTCAACGGATACGTTTCACGGGCCGGGTGTTGCAGGAAGGGGATGAGCTTCATTAGTTCTTTCTTCGAAAGCTTCGACGGCTCTCGAAGAACCACCCAGCTAACGTTCTCGTCGTATTCAGGCGTCGTCAGCGAGCCTTCATAGCGGTAATACTTCTTCATGTCTTCAGGCAACCATTCCAACGGGTTTGTCGAAATGTTGGGGTCAGGTTCGCCATCCTTCACTTCAAGGAACCGCTTGAGTTCAGGGATCAACGACGGAACCAACTTCGATTTGGAAGTTGGCTCGATAAACACGCCGATGACAGCCCGACTTCCATCTTCCGTGTTCTGATGAACGACGTGCAACTCCATGGTTTGCTGGACTCCATCGACACGATGCTCGCTGGGGTGATGGAAATGGAATTGCACAAGCTGAAATTGCTTTTGATCAAGCTTGATGAATTGGCGTTCGTCCGGTTCAAACTCAACGTGAACGCCATGCTCATCGTTCACGATGGTTCCCTTTGCAGTCTTCTTCCATTTGATGGCGAGCTTGTTCTTGCCGAAGTTGGCGACAACTGGATTCGAAAGATCAATCGGTGACTGTTGCGAAAGACTCATATGGGTTGCTCCATTTTGTTGGGGGTAATTCGTTGGCATATTCTACCACGGCATTTCGACAAGCCCATTGGACCGGCTCTCCTCGTGAAACCAGTTTTTCACTCGGAGGAAACGGACATGACAAACACACGCTGCGAACGTCAAGGACAAATCGAAATCGGAATCGTCAAACATAAGTGCCGTGAATTCGCCGCCCTCGGTGCTTCGGTCGTTGGGCGAAACATCACCGGTTACACGAAGTCGAACCGGTACGGCGTCACGCTATCAACGTGGTGCGGCAAGACGATGCTCGATTGTCGCTGCGAGATCGTCGAGCGGTACTGGTCGGGATCGCTCGCCCTGATCTTTCGTCTGCCCCGTGGCCGCTTCATCATCGGCTATGCACTCGGCGAAAATGGGATGCTCTTTCGGGGCGAGTTGATCGACAACTGCACCGACGACGATGCCCGTCGCCAGGCGGCTTATCTCGCTGAATTCTTCGGCCAACTTGATGCCGAAGACGAGGAAACGTTTCAAGCAGAACTCGCTGAGGAGTAGCGATTGGACCGCAGTGTACTCGTGTCATCAACCTCTAACAGGAGACACGAACATGGCGACGATCACTGCGAACGCAACGTTTCACGGCCACGAACTCACGGACATGCCAGTCATCAATCCGGGTGACTGGTTTGGGAAGACGTGGCTGATCGAAATTGGTCTGGGCTACTCTTCGACCTACCTGATAGTCGAAGCCGACAGCATGTCCGACGCAATCGACGAACTGGCGGACAGCGAGAAGCACGGTCATCACATTGTTGTCGAAGAAGCCAATCTCGGCGACTACCCGGAAGACGACCGCCATTATGGTCCAAGTGGCCAGGTGCTCGATCTGGATCACCTGATGATCTACGGACAGGAAGGGAGCAAGACGCCATTTCCTTGCACCTACCACGGCGACGGGTTGCCCATCGAAGGCGTAAACCCGACCGACTTCTGCTGGGACGATTTAAACGCCTGAAGAGTTCGTGAATAGAGCCGGGCAAGGACGCCTCGGCTCTCTTCGTTTCGTCGAATCGGACCGACGAACTGAGGCGTCACCAACGACCTTCAACGCAAAGGACAAGTCATGGTCAGTACGAACAACAAGCCACGTTTTCCGCTCGGTCAAGTTGTCGCCACGCCGGGAGCACTTGACGCCTTGGAAACCAACGGCCAAACGCCAATCGAGTTGCTCCAGCGGCATATCGTCCTCGATCCGGGCGAACTCGATGAAGAGGATCAACAGACCAACGAGCAAGCGGTCGCCGATGGCGGGCGAATTCTATCGAGCTACCTGCTGAAGGACGGAACCAAAGTCTGGGTCATCACCGAAGCCGACCGCTCTTCGACCTGCCTCTTGCTGCCCGACGAGTATTGATTGGACCGCCAACGAACACCGTAACAGTCATCTTCACCTTTCAGGAGACAAATCATGAACGACCCCACCGAATCGATCCGCCGTGCGATGGTCAATGAGATCAACGCCGAACCGGGAAGCCGAGAGTTCCTTGAAGCCAAGCACGGACAAGTCTGGGATACAACGCAGCTTCAACAGGACTTCGAAGTGCTTGGCTTCATGGCTCCCCTGATCGCCGCTCGCCGACGCAGCGACGGCATCAAGGGCAGCCTGATGTTCCAAGCCAGCCCACGCTTTTACTTTGGCTGGTCGCCAGAGTAACGGGTTGGTGATGAAGAGCTGCCGGGCTATCGCTCGGCGGCCTTTCGATTGGTTGGCAATTGGACCGTGCGATCACTGCAACGGCAGTGGTCGCACTTTTTGAAACCCAACAATTCCAGCTAATTCCTCCAAGGCCAGTTCCCCACCCCCGGCGGTGGAGCGGGTACCGCTGGTTACATTTCTTATAACTAGCAACTCGCAAATTTGGCTGTGGGGGCGAATGGCACAGTCGTTTTTCTAATCACTTCGTCTCAAACGAGTTATCGCCATGGGCGAGTCTTTCTTTCAGGACGGCTCTTGGCTGGACCATGAGGCCATAGTTGGTTTGTCGCTTTTTCAGCACGCGGGGTTCGTATCGGCCGGGACGGTTGCCGACCAGGCAGCGGGCAATTTGCATGAGCCGTTCCTCGCTGTACTGCAGTAGGGCGTGCGCCGGAATCGAGGCGACGCCGGACAGCAGATCCCAGCCGGCCAGTACATACTCACACGTCCTGGCGAAGCTGATCCGGCGCGGAGGTACGCCAGACAGCGTCGCACTACAGCAGGCCGTCAGCCGGATCGCGTTGTAAGCGATCAGCGTCGTCCAGAACTGCCGATGCACCATCGCCGGCGTTTTGCAACGCAGGTGACGCAGGTTCATGTGCGTTTTGATCGATCGCAGATCCAGCTCCGCTTGCCAGCGGAATCCGTAGAAATCGGCGATCTCGTCATAGGTGAATTCCTGCTCGCCCTGCTCCTGGAACAACGTCGTGATCACCACAAAGGGCGACTGCTTTCTGCCGGCTCTCTCAACGACATACTGAATTTCTCGCAACCGGATTGTTTCTGGCATCTGCGCGTAGAGTTCCTTGCTCATCCATTCGGGCCGATCGGGGCGGCTCCAGGTAATGAGATGATCTTTGTATCCTATCCGTCGTCCGCGTCGGAAATCCGTATGACGTTTTTGATGTTTGCGAAAGCAGACGTCGACGCCTTGCAACGTCAAGAAGGCGACCACCCAGTAGTTGCCATAGAACCGGTCGGCCACGGCGACGTCGCCCGCGGCGAAGCAGTGCAGCAACTGCCGCAGCAAGGCCGTTTCGCCTGTTTCTTTCCCTTGAAACCTGGCGATGGCGGCGTCGATCACGCACGCGGTCGCCAGCGACACGACCACCACAAAGCGGGCGATCGGGAAGCCGATGCCCGGCTGTTGCGACGCGTGCTGGGGATACGCTTCCTGGTTCGCTCGCGTGTCGGCCATCGTGAACGTCGAGCCGTCGATCAGTTTCGCGTGGCGATTCTTGAACAAGAATTTGGCGTCGATTTCCTGCTCGCTGTTGCTGGCAATTTCACCCGCCAGTTGCCGCAGCGCCCCTTCGGGCAGTTTGGCCCGGGCGCGGCAATAGTCGCGCGTGTCCGGATCGACGCCGACTCCACGGGTGAGCAGACAGTGGCTGCTGATTCGCGATACGGCGGACTGGCAGCTGGCTTCTTTGCCGTCGCGCAAGACCTGGCCCAGAAACGCCCAGAGCACGATTGCGGTGGAGTAGATTCGTCCGAACAACCCGCCGTGCAGAGCAAACACGCGGCGAATACGTTCCGCGGCAAGAATCGAAGCGAACGGCAAGCCCGGCTGGGTGAGAAAGGCGGTAACACAATCGCCAAAATTAAAAGTGCATTGTGCCGGCCGAATGGTTATACCAGACATAGAAAAGCCCTCCCTGGATTCGCTAGTGAGACGAGCCAGGAAGGGCTTCCAAAATTATCGCGCCGGGAAGGCCGCATAGCAAGAACAACCTCACGGCAGTTCGCATTTTATCAAAAATAGCCAACCGCCAACAACCAAATTGCGCGCCGATTTCCGGAAAGAAAAACGACTGTGCCATTCGCTGTGGGGGCTGAAAGCCTCAGCAGAATCCAATTTGGAAAAAACGCCGCCGAATTCTCGCACGCCGCTGGCTAGGTCAAGCACTCGATCTGATCCAAGGTGACCGCCAATCCGCACAGCGTGCAATGCAGCGTGTAGTCGGTCTTTTTCATCAAGCCAAAGTCTCGGCGGCTGACGATGCAGCGATCCAGCTTCGCCTTCGGACATTCTCGCACGTGAAAATGATTGATTCCGATCAAGGGAATGTTGTGGCAGCGAGCTGGTTCCACGCCGCATCGCTCCATAGCCTGTCGCCACTCGACGCCATGCGGCTTGATCTTGGTGCCGTGCAGGTGCCAAGCGACAATATGGCATGTTTCATGGATGACGGTTTCCCGACGCTCGGAGTCCGACGCATTCTGCCAGATCAAAGGACTCAGCCGAATTCTTGCTCGCAGCGGATTGTAACCGATGACGGCATCGCCAATCCGGCGAGTGAATCGTTTGTTCCAGCGAACTCGCACAATGCTCGTCAGGTATGCGACCTCGTTTTGTTCGAGGGCGAAGTCGATCCATTTATAGATTTGATCCACAGTCTGTCGGTTGATGGTGGTGCTCCGGTTTCTTTGCTTCGAATGTAGTTCAGTTTTGTCCTGGGTCATCTTCCGCAGCTAGAACTCTCTTTGGTATTCGATGTCACTTCGGATCAGATCGTAGTCGATTATCGGTCCGATTCCGCCCTCATCGTTCAGCGAGTGCGGGAATTCGAATAGCTCACGGCGAGCCTCATCTTCACAAGTTTTTCACCGATGTTTGAGCGGCTTGCTGGCGGACTCTAGCTAAAGTAGCTGTCAGAACAAAATCACACGGACACTCAACGATGAAATCGAACCACTCAAGCCCTCAACGCCCCGTCGGGGAGAGAGTCGCCCTCCTGCTGGGACTGATGTGCGATTCGATAAATTGCTCTCGCTGTAAATGTTACACGGTGACTCAAAGCAAACTTTTGTCAGGTGTCGTTCGTGTGACGAGCAACAAACAGGCGTTAGTTCGATTATGCCTTATTGACTCTAACTTGAAGCGAGCGTACTAAATACAAGTACGTCACCGTTTCTATACGAAATAGCAATGAATTCGGAATTGTCGGAAGCTTCGAAATATCTCGCTCCACTAAGATACTCTTGATTCAAAATTACATAAGATACTTTGCCGGACACAATGTCTAGAACTTGCACCGGCCCGTCAGTTTGGCGTGCAATGATATGCGTCCCGTTGGAATCCAATCGGCCATCCCAATAACTTCGGAAATCGCCGGCTGGAGATATCGTCTTAATTAATTCTCCAGAATGACTATCGAATACTTGAAACATCGTCAAAGTGCCAGAGGCACGCACTACAACCTTCGCACCATCCGGCAGGATACCAATGTAGCTTGGAGACGAGTCCTTATTTGGCGGGTCTCCTTCTTCCGGTCCAACAACGGCTCTCCGGATCCACAAATCGGTATCCCACAAGAATATCCAGTCACGTGCCGTATGATGGTTACGTCTACCTCCTGCGACCGTCCAGCCACTTGATTGGCTAAGGACCGTAGCGGCGACCCTACCGTTTTCAGCGAATTCAACGTTTTGAGACTCCCAGCTCGTTAAACACCGAGGAAAAGTGAGAAGTTCTGAACGAGCGGGCTGCTTTGGAGACCACAATAGTACATCGCCTAGTTGGAAGGCAAGTAATACTTGGTCTCCGTCTGAGGATATATCAACGTCTTGAATGCAAAACCCATTTACAGAAAAGGCAAAGCCGAAATCCACTGGTTCGCCTGAAAGTACTTTGGGGTGTGCTATCACAAACGGCGAAACTGCATCTCGCCAGTTGGCGAGCACGTTTGCCACCCTATCTGAGGCAAAGCAAATTGACGATTCGTCCTCGCTCCAAATCGCTTCATGCCAGCCACAGCCGCCCCGCTGCATTGACGTCACTAAATCTCCTGTGCTAATTACTGCTTCAGGGATGCTTAGTTCGGTCTCTCGGAGTAGTTGGGGTGGATCATTGCCGTCAAGTCGGTATATACGAGCACTAGTGGAAACATCGGTTCTAGCAGTATAACCCAAATCTACTTTAGTAGAGGTAAGAACGGAGCAGGCAAGATACTTTCCAGATGGAGAAACGGAGATTGACCAAACGATGCTATCAGAAGTGGAGGCGGTCGTCCTCCATTTGTAGTGATTATCGCTGTCTGGTATTGGAACTCTTAACTTGGTCGGTATATGCCAAACAGCAAGACCACTGACGAGATATTCGCCGGTGTCACATAATTTGACTTTGCCGGATACCCCATTTAGTGTGAGAATTGGTGAGCGTAACTCAGTGGCCGACTCGGAAGTCTCCGCTAGAAGTTTGCTATTCGAGTTTGAATCATCGGCTGGCCCGACAATCTCTACATCCACTTCGCTCTTATCTTTAACGCCATCAAGTGAATTTCCATGTTCCAGCGAAAATTCCATATCTGCTGAGCTTGAACCCATATGCGAAGTTTCATCTGATGGGCTAGGTCCGAAATTCGGTATGGAAGCGACGGCAATGAAAAAGAAAACCAAAAGCGGCAGGCACGCAACAGCTCTTCCAGTAATCGACAACGATCCCCAGCGTCGTTTGATGCCGCCCGATGGAGTTGCCGTTGCGACGTACCAGATCGGAATCCAGACGAAGCCGTAGATTAGCCACAGTGTTATTTGGAAGTACCAACGCAGCTTCGACAGCCAACGTGCTTCGTACCACTCGCCGAACGGAGTAGCTGATGATGAAACGTCGCTCGGTGAAAACTTTGGATCGGGCTGGCTGCTTTCCGCAATGCTTGATTGCCTCTTGAACTGGACGGCTTCCGACGCTGGTCGCCAATCGGTCTCATTCTGCCGACGAACGTAGTCACTTGGCCGCAGTCGACCGAACTCTGCCCACTTCTCCAACGTCGCTTGGGCTACAGGGCCGATCTCCCGGTCACCACGCTTTGCGTACCACGCCTGTCCCATTCGCCCGTCCCCTGTACTTAACCGCTAACAGTGCATTAGATGCCAACTCGTCTCTTATCAACCAGAAGCGAGAGGCACGAAGTTAATGGCTCACGACTTGATTAGTTTTCAACAAACACAACAATGTAGCGGGTTTTCGTGAAGGTCATGCGTAGGATTGATAAACATTGAGCCTCTGAACTGCTGCTGCTCGGTTAACTGCGGAGGTTCAAACGAGATTGCGGTAGAGCGGCAGGGAAAAATTACGATAGAATTGAATGGAAAGGTCAGTTCGAAATGGGTAAAACAATGAGCGAGAACCAGAGGTGAAATTAAATGGGCAACGAATCAGAGAGGCAGGAGAGATCGGAGCAGACCCGAACGAACGGGTTCAGCGAGGAAAGCACGATTGGTGGCAGGTTCCGTGTCATACGATGTGTGTCGCCGTCTCTCTACCATGCTCACGACGAAAAGAGAGGCCGCCCCGTCTGGCTGCGGATGTGTCACGGCTCACGACTTATTACCGAGTTCAAGGGCGAGAACTGGCAACGACTCAAACAGGCGAGGGCGTTGGTGAGCGGAGTGTCCAGTGTCCTCAAGGTAGGCAGGGTCGATTCGGACTGCTTTGTTGCATCCGAGTTAACGGATGGCCAGTTTCTCAACGAGGCGTTGAATCGCCGACTCTTCTCCACGGACGAAACAGTTGCCGTTGTTCGATCAGTGTTACAAATTTTGCAACGGGGGCACAAGCAGGGTCTCGTGCATCGAGGCATCAACCCTGAGTCAATCATCCTGACCGACCAGAATCGCTTTCATCTTCTTGAATACGGCATCGATTCCCGTTGGAAGATAGACTTCAATAATGAAAACGCTCATGCCTACCAAGCTCCCGAACAGGTTGACGAGGACGAGTCAGCCATCAGTCTCAGCACGGACGTTTACAGCGTTGGCGTGTTGCTTTACGAACTTGTAACCGGAACGGTTCCGTTCAAGAGTCAAGACGCTGAAGTTCTCGATGAACTGATACTGTTCCAGCAACCCACGCCGGTTCGGCACCTTGTTCCCGAGTGCCCGAGGAGGTTGGAAGCAATAATTGAGCGATGCTTGTCAAAGGAACCCCGGCAGAGGTTTCCTTCGGCGACTGAACTGCACGAGGAATTGGCAAAATCCACCTTGCAAGAGGATGCTCAGCAACTGCCGATTGAAGCAGATCGGAAACTGCCGGTTGAAATCGTCGAACAGCCCAAGAGGTTCCCATTTCGGACGGCTATTTCGCTCGTATTACTGCTTGTACTCTTGCCCATTACTTTTCTCGTCGTCTCCAAGAGAGTCGAAGAGTACCGATCATCTCAACAAGCGGGCGATGAGTTGGAAGAACACGATTCCGTAGTTTCAGGTGTGAATAAGCAGCAAGGTATGAATGGCCAGAAATTCTATGGTTACGATGACATTACTGAAATGACGGGGTTGTCGGTCGAAGAGATCATCGATTGGCTCAAAGATGAGTCCATCCCGGCACCGTCGAAACGTCATTTCGATCAAGGCAGACCGCTTTGGGAGGCTCAAATCATTGAACCGTGGCTGGCGGCGTTTCCCAACAATTCGAAGGACGACTTAACCCGATTTGTTCGAAAATCCCGAAGCCACGCATCTGCCTCACCTACAGTAGAGATGCGGGACGGCGGGACAGACTTGCTTTCTCAAATCGAGTTGCCTCGACACGTTCTTTCTCCTCGTTGGAGAAGGGATGGAACGAAACTTATTTGCGAGTCGTCGGATGATCGAAACGCCATTCTTCGAATTCCCTGCGATGCACCCGCTGAGTACACGATTGAGTTCAAGGTTCGCTCGCTGGACCCAAAGTATGACGGTGCATTACTCCTGGGACTGGCCAATAATCAGGTCGGCTTCGGAGCACACCTGAAAGGTGGTGCGGAACAGAGTTGGCTATTCGACTACGGCGGAAAGCCAGCATCGCCTGAGAATGGAATGCACACACGCCGAATGCCGGCGAGGTTCTTCCATTCCGATCAGCCGGTTATTATCAGTTGCACCATCGATTCGGATTCTGTGCGGATTGCCGAGAACGGGCAGTTGAAGCTTGAGTGGAAAGGTGACTTCGACACGCTCTCTCGACAGCGTTGTTGGGCAACAGACAGACTGCCAAACCAACGAACCATGTTTATCTGTAGCTGGGGCGACTTCGAATTCTCGGAAATCCGGCTGCATCCCAAGCTCGCCGAGACTAGGTCACTTTCCGAGTTGAATACGCCGGGAGATGAGCGGGGACCGTGGTTGTCTTCCGATGGTTTACGAATCTACTGGTGGGTACGCTCCGCCCTGGAAACTACCCAATCCGAAATCTGTACTGCGGAACGCCCTGACGCCAATTCCCCGTTTACGAACAACAAGCGGTTGGCGATTGGAGAAAGTTTCGCACTGGCGGGTGATGAGTTGGAGATGATACTTCTGCCCGGTCGGGACAGAGACCTCCGCCTGCACGTTGCGAAACGAGAGCGGGTTTGTCATCCTTTCGGGCCGCCCGAACTGATCAAGGAATTCGAAGAATACGAATTCGAGAACCCGTGGATTAGCGAAGACGGTTTGACCCTCGTTGTTGAAAGCCGTAGCGAATACGGCAAACCTGTTATAACCAAAAGGGCCGACCGAAACAGCAAATGGAGTAGACCTCAGGAGATCGAGGTTCCAACATGGCAAGGCGATGCGTTCCGGTGGCGAAGCCCCCATTTATCGAGTGACGGAACGACGTTGTGGGGAACCATCAACGAGGATCGAATCAATGGCGAAGGAGCGATGTTGATCCGAGCAACCAGATCGAATCCTAGCAGTGCATTTACTTCGATTGAACAAGTCAAGCTGCCGGAAGCTGGAACCGACCTCGCCTATCTAAGACTCTGCACGGCGACCGGTGAATTGTTCTTCGTGAGGTTTCCAAAGCCGGGTGACCTTTGGGTCACTTCAATTCATCCACAGCAACAATAAGAGACAGTTGTCGGCTAGTCCTTCACAATTCTGTGGTATGTGCTCTCCAAAGTGTAGTCAGGCAATATCGTGAAGTCCGTCTCTTTCACAAGCCCAATTTCCTCGGCATACCATGAGAACTTCCTACCACTTTTCTGTCCACCGATAAATAGTTCCGACTCGATCATCACGCATTTGACCCCAGCATACTCGACGCACTTACTGTACTCATACCTTGAAAGCATTTCGTTTCCCGAAACATCATGGTTTATCCACTCCCAGCGATCTCCGGAGATGGCACCCATGCGAATTATTGGATAGGCGTGAGGTAATCCCGGCCACGTCTTCCATTCGATCATGCTTCTCGGCTCACCTTCGCTAGGTCGGATGTTGAATGTCTTGGTTACTTCTTGAATCTCCGTTCGCTCTTTGTATCCGAGAACCTTCAACTGCTCCCATTTCTGCGGTGACTTTTGGGCTTTCAGCATGTCCGGCATGATTCTTCGAAATGTGAACGTTCCAGACTTTGCAAAAGACTCCGACAAGGGGACAGCAGGAATGCCTGTTCCCTGCTCCACATTGGCGAAAGGCAGATTCTTGAAAGCTCTATCCCCCATCTCTTCAAGTGTGCCGATGTTGACCGGCTTACTCGAAATACTTGGAGAGTGATTCGCCGTGCTTTCGTTCGAGTTGTTAACGTTCCGGTGTGGTAAACCAGAGTTCGTACTTACTCGCTCTTCCGCACGTCTTGCAGCCTGCTGTGCGTTCTTGATGCCAGCAAGTCCGCAACAAATTAGGAAAAACAACATAAATGATCCACCGCATCCGCCCGCTCCCCAGAGGAGTATTTTGTTGTTTGCGGCTGATTGTGCGACGGCGTTTGCGGCTGTGGGGCCAGTAGGGGTAGTAGATTCAGGTGCTCGTGGAGACGGCACCGAGTCGCTTTGAGCCAGCAACCCCGCCACGGATGATGCCTCTTTCCACTCGCCGGTCCCGCCACGACGAACGAGGTCGGTCGGTTTCAGCTTGCCGGTTCGTGCCAGATTTCGAAGTTGCCCGGAGGACATGGGACCGTGTTCCTTCTTGCCACGCCTAATCGTCCATTTGTCGTCCATCATTTAGCATCTCTCGTTGGTGACTCACGAGGGCGATCCAAGACGGATGCCCTAGAAGTAGGAAGCGAGAATAGTCCGGCGATTCGCTCAGCATCATGGAGATGGCTCTGGCTTGTTCAGTAGACATAGAACCGCTGCCACTCCCTTAAGAATTCCCGCTGTGATAAATGTGAAGGTGTTTGAAATGCTGAGGAGTGCTGCAAACAGGATCACAAGCCCGGCCAGCGTCACCTTGCGAATAGGAATAGTTAAAAGGCTGAATCCAAGCGTTGTCCCAAATGAACGATATGCGACAAATCCTCCGGCAAGACCGAGTGCAGCTTCCAAAAAGCCGAGCAAGACGTAGCTTTGCCCCGATTTCCGAATGGTTTCCGTGTCAACTCGCTTAGATCGGGTGTCATATCTGGAACTGTATTGTCCGAAGCGTCGATCAAAATCGTCGGACCATTCGTTCAGACCTTCGCAAGTGTTTGCGAGACCTTCGAACGTCGCCGACGTACATCCTCCGACAAAGAAGCTGACAAAGGCTCCGATAATCGTCAGGACCAGAACTGCCGTGCGGCTGGTACTCTTTGTAGGCTGGGTCACCTCTGTCAACTCTTCTTCTGTCTGCGATCCAGCAAAGAACCTCTTCCCACCATCCCAGATAGCGTGGCCAGCACTTCGAACTTCGGCAGGTTCGTGTTTCTGCGGAATTGGCGGAATTGCCGGTGAGGTTGGTAAGGGAGGCGGTGCATTTGACCCTTTGGGAGGAAATAACCCTGCGACGTGATCAGCACGACTCCATTCAGGCATTCCCTCTGACCAGACCAAATCGCCAGTCACCAACTGACCAGATGTTGCGAGTTTGCAGAGTTCATCCCAAGAAACAGGGACCATTCTTTCCTGCCCCTTCGCATAGTACCAATCGAGAGCTACCGGAGAATTCGGCTTCTGGTTGGATGGTGCATCGTTGCTGCCAGAACTGTCGAATTCTTCGGAGGACGACAACTCTGCTTGAACAAAGCCATCGTCCTGCACAAGCACTTCCTTCTCAGCAGCGAACAGTCCAGCAACCGACGCTGCTTCCTTCCACGCATCATTTTCGCCATGGCGAACGAGGTCGTTCGGTCTCAACTTGCCGCTGCTTGCCAGATTTCTAAGTTGCCCCGATGAAACTGGCCCGTGTTCGTTCTCGCCCCTTTTGACCATCCAGTTGCTTGCCACAAAGAATTCCCGTCATTAGGTGCTTGCAAAATTGTAACTTCGTTTTCGGAATGGGCGTGGGTTGCAATCCACTGCTGGAGAAAGCGGACGCAGTTCTATGATTGGCTCAAAAAAACGTAGCAATCTAATCAGAAGGCGAGATGAAGAATATATGAAGATATGCTGAGGATCCTGACCCACTACCGCATTCGATCTCGCTTAACTCCCAAGACCGGCTAATTCGCACCAATTGGCCTCGCTGCTACAATGTTGGCTCAAACCGCCATCGGCACGAGGACACAGGAAGCACGGGCGAATGACGACCGGACACACGACGGTATTGGCGAGATGGTTGGAGCGGCTCGAAGTGGACTGTCCCAACGCTCGTGAAGCCGTCATCGAGCACACTTGTGAACGACTTCGACGGATGGCGAGGGGCATGCTGCGAACGTCGCCGAAAGTTCGGCGATGGACCGAAACGGACGACCTGCTCCAAGACGCCTTAATTCGGCTCCATCGCTCACTCGCTCAGGTAAAACCTTCGTCGGCGAAAGAATTTTATGGTCTCGCCGCAACGCAACTTCGTCGCCAACTGATCGACCTTGCCAGAAAGCACTATGGAGTCGAGGGGATCGGGACTAATCAAATCCCCGATGGCGGAGAACTCGTCAATCAAGCATCTCGTCCGCCAGATACCTTGAACGTTTGGACTGAGTTTCATGAGCAGATCGACCGGCTTCCCCGCCAAGAACAAGAAGTTGTACATCTCCTTTGGTACAAAGGTTTGACACAGGCTGACGCTGCAAATGTGCTGGGTGTGTCGCTGGCGACGCTCAAACGCCGTTGGCAATCCGCACGTTTGACGCTTGCCGACTGGATGGATTGCCCCCAATGACGGAGATTTCAGACCGAGAGGAAGTGGCCGACAAGCTCGTTCGCTGGGAAGACGCTTGGGAGCAGGGCGAGGATCTGACACCCGCAGAACTTTGTTCCGACCGCCCCGATCTGATCGAGGCAGTGGCACAAGCAATCGAGAAACTGAAGAAGTCGGCGTGGATGAAGCTTGATCCGGCTTCGATATCCGCACAATCCGATGGCGACCCGCCTCTCAAGGGAACACTCGCTGGTCGCTACCGGATCGAGTCATTGATTGGCGAAGGCGGTCATGGGCGGGTTTACAGGGCGTTCGATGAGGAACTACATCGTCACGTCGCCGTCAAAGTTGCGTCCACAGGAAAACCGACGCCCGATCTGCTGGAAGAAGCCCGCCGTGTCGCCAAACTCCGCCACCCAAACATCGTTCCCGTGCATGATGTTGGCCGACACGACGACCGGCTGTTCGTGGTCACCGATCTTGTGGAAGGTCGCACGCTGGCGGATGTGATCGATGGGAAGCCGCTCTCGATCCGGGAAGGCGTTCCCCTGATCGCCGCCGTCGCCGACGCCCTTAATTACGCACATAATCAAGGGGTCGTCCATCGAGACCTGAAGCCGTCCAACATCCTGATGGACGAGCAGGGTGTACCGCATGTTACTGATTTTGGAATTGCCGCCACTTTGGATGAACTTGCTTACGGCCAGGCTTCTTCGGCGGGAACATTGGCGTACTCCTCGCCAGAGCAACTGGCGAACGAGATCCAACTGATCGATCACCGCACGGACATTTACTCGCTGGGGGTCGTTCTGTTCGAGACGCTCGCCGGGACGCTCCCGTATAAAGGTCGAACTCCACTGGCCCTGCGAGAACAGATTCTTTTTCGCCCTCCAACTCCGCTGCGGGAATTGGTTCCGTCGGCTTCTGCGGAACTAGAAGCCGTTTGCCAAGGCTGCCTCGCCAAGCATCCCGCCGACCGTTTCCAGTCCGCCGCCGAAGTCGCCAGGGTGTTGCGGGCGAAGCCACGCCGGGCGGCTCGCCGCTTCCCGTGGCAGTGGCTGGTAGGGTTGATGTTATTGGCGGCGGCATTTGCAGCAGGAACGACGATTGCACTGTGGCCGACGCATTCGGATGACCGTTTCGTCCGTGGCGGCAACATGCACTTCGACGGACAAACTCGAATCGTAACGGATGTTGAGCGAACTCTGCCGGTGACCCTCGAAGCTTGGATCAAACCCGATCCCTACAAGGACGAGAATTGCCAGTTCATCATCGGAAGCGACATTCCGGGGAACTACGGCCTCGGACTCGCCATCTGCGGCTCGATGCTTTCTGTTGAACACATTAGCGGCATGATCAACTCCGACGCCTCGGTCGTCCCCGGCGAATGGTCGCACATCGCTGCCGTTTTCACGGCGTCCGAGACCCGGCTCTACCTTAATGGCAAGCTCGTCGCCACTGGATCGGGATCGACCAACGAAGACGCCACCAAATTCGTCATCGGCAACGTTGGCGAGAACAACCTGCTGTATTACTACCGAGGCGAAATCAGGACCGTACGGATTTCAGAGGGCGAACGGTACGCCGAAAATTTTGAGCCCCCGAAGGCGTTTGAGAAAGACGCCGACACCCTGCTGATCGTCGAGGAGGATCAAATCGACGGCCAGGCTTCAAAATTAATCGCTCCGGCCTTACCGGCACTCTATTGAGCCAGGAGCGTCTTGGAAATAAGTTCCTCTGTGTACTGCTCAAATAGCTCTAAACATCTTCGAGCCGTCACCACACAACCGTGTTTCAGAATGTCCTGCCAACCCGGATGCAACAGTCCTTCAAAACGCTGGTCGTGACTTGACGTGGCGAGGTGGGGGCTAACGGTGATCTCAAGGTCTTGATGGTTTAGGGCAACCAACTGGGTCAAGGGGTAACCGGCCTGTACACACATCGCCTTGCGAGCTGCCACCGCAATGAAGAGCGGTCCACAGTAACCCTTCGGGTAGATCACGCCCGGCACGATGAGGTTCATGCTGAATTCAAGGTCAAGGATCGGCAGAGAGAGAATCTCCACAGGCAGCTCGTCCACAGAAAATCCTGTATCTAACTTGGCGAAGAGAACGGTGGAATTTGGAGAGCCGATGACGCCCGGCACGACCAACACGGTGTTCTGCCCGGTGGAACCCAGCCGCACGTCGAAACTTTCTGGGCCATCGAATTTGATGTCATGCAACGCCGACAATAGCACGCCCTTCATGTTGGCTTTCTTGATGGCGGGGCAGATGTTTGGATGCATCTGCCCATTCAGCGGCCACAGTGGCTTCCACTTGGACTGGCCAGCGAGAAGCGGTTCCGCTACCTCGTGCAGACGCCTAAGCAATTGGACAGCGACCATCGCTACCTCTGGTTTGGATGAGATGTGGGTCGGAGAGGTGCCGAGCGATAGCCATCGAGATCGGCAATTCGGTCAGATCTTCGATCCAGAGCCATTGGCCCATGCTATTAACTTCCAAGAAGTAGAAGTCGCCCTGCGGGTTCTCGATAAGATCGATTGCTCCGTAAGTGAGCCCAAGGTCATGAACCAGTGTGACAAGCTGATCTTCAAGATAGGAGTCAAGTGTGGCGGCAAAATGCGGAGTCAAAGGGATGTTGTAGTTTCTCCAGTCAACCGCCGTGTCGCCGCCAGCCGCCTGGGAATCGATTCGGCAGGCGTAAACTTCCTGTCCGACGACCGTGACCCTGTACTCGTACTTCTTCTCGATGTACTCCTGAAAGATCATCGGGCAAGCCGGCAGACCTTGGAGGTTCGGAAGGTTGGCTTCAACAAAGAGTCGAGTCAGCCGTGCGTGCTTGACACCTTCGATTGTGACGTGAGACGATTCAATGTTTTTGGTGCAGCACTGGCGACCGCTTGCCCACAGGTGACAAGCGAAGTGCTCGGCTTGTTGGGGGTCGCTGCCGATATAGGTCGCAGGGACGACGAGGCCACATTGTCGGGCGAAATGATGCTGGAGTGCCTTGGAACTAGAGGTCCGGTTGAGACTGATGTCGTTGATGAATGGCGTCGAAGCGGCGAGCCGCTTGAACGCAGACTCGACGTGAATCGAGCGTTGGTCCGCCAGGAAAGAGGCAACTTCGGGCGTGATCCCTTCCCAGTCTACCCAGGCCGGCTCCACGATGTAATCTCGACGCCAATGCACCGACCTAATGTCTTCGGCAGTCCATCGGCTGTGTGTGCCCAAGTGAACGGCAATTTCGTCGTCGCCGCAACTGATTGACCAGTCCTTGAAGCAACGGTCTCGGTCAAGCACATGAACGACGGTTCCGATTTCTGTGAGGCAGCGGGCCACGGATTGTGCGTGAACGTCATCGCTGCTGGAATGGATCAAGACGACCTTCTTCATCGGCGAAGTGCCTCACTAAAAGTAAGCCCCCAGGCCGGACGACTTGGCCGACCTAAGAGTTTCCGACATTCAGAACGAATTCTCCGATCACTTACTCTCGCCGTGATCGAGTTGGGACGAGAAGGTATTCCTCGTCGTATTGTTGCTTGCCTTCACGGCGTCGGTCAGGCGGTCCCAGTCGTGCACTTTTGGTTTCCACAACCAGGTCTGCGGGTCGGTCTTCCGCTCGCTTGACACTTCGACAGGGGCCATTTCCAGAACGGCCATCGGAATAGACATCCAGCGTTCTCCCTTTGTTTTTTAACACCATTTCTTCTCGGTCACCCCGACGATGACCGCTATGACAGATTAAGCGAGTGCCGAATCCCATGTAGCTCAGCCTTCACACAAAGTTCACATTTCCCAGTCCCTCGTGAGCTGCTTGCCGCTCGGCACCCGCATCAGTGAAAAGAGGCGGCCCAAATACACCCCTTCAGCACGATTTGCCAAATGCAACCGTCGTCAGGAGCGGGGTTGGGGCACACGACCGATTGTCAAAACCAATTGAAGCGGCTTAGTGAAGATTGCCCGGAGTCACGGCGGGTTCATCCAGCATTGCTGTGATCGGCTATGGACGACGGCTCGAAGAATGCTGCAAAAGCACCCCGGCGTTGGACGTTGGTCCGACACAGATGATGTTCTTCAACAGAGCTTGATGCGGCTGCATCGAGGCTTGGCGACGGTCAGACCGGAATCCGTCCGAAAGTTCTACGGACTCGCAGCCACAAACATCGGTCGTGAACTGATTGATCTTGGCCGGAGTTACGACGGACCGTGGGGCATCGGCACCGAGCACGACACGGACGGCGGAAAAGCGGCTGATGAACAAGCCGACAACCACTTCGATCCGGAATCCCTCGCAGCTTGGGCGGAGTTCCATGAAAGCTTCGATCAACCGGTTGAGGCGGAACAAGTGTTTTTTCGCTCTTGGGTACGACGGTCTGACACAGGCCGCCGCTGCTCGTGTTTTCGGCACCTCGCTCGCCACGCCTAAGCGACGTTTGGTCTCAGCCCGACTCCTGCTAAAAAATTTCGAAGCAGGTGACGACCTTGAATAGCGACGACTCCGACTTGCTGCCTGATTTGTCAGTGAAGTGGGAAGACGCTTTCGATGGAGGGAAGGTCGAGTTTCGCTGTCGTTATCACGGCGTCCGAAACCCGGCCCAAACTCCATGGTAAACTCGTCGCCATTGGATCGGGCTCGACCAACCCAGGCACCACCGAATGGGCAACTGCGACAAACTGCGATGGCAGCGTTTTAGCCCAACTCCGCAACGTCGATGCCAGCTAGTTTCAGTTTCTCCATCACTTCGCTGGTTAATGTGACCGTTTTCGCTGGCGGCTCGCAAAATCCAAAACGTGAGCCTAACTCTTGAATGGCCTTATCCAGTTGGTCGCATGGTTCACCGTCATCGAAACTGTAGTGGATTTTGGCTGTGTTCGATAAGCATTCGCCGAGATAAACGGTATCCAAGCCCCTATCGAACTGAGACACAATCGTGCTGCCGGTTTTTCGTAGCGATGCTAGCTTCTTGCCCGCCAAACCAAAGTTGCAGCGATACCGCCTCCACCAGCTTGAAAGATTGCTTGGTGTAATCTGGTTGCCGTCTCGGTTCACGAGTGCAAGAAGTGGGTGATCGGCTCGTTGCTCTTCAAGCAATTCAACGGTGCGATCCCAAAGCAAATAGCTTACTGCGGGTGCCGTCATTTCCTGATTCAATTTCTTGCGTTGAATTACGATGCGTTTCTCTTCGATGCGGATATCGCCATGGCGAAGATGAGCGAGATCGATGTGACGGAATCCGCAATTCAGGCAAAGCAGAATATACAGTTTGACTCTGTCAGGGCACTTCGTCATCGCTGTATCTATTTCAAGGGGCGACCACAGTTCGGCTTTCGCTTTTTCTCGCTTTCGCCCATGACCGTCCGGCTCTCTGAACCGACGTTCGTTTGTCGATAGGTTGGCCGGCTGTTGGAATTCGCAATCCTTCTGCCCAGCGGCCCATCGAGCGAACATGGCGAACGCCTTGAAATAGCCTTCTTTACTGGTTTTGCCAAGCGGATTGCCATTGATGCGATTCTTCGATTCGTCCAGATGTGATTCGAAATCTTCAACGAACGACTCGTCAACCGTGGCAATTAGAGCACCCAAATCGGCGTAATTTTCGAACGGCACCAGCTTGGCGTGGCGATCCCTCGCCGTGGTCGGTTCAATATGTTTTCCGGTTCGTTTGTCGATCCGAGTCTTATAGGCCTGCAACCAGTGCTCAATGGTCTGGGGGGCTTTGAGGTACTGTTTTTGTTTCAACCGGTCGATGCGGTCGGTCCACTTATCGGGGAGCCAATAACCGTGATCTCCGAAGAGCAGATGCCCCCCGCCGAGTCCGTCAAATTCAACGAATTCGTCTTCAAATTCCGTTGGGTAGTCGTAGGGGATCGGAAGTTCGAGTTCGGGAAGAGTCAACCCGATCTCAAGAAAGTCCACAAACTCAGCGACTTGCTTCGCCAATTTCCGTTCATTGGATGGTAGTCCGAACTTCTCCCAGTATTCTGCGATCCGTCTGAACATTTCTTGATGTTCCTGCCAAACGTCAGCGTTAGGCCGCTCAGCGTCAAGTTTCGCTCGAACCTGCAACCATTCAAGAACTGCGGCTTCATACCCGGACTTCGTGAGCGGCTGGTGAAAGTAGTAAACCTTTCCCTTGTGCTTTTTCTTCCAGATACTGCGAGCTTTGTGGGCGGTCAATTCGAGCTTGACCCCATTTACTTTGCAGCGTTCGGCGTAGTTCATCCGAGCATCCCCGCCTAGAAGAAGGGCTTCAAAATGAACGGGTTGCAGCGGAAAAGACGTACGAGAGGCAAGATTTTTTGAGCGAGGTTTGCCCCTCAATTCGACCCGTCAAACGGTCCGCACCAAGAATCCCGTACCCCTTCAATTGTACCCCTTCCCCACGGATTGCAAGAGCAAAAGGGGTACAGAAATATCAAAAAACGTCGTAAAAACAGGGTATTCGGAGTGACTGGGGGGCAAAAGGTCGGAGGTTCGAATCCTCTCGGCCCGACTACAAAAGCCGTGAATCCGCAAGGGTTTACGGCTTTTTTTGTGCTAGCGTGACGCGTAAAATTTGATGGGTGTTTGTCACCAAAAAGGTCGCGTTTTACCAGGGTGGACTGCATGCAGGGAACAAACGATAAGCAGTCGCCCGACCTGAATGGGACTGCCTCAAGTGCGATTCGGATCTTTTTGTGGAGATTGCCCGCACTGAGTGTGGTGTTCGCCCTTTCTTTCGTTGTTTATCGTGGTTGCATTGTGCCTCAACTCTCTGTTGAGGCAATCGAGCGATTGGGCGGCTCGGTCGGTTACGAATCGGCCTTCGGAATTACCGCGTGTGAGTATGTTAGCCTATCCGACACGGCCGCTACCGACGCGGATCTTGTTCATGTTTGCAACGTTGAACCCCACAGTTATGTGTACCTCGATGGAACATCCGTCACGGATGAGGGACTAAAACTCTTCGCTGGCTGGCGCTTGTTAGAGTTGGATTTGAGGAACACGCGCGTAACCGAAAAAGGTGTCGCAAAACTAAAAAGGACAATGCCACGTTGCAAAATCCGCGTTCAGGTGGTAGCGAGTGCGGGACTCGCGGAGTAGTTGGTCGCGGCAACGGTGCGGGCTATGTCTCCACGCGGCGACTGGCCAGAGTCGCCAGGATGGGGGCGATGAGGGCGGTCCAGCCGGTTTGATGACTGGCGCCCAGGCCGCGGCCTGTTTCGGCGTGGAAGTATTCATAGAACAGGACCAGGTCGCGCCAGTGCGGATCGTTGAGCATTTCTTCGCCGCGGGCATAGCAAGGACGATCGCCGGTGGAGTCGGCCAGGAACAACTTCGCCAGGCGTTTCCGGATCTCGTCGGCGACTTCCAGCAGGTTCATAAAACAGCCGGAACCGGTCGGGCATTCGACCCGCAACGCGTCGCCATAGAATTGATGGTAGCGTTCCAGCGCTTCGATCAGCAGGTAGTTGAGCGGGAACCAGATGGGACCGCGCCAGTTAGAGTTGCCGCCGAACAGCCCGCTATCCGACTCGGCCGGGAGATACTGCACGCGCAGTTTCTCCCCATGCAGTTCGTACTCAAACGGGTGTTCCTCATGATGCCTGGAAAGGGAGCGAATGCCAAACGGCGAAAGGAACTCGTCTTCATCCAGCAGGTATCGCAACAGTCGCGATAGCCGGTCACGCGTTGGAATCGCCAGCAAACGCAGCCCCGGGGCGCCTTCCTGCCCCGCGCGATGTTCCATGCAAGTCATAAAATCGGCCAGGTCGGGCCGGTCGTTGAGGAACCATTCCATCCGCTTGCGGAATCCGGGCAACTTTTCAATGACCCGGTCGTCGATCACGTCGACCGTCAGGAGCGGAATCAGGCCGACAATCGACCGGATTCTCAGCGGCAGGCTTTCTCCGTGCAGATGCAAATGGTCATAGTAGAATCCGTCCGTTTCATCCCACAGTCCGGTGCCGTCCAGGGAGTTCATCGCCTCGGCGATCGACACGTAATGCTCAAAGAACTTGGACGCCATGTCCTCATAAGCCGGGTTGCCGTCGGCCAGCTCAAATGCGATCGACAACATGCTGGAGCAGTAGTAGGCCATCCAGGCGGTGCCGTCGGCCTGTTCCAGATGTCCGCCCGTCGGCAGCGGCTTGGAACGATCAAAAATGCCGATATTGTCGAGCCCTAAAAAGCCCCCGGCGAAAACGTGCTTGCCGCGGATATCCTTCCGATTCACCCACCAGTTGAAGTTCAACAGCAGCTTTTGAAAGACGCGCTCGAGGAAAATGCGATCGCGTTCCCCAGGCGGCGCCGTCATTTGATAGACCCGCCAGCAGCCCCAGGCGTGCACCGGCGGATTCACATCGCTGTAGTTCCACTCATAGGCCGGCAACTGCCCGTTGGGGTGCATGTACCATTCCCGCAAAAAGAGCAAAGCCTGTTCTTTGGCGAAGAACGGATCCACCTTGGCCAGCGGAATCATATGGAAAGCCGAGTCCCAGGCGGCGTACCAGGGGTACTCCCACTTATCGGGCATGGAAATGATATCGCGATTGAACAAATGCCCCCAATCGGCGTTGCGCGGCACGGCCCGGGGGGTCGGTTGCCTGCTCGGCTTGCCGTCGCCCGCCAGCCATTTCTTCACCACGTAATGATAGAACTGCTTGGTCCACAACAGTCCCGCGTTCGCTTGCCGTAGCACGCGCTCTTCATCGGCGTTGAGTCCCGGCGCCACCAGCGACTTTGCAAAGGCGTCGGCTTCGTCGATCCGCTGCTTGAAAAGGGCTTCAAAATCCTCGCCAAACGGCTGCGCCACGGTCGCCTTGGTGGAAGCCATGCGCAAGCGGAACTGCACGCTGCCGCCTGGCGGGATGGTGCAGCGATAGTGCGCGGCCGCTTTGGTTCCGGCCGGCTGAGGATTCAGGATCCCTTGCACGCCGTCCACCACCGCCAAATGAAAGGCGTCTTTGCACGAGGGCCGGCAACTGGACGGATCGTCGATTCGCCAGGTATTGGTTTCGTTCTCGGTAAACAGCCAGGTCGGAGATTGCTGGGCGGGGCCGAAATCGGCGTCGATCTGCATATCGCCCAGGGTTTCATGGCTTGCCAGCAGGCGCTGCTCTGCGACTTTCGCCAGCTTGGGCTTGACGCTGGTGCGGCCGTCGATCTTGCCCCACGACCACGTATTGCGAAACCACCAGGTCGGCAGCAGATGGAACTCCGCCGGATCAGGGCCGCGATTGGAGACGACAATCCGGATCAGAATGTCATCAGGCGTCGCCTTGGCGTACTCAATTTGAACGTCGAAGTAACGTCCTTCATCAAACACGCCGGTGTTGGTCAGTTCAAATTCCGGATCCTGGCGCGTGCGGCGGGCGTTCTCTTCCCGCAGCTCATGATAGGGATACTCGGCCTGCGGATACTTGTAGAGCGCTTTGAGATAGGAGTGCGTAGGCGTCGCATCCAGATAGTAGTAAGCCTCTTTGACGTCCTCGCCGTGGTTGCCTTCGGGGCCGCTCAGCCCGAACAGCCGCTCCTTGAGGATCGGATCGACGCCGTTCCACATCGCCAGTCCAAAACACAGCCGGCATTGCCGATCCGTAATGCCGAGCAGGCCGTCCTCTCCCCAGCGATACGCCCGCCAGCGGGACTCGTGATGCGTAAAATGATTCCAGGGATCGCCCTCGATCGAGTAGTCTTCGCGCACCGTTCCCCACTGCCTGTCGGCCAGATAGGGTCCCCAGCGTTTCCAGTTGGCGCCGGGTTCGCGTCGAGACTCCGCCTCCAAACGATTCAACTCTGTTTCAGGCATAACCGGCGTTTCTGGGTCGACAATCGGCGCCAAGGACGCCGGGAATGCTCCCCTGTTCTCCAAGGATGAAATTTCAAGGCGGGTAATTCAAGGCGGGAATTTCTGGTCGTTTCACAATCGCCAACCCCTGGCCTGAAGCGACGAAAGTAAAATCTTGAACCACGAAAGCAGGGATTACATCCGCTCAAACGACACGCCTACAGCATATCCGGCTGACAACCGTACTCGTAGTCCTCCTCATTCCGGAAACGCTCCATGGGACTCGTGGCGGGGGGCGCCGACTTTCAGGGAAGTCCTGATGCAAATGTGGCGCCATTTCCCTCAATCCGAGTGCAACTCACGCTGGTATCGAGGTCGGGCGAAAAGAGAGGCGTCGAATCGTTTTCTCTGGCGCCACTTTATTAGGCAGCAAGCCCTTCCCACGCAACGAAAGATCGCCTGTCCTGCCCTTCACGCCGGAAAAACTGCACCGACCGACTGGTGATTCGTTTAGCCGGGTCGGATTCAGAAGCGATAGCCGGTTGCATTTTCATAAAGGCTCAATGCTTCGATCTCCCGTTTTGCGCGCTCCGTGTACTCTTGCATAAATCGTTCGAGCGCAGCACGCGAGTCACGCTGGTCAAACGCCGTCAATACCGGATCGCCCGTTTCGACCAACTGCCGGCGCAGGGCCGCCCGCATGTCGTCGGTCTGCGTTTGATAGTCGTGCTCCTCAATCAGATTCCGTCGACAGTCAGGATCGGTCGTCAGATCGTAGAGTTCCTCGACCGACCGGCGACGAAGATGTTCCACCCGTCGCATAATGGATTCGTCGGACTCGGCCGCCTCTGCCATCGCGCGGAAAGTGAGTCCGCTCAGCGGAGCCGCCTGGTAGATCCGGCTGCCATCGGACCAGGGATTGAAGATATACGCCAGTCGCTTCGTGAGGACGCACCGCATGGGATACGGTCGCCGGGCATGAATGTGGTTGAACTGCGTGAAAACCTGATCACGGTCAGACTGCGGACGACCTTCGAGCAACGCCAGGAAGGAACGGCCGTCAGGACGCCAGCGGGTCGGACCGTCGGATGTGGCGGCGGCCAGTTGCGAGCCCAGGGTCGCGGGCGACACGCCCACGCCTTCAAGAATCGTCGGCAGCAGATCAACGGTGGAAATCAAATGCGTGCGATCGACAGCGCCTGGTTGCACCCGTTCGGGCCAGCGGATGATCAAGGGGGTCCGGGTGCTATGCAGATAGCAGTTGGACTTGGCAAACGGAAACGGCATGCCATGGTCGGAAAGAAACAGCACGATCGTGTCCGCTTCCGCACCTGACTGGCGCAGTTCATCCAGCACGGCGCCGACCATCTCATCGCAGCGCCGCACCGAGGTCGCATACTCGGCCGCCTCCTGACGCACCTCTGGCAGATCGGGCAGAAAGCCCGGCGTCGTCACTTCGTCGGGGCGGTAAATCCGAGAAGGTTCTGCGCGTTCGTAGTGTGGTTTTCCGAGTCGCCGTTTCTCCAGTTCGCTGGCGGCGAACGGGCGATGCGGATCGTGGGAATTCGCCATCAGGAAGAACGGCTGTCCGGCCGTTTGCGCCATCAGGATAAAGGATCTGGTGAAGCGACGATAAACGGCCGGATCGCGGCCCCAAAGATCTTCGTCCCCCGTTCCCTGCCAGCGATAGGCGACCGACCAGCGAAAAGTCTCCTGCTGCCCCAGCGGTTTGCCAATCGTCCCGCACAAATAGCCAGCTTCGCTGAGCAGCGAAGGCAACGTCGGCGTGCCGGCGCGGATCGGCTGAAAACCCTCTACACCCGAATGCTGCGGGTAGAGTCCCGTCAGCATCACCGAACGGGATGGCGTACATACGGCGACGTTCACATGCGCATGCTCAAACCGCATCCCCTCGGCCGCCAGCCGATCCAGGTGGGGCGTGATCCCGGGAACCGTCCCGCCGAAACACCCTGGCGAGTCGGCATTCATATCGTCGGCGACGATCAGCAGCACATTCGGACGTTTGACTGGCGCCGGCTGCTGCGCGTGGACGCCGGCAGCACAAACCAGCCAGACGATCGCAGCGAGTCCCAGACAGGCGGCACGGCGCAAGGTTCCCAGGGGGACCACGGTTCACTCCTCATTCTGCAGGGCGTGGGTCGGCAGCGTGAGAAAGTCCTGTTCGCGAATCATCCAGCTCTCCAGTTGCTGACGCAGCGACGTTTCGACGGCCCGCAAGGATTCTTTTCCGGCCAGGTTGTTCATTTCGTAGGGATCTTCCTGCAGATCGTACAGCTCCACCAGCGGACGCGGATTCTGAAAATAAAGACGTTCATGCAAAGGCGACAAACGGTCCGCCTCGTGCGCCGTTTTCACCGCCTGCCAGGCCTCCGTCTCCGGCATATCCACCGGCGTATAGCTGCGTTCCGGCAATGCATTATAAAGATATCGATAGCGTGCTGAGGTGATCGACCGCGAGAGATCCAGTCCATCGGTGCGGGTGATCGGCCCCCAGTGCCAGCCGCGTTCTGCAAAGACGACCTCGCGCCCCGCTGCTTTCCCGCCTCGCAGTTGCGGCAGGAAGTCGACGCCCGTCATTTCCTCGGTCGGTTTCAGACCGGCGGCCGCCAGAATCGTCGGCCCCAGATCGGTTCCGCAGACGAGCGCATTGCTGTGGGAACCCGGCGTCACATGATTGGGCCAGCGAATGATCAGCGGCACATGCGTGCCGCGATCGAACAACGTGCCCTTGCCGCGCAGCAGAGCCTCGCCGTTGTCGCCCATGAAAATGACGAGCGTGTTTTGCTCCAGCCCCCGCTCCCGCAGCAGCTGCATGATGGATCCGAACCCCTGATCGAGATCACGAAGTTCGCTCAGATACCGCGCATAATCCACCCGCACCTCCGGCAGATCAGGCCAGTCCGGCGGCAGCACCAGCTGCTCCGGTTCAATGCCCGCGTGCTCGAGCCCAAAGCGTCGGTGCGGCTGATTGAAGCCAAAGTAGAGAAAGAACGGCTTCCCCTCCGGGACCTCATCCAGCGCGGCCGCCACCCGTCCGGGAACCTTGGCGAGATTCGCTCCCTTGGTGCTGGCCGAACGCACAAAGTGATCGAACCGAGACTCCAGGTTCTGCATACCTGCTTCGCGCAGCGCCTGGTTGATGTGGTCCGCTTCCGAGATCCGTCCGTCCAGATGCTGATGCCGGCCGTCCAGTCCTACCCAGTAGCCGTTCTCACGCAGTACGTCAGTAAAGAACCGCACGTCGCCCCGAGCCGGCTGAGCGAAGCGAGTCACCCCCAGCGCCACAGGCGACTGACAGGCGAAGATCGAAATTCGCGACGGAGCACATTGCGGAGCCGTGGTGTAAGCCCGATCGAACCGCATCCCCTCCTTCGCAAAGGCCGCCAGATGGGGAGTGATTCCGAACCTGGTCGTATTGGGATCTCCATAACAGCTGACGTGCGGCACGCTATGGTCGTCCGACAGAATCAGCAGCACGTTGGGTCGCGACTGGTCCGCCTGAACGACCGCTGCGATTAGCACCGCCACCGCCAGGCAAGCCAGTCCCACGCAGGTTTTCATATTAAATCCTTCGACCGCCAGGGCGGCGTTACCTCTCGATTTCCAAGTCCAATACCGTCCTCCCTGATTCCTGGTTGCTACGCAGGACTAGGGATTCTCGCCGAGGCAGACGATTTTCCCTTCGGTGGTGACCACATACAACCGGCCGTTCGCGGCCGCCATGCCGTCCCATACGGGCGGCGATTCGAGCGAATACTCGGCGAGTATTTTGCCGTCCTTGGCGGACACGGCCAGGAGTCGCGCGCCGCGTTTCCCTGCGACGGCTGCGTTCTGTTCGTCGAGCACCGCCTGCACGTCGGGATCGCGCTGGGTCAACTGCGTGAACGTCTTCTCTTCGTCCATGACATCGGGCGGCCCCGCCACGAACAGCGTCGTGCCGGCCAGGGTCATCGCCCGAGCCAGCAAGGGAACGTCGTCGGTCCAGGCATGCTTCACAAAACTGCCGCCCGAGGGACCCCCGGCCCGACGGGTAAAGTAAGCCGCCTTGCCGACCTTGCCATCGACGACCCGCACCGCTGTTGCGCGGGTGAGATTCTTGTTCCCCGAAGTATCCGCGGCGTTCCCTTCATCAAAGTTCAAATCCAGCGCCAACACGGCCGACGCCAGTTTGGCCGTTGCAGGTTCATCGAAGAGCGTGCGAATCTCCGCCGCGGTCGCTTCTCCAAAGTAGAGTCGCACCTGATCCAGGGCGCCCGTCATCACGTGCGGCGACTTGTAATTGCCCACCGCCCCCAGATCGTCGGCGCCGATTTCCAGCGATTGCACCGGGTCCACCGTCAGCAGACTGTCCGCCTGTGTTGTGGCGACCTGCACGCCGTCGAGATAAAGTTCCACCTGCTTCTTCGCGGTCAACACGCCGCACAGATGGACCCAGCGACCGACGACCGATTTCTCTCCCGCCGCCGTGTACAGACCGTCCTTGGTGCGAACCAGAAACTGGGGTTTACCGTTCGCGAGCACCAGGGCAAAGCCGGCTGCCGGACCGCCCCGCGCCGCCAGAACGCCTTCGGGTTTTTCGGCTTTCACCCACAGCGACAACACGACCGGCTTGTTGGTCGGATCGAGGGACTTGCTCTTTTCGACGCGAATCATCGAAGGACCGCTGGGCGTCTCCTCCACCACTTCGCCCGGGCCGCCTTTGGGCGAAGCACACAGCTGATGTTCCAGCGTGGTGGTCCACTTCAGGTACTCCGGCTTGCGGCCGAAGCTATAAACCTTCTCCGCGTCGAACGCGATCATCCGACCGGCGGGAGCAAAGCGGGCGGCCTGATAATAGCCATTGTGGCCGCCTGCAAAACTCTTGCCGTAGATCCAGTAAGAACGATGGAAATACGAGTCGTCCAGGAAACCCGTGGGAGAAAACAGATGGGCGCCCGGCCCCGACTGGTCTTTGGTTTGCTCCACCGTGTTGCCGGATACCGGGCCGATATCTTCGCGGTTTCCGTCGAAATCGAAGCGTTGCGACCGCATGTAGATGAACTTGCCGTCGGTCGACAAAATGTCGGGCAGGCCGGCCGGCATCTGGAGAACCTGCAGGCGATCCTGCAGGTTTTCGCCCGTTTCCGGGTCGCGCTCGTCGATGACCTTCTCTACCAGTTTCTCGCCGGTGGCTGCGTCGAATTTGAAGAAGCGGAGTCCGCCGTCGAGAAAATTCGATCGCCCCGCCACACAGTAAGCAGCCCCTTCATGCACCAGGATGTTGCCGTGCACGGGCCAGACGGATTCCAGCTGCTCAAAGGCCATCAGCCGCACATCCTGCGGAGCCGCCCGAAAACGCCACAACAGCCCGCCGTCGGCGGCGCGCAGGCAATAGACCCAGCCATCCGCCGAGCCGAAGAACACGCGGCCCTGGTCGATCGTCGGCGGGGAATCAATGCGTCCTCCCGTCGTATACGTCCAGGCGGTTTCCCCAGTCGTGGAATCGAGTGCGAGCAGTTGATGGGCATCGATTTTCGCCACGTACAAGCGTCCGCCGGCAATCACGGGCGAGGACAGACGCGCCTCCCCCAACTCCGCCTGCCACAGCGGCGCATCAATCTTGCCGACCGGCTGCGCGCTTCGGCCGCCGCGGTCGTTGGCGCCGCGAAAGGTCGGCCAGTCATGGGCGGAATCCGTCGTGCTGGCGACCGGTTCCCCGGCGGCCGACCCCCGTTCAAAGCGGCCTTGCTCATCGACTTCCGCCATCGACTGCCGACTCGCCGAAGCGGGGGCCAGGGCGTTGAAGCCAAAGAGCTTCGCTTCGGGATAGCAGGCGCAATTGTGTGGCGGTGCATACATCAGGCCATTGCACGGCATTACGCCGTACAAGCAACCGCCGCGAACCCAGTGATTGATATCCCAGGTTTCCTTTTTGAAATCAACGAACTCAATGCCGGTGCGGGAAGGGATCAAAAACCGATCGGTCGCCTTGGCGATATAGCAGCGATGATGAAACCAGTAGGTGTTCACGTCGGGCGGAAACTGTTTCTTCACCTCGCCGGAACGAGGATCGCGACCGATGAACTCGCCCGTATCTTGCGTGCGGGTAGTGGGAGCGTTCCACACCAGGCCGTCGGCAATCAGCAAGTCTTCCGGTGATTGATATCCCGACTGGGCGTGCGGCGCGGTCCACAGCTGCTTCCCGGTTGCGATATCAAACGCCCGCATGGTGCGGTCGCCGCCGGCGAACAGCACCACCTCCTGGTAGAGCACCAGCTTCGGCCCAAAGTTGAAGGTTACGGAACTGCGCCGAGCAGCCGGCTCCGATTCCCATTGCACTTCGCCGCTGTCGCCGTTCAGGCAAACGACCTTGTCGCCGTCATGAAAGCAGACATGCTTCCCCGCGCAGGTCAGCGTCAAGGGAGCGACGACCGAGTCCTTCGTCCACAGTGTCCTGCCGGTCTCCGCTTCGACCGCCACGATCTGACGCGGCTTGCCGTCCCAGGCAAAGTCCTTGGCGACACGTCCCTGATCGCCCGTGTTGAACTGGGGAGCAAAGTCGGCCAGCTCCAGGCGATTCTTGTTCACCAGGACATACAGCACGCCCTTGGCCAAAATCATCTCTTCCGCCGCCCCCGTATCGGCATACGTGCGCAGTACGTCGCCCGTCACGGCGTCAATGGCCGAAACCGGCGCTTCGTAACCCAGGGTCGTATAGACGCGATTCTCGGTGGCGACCAGGCGCCGGGCCAGGTTGGTCGGACCGCTTTTCAGCGGCCACAGATGGCTTTGCCAGTTCGGGATCGGCAATTTCCACAACACGACGCCGTTATAAGCATCGCGTGCGATCAGCTGCCAGTCGGCCGGCAACTGAATCGAAATGCGCGAACCTTCATCCATCACGTAGAACATGCGCCCGGCGGCCGACACCAGCGCGCTCATGCTGGCCATGCGATCGTGGTGCCGCGACCAGCGCGGACTGCCCAGCCATTGCAAGTGCCGCGGCGGCCCCACCTGGTCATCGTGAGCCACAGCGTTGCCCGTGGCGTCGTGCAGGTAGTGCGTCCAGTCGTCGATGTCGCCGGGAACGGGCTTCACAAGTTTCGTCCATCCGGCCGTCGACGCGGTCAGCGCCACGCCGCGCGGGGCCAGCACACGCAGGACCTCCTCTGGAGAAACCAGTCCCGGATCGCTGACGACCACAAGATTCGCCAGGTTATCGATATAGGGCAGCCTCTTTGTCGACAAGCGATCGACGGCGACCGTTCCATTGAACTGCTGTTCCTGCAGAAAGGCCCTGGCGACGGCGACCTTCGCCGCATCGGCATCAACGCCGTGCACCTGTAAATGGTCGTTCGCCCGCAGGGCCGCCGTGACTTGTCCCGTGCCGCAGCCCACGTGCAGGATCAGTCCGCCTTGGATCTCGGCGGCGGCGAGAATCTCGGCCGCCTGTTGGCCAGGCGTTTGCGCGAGGGCGATGTTCGTCGACAGCATGCCGGCCAGGCAGACGCCTGCGAAGGCAACACCAAAACTTCGAAACAGGTGCAAGGTCACGCTCCTTGATGCCAGAGGACGAACATCCCCCGCGAGGAAACAGCCGAATTCGACCGCTTGAGAAAAGAAAGTTAGAAGCCATTATCGCTTCCGTCGTGCGGCAAGCAACCTGGAAGCTCGTAGCTCCCGCACTTTCTTTCTTGGACCAGGCCGTATGCAAGATCCGCTGCCGACGCCGAAAAAACCGTCTTTGGCCGCTAGCATCGCAGGCCGGGCCATGTCGACTGGAGCAGGTTCCTCCCGCGCGCCGCCATGAGGACAGGATCAGGCAGACGCACCCGCCGCGTCAGTCACGTGCGACGCATGCTGCTTCTCTTCCCCTGGCTCGCCGCAGGGAAGCAATCTTTCCAGCGCCTCCGGTCGGTCAGGACGACTCGGTCAGCGTGATCCCACCGGAGGTTCGCGGGGGGGATTTCAGTGGTGCGACACGCCGCCCCCGTTTTTTTACCAGTCGCAGGATGCTCAAGGGGAAGGGACTGGACTACACTATCTCCAACACCTCTCCTGGGGAAATCAATGGACTCCACATCGGTTAGTTTGCTGCGGCGGCTACGGGCCCCCGATGAAAGCTCCGCCTGGCAGCGGTTTGTGGATCTTTATGCGCCGCTCATCTTTTACTGGGGAAAGAAGCAGGGACTCGGCGTAGAGGACGCGGCCGACCTGGTCCAGGAGGTGATGGCGACGCTGGTCGAGAAACTGCCCCAGTTTCAATATGACCCGCAGCGTCGTTTCCGTGGCTGGCTGCGGACGATCACCCGCAACAAAGCCAACGACTTGCACCGGCGAAACAAGACGCTACCAGAAACCGGCCGTGAAGAGTCGCTGCAGGACGCCTTGGCAGTGGGCGACGATCTGTTCGAAGAGGCTGAGTACGGCCGCTTTATCATCCGGCAGGCGATGTTGCTGATCCAAAATGAGTTTCCCGCGCATTACTGGCAGGCGTGTTGGAAGCAGATCGTCGACGGCCTCTCAGCGGCCCAGACGGCTCGTGATCTGAAAATTTCCCTGACGGCCGCGCGAGTCGCTAAGTACCGCGTTTTGAATCACTTGCGAAATGAACTCGAAGGCCTGCTGGAGTAGAATTTTTTGTTTCTTGTAATGATTCACGGTTCCAATGCGTAGCCCTGGGCGGGGGCGCGACGCCCGCTGCCCTGGAGCTTGTTAATCGGAGAAGCATCGATGACTCAACCGGCCTGCCCTGACTCAGAAGCCATTCGCCAGCTCCTGCTTGGCCCGCTCGCTGGTTGGAAGTCGTTTGAGGAACATTTGCGGCACTGCGAACACTGCTTGCAGCAGACCGAGGCCGTCGCCAGCCGCGATACGGTCGTTGAGTCTCTGCGGAGCAGTCGCGCCTGGGAAGGGGACGAGGAAGTCCTGGCCGAGGCAATCAAGCGCAGTAAACAATTGCATCCAAAGCTCGCCGCGGATGGAGCGGCGGCTGAATCCGCTGACGTCCGCCAAAGGCTGGATCGAATCGCCGATGAGTTTGAATCAGCCTGGCGTACGGGTTCCCGGCCCAAGCTGGCGGCCTTTCTCGATCAGCATGCCGAAGTTGACCGCAGGCGATTGCTCATGGAACTGCTCGCGATCGAAATTGAAATACGGCGCGCGGCGGGTGAGACTCCCCGTCCGGAAGATTATTCGGCCGAATTCCCCGACCAGTCCAGCGTGCTCTGCGAAGCGTTCGCCGCCGATCAGACGGTCGCCCTGGCCAGCCCGGCGGAGGAGACATCGTCATTTTCCCGGCCACAACAGCCCGTTGCTGCGCTCGCCCAGAATCTGCGTGACGAAATCGACTTCCTCGCACCGCCCCAGCAACCCGACGAAATTGGCCGCCTGGGCGATTATCGCGTGCTCGAAGTGATGGGCGTTGGCGGCATGGGCGTCGTCTTTCGGGCGGAAGATCCCCATCTCCAGCGACTGGTGGCGCTCAAGGCGATGAAGCCGGCGGTGGCGGCCAGTCGTTCCGCCCGCGACCGTTTCTTCCGCGAAGCCAGGGCGGCCGCGGCGCTCGATCACGATCATATCGTTTCGATCTATCAGGTCGGAGAAGACCGCACGATTCCCTACATCGCCATGCAGTACCTGCGCGGCGAATCGTTGCAGACGCGGCTCAAGCGGGAGGGCTCGCTGGAAGAAGCCGACGTCGTCGAGATCGGCCGCGAGGTGGCGCTTGGCCTGGCCGCCGCCCACGAGAAAGGGTTGATCCATCGCGACATCAAACCCGACAATATCTGGATCGAAGCCGGAACAGGCCGCGCCAAGATTCTCGACTTCGGCCTGGCCCGAGCCCACAACGACGACTCGGGATTGACCCAAAGCGGCATGGTAATTGGCACTCCCCGGTACATGGCTCCCGAGCAAGCGCAGGCGGCCGAGGTCGATTCGCGCTGCGATCTGTTCAGCCTGGGCAGCGTGCTCTATCACCTGGCCAGCGGCAAGGCGCCATTCGATGGCGGCAGTCTCACCGCAACCCTGATTGCCGTCGCCCACAAGCCGGAACAGCCCATCGCCGAAGTGCGTTCGACCCTGCACCCGTCGTTCTGCAAGCTGGTGCGAGAACTCCTGGAGAAAGACCCCGCCGATCGTCCGCAGTCGGCCCAGGAAGTCGCGGACACGCTTGCCGCCATCAAAGAGGTATTAACCGCCGGCGCGCCACAAAGCATGAAGGCCGGGCCCCCGACGCCGAAGCTTGCCAGGCAAGGCGCCCCTGCCGGTTCGGCCAGAAAGTCAAGCGGTTCGAAACGCGTCTGGCTGGCGGGGCTGGGTCTACTCGCCCTCGCCGGGTTGCTCGCAGCAGGGATCGTGCTGAATCTGAAAACGCCGGCAGGCATGATCGTGCTGGAGATCGACGATCCGAATGCCATTGGTTCGGTCGTCACGATTGACGGCGACAAGCAGATCACCATCAAAACGGCCGACAGCCCCGTGCCGATCGAAGTCACCGCCGATGAGAAAACCCACACGCTCAAAGTCGCCAAAGGAGGCTTTGAAACGTTTACGAAACAGTTCAGCGTGAAGTCGGGAGAAAAGGAAACGATTCGCGTGCGGCTGGAAGCATTGACGGCTATCCCCCGGCCTGCCTCTCCTGCGGCGCCAATCCTTGCAACCCAGACCGGGGAGCTTCCCAGGTACGATCCCTCGCCGCCGCCGAAGCTGGGAACGTGGGAACCGTTCGGTCCCGTTGCTGTCCAACAAATGTTCCCCGACAAAAAGATTGCGGGAGCGAAAACCCTTCCCGGTTTGGCCTTGACTCCTGCCAGAATCCCGGGGATCAAACGCTGGAATGTGACCACTTACTGGCCTCATGACTTGCCGCACCCTCTTGCATACAGCCACGATGGAAAGCTCCTGGCGATGGGGTCCAGTGACGGCACGCGGATTTACGACGCCGAGAAATTCACCCTGCTGCAAATTATTCCTTCAACGTTCGTGCGCAAGCAATCCCTTTCCTGGCGACCTGACGGAAAGCGACTGATGATCGATGGAGCGTGCTGGTCGAGCGATGGAAGACCTGAAGCGAACGATCATACCCCGCCCGGCGTTTCCGCCGACGTTTCCGTTTACAGCCCGGACAGCACACTCGTGGTGAGCGGCCGCGACAAACAACTGTATCTGCATGGTCTCGGTTCGGACGAATTCAAGACGATCGCTTTGGAAAGTAAACTTGCCGGGGCGCCGGCCTGGTCTCCCGACAGTGAACGCTTCGCCACGGTTCATGACAGCCAGGAACTGCGTATCTGGAATCGCCTGGGAGAGCTGCAGTCGACCGTCCTGGGGCTTGGACCTCTTAACTTTGGAAAGGCCTACATACAGTGGAGCCCAGATGGGAAATGGATTGGGTTGGCTGACGGGATCCAAGGCGTCGTTCACCGTGTGGGAGTGGATGGAAAGCAGGGCGAGCCGATGAAGCTGGGCGGGTACCCGGTTTCCCTGTTTAGCTGGTCGGCGGACGGAGAACGCGCTCATCACTCTGCCGCCGTATCGCTCGATGGAACGCGTATGGTTTCTCGAGCGGGAGATGTTCTCACTTTCTACGGTCGAGACCTGACGGTGCTGAGGCGGATCGATAGATCGAGAATATCGTTCGAAGGTCTTACCTGGAATCCAAAAGGCGACACCTTCATTTCAGGTTCCGACAGGTTTGATCTTTGGTCTTCAACGGGCGAACACCTGGCGGCTCTGGAGAAAGCGGGCGGGTGGTACCAAAGAATCGAGTATCAGCCAGGCGGCGAACTTGTCGCCATGTGCGGACCAGCGGGCGTCGATGGAGTCCTGTTGGGGAATCCAGAAAAGGGCTTCCAACAGATCGTTCCGGGCGGGTATCGCAGCTTGAGCTGGAGTGCGGATGGGAAATACCTGGCGGCCGGCGTCCATAGCGATGTGCTTGAAATCTATGACCAGACCGGAGAAAAGACTGCGGAGATTCAGGGCGCCGAAGGGAGCGCGATTATCGGCTTCTTCGCGCCTGACAAGCAGCTGCTGCTTGTCCATGATTTCAAACAGGAAATGTTGCAGTTCTGCTCTCCCGCGACGGATTGGAAACTTCGTCCCATCGAGGGGCTTGAGAAGAACTGCGGCTGGCCGTGCTGGAGTCCTGACGGGCAGTTTTTGTTTGTGAAGACTCTTGGATTGTTCAAGTACGAAATGGACGGAAGATTCACCAGGTTCTCCACCGCCCTCTCCAGTATTCCGGCGGATAATGCTCTCAGGTGGACTCCGGACGGAAAGGAAATCATTACTTCGTATGACACCTGGCTCACAAAATTCGAGGCTGCGGACGGTCGGCGTATCAGGTCGCTTTCTTTCAACGGCGATCGCAGTACGGGCCTGAGTCATCATCCGACCCGCAATCTGTTCACGACCTGCCACCCGAATTCGACGCTCATCACCTGGAATGGTGAAACCATGGAGCCCTACTGGCGAACGGTGATGCTGCCCGGCCGCAAGGCGATTACTCTGACCGCTGCCGGGCAGATCCTGCACGGGGACCACGATGTGGTCGATGAGCATCTGATGTATTACTACGAGACCGACGACGGCCGCATTGAAACCGTGAGCCCGAGCGAGTTTGAAAAACTCATCGGCCAGTCGATCTATGTCCCCGCTGCCGAAGAGTAACGGGCGAAGAGGAACGAGAGCGAACGGCTGACCGGAATGCGAGGCCGGTTCCAGGTGAAAATGAAGAGTTGGGGGCGTTGGCGGGGCGAGACGTTACTTGCGTTTCAACCCATTAACTCCGACAACGGCCCTTTCAAATCCAGATCCCGCAACTGACCATCCAACTGGCCAAACGTTTCCTGCGACTCGGATCCGCTGGCGGTGAGCAGGGTGTTGTACCAGTTGCCGATCGTCTTGTGGCCCGGCAGCCCGTAGTCGGGATACCGCAGATATCGCCCGGCCGACTTCAGGCCCAGGTTACGACCGCCGACGACGATGAACGGCCAGTTCTTGCGTACCGAATGATGCGCGTCGGCGCCGTCGCTCAGATAGACAATCATCGTATTGTCGAGCATCGTGCCGTCTCCTTCGGGCGTCGCTTTCAGCTTCGCGGCCAGACCGGCGATCTGATCGATCTGGAACTTGCGAATCACGTCGCGGGCCTCCTCGGAGGCGAGGCCGTTGGCGGTCTTCTTGTGGTGTCCAATGTCGTGAACCGAGGCGCCGCCGAAGCCGAAGCTCTCGTATTTCGCGCTGAGCCAATCGGCGCGGATCGAAACCACATTGGTTAATCCGGCGATGAGCGCGGCCGCGCCCAAATCAAAAAAGACAGAAACGCGTTCGGCGAAAACCTTGGACGAATACTGCGACGTCACGGTGGGCGAGTTCCGCCTGATCGCTTCGCTCATGTTCGATAGCTTCTCGTTCCGCGCACGCACGGAGTCGAACGCTCCCAGATAATGATCCAGTTTCTCCCGCTCCGCGGGCCCGACGTTCCGGGAGACTCGTTTGACATCCTCCGCCAGAAAGTCGAGCAGATTGGTCTGCAGGGCGAACTCCTTTTTTCCGCCGCTGGCCAGGTCGGCCACGCTGCCGAACAGTTCGCGATAGGCTTTCTCAGCGCTCGCCTGGTACGCCATCGGCTTGTTGGGCCCATAGGCAGAGATCTTGGGGAAGACGGCCGTCTCCTGCACCAGCGGTCCAAAGTTGTTGCCGATGCTGTGGCCGTTGGGGGCGAACCCATAGTTATGAAAGGGCGCCGGAAGCATCCGGCCGAGCAGGCAGTCAATCGTCGCGGCCGCCGGCTTGTCGGGCGCATGATGACAACTGAGCGCTCCGTAGTACGAAGAATGATTCCCGGTAAAGTTGACGCCGGACAGGCCGTCCAGAATCAGCAGTTGGTCCTTGAACGCCTCTAGCGACGCCATCGTCGCCGGCAGTCGGCAGTCCTGCAGCGTTGCGTCCAAGCCGCCGTCATGGGAGCGATACGCTTCGGGGCGAATCGCGTCGGCCGTCAAACCACTCGACTTGATTACGAACACGAATCGCTTGGGGATCCGTTCCATGCGGCCATCCGCCAGCGCTTCCATCTGGTGCAGCAACGGGGCCATCGCGATGCCCCCGGCTCCGAGCGCCATCCCCCGGGTGAATTTTCTGCGTGTGATGCTCATGGAACTCGATCGTTTAATGAGGACGAGAAGCAGAGGTGGAGGCCGAATCGTCTTTCCGCAGCAGGAAAGAATCCGACGTGAGTAACGCGACGAGAACTTCGCTGAATTTGCCGCCCGATGTGACATAGGCCTGATCCGCTGCGATCAAAGTCTGGGAGTCGCTAAGCATTTCATTGCGTCCCATCCAGAAGCGAAAGGCATGGCGAATGATCGACTGCCGTACGCGGGTGGACCTGGCCAGCCGCTGCACCAGTTCCCTGGCGTCATGAACAGGGCCGTCAATGTCCGGCTCGCCCGTTCCTGAGATTCCGCCGGTGGCGTCGACCGGGATCACGACGATCTCACTTTTCTGCCGCAATTTCTCCAGCTCTTCCTCCGACAGATGCGGCGCGGGCAGATACGCGTTCTTCCCCTTGTCAAAGTACCTTGCCGTGCGGACCCAGCCGCGATCGTCGAAGCTCTCAAACGGCATCCCCAGCGGGTCGAACGACTGATGACATTTCCAGCAGGACTGGGCGCGCGTCACGGCGTGCCTTTCCCGCAGCGTCCGGTCGGGTCCTTCGGGAATGGTGGCGTCGACATCGATCGGCAGATCGGGCAGATTGCCGGCCAGCAGTCGCTCGCGAATCCAGATCCCCCGGTGTACAGGGTGATTCTCTGCATTGGTCGAATGGGCAATCAGCCAGCTGTTGTGGGTCAAAATGCCTGCCCTGAAAGTTTCCTGCCGCAAGCGTTTGGCCGACTTGAGCCCGTCGTTGTACCAGGCGGTGATGCCCGCATGCTGGGATTCCGGAGTCTTGCTGAGCTTCTTCTGGTACAGGGCGTCGAGACGCGCCAGCAGCGCCTCCTGGTTCTCATTGAACCGCGGCGAGGTCAGCAGTTCCTCAAAAACATGGCGGTCCTCATTCACGATCTCTGCGATGAAGCCTTGCGGCGCCGCCGTCAGGGCGCGGGAGCCGATGGGGGCGCCAGGGCTGTCTTTGAACGTGCCGGCCGCCTTGGAGTACTGGAAGAACTCGTCGAAGAATCGTACAACCCGCGGGTGCCAACCGAAACCGCGGTCGTCGTCGGACTGCACAATGCGGGCGAAGAAGGCCGCCGGCAATTCATGCCGGACGGGCGGCGCGCCGGCGGCGATCATTTGCCGCACAACGGCTTCGATGTCGCTTCTCTTCGTCAGCCGGTCGTTTCGCAGCGCCTGTTGCAGGATCGAAACCTCGGCCGGCGGGGTATCGCCAAAGGCGTAAGCAATCGCCAGGGCCACTTCGGGCGGTGAAAGCTGGCGGCGCCCAAAGGCGTCGGGTTCGCCGCGTCCCAGTTCCATGCGGTAAACGGCTTCGGTCGAAAGATAAATGGCCAGCATCGTAATCTTGAGTCCGCTCTCGTTGCCGCCCTGCCGGATGTTGGCCGTCATGAACGCCAGGAAGCGAGCCCGTTCGTCGTCGTTGATGGGCCGACCTGTGGCCCGCAGGAACTCCTCGGCGATGACGCGTTCCATCGCTTCCGGGGACGGCTGCCCCTTCGCCTCGGCAATGGCCTGGAAGCCTGGTTTGACGCGCAGCTGGTTCGTCAGGATGTCGTCGAGCGCCGCCTGCAGGGCCAGGAAGCCCGATTCGTCCATCACCTCTTGCGAAGCATAGTCGCGAATGCCGCTGGACTTGGAAGAGTAAGCGACCGGCTCCGCTTCAATGCCGCCGGCGACCTGCAGCTGATACCGCTTCCCGCGATAAATATGGGGGCTGATCCGCCACAGTCGCGCCGGCGTGTAGGCAGGCGTTTGGATCTCGCCGCTGAAGAGCAACGCATGGCTGACGCGGTTTCCATACTCGGGCAGCAACCGCTTTGCCTGCAGCTCAAACCCCCGGCCGGCGCGGACGAGCGTCTCCTGAAGCCAGTCGACGATCGCTTGCCGCTGGGCGGCGGTTGGCTGCGGTTCGCCCGACGGCGGCATCGCGCCCGTTTCCAGTTGTTCCAGCACCCTGCCCCAGATCGCGATGGAGGCCGGCGCCGTCAGGTCGCCGCCGAGTTGATGCAGCGCGACGTTCCCTTCCTGCGTGTCCGCGCCATGGCAATCCATGCAGCTCGTCTGGAGTAGCGGAGCAATCTGCGCCGTGAAACGTTCCTGCAGGTCGGCCGTATCGGTTTCCACGGCGCACAGGGGTCCTGGGAAGACCAGCGTCAGCAGCAGGAAAAGGATGGCGGTGCGGTGGGTCACAAGGAGCCTTCTTTACTTCTGCAGGAGTTCCAGCATGGTGTCCGCGAAAATTTTCCCGGTCAGGATGAAGAACCTGCCTTCGCCATAGTAATGGTAACCTTTGTTCGACGTGGCCCGCTGCAGCATCTCTTTCTCTTCGGCGGTGAGAGGCTGCGTTTTCAGGTCGCGGTCCTTGTTCAGCCAGCCCGCGGTCTGCAGGGCGACGATCTGAGGGTGCAGCAAAGGGGCCGTCTCCACGGCCTGCACACTGCCGGCGAACTCCGGCACGCGGTTGACGAATCGCTGGCCGTCCCGCACTTCTTTCTGTTTGGGGTTCGTCTCGTTGTGCGGCCCGTTTACGCCCATGACTCCGACCACAACCTTCATCTGCGGCGCGTCGAACTCCGCACGCAGGTCCCGGATCAAATGCACCAGGTTCTGGCCGTATGCCCGGCGACCCGTTTCATCGAACATGTCGTTGTATCCCTGGAACCAGACCAGGCCGACAATCTCATAGCCGGCCTGTTCGTCGTAGGCGGGGAACTTCGTTTTGAGGTTGTCCAGGGTGTGATGGATATAGCGCACCAGCTGGCGATACTGCAGGCCCACGACAGGCTCCACTCGTCCCTCATTCCACTTGTCGGCCGCTTCCTGGGTGAGCAACTGGTCGTCCAGCTTTGCGACACCGGTCGGGCCTGCGCTGGGGGGACGAAAGTTCACGTGCAGACTTTGGCCGCCTGGCGCGAACTTGATCAGCAGCACCTGCTGGTCCAGCGCTTCGCCCAGGTAGTAACCAAAGGCGTACTCCGGCCCGATATTCACGCCGAGCTTGTCGTAGTCGCGACGCCCGCCAAAGCCCGTCTGCAGACGGTCGTATACGCCCGCGTTCGCCACCCAGACATCGTCGCGGGCGACCAGGTTCATGCCGTCGGGCTTGAAGATCTTGAGCAGGTTTCCGTGTTCCGGATCCTCGCCCAGGAAGTCGATTGTCCGGATATGCGCCTGGCCGTCCATGTTGGACTGGCCCGCCAGCAGGAACACCTTCAGGGGCCCTTTCGCCGGCGACTCCGCCTGCGCCGCAGCCAGCGGGAACGCGGCAGCCAAAGCGGTGCACAGAAGAAGCCTCCAGCCAGGGACGATGTTTTGCATAGAATTGCTGCGGGTCGAAAGGAAGAGAGGCGCCGCCTGGGTCGCGGCCGACGAGCGGCATTATGCCACGCTGGCAATGCCAGGTCCATCAGTTTCGGCAGCGGCAGAGGCGAATCGTCGACTGCGCTGGGGATGACTATTCGTCCGCCGGCTCTGTCCCGCCGGTTCGGGAAAACAGGGGCATCGCCAGCTTCCAGTGAATGGCGGCGGCTCGCCAGGCAAAGGTCGCCACAATGCAAATGACGGCGCCGGGGATCCGATACTGGGGCAGCAGGTTCAGGATGCTAACAAAGGCCGTGCAGCCCAGCAGCACCGGCACGGCGTAAAGCTCTGGGCGCATCAACAACGTGTCCCGGTTGGCCAGCACGTCCCGCAGGAGTCCGCCGCCAATCGCTGTGAGCACGCCCAGGATCACCGGCGCGGCAGGCAGGCCGAACTCCAGGTCCCACACCTTCGCCGCCCCCTGGATGCCAAAGAGGGCCGCCCCAAACCCATCCAGATACAGCACCGCGCTAAAGACGAATCGCGCCGCAAACAACCGGCGACCATAGAAGGTCAGAATCGAGGCCGCGGTCCCCGCCCAGACGTAGCTCAGTTCACGCGACCAGAAAACGGGCACATCCAGGATGATGTCGCGCATGGTGCCGCCGCCGATCGCGGTAATCAGTCCCAGCACGGTGGCGCCAAACACATCGATATCGCGATCATCCCGAATGGCCAGCACGGCCGTGATGGCAAACGCCACGGTCGCCGCCATCGAGAGCCCTCCGTTCCAGACTTCCCACTCCATGAACATTCCTTCCAATGACGCCAGGAACGGAAACGACCGGTCGCTGCTCACGTTTCCCAAACCCGGTTTTCCAAGCTGCCGTTCTCTAAAACAGGGTTCGGCCGTGTTGATCCGAGTCCGCAGTTTCGCACCATTCTACCGACGCCTCGCTCGCTCCGCGTTGGGTCATCGTAACCCGGGCGGCGATTCTCTTTCTCCGGTACGGAACTTACCGCTCGAGGTGAAATCCGGGGGCGCCTTTTCCTGCTCCCGCGAGAATCCGCCCATCGGCAAGACGGTCCGCTTTCCGATCGCGTCTCCCTGGCACGGCCAGTTTCCCTCCGTTTTTCGCCCCTGGTGGATCACGGGCTGTTAGAATCGGAGCTTTTGAATAACAGAAAATTCTGCCGCCGTAAGGGGATCTTCATGATGCGAAGTATTGGCAAGGCGTTACTGTTTTTAGGGCTGGTCTGCGCCGCCCCGCTGGCCGCGGGAGCTGAAGAGAAGGCGTTCCCCGCGCATCGCGTGGTGGATCAGGTTTACTATGTTGGCTCCGATGCTTTGGCCATCTATTTGATTACCACGCCCGACGGGCACATTTTGATTAATAGCGGCTTTGAGGAAACCGTCCCGCTGATCCAGGCGTCGGTCGAGTCGCTTGGCTTCAAAATGAGCGACGTCAAAATTCTGCTCGAGAGCCATGCCCATTCGGATCATGTGGCCGGCCATGCGCGGCTGCAGAAACTGACCGGCGCCAAGGTCTACGCCATGCGGGGCGATCATGCGGTGATCGCTGGCGGCGGGCTGGGGCAGTACTTTTACGGCGACGCTCGGTGGACTCCCTGCAAGGTCGACCGCGTGCTGAGCGACGGCGACCAGGTCAAGCTGGGCGGCGTCACTCTGACGGCCCATCGAACCCCCGGCCACACCGCAGGCTGCACCACCTGGGCGTGGTCGACGACCGACGGCGACAAAAAGGTCAACGTGGTGGTGGTTGGCAGCCCGAACGTCAATGCCGGCTATCAACTGGTCGGCAACCAGGACTATCCGGAGATTGCCCAGGATTTTGCCCGCACGTTCGCAGTGCTGAAGAAGCTGCCGTGCGATATTTTTCTCGGCGCTCACGGCAACTACTACGGCATGCACGCCAAATACGAACAGATGCAGACCCGCAAGGAAAACCTGTTCCATGATCCCAAAGGATACCAGGCGTACATCGCTGAAAGAGAAGCGGCCTATCTGGCTACCCTGGCCGAACAACAGTCCGCGGCGAAGCAGGCGACACCAGGCAAGTAAGGCCGGCTGACGACTGGGAAAAAAGCAGCCTCGCTAAGGGGGACCACCTTCCTCTTCCAGGGCGCCTTGGCGGCCGTGGGCCTCTTCGTCTTGCGAATTCTCGCGACCGACGCGGTGTAACGGCCCGCCTGCCGCGGCGGGATCCAGCGGCGATAGGAGGAACGGCGGAAGCGATTCGGCAAAAATGTGTCCGATTCGCCAGGCAGATGCGATTCATTAGCGAGAGGAGTTCGCTCTCGCCGGCGATCTCAAATCGCCTTTTTGATAGTTCGTTTTCAGGAGAGTACCCATGTGGAACGCCCGTTTATGGCTGTTACCCGTCTGTTTACTGGTTACCGCTGTCGGAGTCGTCGGCTGTGCAAAACCTGCCGCCCAAACGCCGGCGGACACTGCCAAGGCGACAGAAGAGAAGGAAAGAACGGTCCCGCCGCAAGGTACGGTCCAGAAAGAAGCCTTGCCGGAAACGGAGCCGAAACCGGATCCGTTGGCGAAGCTGGGCGGCCCCAGTCGCGACTTGAACGCGCCGCTGGTCCTGGGCGCAGGAGAAGGCGATCCGTCCCGGCAGCAGGTGCTGGTCTATTACGCCAATGATTCGTCCGTCGAAGGCGAAGGGGCGAAGAACCTCCAAACGCTGGGCGATTGGTTGCGATCATCGACCCATCCCGAAGTGGCCGTGCTGGCGGATAAAGTCGAGCAGGATGTAACGCTGTTTTCGGCGGCCGTCGAGCAGGAGATGGCCGACATCCGGGCCGCACGAGCGGCGTTGCCCGTTGCGATTCAGCCGGCCGTGGTGTTGATCAATAACACGCTGGCCCGACAGGGGAAGATGGAACTGGCGGCGGCGGGGAAGGAATTCCGTCAAGCGGAGATTCCGCTTCCCGCTTCCGAAGACGGCATCCTGCAGGCATGGCCGCTGGCGGATCCGCAAGTGCTGGACGCCGTACTGAAAGCGATCGGCGAACAGTTTCCGCCCGAGCAGTTTGAGATCGTGCTGGTGACCAAATCGCACGGCAGCCCGGATTTTATCCTCACCACGCGGATTGCGGTCGACACCACGCAGTTCGAACAGAGCAAGTTGATCGGCTTGCTGGAGGCGAACGCCGCCGAGCGTCTGGCGAAGTTCAAAGAACAGGCGACCCCGCTGACCGACGCCGACGGTAAACCGATCCTGCTGGCCGGGGAACAGGGCGTATTTGAAAACGGCGGCGAATTACGGGCGGACGGCCTGGGGCCGCTGCGGCTGGCGGCTGCCGGAGAGAAACTGCTGCTGGTGGATCTGATGGGGCGTCCAGTGCAAACGCAGGACAAGACGCAGATCGAACTGCGCGACGGCGCCCTGTACGCTGCCGACGCCGAGCAGCCGCTGCAGACAGGCGACCAGCCGGCCGCCGTAGAATTGCTTCGCGGCCTGCAGAACCATCCGATCATTCTGTCCCGGCTGGACGACGCCGCCCGATCAGAATTGTTCGCGACTCCGCAGCATCTGCTGGTCGGCCCGCTGGCAAAGTTCGGCCTGACGGCGACCGGCGAACCGCTGGAAGCGACCGCCTCCGCCGAGCAAATCGCCACGGCCAAGTCCCGCGATCCCCGCCAGGGATTCGAGGGGTTCGAGCCCGTCGAACACGGCGTCCTCGATCCTTTCAAGACCGAGCCGTTTCTGGATAAGATGGATACCCTCGGCAAGTCCGGCACGCTCGATCCCTTCAAGAATGCGCCGTTTCTGGATAAGGATATGACCCTCGGCAAGACCGGCACACTCGAACCCATGTCTGACAACACCCTGGACATTAACGAGCCGGTCGCCGGTTTTCGGGGTACGAAGAAAGAAGACTATGTGGCGACGCTGCTGGCCGCTGGCGAGCGGGGCCAGCAGTTCCCGCTGATCTTCGCCGAGTCCTGCCGCAGCCAGTTCGGACGGGAGCAGTCGGCGCTGCTGAAAGCCCAGGCGAAGAACATCGGCTACCTGTGGACCAGCGACCAATATGGCCTGCGGTACCAGACCCTCCCGTACGCCGACCTGTTTGACCGGCTGGCGGACGGAGAGCGATTGTCGCTCGCCATGCTGCAGACCCTGGTCGCCGAACAACGCCGACAAGCGATCGCCCGTGCGAGCGGCGGCGCCGTTCCTGACGGCAAACCTACGCCCACAACAGCTGAATAAGCCGGCGGACACGCGATACGACCTGCAATCCGCAATCCGCATCAGGCCAGCCGTCGCGGGACCGTGAAAGGAATAACTGGCAGATCCTGATTCGTCGTTTCAAGCAAGGACAGACGCCGGACAGCGCCCTTTCACTCCGTGAAAGGACGCGTACTTTCGCGGAGCGAAAGTCGACTTTCTGCGCCGGCTGGTTCGCAAAACGACTGACCGGCGACTTCCGTCAGTTAAGAGCTTCTCGTTCCGCTGGCGGCTGACCCTTTACCGCAGTCCGATGAATTTTGCCATGGAGGGCATTGCCGTATCTGTTGACCGGAAGCGGCGGTTGTCAGGGCTCTTGCCGGTAGAGCTGATCGGCGACACGTGCGATCGCCCTTTCAAATTCTTTCCGAATCGCGTCGGGGGATTTGCCGAACTCTTCGGAAATCTCTTCCCAGGCGGCGCGGTTCTGTCGCATTTCGAGGATTCTTCGCTCGCGTTCTGAGAGCAGCCTCATGGCTTCGTCGAGTAGCTCCCGATTGGCCACGATTTGACTGGGCGTTGCCTCAGGCCGCGGCGAAGCGACGTTTTCTTCTACGGGTAGAGCGTCGTTTCGTCGAACATCCCGGCGCTGGGCTGTGTAGTGTCTGGCGGCGTCGGTGACGCGGGCGACCGCCATCTTCTTCAACAGCGCCGCCAGCTTTTCTGGGCCGTCAAACTCATACCGGCCCGCCCAGAGTTCAAACAAAAACCGTGAGATAACCGACTGGAAGATGTCGCTTTCTCCGATGACTCGGCGAAGTCGCGTATCCAGCAAGTGGAGTCGAATGGCGCGACGAATGGTAGCGCCGTAGTTTTCGATCAGACGGGCCGTCGCGTCTTTGTCGCCGCTGCGAACTTTTTCCATCAATTGAAGAAAATCTTCAGGCATCTCGAATCACTGATAATCTGATGCCTGACGAATGGAAAAAAGCCCGGGTCTGATCGTGCTATTGTACACGATGGGGAATCGCCAGATAGTGAAGGCTTCCTGCGTCCCTGGGCCAGCCAAGTTTCCATTGGGCGATCGCTGCGCCTGCCTTGCCGGCGAGTAACGGCTCGGCGGGACCCAGGGTCCGCGTTGGGCCGCTGAGCTGCGCCAGGCGAGGGTCGACGTGGGGTAACGGCAAACCATCGGCCAGCGGAACTTGCAGGTCCAGCGGCGGCAGCGGTTCCGCTAACGCCAGCAACGGCTCCAGGCGGGTGGGATCCGTCAGAGGAGTGCGGCGAAGCACCACCAGGCAGACCTCGGTTCCGGCCGGTCCTTGCACGGGAAATGCATCGCCGGAGCCGGCGGGCAGGGAAAGTTCCGTGACGGGCGCCGTGGGATTTTCCTCTCGATTGAGCAAGCTCGCGGAGCCGTCACTGCCGATCCAGTAGGCGTAAACGTAACGAGGTTCACTCAGTTTGATCTGCAGTCGCAGCCGGTCGTCGTTCCCGATGGAGCCGGTGAGCGGTTCGGACTTCCCGGCGCTGCCCGCCGGAAACACTTCCACCCGCCAGTCGACCGTGACATCGCCGGCAGGCAGGTCGGCCAGCCAGGCCTTGTCCGGCAGCGTCTCTGTGGCCAGCGACTTCTCGGCGGGCGAAGCATCTGCGGTCAGGGCGCCCTGATCCCGGGTCGGCGAGAAAGTTCCAGAAAGGAACAGGCCAGCCGCCAGCAGCAGGAGCAGCCCGATTCCGCCGGCGATCACCCAGCTTCCACGGGGGCGCGCCGTCGGAACGACGGGCCGAGCGACGGGCCGAGCGATCGGTTCCTGGGTTTTCTCGCCTCGCGAATTTGCCAGCCAGTTCAAGAGTCGCTGTTGAACTTCGGCCGCCGTGGCCGGTCGCTGGGTGGGATCTTTCTTTAAACAGTCGACGCAGAGGGCGTCCAAGGCCGTCGGGATGTCGCGGCGCCAGGTCGAGGGTCGGCTTGATGGCTGTGCGGACAAAACTTCGGACATCACCTGCATGGTCGACGCGCCTTCCACCGGCGGACGTCCTGTCAGCAGGCAACAGAGCAGCCCGCCCAGGCCGTAAACATCGGTTGCCGGTCCGATCGCTCCGCGTCGGGTATCAATCTGCTCCGGCGCCATATAGTGGGGCGTGCCGATCACCGCGCCGTCGCCGGAAAGTTGCGGACCGCTTTCGAGGAGCAATTTCGCCAAACCGAAATCCACGACGACGACGCGACCATCGCTGGCGCGCATCACATTGGTGGGCTTCAGATCGCGATGGATGACGCCTCGGTCGTGAGCATGCTGCAGGGCGCCGGCGGCATCGGCGACAATTTGAGCGGCCTCCTGGAACGGGTACGGCCCCGCGTCAAGTTCCTCCTGCAGCGTGGGGCCATCAATGAGATCCATCACCTGAAAGTAACCGCCGTCCTGGGGACAACGGCCGACACCATGCACGCCGACAATGTGCGGGTGCTTGAGCGACGCAACGGCGCGTGCTTCGCGGAAAAAGCGGTCGACCAGTTCCTGCGAAACGTCAAACTGTCTCCGCAGAATCTTGATCGCGACCGGCTTGTTCAAGCTCCGCTGGAGGGCCTGATGCACCTCGCCCATGCCGCCGCGTCCCAGGCGCTTCTGCAGCTCAAAGTCCGCGAACTGCAGCGGAGCGGGGTCGAACGGAACCTGGGTCTCGACGGCGTCTCGCATCGTCATGATGGTTTCCGTCGCGGCGACGTCGGAATCAAGCCATTGGCTGACTTGCTGCTGTTCCACTAGCGCGTCCGCCAGGTCGGGAAAACGCTGGCGAAACTCTTCCAGCAGCGCCCCGCCTTCGCCTGCCCGGGCGCGAAACTCGCCAAAGACAATATCCAGACGCAGCTCCGAGTCGGCGGCAATCTCAGGACAGCGCGACAGGTACTCCTCCGCCGGGATCGGAACGCCGCGTTGCCAGCGAAAACTCTGATCGACCAGAATGGCGTCCGCTCGATCACGAACCGACGCCTGCGACATCCCTTGCAACAGGACCTCTAACACCGGAATGGCGCCGCCGGTTTCCCAGCAGTCGATCGTCCGGCCGACCAGTGAAGTTTCGCAGGGAGTGGTCATGGCGTGAGTTTCCTTCCTGGACGACGAAAAATCTATCATGAAGGCCCAACGAGCCGCGGATCGACCGCCGCGCCCCGGGAGTCGTCCTGCGGGTTCGCTGGAGGGTCGATCTGTTCCAACAGGCTTGATTCCTCCGGACCGGCAGGCCGCATGGCGCCAGGGAGCGCGGCGAGCGTGGCGATGATGCAAGCCAGCATAATTGCCGGCAGCGCCAACATCGCCTGTTTAGTCCAGCGACGTCGACGGTCATTTCCCTGTGTATCAATTCTAGGCCAGTCCGCCAGATACCAGGCGATCGTTTGTGCGGCAAACAGCAGGCTGATTGCGGTAAAGACCAGCGTGCGAGCGCCCGGCATTCGTTGGAACCACGCTGGCGACGGAACCAGGCGACAGGCCGCGCAGAAGGTCATCAGGCAGAACCCATAGGTGATCGCGAACGCCACCCAGTATAACGCGGCGGGCAAACGCCTGCGGGATTGTCGCTGCGCCGCCCATATCAGAAACAGATCCAGCGGGGTGGTTACCAGCAAATGGGCCGCCAGCACTTCGGAAAATTCCGAGCTTTCCGGCGGCACCTCGCCGAGTACGGAGATCATTAGCAGCCCGATGAAGGCGATCGAGATCTTGACGCACGAAATCACAATGATCGCCGCACAAGCGCTGCTCACCCGGGCGCGATGCACACTCCAGCGTTGCAGTCGTTGGATTGCATTGGCGGGCCTGGCGACAATCGCATCGCCGGATTGATACCGCCGCAGGTCATCGGCCAGATCGACTGCCGATTGATAGCGGTCTTTGGGCGATTTTTGCAGGCACTTCATGCAGATGGTCTGCAGATCCTTGTCCACATCGGGGCGATACAGGTAAATGGGATCCGGCGTATCGGCGCCCAGTCTGGCGAGCACCGCCGGATAGCTGTCGGCGGCAAAGGGCGGAACGCCCGTCAGCAAGTGATACAAAATTGCGCCCAGGGCGAAAATGTCCGTCGTTGGTCCCACGTCATCAGGCTGACATTCGGCTTGTTCCGGCGACATGTACAGCGGCGTCCCCAGAATCATACTGGAACGCGTGTCCGCCAGCCCGGCCTGCGTTAACCGGGCCAGGCCAAAGTCAGTCAGCCGCGGGCGGTACTGGGAAAGCGCCAAAGGTTTCGGGCCGTCTGCGGAGGAATGCTCCAGGGGAGCCGCTGGAGCGGGATGCCTATTGTCCAGCGGCGACAGCATGATGTTGCTGGGTTTCAGGTCGCGATGAATGACGCCCTGCGTGTGCGCGTAGTGGATCGCGTCAGCCAGCGTTTCCATCAACGCCACGGCTTCCTGGGGGGCAACACGAACCGCTTCCCAACCCAGCCATTCCGCCAGATTCAACCCCGGACAGTATGCCGACGCCAGGTAAGGAGGCGTGCCGTCGACGTCGGCTTCGTAGACGGGAACGATCGCCGGATGATCCAGCCGCGCGGCTGTCTGCGCTTCCAGTTCAAAGCGGTATCTTTTGTCCCTGTCCAGCAGAACTTCAGGACGTGGAATTTTGAGCGCTACGTCGCGATGTAGCTGGTGGTCGCGGGCCTTATAGACGACTCCGAATCCACCATACCCAATCACTCGCTCGATCGAGTACCGCCCGATCTGCTTGCCGTCTAAATTTGGCAGCGGCGAGGCCGGGGGCGAGGGATCATCGCGCCACAATCGGTCCAGTCGCCGAACAACTTCAGATTCGCTTAGCAGGTTCTCCGCATCGTCTTCGAGCGGCTGATCGGGGTCCTCCGCACGGAAGTCATCTGGAGGTGGGTGCGGATTGGGCATCGGAACTAGCCAGATACTTTCTTAACTCAAGAATGGTACGTTCCCACATCTTCCGCGCCGCCGCCGACGTCATTCCTAATTCTTCCCCAATCTGGGAAAAACTAAGAGATTGCCGGTGCCGTAATTCCACCAGGCGCCGTTTTCGCTCCGGCAAGCGGGCGATCGCATCCGCCAGTTCCCGATCCACCTCGCGACGGTGGAGGATGCTGCTGGGAGTGGGCTGCACGCTGGCAATCTGGTCCTGGCTGCCGGTCCCTTCCATCGACACCTCGCGTGAGATATCGCGCTGCTGGGTTTGGGTAAACTTGCGGCTTGCGTCCACCAGATTATTTTCCATCAATCTGGCGAGCCAGACTTTCAGCTCGTTTTCGGAGTTCCCTCGGAACTGCTGGAAGTTTTGATGCGCTTCCAGAAGGGACTCCTGGACGATGTCGGACGCATCCAGCTTGGCCTGGAGGCCAGGATTCAAATTGCAAACGGCTATCATGCGGAGATAGTCGCGCAGGCGAACCCAGACCTCATTAAACGCACCGCAATCGCCTTTGCGAGCAACCGCGAGCAGAGTGGGCCAATCTGTCAAACTGAATTCTGTATTTCGAGGCATAATCAATGGCGGCTTAATAGCAGTCATGTGACACGAAAAATGGGAAAATTTGCATCCGCCGCCTGCTTTGCTCAAATCGTCCACCGTCTCGTTTACTATACTCTCCCAAATTAGGGGGTGTCAAAGGCTTTCAGCTGCAATTCGAAAGTTACCAGGCTTTGCGGAGAGAACTACCCGTCAGTGCTACTCAAACCCCCTCTGTGTGGCTGATTCATCCCGCTTAGGGCAAAACGACCGCCCGTGGGTCGTCGCTTGCGGAACGCCTTGGCCGTGATACAAGGGTTCCTGCCGATGATCGCGTTCGCTGGCCGTGCCCGGATCAGTCCAAGCTTTCATAGTCTTCGAAATCTTTGCTGGTCCATTCTTCGACCGGTTTGTCCGCCAGGCCGGGTGCGGGTTCCGTGTCGTGTGGACGGCCACGCCTGGAGGCTGCGGCGACGTTGTGCAAATGCTGGAGGAATTTATCCCAGCCGGGACAAATCTCCAGGGAACCCGGGATGACCCCCAGCGGTTCGCCGCGATGGTCCTCCAGATGGTAGTTATATTCGCGGCGATTGAAGCCCTGGGAGTTGGAGCCCATGGAAACGACTTTCTGAATGCGAGCCAGATCTTGCGGGGCGACCGACACTGTTTTCCACCAGCCTCGCAGCCGAATCAGACGCTCTGTTGATTTGCCGCCGATCCGCACCCAGCCGCGCGTGGCGAACAAGGCGATCCCTCCGATGACAACGGCAAAGGCCAGGCCGTCCCAGTTTTTGACCATTTCCGCTGGGTTCAGGAGAAACCACACCCAGCCGATCCAGGAAGGCAGCCCGACGACGACTCCCAGCAGCAAGCCCAGGTAACGAATCAGGGGACGGATTCTTATCGACGTGACCTGGGAGGAGTCGTAGAGCGAGGACATGGATACCGCCGGGATGAACAAGAAAAAGACCTGGCGTGAAAGTCACACGGTAGCTGGGCCAGCAAACCGTCGGTTGAAACTAGAAACTTTCGTGCGTCGGCATGGCAGGTGGGAAATTCCAATTTGAGGAATGGCTTCGAAGCGATCAGGAACCGAGACTTGCGACACAGACGGTCATTCCCAGGAGCCGCTCAAACAGAACGCCGCCCAGAATTGAGGGGAAAGGCGACTCGACTTGATGGTCGCGTTGGTCGCAGCGCGCACCCGGAGATCGCCGCGAAACGCCTTGTGGTCCAGCACTTCGTCGGGATGATTGAGCAGGTGCAGCTGCGCCTCGCGCAGGGCATCCAGCTTGTTCATCTTTTTCTCCCAGAGGTTGTGATAGAAACGCGTCATCAGCAATTGCGTGGCGACGTCTCCCACCGGCCAAAGACTGGCGATGGTGGTGCGGGCGCCAGCAACCTGAAAGGCTCTTTGCACGCCCAGCATCCCCTCGCCGTCGGCGGCCTTGCCAAGGCCCGATTCGCATGCGGATAGCACGACCAGATCCACGCCGTCGAGCTGCAGGGCGGCGATGTCGGCGGCCGTCAGGATGCCATCGTCGGCGCCTGTCGCCGGCAGATTGGCTCCGCTGAAAGCGAGTCCCGAGTGCAGTCCCGGCTGAAGGTCATCCACCAGGAGGTCTTGCATCGCTCCCGATGACAGGGCCGCTCCCCCGCGGCTGCCGTCCGCAAGCTCTAATATATTCACCGAAGCAAAGTAGCCGTGCGTCGCAAGGTGCAAATGGGTGAATTGTCCGGCCGCTTCGCAGAACTGGTTTTCTCCTGCTTCCAGACCCGTCAGCGTCACGACCTTTTCCTCTTCCGAGGTAAACCGTTTTTTGAAGACAGTAGCGATTTCTGCAATTTCCGTGACCGTTCCTGGCAGCGACGCAAAACTGGCGCCGCCTCCGCGCAACACCTGGTCCGCTGGCTGGCGCCATGCGACCTCCACTGACGCTGCGTTGGCTGGTTCCGCGTCGTAGTTCAAGCCGCCCACCAGCAACAGTTGCGACGGTTTCGGCTTGTCGGTCGGCGGACGAACCAACTCGGGCAACAATTGGGGCACCGGAAGAATGGCAATACGATAATCTTCAAGCAGGTAAGAATCAGGCAATTTTCCGGGCAACACCGCGAAGGGAAATTCTTCCAGTTCTCCATCGGGCGAAATCACGACCAGATCGTCATCGCCAAGAAATTTCTGTATCGGCGTCCAGATCTTTTCTTTCAGGGTGTGAGCCGCCGCGGCTGCTTTTGTGGTCTGGCCGAAGGATTGACGCCACTTTGCGATCGCATTGGCGATGGGAGAGATCGGTCCCAGATCGACCAGCTGGGGCGACTCCCCCGGCCGTAGCACAAACACCGCCAGGGCGTTCTCCGCTTGAAATCGGTCCTCTGCGTTCTCGGTTCGACGTATGCGAATGTATTTGAAGTAGGTCAGCAAGGTGGAGTCCGCGGGCTGCGCGGCTGCGACCATCGCCAGGGAACTGGCCTCTGCCTGGGCGGGAGGCGCCTTTCGCAAACGACCAAGCTCCGCTTCCAGCTGATCGCGTTCCGTTGAAAGAAACATGATCTGCGCTCCGGTCAATCCGGAATCTGGGTTGAGCCCGGGAGCCTCCAGGCTTGCGGCCAGATCCGCCGCATTCTTTTTTAGTTTTGCCAAGGTCTGCGCCGCCTTGGGATCGGTGGAGAAGACGCGCATCTGCCGCTGACGCAGTAGAATGGACCCCTTCCATTCCAGCAACTCGCGGAAAGCGGATTCATGGAATTCAGGATGGGTGAGCGCCAACGACACCAGAACCGAAAGGTGGTCTTTCTGTTTCCGGGCGAGTTGTAGTTGCTGCCGCTCTGACTGGAAGTCGGCTGCCTCCGTCATGCGTTGCCGACCTGCCAGAAGACAGCGTTCGTAGCTGGCGGCTGCCTGTTGATAGTCGCCGTTTTCGAACTGTTTCCCCGCGAGTAGTACGACCGTGCTGATGGTGTCGGGGTGTGCTTCCCCCAGAACTTTGGAACGGATTGCGAGTGCGTCCCGAACGAGCTTTTCGCCACGTTGGGTATTTCCCCGCACCCACGAGCAATAACCCAGATTGTTCAGGCAAGTAGCGTATTCAGGGGATTCGGCTCCGTTGACCTTTCGGAAAATTTCCAAAGCTTTTGTAAACAGCGACTCGGCCTTTTGAAGGTCGCCTTCCGAAAGGTAATAAAAGAGACCGAGGTTGCTATAGCTATTGGCGGTATCAGGATGATCAGACCCGAACAGCTGCAGGCGGATTTTCAGGCTCTTTTCCAGTAGCGGGCCAGCCTCTTCCAGGTTGCCTGATGAGGCATAGTGCAGTCCCAGATTGCAAAGACTGGTGGCGGTATCCTCATGCTGTTCGCCGAACGCTTTCTGGCGGATGGCCAGTGCCTGCAGATAAAGCGCGGTGACAAGCGATTGGCTCCCCTGCTTCTCATGGAGCGTCGCCAGCAGGTTGAAGGTGTCGGCGACGGCGGGGTGCTTGTCTCCCAGACCAGCCACCCTTCCCCATAGACTCTGCTGGGCAAGCAGCAACGCCTCCGCGTATCGACCCTGGTCGTCCCGGATCATCGCCAGCTCGTACTGACTTTCCGCTGTGTCGGCGTGGAATTTGGGCAGAACGCGGGTGCGAATCTCCAGGGCTTTTATAAAGTGGGCTGTCGCCTGATCCCGGTCCCCTTTTTGCCGGAACAGCTTTCCCAGGGCATGCAGACTGGACGCGGTATCCGCATGCTGTTCGCCCAGAAGTTTCGTGCGAATGGCCAGGCTTTTTCGCAAGTACTTTTCTGCTGTGACAAAGTCCTCCCTGTCGACGCACACATTTCCGGCGTTCTCCAGACTTTCGGCCGTTAGCGCGTGCTCTTCCCCATGGACGCGCTGGCGGATTCCCAGAACCTTACGGTAATGAGCCAGAGCCGCCGGGTAGTCCTCCATTTCGCGGCACACCTTGGCGAGCGCATTCAAGCTGGCCAGCGTGTCCGGGTGATCGCCGCCCAGGATCTCCGTACGAGTAGCCAGGGTTTCCTGGTACGCCGATTTAGCCTGGGAGTATTGTCTGCCTGCTTCGCAGGACATGCCCAGGTTGAAGGCAGCCAAGGCCGTCGAAGCATGCTTTTTTCCGTTGACATGTTCGTAGGCGTCTCGGCTTTTTGCGTACGCCTGAGCAGCTTCGTCATAGTCGCCTAGCGCATGAGCCATCCGTGCGGCTTCGTGCAAAACATAGGCCGTTTCATCCCGCGGTTCGCTGTAGCATTGCTGATAGATCTCTGCACTTTGGCGGAAGAGTTCGCGTGCTTTCGCCTCGTCTCCGCGTTTGGCGACGAGCGTGGCCAGTCGCGACAGACTCACGGCCGTATTGGGATGCTGCAGCCCCATCGCCTTGCGACGCATCTCCAGGGCAAGGCGGTGAGTAGATTCGGCTGCCGTGTCGTCGCCCTGGTCTTCATACACCTGGGCCAGCTGAAAAACGGCCTCGGACACCAGGAAGAATTCTTTCCCATAGCAGAATTCGTAGAGCTTCCGGATGGCGAGGCAATCTTCCTTCGCTTTGGCGAACTGTTTCGCCTGACGATGTTCATTCAGCTGTTGCCATAGTTCCCCCAAGGGCTCCGCTTCCCGTTTTTGCTCGGCCGTGAACTGGCTGGTGATTTCGCAGACCTGGGCGGCGCGCTCGGCGTTGCCAGCCTGCCAGTGTCCAGGCGCCCAGATTTCGGAGCGCAGCTTGACGACTTCGCGCCAGACCGGAGCCGCCTGCCCCTGCAAGTTCTGGTTCATCAGGCCGACGGCGCGACGCCGCAGGACTTCGGCCAGACCTTCGACCGCAGTGCGTCGCTGCGCTGCATCCTCTGCAGCATCCTGGGGGAGAAACCTGAGTGCGTCGCGATAGAGCTTTTCCGCCTGCTCAAGTTGCTCTTCCCCGGTGAGCGACTTTGCTTCTTCCAGCAGCGCGCCTGCTGCCTTTTTCTCGCTTGCGACGGCAGTCGACGACAGGCCCGCCAGCGAGAGCAGGCAGGCGAAGACAACAGCCCCGGCGGAGCAACGCATTGTGGGTGAACCGAAAAAAATCATGGCGTGACTAGCCACTGCACGGAGGCAGCGCCCCAGGAGGTATCGTATTGAATGGGCTTGCGACGGCGACTAAACCCCCCGCGAGTTCGGAATTCGACCTGTTCCAGCAGCAACGATTCCAAAGGAGACTTTGAGGCGTCGCGGGTAACGGGCAAGCCCTGTTGCGCCAGCAGGTGGAATTGATTCGGTTCGCGAGTCGCCAGCACAATGGCCCAGCGCGGCCCATAAACGGGCGCCTCGTCGTCGCCGTTGCACACGAAGTAGCCGGGGACCAGCAGCGAGGCGCCGGCTTCCAGTTTTTGTTCGCCTTCTGCGACTGCGCCTGCTTCGGCTTGCCAGGGATGAATCTGGTCGATGCCCATGTTGCTGTCGACATGCAGCACGGTAACAAAGATCGGCTTGCCGGACGTTTCCTGGTTGACGACGCGAAAAGCAAATTCGTCGCCGTCGCGCATGAGGTATTGTCCCGTAGTTTTCCCTGCCGTGGACGCCGTTTTCCAGCGGTGCGACTTTGTCACCATAAACTGTTCGTCGACCTCCTCAACTCGCAACAATTCGATAGCCGCCTGCACACGGTTTTGCGCGCCCGCCAGCGAAGTGGAAGCGGCCTGCTGCCGCGAAGCGATCGCGATCAGGTTCCGCGCACGCGTGATCCGGCGCAGCAGATCCTGCAGTTGGGTTACGGCCTGCTCCGGGTTGTGCAGGTCAAGCGGACCCCAGCCGCCGACAAGCGTCGCGGGCACCAGGCGATCGCGTTCGTCCAGGGCCGTGGAGGGCGCGCTGGCGACTCCTGTCGCAGGAAATACCGCCGCGTACTGGCCGTCGATTCGCAACACCACGTCGCAGGCGGAGTCTTCGTCCACCCATTTCAGCCATGGCGATTCGTCCGGCTTGACTGCCGCCTGAAAGGCGTGGCGAACGACGGCCGGCGCATCGGCGCTGGTTTCCTTCAGCGGGCGATCGACGCTGGGGCTGATCGCCTGAACGACGCGAACCCGCAGGGCCTCGTCGCCGTTGTCGTGGTAGCGTTCGACCGCGAATCCGCGACGAAAGTCGGCCGGCAGGTCGGTCTCAGTGCGTTTGTCGCCATCCCACGTGAACGCTCGGCAAGTCGCCGTACTGCCGTCGACTTTTTCGACAATCAGCCACCCCAGCGACTCGCCATTCTGTGGGGCTTGGGCTGGCGCGTCCCACAGGACACGGTCGGGGGATTCGTAAATTTCGAACAGCGACCCGGGCGTCACCCCGTGCAGGGTTCCCGCTTTCATCAGCGCTTTCGTGCGGTCGCCGTCGATGTTGTCGACGGGCCAGAGCGGGCGTCGATCCAGTCCGACTCCGTCAACGATGCTTTCCTGCAGAATCCCTGCGTCGCCGTACTCCAGAGTCGGTGTCGGAGCCTGGGCGACTGACCGATGACTTCGATAGCGGGTCACAATCGACTCCCGCAACAGATCGTAGGTCATGCGGGAAACCTTCGGCTCCTTGTTGAGAAGCTCCACCAGGAACCGCGTCATCAGTCCGTAGGTTTTGCCGTTTTCCTGGAACTCGGGTTCTACCTCGGACGCCCGGCAGGCCGACAGGAAAACGGAGCCAGGCGGCAGACGCCGCGATTCCACGTTCCGCTGGCCGTCGGGCACAACTGGCTGAAGATGGCCTCGATGAAGTTGTCGGATTTTCGTCGTTCCTCGAGCACCGGTGCCTGAATGACAGCAGTCAAGCACCAGCCAGAGTTTGGCCTGCTGGTTGCGGCAGATTGCATCGACAAAGGCATAGACCTCATCGTCGCGGAGATCCTGGTCCCCTCCCTGCTTGACGGCGTCGTAGGGCACGAGAGTTTCATCGAGTCCGTCAAGTTCATCACAATCAGGGTCGCCCTGGGCCTGATCCAGCACCTGGGATCCATGCCCGCTGAAATGAAACAGGACAAACGGCTGGCGGCCTGCCTTCGCTGAGGCAGACACGCGTTCCTGCAGAATCCGCCACTGCTCGCGAATCGCGTTTCCGGTTGCCTGATCGTCCAGCAACGTGACGATATCCGACTCCAGAAACCCGAATCGCGACTGCAGCATCTCCTTCATCGCCTGAACATCGTTGGTGCAACCGTCCAGTTGTTCCCGCAGATGCTCGTAGCGACTGACTCCGACGAGCAGGGCAAAACGCGGCTGCTCGCCATTGGCCAGTCGATCCTCTCCCAAGGAATTTGACGCCGCGCCTGCATAGAATAAAACACTGCATAGGATGGCTGGCCAGGTACAAACAGGGAAACAGGATCGCTGGCGTGACATGGATTAGTATCCTCCCAGTCGTTGTTGGCGATAGGCGTCCAGATTGAACGTACCAAGTTTCTTGCCGCCGGTCCGGCTGCCGTTCTGGTATCCAAAACGCGCATCGCGTTGCTGGCTGGCGGAACCCTGGAACTTTTTGAATCCTTGAGGGCCGCTGTTAAAGTATTGCCCCTGGTAAGGATTCTTCGGCGGGTTCACGTTACTGGGCAGATGATTCCAGGACTGTTGGTTCTCACGTCGATAAGTCGGGAGTCCGACCGGCGTTTTAATGTGGCCGCCGTAATGATTGTTACTGTTAAAAGGATCGTAGTTGCTGGGCGAGGGCCACCCACGACTGGCATCGGTCAGCAACACCAGGCTGCGGCCTTGCTCGCCCGTGCCTTCTCCCACACTTTTGTCGGCGCGGTCGATCATCTTGGTGAGCCAGCCTGTGATGTCAGCAGAAAGCTCGCTCTTGCCGACAATTTCACGCAGGTCGGCGAGAGATTCCTTGTCGCCGGTGTCCTCGGCCAACTGGATCTGGAACTGAATTTCCTGCAGTTCCCCCAGATCGTCCGGGTTCACGTCTGCCGGGATTTCGGGAGCCGGAATGACCGCACGGCTGGCCCCGCCCAGGGCCTGGGCTGCCGCCAGTTCCGAGGCCATCGCCTTGTTGCCCGTGGCGGCGGCCGCCTTTTGCAGTCGAGCCAGCGTCTGTTTGTCGCCAACGTTTCTCGCCATCGTCGCGGCGGTGCGGAACAACTGCTCCGAGGTGATTTTCGGATGCGAGCGAAGCAGGATTCGCTCGGCCCTTGAAAGCTGCAAGGCGACGTCGGTTACCAAGGCGGCATCGCGTTCCGCCAGGGCGTCCGCCAGCAGTCCGATGTCCACCATGCCATTCATGGCAGGATCGTCCCACTGCGAAAAATCAAATGGCTGAATGTCCGGCGAGGAATCTTCCGCCAGCGCGAACGACGGCAAAAGGACTGCCATCAGGCCTAACAGGAGGAGATGTCTCATGATAAAGGTTCCTTGATAAAGGGGAGAATTCTTGAGAAGAAGCAGGCAGCCTGGCGCTCCTGGCCGCAGCCCCGAGCGCGCCCCGGAGGTTCCTGGCTGGCAAAGGGAAAACGATCAGTTGCCCGAACGCACATAGGTCCGGCTGTCCCCATCTCGGCGGACAAATTTGTGTCCACTTTTCGTGGTATACACCCAGGCGCTGCGCCCGGTAGCGGGGTTGCGGGCTCGACGCGCCTGCACCGTCTGGTTGCCGATCTGCATTCTTCCGCTTTGATCCAGGCGATGGTTGTTGGTGGTGCTATATCCCATCCGCTGCATGCGGGTCTGCTGGGGATGCACCAGGCCCGAGGGGCCGCCCAGGTTGCTTTGGGTTTCCGCCGGGCGAGACCCAAACGGCGAACGGATCTTGAACGGGGTCGGCGGAGGACTGAAAGAGAACCCGCCGATCGGGCGACTGGCGTCGGCCAGCAGGGACATCGCTTTGGCGTTGTCCGGATCGGCCTGGCTGGCATTTGCGAGTCCCTTTTCAATGCGCTGGTTCAGCCAGGCTTTGAGTTCGGGAGAGGCGTCCAGGGTCTCAACGTCCACCAGCAGGCTGACCAGACCGTCGTGGTCGCCCACGTTCTCGGCGATTTCCAGGTGGTCCAGAATCGTTCGCATTCCCGCATAAACCTGCGGATCGATGTCCGCCGCCAAGGAGGGCGCCGGATCAATCCGACGACTGGCGCCGCCCAGCGCGATGGCCGTAGCGAGGTTTTTCTGCAGGGTTTCGTCGTTGAGCAGATCAGCCGCCCTGGCAAGCCGCGCTAGCGTCGCCTTGTCGCCGGAACTGGTGGCGAGCCTGCTTGCCGTGGCGAGCACCGCAGAGGACTTCAGGCTGGGGTGGGATCTCAGCAGACTGCGTTCGGCGTTGGCCAACTGCAGCCCCACATCGGTCACGGCTGCGGCGTCGCCCTGGGCGAGGGCCGCTCCCAGCAGCTCAAGATTCACCAGGGCGGAGAATGCCGGATCATCCAGATCCGGAGTGCTGACGGGCTCCGTCTCGATAAAGACCGCATCGTCGGCCGGCGGTTCGGCGTCGTCGGCCAATGCCACGACGGGGCAGCAGAGAAGAGCTGCTGCAAGGTAGTTGAGTGATCGGTGAAACATGGTCATCTACTTTCTTCGAACGGGTAAACTCTAGTAAGTTCAACTCCCCGGAAGGAAGTCAACGTTGCCTGCAGGACGACGCCTCTATCAGGCATGATAAAAATCAAGGGCGCCAGGAGTTGTGAACTGCGAGATTCAAGGACTACGAGGGAAGCGTTGTACGGCGGCGACGCCAGTTCATCCCCACTGACATAGGGCTCGCTTCCGCCGCCATACAACTCATGGCGACTCATGGGAACGCGAGGTCGCCGTCAGCCTGTCGAGCGCTTCCCTTACGCTGTCTGGCACAACCGGTTTTGCCGGAATGGCGCCAGCCCAACCATCGCCAGACATTTCATGGCTTCTACTCCTGTTCTGAAGGGACGGAGACGGAGTTTGGTTTTATGCGTGTCAGATCGCTTCCGGCGGACGTGTAAACGGCCCAGAAATACGGATGGATCCATAACTCCTGCGATCCGCCCGCCCTGCGTTCTGCAATGAATTTCCGCTGGGCTTCACTGAGCGCCTGGGGAGTGGCGAGTCCCCGATTCAGCTCCTGAAAAAAGCTCTTCATCAGCAGCGGGCCCGTGCCGTCGTACACATCCCACAGTCCCGACACCACCGTACAGGCGCCCGACTGCAGGAAGGCACGCTGCAGGCCGAACATATCGTCCCCGGGCAAGGGCGAACGCTCCGCCAGTCCCGAGAAACAGGCGCTCATCACCACCAGATCCGAACCCACTTTCTGGCGGAAAATTTCAGCCGACATCAGCCTGCCGTCCGCATCCGCATCACGGTGACAAAGCAGAAAGCTGTCCAGCGGCTGGTCGGCCACATTCATTCCGTGCGTTGCGATAAACAGCATGCCCGGCTGTTCCAGCAACTCCGCGACACGAGTTTCCGTCGCCCCGGTGCGCTCGATCAGCTGTTTGAGTCGATCGCCGAACGCCTCCTTGAGGTTCGCCAGATCCTCGTCCACCCCGGGCAGCGGCGTTGCGTTTTCAAACTGCGCGATCCCCACGGCGTTGACGTTTTGAATCTGGGGGCGGGTACTCTCACGCAACATGGTCCAGGCGGTCAAGGACGGCTCGTAGCTCACGGACATGCCGTCTTCCACCAGAAAATGCGGCAGGACTGTCGCAAATCCTTCGGCAGCGTCGGGGTCGGTTCTGGTCACCATCGCCGCAAACGGAAAATAATGCAGCACATGGTGCGGCACGATCACAAGATTCTCGCACTGCGAAACTTCGGTGCGTACGGCTTCCGGAATCAGTGTTTGATAAAACTGGTGCAGATCCTGCTGCCAGCTTTGGTCGAACCCGCCCTGCGATTGATAGGTGCGAAGCATGTTCTGCGCGGTGAATGTCATCCCGCTGAGGAAATCCGTCAGTTCCGCGACAAACTGGTGAGGGCGAACCGGCTTGCTGTCGCCAGAACGGATCAACGGAAAAACACGGACTTCGGCGTTGCTGACAACAAAGACCCAGGCTGCTTCGGAGCCGAGGAAATACTCTAGCGCGACCGTGCCTTCCGGCCAGTTGGCGAGAACGTCTTCAAGATCCGGCGGGTCGCCATGTTCCGACGAGTCTGACGGCACGCGTCCTGCGGTCAGAAAATCCTGCAGGGCTCGCGCTTTCGCCAGCTCGGCAAAACGCAATGCCTCACGCGGCTGCTTCCGGGCAATGTACTGGGAGATAATCTGTTCGCTAACCCAGGCGCGACGAGCAAAGAAGGCAGACCTGGATTGCCCCTCGGATTCGTCCTGAACGCGATCACGCAGCACCTCGGTAATGAGCTGCGAAATGAGCAGGCTGTTCAGCGCGTCATCGTTCTTTTGCGTGGCGGCGCCGTCCTGGCGAACCTTGCACATTCCGAGCGTTCGATGGGCGCTTTCCAGCCCTGGCAACGAACCCGCAGTTCCGTACAGCGCGATCGCCTTCTGGGTGTGTGCGGCGGCGTCTTCAAAACGGCCCGCACGAAACTGCAGATGGGCCAGAAGTTCGTAGCCGGCCGCCCGGGTCAATTCATCCGACCCCGAATCCTGCATCGCTGCGTTCGCCAGGTCGACGGCGCGGGTGGAAGCAAACACTTCGGCTTGTGCGAAACCGCCGCCAGCCTCGGAACCTCGCAAGGTCCTCAGCAGGTCGGACAACAGAGCGTACAGCCGAGCGTAATTGATTTTTGTGGCCGAAGTCTGGCCAGGAGTCAGATCGTCTTCCAGGCGGAGCGCCGCCTCGTACTGTTCCCGCGCCTGCTGCCACATCAGGAAAGACTTCAGCAGCGGGTTCTCTACTCCGGAAGCCGCCTGGAATGCGTGGTTGTAGAGACGGTCCTGGGCCTTCGCGAGCAAAAAGTTGGCGAAGTTGTTATGCGCCCGGAAGCGATCGAAAGCCGGAGCATCCTGCAGGTGGAGCAGAGCTTCTTCGAACAACTGCGTCGCCGAATCCGCGTACGACTGCTCGGCGGCGGCCTCCGCTTCGATCACCGCCAGGTACAGAAAAGCCAGGCCGAGTGTTCTGTCGTCAACCTCGTCTCGCTGGACCAGTGACTGCAGTTCGGTGCGTGCGGCGGCCCATTGGCTGCGAGCAATCTGCTGCCGCACCTGGTCGATCTCTGGGATCCCTGTAGCGTTCCCGGCGTGGAGGGAGAGTTTTTTTCCGGCCAGCCGCGCTGTCAGATCGGAGACCAGCGAACGCTGGTGCTGACCGCGCCGTTCTTCCGGCACTGCCTCCGCAAGATCCAGAACATCGGCAAGGTAAGGCCGCAGGACGCCGTCGACATCCCTGTTCGCCAGCAAATGCTCCGCAGTGACCGTGAAATACAAGGCACTGTCGCGCGTCCCGGCAAGATCCGCGAGCGCATCGGGAATTTGCATCACATAGTTGCGTTCCTCGGAATCTTCGATCGTGAATTCCGTGTTTTTGCCGCCGCTGCTATCTCTCAGGGTGTACACGCCGGGAGCCAGCCCGGCCCGCAGGGCTGGCGGCAGAGAGGCAATTTCACTCCAGCGAATCGTCTGCCGGCCTTGCGGAAACGGGATATCAAGCAGGTGTCTGCCGTCCTGGAACAGCCGTACACGGTCTGCCGGAAACGGCGGGCCTTCCTTTTCCTGCAATCGACGGAGGGTAATCGCTCCCTGCAGATGATGGCCTCCGTGAGTTGGGGTCAGGAACCCTTCGCCGCGCACCACGGTCTGGCCGATCAGCTGATCCAGCATCGCGGTTCCCAGTGCGGCCGCCGAACCTGCGTCGGCCGCCCCTCCACGACTCCCTTGGGTCAGCAGGGGACCGAAGCGGCCATCTTCCTCGAAACCCGCAGCCAGTGCACTTCCGTCCAGAAACTTCCAGCGATCCACATGCTGGTCTGACCACAGGACCAGCCCCTTGAGCCCTTCGGCCCGAGACACATCGCTCAGCGGAATCGTGACGACTTCCAGCTCCTGACCGGCGTCGAAACGCAGCAGAAGCCCCAGCTGAGGGATTTCCTCGGCGGACGCCGACAAACCTCCTGACGTCGCCGTGAACAGAAAAAGGAGCGACAGGCAAAGCCTGCGAAAACAACACGGACTCTCGGCCTCGGCTGCAGGGCGTAAACAGCGGCTTCGCCGCGCCGCCACAACTCGCGTTGCATGGGGGACAGGACCTCTAAGAACTCGCATCGTTGACCAATCAAGGGAAAGTAGACGATAAGCAACGGCGGCCTTTCGTCCATGAAAACACCCCCTACCTGGTGAGACCTGCCCTCTCTCACCAAATAAGGTGGGGGAAATGCTGATATTACAGGTTCCCCGTAGTAAGGGCGTGCTGTCCATCGCTTTGTGACGCAAAAGTCGAAAAATAGGTAAATCCCCGCTGCTCGACAGGCTAAAAGCGGGCTGTCGATAGACTTGTATGGATTCGATTAAAAAGGCCCACCGGCCCTCAAAACCTGTATCGAATATCCAAGGCTTACCGGACAAAAAACCAGTATTATTTTAACAGGCCCCACTCAAGCCTTGCCGGATTCGGGTTAATCGGACAAAGAATTAGCCAATTAATTAGTTAGCAAGGGGCCACCCAGAAGTTAGAGTGCGTTAGAAAGGGGGCACCCAGAAGTTAGATTGCGTTAGAAAGGGGCCAGCGGCGAATGGCACAGTCGTTTTTCTAATCACTTCGTCTCAAACGAGTTATCGCCATGGGCGAGTCGTTCTTTCAGGACGGCTCTTGGCTGGACCATGAGGCCATCGTTGGTTTGACGCTTTTTCAGCACGCGGGGTTCGTATCGGCCGGGACGGTTGCCGACCAGGCAGCGGGCAATTTGCATGAGCCGCTCCTCGCTGTACTGCAGTAGGGCGTGCGCCGGAATCGAGGCGACGCCGGACAGCAGATCCCAGCCGGCCAGCACATACTCACACGTGCTGGCGAAGCTGATCCGGCGCGGAGGTACGCCAGACAGCGTCGCACTACAGCAGGCCGTCAGCCGGATCGCGTTGTAAGCGATCAGCGTCGTCCAGAACTGCCGATGCACCATCGCCGGCGTCTTGCAACGCAAGTGACGCAGGTTCATGTGCGTTTTGATCGATCGCAGATCGAGCTCCGCATGCCAGCGGAATCCGTAGAAATCGGCGATCTCGTCATAGGTGAATTCCTGCTCGCCCTGCTCCTGGAACAATGTCGTGATCACGACAAAGGGCGACTGCTTTCTGCCGGCTCTCTCAACGACATACTGAATTTCTCGCAACCGGATCGTTAATGGCATCTGCGCGTAGAGTTCTTCGCTCATCCATTCGGGACGATCGGGGCGGCTCCAGGTAATGAGATGATCTTTGTATCCTATCCGTCGTCCGCGTCGGAAATCCGTAGGACGTTTTTGATGTTTGCGAAAGCAGACGTCGACGCCTTGCAGCGTCAAGAAGGCGACCACCCAGTAATTGCCATAGAACCGGTCGGCCACGGCGACGTCGCCCGCGGCGAAGCAGTGCAGCAACTGCCGCAGCAAGGCCGTTTCGCCTGTTTCTTTCCCTTGAAACTTGGCGATGGCGGCGTCGATCACGCACGCGGTCGCCAGCGACACGACCACCACAAAGCGGGCGATCGGGAAGCCGATGCCCGGCTGTTGCGACGCGTGTTGCGGATACGACTCCTGGTTCGCTCGCGTGTCGGCCATCGTGAACGTCGAGCCGTCGATCAGTTTCGCGTGGCGATTCTTGAACAGGAATTTGGCGTCGATTTCCTGCTCACTGTTGCTGGCGATTTCACCCGCGAGTTGCCGCAGCGCCGCTTCCGGCAGTTTCGCCCGGGCGCGGCAATAGTCGCGAGTGTCCGGATCGACGCCGACTCCACGGGTGAGCAGGAAGTAGCTGCTGATTCGCGACACGGCGGACTGGCAGCTGGCTTCTTTGCCGTCGCGCAAGACCTGGCCCAGAAACGCCCAGAGCACGATTGCGGTGGAGTAGATTCGTCCGAACAACCCGCCGTGCAGAGCAAACACGCGGCGAATACGTTCCGCGGCAAGAATCGAAGCGAACGGCAAGCCCGGCTGGGTGAGAAAGGCGGTAACACAATCGCCGAAATTAAAGGTGCTTTGTGCCGGCCGAATGGTTATACCAGACATAGAAAAGCCCTCCCTGGATTCGTTTGCGACGACGAGCCAGGAAGGGCTTCCAAAATTATGGCGCCGGGAAGGCCGCATAGCAAGAACAACCTCACGGCAGTTCGCATTTTATCAAAAATCGCCAACCGCCGACAATCAAATTGCGCGCCGATTTCCCGGAAAGAAAAACGACTGTGCCATTCGGGCCGGACCCAAATAGGGCCGGACCCAAATAGGGCCGGACCCAAATAGGGCCGGACCCAAATAGGGCCACCCACGGACACAAATAGGGCCACCCACATTTTACCGGAAGATCTCAAAAGAGACGAAACTGAGTTTTGCGACGCCACGGAATGGTCGCCGGCGCCTGACGACAAACAAATAGGGCCACCCACATTTTACCGGAAGATCTCAAAAGAGACGAAACTGAGTTTTGCGACGCCACGGAATGGTCGCCGGCGCCTGACGACAAACAAAAAGGTGCCACCCACATTTCACCGGAAGATCTCAAAAGAGACGAAACTGAGTTTTGCGACGCCACGGAATGGTCCCCGGCGCCTGACTGCCTTCGGCATGACGCCGTCAGAAACACGGCAGAATCGAGGGTGGGGCTGCTGCACGACGGCCGACGGCAAGGCAGCGCGGACAGCGATCCGCTTTCATTCGGGCCATGAAGAAAAAAGATTTCGCCAACTCAAACTAACCAGCGAAACATTCGCGGGCGGTTTGCATCCCGGCCAGCCAGCGCTTCCCCTGGCGGGCCGCTTCGGCGGCGAGAGTGGCAGGGGAGCCGGCGGCGCGGTGGAAGAGCTTGCGGAAGTTCTGCACCGTGTCCACCCAGAGGTCGGACGAGATCTGCAGCCGCTCCATAATCGGAGCCAGATCGGAAGGGATACTGCCGCGTTTCCCGCGACGGATCTGCCGGCCGGTCCAGTCGAGCAGTTTCAAGTATGCCGTGAGATCCAGCGAGAGATAGCCGCGGTGCGACGCCCGGCGTGCGGGAGGGGCGGTTGAGCGTTCGCTCTGTTCGTCCAGTTCGATCGGGCTGAGCCAGTCGTCGGTTGAGCGCTTCGAGTGTCGAGCTGTGTCACTCGTCGCCTTACGGGCCTCGATCCGCTCATAGCCCGATGTATGACGGCTCGTCTCCGGCGTGGCGGCGATGCCGGCTCGCACGGGGTTGAGATCAACGTAAACGCTGCAGGCGAGCAGCGCCGCTTCATCAAGGAGCGGCTGGCATTTGTAGCGGCCCTCCCAGAAGCGGCCGGTGCATTCGTCCTCCTTGTTGGCCCGCCGGGCGATCGGTTCGGCCAGGCAGCGCATGAACCAAGAGAGGCTCGACAACCGCTGCCGCCGTTCGGCCAGCACCTTGGAGTCGCACAGCAGCATGCCGAGTTCCGCTTCGGTCGGTTCGGCTGGCGAACCGTCTTGTTCGCGGCGCAGCGGAAACAGGTTCCACCAGCGGAGGGCGATGTCGTTGTCGGACCATTCGGCGACCACATCGGGCCGGGTGCGCAGGATGACATGCAGATGGTTGCTCATCACGGCAAAGCCGAGCACCTCGACGCCGAACTCGCCGGCCAGGAACTCCATCCGCCGCTGAATCCACGCCCGGCGATGGTCAAAATCCTGGCCCGACACCGGATCCTGCCCGCAGAGAAATGCCCGCCGCACACAGCGATTGACGCAATGAAACACGCCAACCGTCGATTCGTCAATCACTTCACGACGCGGAGTACGGGCCATGTCGGGACGCCTCACAATTAATGGGGAAAGGGGACCAAGAGGTTCGAATTTATCGAAATCAGGTCAGGCTGTCAACAATTTATGGATGGCCCCCTTTTTCCCCCCCCCTTTTTCCCCCGAGCGATAACGCTTCCCAAGTCATTTGCGTCGGCAAAATATTTTGCCAATCCGACCGGCTCGATTTGATTGCCCTTGATCAACGTTCCGATTCCAGCATGCGTGACAGGTCGTCGATCATCGGAGTATTCGAGCCAGAAGCTCGCGTTCAAGGTCTCCAGGAATCCGTCGTACACATCAAATTCACCGCGTACACGTTGGATACGAATCAATGTAGCACCCTCTACATCGAAGTATCGAGTTTCGAGATCGCGTGTTTCGATTGCCATCGTACAGTCGTCCAATCGGGCGGCGAAAGGCTTTGCATTCCAGACATCCAAGAATCGACGCGCCCCGGCGATACGCCTTTTATGCATCGTCACGCAGGGACTGGCGAACATCCATCAGCACGCGACCGAGCATGTTCTTGCCGCGACCATCACCTCCGTCGCCCCAGTAATCGTCGTTTTCCGTGTGTTCGACGATTTTCGCATCGCCGGTTGATAAAAGCAGTTCCCGTAAATCTTCGTGCTGGGTGAACTTGGCGAGAACGGCCTCGCGCATGACATTCACCTTGGCGGATTCCCTGTTGGTCTTTTTTGTCTTTGAACTTTTGCGATTGGAAATAGTGTTCCGAAGTTGGCCAGCGCTGCTTCCTGATGGTGATTGGGTACTCGGCGAAGTTTGAGAACTCGCCGTAGTCATCGGCGACGCTATAAAACCTGATGACGTCAGTCATGGCGTTCATGGTAATGCATCGCGCTTGAATTAATCCGACCCTCGAATCGGGTTCGGCTGGAATGAATTGTCAGGCCGCAGCCTACTCACCGATAAATCTCCCCTCCGGCGACTTGATGAAGCTCTCACAGAGGGGCATATATGCAGTCGGTCCTCCATCGTCGATGGACCCTATCACACGGATATTGTTGCCAGGCACATCGTCCCAGAAAAACTGAATTTCTACTTGCCAGAATTCGCCTTGTGCTCGAGAGATTTCTTCGGTCTCCGAGTGATCGATACGCCTGACGAGATCGGCATAGGGAAATGACCGATAGAGTCCCAAGTGCGCTTTTAATACTGCTCGGGCATGGTCGGTATCCATCTGCGGCGTGGCCTGTTGATAGCTGGCTTGTTGATAGCTGGCTTGTTGACAGAAAGTTTCCTCCTGTCAACTGCTGGAGGCGCCTTGGCGGCCTCACACGCAGGCAGCTAATTCGTGGAAAACTAATCGTAGTCATTGGTTACTCCCTTGTCACTTCTCTTTCTGCGTGCCATGCCGCCGTGCCTGTCGCTCCGCGGGATCGCGAATCCGCCGGTCGGCAGGGCTGCGAACATTGGGCCCGCCTCCATAGAGTACCTGCGTGTAAATCATGGCAGACCGAGCGTCCTGGCGGCGAAGAGTCCCTGGTCCGGATGCATGTCGGAGCCGTCCGCTGCGGGGCGTCTACTCTGGTTTCTCTTGCCGCAACGGCGAAATCTGGCTGGCGGTTCCCCTGCGAACAGCCAAGGCGGGAATGCCCGCACTTGCCTGCTTTCGGTTGCATTTGGACGGGAGGGGCGTTGTAATGGAGGGGCGAGGGATGCTGCGGCCGCTGGGGAATTCCACGGACGTCGCTGGCGGCCTCTTCCTGCCTGCTGACCCGCCTGCCGGCTTACTGCTGTGACTTTGTTTGGAGAGGATCGTTTTTTGGCCATGCTGCAGACTTCCCCTGCTCTCGCGATCGGACTGCTGCTGCTGGCGGCCGTCCCGTCTAGCGCCGCGGACAAGGTGGCGTTCAATCGCGATATCCGGCCGATTCTGTCGGACAACTGCTTTTCCTGTCATGGCCCTGACGCCACGCATCGGGAAGCCGATCTGCGGCTGGATCAGCCGGCCTCCGCCAAAGAGCATGGTCTGTCGCCGGGCAACCTGGACGAGAGCGAAGTCTGGCAGCGTCTGGTCAGTGAGGACGAGGATCTGCGGATGCCGCCGCCTGACTCGGGCAAGAAGCTACTGCCGGAACAACTCGCCCTGATCCGCCAGTGGATCGAACAGGGCGCGCCCTACGAAACGCATTGGGCCTACGTCCCTCCTGAAAAACAGACGCCGCCGGCGGTGAAGCAGACCGCATGGCCGCGGAACACGATCGACGAATTCCTGCTGGCCCGAATGGAAGCCGAAGGGATCGAACCGTCGCCGGAGGCCGACCGGGTGACGCTGCTGCGGCGGTTGTCGTTTGATCTGAACGGCTTGCCGCCCACGCCGGCGGAGGTGAAGGCGTTCCTGGCTGACGAAAGCGAGGGAGCCTATGAGTCGGTGGTCGATCGGTTGCTGGCTTCGCCCCGGTATGGCGAGAGGATGGCCATGTACTGGCTGGACCTCGTCCGGTTCGCGGACACGGTGGGCTATCACGGCGACCAGGACCATAACATTTCGCCGTATCGCGACTACTGCATTGATGCCTTTAACCAGAACGTGCCGTTCGACCAGTTCACGCGGGAACAGCTGGCCGGCGATTTGACGGATTCGCCGGGGAACGATCAGTTGGTCGCCTCGGGCTACAACCGCTTGCTGCAGACCTCGCACGAAGGGGGCGTGCAGCCGAAGGAATACCTGGCCATTTATGCGGCTGATCGCGTGCGGAATGTGTCGGCCGTCTGGCTGGGCGGAACGCTCGGTTGCGCCCAGTGCCATGACCACAAGTTTGATCCCTACACGGCCCGCGATTTTTATTCGATGGCGGCGTTCTTTGCCGATGTCGACGAGGCCAAACACTTTCGCAACGGCGGCAACGCCATTCCGACCCGTCGGGACCCGGAAGTTAAACTGCTCGGCCCGGCTGAGCATCGCCGCGTGCAGCAGTTAGAAAAACTGCTCCAGAATGCCGCTGCGACCGACGCGCAGCGAGAGGCCTGGCAGGCGGAGCTGGACGCCCTGAAAGCGTCCGCCCGGCTGACGATGATCACGGTGGCGATCGAACCGCGCGAGATGCGAATTCTGGCCCGGGGCGACTGGCTCGATGACAGCGGGCCGGTGGTCGCGCCTGCCACGCCTGCGTTCCTGCCAGCGCTGGAGACGGGCGACCGTCGTGCGACGCGGCTGGACCTGGCCAACTGGCTCACCAACCCTGACCAGGCTGGTGGTCTGACGGCCAGGGTGTTCGCCAATCGGTTCTGGTACCTGCTGTTTGGCGTGGGGCTGTCGAAAAACCTCGACGACTTTGGCGGACAGGGAGAACCGCCCGTCCATGCGGAGCTGCTCGATTATCTGGCGGTGGAGTTTTATAGCAGCGGCTGGAACGTGAAGCGTCTGCTCAAGCAGATGGTGATGAGCCAGGCGTACCGGCAATCGTCGGTCGCCACGCCTGCGGCGCGACTCCGCGACCCTTATAACCGGCTGGTTGCCCGGCAATCGTCGTTCCGGTTGCCGGCCGAAATGGTGCGCGACAACGCCCTGGCGATCAGCGGTCTGCTGGTGCTGGACTATGGCGGCGGGAGCGTGAAACCTTACCAGCCTGAAGGTTACTATCGTCATTTGAATTTCCCCAAACGGACGTACTCCGCAGATACCGACGACCAGCAATGGCGCCGGGGCGTGTACATGCACTGGCAGCGTCAGTTCCTGCATCCCATGCTGAAAGCGTTTGATGCGCCCAGTCGCGAGGAGTGCGTGGCCGAGCGGCCGCGGTCGAATACGCCGCTGGCGGCGCTCACCCTGCTTAACGATCCCACTTTTGTCGAAGCGGCCCGCGCCTTTGCCGCCCGTTTGCTTGGCGAGGATCAACCGGCCAACGAACGGACAATCAGCCAGACTGACGAAGAGCGACTGCAGGCTGCGTTCCTGCAGGCCGTCTCCCGTCCGCCTGATCCGGCCGAAAGCCGCCTGCTACTGGAGCTACTGCAGCAATCGCGGCAAGCGTACCAGAAGGAGTCGGCCGCGGCCAAGGAGCTGACGGCGGTCGGCCAGGCTCCGGTCAACGAGCAGCTGCCAGCGAGCGAGCTGGCCGCCTGGACGACGGTCGCTCGGGCGTTGCTCAACCTGCACGAAACGATGACGCGGAACTAGAGGGGCAGGGATACGCTGCTGTCCGGTAACGGCCGACTGACCGGCCCGCGCCCGTGCGATTCCCAATTGCCATAACCGCCGTGGCCCATGCGATTTGGGCCGGTTTCCAGTCCTTGCAGGCCAGATTTTCATATTGCTCGCGGATCGTGATGCGCGAATAATGGGCGGTGCTCCTTCTCCTTTGAGCCCCGGGTATTCGTATGCACCGACGTTCGTTTGTCGCCACACTCCTGCTGGGCTGTTTGTCTCTCCTGCCGGCGGCGATGGCGGAGGCGGCCCCGTTGCGGACGGTCACGCTGCTGACTCCTGGGATGCGTGTGAATCTGGAAGGGGCCGGGCTGTCGTTCGGTGCGTGCGACCAGCCGGATAAAAGCTCGCAATGGACGGGCATGATCGGCGCTTTGCAGGAGTCGGGCTATCGATTTGGCGGGGTGATTCGTGCGGACGGCGCCCGGGTGAGGTTGCCCAAAGTACTGGATACGTATGCCGTTGACGGCGATCCGCAACAGGCGAACCTGTTTGCGATGGAGTTCTCGGCCGCGGCGGATGTCGACGGTCTGGCGTACAAGGCGCTGGAATTCGCCGCCTGTGTCCGCGAGCTGCGGCGGTACTGCGGTTGCGACAAGATTCGCGTCGTCGCCTACAGCGCCGGCGGACTGGCCGCCCGCGTCTATCTGCAGAATGCCTTGCCCCAGGTGGAATACGGCGGCGAGATCGATCGTCTGATTACCATCGCCACGCCCCACATGGGCAGCACCACGGCGGAGCACTGGGGCGATTTCCTTGGCACCCGGGCGACGGCCATACAGCCCGGCAGTGCGACGATTCAGCGATTGAATAACGAGCTGCCGCTGCCAGCAGATGTGTGCTTTGCGTCTATCGTGGTGCGCGGCGTGGCAGTCGGCTCCACCGGCTTGCAGCGTGTGGAAAAGGCCGCCTTCGCGCAGTATATCGAGCCGGAAACGCTGGCCCGGTTACCGCTTGACTATCGCCAGGGGAGCGACCAGGTAGTGAATGTGGCCAGCCAGAACCTGGCCCTGTGTCGTTGCGCCCGGCGCCAGGAGACGGGCTTTGGCCCGCCCGTTTTTTATGCCGTGGCGAGGGTGAAAGATCCGGCCCCGGAAGATCGCAGTTATTTTGAACCGACGGTGCACGAAGCGGCCCCGATTGATCCGCAAGTGGTGCTGTTGACGCGATTGCTGCTGGCGGATGACGCCCCGTTCTGGACGGGCTTCAAGGACGTCGACCAGGCGGGCTGGGTCGCCTGGCAGGCCCAGCAGCATGCCTATGGAGCGATTGAAGAGGCCATGCGGCTGCAGCACACCTGGTCCGAGGTCACTTCGACGCAGGTCGATCGCGTCCAGTTGCTGGGCGCCGAGAACGGCCGCTGGACGTTCGCCTTTGAAGGGGTTTCCCAGTCGCAATGGCGTTCCCCCCCCTGGGTGCGGTCGTCGGGCGATTTCAGCGGCAAACTGCAGCTGGATGTGGATCGCTTTGGCCGGGTGACCAGCAGCGAGCACTGGGTGCGCGTCAGTCCCTGAAGTTTCCCGGCCGTCGCTTCCGCGGTCCGGCGGGGAAGGACCCTGTTGTCGGTTCGAAGCGGTGTCCTGCCCGTTTATCGCCGAATGCGGCCCTTCTTTTTGGAAAAACCAGCCGCCCGGTCTGCGTGAAAATGGGCCCGCCGGCCCGATCTGGGCGGCTGGCCGCCAGAACTCGCGCGGCGGCATGTTTTCAATCTGGCAAACGGCGGTTATTCTTGGAGGGTAGGCGTTTTTAGCCTGCGTTCTGCTCCCTGCGACCGCACCCCTTTGCCGATTGTCGGCCGAATGGCGAAATGAAGGGAGACAATTCAAGGTTTACTTTCATGTCGTCGACCATTACCGGCCCTGCGGACGATTCCGACCACTCGCCCAACCCGCCTTTTGAAGTTGTCCCTGCTGCGCGTGTGACCCGATTGCCGCCGTACATGTTCGGTCGCATCAACAACCTGCTCTATAAAAAGCGACGAGCCGGCAGCGATGTGATCGACCTGGGGATGGGAAATCCGTCGGATCCGCCGTCGGAGATCGTTATTGACAAACTGGTCGAGGCGGCGCGCGACCCCAATAACCACGGTTACAGCAAGTCCAATGGTATCCTCAACCTGCGTCGTGAGGTGGCCAGCAAGTACCTGACCAAATACGGCGTGCGGCTCGACCCCGAGAACGAGCTGATGGTCTGTCTGGGGTCCAAGGAAGGCTTCAGCCACATGTGCCTGGCGCTGATGGGCCCGGGCGATACGGCCATTACGCCCGCTCCGTATTTTCCCGTGCACATGTACGCCGTCGCCCTGGCGTCGGGGAACGTGATTGCGCTGGAAGTCGCCGAGAGCGACAAATTCCTGTCGAACATTGCGTACACGTGCCAGCACTTGTACCCCAAGCCGAAGCTGCTGATCGTCAACTACCCGCATAATCCGTCGACCGTGACCGTCGATCCGGAGTTCTATGTCGAGGTGGTGAAACTCGCCAAACGGTATGGGTTTATGGTGATCAGCGACTTCGCCTACGCGGACGTGGCTTTCGAAGGGTACAAGCCGCCCAGTTTCCTGGCGGCGCCCGGCGCGTCGGAAGTCGGCGTGGAATTCACGACCATGAGCAAAGGCTATAACATGGCCGGCTGGCGAGTCGGTTTTTGCGCTGGCAACGCCGACATGATCCGCAACCTGGGAGTGATTAAAGGCTACTACGATTATGGCATGTTCCAGGCGATTCAAATCGCCGCCATTGTCGCCCTGCGCCACACCGAGGCCGATGTCGAACGTCAGTCCGAGATTTATCTGGGCCGCCGGAATACGCTGGTCGAGGGCCTGCGGCGAATTGGCTGGTCGGTCGATCCGCCCCGCGCCGGCATGTTCGTCTGGGCGAAGATTCCGCCGGAATGGCTGGCTCGCATGAGCACCATGGACTTTGCCATGATGCTGCTGGAAGATGGCGACGTCGCCGTCAGTCCGGGCGCCGGTTTTGGTTCTGCGGGGGAAGGTTATCTCCGCATGGCCCTGGTCGAAAACGAAGAACGTTTGCGGCAAGCCGTTCGCCAGATCAGTCGCTGCCTGGAACGCCAGGAAAAAAACACGTAAAACAGCCCTGGCTGATCGGAAGAATTTTACGCAACCCCGCATCCGGTCGCCGAAAATTCCGCCAAAAAAATGCCGCAAAACTTTCCGATTCACCCCTCCAGAAACGTTGAAATTGCCTGCTTTGGCGCCTGGCGCCACGACGTGCTTGGGGACCTGCCGGGGAAATTCCCAGCAGGTCTTCGACCCTCGCGAATCCCTTTCCATCGCTGCGGCGCAGGCGGGAAAGGGAATTCGCCCCTGTAAATAACTGGCTTCTGCCGCAAACCCTGGTCCTGGCTGCACTGCCGGATCAAGAAATAAAAAGAGGGCCCTTGCTCGCCGCAACAAGGACCCTCAGGTGGCTGTTCAATCAGACGACAGAGTCGTTTGAAAGAAGACCCACAGCCATACACAGAGGTATCGGGTAGAACGACCGCAATTCTTTAGGTTGGACTGCTGCGTAAAACAATCGTTACATTCCGCTTGAGCCAACAGACGATCCATGAGCCAAACTGCTAAACTTGCCCTGGAAGATGGAGCCGTCTTTACAGGAGAGGCCTTCGGCGCCGCCGGCGAAGTCGCCGGAGAGGTCTGCTTTAACACTTCGATGACCGGTTACCAGGAAATTCTGACCGACCCCAGTTATCGAGGGCAGATCGTCACCATGACTTACCCGATGATCGGCAACTATGGGGTCAACCCCGAAGATGTCGAAAGCAGGCGTCCTTTCCTGTCCGGTTTTGTGGTCCGCGAAAACAGCCGGCGCCGCAGTAACTTCCGGTCCGACGGGGATCTCCACAACTATCTTGCCGACAACAACGTCGTCGGTATTTCCGGCATTGATACCCGCGCTCTGGTGCGACGCCTGCGCACGCAAGGTTCGCTGCGCGGGATTCTGTCCACGGTCGATCTCGACGACGCCAGTCTGGTCGCCAAGGCCCAGGCTTCCTCGGGCCTGGTGGGTCGCGATCTGGTGTCGGAAGTGCTGCCCGACAGCGCCTCCGCCTGGGGCGAACGTTTGAGCCGCTGGTCGTTCATTACCGATGCGATGCCCGACTTGCGTTCCGACGGTCCGCATGTGGTGGCGATTGATTACGGCATGAAGTTGAATATCGCCCGGCATCTGGTCGAGGAAGGTTTCCGCGTGACGATCCTGCCGGGTTCGGTCAGCACCGAAGACATCCTGCAGCAGAATCCCGACGGCGTGTTCCTGTCGAACGGCCCTGGCGACCCGGAGCCGCTGGGCTACGCCATCGAAGCGATTCGCGGCCTGCTGGGAAAGAAACCCGTCTTCGGCATTTGCCTGGGCCATCAGCTGCTGTCGCTGGCCTGCGGGGCGCGCACCTTCAAGCTGAAGTTCGGTCATCGCGGCGCCAACCAGCCGGTCTTGAATGTGCTTACACAGAAAGTGGAAATTACTTCGCAGAACCACGGCTTTGCCGTCGAGGAAGCGTCCCTGCCCGACGATCTGGAAATCACGCATCGCAATTTGAACGACGATACAATCGCCGGCGTGCGGCATCGTCGGTTTCCCGCGTTCGGCGTGCAGTATCATCCGGAAGCGTCGGCTGGCCCGCACGACAGCCGCTATCTGTTCCAGCAGTTCCAGGAACTGATGCAGCAGGCCTGATCGCCCGCCTGTGGCGATCCGTGTTCGCCCGCCGCGGCAGACAGGCAACTTATGAGCGATTCGCTGATCACGCTGACAGAAGCCGTCTCCGGGGCCACGGCCGTGATCGCCCTGGACCGCGGCTGCAACTGCTTCTCCCTGCGACTGCCGCACCAGGAGCAGCCAACGGAGCTGCTCTGGTCGGAGCCTGGCTTTCCCCAGGGAGCGGGCGGAGCGGCCCATAGCGGCATCCCACTGCTGTTCCCCTTTCCCGGCCGCCTGGCGAGCAACCGGATCGTCTGGCAGGGGGAAGAGTTTTCGGTCACGACCGACCCAGGCGAACTACCGATCCATGGGTTCGTCTACGATCGTCCCTGGCGATTGCTGGATCGCACCGATACCACTGCGTCGGCGGAATTTGTGCTGTCGCGTGATGGGGCCGACGGCGCCGCCTGCTGGCCGGCCGACTTTCGCCTGGTTGCCCGGTTTGCCCTGACCGCGGCTTCGCTCACGATCGTGGTCGAAATCGAGAACGTCGACTGCCGGCCGTTGCCCTGGGGACTGGGGCTGCATCCTTATTTCCGGCTGGCGGCGACGGCCAGCCCCGAGGACGCGGCTGCCTGCCGGGTGCAACTGCCGGTCGCCCAGACCTGGGAGATGGAAGGCCCGTTCGCCACGGGCGAATTCCGCGAGCTGGGAAACGCTCTGTCGCTGCATCTGGGCATGCGGTTCTCGCAGATCGACCTGGATCTGGGGTTCACGGGCCTGCAATGGTTTGACGAGACAGCCACCTGTCGCTTGCTGGATACGACGGGTCGGCAGGTTTCGATTGCCTGGGGGCCGGAGTTCCCGCATCTGGTCGTTTATACGCCGCCGCATCGAGAAGCGATTTGTCTGGAGCCGTGGACCTGTCTGCCGGATCCGCTTCGCCTGCACGAAGCCGGGATCGCCAGCGGCCTGCGTCTGCTGGCGCCTGGTGAAACGATCGCAGCGACGGTAACGATTACGCAGGGCTGACGCATTCTCGACCAGCCAGGACCGCCGCGGCGCCGATATCTGGGGTATCGAGAGAGAGGCTAAACCATGCGCAAAGAACTGCTGTACCTGCCGATCCTGCTCGCTGCGAGCGGCGGACCCTACCTGCTCCAAAGCGGAAAGCCCGCCGCGGACGAAGAGCAAACGTCCACCCTGACCGGATTGTCCGGACTGATGGAAGACGAAGCTATCGACGCGCTGCCTCCGCCCACACTGGAGCCCGTCAATCGGCTAGGGACTTCGATCACAACCGCCCCGTTGGCCGGCCCGCCGACAAGCGACTTCCTGGAAGTGTTTCGCTTCGACGTAACGCCGAACTGGATCCTGCAGCGCTGGGGACGGGTGACGACCGCGCTCGACGCCCCGGGCATGCAAGGCCTGCGCACCGCCCTGGTGACTGGCGCCCAGCCGAGCGACGTGGCCGGATCGTTGACCTATTATTTCGACCATCAGCAACAGGTCAAACGGGTCAGCTTCCAGGGAACCACCGGCGATCCGCAAAGGCTGGTGGATAGCCTTACCAGGGCGTACGGTCTGCGCCAGAAAAAGTCGCTGCTGGCCGGCATGTATGTCTCTGAATGGAACGGAACGGTCACCAGTGCGCTGCGGATTTCCCAACGTCCGCTGATCAGCTCCGGCGACAACCTGGCCACTTACGACGTGATGCTCGAATTGAACCTGCCGACCGACTATTATCAACTCAGCCCCGAATTCCAAGCGGCCCTGAAGCATGACTTTGCTTTGCCGGGACAGCGCGTCGGTTCCTTGCCGCCCAGCGCCCGACGCCGGTCGCTCATTCCGTAGTATCAGGTGAAGGGTAGTGGTGCTGGCCTCAAGTCGGGCCCCTGCACGGATACCAGGCAATGCCAGGCAGGTGTCGCCGAGCATGCCTGTCGGTCGGCGCCAGCAGGTGGGGGATTGGGGTGTTTCCGTTGTTTGTGCTGCCGTCTCTCTTTCGGAAGGTTTGCCGATGAAGCCCCAGGCCATGAAAAACGGGATGGGTTCCACGGCGTTCGCCTTCCGCGGTTACAACACGTTGAATCTGGGGCGCACGCCCGAGTTGCTGGAGCATGCGGCCTATGGGCCGGTGCTGGAACGCATACTGCGGGAGTTTTCGGAGGCCAACAGCGTCTGGGTCGGGCGTGATCTGAAGCTGGTGGAGCGGGTCCGCGAACGGCGGGAAACGACGCTGGCCGATTACGCCGACGCCATTGTCCTGATTGTGGGCGCGGCCCTGGGGCAGCTGAAGCTGTTAGAGCAGTTCTTTGGCGTGAAGTACCAATCGGCCCGGATGGCGATGGGGTACAGCCTGGGCGAAGTGGCCGCCCTGATTGCCAGCGGCACGCTGGATCGCGAAGAGGCGCTGCGCACGCCGCTCGCGTTGTCGGAAGACTGCATTGCCCTGGCCGACGATGTCACTCTGGGGGTGCTGTTTGCCCGGGGGCATCAGTTGCCGCTGGATGAGGTGCATCGCCAGTACCTGCACATCAACGCTGAAGGAAACGGCGTGATGGGCATTTCGGCCTATCTGGCGCCGAACTCCGTGCTGTTGATGGGACAACGCGATACGCTGGACCGCTTTAACCGCCGGATCAACGAGAAGGTGACCGAGCGTTTGTACCTGCGCAAAAACGAAGGCAGCTGGCCGCCCATGCATACCCCCATTACCTGGGAACGGAACATTCCGAATCGCTGTGCGAAAATGCTGCATACGGCCCGCGGCGGCTTTGCGGCGCCGTCCCCGCCAGTGTTTTCGCTGGTGACGGGCGACTTCAGCTACAACGACTATAACGCCCGAGAAATTTTGCATCGCTGGACCGACCAGCCGCAACGACTGTGGGACGCCGTGGCGGAAACTCTGGAGAAAGGGATCGAAACGGTCGTGCATGTGGGCCCGTCGCCCAATATTATACCGGCCACCTATCACCGACTGAGCGACAACGTGACCGGACAGCTGCAGAAGAGCATCGGCATGCGGGCCGTCTCCAACATTGTGCGGCGTCCCTGGCTCAAGTCGCTGTTGCCGGCCCGGACCGCGCTTTTGAGGGCGCCCATGATGAAGCAGATCATCCTGGAAGACTGGCTGCTGGAACAAACGCCCTGAGCGCGTGGCGGCGTTACTGCCCGGCGGCGCTAATGGCGACGATCAGCAGGTACAGCAGAAAGCCGAAGAACAGGCTTGCCGTCAGGATCAGCAGGGGCAGATTCCGCGGCAAGGGGTTTGCCCGCAGCGGCGGCGGATCGCTCGATTCGGGATCGGCCGATTTCTGGGAAGGAGCCGGCCGTTTTTTGGTTTTAGACATAGAGTCGGGCCGCATGCGAGAGGACGCGGTCAGCGAGGGAGATCTACCCGGGACGGCTGCCGGGATCGGACTACGGGGACTTGGGCAGTTTGATTTCGAAGTGCTGTTCGAACGCTTCGCCAAAATCGTACAGGCCGTTGAAGTCTTCGCGGCGGTCGGCCGGCGACTTTTTCATCAGCTTGATGCGAATCAGGTTATAGACGATCTCGCCAAAGTCATCGGTCTTGGCGACGCCCCAGCTGTTGAGCACCACTTTGGCCATGTAGCCGTATTGTTCGATCGCATAGCGCCGAATGGCTTCGCACAGTTGCTGGCCGGTCAGGTGACGTTCGACGACCGGCTCTTCGTCCTGGTCGTCTTCGTCGATTGCCGCTTCCGGTTCGCCTCCCGATTCATCGCCCCAGTCCAGTTCATCATGGGCGTACGACAAAGCGTCGCGCACGAACTGATAGGCATCGAGCGTATACCGCGGGTCCTTCCGCAAAAGCTGGAAAAGTGGCCGTTGTTCTTCCGTCATAACCAGGAACTTATCCGCTAAGGTTTCCAAACAGGAGAGCCAAAAACGCCCTCCCAGTCACCGCACAATTCTTACTCTAAATCTTACTCTTGATCCTTGGAGTCGGTCGACTCTGGGGGCCCGCCCTGCGACTCCGTTTCGTTGTTCTTTTCGGGGCCTTCGATCTTCTCCGGACTTGGGCTCAGCGGAGGTCCGCCATTCCCCTCTGGCCTGCCTGGGTTCTCCTGCAGTCCCTCCGTTGGCGCTGACGTATCCTTTACCACTGGCCCGTCCTGCGCTTCGGGGCCTGCCTTCGACTCGGTCCCGTCACGTTGATCGTCATTGGCCGGCCCGCCCTGTTTATCTCCCCGTGGCGCCCCGCCCCGCTTGTCTCCTCGCGGCGGTCCGTTCCGTTTTTCCCCCCGCGGCGGTTTCTCACGGCTGTCGCCCTGCGGCGGTTTCTCCTGGGCGGCGCCCTGCGTTTCCTCTTGCGGCGGTTTGTCCCGGTTCTCGTTGCGGCCGCGTTCGGGTCCGCGCGAACGAGGTTTCCCTTTGCCCGACCCGCGTTTGAGCACCGACAGGACATCGCTGGCGTTGATCAGCATGCGACGATTGTCTTCGGTCGAGACGAGCAGTTGTTCGGCCAGGATCTCCTGGCTGAGCACGCGCGCCCTGCCGTCGGCCGTGACGACGTCGGAACCGACAGGCGGCAGCTGCTTGAGCAGCGCTTCATACGTATCGTACTCGTACCGCAGGCAGCATTTGAGGCGGCCGCATCGACCCGAAATCTTGGTCGGGTCGAGCGTCGCCTTTTGCACCTTCGCCATTTTCATGGAGACCGGCGGCATGGCCGACAGGTGCGTATTGCAGCAGACGGGCTTGCCGCAGTCGCCATAATCGGCCAGCAGTTTCGCTTCGTCGCGCACGCCGATCTGCCGCATTTCGATCCGCGTCTGGAACTCCGAAGCCAGGGACCGCACCAGCTCGCGAAAGTCGACCCGATGTTCGGCCAGGTAATACACCACGATCCGCTCGCCGCCGAACAGGTGCTCGACATCGACCAGCTGCATGTCCAGCCCCAGTCGCTTGATATGTTCGCGACAGGCGGCCAGGGTTTTGGGGGTGTGGGCCAGCAGATGGGCCTGCTCGTTGGTGTCCTGTTCGGTCATCTCCCGCAGGATCTGGCCGGGGGAGGTATCGCTGAGCTGGCTGACGGCTTCTTCGGTGGCGTCGCACAGTACTTCACCCGCTTCCAGCCCCCGCTGCGTCCGGGCGATTACCTGCGACCCCCGTCGGAAACGATCGTTGCCGCGAGTGGATAACACGCCCAGGTGGCGCATCGAACCGTATCGCACAATATATTTGGCCATGTGGCGCTATCGACGAAAAGGAAGCCCTGGCAATCCGGGCGCTGAATCTGCAAACCTTCTAATATAACGCCCCGGCCCGGGAGGGTCGACTCCGGACGCAGCCGCCCTCTTTTCTTTGGGCCGGCCTCCTCTCCGAAAAGGATTCACCGCCGAGGGCGCCGAGAAACGCGGAGAAGAAGAAGGAAAGGAGACAAGACAACCAGGCGGATGTTGATGGGAAGAAGGCGCAACGCGGACTCATTCCGGGAACTCAATCTTCTGAACTGCTCGCATCGCTGGAGCGCGGTCTCATGGACGCACCAGCCCCCCTCCTTTTCCTCGGCGCCCTCGGCGGTGAATCCTCTTATTTGACGGGTTCTCGCCTTCGCCGAAGATCGCGATAGTTCGCGTGCCTTACACCTGCGACAGCACCTGGGCGGCCGTGGCGCACAGCTCTTCGGCGGCGGCCAGCGTTTTGGCTTCGGCGATGGCGCGGACGATCGGTTCGGTGTTGCTGGCCCGGACCAGCAACCAGCGGTCGGGCCAGTCCAGACGCAGGCCGTCGAGCAGGCTGGCCTCGGCGTCGGCAAAGTGCTGCTGCAGGGCGGCCAGGCCGGCCGGGATCTTTTCCGGGGGCAGGGAAATTTTGGTCTTATGGATTTCATACCGCGGCAAGGCGTCGGCCCAGGAGGAGAGCATCCCGCCGCGAGCGGCCAGGCCGTCCAGAATGAAGGCCATACCGACAAAGCTGTCGCGGACGTAGCCAACTTGCGGATCGATCGGACCGCCGTTCCCTTCGCCGCCAAACACGGCCTGCTGGGCCTGCATCAGATCGGCCACATTCGCTTCACCGACGGCGGAGCGGAAATAGGTCGAACCGTGCTGCTCGGTAATGTCCTGGTTCATGCGGCTGGTGGCGCAGTTGGCGACGACGGCCCCTTTCCGGCTCTGCAGCACATGGTCCAGGCATAACGCCAGCGTGTACTCTTCGCCAATGTAACGGCCCTGCTCATCGATCAGCGCCAGACGATCGGCGTCGGGGTCCTGGCAAAAACCAACGGCGGCGCTCGCTTCGACGACGGCGCTGCGCACGCCGGCCAGGTTTTCCGCGGTCGGCTCCGGCGGATGGGCGAACTGGCCGTCGGGCGTGTCGCCCAGGAAAACCGTCTGGCAGCCGAGTTCCGCCAGCAGACGTCGGCCCAGGATGCTGCCGGCGCCATGGTTGGAATCCAGCAGCACGCGGAACGCCTGGCGGCGGATCGCTTCGACGTCGACCTGCTCCAGCACTCGCTGCAGATGCTGGGTCGTGGTGTCTTCACAGCGGCGACATTCGCCCCAGGCTTCGTGCGAGGACCAGGCCGGCTGGGAGTTGCGATAACGGGCAAGCACGGCTTCCCCTTTGACGGCGGTAAACACGCGGCCGTCGTCGGAGAACAGCTTGATGCCGTTGTATTCCGGCGGGTTGTGGCTGGCCGAGATCTGAATGCCGCCGGCGGCGCCGTATTTTTTCACCAGGACGCCGGTCGTCGGAGTGGCGGCCGTATCGGCGTCGATCACGTCCCGTCCCAGCGCGCCGACCGTGCAGTGGATCGCTTTGGCCAGCAGCTTGCCGGTGGCCCGTCCGTCGCGGGTGACCACAATCGGGCCCGGCGGCAGTTCCGCCACAAACGCTGCGACAAACCGCATGGCGCCGGGCGGGGTCAGGCTTTCGCCAATCACGCCCCGCAAACCCGACACACTGATAATTGGCTCCGCCATGTTCGTACTCCGTGAATCAAAATGCTGGTCGAAAGTGAGTTTTCCTGCCGCACAGAGTTCGGCCAAAAGGGAGCCCCGTGTATGGGGGATGATAACAAAAAGACGGCTGCTTGCCGGGCGGGCGGAGGAGAAATTGAATCCGAACGGCGGTTCCTGGCCCTTGCGTCCCATTGATCAGACGGACCGGAGAAACATAGAATCGCCATTGGTTTGTGCGGTCCCGTGTGGAATACCGGGGCGCCTGCACTGTTTGTTCATGCGGCGCCTGAGGGTGGGGCGGCGCGGTTTGCCACTTTCCGATTGAGCAGGAATTTTGGACCCATGTCGAAACCGGCCTCATCGTTCGATTTGCCAGCTGCCCAACAGGCCGTACAGGCCGCCGTCGCCGCGGGAAAGCTGACCGCCTCGGCGGCCGAGAACCTTAATAAATGGCTGACCGAATCCCGCTATGCGGAGTACGCCCCGGAGATCGCGCAGCATATCGAGGAAGCCGACTGGCAAACACTCGACGACGCTTTCTGGACCGTGATTCCGTTCGGCACCGGCGGACGTCGCGGCAAGATGTATCCGTTCGGCTCTAACACGATCAACCGCCGGACCATCGGTGAGAGCGCGCAAGGGCTGGCCGCCTATGTGAAAGAAACGCAGGGCGAGCAGGGCCTCAAGTGCGCGATCGCTTATGATACGCGCCATCGTTCGCGGGAGTTCGCCGAACTGTGCGCCGGCGTGATGGTCGCCAACGGCTTTGAGGTGTACTTCCTCGACGACTACCGCAGCACGCCGGAACTGTCGTTCCTGGTCCGCTTCAAAAACTGCTCCTGCGGCGTCATGGTCACCGCCAGCCATAACCCGCCCAGCGACAACGCCGTGAAGGTTTACTGGTCGACGGGCGGGCAGCTCGTCCCGCCCCACGACAAGGCCGTGATCGCCCGGGTCGAAAGCGTCGATGAAATCCCGGTCGCTAACTTCGACGAAGCCGTCGCCAGCGGAAAAATCCATCTTTGCACCGAAGAAATCGACGCGGCTTTTTTACGCGAACTCAAAGGCCAAAGCTTCGACGGCCCGAGGGATCTCAGCATCATTTATTCCCCGCTGCATGGCGTGGGCGAATCGTGCGTCCGGCCAGCGCTGGAAGCGGTCGGCTTTGAACAACTGGAAGTCTTCGGGCCGCAGCGCGAACCGAACGGCGACTTCCCCAACGTGCCTGGCCATGTTTCCAACCCCGAGAACCCGCGCGTGTTTGACGCCATTGTGGAACGGGCCAAAGAGACCGGCGCCGAGCTGATCCTGGCGACTGACCCCGATTGCGATCGGATGGGCTGTTGCGCTCCCGTCAGTAAAGATCTGCAGGGGGAATGGAAGTCGCTCAACGGCAACCAGTTGGGCGCGCTGCTCACCGACTTCGTCCTGGAGAAACGTCGCAGCCAGCTGACGCCGGAGCATTATGTCGTCAAAACGCTGGTCACCACCGAAATGATCCGCCGCATCGCCGACTCGTATAACGTCCGCACGCTCGGCAACCTGCAGGTCGGCTTCAAGTGGATTGGCGACGTGATGGACCAGGCCGGCCCCGACAAGTTCCTGCTCGGCACCGAAGAATCGCATGGCTACCTGGTGGGACAGTACGCCCGGGATAAAGACGGCGCGGTCGCCTGTATGCTGATGGCCGAACTGGCCGCCAGCGTGAAAGCGTCAGGCAAGTCGCTGCACGAAAAGCTCGACGACCTGTACTGGCAGCACGGTTACCATGCCGAGCAACTGCTCAACCAGGTGATGGAAGGCTCCGACGGCATGGCCAAAATGCAGGCCCTGATGGCCAGCTTCCGCGATAACCCGCCGGCCACCCTCGGGGGCATGCAGGTCGCCACGGTCCGCGATTACAAGAACAGCGTGCTGCAGCATGTGGGCGGGGACCGGGAAACGCTCGACGGCCCCGTGGGCGATATGGTGATCCTGGACTTCGCCACGCCCGGCAACTACATCGCCGTGCGGCCTTCCGGCACGGAGCCGAAGGTGAAGTTCTATATGTTCGCCTATGAGCCAGCCGAACAGCTCGCCAACCTGGACGTGGCGAAAGAAGAAATGGCCGAACGCCTGCAGCAACTGCAGGACGACCTCAAAGCGTACGCCGCCAGCGTCTAAAACGCAGGGCGGCGGGAACCAGGATCGTCCCGCAAACGGCAGGACGATCCTCGGCGGGCGCGATCCGGCTTTACTCGGCCCACTTTACTCGGCCCAGTAGTCGGCCGTGCGGAGCAGCGGGTCGATGGTGATCTGATCGTGCGAGACACTCAGCAAGGCCGGACGTTCGCTGGCGTCTTTATTCTGCAGCAGCAGGACCAGCGACTGGCCCGCTTTCAGCTGGCCGGTAGCCGCATGTTTGAGCATCAATTGAGTTCGCTGCGTCTGGTGGTTGTGCTGGCTCCACTCAATGGCGACCTCCAGTTCCAGGCCGCCGCTGGAGAGCAGTCGTGGCCGCGCCTCCAGGCCCAATCCGGCCTGTTCCGCACGCAGGGATTTCGGGCCATTGCTGGAATCTCGGGTGAAATAGCGTTCGCCGCTGAAGAAGCTGACGGGACGGTTGTCGACCGTGATCACCGAGGGTTCGGCGATCAGCTTCCCCTGCTTTGCCTGCAGCCATTCTTTGACCAGCGCGGACAGCTCCGTGCTGTCGATGACCGTGGTCGCCTGCTCGTTCTTGTGAGAGGACGCCCGTTCGCTCAGCGTTTTCTGCACCGTTTCCCAGTGCTCGGCAGGAATCGAGACCAGCTGAAAACGTAGCATCAACTGGTTGTTGGTGGCCAACCGATCACGCAACTGCTCAATCTCTTCCTGCAAACGGGAGAGTTGCGCCAGCTTGGCGGCCAGGCGAATCTCGTCGGCCCGGCGTTCTTCACGGATGGCACGTTGGCGCACCAGTTTGGCTTCGCTTGGCAGGCCCGCCGCTTCCAGATGATCGGCCGCCTGGTGCAGGTGGTGCAGTCGGGCCAGCGGCAGCGGATCGGCCTTGTCCTGCACAACATGGGCAGGAGGGCCGTTCTCTTCGTGGCCGTTGTCTACATGATCGCCGTTTTCAGCAGCGCCGTTTTCAGGAGCGCCGTCTTCGTGGACGTTGTCTTCAGGGGCGTCGTCAGCATCCGCCGCGGGGCGGTCAGCCGGGCCGTCGCCGAGGGTCCGGAAACCGTCATCGGCTTCGTCCGTTCCGGTCGCCTGCGATGCGGGAGCCGCTTCGACATGCGAAGCCAGCCGCAAAGGATGGTTCGGGAATGCGGCCGTTTCCAGCTCGGTCCAGGTAGTGCTCGGCGCCATCGTGGGCTCCAGACGAGGAGCCAGCAGCGGCTGCAGCAATGGGAGCGGCCGCAGAAACGGCAACGGCTCCAGCAACAAGGGAGGATCCAGCTCTGTTCGCGGAACGAACGAAGAATCAATCTCCTGGCCGGTCGCCGTCAGGGCGATCGCCAAAAAACCAAGGATCGAAAAGCATCCCATCGCTAAGCGCCGTTGCATCTTCGCACTCCCGAAACTGGGCGTAAGAAAGCGGTTTCCAGGGAGCGCTTATAGAAGAATCAAAAATCGAGGCAAATAGCAATTTTGATTAAAGTCGCACGAATCCGGCGGAAACCTCGACAGAAAAAGGCCGCCGACAGTCCCTCCGGTAGAATTCGCTTGATTCGGCCAGGCCTGACTCCTACTCTTCTGGCGAGATTCCAACTCTGCAGGGCAGTCGCGGGTACGCATACGTCAAAAGCGATCCGGCCCGGTGTTTCACCAACGACCCTCCCGCCAACGGTCTTCCGCGGGCGTCGATGCTGCGCGGATTTACGCCAACCGCAGTAACTGCCGCCAGTTTACGTCGATGCGTCAGGAGGAGAAGGATCCGGAACAGACGCCGGCCGATGCGAGTAACGCCCAGCCAAGCGAAGAAATCGCGATTTGATACCACACCTCGATTCCCTCCCGGCTGACGCGAGCGATTGAGCAGTGCATGCGCCTTGCGTAATCCCTGAAAGATAAAACCCCGGAACCGATTTGCGTTCCTTCGCGGTGAATGTTTTGGCGTGGCGTTCCGTGGAGAGAGCGTCTTGTCACGACCGCCGGACGATCTTCATGCGGTCTTCACGTCACGTTCCCAAACACGCAGCATCCTGCTGGCATTGCCAGCACCGGAAGGCGATTCGCGTCCGCTGCCGATAGGCAAGGCGGTCCTGGCCGTTAGAATGAAACTGAACGGATTCCGACGTCCACCAGGCACAGGGCACACGCTCCCGACCATGCGATACAAGCTCGTCCACAAAACCCAGTACTCGTATTCCTACCAGGCTTCGGTCTGCCATAACGCAGTGCACCTGGCGCCGCGCAGTCTGACCCATCAAACCTGCGGACGAAGCCGGCTGGTAGTGAATCCCACGCCGGCGGCCATGCAAGAGCGGGACGACTACTTTGGGAACAAGGTCCATTTTTTTGCCGTGTACCAGCCGCACAGCCAGCTGACGGTTACGGCCATCAGCCATGTCGAAGTGGCGCCTCCTCCGCCGTTGCCGCCGACGTCGGTCCGCTGGGAAGAGGTCGCCGCCTCGCTCCTCCGCAAACCGCCCGTCTGCCTGCGTGCGTTTGAATTCTCGTTTGATTCACCCAACGTCCGCCGGAACGAAGCCCTGGCGGCCTACGCCCGGGTGTCATTCACGCCGAACCGCCCCATCCTGGAAGCGGCCCGCGAACTGACCGCACGCGTGCACGCCGATTTCAAGTTTGACGCCAAAGCCACGCGCGTGGATACGCCGGTGGAGGAAGTCTTTGAGTTGAAGCGGGGCGTTTGCCAGGACTTCGCCCATCTGCAGATTGGCTGCCTGCGTTCGATTGGTCTGGCCGCCCGGTATGTCAGCGGTTACCTGCGCACGCATCCGCCGGAAGGGAAAGAGCGGCTTGTCGGCGTGGACGCCTCTCATGCGTGGGTGTCGCTGTACTGCGGCGAAGCGGGCTGGGTCGACTACGATCCGACGAACGATGCGATTCCCAGCGAAGAGCATATCACGGTCGCCTGGGGTCGGGATTACAGCGACGTCTGTCCGATCCAGGGTGTGTTTGTGGGCGGCGGCGACTACACCATGGCCGTCTCGGTCGACGTCGCTCCGCTTTCCTGAAGTCTGCGGCCGAACGTCGCCCCGGGGAAATGTTCTTTTACGTCTCCTGGCGCGAGCAGAAAAAAACGCCGCCGGCCAATCGAGGCAGGCGGCGCTAGAGGTGCGTCAAACCATAAAATCAGGTTTCTCTCAATCAGCCGCCGGGCGCTAGCCCCCGGTTTTTTTGGCAGCACAGCAGCACGGCCCAAATCGCTCACTCTAAGATTGAAGTTTGACGCACCATTAGAGGACGTTTGTGCGTTCCTGTCAGGCTTACTTTTGGCCTTTGAGTTTGTCGATCAGGTAGGCGGTCGCCGAAGCGTGCTTCACGTCGGGAGCACCCTGGTAAACCAGTTCGCAATCCACACCGGCGGTTTTGCATTTTTCCTGCAGGCCCACGCCGAAGTTGGCGGAGTGGGTCGGGTCTTTCTGGTCTTTTCCCATCTCAGGCGCCGCGCCGTAAAACAGGGCGACCGGCGGGTCGTCGCTGGTGACCAGTTCGTAGGGCGAGTACTCTTTGATCCAGGGCAGGATGTTTTCCCGTTCCGCCAGAAACACCTCAAATTGTGAGCGCTTGCCGTCGGCGTTCAGGCCAAAAGCATGGCCGCCGTAGCGGCTGTTGGGCATCCACTCTTTCATCTGCTTCGGGTCCAGGCTGGTCTGCGCTCCGTTGACGGCCGCACACAGCAGGCGGGTCGATTCCCGGGCGACCGGGTCGTCGCTTTGGGGGTCGGCCAGGTCGTCGTGGAAAGCCAGCCACAGGCTGGAGCAGGCGCCGGCCGATCCGCCCGTCGCTCCGATCCGTTCCTTGTCCAGGTTCCATTCCTTCGCCTTGCTGCGCACAAACTGCAACGCCCGGGCGGCGTCGTGCAGGGGAGCTTTCACGGGCGGCACGACCATATCCTGTTTCGCTTCCTGAATGAAACGGTACTCGACCGAGACGACAGAAATGCCGTTCTTCAGGAACTCCTCGGCCCGAAAGCCATTCTTGCTGCCGCCCTGCCAGCCGCCGCCATGGATGTAGAACACGACTGGCGTCGGCTCTTTCGATTCGGCCTGGTAAAAATCGATCACCTGCTTGGGGTGCTCGCCATAAGCCACATCGCCAGCGGTCAGGCCCGGTTTAGCCGGAGCGGCCGGTTTTTTCTCCTGGGCGACCAGCGGAGAAGCAAGAAGGCAGGCCGCGAGCGACAGCGCGCAACCCCAATGCCTGGACAGTGTGAACATAATAAAAGGCTCCAATCAAAAGCAGTGTTAAACGGGGGAAATGCCACAAGAGCGTCCGTCATTGTGACGGCGCCCGACGCCCCGTTCAATCATAAAGAGCGGCGAAAAATGCATCGCGCTCCCACGCTCCCCGGCGGCGACGCCGGCCCGCAGCCGCATTTCCAGCAAAGGGACAGGCATGACAACCGCCGGATTTGGTGCATAATAGGAGTGGTTCGCCATGGGCGGGAAGTTTCCTCGAAAGTTCATCCTGGATAGTCGTCGTTCGCTCGGTGAGAGCACGCCGCCTTGATTGCGGCGCCGCCGAGATCTTCCCGACCTGAGCTAATCCGTTCTGAGCCAATCCTTTCGCCTGCCCTGCCGCGACTTGTCGCCTTGCTCCTTTCTCTCCATCACGCCCGTATGAATCGCATGACACGAACCGCCTGGTTCCTGCTGTTGCTGGCGGCGACGCCTGCGCTGGCCGCCGAGCCGACCGAAAGCTTTGAACAGGCCGTGGAGCCGTACTTTCAGACATACTGTCTGCGTTGCCACAACGCCGAGAAACAGGCGGGCCAGTTCCGGCTGGATACGCTCTCGCAGGACTTTGTCGATCTGACGGTCGCCCAGCGCTGGTCCGAGGTGATGACCCGCATCCACGCCGGCGAAATGCCGCCCGAAGACGAACCCCAGCCCGCGGCCGAGCAAACCGGCAAGGCCGTCGACTGGATTACCGCACGCATCCACGAAGGGGAAGCAGCCCGCATGGCCAACCGCGGGCCGGTCGCCCACTACCGGCTCAGCCGCGAAGAATACGCCTATACGCTTTACGATCTGCTGGGCGTGCACTACGACGTCACCCTGCCGGGCGCCTTTTCCGAGGATCCCCGCTGGCATGGATTTGAGCGGCTGGGCTCCATGCTGTCGCTGGCCCCGTCGCATATGGAACGCTACTTCACCGCCGCCGAAGCCGTGCTGGCACAGGCGTATCCGCTGCGTCCCGTCAAGCAGATCCAGACCGAATTGACCGCCGCCAAAGCGTACCAGAAACAGCTCGACCAGTTGGGCGTCACGGCGCCGGTCCGCTGGGTCGTGTGGCCCCAGCGACGCATCCCGGCGCTGCGCCGCACGGCGAAAGAACCGGGCGTCTATCGGGCCAAAGTCCGTCTGAGCGGGTTACCTTCGATCAGCGGCATCACGCCGCATCTGGCCGTCTGGCATCAGGGGCTGAAGCGGACCGTGTTTGACCAGGACATCCTGGCGCCGGAGAACGAACCGGTCACCATCACGTTTGAACTGCCGTTATCCGGCGGCGATTCGCTGGACCTGCTGAACGATACGTCCGGCCCGTTGAACGAAGGCCACACCGTTAGCGGCAACGTCGGTTCGCTCTTCATCAGTACGACGGACCATTCGCTCTCGCTGCCCTGGTCCCGCAAGCTGACCGACGACGCCGGCAACGCCCTGTATCCGCTGCTGATTGTCGATTCGATCGAATGGGAAGGGCCGCTGGTCAACGAGGCCGACCTGCAGAAACGGGCCAGCTTCCTGCCGGAATCGCTCGACGATCTGGTCGAAACACGCGACTGCCTGCACCGCTTTGCCGAACGCGCCTGGCGACGACCCGTCGCCGACGTGGAGATCGATCGCTATCTGCGAATCCTGGCCGAGGAAAAAGCAGCCGGCGAAAGTCCCCACTCGGCCCTGATGGCGGCGATGGCGGGCGTGCTGACTTCCAGCAACTTCTTCTACCTGGTCGAGGGCTCCCAGCAAGAGCGACGCGACCGCGTGAACGACTGGGAGCTGGCTTCGCGGCTGTCGTATTTCCTCTGGGGCTCCCTGCCCGACGACGAACTGATCGCCGCCGCCCGGCAAGGCCGGCTGCATGACCCCCAGGTGCTCGACGCGCAGTTGACCCGCATGCTGGCCGATCCCAAGTGCGGCCGTTTCACCGAGTCGTTCTGTCGGCAGTGGCTGCAGCTGCATCAGCTGGGCATGTTCCCGCCGGATGCGAAGCTCTATCCCGACTACGACACCTGGCTGGAAAAGAGCATGCGTCTGGAAACGACCGGCTTTTTTGCCGAGGTGTTTACGAAGAATCTCTCACTGCGGGAGTTTCTCACCTCGGACTGGACGATCCTCAACCCGCGGCTGGCCCGCCATTACCAGATGCCCATCCCGGAAACGGCCGGCTTCCAGCGAACAAACCTCCGCCCGGACGATCATCGCGGCGGCTTGCTGACACAGGCGGCCATCCTGTCGTTGACCTCCGACGGCACGCGGCATCGGCCTGTCCATCGCGGCGTGTGGGTGTCGGAAGCCATCTACGGCGTCACCCCTTCCCCGCCGCCGCCGAATGTGGAGCCGCTGGAAACGACGCCCGCCAATCAGCCCAAGGCCACCATCCGCATGCAGCTGGAAGCCCACGCCAGCAACGCCAGTTGCGCTTCGTGCCATCGCAAGATTGATCCGCTGGGCTTTGCCTTTGACAACTACGACGCAATTGGCCGCTGGCGCGAGACCGAACAAACGATCAGCGGCCGCGGCGAGAACCCGCCAGTGAACGCCAGCGGCATGCTCCCCAGCGGAGAAACGTTCCAGGGGCCGGCGGAATTCAAACAGCTGCTGGCCGACGACCTGGATCGGTTTGCCGAAGCGTTCGTCGAGAACCTGGCCACCTTCGCCCTGCGACGCGCCATGACGGTCGACGATGCGGCCGCGATTCGCGCCATCGCCCTGGCGAGCCAGCAGGACGACTATCGCCTGCAGGCCGTCATCAGGAACCTGGTGCTGTCCGACTTGTTCCAGAAACGCTGACGTCGCCTTGGCCCCTGTCCCGCACGCCCTGATCCATTGCCCCCGTTTGGTAAAATGCTGGAGAATTGATGTCCCTCGAACGACGAAGCCGATCGGTCCGCCGCTTGTCCTGGCTCCCCTGGAACCGTCGCGCGATGCTCATGGCGATGGTCACGGCGATGCTCACGGCGATGGTCTGCCTGGCCTGTGCAACGGGCGCCGTGGTTGGCCAGGAGCCGAAGGCCTTTGTGCCGCAACCGGGCGTCTTCCCGCCGCCGCAGACCGGCAAGTACCTGGTCGGCGAGTTGGTGTCTGTTGATCCGATCAACCGCCGCGGCGCTCTGCGACTGGGCGGCGACGGCCTCAGCGACCGGTATCATCGGGCGCCTTCGCATCAGTTCGCGCTGCTGCCGTACGGCACGCTCCGCTACCACGGCGCCCCGGCCGAGCTGCGTGATATCCCGATCGGCACCGTGCTGCATGGCTTCTTCACCCTGCCGCCAGAGAACGAAAACGCCCTGCCGCCGCCGGAGACCGGTCAGGGCGCCCGCTACCTGCTTCCGGAAACCTACGCGCTTTCGCTGGCGGACGATGTCAGCTTTTATGGCGACAAAAAGCAGTCGTGGCAATTGACCAGCGTCGACCAGGAAATGGGCCAGCTGCATGTGACGACGCCCGACGGCCAGCCTGGCGTGCTGGATATCGATGGCTCTACTCGGTTGTGGCAGGGACGTCAGGACGCCGACTGGTCCGACCTGCCCGCCGACGCCCGGTTCCAGGTCAATCGTTCCTGGTCGCCCAACTGGCAGTACGGACGCTTCTTCTGCACCGATCTCTGGATCGACGACGAAAGCATCGCCAGGGCGGCCGAGCGGCAGCGGCAGACCCACCTGCGATACCAGCATCATCACTGGCTGGCCGGCTGGGTCGACCATGTGGAGCATGAAGAGAACGGGGAAGGCATCGTCGCCATCACCCTGTTCGCCGGCATGGACGGCTCGCTGTACGACGAGGTTCGCGAGAAAAAGAAGCAGGGCTTCCAGGTCGCGGTCGGTTCCCCTTCGCTCCGCACCTGGTGGCACGATCACGACTCCAAGCATGGCTCGCTGGTGGAGTTGATCGAAGCCCAGGACCCGCCGACCGGCAGCAGCGGGATCCAGCTGCGGCTGCACTTCCGCGAACTGCTCGACGGCTATCGCCCCGGCCGCGTGGTGCGTCTGCGCTGCTCCGACTGGCCCAACTTCAAACTGCCGCCGGAAGAACGGCTGCAGTCGCTGCTGGATCGTTAGGCGGCTTCCCTGCGGCCCCCACTCGTGCGGGCATGCTTGCCGCCAGGAACGCCGACAGAGTAAAACCAGAGTTGCGACGCACCAAGGGTCGCAACTCTTCTCCCCTCGTTCCGATTCGCGAATTTCGCCTTCTTTTTTTGAGGCTGCTCCATGATATTTTTCCACGCGCAACAGCGATGTTTGGCGATGTCCCTGTTCCTGCTGGGTCCGTTCCTGCTGATCGCCAGTGCGGCCGCGGCTCCGCCGTCGATCGTCGCCAACAGCGGCATGGAGATCGACGCCGACTCCGATCAATGGCCTGATGGCTGGGCCAGACTGAAAGAAGGCGGCTCCTGGCAGGTCGAAGACGGCAACCATTTTCTTCGCCTGCAGAGTACGGCCCCCGGCGCCATGGTGATGCTGTACCAGGAGATCGGCATCCCCGCTGGCGTGGAAGCGATTGAAATGACCTGGCGCCAGCGGGTCACGGGCCTGCAGGTCGGCAAGCAGTCCTGGTTCGACGCCCGCTTTTTGATGGAGTTCCTCGATCCCGCCCGGGAGAAAGTAACGCCGACGCCCCGGGCGCCGTCCTCCCGGAAGGATACCGACGGCTGGGTGGAAAAGAGCACGCAGTTCCTCGTTCCCGAAGGCGCCCGGACGCTCAAGTTCATGCCGTGCCTGTTCCAGGTTAACGCCGGCAGCTTCGATCTCGATGACATCGTCCTGAAGCCGATTCCTGGCGGCCCGCTGCGCGAAGCGGCCGCCGTCGCCGCCGCTGCCTTACAGGCGAAACTCGCCGCCCAGGCCAGCCAGCGTCAGGCCAAAGCAGCCGCCGCGCTGGAGGCTGAGGGGTCGCTCATCTCCAACGGCGATTTTGAAACCGACGTCAAAAAAGCCGACGGCTGGCCCGATCACTGGGGCCAGCTCAAAGACGCCGGCAGCTGGGAGACCGAAGGCGACAACCACTTCCTGCGCATGAAGTCCCCCACGCCCGGCAAGCTGGTGATGGTTTACCGCACCTTCGATATTCCCGCCGGAACGGCCGCGCTGGAACTGTCCTGGAAACAGCGCGTGACGGGCCTGAAAAAAGGCGCCATGCCCTGGTTCGACGCCCGGATCATGCTGGAATTCATGGGCGTCGACGGCAAAAAGCTGGGGCAGAAACCGTCGCCGCCGTATACCCAGAAGGACACCGACGGCTGGGTCGAAAAGAGCAAGAGCTTCCTGGTTCCCGAAGGAGCCCTCACCCTGGCGATGATGCCCAGCCTGTTCCAGGTGCAGGCCGGTACGCTCGATCTGGATGACTTCGTCCTCAAGCCGACCGATCCGGCCCCGCTGTTCGCCGCCGCCGAAAAGCGCGCCGCCGAAGTCCAGGCCCGGTACGTGGCGCCGGAAGAACCGAACCGCGCCAACTGGCCGCTGGAACTCAAAGTCGTCGGCAATCGCCTGCACGATACCAACGGCAAAGAAGTCTGGCTCCAGGGCGTCAACGCCGGCGGCCTGGAGACCCTGCCGCAGGACAAACAGGCGATCAAGTCGGTCGTGGTCGCGATCGACGATTGGAAGGCCAACTGCGTTCGCGTGCCGATGAAGGAATCGTTCTGGTACGGCGAGAGCCCCTATCAGAACGACGGCGGCAAAGAGTACCGCGAAACGCTCGACCAGATCATTACGCTGGCCGCGAACCGCGGCGCCTATGTGGTCATCGACCTGCACCGCTTTCGGGCCCCGCGGCAGGAGCATGCGGATTTCTGGAAAGAGTTCGCCGGCCTGTACAAGGATCATCCGGCCGTGCTGTTTGACCTGTTCAACGAGCCGCACGGCATCAGCTGGGAAGTGTGGCGGAACGGCGGCTTCGTTTCCGAAAAAAGCGGAACCGATGAGTCGGCCTTCCTGACCGACGAAGAGAAGAAAAAGAACCAGGGCTACGAATCAATTGGCATGCAAGCACTAGTCGACGCGGTGCGCAGTTCGGGCGCCAAAAACGTGGTCATCGCCGGCGGCGTGTTCTGGTGCAACGACCTGTCGGGCGTGGTGAACGGCCATGCCCTGAAAGATCCGACCGGCAACGGAATCATGTACTCCTGGCATACGTACAACTGGCATACGGGTTGGGAAGCGAAAGTCCTGCCGACGGCGGAGAAGCACCCGATCTTTCTGGGGGAAGTCGGCGCCGACATCCACAAGATGAACTTCATCCCGCTGGAAGACCAGGAGGATCCTTACACCTGGGTGCCCGACATGCTGGGCTTTATCCAGAAGCATCGGCTCAACTGGACCGGCTGGTGCCTGCACCCGGGCGCCACCCCTTTGCTGATCTCCGACTGGAGCTACACGCCCACGCCGTACTGGGGCGTCTTCGCCAAAGAGGCCCTGTCAGGAAAGCAGTTTGAACTGAAGCGAACGCGCTGAGCGGATCGTCAAGGCAAGAATTGAGGGTTCATCCCCTCAGTCGTTTTTCCCTGGCGCCCTGAGGGCGATGGTGAAGCGAGGTAACCAAAATCAGCCGCCGGGCGCTAGCCCCCGGTTTTTTTGGCAGCACAGCAGCACGGCCGAAATCGCTCACTCTAAGATTGAAGATTGACGCAGCACTAGTGGTGCGTCAAGTTTCAATTTTAGGTTTGGCCATTTTCGCGTGAGCCGCTGTTCCTTTTAGTTAACCGTGGCTATCGCCAAAACGGCTAATTGGAAGAACCCGAACTCTTTGCCTTGACGCAGCATTAGTTCTAAAATTAAAGATTGACAATCCGCCAGGCGGATCGCCCGATTGTCCTGCCCGCCGGTAGCTTTTTGGCGGGCAGGATCAGCCAAGGCGCCGGAAAAAACGTGCTGCCGCTGCTAGCTGGGGGAAACCTCCATTGACTCCATTGAAGGCGACTTCTAGGATTCCCCTGCCATTTCCTGGAATGCCTGCTGGAGACGTTTGATTCCCGAAACTATCGGGAAATTGATTCCCACATTGCGAGCCATGCCGTGAAAAAATTCCTGCGCTACGCACTGGCCCTGATTTTACTGCTTGGCATTGGCGGCGCGTGCCTGGTGTTTGGCGTATTCAAAGCCGCCCAGCATGAACCCGAGTTTTATCGCGAAGCGCTCCAGGCGACGCCCGAAGTCCACGAGGCGGCAGGCGACGTGCTGGAGAAGCATGTGCTGGATCTGCGGAACGACCTTCGCCGGGAAGGGCTCTGGGAGGCGATCTTCACCGACGAACAGATCAACGGCTGGCTGGCCTCGGACCTGCCGGAAAAATTCCCCACGGTGTTGCCCGCCGGCGTCTCGGATCCGCGGATTGCGATCCGCCCCGCCGCCGCCATGATCGGCTGCCGCTATGAAGACGAACGCGTGTCGACGGTGCTCTCGCTGTCGCTGCAGTTGTCGCTGACCGACGAACCGAACGTGGTCGCCGTCCGCATCCTGGGCGTGCGGGCCGGCCTGCTGCCGGTGCCGATTACGGACTGGCTGGACAAAATCACGGAGCGCGCCCGGCAGTCGGATATCGACCTGCGCTGGGAGCAGATCGATGGCGATCCGGTCGCCCTGGTCCATGTACCGGTCGAGCACGAAGACTTCAGCCGCCGGCAGATCCATATCGAACAGATCGAGATGCGTGATGGCGAGCTCTACCTGGCCGGCATCAGCGAAGCCCCGTCGACGGGACAATCGCTAAGTCAAACGGCGGCCATCTTGAAAGCAACCGACCACCGCTGATCGGCCGCCTGCTGCAGCACGACCGTTCCCCGCAGCAGGGCGCCGTACAGTTCCACCCGCCAGCGCGATTCCGCCTGTTCGCGGATCGCATACTCTCCAGTGTCAACTCTTGACACTACGCCGCGATCGCCGCTGACGGGGCCTTCGTAGTCCAGGTAAACCAGCCGATGCGGCGCCAGGGCTTCAGCCGGGATGACCACGCCGGGAGTCAGTTCCGCAGCCAGCGCCCAGGCGGCCAGACTCTCGTCCTGTTCCAGCAGCAGATCCCAATGCGTCGGCCGGGGATAGCCGACCGGCGTTTCATGTTTGAGCAGGGCAAACCGCGGCACCTGAAGCTCCAGGACAAAAGACCGCAAAGCAGGAGTGGTTCCCGCGGTTACTTCTTGCCGAAGCAGTAGACCACGCCGCCGTCGTCGGCGATGACAAGCTTCTCGTCCGCAACCGCTGGCGAGCCGGTGAAGCCGTCGCCCGATTCAAACTCCCAGCGTTTCTCGCCCGTCTTTTTGTCGAGCTCATACAACCGGCCGTCCGTCCCGCCGACAAACACCCGGTCGCCGACAACCACTGGCGAGCTGTCAATGCGTCCCTTGGCGACAAACGTCCATTTGATTTCGCCCGTTTTGCTGTCCAGGGCGTAGACCTTGCGGCTGCGGGCCCCGACGATGACCAGCCCGTCGGAGATGGCGGCGCTGCTGCGAAAGGCCTGGCTGCCGCGATCTTCCTGGAACGTCCATTCGACCTTGGCGTTCTTCCAGTCGACGCAGAAGAAAGAGCCGCTTTCCGTGCCGAAGTACACATACTGATCATGCACGGCGGGGGTGACGCCAGTCGGCGAATCGATGGTGACCGCGTTGACCTCGGTCCCTTTGACCAGGTCGATGATGTGGAACTCCGAGTCGCAGCCGGCCACAAAGGCGCGGTCTTCCACGATCGTCGGCGAGCAACGAATCTGATCGTCGATGGCGAACTTCCAGACCAGCTTGCCCGTTGCCGCTTCCAGGCAATACAGGTTGGCGTCCTGCGATCCGACGATCACTTTGTCCTGGAAAAAGTTCGCGCTGGCGTCAATCTCGGCCTCGGCGGCGAAGGCCCATTTCAGCTTGCCGCTGGCCGCGTCCAGGCAGAAGAACCGGCCATCGATGTCGCCGATAAACACGTTGCCGTCGCGCACGGCGGGAGACGCCGCGAAGCCGCCAAAGTCTTCCACTTTGTATTCCCACTGCTTCGCCCCGGTCGCCATGCTCAGGGCGTACACCTTGCCGTCGAGGTCGCCGATATACGCCACGCCGTCGACGATCGCCGCCGTGCCTTCAAAAGCGCCTTTCTCGACTTCAAACCGCCAAAGCAATTCCAGCTTTTCCGGCAACACGCCCGGCGCCACCCCGTTGGCGAGCGAGCCGCCGCGGAACAAGGGCCAGGATTTGGCCGAAGCGTTCAAGGGGCCAGGAACGGCCGCAACTGCAGCCGGGGCGGGATTTTGCGGAGCGGGAGTCTCTGCGGCGGGCGTTTTCGGTTCTTCGGCGGCGGCCGTTGCAACCGGATCGAGCGAGGACAGATCAACGCCCTGGGAACAACCGACGGCGAAGCAGGCAGCCAGCGACAGGAGAACAAACGAAGCGGCGGAAGTGCGCATGGTGATATTCGGTCAATGCAGGCGTGTGGCGAGTGGGACGGCAGGCAGGCGACGCCGGCGCGCTTTTGGCCGGGTTCGCCCTGTCTGATTATATCACATGGCCGCCTGGTAAAGCCGCAGAAAGTCGTCGACGCCGGCGGTGCGGGGGTTGAACTTCCCGGTCCACTGTTGCTCGGCGGCGGCCGCCAGTTCGGGCAGACGGTCTGCGGTGACGGACATCTGGCTCAGGTTCGTGGCCAGGCCCGCCTTCCGGATCAGTCCGGTCAGAAAGTCGGCCAGTCCCGCGGCGCCCGATTCGGCGGCGGGCAGGGCAGGTCCGCCCAGGTCGAGCAGCTCGGCGTACCACCGCGGATGCTGCTCCCCGTTGAACCGCACCACATGCGGCAACATGACCCCGACTGCATGGCCGTGCGGCGTCTGGTAAAGGGCGGTCAGCGGGTTCGCCATCGCATGCGCGGCGCCCAGCATGGAGTTCTCAATCGCCAGGCCGGCAAATGCGGCTCCCAGCTGCATCGCTCCGCGTGCTTCCAGGTCGCTCGGGTTATCCAGCACCGCGCCGAAGTTACCGGCCAGCAGGCGCCAGGACTCCAGGCTGAAGGCCAGCGACGCCGCGTTCCGTTTCAGGGTGACGTATGTTTCCAGCGCGTGGGAAATGGCGTCGATGCCGGTCAAAGCCGTCACGCGGGGCGGCTGGGTGACCGTCAGCAACGGATCCAGCAAAGCGATGCGACAGGCAGCCTTTTTGTCGCCGCAAGCCATTTTGACGTGCGTTTCCGCATCGGAGATCAGGGCGAATGATTGCGTTTCGCTGCCGGTGCCCGAGGTGGTCGGTACGGCGATCATCGGCAGCATCGGCCGGGTCGCTTTGCCGACGCCCCAGTAGTCGTGCATTTTGCCGCCGTTGGTGTAGAGGAAATTCATCCCCTTGGCGCAGTCCATGGAACTGCCCCCGCCCAGGCCAATCAGCATGTCGGGCTGGATATCGCGGGCGACCTGCACTCCCTGTTCCACATCGCGCGTGGTGGGGTTTTCGTGCACGCCCTGGAAAAGGACCGGATCGAGTCCGGCGCTGCGCAGCGCTTGCATGCCGCGTTCGGCGTGGCCGCAGGCGATGACGCCGGGGTCGCTGACGACCAGCGGACGCCGGGCCCCCAGTTCTGCGGCCAGCGCGCCCAGAGTGTCAATCTTCTCGGCGCCGAAAACAATCCGTGTTCGCGGTTCGAAATCAAATGGCGTCATGGGCGGTCCGGCAAGACTACACGAAGAGTGCAACAGGGCCGACGCCGCCTCGCGTCCGCCCAAAAGGGTCGCCGCGTGACTCCCACGCGGCGACGTTCCGACCCGAAACTATTCGGGCACCTGGTACGCACGAGAGCGGAACAGGAAGTCGATAATGCTTCCTTCGTGCGGCTGCAGCCAGTTGAGCCTGGTCGTCGGGATGGGGCCGATGTTCAGGCGATCAATGTGGGTGGCGTCGGACAGTTCCTGCGCCCACTTCTGGTTATCCGTAATGGCCGTGCAAACCAGCGTCGGTCCAATTTTGGACAGCATCTGATCCTGCGGGCATTCGACGACGGTCGAGAAGGGATACATGTATTCCTTCTTGGCGATCGCGTTTTCCGGACGCTTGCAATGGACGATCGTCGGCCGCAGATACGAGCAGCGTTCCTGCTCGACCAGGCGGTCGCCGTACTGGGAGGTCATGTCGGTGACGCCGCTCTCTTTGAGATCGGTTTCGATCATGTTCCAGACCGCTTTGCCCATGCCGGAAATCGTAAAGGCGGCCAGGCCGGCTTCTTCGTCCTGCGGGGGTTTGGCTTCGATCGGGCCCAGCTTTTCGGCCAGAGCCTGGGCGATTTCCTGCGTATGACGGGAGGCCCACACGCCGGAGCAGTTGATGCAACCGCGACCGCTGTTGATGTAGATACTCTCGGCCATCAGGTCGATGTACTTTTCCCAGTCGTCGACCACGTCGTCGCCAAGCAGGATCTTGGAGAAGCCCGGGCCGTGGGCCTGGACCTTGTGGTTCCCCTTGTACTGTTCCACGGTGGCGGTGCCGCCGAAGATCATGGCGCGATCGCACGAGCTGAGCACGGCCGCTCCCGCTTCCGGGCCGCCTGGATACAGCGAGAACACATTCCGCGGGATGCCGGCTTCAATAAAGGCCGAGATCATGCGGTAAGGCGTCCACGGTTCCTGCGGGCCGGGCTTGAGCACCAGACCCAACTGCAGCGGAATGACGGGCAGCCAGAGCGTGTGCACGCCGGGCGAATTGGAAGGCAGCACGGCCCCCAGCACGGGCGCTTGCGCCTGATAGCTGAGCATGACGCCGCGGCTTTCCATGCCGTAGCCTTTGGTCAGGATATCGAGATCCAGGCCGCGGGTCAGGCAGTCGAGGATCCGGTCCATGTTTTTCAACACGAACGAGTTCTTCCCCATGTTGGAGCGGCACATGTGTTCCGGCAGACCGGTGCTGGCCGACTGCTGGTGCACAAAGTCGTCGGGCGACTGCACGCCGTCGCCCAGCGGCAGGGTGCCGTTTTCGTACAGGTCGGCCGCCTTGGCGATCATGGCGATGAGTTCGCTGATCTTGAACTGGCGGAGCGTATCACGCGCCTGCTGGGCTTTACGCATATCGCGTTGGATAATGCCGCCATTGGCCTGGCTGACTTTGGCGATCGGTTCGCCGGTGGCGAAGTGCAGAACTTCGTCGATCTCGAGCGATTCGTACGGTTCGCCCCAACGCATCACAGGAATATTAAGCACGGGAATCTCCGCTAAAGGATACGGCGGCCGCTGGGGCCTGTTTGTTGGATCGACGAAGACGCATTGGCCTCGGTTACGGTCCCGGACGGCCAGAAAAAGGGGCCGACCTGGCCGGCTGACATGCTCCGCCGGAGAATCCGGGGGAGCGGGACAGCGCGGCAGGACCGCGGGGAGCAAAGTCGCCTGGCGTCGCATACGCGGCGCCTCCAGGCAGAGGCGCCGGCTGGCAGAATCTGTTTAGTACACGCCGACGGTGGTCGACGAGGCAAACTCATGGTACGGTCGCACGCCGCTAACCCCGTCCCAGGGGTACATGGCACAGGCCGCTTCGCGTTCGCCTTCGTCCCGTTCCAGGAAGCCGGGCACGAAGAACTCTTTGGTCAGCGTGGTCAGTTTCACGCGGCCCGTTTCGCCCACGCCGACTTTCTCATTGCTGTCGTCGAACGAAACGACTTCGGTCACGGCCCGCGGTTGCGGAGCGTAGTACGAAATCTTGTATTTGTCAGCCGCCGTAACAGGGCTGCTGCAGGCGAGTCCCATCAGCGTATTGCCGTAGGTCGGCGTCATGTACACGCCGCTTTTTTCCGGCGGTCCGCCGAAGAGCTCTTCCACGCAGTAACGGGTCCACTGGGGAGTGAACTCGGTGCCGCCGGAGAAAATCCCGGTGATGCCGGCCTGCGGGATGCTGCTGCCTTTATCCTCGAGCGCGTCGGCCAGGGAGTCGAGCAGTTTGGGGGTGGCGAACATGCACTGCACGTTATTCTCGGATTCGAGAATGGTGATCGCCTGATCGGTGCAATGCTTTTTGTACGCTTCCAGCTGATCCATCTGGCCCGTTTTGATCAACTTGACGACCCACCGCGGATCGAGGTCGATACAAAAACAGATGCCGCCGCGATGCTGGCACAAATGCTCCACCGCCAGACGCAGGCGACGCGGACCCGACGGCCCCAGCATCAGCCAGTTGGCGCCCCGCGGGAAGTACTCGTCGGGGAGCGTTTCGCTGAACATTTCATAGTCGGTGCGGAAATCGTCGATCACAATACGACGTTTCGGCTGGCCCGTGGTGCCGCCCGTTTCAAAGACATAAACGGGTTTGTCGGCAAAAGCCTGCGGAACCCAATTCCGAACCGAGCCCTCACGGAGCCAGTCGTCTTCAAAATTGGGGAATTTTTTAATGTCGTCGTAGTTTTTCACTTCCGTGAGTGGATCGAACTTCAATTCCTTCTTTTTTTGAAGCCAGAACGGGCAACCGGTCGACTCGTGAAAGTGCCACTGCACAATCTCGTAGGCGTGTTGATCTAGTCGCTCACGCGCCGCTGCTGCTTTGGCGGCAATGTCGGCCGTCGAGGAAGAATCGACACTCATGGAAGTTCCTCAATCAATGGGGGCGGGATAACAGGCAGGAGAGAATCAGCGCCAAACTGTTCTCGTGTGATTCCTTGATTCACCAAACTCCAGACCATACCCGAGTCTCGGCGCCAAGGCAAGCGCCGGAGGATTCCCGGCAGGCCCTGTGACCCGCCATTGGCAGGGGGGCCGGCCGACTGTCAGATACAACCCTCAAATAGTACCGACGACAGCGGATCTTGTAAGTTGGGCAACCCCCAGAATCAGCAGCGTCCGTCAAAACGAAACGCCCCGGCATGCGGGCAAGCCGTAACGCAGGCCGGGTCCTGGTCGGGCAACTGCGCGCAAAGGTCGCAAACGACGGGACGTTTGGCCGCCGTGCGCTGGGAAGCGGCCAGCACAAACAGCTCTCCCTGCCCCGATCGGGCGTCAGCCGGCAACACGTCCAGACGCACCTCCAGCAGACGGGAATCCAAAGCGGCGCCAGACGCCAGTCGCACCGCCAGCAGATTCGAGGCCTTGGCGCCGATCGCCGAAGAAGCGACCCGATACAACGTTTTTTCCGGGTCCGAGGCAGATGGCTCCGGCGACGTCCAGGGCGACAGGCGAACGCCGTTGATCCACACCTGGGCGGAAGGCGCCGTGGTCGACAGCGACAGCAGGTAGCTGGCCTCGCGACCGCGCTGCAAACGCTCCAGCGAAAACTCCCGCCGGCAGCACAGGGCCAGACTGGTTTCCTCCCCCGGCGCCAGGCTGGTTTGCGCAGCAGCGTCCCACGCCAGCGGCAGAGCTCCCTGCCGCCAGGCGGAATCGTCAAAGCCGGGCCGGGTCCAGCGGTCGCCGGTGTTCAAATCGGGCGCCAGGCGCCAGGCGTCGGACCGGGCCGGAATCAGGCCGACGTCGTGGATCTGGATCGCCTCAAACGGACACTGCTCGGCGCACAAACCACAACCAATGCACCAGTCGTGAATGGTGATCTGCCCCCGCTCTTCCCGGCTGATCGCCTGGACGGGACAACCAACCAGGCAAGTCGGGTCCACGCACTGGCGGCAGGTTGTCGGCACAAGGCGCTTCTCGATCGTGGGACCGGTCAAAGCCAGCCGGCTAAAGCCGTCGTCGTGCGTGTCGATACAAGCTTGCACGCACGCGTTGCAATCGCCGCACACCTCCCTGTCGAGGAGCATCGTCTGCAGGCCCTGGTGCAGGCCCAGGCGACGGTAGTCGGGCAGGCTGCGGAGCCGGTCCGCATCCGGCGGTGGAGTGTGCGAACGTGGCGTCATCGGAACCAGGGCGGTTAACGCGGCCGCTTTGTTGGCGAGCGAACTGTTGCGCCGCAGCAGCGGTTCGATCACGCTCCACTCCAGCCGCGCCAATTCGACCGCTGCCGGACGGATACGTCCCGGCGGATAGTCGTATGCGACATACACGGCGTTCCAGCACAGCCCGTCGGCATCGGCGACAAAACCCAGCAGGTCGCCCCGCGACAGGTAACGCACCACCGTGGGGCGGAGAGCCTGCGAAGGGGTGGCGAGCGAAGGGTACAGTTGCGAAAACGCCAGACGTCGGCCCGCCTGGAGCTGCAGGTCGGACCAGTCGTCTACTTCATCGCGTGTGGCCTGGGGAAAGTCGCGAAGCGGCGTCGCAATCGCCGATGACTGCAGCAGTTCTTTCAAAGCCGACGCCAGCAAACGCGGGTCGCGGATCAGTCCGTTGAGAGCTGACAGCAGCTGCAGCTTGTCGTCTTCGGTTGGCTGCTTTCCGCCAGCGATGCGGCGGATCAGTTGCTGCACGGAAGCCGGCAATCGCCCCCAGACCTGGGACCGCGACTGGGCCGAGATCCGGGCTTCCACGGCCGCTACGCCGGCAGCCTGGGCTTCGTCGGCGAGGTCGGTCAGCGAGCGACCCTGGGCAGCCATGCGCGACAGAACGTCCTGTTCGGATCCGGTCAGATCCTCCGAACGTTTGGCGCGGGCCGCTTCGTATTTCACCTGCAGGGCGACCAGATCGACGGCCTCCAGCGAGGAGTCGCTTTGCCGCATTTTGGCGATCGCCTGTTCAGCCAGTTCGTCCTGGGCGGCGGCGATCTGCTGCATCAGGTCGCGGTTTTCTCGAATGGCCAGAACGTCTTCGCTGGAGGCGACCTGTTCGCTGGCCAGACGCTCCAGCAGCAGCTCGATATACGCTTGCTGCGATTCGGTTAGTTTCTTCGAGTCAGAAACATTGTCGACGCCGACCTCGCGAATCTGCTGGTCAACTTCGAGGATGCGATCGTGCAACTGGGAGACATCAAGCCGATCAGTAATGTCGCGCGGCCGCGGCGGGCCAGGCGGATCGTGGAAGTCGGCGTCGTCTAGCAATCCGTCGGCCGCCCAGGAATCCTCGAGTCCGGCCGCTTCGATTTCCGCCGCGTTCCAGGGCGAATCGCTGGAGGGCCCGTCGGCTTTGGGATCTGGCACGAACTCGACCAGGTCGACTACCGATTCCCGCTCATCGGCCGGGATTTCCTCCTCGGGGATCGAAGGGCCTTCTTCCTCCAGCGACGGAACTTTGTGCGGTGGCGGTGGGTCAGAAGGCCTCGAGCCGGCGTCGGCCGGCGAGGCGGCGGAGGCAGGGGGATTCGCCATTTGCTGACGCAGCTGATCGAGCCGGGCCTGCAGCTGGTCCACCAGTTCCTGCGCCGGCGAGGCCGGACCGGAGACCGCCGCTTTGCCGCCCTGCACGACTTGCCGCAGGCTGGCCATTTTCTCTTTGAGCTGGGCCAGTTCCGCCGGCGTACTGCGCGGCGCCAGCGGCGAAGGTTCCGGCGGCGACTGCCCGCTCAGTTTGACCGGCTTGTCACATTCCGACTCGTCGGCCCGGGCAAAGCGAAAGCGAGTTTTTCCCAGCCGAAACTCCTCACCCGGCGCCATCGTAAAGCAGCGAGTTTTGACGCCGCGGAAGGTCGCATCGTTCCGCGCGTCGTCGACCAGTCGCACGACCAGGGACTGGCCTTCCACCCGCAGATCGGCATGCTCCCGCGAGATGCGCATATCCCATTCGACATCCCAGCCCGCCGCCGGCGCGCGGCCCAGACGCACCGCTCCCTGGGATGGCAGAGTTTTCCGCCAGCGTTGGCCTGATCCGGGTCCATTAACAACAAGTACAAACAAAGCGGCCGTCCTGGGGCAAGTTGAAAATTCCAGTCAGGGCGACGCCGGCTCCAGCCCGACGCGGCGCTGGCGAACGCGGCGATCCCTTCCCTCAAGGCGAACCCTCGCCGGGCGTTTGGCTGTCGACCAGCAGCTCGCGGCAAAATGCGGTCCAGTCAGATATGTCGTCTTCGCGGATGACCAGCGAAGCGTCGGCAATCGCCTGGACGTCGCCGTTGCGGACCACGTACAGACTGTCAGCGGCGGCGCCCTCTTCGCCCAGGATGCGGCCGGGCTCCACCGAGACCATCTCCGCCGACGCGGCGATCCGATCCAGGGCCGCGGCGTCCAGGCCGGCGAACAGGTCGGCGCGTCGCAGATGGCTGGCCAGCAGTCGCGTGCGATACGATTCGTCCTGCCGACGTCGAAACCCGGCGTCGCTGCGGAGCGTTTTCAAAAAGCCGCCCAGGAACTCCAGGGCCAGGCAGTCCGTGGTGGCGACCACCGAGGCGGAGCGGGGCGTTTGCTGCAGGCAGCTGCGTTCGCCAAACAGGTCGCCTTCGTACAACGGTCCGACTCCGGTCGCTGCGTCGATATCAGAAGGGGCATCGATCGGGATGGCGGCCGGCCGCTTTGCTGCGGCGGAGCTGGCTCCCATCAGTTTGGAAAAAAAGCCAGGCGGTTCCTGTTCCTGTCGCTGGTCCAGCAGCACGGCGGCGGCCAGTTGCCGTCCAGGGGGCGGCGCCGTGTCGGCGATGCGCTGCCTGGCCCAGTCCAGATCCCCCTGCAGTTCCGAGTCATCAGCGACCGAGCGACGCCGTTTCAGCTGGCGTTCCCGTAGCGTGGCTACATCGCTGGCGGTCAACAGATAGAACGCCGTCGCCGCTGTTTCTCCCTGGCGGCAAAGCAGGTCGCCGGGTCGATAACGCCTTAAAGCCGCGCGCGGGGGCGCACGATCGACGATGCCCGGATCGGCCAGACGGCCGACCAGTTCCAGCGATTTCAGCTCCGGCGCGTCCAGCAACTGGTCGCCTGGCCGCAGTCGCAACTGGGATGCGTCGGAGGGGATCTTGTTCGCCATAAGCAGTGTGCACTCGCCCATTCGCCGTCATCAGTTTGCCAGGCGCCGTATCCGCACCGCCGCCTCCGACGCGGCCGCCCACTACTTCGATCCTACATTGCCGGCTCTCTGACCGCACCCCTTTCTTGGAAATTCGGAACCCCGGCGAGATGTTTTTTCGCCCCGCTCGCCCGCCAGTCAAGCAGACAAAGGGCGGATGCCCGGCCAATCAGGTGCGTCTTGACGACGGTAACAATTGTCGCTAATCTAACGGAACTGAGACTCATTATCGTTAAGGTGCCTTGTATGACCGATACGCCAGCCGACAATTTGGAACCGGAACGATTCCCGGCGCCTGCTCCGGTGGACCCTCCTGCCCGGCCGTCCTGGAGTTCCGACGAGTTGCTGGGAACGGCCGACGAAGTGCTGATCCAGCACGGCGAGGAGTTCTACCGCTTGCGACGAACGCGACGCGGCAAGCTTATTCTTTATAAATAATTGTCGCAGAGAGCAACGCCTGGCTACTTACTTCAGGGCGTGAAGTCCCAGGCGAAAGCGTTCTTCGTTCACCTGTTTCAGGGCGTGCGGCTCCTGTTTGAGCAACCTGATCAGCTGGCTGGAAGAAACGCCCAGCCAGGCGGCGGCTGGCGGGACCTGCTGTTGCTGCCGGGAGAGAACGTCCAGAGATTCGGCCAGCAGGGCGGGGAAGTCCTGGTGGGTTGCGCTCACGTTCATCCGTTCTCCCTGGCGGCGGCTTTGCCACAGGGAACTGGGGGTTTCGGCCGCTTCTTCCGAGCGCACCTGTAAGGCCAGGTGGATCCGCAGGCGGTGGATGGCTTGCTGGCGATTTTGTTCCTGGCTGCGGCGTTCGGTGGCTTCGCCCCGGACTCCCGTCGGTCGATGGGTAATGACGATCGCCGTTTCGACCTTGTTGCGATGCTGGCCTCCGGGGCCGGATCCGCGGGTGCGACGGACTTCGCAATCCGCCAGAAGCGTATCGATCGCTAACTTCGCAGGGTGCAATGGGGGCATGGGGATTTGCTCGAGAAACAGTGACCGGAGGAATGACTTTCGATCCTGCGGCGTGCGTCCTGGGAGGTGGCAAAACCTATCATAACGGCTCGGCGGCGGAACGGGCGTTTGTCGAAGCGGTCGCGGGCGGTTACGATTTGAGTTAGATCAGGCCCTCCGCCGCGGTTGATACCTGCTGGCTGCGCCCTCCTCTTGAAAGGTTTTCTCATGTTGCGATGCATCAGCGTCGGCGGATTGCTGCCGTTCCTTCTTCTGCCTGCGCTGCTTGCTGATGAGATTTCCTACGGCCGGATCCAGAACGTCAAGGTGGCTGCGGAAACGCGACTGGACTGGACGTTCGCCCTGACCAGTCAAAGTTTGACCGAGCCGCCGGAAAGCTGGCTGGAAGATTACGACTCCACGGAGCAACAGTACCAATGCTTTGTCCCCCAGCAGTACAATCCGCGAAACGCCTGGCCGGTGTTGTTATTCATCGCTCCGGGTCAACGGGCGACGGGCTGGGGCCAGTGGGAAAAAGTCTGCCGGGAACGCGGCGTGATTTTCGCCAGTCCCCACCAGGCCGGCAACCAGTGTCCTTTCCCTCGTCGCGTGCGGATTGTGGCCGATGTGCTGGACGATCTGCGGCGGAAGTATAACGTCGACCCGGATCGGGTTTACCTGGGCGGTTTCTCCGGAGGCGGCCGCGTCGCCTGTGCGATGGCTTTTGCTTTACCCGAGTATTTTGGCGGCGTGGTTCCCGTTTGTGCGGGCGGCCAACTGCGGGACGAACCCTGGCTGCGGCAGCGTGTCATTGATCGCTTGAGCGTGGCCCAGCTGACGGGCGAGAACGATTTCAATCGGGGCGAGGTGGAACGGATGCACCAAACGACGCTGTCCGGCGTCGGCGTGCGTTGCCGCACCTGGGTCGCTCCCCGACTGGGGCATACGATTCCCGGCAGCGACCTGCTGGACCAGGCGTTTGTATGGATGGAAGAGCAACTGGACCAGCGGCGGCGGTTCGCCCAGCAATGGCCGGCCTCGCGCATCGACGACGCCCCCACCCGCAGCGAATGGGCCGAACGTTTATTAGCCGAAGGGACGAAGCGGGTCGCCGCTCCGGCCCATTTATACATGGGCCTGATGCAGCTCAAAGGGGTTGCCGCCCGCTGGCCCGATACGCCTTCGGCCGAGGCAGCGCTCAAGCAGTTGACGGCGTTTGAAGCACGCGAAGAACGTCCCTGGGAAGAAGCCGACATCGCCGAGCAAAGGCGTTTCCTGATCGCCCGGGCCCGCGGGGTCGATGCGTATGCTTCGGGTCCGCTGCCACGGCAGTACGAGAATCAGAAAGAAAATATGGTCCAGGCGGCCATCCAGCTGTGGAGCCAGGTCGAGGCCGACGGCCAGGATGCCGAAGGCGTTGCCGCCGCCCAGCAGCGCATCCCCCAGTTGCGGCTGCTGCTGAAAGAAGACAAATAGCCCTTTTTCCCTGGCCATGCGAACCGAGGGACGCCCTGTTTTCTCTCTTCTGCGGGGTCGCACTCGTCGGCGCGATCCGATCCTGCAGACGAGTCGCACGCCTGTTCGACCGTGTGAGCGTCAGATTTGCGGCTGATAACCGTGGGCTAGCGCCCGGCGGCTGATGACCGTGTGCTAGCGCCAAAAACTGCGGTGGGAAAAACGATCGCTCGCCTTCGCTGCCGAGCGGTTGAAATGTTTCCGCTACTTTCGAGACGCTCACACTCGTTCGACCCATCGGCTGCCGGGCTGCGTAGAAGCTGCAGGACAAGTTCCCGTGCGTCGGTATCGGACCCTGGCGCCAGGAAGGGAATGCGTCGGAATTGCCGGGCATCGGCAGTGCCGCGCATCAGGTGAAATTCGACGATGCGGCCCATGAGGCGGGCCCATCTTTGCTGCCAGTGACGGCGTACGATCAAGTGCTCGCAGTGCGAGCAAGTGGACGAACGGAGTCCCTGCGATGAAGCTGTCGTTCCTCAAGGGTGCAGCCCTGTTGCTGCTGGTTACGGCGTCGGCCCAGGCCGAGACGCCCCGGGTATTGTTTGATGTGAAGCCAGTCGTCGGCTGTGTCGACGTGACCACGCCGGAGTTTTCCGCCGTCAATCCAAACGAGCGGCTGATCGAACTGAAAATCGAGATCTCCTCGCTTATTGAAGCCGGCGTTGAGGCGGATATTACCCAGTACTTTTATCAGATCGAATGCGTTGATCGTGACGGAGTCGTCGCCAACTACCTGCCCAAAACGACGACCGCCAGCCATTACGCCGGGCCCATTGCGGTCGAGCAACGCGAAGAAGACGTACGCTCGGTCGGCGTGAATGCGACCGGCACGTTTGACTTGCTGGTCAAAGGGACCGCCTCGGCCGACGTCGCCAGCAAGGACTACCGTAGCGTCAAATATGAACTGCTGCCGCCGCAGGAACAGCTGGTCGCCAGCGGCACCACGTCGCGCGGGCGAGGCGTGTACTTCAAGCTGAAACCGTCGCCGCATGTGTCGATCGAAGGCGGACGTGATTTCTTCGTGGTGCTGCGCGTGCCGTTGTGCTGGCGGACAGGCGAACTGCGGGTATCCTGCGAAGCGATCGGCATGGTCCGCAGCGTGGCGCCGATGCTGGACGATACGGAATCCAGCGGCGCCGCACGGTTCTCGGTCGCCCTGTATCTGGACGGCGATCTCGAAGCCAAGGCCGCGGCCGCCGAGTTCTCCCAGGCGGAAACCGAACTGCGCCAACAGATCTACACACATCGCCAGGGGCTCAGGCGTTCGGCTTATCCGAACGCTGGCTATCGGCTAGGGGCCGCGCTGGGAGTGGTCTCTTCGCAGCTGCCCCGCGACTGGCTGCATCAGACGCTTTCCAGCCCGCAAGGCAAAGTGGCCGAACAACTGCCGCCGCCCATTCGCACGGCGGCCGCCCGTTATGCGGCCGCCAAGCAGGGCTTTCTGGAACTACATTAGCCAAATCCACTACATGGGGAGCTAGCGGCTGGGGGCGAACCGCACGACGTACACAGGCGGCAGATGGGCCGAGACGAGCGACCAGTCGTCGCCGCCGTTGGCGGTCGTCCAGAACGAGCCGGTGGTGGAGCCCATCGCCAGCTGGTCGCCCTGGCCATCGATATCCAGCGCGTGGCGATAGACCAGGTCGTAAGCGTTTTCCTGAGGCAGGCCGCGGCGCAGCACCTCGAACGATTCGCCCCCGTCGCGGGTGCGGGCGACGACCATCTTGCCGTCGACCGGCACGCGCGTTTCATCTTTGACGGCCGGCACAAACCAGGCCGTGTCGGGGTCGTGGGGATGCACGACCACGGCGAACCCAAAGACTGAAGGGTCGACATTTGGCACGTTCGTCCAGGACTGGCTGCCATTGGTCGAGCGGAAAACGGCGTCATGGTTCTGCGCCCAGAATACATCGGGCGCTGCCGGACAATGGGTGAGGCGATGCACGTCCTGGATGTTTGGATCTTCGGCCCGTTCCGGCGGCATGTAGCCGGCCCGCATGCCGGTCGCCTGGCAAGCCCAGGTCTGGCCGTTGTCGTACGTCACCCAGACGCCGCCGCAGGAAACGCCCAGCGAAACATGCTTGCTGTCGCGGGGATCGACACAGATGGAATGAATGCCGGGCTGGTCTTTCCCACCGCCAAACCAGTGCAGCCGCTCGGGACGATCCCATAATGTGGAGACCAGGCTCCAGCTTTGCCCGCGGTCTTCGGAACGGAACAGACCGCCGGGGATCGTGCCGGCCCAGAGGGCGTCAGGCTGGTCGGGGCCGGCCGATTCCAGGCTCCAGATTTCCGCCAGCGAGGCTGGTTTGGGCTGGGCGTTCGGGTCGTCCTCGGCGGCGAACGGATTTTTGCCCATCATGCTGCCCGGCGGATAAACAGGCGCCGGGATCTCCGTCCAGCTTTCCCCCTGGTCGTCGGAGCGATGCACTTTCACCCCGAAGTGCCCCAGCGTCAGCGTGACGTACAGGGCGCCGTCGCGCGGGTCGCACAGCAACATGGAAACCGGCTCGCCCAGGAAACTGACACGGCCGATGCTCCACTTCTGTCCCTGCCGTTCCAGCGTGAACAAACCTTTCCGCGTCCCCACATGTAATCGATCACTCACCCGTTATCCCCTTGGAGAAAAGCTTGCTGTCAGCCCTCGCAAACACGCTCTTCGATTGTAATAAAAGGGGGAAACAGGCCGCCAGAGCGAAAACTGGGGGCGAGAATTCAGGACGTGGAAGACGCGTCCTTAGTATTCCATCCGGCGGAATGCTTTCAGGCCGACACGCATGGGGAGTACGGTCGCCAGCACCCCGAGCAGCACCGCCAGGGCGATGCCCAGGCAGGCGGCCCACCCGGTTCCCAGACCATAGCCAGGCAACTCGTGCGTATGCGACTGCATACCATGCTGGCCGACGACGGCCCAGGACTCGAAGGGGATGGCCGCCAGCATGATCACCAGGATAATCAGGGCGGCGCTCAGCACCAGGTTCAGCGTGCCGCCAAAGCCGGCGGCGATCTTCGACGGAGACGGCTCGCCCAGGTCGGGAAAGCGGGCCCCCAGCCCCACGGCCAGTCCGGAAAGACCGCAGCACAGCGTCCAGCACAGCAGCTGATGGATGGCGGCCTGCAGGGGCGATTCAAAGAGAATCCCCAGCATGTAATCGCTCAGCAGAATCAACGCCGAACAGGCCGGCAGCGAGCCCAGGCAGGAGAGCAGGAACTTCCCCCAGAGCACCGCCCCGCGGTCGATCGGCAGCGTTCCCAGCACCCAGATCCGGCGTCCTTCCAGGCTGACCAACGGGTAAATGAATCGGGTGGTGAACGTCGACAAAATCAGCCCGACAACCGCCACATTGACGAAGCCCAAAAGGGGCGTCCACTGGTCAATATAGTCGCCCCGCTGGAACCGCCGGATATTGATGAAGTACAGGGTGAGCAGGCTGAAAAAGATCGCAAACTGTCCCCACTGCACCGGGTCCCGGCGGAACAGACGCAGGTCCTTCAGCAGCATCCCGCGGGTAATCCGCGGCAACGGGGCGCACAACGTCTGACTAAGGCGATCGATCCAGCTCGCCTTGGCGCGGCGGCGGGAACGCGTCATTCCCTGCAGGCCGCTGAATCCCTGGCGCAAGGACGATATCGCCGTGGCCTGGGCCAGCATCAGGAAAAACAGGGCGTTGGCCAGCAGCACGCCGAGGAACTTCAGGCTGTCGAAGAACGAGTCGGGCCAATGATTGGAGGCGGCTTCCAGCAAGCCGGAGCTGAGCCACCAGCTGGGCAGCATCCGTTGTTCTGCATAACGCAAACGGTGGATCATCTCCTGGAACCATTCGGGCGTCATGACGCCTTGCTGGAAGGCGCCGGCCATCCAGTACACGCCGCCCGCCCCCAGCACGATCAGCGTCAGGCCGACCGCCAGCATGGCGTGCATACGGGCGGCCGGCATGAGCCGCACCAGCAGCATGCAGCCAATCGCGCCCAGGCTGGTGGGAATGATCACAAAAGAAATCATGAACGGGAGCAGCATCACATGGTAGTACCAGGGCGCTCCCGAGGCCGTGCCGTAGGCGATCAACAAAGGCGTGCCCAGCAACAGAAAACCCCAGCTGCTGAACAGGATCGCCTCCTGCAGTTTATGCAACAGGATCCGCTCCGGCCGCGCAGGCGTGGTCAATAAGAACGCCACTTCCTCGCTGCGATAAAGCGTGCTGTAAAGAATGATGCCCGACGAAAAAGTCAACATCACCAGCAGCGCCAGAAAGAACACATTAAAGACGCCGCTGACCGCCTGGGCCCGCGCGCCTTCGTGGCCCAGTTCCGTCACCAGGAAATGGAAGCCCTCAAAGAACAGGATATAAAGACCCACCCAGAACACGGCGCTGACCAGCAGGAACACAACAATTCGCAAGCGCGCGGTCTGCATCCCCTGACGGACCACGGCAGCCAGAGCTTGTCGTCGAATCCGCCAGAAGGCGCGGGCCTCGTCGGCCATGGGAGTCAGTTGCGGATCCGCAGTTGCCATACTGGAAGTAGCTCGATACGTCGGACAAGCGAAAGAGGAGCGACGGCGTGGAAGCCGCCAACCCTCAATTCTAGCCGAGCCCGACCAGCCGCGTCATGGCCCTTTCCGCTGTTCTCGCGAAAGTCAAACTCTGGCGAGTTCGGCGATGGGGGACCGCGGCAGGCGATCCCATTGGACAGGTCGGGCAGGGGGCGGAGGAAGCAGCTCTGGATCGTCACCGCGTTTTCCATCTGGTAAATTCGGGACCAAAGCAAGACCGTCCTGCAACAGGCGGGCAGATTGCATCGTTCCGGCAGAACGATCTGCCTGCTTCGACGGGAGGCGGCGATTGTCTTTCCCTGCTCTGCGAGAGGACGACCATGCTGAAGCTCTTTTTTCCCTGCCTGCTGCTGGGCTCCTTGTTGCTGGGTTCTTTGGCGCTCGTCGGCTGCGGAGGCAGCCAGACGATGCCGGGGGAAACGCAGGCGACGGAAGCAACCGGCGTTCCCGTCGAACCCCAGGCCAAGCCTGTCGCCGCCAGGCCGGCCAGCCTTCCCGCCGCAGCGCCCTCGCGCCCCGAGCCGCCGGCGCAAACGACGCTGCCCGTGGTCGACATCGAACCGATGCCGGAGCCCACGCCCGAACCGACGCCTGAGCCAATGAATTCGGGCGACCTGGAGCGAGAGACAGGCGACCCTCCTGTTGAAGACGCCGCCGCGCATCTGCGGGAGCTGCTAACGTTCATTCCCAGCGATGCGCTGGGAGCGCTGGTGATCCAGACAGAGCAGATCATGTCGCGACCCTGGACCCGACAGATGCTGCAGGCGACAGGCGCCGAGCGAGAGATGCGGGAGGACTTCGCCGGGACGAAAAACTTCCTGGAGATCCTGGTGCTGGCAACCCATCAGGGCCAGACGGTCCGTGAGATAATCGAAATCCGAGAGTTTTTCTCGCACGAAGCGGCCGTCGCCTACGTCCTGGAGCCCAAGCCGCCGCGCGGGCCGATTTTCCCCGAGTCGAGAGTCTTTGGCGATTTTACAGTTTACCTGGGCGGGAACTACCATTACGCCCTCCGTGGCGCGGTCGTGCTCGGATCCGATTCGACAATTGCCCTCAAGCGAGCGATTGACCAGACCGGGCCGCCCGAGCGGCTTGAGTCCTTGCTGGAACAGGGCGGCTTGCACCACGATCTGTTCTGGGCTGTAACGAGCGACGAAACGGGCGTCATCGCCGAACGCGCGATCGTGGAACTTGCGCCGTACCCGCTGCTGAAACCGCAGGAAGAAAAGCTCTCCCGACTGCTGGCGTTCTCCGGCGGCGGATCGCTGGACGGCAAGCTCGAAGAAGGCGAACTGTTCCACTTCGACCTGGAACTGCCCGACGAAGAAACGGCCCAGCAGGTCGTCGACTTCGCCGACTCCATCAGGGCCACAGCGCGCCAGGCGGGGCTCGATCTGATCGCCAGTAACCAGGGCGATCCGGCGGCGACGCTTACGGCGCAACAAGCGTTTGCGGCCCTCTTTGCCGGAACAACGCTCACCCGCGATGGCTCCGTCATCCACGGCCAGGCGAAGGCCCCGGCTGGCTTTGCGGACTGGCCCGAAACACTCGGTCCGGCGGTCGCTCTGCTGCGTGAGCATTACCTGAACTTCCACCAGTCACGCTACAACCTGGAGGATATCGCTCGGGCGATGTGGGATTTCAAGACCCGTCATTTCAGTTTCCCGCCAGGCGCCATTCGCGACAAGGAAGGGAACCCGCTCTTGAGCTGGCGCGTCGCCATTCTGCCGTTCCTGGGGGAGTATGATCTGTACGACAAGTTCCACCACGACGAGCCCTGGGATAGCCCGCATAACCGGGAGCTGGTGAAAGAAATGCCGCGCGTCTTTGGCAACCAGGGCGACGGAACCACGCGGTACCTGCTGTTTGCCGGTCGGGGTTCGCCGTTCGAACCTCCTCGTAGTTTTCGTAAACCGCCGCTGGAACAGGGAGCGTCAGAACTCTGGATCTCCAAGCGCCAGGCGTATACGCTCTGCGCCGTCCAGGCGGCGCCAGAGAAGGCAGTCCCCTGGACCAAACCCGAAGACGTCGCCTACGACCCGGCCAGTCCGCTGGACGGGCTGGGCAAGCTGCCCGACGGCAAGCTGGTCGCCGTGTTTTTCGACAGACGCAGCCGCGTGATCGATACCGGCCGGCTGACCCAGGAGCAGTTCCGGCGATTTATCGAGTACCAGGACGACAAGAAAATTGACTTCGAATACGAAGCAGAGTAGTCACGCCAGCTGCTTTCCCAGGCAATCGCGTTTCTCTAACCACAGCACGTTCTCTTTCACGCTGCCCGCCACAGAATCCACAGGCGACATGCGGCGACTGCCTGCACACGCGTGGCCGTTCCCCCTCTTCTAGTCGCCAGGGGTTTGGGGATCTGGTAAATTCAGCATGAGCAACAGGGCGGAACCAGACGGGCCAACATCCGTAGCAAAAAGCGACTGCTTTCCCTTGCACCGACCAGTTTCTGAAACTCTTCCCTTGTTCTGTGGGAGCACAGTTACATGTTGAGGTCTCTTTCTCCGCTGTTACTCGCCAGCGCGATCGCGCTGGGCGGTTGCGGCGGCCAGGCGAAGAAAGCGGACGACAAGCCGGCCGATCCCGCCGGTGGAGTCGCCACTGCTCCTGCCGCGACGAACGCGCCCGGCGGCGCCGCACCGGCGAAAACGACGCCCGCTGCAGACTCGCCGGGCCAGGCGGCTGGCGAGGAAACGACGAGCCCGCCGGCAACGGTCGATACGTCGGCCGTGAGCGCCCTGCTGAAGTTCATCCCGGAAGATACGGTGGGCTTTTGGCTCGTGAATTCGCAGCAGGGATTGTCGCGTCCTCTGGTGAAGCCGATGCTGCAGGCGACGGGTTTGGAACATCAGGTAACAGAAGAAATTGGCCAGCGCGTCCGTTTTTTGAACATCTTTGGTTATGTCGAGCGAGAGGGCAAGCTGGGCATCGTCCGGTGCCAGATCTGGGAGTTTACTTCCGCTGCCGAAGCCAGGGCCGGCCTGATCAGGTTCGCCGAATTTTTCGGAATGCGAATAACGAACCCCAGCCGACAGGTACAAGGTTTTGATGTGTTCCAGGTGGGATTTCTTGTTTTTGCCCTTCGCGACAAAGTGGTGATCCATTCGACCTGGTCCGAGTATCTCGACCGCGTGCTCGCCCAGACGGGCCCGCCGGCCCATTTGAAGCCGCTGATCGATCCGGCCGTTCTGGCAAGCGATGCGATGCTCGTCCTGAAGGCGAAAGATCCCCAGGCTCACGCGTTTCTGCTGGAGCAGGCGACTGCAGAGATAAAGTCGGCGCCGCCTTCGCTGCTGCCTCTGTCCGCGTTGCTTCCGAAAGCGAAAATGCTGGTCGCCGCCGGCTCGCTGACGGAAGGTCGCCTGGCGCATCTGCAGGTGGAAATGGAGGACGACGAAGCGGCCGAAATGCTCGCCAATTTTGGCAAGGTTCTGCCTCTCCAGGCCCGGCAGATGGGGCTGGCTGCGATCGACGAACTGGGAGTCGATCCGCCGTCCGCCGTCCAGCTGAAGAAAACGCTCAATGCCCTCTTCGACGGCATCCAGCTGACCCAGGAAGGGACAACCGCCCGGGGAGTCGTCACCGCGCCGGCCGATGTGGCCCAGTGGCCCACCGCCCTGGCGTCGACCCTGGCCGCCCTGAAGAAAAAGAACGAGGAAACGATCGTACCGCAGCACCACATCGAACAGATCGTGCAGGCGATTCACGACTATACCGAGGTGCGCCGCGACGCACGCCAGATTCTGCCGCCGGCCGCGATCATGGACCAAAGCGGCAAGCCGCTGCTGAGCTGGCGTGTGGCGATCCTGCCGAGTCTGAATAAAGAGCTGTATGACCAGTTTAAACTCGACGAACCGTGGGACAGCCCGCACAACCTGCAGCTGGTGGAAAAAATGCCCGCCGTGTTTGGCAAATCCACCGACGGCCGCACCCGTTTTCTGGGCTTTGCCAACAAGGGCGGCGTGTTTGAAACGATCCCGGATCCAGAACGTCCGCCGTTCCCGAGGAGTGTGCGATTTGCAGACATCACCGACGGCGTTAGCGTTACGATTGCCGTGGTGCATGTGGCGCCCGACAAAGCCGTCCCCTGGACCAAACCGGAAGATGTCACGTACGACATCAGCGACCCGCTGGCAGGCGTCGGCGAACAGCCCGACGGCAAACTGCTCGTCTGTTTTCTCTCTGCCAGGTCATCCTGGATTGATCTGAATCGCATCACCAAAGAACAGTTCAAAATGCTGGTCGAGTACGAGGACGACAACGAGATCGATTTTGATTTTAGAGCGAAGTAGCGCTGTCTGGCGACTCCGTTCGATTTCAAGTTTTTTCTCTTTCTTTGGAGTTGAATGCACATGCTGAAGTATCTTTCTCCGCTGCTACTGATCGGCGCGTTCGCGCTCTGTGGTTGCGGCGGCCAGGCCAAAAAGGCCGACGAAAAGCCAGCCGATCCGGCCAGCGGAGTCGCTGCTACGCCAACGACGCCGGGAACCACAACGCCAGGAGCCTCGACGCCTGATAAAGCGCCGCCGGTTGCTACGACGCCGGCCCCGTCCGCGAAGGTCGATACGTCGGCCGTGAGCGCCTTGCTGAAGTTCGTCCCGGCGGAGGCGATTGGCTGCGGGTTCGTCAATTCGCAACAAGCTCTGTCGCGTCCCCTGCTCCGGCGGATGCTGCAGACGCTGGACATGGAGCAAGAGATCCAGGAAGAATTTGGCCGAGAGGCGCGCGTGCTGAACATTTTTGGCTACGCTGACGAAGAAGGGGAGTTGCGACAGGTGGTTTGCACCGTCAGGGAGTTCGCGTCCGTCGCCGAAGCCAGGGACCAACTGGAGGCATCGACGCAGAACGAACTGGGGGAGCCTACAAAACCGACCCGACAGTCTCACGGCTTTGACGTGTACGAACTGGAGTACACCAACGTGGCCATTCGCGACAATGTCCTGGTCAGAACGAACCAGCCAGCCTTCCTGGAAAAGTCGCTCGCCCAAACCGGACCGCCCGCCCACCTGCAGCCCTTGATAGAGCAGGCCGGTCTGGAAAACGATGCGTTCCTGGTCGTCGGTGCGAGCGACCCCAAGGCCCTCGCATTCGCGACGGACACGTTTGCCGCAGAGATGGGGCATGGCCCGCCCCCGCTGCGGGTGCTGGCTGAAGTGATTCCGAAAGTGAAAACCCTCGTCGCCGCCGGCTCGCTGGCCGAAGGACGCCTGGCCCATCTGCAGGTGGAAATGACCGACGCCGCAGCCGCCAAAACGCTGGTCGATTTTGGTAACTCCATGCTCCCGCTCGGCCGCCAGGCCGGGCTGGCCGCTGTCGATGGAATGGGCGTTGATCCGCCTGCAACCGTCAAGCTGAAAAAGGCGTTGGGCGCCATCCTCGACGGCGTCCAACTGACGCAGGAGGGGACTTCCACTCACGGCGTCGTGACCACTCCCGCCGATGTGGCCCAGTGGCCCGCGACCCTGGGGCCGATCTTCGTCGCCTTGAAAAAGAAGGCGGAGGAAACGAACAGGCCGCGGAACGATCTCAAACAGATCGGGCTGGCGATGGCAAACTTTCACGACGCCCACCGAAACTTCCCGCCGGCCGCGATTATCGATGAGAGCGGCAAGCCGCTACTCAGCTGGCGGGTGGCGATTTTGCCGTATCTGGAAGAATCGGCCTTGTACGACAAGTTCAAACTCGACGAACCCTGGGACAGTCCCCACAACCTGAAACTGGCCGAACAGATGCCGGCGGTGTTTGGCGACTCTCCCGATGGCCGCACCCGCTATCTGGCCTTTGCCAATAAAGGCAGTGCTTTTGAGCTGAAAACAGAGGCCGGACTGCATCCGTTTCAGCGGGGAATAGCCATCGATGACTTTACCGACGGCGCGAGCAATACCCTTGCTGTGGTGCGTGTGGCGCCCGACAAGGCCGTTCCGTGGACCAAACCGGAAGACATTACTTACGACGTCAGCGATCCGCTGGCCGGCGTGGGCGAACTGCCCGACGGCAAGCTGCTTGCCTGCTTTGTCGACAGCAGTATTCATCTGATTGATTTGAACCGGATCACCAAGGAGCAGTTCAAAATTCTGGTCGAACGCGCGGATGACACCGTGATCGACTTCGATTTTGACGCCAACTAGTGCGTTGCCCCTTCTCCCTTCTCCCCGCGGCTGTGCACGGCCGCGGGGGGTCGGCGACGCTTCTGTCTCGCCGGCCAAACCATCCCTGGGCAATTTCTTCGCGCCGTCTTCTCGGGCGCCTGTTCGCGATTCTGGTCGGTAAAACCGTCCGAGCCGGTGTAGCCGGGCGGCTCCTTTCGTCCGTGCCGATGCGATTCGTCATACGACAGGAAATAGGGGGGGAAATAACTCTCATAGGAAATTCCCCCACGCCTGGATCGTAAGCTATCTTTCAACAGCTGCGATGAACAAGGCGGAGCGGAAACGCGATCTGGCATACTGTCGCTTGCTGGAAATAACGACGGCGACGGTAGCCGCTCGACCGCAAAATTCCTGCTGGGGATGCATAACATGATGCTGGAAGCTGTAACCCAGGTGCTGCTGATCGACGACGATGAGCTTGACGCGGAACTGGCCCAGAGAGCCCTCTCCAAGGCTGCTTCCCAATTCTGCGTGACGCACAAAACTTCGCTGACCGACGGTCTGCAAACGCTGCAACAGGGCTGCTTTGATGTGGTCCTGCTGGACCTGGGTTTGCCTGAAGGCCGCGGCCTGGAAACGCTGCACGCCTTTATGAACGGGGCGCCGCCGGTTCCGCTGGTGGTGCTTACCGGACTAAGCGACCACGAAGCCGCCATGGAGGCCCTCGATGAAGGCGCCCAGGAATTCCTCTGCAAATGCGACGTCAACACGCGGAGCCTGTCACAAACGATCCGGCACGCGGTGGTTCGCTGGCGCCTGCGTGAGGATCTTCGCGCCGCCAACCAGTTGCTGGAACAAAAGAACCAGAAGCTCGAAGAGCTGTACAGCACGGCTCAGCAGTTTGTCGACAATGTGTCGCACGAATTCCGCACTCCGCTTACGGTGATTCGCGAGTTCGCTGCCATCATGCGGGACGGACTCGACGGCCCCGTCAATCAAAAACAGGCCAGTCGCCTGGACAGGGTCATCAACCGGACCGACGACCTGGCGATCATGGTCGACGACATGCTTGACACCAGCAAGCTGGAAGCGGGGTTGCTGGGGGTGTGGCGCCGGCGCTGCTGCCTGTCCGATGTCCTGGCTCCGGTGGCTTCGCTGCTGGAACGCCGGGCCATGCTGGGCGGGGTGACGCTGCAGCTGGACTTTGACCCGGCCGCACCGCCCGTTTTCTGCGACGATGAAAAAGTCCGCCGGGCCGTGATTAACCTGGCCGTCAACGCCATCAAATTCACCGGCAAACAGGGACGGGTCTCGATCTGGACCCGGTTTGAGCCCGAGCAGAACGAAGTTCGCGTCGGCGTTTCCGATACGGGCGTCGGCATCAGCCAGGAGAATCTGGACCGCATTTTTGATCGTTTCCAGCAGGTCGACACGCCGCTTCGCAGCAGCACTAAAGGCTTTGGCCTGGGGCTGAATATCGCGCGGGAGCTGGTGATGCTCAACCTGGGACAGATGCATGTTGAAAGCGAACAGGGCCGCGGCAGCGTGTTCTCGTTCACCACGCCCGCCGACGATCCCCGCTCGCTGGCCCGCCGTCAGGTGGAAGTTTTTCAGAAGCGTTGCGCGTCCGAACAGGATGTCAGCCTGCTGACAGTTTCCATCCAGCCGGGCTTTGAAGAAAGCGCGGTCGTGGTCGATGAATTCCTGCAGGGTACGCGGTCGCGCTTCAACTTTGTTTATCGCCAGCCGCTGGGCGCCTGGGCCATGCTAACGGCCTGCCCGCGCGACCGTCTGGAAGCGACGCAGTCGCGGATCCAGGAAGAGTGGTCGCAGATGCGGCGGAACTCGCCGATGCCGTTGCCGGAGATTACGGTCAAAGTCCTGCAGACCTGGAGCCTGCAGGAAGCGGCCGCCCCGGTCGTCGAGGCGTTCATGCAGCAATTCGCGACGGCGCCAGCCACGGCGGCGGGCGTGGCGTTCCGTCCCCGGGTGCTGCTGGCCGACGACAACCCCGATGTGCTGGAAGGCCTGTCTGTGCGACTGGAAGCAGCCGGCTACGACGTCATCACGGCCGAGAACGGCCTGGAAGCCTGGGCCCACGCGATCGCCGAACAACCTGATGCGATTGTGCTGGATGTCCGCATGCCGTTTCAGGACGGCCTGCAGACGCTCAAGAAACTGCGTGGGAATGAATCCACCGTATGGACGCCCATCGTCATGCTGTCTGCTTCGCTCCGCGACCAGCAAACGGCCCTTAACGAAGGCGCCAACTTTTTTATAACCAATCCCTACAACTCGCAGGATGTGTTGCTGGCCCTGAAAAACTCCCTGACCCAGGAGCCCTGCCCATGCTAGACCGCACCGTTTTATTAGCCGACGACGACCAGGATCTGGCGGCCATTCTGACCGAGCGGTTCAAGAGTCGCGCGTTCCAGGTATTGAATGCGGATAACGCCTTCGAGGCGCTGCGTCTGGCGTCGGATCATGCTCCGGACCTGCTTTGTCTGGATGTAAACATGCCGCCGGGCGACGGTCTGGCCTTATGTGAAATGCTGGCGGCCGATCCGCGACTGGCCTCCACGCCGGTCCTGGTCCTGACCGGCTCTGTCGCGGAGGATTCCGTGCGACGTTGCCACCAGCTGGGAGCGTACTATATTCCCAAAGGCGGCGACGTCTGGAGCCGTATCGATCCCCTGCTCAAGGAACTGTTTCCCATGCCGCAACCCATCGCCGCGATTCAAAGGCGCCTGTCGCCTGTGCCGCGTTTGACCGACGTCGTGGCGCCGCTGGAATCGATCGATCTGGTCGACGCAGTGTTTGCTCTGCTGGGGGCGGGCGAAGACCTGGACTCGCCGCCGGAGAAGTCCTCCCACGATGTACCCTGGGTGCTGTGCATCGACGACGACGAAGATTTTTCCGACGTTCTCCGCGAGCGGTTGATTGCCCATGGGGTGGCGGTGGAGCGGGCGTTCGACGGCACGACCGGCTATCGTACGGCGTATCGCCAGCAAGCCGACGCGATTGTGCTCGATTTCCGCATGCCCAACGGCAATGGCGACTATGTGTTGCGGCGTTTGAAAGAATCGCCTTTGAGCGCTGACATTCCGGTGGTCGTGGTGACGGGAGAGAAAGACCGTTTCCTGCATCGACGTCTGCTGTCGATGGGCGCCGAAGCCGTGCTGGCCAAGCCGCTGCACTTTCCCGCCCTCCTGGCCGAACTGCAGAAATGGATCAACATTTTGCCCCACGCCATGGTTTAAGGCGCTCAGAAAGCAGCCGTTCATTGCGCGAAGAACGCGTACTTTCACAGGAGCGAGAAACGGGAACTGACGGAAGTCGAAGTTAGGTCGACTGTCGGGTGTCTATCGAATCTCAGGACGACGGTCCCGCGATCAGGCGGCGTCGCCGATCCACTTGCTTAACACGGCGGCGGCCGCGTCGGGATCGTCGGTGACCAGCTGGGTCAGGTCGCTGCGGAGGTTGGGGCCGCCTTGTTCGAAGCGGCGTTTCAGCTCGTTCGTTTCTTCCTTCTCTTCGTCGTCGTCTTCGTCGCCCTCGGCGGCCGGATCGCTCAGGCGGGCGGCGGCCTCTTCCTCACTGGGCTCGGGCGCCGCGCTGCGGACCATGCTGCGGAGCATCATCAGGCCGAAGAGACCGAACAGAATCATGCCGACCGTGCGCCAGTTTCCGCCCAGCCAGGTTGTCGCCTGGGCGACCATATCTTCCGCGGGCGGGGCCGCAATCGGCATGTCGGGGTAGGTCGTCACCACCACCTGCGGGTAAGGATCAACGCCGGGCGGCACCGACGGCAGCAGGTTGACAATCGACTCTTCGATTTTCTTGATGACGCCTTCTTCGATCTTTTTCAGGTCGGTCGGCTGCGGCGTTTTCGGTTCTTCCCCTTCGACGGGCGGATTGTCGCGCATCCAGATTTTGTGGAAGTAGCTTTGCGGCACATCGATCGAGGCGGTGACCCGTTCGGGCGTCAGCGGGGCGGTGGTCCGCACAATGTGGTCGGTCGAGGGTAACAGCCGCTGCTCCGAATTATTCTCGGTCAACTCGGATTCGGAACGCTGGGATTCCGTTTCCACCAGCGAAGCGGCCGTATTGCTCACGCCGTTGGGCACGGCGCCGGGTCGACCGCCGCGGGCGGCCCCTTTGGTCGTTTCCCCTTTGGTGCTTTCTTTAATGGCGACGGAAACCGGTTTGCCGTCGATCTTGCGGCTGATTTCCTCGTTCCGCAGTTGCGGATTCAACTCGACGTTCACTTCCACATTCACGCCGGGAATGGCGGACAGGTGGCGGAGGATTTTTTCCTTCCAGACGTTTTCATACTGGTTCTTGTGGGTCGCATAGGGACTGTCCGATGCCAGCGGCATGCCGTCGGCCGACATGCCGCGGTAAGCCAGGCCTGTTTGCATGTCGGTGACGGTGATGTTTTTGGAATCGAGCCCGGCGACGGCGCCGGCGATCGTTTCCCGGATCGCTCGGACGCGTTCCCCTTCCAGGGCGCGGCCGCCTGTGGTTTGCACGGCGACCAGGGCGGTTTTTTCCACCTCGGACCGGAGGCCGCTTTTGCGCTGTTCGTCGATCTGGACGGTGGCGTTATCGATATCGCGCATCCGCTTGACGATCAGGGCCAGTTCCTTCTCGCGGGCGGCCTTGTTTTTGAATTCGCGCTGCTTGTCGGTGACAAACGGGCTGGAAGAATCGACGATCGCGCTGTTTTCAAAGCCGCCATGCTGTTCCAGCTGGAAGTTAGCGTCGTTCAGGGCCTGCAGGTACAGATTTTTCTGCGACCGCGGCACCTGCATGCGATAGCCTTTGATTTCGGACTCGTTGAGTCCGCCGGCGGCAAAAGCCGACTCCATGGCGGCCAGTTCGCTGTTGCTGAACTCCCGATTGCCAAAGAGATATTCGTCGCCGGAGCTGACCTGGACGCGGAACAGGAAAGCCAGACTGATCACCACGATCGCCAGCAACAGGGCGGACGTAATCCGGGCGCCAAGCGTGAGCGACTGGAAGACGTCGACCACCTGCCCGTATGCTTTGTTGATGAAATCCATGCCAGACGCTTTCTATTCGCTCCCCGACCCTGCAGCGCTCACGGCGCCTGGTGCTTTTTCCCAATGCGAACTTCGGTCGCGGTTAGATGCGAATCTCCTGCAGTTCCTGGTAGGCCTGGACCAGCTTGTTGCGGATCTGCTGCATCATGCGGAACGACATATCGGCCTTTTGTACGGCGGTCAGCACTTCGGCCGGATTCACATCGTCGCCGGTCGCCAGCTTTTCGATTGCCTGGTCGGCGGCTTGTTGCATGCCGTTCATTTCCTGCAGCGATTCAATCAGGAACGCCTTGAACTGGTCGCCGGAGCCCGAGGCGCCCTTGGCGCCCGACATACCCGCAGCGCCCTGCGTGAGCGACGACAGGTTCAGCGGAGCAAGCGTTGCATTACTGAGAGGATTCATGACAGGCGCTCTCTAAACTTCCAAAGGCGGGCAGGTCAAGCGAACGGACGACAAACGGGAAGATGCTTATCCTATAATTCGCAAAGTTTCGCGACCCATGTTTTTTGTAATCTCCATGACGCCGATATTCGCCTCGTAAGCACGGGTGGCTTCGAGCGCGTCGACAAACTCGGAAGTCAGGTTAATGTTGGGGTAAGCCACGTAGCCCTGGTCATTCGCCAGCGGGTGGTTGGGCTGGTATTTGAGCAGCGGTTCTTTGGTTTCCGTCTCGACGCTGGCGACTTTCACGCCGACCCCGCCGCCCGAGGTGCGCATGCTTTCATCCGGCTCGAACACGACGAACCTCGCCTGGTACGGTTCGGCCTCGCCTTCTTCGTTCCGGGCGGTCGTCATGTTGGCGATGTTGCCTGATATGGCGTTAAGCCGCATCCGCTGCGCCACCAGGGCGCTGGTGCTGATATCGAGAGCGGTATTCATGGCGATCTCCAGGGGGCAACGGAAGGGGACAAGCGACTGCCGTTTTCTTGGTGGGGGCGGTGTAAAAAGCGTGCTTTCGCAAAGCAAAAGAAGATTGTTACCGGGGGGTTAAACGCGTTCGGAAATGGCCGTTTCCAGCATGCGGAACTGGCTGCTCATAATGGCGATGGCCGTGTTGTGGAGCGCCTGGTTTTTGCTGATCTCGGCGACCTGGTGTTCGATGCTGATATCGGCGCCGTCGTGGCGGAGGATCGTGGTGAGCGAGTCCCGCACCCTGCGCAGCGGATCGTCGGTCCCCTGGGGCTGGCCCATCGAGCGAGGCGATTTGTTCTCGGCGATCGCTTCCTTGAGCCGCTCCTGGAACGTGTCCACCGACAGGTCGCGGATGCGATAGTCGGGCGTGTCGAAGTTCGCCACATTACCGGCCAGCACCGCATGCCGGGACTCGGCAAAGTTGACGACCTCCTGCAGCATGGGGACCGTGCTGTTATGGAAAATGGCGTTCAACATGGCTTTACTCTTCGCTTTCGCTGCAGGCGAATGTTTTGGCCCGCGGGGCGCAGCCGTACTGCCGCAGCTTGGTGCTGAGCGTACGCACGCCAATGCCGAGGGCTTTGGCCGTTTTCACGCGGTGCCCGTCAAAGTGGTCGAGCGTGGATTCGATCAGTTTCCGTTCCATGTCGCGGAGGCTGGCGCCCACGGCGAACGTCGGCTGGGCGTCGTCGACAGTCGATTCGCGCTGGTCGGTAATCAGCCAGGGCTCCAGGTCGTCGGCGGCGATCGTTTCGCCGGGCGACAACACACTGGCGCGGATCATCAGGTTCTCCAGTTCCCGAATGTTGCCAGGCCAGTGATAGTCGTGCAGCAATTCCAGGGCGGCCGGCTCCAGGCTTTTGGGATTAGCCAGCATCCGGTCGCCTGCTTGCACCAGGAAGTGGTCGCACAGCAGGCCAATATCGGAACGGCGCTCCCGCAGCGGGGGAACCGTGAGCGGAATTACGGCGAGTCGGAAATACAGGTCTTCGCGGAAGCGGCCGGCTTCGACCTCAGCCCGCAGGTCGCGGTTGGTGGCGGCGATCACCCGGGCGTCGACGGATTGCGTGCGGCTGGAGCCCACCCGTTCAAAGGTGCGTTCCTGCAGCACCCGCAGCAGCTTGGCCTGCAGGGGAGGGTCGATCTCGGTGACTTCGTCGAGGAAAATGGCGCCGCCGTCGGCCAGTTCAAAGCGACCGACGCGGGGAGCCTCGGCGCTGGTAAAGGCGCCGCGTTCATGGCCAAAGAGTTCGCTTTCCATCAGCTGGGGCGAGAGCACGGGGCAGTTAACGCTGACCAGCGCTTTGTTCCGGCGGCGGCTGGCGGCGTGCAGTTCCCGGGCGACCAGTTCTTTGCCGACGCCGCTTTCGCCGGTGATCAGTACGGTGACATCGGTCGGGCCAGCCTGGGCGATGCGGGCTCGCAGCGTTTGCATGGCGGGGCTGTCGCCGATCATGGCGCTGGCGACGGCCGGTTCCGGCACGCGGGAGCGGCCTGGTCCTTCGCAGTGACGCAGGGCGCGGCCGACGAGGTCTTCTAACTGGTCCACGTTGAACGGTTTTTCGAGATAATCAAACGCGCCGTAGCGCATCGCTTCGACGGCCGTTTCGACCGAGGCGTACGCCGTCGACATGACGACCTGCGACTCGGAGCCCCGGCGCTGCAGCTCGGCCATGAATTCCAGTCCGGTCATGCCAGGCATACGCAGGTCGGTCACGATCACATCGAACGTACGTTCCTTCAGCACCGTGAGCGCTTCGACGGCGCTTGAGCAGGAGTCGACCTGGTGGCCAGCGCCGCGGAGTACGTCGACCATGGACCGGCGGGCCGATTCGTGATCGTCGACCACCAGCACCGCGCCGGCGACAGGCTGTTCTCGATGCCGAATCATGCTTAAGCCGCTTTCTGAAAGGAGTGCAAGGAGCCGGAATTCTCCAGCGGCAGGCAGACCGTAAACGCCGCGCCGCCCTGGGGGCAATTGAGCACGGTCACGTCGCCGCCGTGGGCCGCTGCAATCCGATTGACGATCGCCAGACCCAGTCCAGAGCCGTTGCTCTTGGTGGTGAAGAACGGTTCGAACAGCTGCCGCAGTTCGTCTTCGGGGATGCCCGGTCCGGAGTCGGCGATTTCCAGTTCAAAGTGGGCTCCGGTCGTGCAGCCGCAAATGGTCAGTTCCCCGCCCTGGGGCATGGCGTCCACGGCGTTGAGCACCAGGTTGAGCACGGCCCGACGCAGCATTTCGCGGTCGGCCAGCACCATAGAGTCCAGCGGCATGTCGATTTCAATCTCGATCTGCTGGGCCGAGAATTGCGGCTGCAGGGCCTGGCAGATCTCGACCAGCAACTGGGCGAGGTCGATTGGTTGACGCTTCGGATCTCGGTCTGCGGTAAAGTGCAGCATATCGTTCACGGCGGCCTCCACTTCGGTAAAACCAGTTTCAAGATGAGAGATCAGTTCCAGGTTCGCCGGTTCGCTGGCGACGCGGCGTTTCAGCACGCTCAAGTCAAGCGTCAACGGCACCAGGCTGTTGCGTACTTCGTGGGCCACATGGGCGGCCGCCCTGCCCAGATCGGCCAGCCGGTTCTGGCGAGCCAGCTCCCGGTTCTTGACCGCCAGTTCGTCGGATAATCGTCGAACTTCCAGGCTTAACACTTCGTGCGTTTTCTGCAGGCGTTCTGTCGCCGTTTGCCAGGCGGCGAGAATCGTTTCCAGATCAATGGCCGCCAGATCCACCGGATTGGCTGTGTCGATCATTTCGACGTTCCAGTTGATGTCGACTGTCATTCGTATTCCCTCACGGCCTTGGCTCGTTGGTTGTTTTGGGGGTGAAGCCGCCGGGGCGGCGGGAGCCTAGTCCGAGGTGCAATCGAAAGCGGAAACCGCGGGTCGAGTTGCCGCTTCGTGGCCGTAAGCCCGGCGAGCTTTGGCGGCCGAGTGGGCCCCGTCGAGCTGGCGGGCAATGTGGTCCCGGCGTTCCGACAGATCGGCGGCGCCCTGTTTTTCCAGGAGCAGTAATTCGCGGTAAATGGCTTCGCAACTTTGCACGGATTCGCGGCAGGCGTCCCGCGCTTCGGGCGAGCGCCAGACACGGTCTTCGGGCTGCTGGTTGCGAAAAGGGTTGAGTTCCGTCTCGAGTCGCGTGAGCTCGTCCACCAGGGTCTGTTTGGCGGCCAGCAGCGAAAACAAGCGGGTCAAATCTTCTTCGGCGACCACTTCGACTTGCCGCCGCGCAAACTGGCGCAGACGCGTCAGCACTTCGCGTTTGGCGTCGATCAGCTCGGCCAGGCGGTCGGTATCCATCATCCGTTTGTCGTCTCCGGACGGGTTTAAAGGAGGCTCATCCAATCCAGCAACCGCGTCCACTCGTCGCGGGTGTAACGGGTCGAACTGGTAAAATCGATGCCTTCGGGAATCTGGCGGAGCAGCACTTTGGCCTGCTCGAGCGTGCCCCGTGCTTCGATCGGCTTGTTGATCTGGCGATAGCAGCGGGAGATCTGGACAAACGCCTCCAGCGCGGCCGGGCTATCGTGGTATTTGCTGGTCGCAGACGAGTACGCCGCGATCGCTTCGGTAAAGTCACCCAGGTCAAACAGGGCGTCGGCCCGGTGGAAGTAGCAGTTTCGCAGCAGGCCGCGTTCGATGCTGGTCAGCTCCGAGTCATCCTGTTTACGGGTCAGCTGCTTGATGACCTGGTCGAACTCACTGATGGAAGCTTTGAGGTTCCGGTTGATCTGTTCGTTCAGCGCCAGCCGGGTTGTTTCGATTGACACGACTTCGAGCTTGCGTCGGGGAAAGCGGCTGGCCAGGCGGCGGGATTCGGCAATCCAGTAGCGGGCCTCGGCCGTTTGTTCTGCGTCAGGATATCGCTGGACGGCTTCTTCCAGTTTGCGGATGGCGGTTTGATAGGCCTCTTCCGACTTTTCCAGCGGATCCAGGCCACGTTTGATCTGGTCCTGGTCGTCGGTGTAAACGCCCAGCTGGCGGCTTTTGGCGTCCAGGTCGGAGCCTTGCCGGAGGTAGACCTTCCCCAGGGCGAACAGCGAGTCCCTCCACTCCAGACTGCGGGGCGTCAGATCTTCGTTCTCCAGATTTTTCCGGAGTAGCTCGATCGCGGCCGGCAGATCGCCCATCTCAAACTGGGCTTCACTGGCCAGCACCCGGGCGCGGTAGGTGTCGGGATGGTGCGGGTGGAACTGGATGCATTCCAGCAGCGGCGTGAGCGCCTCGGCGTAGTCGCCCCGGCCCAGATACGCCCGGCCCAGCTGCACCAGCGCCGGCGGCCTGGCGTTGCGGGGAATTTCTTCCAGGTATTTCTCAAACATGGCAATGGCGAGTAAAAAATCGTGTCCTGCCAGATAGTTTTCGGCGCTGCTCCAGAGCAGCGCCGGATACTCGCGAGTCGCTAGTTTCATTTCCGCGAGCGCCGCGTAGGCATTCGCCGCTTGGCGCAGCTCGGAACGGGAACGCTGGATCATCGCCGGGCGTTCCTCTTCGGGCAGCGATTTCGCTTCGGCCGCCAGCTGGGCGCCTTCGGAGGCGTACACCTGGGCCAGCGAGCGCTGCACTTCCGACGGCGGAGCCAGCGCCGAAGAGGCCTCGGCCATCCGCAGGGCCAGCTCAAATTCTCCCTGTTCCGACAGGTCCCGCTGGGCCTCATCGACGCGGGCCAGCAATTCGCCGGTGGAGAGCCACGGGTTGTCCGCGGTTGCTTCGCCGGCCCGATGCAAGGTTTGAATATAGACTTCGACGGCGCCTTGTTTGTCGCCTGCCAGCCGGAGCAGATCGGCCTCTTCGATCCCTGCCGCGATGCCTTCAGGGGTGTCAGGCGCAATTTGCCAGGCGCGGCGAAACTGCTGCTGGGCGGCTGCCTTTTTGTTCTGTTTTTTCAAAGCGACGCCCAGGAAGTACTGCGCCTGGGCGGCGGTCTGGTCGAAGCTGGTGGAGCAACGGGCCGACTCCTCGAAGAGTCTTTCCGCCTCCTGGTATTTGGTCCGGGCCAGACGATCCGGCGTATTGTCTTCGGGCGCCGGCGGTTCGTCGAACAGCGGCGACGTCAGCAGGTGGTCGTCGGCTGGCGGAGCAAGCGGATCATCGCTCGGCGTTTCCAGGGGAGCCGGGGGAGCCACCGCCAGTTCTGGTTTCTCGGCGGTTCCCTGGGAAGAAGCCTCGGCGTTGGACGCAACGCCGTTCCCTGTTTTTCTGCCTGCGATCTCGTCGGCCGCAGCGGCAGCCAGCAGGGAGTCGGCTTCGGCGACCAGGATCCGGCCTGCCGTCAGCAGGCGGGCGGACTCCAGCGGCGAATCTTCGGAGAGGTGCTTCAGGGCGGTGCGGGCTTCCGCGAATTTCTCTTCCGCAAGCAGGATTTTGGCCCGCAGCAGCCATGCTCGGGGGCGGGCCGCTTCACGAGATTCTTCCGCCAGAAAGGCGTCGTTATAACGCAAAGCCGCTTCGTACTGCGGAGGCTGGGCATGGAAGGCGGAGCTCGCCTGCAGGCCGGCCGCGTCGACCAGATACTCGGCCCGGAGCTTTTTCCGTTCGGCATCGAGTTGTTCGTCAGGCGTTTTCAGGGCGTCGGCTGCTTCCGCAAGGATCGGCAGGCTGGCGTCGTACTGGAAAGAGTCGTGCAGGGAACGTCCCAGCAGGAACAGCCCCTCGGGCTCACGTCCCGGCGGAAAACCGCGGAAGCGTGCTTCGTCCAGATAACGCGCCGCCAGCAGATGCAAACGCAGCCGCTCGCTCGCGTCAAAGGCGTCCGTTGCTTCAGCAGCGATCGCCGCGCCCGACAAAAAAGCCGGGCCGCCCAGATCGAGCACCGCGGCATCGGGCTGGGATCGCAGTTCCTGGGCAATCTCTTGTGCGCCGGCGTAATCGCCTTCATCCAGTCGCGTCAGACCGGTCTGCAGGCGGTCTTCCAATTCGGCATAAGCCTGTGCCTCAAGAAGAATCCAAACGCAGGCCACAGCCCCCAGTAAGGCCGTCGCTACGCCCAGCACCAGCAGCGACTGCAGCGGTCGGTTTGCGGCCGCGCTGGGAATCACCAGCAGGCGGTCGAGCAAGCTCGGCTTGTCGGGAGTGGACGGGTCGGTCGACATGGTAATTCAGGGGATGAGCTGACTATGGGATCGCCGGATGATCGAATCGGGCGATACGTTTTTTCGAGAGCGGGGAGACTTGTACACGAATTTTGAAAGAAATGTCAATGTAGAACCATGAAACAGCCGACAAGGGGTCGCTCGGGGGGGATCGCAGCTCGGAATCTGGGTCTGATACTGCAGACCTGGCCGTTACCTTGGGATCAGGCGGCGACACAGCACCCGGGGGATCGCCTTCGATCGGCATTGACTTTTGCTCGTGGTAAAGCAAGATACAGTTTTGCCTTTTGCCGACGAACGTCTTATGCCCGACACCACCGTTTCCCCCTCCTGCTGCTGGCGATGGGGCGTATACGGGATCCTGATTGTCGCTTCGCTGGGGGCGGCGGCTGGCCGCATTCTGCAGGTGGAATCCCGCGATGGCCAGGCTCCCTTTTTAAGCGCTAACGATCGCAGTCGGTGGGCCGCCATCCGCGCCATGGGCGACTACGGGCGGTACGATATCGATCTGGTCATCATCCAGGATTCCGAGGCCCAGCGCCGCTGGGAGCGGTTTGATCATGTGTGGTATTCGATCGATCTGGTGCGGCACAAAGGGAGCGATGGCAAGGAACACTACTATTCCAGCAAGCCGCCACTGCTGGCAGCGATGCTGACGGCGCCGTACTGGGTTTTAAAACTGGTGACGGGCGAAACGCTCGCCACGCAGCCGTTCTATCTGGTGCGGACCATGCTGCTGCTGGTCAACCTGCCGTTGATGTTCGTCTTTTTGGTAAGTATCGCTGCCCTGGCCGAGCGGTACGGCAAGACGGACCTCGGCCGTATCCTGGTGGTGACGGCCGCGGCCTGGGGCACGCTGCTGACGCCTTTTCTGGTTTCCCTCAACAATCATCTGCCGGCGGCCGCCAGCGTCGCGATCGCCAGTTGGGCCGCCCTGGCGATCTGGCGCGGCGAGAAGGCGTGGCGCTACCCGATCCTCGCCGGGCTGTTCGCCGCTTTCGCCGTAGCGAATGAACTGCCGGCCCTGGCTTTCGCCGCCTTGCTGACCGGGATGATCTTTTATCGGATGCCGGCCCGCGCCGCCCTGGCGTTTGCTCCCGCCGCCGCGGCCGTGGCGATTGCCTACTTCGGCGTGAACTGGCTGGCCCATGACAGCTGGCGCATGCCTTACGCCCATCGGTCCGACGGCGCGACCCTGGCCCTAATCCCTGGCGACTGGGTTGACCGGTTGAACCAGGGCGACGTACCCGTGGAAGTTCGCGAGGAACTGGAAAGCCAGGACTTCAGCATTTCGCCGCGGGCGTTCCTGAAACCGCGATTGCCGCTGGTCAAAGATGGGCAGGAGCAGCAACGTTGGATGCTGTGGGATACGGTCGGGCAAGACCGGTTCGCTCTGGCTGCGGTCGAAGGCGGCGTCGAAGTCCGCGCGTGGGATAACTGGTACGAATACGATGGCAGCTACTGGAGCCAGCCCGAGCGTTCCGGCGTCGATCGCGGCGAGCCGAGTCGCCTGGTGTACTTGTTCCACATGTTACTGGGCCATCATGGCGTATTTTCGCTAACTCCCTTGTGGTTGCTGGCGGTCGTTGGCCTGTTCATGGCGCTGCGGCAGCCTGATTATGGGATGCGAGGCGCGGCAACGGCGACGCTGGCGCTGTCCGTGGTGTGCATCGCTTTTTACTTCCTGCGGCCGGAGATCGACCGGAACTACGGCGGCGTGAGCTGCGGCATGCGCTGGCTGATCTGGCTGATCCCGCTATGGCTAATCTGCCTGTTGCCGGCCGCCGACGCGGCCAGCAAAACCCCTGCCCGCATGATAGTCGCCCTGGTGCTGCTGGGCATCAGCTGCCTGTCGGCCAGCTACTCGGCAATGAACCCCTGGACCCATCCCTGGCTGTTCGACTACTGGACGTACCTGGACTGGATCAGGTACCCGTAGGGACGCTTGATTACAAGGTAGTGGACCTGCTACTTCTCTTTGGCGGTCGGTTCAGGCGTAGGCTCATCGGCGACGGTGTCGGCGGCGAGCGCCTTTCCTTTAGCCTCCTCGGTGGGAGAGGCGGCGTCCGGCGTATCGACGGGCTCCGGTGCGAAGTACTTGCCGAGCGGGCTGGCCAGCAGGGCGGGCAGCATAATCAGGTCGCCAATCAGCGCGGCGACCAGCAGGGTAAACATCAGCACGCCAAAACGCTGCGTCGGCGTGAAAGTGCTCAGGCCAAACACGGCCAGCCCCAAGCCGCCGATGGCGGTGGTCTGCGTCATGGCGGTCGCACAATGGCGATACGCCAGAGCGATCGCCTGCTTGCGTTTGAGTCCCTGGCTCATTCCCATGCGGAACCAGTTAAGGAAGTGGATGGTGTCGTCGACCGCCACCCCCATCGCCACGCTGGCCGTCATCATGGAGCCGATATCGACCAGCACGCCCAGGTGCCCCATTACGCCGAAGATCATCACAACCGGGAAAATGTTCGGCAACATGGAGAGCAGACCGGCCGCTGGGTTGAGCGAATTCCGCCACAGGTGGAACGGTTGCCCCCAGTCGCGGAGCAGCACCATCATCACGGCCATGATCAACACAAACGCCAGCCCGATGCTGTCGATCAGGCTGATCAGCAACGTGCGCTGGGCTTTGTAGACGACCGGCACCACGCCTGTGTAAATGGCGGTGACCGTGGCGTCGGAGTCGCCCTGGATCTTGCGTTCAGCCGCCGAGATGGAGCCTTCCGCCAGCGGCAGATAACGATAGTCACGGGCGTCGAGCCACCAGCCGGCCTGCTTCGACAGGATGCCCGGATCCAGGTCGGGGTCGTCGTCGACCATCATCACCACCTGGAACTGCTCAAGGTATTCTTTGAGCTGTTCCGGCGTCGCCCTTTCTTCCGGCGGATACAAGGAAGGATCGTAGTAGGCGATTTGCTGGGAACGGGAGTCTCCCGTGCGGAAACCCCGATTGCGGAACAGTTCGTCGAGCGTGTCGACAAAAAGCTGCGTCTGGTTAATGTCGCCGGCGGCCGGCTCCTGCATGGTCGTTTCTTCGACCGGCGTGGGGGCGACCCGGGCCGTCGCCTCCTGCGGGGCCGCACCAAGCACCAGGATGCTGGCGCCGCGCAAACCGTTCTCTTTTTCCAGCAAATGTCCCAACACCTGGGTCCGCACGCGATAGGCGTCGAGGATCGGTTCCACCACCATTTTCAACGTGTTGACAAAGGCGCCATAGTCGACGTTATTCAAGGCTCCCAGACGCAGGCTCAAGCGGAGCAGTTCATCGGCGTTCTCTTTGTCTTCGCGTAAATAGTCCGACGCCAGAAACTCGGGACGGCTTTGTTCCAGTCGCCGGTTATACGTTTTGCGGGCGTCGAGCAGACCGCCGCCATCGGGCCCCGGTAGTTCGGGAGCGAACGTTGTGAGCGCCATGCCTGTGCCGAGGATCTGCCGGCCGTCGTCGCCAAACTCGGCTTCGATTGCTTCCTTCACCCGGGCGACCATTTCCATCCGTTCCAGAAAGTCGTACTGCATCAGCGGCTGGACGGTCGCGTTTTGCTGTCCCGAGGTTTGCTGATCGTCGTCGCGGGTAACGACCGGTTCGTCGGCTGCGTCGTCCCCGTTGCTGCGCATGGCGGAGCGGTCGACGCGCACAACCAGTTCCATCGGCACCAGCCGTCCCAGATAGGTCTCCATCCATTCGTAGTCGCGGATGATCTTGGCGTCGCCGTCAAACAGCTTCAGCAGCTGGATCGACGTATGAATGCGCGGCAGTCCCAGAGCCACCACCGCCATCAGCGCCACGGCGCCCGTCAGCACCTTGCCGTAGTTGGCGACGACCCAGGCGCCCACGCTTTGCCAGAAACCTTCAATGACCCGCGCAACCGAAGAGGCTGGAGCCTCCCCTTTTTTCCGTTTCTTGTACGGCCCGGGCCAGAGCTGCAGAGCGGCAGGCAGGTAGGTGAACAGCAGGATCACCGTCGCCATGACGCCCAGGGCTGAGAACAGGCCGAACTTTTTGATGGGTTGGATATTGCTGGCCATGAGCGACAGCAGACCGAGCGCGGTCGTAAACGCCGCCAGCGTACAGGGGAACCAGCCGTGGCCGATCGCCGCTTCCGGAGCGCCTTCGACGCCCTGTTCTTCGACGGCGTCGCGGTAGTAGTTCACAATATGGACGGCGCCCGACAGCCCCAGCACATACACCAGGGCGGGCATCGTCATCAAAATGGCGTCGACCGTGCCGCCGCACCACCAGACAATCCCCAGGCTGGCCATCGCGCTCACGCCGCCGACGAAGAAGATCATCATGGTGATCTTGATGCTACGGAAACTCAACCAGGCCAGCGACAGGCCGATAATGCCGGAAAACACCACCAGGCGAGCGAGCGTAATCGAACCTTCTTCATCGATGGCGACGTTATCAATCGGCGGACCGCCCAGCTTGAGCTGCTCCGGCCCGATCTGACATTCGCCTGTCGCCAGATCGAGCAGCCGGCCCCGCGGCTTGCCCATCAGGGCGCGGCCGACCACGCGCGACAAATCCCGCCGGCCAACTTTGGAGAGAGTCACGAGGATGCAGCTTTGCGGATGCGGCGGCTCGACGCCCATCTCGCGGAACATGGCCCGGTAATGCCGCATGCGGATCAGGTGCGGCGCCGTCAGCAACTGCTCTCGATCGCCGTCGAACTCGTCGCGCAGAAGGCCCGCCAGGTAGCCGTTGACCTGGGTTTCCCAGTCTTCGGGCAGACGGGCCATCTCCTTTTTGCCAATCGTTTCCGGCAAGGATTCGGCCGTCCAGTCAAAATTGATCGGAGGTTGCGGGCCAAACAGCACGCCGGTCAGCCGCTCATAGGCCAGCTCTTCGGCGACCACCCGTTTTTCTTCATTCGTCCAGCCGGCGTAGTCGGAACCTCGAGGCCAGAGCGGACCGTTTTCGGCGATCAGCTGTTCCAGCACTTCGGGGCCGGTTGTGACATTATGGAAGAAGCGGGCCGTGACCCGCTGGGGTTCTGCATAGTAGCGATTGGGAATGGTTTTGCCGCTGTCATCGACCGTCGGGGCCGATCCCAGGGTGGCCACATAAACGCCGTCCAGCGAGTAGTCGCCCAGCACGTTGCGTGCGATGGCCCGGTACAGGTAATTGGCCGTGTGCGAGCCGCCGGCCCACTGCATCAGTTCGCCGGAAGGCAACAGATAGAACCAGCGGTCGCCATCGCCGTGGAGCCATTTTTCGCCCTGTTTGGACCAGTTCTCATACAGGTCATTACGGACGTAAAGGCCATACTTGTCGCCGATTTCCCGGGCTCTGGCGTCTTCCTTTTTGACTTCCTCGCTGCGGGGGTCGACCATGGCTGTGGTCGCCGCTTCTTCCTCCGGATTTTGGTCGTCGCCCTGACTCTCAGCGTTGTCCTGACTGCCAGGGACGGCCGGTTCCAGCGGAATCTCGCCAATATCGACGCGCAGTTTGCGCACCAGCAGCTTGAACTGCGGGTCATCTACATTGGCGCCGGGCCAGGTGACAATGACGAACTGCTCGCCCAGGAAGTTAATGCGGAACCAGTCGAGTTCCTTGGTTTCGGGGAAGTCCGAAGGCAGCCAGTCCTTGACATCGTTCTTCATCCCTTCGACCGCCATCCGGGCGCCGCGGATGGCAAAAGGCAACCAGAAGAAAATCACGCACAGCGTAAGGACCGCCATGGTGCCGACGAGGGGGACACGCTTCGCGAAAAAAGATTTGGCCATGAAGTGCGATTTTCGAACTGGGCCGCGATACGATCTTCGATGCGGCGCCGATCAGCAGCCGCCACGGTCGAGCAACGTCGTTAGTTTCGTACCGAGCCAGTAAGGTTTTTGGTGGTTTCAAAGCCCGAAGCCGAATGCTTATGGTTAAGATTAACCGTAGCTGGAAACGCCGTCTACGCCGTCCTTTCGCGGGAGCGAGCGCCGCCCACACCCCGTATTTCCTAACCCGCAAGCTTTACCATCCTGCCAGTGGATTGTCCCGACGATTGCTGCCCTCATCCCCTCCCAAGAGTTGTTGGCGGGAGCGATTGCAAGGGCGATGCTGTCGCTTTGCGGGGATTACGGAAGCCACGTCGGGTGGCGGGTAATGGTGCGGCTCCGCCAACTTTAACCACTTTGTTAGTAAATATTTGCCGCTTCGAACGAAATGACCGCATCTGCCCAGAAGGGGAAAGGATCGCCGCGTGTGGGTAATCCAGGAAACGGTCAAAAAATTTACCGCTTGAGCCAGCGATCGCGATTGTTCGGAAAGAAAACCCTTGCGGGGAGGCGAATGGTTTTGCATCCTGAAAAAACAGGTAAACGACGCCTCCAGACCTGAGAAGATTGCGGGGAAGTGTCAGATTATCGGACCGCGAAACTGCATTTTCGAGCAGTGAATTTTCTGTAAGTCTTTTAACACAAATGATTTGTCGAGTCGCCGACGGAGGCATGGCGATTGCGGCCGAGAAATCCCCCACTTTCGCACGTTGTCGAGTTGAGTACTTTTCGAATCGTCACGCACTCTTTGAGTAGCAATGGACAAGGCCGAGTCGCCCCTCACGAATGAAGATCCGGTTCCCCGGCCCTTCAACCCCGCCCAGCTGGTCGCTGACCATCAGGCTGGCGTGTGGCGATATTTAAGAGCGATCGGCTGTGATCCTGCGCTGGCGGACGATCTGACCCAGGAAACGTTTCTGGCCGTTTTTGAGAAACCGCTCAACGATTACCATTTTGCCGCCACGTCTGCATACCTCCGCAGAGTGGCGAAAAACCTGTTGATTACCCACAAACGTCGGGCGGGTCGCATGCACCTTACCCCCCACGCAGATGAGCTTGATGTCGTTTGGACCGATTGGATCCAGCATGACAACGGGGAAGAGGCTTTATCCGCGCTGAAAGACTGCTTCCGACAGCTGACCGAACGGGCTCGACTGGCGTTAGAAATGCGATTCCGACAGAAAAGTTCCCGCCCCGAAATTGCGGCCGCACTTGAGATCACCGAACATGGCGCCAAAAACCTGATGCAACGTGCGAAAAAGCAGTTACGCACCTGCGTTGAGAGTAAAATCAAAACCGACTGATATCCCGGTCAGGAAGCAGGATTCTTCCTCCGCGAGAATGACGGCGCCCTAACGACTCGCGAGAGTCATTTCAAAATACAAATTGTAAAACCAGGACAATCGACTGACTCCCTTGCAAACTGGTTTGCAAATTCCCGCTGGAAATGAAACCCCATGAGTTTGGATCGCGATGATCCTCTGATCGACGCCCTGCTGGAGGAGGCCTTGGGCGGCCCCGCTCCCCCGGATCTTTCTGCGCAAATCCTAAACACCTGGGCGGCTCGCCGTCAGGCCGCCAGCCACGCCAGCGGCGAACCTGCACCCTTGGCGAGTGTCGTCCCGGTCCCTCCGCCTGTGTGCCGTTCCCCGGCAACGACGGACCTGCAACCCTGTCGGGCGGAACGACGACCGGAAGGTCGTCGGCGACGTTTGGCGGCGACGCGTTCCCGAAATCGATGGCGCAGCTACACCATGGTAGCTGTGTTGTCGGTCATCGCCTGTTTGATTGGCGTCCTGCTGGCAGGCCCGCGCTTGCTGACGTTCCCGCCGAAAACTGGCCATGATCTGGCCGATCAGGACACCCTCGATCGGGAACCGGCGCCGTTGCCTTCTGGCTCCCACACCGCCAACAGTCTGCCGCCGGTTTCGCCGCAGGAGGGATCAGGCAATCGCGAAGGTTCCGGATCGCATCAACCTGCGAATAGCACCATTGCTGCTAACCCTCAATCAGAACCACACGGACGGCAACAGCTGCCCGGAACTTCGGGCAGTGGGGCCGCTGAGCCCCCGTTCCGGCAGTTAGCCCTGCGTGAATTCTCTGCGCCACAGACACAGCCGTTTACGACCCAGGCTCCCCTGTTATCGCAGCCGCATGTTCGCCCGACGCCCGCTCCCCGCGATGACATGCTGGAAACGGTCAACGCGGCGTTGCACGGCGTTTGGAAAGTCGCCAAGGTGGAACCTGCCGTGGCGGTCGATTCGGCAGCCTGGCTGACGCGCATTTACGCCAGTCTGGCGGGGAAGACGCCGTCACCCCAGGAGATTGCCCGCTTTGTCGCCCAGGATGACCGGCCCGCCCGCGAGGCGGTCGTCGATCAATTGCTGGCGACTGATGCTTTCACCGATCACTGGGGGAAAGTTTTCGCGCACGCTTTACTTGCCGGAACCGGCGACGCCGACGCCCGCGACCAGCTACAGGCTTTCCTGGCGAAATCGCTTAAGGAAGACAAACCCTATGACCAGATCGCCACGGAACTGCTGACGGCAGTCGGTTCACCGTCGCCCGCCGCTGCCGACTTTAACCCGGCCGCCAGTTTCCTGGTCGCCGCCTTTGACAGCAAAGGCGCCGCCGCAGCTTCCCGCACTGCCAGTGTTTTCCTCGGCAAGCAGTTGCAGTGCGCCCAGTGCCACGACCATCCGGCAAATGAATGGCGCCAGGCCGACTTCTGGGAAATGGCGGCCTTTTTCCGGCAGCTCAAGTTAGAGCATCAGGGAGACACCGATAGCCTGGTCAATGTCGATTTTCGCGGTGAGGACAACGACCCGCACGAAGCGGCTGCGTTCTACGAACGCCCCAGCGGCGAGCTAGCTGTAGCGTATCCGCGTTTCGCCCAGATCGAAACGCCGCGAACGGGTCGTGTCGACGAATTTAACCGTCGCGAGGCGCTTGCGACGCTCGTCACCCAAAGTGAAGACTTTGGCAGGGCGGCGGTGAATCGCGTCTGGCGGGAGTTCTTCGGCTTTGGTTTCACCCATCCGATCGACGATATGGGTCCCCATAATCCGCCTGCCCACGCAGAACTGCTGGAGCAGATTGCCGAACAATTCCGGGCCCACCATTACGATTTAAAAGAGCTGATTCGCTGGGTCGCTTTGAGCGAGCCGATGACGCTTTCCAGCAAGTCCACCGCTGACAATCTGGCCGACGTGCCCGAATGGGGCGAAACGCCGTTGTTCAGCCGTTACTACAAAGAAACGCCCGCCGCTGGCGCGACCGACCGTCGCAGTCCGCGGGCCCTGTTGGCAGCCGCCGTCGATCCGTTGCACGGCCTCAACCCCGATGCGGGAACTGCCGGCGTCCTGCCGCGTCGTCCCGGCGGACAGGTCCAGAACGCCAATGTGGGCGTGCAGTTGACTCCCGCCTCCCTGGCTGGCGTCGCCCGCCCGCACCGTTACCTGCTCGACAGTTTGGCCAAAAGCGATCTGTCCGAACAGCTATTGATCGACCACCTGTTCTGGGCCGCCTTGTCGCGCTCGGCTACGGGAGCGGAGAAGAAAGCAGCCCTGGCCATTCTTTCACAAGCGAAAGAGCCGGGCGGAGATCGTCCAGAAGTGTTGCAGCGCATCTGGTGGGCATTGCTCGCCAGCGAAGACCGTTAATTTGCTCATCCCACGAGAAACTATTTCGGAGACATCCATGTTCGTTCCTACTCCCGCCGGGATGAATCGCCGGCACTTTATGCGGCATATGGCGGGCGCTTCCGCGATGACGATCCCCGCCCTCTCCATGGGCCAGGCGATCGCCGCGAATGCAGCCGACCTGAAAAAACGCCGCAAGTCGGCCATCCTGTTGTGGATGGGCGGCGGTCCTTCGACCATGGATATCTGGGATCTCAAGCCGGGCGCCGTCACTGGCGGTCCGTTCCGCCCCATCAGCACCACGGGCGACATGCAAATCTGCGAACACATGCCGCAAATGGCAAAGCAGATGCATAACATGTCGATCATCCGCTCGATGAGCACCCGCGAAGCCGACCACAACCGCGGCCGTTACTACATGCACACCGGCTATGTGCCGAACCCCAACGTGGAACACCCCAGCTACGGCTCGGTCATCTCCCATCAAACGATGGACCAGCGTCCTGAACTGGAAATTCCCCCGTTCGTCTCCGTCGGCGGCGGCGCCGAAGGCCCCGGCTTCCTGGGTATGGCCTGGGCTCCGTTTGCGGTCGATAGCAACGGCAACGTCCGCAACCTCAAAATGGATATGGACGATCGTCGCCTGCAGGAACGGATGGCGGCCCTCGACCTGGTCGAAAAAGGCTTCATCAGCCAGAACCGCGGCCAGGCCGCCGTCGACCACCAGAAGATCCTGGGCAAAACCTACAAGCTGATGACCAGCTCGCAGATGGAAGCCTTCAAAGTCGCCAGCGAACCGCAGGAAGTGCAGGATCGTTACGGCACGACCGGCTTCGGCAAAGGCTGCCTGATGGCCCGTCGTCTGGTCGAATCGGGCGTTCCGTTCGTCGAAGTGAACCTGGGCGGCTGGGACATGCACACCGGCATCCACGCCACGCTGGCGGACACCAAACTGCCGGAACTGGACAAGGCGATGAGCGCCCTGGTCGAAGACCTGGAACAGCGTGAACTGCTGCAGGACACGGCCATCATCTGGATGGGCGAGTTCAGCCGAACGCCCCGCATCAACGGCAACGCTGGCCGCGATCACTGGGCCCGCGCCTGGAGCGTGGTTGTCGGCGGCGGCGGCCTGAAAGGCGGCATCGCCGTGGGCGAAACCAGCGCCGACGGCACGGCCGTTGAGACGGAACCGTACAGCAGCCAGGACGTCATGGCCAGCGTCTGCAAAGGCCTGGGCATCGACCTGGAAACCGTCTTCACCAGCCGCTCCGGCCGCCCGATGAAGATCGCCAACAGCGGCAAAGTCATCACCGAACTGTTCAGCTAACTGCCGGTTCGATCAGCTGCTCGCGATCGCCCTGCGTTCGCGACAACAACAAGCACGCCGGGAGTTTTACTTCCGGCATGATCTACCTTGCAGCTTCATCTCGATCCTGCCGGGAAACTTGATCTTTGAACAAGCCAACGGCCCCGCGATTGTGGGGCCGTTTCTACTTTTCTCTGCCGAATGACGAGTGTCAACGTGCGAATTCTCCTTCTGTTTTTGGTCGGCTCTCTCTTCTCCGCTGCCAGCCTCCGTGCCAACGAACCGGCGCCGATTTCCGCCGCAATCGACAAGGCGCTCCCGCTTCTGGCCCGGGCCGCCGCAGGCTCAGCCGCCGAGCGCACCTGCTTTACCTGCCACAGCCAGGCGCTGCCAGTCTTTGCCCTGGCAGCGGCGCGAGAACATGGTTTTACGATCGACGAAAAGGTGTTCCAGGCGCAGGTCGAGCACACGCTGACCTTTGTGAAAGGTAGCCGCCAGCGATATCTGGACGGCAGGGGAACCGGCGGCAAGGTCGACCTGGCGGGCTATGCCTTGTGGACGCTGGACGACGGCAAGCATCCTCGTGATGAAAACACCGACGCCGTGATTGAATATCTGCTGGCCTACCGGGCCGATTCGCCGTCGTGGCCGTCGACCTCTAACCGTCCGCCTTCGCAAGGCAGTCACTTTACAACGACTTACCTGGCCCTGCGCGGGCTGGGTTCCTACGCCGCGGCCGAACATCGGGCGGGGGCGGAGAAACGCCAGGCGGCCGCGGAAGAATGGCTGTTGGCGACGCCCGCCAAAACGACCGAGGATCACGTCTTTCGTTTGCGGTCGCTCCACTACCTGGGTGTCGACACGGCCGAAGTCATATCGGCGGCCGATGCGCTGCTGGCCCTGCAGCGAACCGACGGCGGTTGGTCGCAAACGGCCGACATGGAAAGCGATGCCTACGCCACGGGCACGGCGCTCGTTGCGCTGGCTGAGTGCGATCGGCTGGAGCCGGTCAGCGCCGCTTATCAGCGCGGAATCGACTTTCTGCTCAAAACGCAGTTGCCCGACGGATCCTGGCGGGTAACCACGCGCAGCAAGCCTATCCAGAAGTATTTTGAAACGGGTTTTCCGCACGAGAAGGACCAGTTCATTTCCACCACAGCGACGGCCTGGGCCGTGCAGGCATTGCTGAAAACAACGCCCCTGGCGGATGCTGCTCCCTGACCGGCAGGGCGGCGAAAACGCAACTACTTGCGAATCACCAGTACGGGGCAATGGGCCAGGCGGACGACCCGTTCGGCGACGGATCCCAGCAGGATTTCCTGCAGGCCTGATCGGCCATGCGAAGGCACCACGATCAGATCGGCGCCTTTTTTCGCCGCAAAGTCGGCGATGCTGCGACCAGGATCGCCGACGACCACGTGGTAGTTCAAGCCTTCGTACTTCGCGTCGGTCAGCCGCTTCTCAAAGGCTTCCCGCACGTGCTGCGCCCGCTTTTCATCGTCGACTGTTTTCCAGGCGACGCCTGGCTCCATGGGCGACAGGTGGGGCAGCACGTGCACTACAGTAATGTCGGAGGCGGCGTTGGCCGTTTCGATCGCCAGATCTAGCGCGGCAAAGGCGTCAGCGGAAAAGTCGACAGGAACCACGATATGGTTCGGCGTGGGAAACGGCATCAGGGCTACTCCAGAAGGGTGAGGGTAAGCCCTCATTTTACCGAATCAGAACGCTTTCATTTCAAGTGGACGTTGTCGCTTTAGACCAGGTCGTTGCGCACCGCCCAGACGGCTGCCTGGGTGCGATCGCTCACGCCAACCTTGCGCAAAATGTGCTGGACGTGCTCTTTGACCGTTTCGTAGCTGATGTGTAACGCCTGGGCGATTTCTTTGTTGGTGAGACCGAGGGCTAGCTGGCGCAGGACTTCGCTTTCGCGCTGGGTCAGCGGCACTTCCACGTTGGCGTTCAGACGCGGCGTCGCCAGGGCGCCCGTCACGCGGCGGAGTTCGTCGCGGGTCCAGGCATTCTCCCCGCTGGCTGCTTTGCGAATGGTATCGATCAGCACATCGCGGTCGGTCCCTTTCAGCACGTAGCCTTTGGCGCCCAGGGCGACCGAACGAGCAACATAGGTGGGGTTATCGTAAGTCGACAGCATCAGGACAGCCATATTGGGCCGTTCCAGGATAATTCGATTCAACGCGGTCAGGCCGTCTCCGTCGGGCATGCGAACGTCGAGCACGACCACATCGATGTCGGTTTTTTCCAGTGCAAGCGCTTCCGCTTCCTTTCCTGAGGAAGCCTCATAGGCGACTTCGATTTCCGTGTCTTTCAACAGGGCGACAATGCCGCAGCGAACCATTTCGTGGTCATCGGCGACAAGAATGCGGGTCGTCATCAATTTCTCCTGCAGGAATGGGTGACGAGCTGGCTCGTCGTCTGGGCGTCGCGGATTCGTTCGCTGAGCCGGAACGGTTATCAGCTCGTGGGGGGTACGAAACAGTATAGGCCTAGGTTAGGGAAGGTCACACCCCCCTGCAGAAAGCAAAACCTGAAAAACCAGCAATTCACGACAAGGCGTCTTCCGCCAGGCCGTCGACGCCTGGTACGTGTCCCCCAAATCGACGAGTCCGGATCAGCTCGACGTTTCGACACAAGTGCTATTAAAACAAGAACTTGCGTCTAGAATAAAACCCGCATGAGATAGCAGATGCAGGCCGGAAGGGCGAACGCCCAGGTGTAAAATCAGCCATCGGTCGGCATATTGAGCTGCAGGTGCTGGTACGCTTTCGCGGTCGCCATTCGCCCCCGGGGGGTGCGGACAACCAGTTCCAGTCGCAACAGGTAGGGCTCGACTTCGTCGCTGAGAGTATCGGCCGCCGTGTTCATGGTATGGGCGATCGCTTCTACGCCGGCGGGACCGCCGCCGAACACACGGACCAGGGTCGTCAGGTAGGCGCGATCCTGTTTGTCGAGTCCCAGCGTGTCGATCTCCAGCATGGCGAGCGCGTCGAGAGCGACGGGAACCGTAATGATGCCGTTTGCTTTCGTTTCCGCGTAGTCGCGCACCCAGAGCAGGCGGGTGTTGGCGATGCGGGGGGTGCTGCGCGAACGGCGGGCCAGTTCCAGGGCCGCGTCGGGATCGGTATCGATCTTCAGCTTGGTGGCGCTGCGCTGCACAATGCGGGTCATTTCCGACAGGTCGTAAAAGCCCAGATGCTCGCGGATGGGAAAGCGGTCGCGGAGCGGGCCGGAGAGCATGCCCGCCCGGGTGGTGGCGCCAATCAGCGTAAACGGTTTGAGCGGCAGGTTATGGGTGCGGGCGTTGACCCCTTCGCCCAGCACCAGGTCGATGCGAAAATCTTCCATCGCCGTGTACAGGTATTCTTCGACGCCGCGAGGCATACGGTGGATTTCGTCGATGAACAGCACCGAGCGTTCCTGCAGGTTGGTCAGAAACGGCACCAGATCCTTGGGCGCTTTCAAAGTGGGGCCGCTGGCCAGATGCACGTTCACCCCCAGTTCCCGCGGGATAACCGTGGCGAAGGTCGTTTTTCCCAGGCCGGGCGGGCCGTCGAACAGCACATGCGACAACGGCTCCCCGCGTTTCATGGCTGCCGAGATCGAAATCTGCAGTCGCTCAATCACATCGCGCTGACCGATCATGTCGCGCATATATTGGGGGCGCAGGCGATGATTGATTTCATCGTCGTTGGTGGATGCGCTGAGAATGGGTTCGCGGGCCATCGCGTCGCCCAGGGAAAGGGAAGCGGAACCAGCGTCTTCAGAAAAGACGCTGGCGTACATGCGTTCAATACGTCCCCTAATATAAAGGGGAATCGAAATAGAAGACAGGGCAAGGCGGTTCAATTCGTGCGACTGCACTTCCGCTTGCCCCAAAACGGTTTGACGCACACGACCGGCGGCCGTTTATTTTCGGTCGATCGAGTCCGGTTCGTCCAGCCAGGCGAGCGGGAAAGAGACGAACGTCAGCTTTCGATAGTTGTCCCGTTCAAAAATAACGCCGACTTGCCCGTCGGCCAGGCGGGTGATGCAACTGTAGGCGGACGATTCGGCGCACAGGACCTTGGCCACAGGCCAGGTGCGGCCTTCATCGCGGCTTTGACGGAGGGTGAGATGGCTGCGACCGGGGCCGGCTGGATTGGCGAACAGGATGCGGCCCGGCGCCGCGGCGGTCGGCCAGGAGTAGCGGAACAGGCTGGCCTGGCAGGGCGGATCGGACAGCGCGGGATCCATCGCTTCGTCGGCCCAGGTGGCTCCGCCGTCCTGGCTGCGGGCGACCAGGCGATGCCCTGATTTCTCCGGCGAGCCCGCGCGGCCCCAGTGGTTGCGGGCGTTGAACAGCAGTCCCGATTTTCCGCCCGCAAGCGTTTCCACCACCTGGCACTCGTTGGTGTACTGGCCCAGTTGACCGCCGCGGCGCCAGGTTTCGCCGTGGTCGTCGCTGTACAGAATATGGGACCAGCTTGGCGTGCGTTTATTGAAGGAGGTGCGATAGTTGGCCGACAGGATCAGGCGGCCTCGGTGGGGGCCGTGCTCCAATTGCACGCCAATTCCAGGGCCAAAGGCGTAATGACGCCAGTCGGCACGTTTGATGGCAGCGGAGATGTCGATCGGCAGCGACCAGGTTTTGCCGTCGTCGTCGCTGCGGAGGAGCTCCAGCGAGCCGCCGCCCCGGGCGCCCTGCGGATCGAGAACATCCCGATTGACGGCCAGCCAGATGACTTTGGTCTCTCGATCAACGACGGCGGTCGGGTTGCCGAATTTGACGGGGGCGTCGCCGCCTTCTTCCCGCAGCAATTGGGGCTCCTGCCAGGTGCGGCCGCCATCTTCGCTGCGGCGCATCAGCAGATCAATGTCGCCATCGTCGGACAGGCTCGCTTTGCGGGCTTCGCAAAACAGTAGCAGGGCTCCGTCCGGCGTGGTGACGAGCGATGGAATGCGATAGGCATGATAGCCGCCTTGCCCGCCCTCAAAGACGTCGGTCTGGAAGGGTACGGCTTCTGGTTCTGCGCCGCTGGCCAGCAGGCTGGCCGTGAGCAGGCAGGTCGCCGCCAGCAGGAACGTGCGCATTGCGATTCTCGGCAGGGAGGAGCGGGTGGCGGGAACGCCGTGGGGTTACTGCACCGCCGGGGCCGTCATTTGATAGACGGTCAGGCGATTGTCGACCTGGGCGACGGCCAGCAGCTTGCCGTCGGGCGACAGGTCGATGCCGCGGGAGCCGTGACTCAGGGGGACTGTATGGACGGGCTTCTCTTCCCCTTCTTTCAGGAACCAGAGCACTCCTTTGGCGCCAGCTCGGGGGGAGCCGCCGCCAATCAGCAGGCCGTCGGGATGAAACAGGGCGCCCCAGGCCATGCCGCCAAAGTCGGCGTCGATGAACTGATAGCGGGGCTCTCCTTTGTCCCAGTCGAAGACCAGGATCATCGGGTCGTGCGTGCCGGCAAACGCGTTCTTCAGGTTGGTAAGTCCCGCGACGGCCAGACCGCTGCCGTTAGGGCTGAAACGCAGGTCGCGAGCTCCGCCCATGTCGGCCGCAAAGACTTTGTCGTAGCCCCACATGACCTTCGCTTCCAGCGTGCGCAGCTCTTCGCCCGTCGCCAGGCTCCACTCTTTGACGACGCCCATCAGGTCGAACGAAACCAGCCGCTCGCCGTCGGGATGAAAGGCCACCGCGTAAGGGTATCGCTGGTGTCCCGCCAGCACGTGCGACGGCGACATGTCGGGCAGGTTCCAGATTTTGACGAGGTTATCATTGCCGCACGAGGCCAGCCGTTTCCCGTCGGGGCTGACCCGCACCCAGCGGACCCAGCCGCGATGGGCCTCGACCATTTGCTCTGGCTGGGGCAGATCGGCGTCGGCCGACCAGACGCCAATGCAGTCGTCGTATCCGCCCGTGTAAAGCGTCTGGCCGTCGGGCGACAAGTCGACCGAACGGACCCAGCTGTGATGCCCCGTGAACGGCGTTTTGGAAGCGGCTCCAGACGCCAGGTCCCAGCGGTAGATGTTAAAATCTTCGGCGCCGGCGAAAACATAGCGGCCGGTCGGATCAAAGCGACAGTGCGTCAGGGGATAGTCGTGCTCAAACTCGGCGATTTTGTGCGTCTGCTGAATATCGAGCGGGGCGTCGATCGGCTGCCGCTGCGGAGCGGGCGGTTCGTCGAACGCGGTTTTCCCAGGCGCGGCATTGGGGGTTTGCTCGCTCATGCCAGCAACTCCTTGATGGGGGATTTCGCCGGGTCGCCCATTGGCACGGTGCGTCCGCCCAGGTCGTGGTTGGAATAACTGTCGATGCCCAGGGCCTGCAGGTACGTGTGGAACAGGTGCCCCGCGTCGACTTCACGGTCAGCGACCGCGGTGCCCTCTTCGTTAGTAGAACCGATCACTGCGCCGGGCTGGATGCCGCAGCCGCCCAGGGCGATCGACCACGCCGTGCCCCAGTGATCGCGACCGTAACGCTGGTTGATTTTGGGCGTGCGGCCAAACTCTGACATGACCATTACCAGGGTGCTGTCGAGCATGCCGGCGTCGTAGATGTCGTCCAGCAGCATGCTGAAGGTGCGATCGAACTCGCCCAGCTGCTCCAGGTGGAAGTTGAAATTCTCGGCGTGCGTATCGTACCCGTGATGGGTCACTTTCACGCAGGTGGCGCCGTTTTCCAGCAGACGTTTAGCCAGCAGGCAGTTGACGCCAAAATCATGTTCGCCGTAGCGTTCCTTCTCTTTGGCGGTCGGCTCTTGTTCAAACAGCGACTGGCGCTGCATGAGTTTATCGGCCATGGAGTAGGAGGACTCAAAGGCCTCCGTGAGCGCCGGCTGGCCGCCGCGACTGGCGAACCGGGCGCTGATCCGCTGGCGGAACTCTTCCTGCCGGCGAGCCGCTTCGGCCGTAACGCCTGCGGGCGATTCCAAATTGGGCGGGGCTTCCGGGCCGGTCAATTTCAGCTGGCTGTAACGGGCGCCCAGGAAGGCGGACGTATTGTCGTTCAGGCCGCGGCCGCTGATGTGAATGTAGCCCGGCAACTCGGCGCTGGCTGGCGTCAGGTAACGGGACGCGACGGATCCCAGATACGGGAAGGCGCCGGCCCGGCGGCCCATTTCCATAAACAGGCGGCCCTGGCCGTGGTCGCCCGTTTTGATGTTGATGCTCCGCACAATCGACAACAGGTGCATCCTCTGTGCGGTATGCGGCAGCAGTTCCGAGATGTGCGTGCCAGGCGTCGAAGTGGGGATGGCGCGGAACGGTCCGCCGTAGCGAGTGCCGGGCTTGGGATCCCAAGACTCCAGCTGGCTGAGGCCGCCCTGCAGGTAAATCTGCAGCACGCGTTTCTGTTTTCCGACCAGCGCCGCGGTGGCGACCGCAGGCAAGGCGCCGGCCAGACCGATGCCTGCGGCTGCTGCGCCTGTGGCGGCCATAAACGACCGTCGCGACAGGAGATGATCAAGACGGGGACAACCGGCGTCGCGTCGCATGGCGTAATTTCCTGGCCTGGAGTTAACGGGAGGTTCGCTGCGGGGGATTTTGCGGGTGGATCTGCGGGCGGCGTACTAATGGTTGAAGCGGAATTCGGCGGAGCTTAACAAGGCCCAGGCCAGTTCCTGGAGGGCCGCTTTCTGGTCGTCGACCGTCGCCAGGTAGGCGACCGTCTCGGTCGCTTCGTCCGCGGTTGGTTCACGTCCGAGTACGGCCAGGAACAGCTCTTCGGTCAAAGCTGCCGGCGGTTCGATGTGGGCGAGCCGCTCGGTCAGCCGGCCGGGCTGAGGCTGCAGCCAGTCGCGGATCAAAGTGCCGTTGATAAAGAACAGGGCGTGACTGGGAGCGGCCTGGAACGTGGTTGTCTGGCCCGCCTGCTCGGAGAACAACGTGACAAACTGGTTCACGCTGCCCTGGAATGCCTCGTGCAGGACTTCCTCTTGCCAGCGGAGATCGGCCGTATCGATCGGCAACGGGGCGGCGGTTTCTGGCGGCGCGTTCGGGGCGGGCGGCTCTTCGTAAACGGGGCCTGGCGGCTCTTCGGCCGGGAGTGCGGCCTGTTTTTTGGCGGCGGCGATCAGCGCGACATTCTGCTTTTCCTGGCTGGCGATCTTCGCCTCCAGCATCACTTGCCGCAGGCCGGTCGCCTGCAGGGCCGACCAGGCAAGTTGTTCCGACGACAGCGGCTTGAGCAGCCCGATCGCAAAGGTTTCCGGCGCCGGCGGCGGACTACTGCCGGAGTATTCACTGCTGCGCTGGTACGTTTTCGTCAGGGCCAGTTCGCGCAGGAGGTAGTCCAGATCGTAGTCCTGCTCCAGCAGGGCGTCGGTCAGCAGTTCGAGCACCTCGGGGTGGGACGGCGGGTTGTCGGCTGTGTGCAGGTCGAGCGGCTCGACCAGGCCGCGGCCCATCATCAGGGCCCACAAGCGGTTGGCCATGTTCCGGCGAAAGGGCCGGTTCTGGTCCGACGCCATCGCCCTGGCCAGCTGGGCCCGGCGGCTGTATCGCGGCACGCCTCGCTGCTGTTTGGTGGGAGCCAGCAGATACTGCTTCTCCGTGCCGTCGGGATCGGGGATCGCTTCCAGGTCCATCAGCCGTGGTCCTGTCTCGCCAGACTCCTGCGTGAAGACCGAGGTGAAACTCGCCTCGCCTTCGGCTTTTTCGCCGAGCACCTTCTCTTTGGTTTTGGGGTCGGTAAAGAGATACGTCCTTTGCAGGAACGCGTTGATGCCAAAGTAATGCCGCTGGTAGTAGTCGTCGATCGAAGGATGATCGTGGCACTGGGCGCATTCCAGATCCACGCCGAGAAAAATCCGGCCCACATCGCGCGTGACCACTTCCAGCTCGGCGTTTCTTGCCAGATAGAACTTGGCCGCAGGACGCAGCTCTTTGCCGTCGGCCCCCAGGATCTCTTCGGCCAGCTGATCCCACGGTTTGTGCTGCTGGAAGGATTGCCGCAGATACTCCCGCCATTCGGCATCGGCCACGGTACTGTCCCGCCGGCGTTCGACCAGCATTTCATCAAACACGTACTGCATCCGCCGGGCATGCTCTGGGCTGTCCAGCAGGCGGGCGATCAGTTGCGAACGTTTCTCTGCGGTCGGCGCCTTGTCCGCCAGAAAGGCGCGGGTCTCTGCGGCCGTGGGAATCAGGCCGACCAGATCCAAGTGGACGCGGCGAAAGAACTCGGCGTCGCTGGCGGGCGGCGCCGCCATCTTCTGAAAATCGGGGTGCGCCTTTTCGATCAGCTGATCGATCTGCACATGCAGCGGAGTCGCGGCGGTCGCCTGGGAAATCTGTCGGCCTGGAGAGACTGCCAGGGTCAACCAAACGGCCGTCAGGACAAGGAGGGCTCGCAGCATGATTTGATCCGCAAACTGGCAGGGCGGGCAAGGGCGGGATTGGTCCTCCGGCAATTTGCCGAAGGCAGGGCGCTTGAGGAACCGTCCACGAGGGACGGGCGTCACTCCGTGGGAACGGAGCAACCCATTCAAGCATCTAGATAGGATAATGAATTGCGGGACGTCCGCCAAGGTAGTTTTTTGCCAGAAAGGCAGGAAGCTGGCCGCTGGCCGTCGGCTAACGGCGGACGACATTCCCCCATTGTTCCGCGGGCAATCGACGCCCGTGCGACGGAACAGGCCGGACGCTAGCGTGTTGCTGGCGACAGGGCGGCGTTTCCGGGCGGGAAGATGCAAGATCTTTCATGCCCTGCAAAAAGATGCAGCGCGATTTTGCCGGTTGCCGCTTCCGCGACGAGGGAAGCGGCCGTCGTTTCGCAGAGGCTGGCTCCGGTCGAGAGTCGCTGAAAAAAAAGGGAGCAGCGCCGCGAGGGAGACCTTTTACCCCCGTTTTTTCGCAAGAATCGCCGACCCGACGGGTGAGAGCGGGGGTCGACAAGAACCTGCGTCTGTATTCCGGCATGGTTGTTGCGTTCAGGTCTCTGCGGTTTTGAACGTCAACTTTTTGGGAATCCGACCATGAATATCAAACACGATGCTTTCCAGGATCGCGAACGGGCGCTCGAAGGCAGTTTCTTCAGCCGTGTCGACGCCGAGTTGATGGCGGAGCTGCGGCAGCGACTGCTTGTGGCCCAAGCCCTGCAGCGACTCAGCGAAGCGACTGGCTTCACCGACCCGCAATTGCTCCGCGATCTGGTGGAACTGGGCGTCAAAGCGGACGCGGTCGCGGTGCTGGAAGTGGCGCCGCTGGTCCTGGCGGCCTGGGCGGATGGCTGCCTGGATCAGAAAGAACGGAAGATGATCCTCCAGGCCGCCAGCGCGCAGGGGATCTCCCTGCAAAGCGCCGCCGGACGGCAACTGGAGTGCTGGCTCGATACGCGGCCGGGACCGGAACTGGAGTCGGCCTGGCGGGCTTACATGAAAACCACCACGGCCAGTCTCAGCGAAGCGGAACGCAATGAACTGCGCCAGCATTTGACGGCCCATGCCCGGACGGTGATCGCTATTTCGGACGGGCTGCCCGGACTGGGTTGCCTGTCGCCCAAAGAAAGGCAGTTCCTGGCCGGGCTAGAGTTTGCGTTTTAGGATTGGCGTTTCGAGAATGCCCCGCCGCGGAACCCGTCGCCCTTCGTTCCGCAGGTTGTGAAGGTATCTTTCTGGCCCAGGCAAAGGGTCGGCAGGCGTCGTGGTGTGCGATCGCCCTCGCTCGCTTCCCTTTAGAAGCGACGTCCGGAGCGTTCTTTTGCAGGAACGCTCCGTTTGCCGATCCTTCATTCAGGCGGGATGCCTCACCGCCGCAGGTTGCCGTTTACAGGCGGAGACGGCGATCAGGCGACGCCGACCGGTTCGCCGACGGACCACTGGGTGGGGTTGGCCGGATCGCGTTCGACGCGGTGGTACAGCGTGTCGCGTTCGACCGGCTGGCGGCCGGCTTCTTCGATCAGGCGGCGGATGTCTTCGACGGAGAGTATCTCCGGCGTGACGGCTCCGGCGTCGTGATAGATCAGCTCGTGCCGCACGGTGCCATCCAGATCATCGGCCCCGTAAGCCAGGGCCGCTTGCGCAGTGCCAATGCCGAGCATGATCCAGTACGCCTTGATATGCGGGATGTTATCCAGCATCAGGCGGCTGATCGCCATGGTGCGCAGGTCCATCAGGGCGGACGGCTTTTGAATGTGCGACAGGCCCGTATTCTCGGGATGGAACGCCAGCGGGATGAACGTCTGGAAGCCGCCCGTTTCGTCCTGCAGTTCGCGCAGCCGGTTCAAGTGATCGATCCGGTGCCAGGCGTTTTCGATATGCCCGTAGAGCATGGTGCAGTTGGTTTTGAGGCCCAGCTCGTGCGCGGTGCGATGGATGTGCAGCCAGTTCCGGGCGTCGGATTTGTGCTCGCAGATTTTATCGCGGACTTCAGGATGGAAAATTTCGGCGCCGCCGCCCGGCATGCTGCCCAGGCCGGCATCGATCAGGTCCTGCAGGATCTCCTTGACCGGCTTTTTGGTGAGGAACTCAAACCAGTTGATCTCCACGCCTGTCCAGGCTTTGAGGTGCAGTTGCGGGTGGGCCTGGTGCACGATCCGGACGAGGTTCACGTACCAGTCGTAGCCTTTCTGGTGGTGCAGGCCGCCGACCACGTGCATCTCCGTGCAGCCGTTATCAACCGCTTCTTGGGCGCGGGCCAGGATCTGCTCATCGCTCATGACGTATCCCTTGGGATCGCGCAGGTCAGAGCGGAACGCGCAAAACGTGCAGCGGTACACGCACACATTCGTTGGGTTCAGATGGGTGTTGATGTTGTAATAGCCGAACGAACCATTCCAGCGTTCCCGGACGATATTGGCCAGGGCGCCCAGATCGTGCAGGGGGATGTCGTTCTCGTACATCAGAACGCCGTCATCGAGCGACAACCGTTCGCCGGCCTCAACCTTATCGCGAATGGGCCGCAAGCGGGGGTGGACGGTGGAGATCATAGCAGCGGTAACTATATAGAAGGGGAAAAAGGCAGGCAGGGTTCCGAAAGGGCCCTCGCATCTTCGGTTAGGTAACCGCATTTGACAAGGCTACATAACGGACCAACTCGCTTCCGTTTGGCCATTTTCTGGTTGGCAAGCATCGACGATATTTGATATATTCCCAACATCAGATCACCGCAGCCAACCCGCCGGGAAATCGACGATGCTTACCATACTGGATCCAGCTGGCAAAAAAGAGAAACTGTGCGACGGCGTGTCGCGACGTAACTTTCTCAAAATCGGAGCGATGGGCGCCGCCGGTTTGACGCTGCCCCAACTGTTGTCGCTGGAAGCGGCCGCCGGCATCAAAAACTCTAAAAAGTCGGTGATTCTGGTCTATCTGGTCGGCGGACCGCCGCACCAGGATATGTTTGACCTGAAGCCCGAGGCGCCCGCCGAGGTAGCCGGTCCCTGGCGTCCGATCCCCACCAATGTCGACGGCGTTGAAATCGGCGAACTGCTGCCGATGATGTCCCGCATGATGGACAAGTTCACCGTGATCCGCTCCCTGGCCGACGCCCAGTCGGGCCACGATGCGGTCCAGTGCTACACGGGCCGCACCCGCGGCGGCAAAATGCCGGCCGGCGGCTGGCCGCAGTTCGGTTCCGCCGTCGCCAAACTGCAGGGGCCCGCCAACGTGGCCACGCCGCCTTATATCAGCATGTGCTACGAGTGCACCCACGGCCCGTACAATGAGCCCGGACCGGGCTTCCTGGGCGCGGTGCAATCGCCGTTTCGTCCGCTGGGGCCGACTCGTTCCGACATGATCCTGCAGGGCGTGACGACCGACCGCCTGGCGGACCGGCAGAACCTGCTGGGAAGTCTCGACAACTACCGTCGGGATGTCGACAACAGCGGCATGATGGACGGCTTTGACGCCTTTACGCAGCAGGCGATGGGCGTGCTGACCTCGTCCCGTCTGGCCGATGCGCTCGACCTGTCAACCGAAGACCCCAAACTGGTCGAGCGCTACGGCGTCGGCGACACCAAGAAACATATGGACGGCAACGGCGCCCCGCGCGTGCCGCAAAGCTTCCTGGCCGCCCGTCGCCTGGTCGAAGCGGGCGCCCGGGTGGTGACGGTGAACTACAGCAAATGGGACTGGCACGGCGGCACGAACAATTCGATCTTCAAGCGGGAGCAGGAAGACTTCCCCGTGTTCGACCAGGGTATTACCGCCCTGGTGGAGGACCTGCACAACCGCGGCATGGCGGACGATACCGCGGTGCTGGTCTGGGGCGAGTTCGGCCGTACTCCCAAGATTAGCGCCCAGGTCGGCCGCGATCACTGGCCGCGGGTCGCTTGCGCCCTGATGGCCGGCGGCGGCTGGCGGAACGGGCAAGTCATCGGCGCCACGGATCGCCTGGGCGGCGAGCCGGTCGATCGGCCCGTCAAGTTCCAGGAAGTGTTCGCTACGCTCTACAACCACCTGGGCATCGACGTCCGCCAGGCGACCGTCCCCGATCTGCACGGCCGTCCGCAGTACCTTGTGGAACCGGGCGTCCAGCCGCTGCGGGAACTGGTTTAGCAAACACGCTTCATCCTCTTCCTTCCGCGCGCCTGCTCCGCTCACCCTTCGCTTCCACCCAGCTTCTTCCGCACCAGATTGAGCGCCTGCTTCGCCGCTTTGGCGAGCAGGATATCGGGATGCCCCGTGTAAGGCGAGGCAGTCGTCGCCATGCCGGAGGGACCGGCCAGGGCAAAGTGGACGTCGCCCTGGTCCTGCTGGTCGACCGGGAAGGGGCCGATCGCCAGCCCCCAGTCGGCGCCGAAATCTTCCTGCACCTGGCGAGCCATCGCTTCCGCCGCCTGGCGACTGTGGGCGCCATGGCTGGCGAGCACTTCGGCCCCCTGGTCGATGCGCTGCAGAAAGGCCCGGTCGCTGCGCAGGACGGCGCCGCCCAGGAATTCATCGCTGGCCGCTTCGCTCAGCCAATGGGCGACCAGTCCGCCGGCCCCCCAGTCGAAGACCGCCAGGGTCTCTCCCCGCTCGCGTAGTTTCCGGGCGACCGCGTGCTGCAGTTCGTCGTCTTCTTCTCCAAAGACCAGATCGCCCAGGCATTGGCGGATGGTGTCAAGCGTTGGCGCCATTAACTCCTGGCAGGCGGAGGCGTCGGCGGCCAGGGCCGTGACGCGGAGGGTAATGGTCGCTTGGCTCACGGTGATGCCGACGGTCGGCGTGCGGCCGCGACGGATCAGGTCGGGCAGCATTTTTTCGAGATCGCTTTCGCCGACGCCAAAGCATTTGAGCCGCTGGTGGCGAATCACCCGGGGCGAACCGCTGGCCAGGAAGCTGATCGCCGGCCCTACGGTGGCGAACCACATTTCGCGCATTTCGGCCGGCACGCCTGGCAGGGCGAAGATCCGATGCGGAGTGCGCTGCGGCCGGTCCAGGGACAGGTCGATACCGGGGGCTGAACCGTGCGGGTTGGGAATGACGCGCGATCCGGCGGGGAAGTCGGCCTGCACGTGGTTGCTCTCAGGCATCGGCCGGCTGCGACGGGCGAACAGGTTCTGGATGTGGGCGAGCGCGTCGGCGTCGCGCTGCAAGGGACGGTCGAACGCTTCCGCGATCGCTTGCCGGGTCAGATCGTCGGCGGTCGGTCCCAGGCCGCCGGTGCAGACGACCAGATCAACCCGATCAGCCGCCACCTGGAACGCCCTGATATTGCTGGGCAGGTCGTCGGCGACGGTCGTATGGAACAGGGTGCGGACGCCCATTTCTCCCAGCCGCTCGCTAATCCATTGGCTGTTGGTGTCCAGTCGCTGGCCGCTGGTCAACTCGTCGCCAATGGCAATCACTTCGGCGTGCAGGTCGGTATTCAAGGGAGCGTCTGTCTGAGAGGAAAGGGGGGTGGTCGTCGCGGACGAGGTCGCCTTGGGGCGCAAGGACGGACGCAGGGTGCGGCGGTTGATCGATTGGCGTGGGTTAATCGTCGGTGTGGTAGGTGATGCGGGCGAGCATCCATTGATCCAGCGTACCGTGTCCGTACTGGCGATCGACCAGCAGCCTGGCGCGGATGGGCTGCTCCTGGTCTGGCACGGTGATCTGGTAGATCAACAGGAATTCGTCAACTTTCTGGACCCGGTCGAAGAGCAGATCGGAATGCTCCAGCAGTTCCCACTTTGCATCTTTACCGGCGGCTGCAATGGATTTGGCCGGCTCGGTGTCGAAGAATCGGGTCAGCGACTGGAGGGGCGTTTCCTCGCCGCCGGCCAGTATTTTGAGGTCGTCGCGGCCCTCGCCGTAATAGTCATTGAGGGATTCGCCGTGAGTGCCGCGATCTTTGGGCGGTATGATCAGCTGATGGGCTTCCCGCAGGCGTCCCTCGGCGACCAGATCAGCCCAGTGATCGACAAAACGACTGGCCTTGGAGAACAGCAGATAACGGTGTGTCAGATACTCGGTCGGCGCGCCGCCCAGGAACAACAGGGAGAAGCACATGCCAATGGCCGCGAGACTTTTTCCGGAGACCATTTCCGCGTTCGCGGTGGTGATGCGCCAGGCGACCAGTCCCACGACCGAGCCCAGGATGGCGAAGCTCCAGAAGACGGGGCCAATCAGGGACAAGGCCGAAAGGGGCGCCAAAACCAGGCTGAGCACCGCCAGTCGACTCACCGGTCGATAGTTGGGATGGGGATCTTCGTGCGAAGTGAACGCAGCGTCTGTCGATTCGGTGGAGGTGTTCACGGCGGGGCTTAACCTTTGAGCGTGCGTTGCGCTTCGGTAATGGAGGTGACCCCCAGGGCGACCTGAAGGATGGCTTCCTCCTGGAAGGAACGTGCGCCGGCGCCCCGGGCCAGCTCACGGAGCTGATCGGCCTGGGCTCTCTGGGCAACTCCTTGCCGAACGGAATCGTTGACTTCGAGCATTTCAAAAATGGCGACGCGGCCGAAGTATCCCACGCCATTGCACTGCGGACAGGGGGGCGGAACCGGCTGTTTGGCTTCCTGCAGCTGTTGAATCTGCTCGGGCGACAGGGGCCGTCGTTCTCGATAAAGCATGTTGACGCGTCCCGGCGGAATGCCCAGCTTGTGCAGCAGTTGCGGCGGCGGCTGGTACGCTTCCTTGCACTGGCAAAGGCGTCGCACCAGGCGCTGGTTGATCACGCCGATCAGCGATTTGGCGAACAGCGACAGGTCCGGATGCAGCGAGGTAAACCGCTGGAGCGCATCCACGCAGTCAACGGCCCGGATCCGGGTCATGGTCAGCAGAGGATTCTTGACCGACAGTTCGCACAGGCTTTTGGCGACATCGGAATTGAGCTCCGGCACGCAGACAACGTCGGGCTCCCGCAGCACCAGTTTGGGCAGAATGGTGATCGCCGTCTGGCCTGCCCGCGAGTCGAAGAATTCCGCCTCGACGTTAATGATATCGGGTTCGGGGGCGTGCTTGTCCTCGACCGAACGGAAGTCGCGCATGAACCGATCAGTGGAGTTGAGGGCCGAGCGGTACGTGGTCCGCAGCCCCGAATCCAGCGGCCCGGAAAACAGGATCAGGCCCCGTTCCCGGGTCATCCAGGACTTCAGCTGCTCGGCTGCTTTGTCGCGCATGCCGAGATCCTTCAGGGTGGCGATATCTTTCTTCTGGGCGCGAATTTCCAGCAGCACCCGTTCGCCCGTTTTGACCCCTTCGGTGACCAGTTCAAATTTGTACTTGTCTTTATTCAGGGCGCCTTTGAAGAATCCCTGCTGTTTGGCGCGGCGTTCGGACGGATTCAACGCGGCGAACAACTTGAGCACCATCAACAGGGCGTCGCCCGTCATGCGGTCGCGGCCGGGGGTCTGCACCCACATGCCGTCGATGTTATAGCGCACCGCCACGCCGTCGCGGGTGTAGTCCAGCAGGACTTTTTCTGCGCGCGATGCGATTGCCTCGAAGATCAGAATCACGGCCGGCGGATATCCCGGATGCTGGCGCAGCATGCCGAACTGGTCAGGCCGCATATCGCCTGCCGGCTCGACTTTTAACGGGGGAAGTTCGATGGGGCCAGGGGGAGCGTTCGACATAAAGATCTGATGTTACCAGGAGATGTTTACCAGGAGACGATGCCCGCTGGATCGGGCGTGGGAAACGGGCGGCGCTGGTCGGATCTTTGGGTCGGATCTTTTGGGTCGGATCTTTACCGCCAGAGCGCCGCCTTGTTCCTTTGCGTAAAACGCCGGAGCGTTTTACCAAATACCAGTCTACAGAATACCAGGCGCGGAAACATTGATGCCTTTGAGGACCATTTTCAGCGTTTCGGGATTCGGGGCGACTTCAAACGCGGTCGGGCGATCGATCAGTTCCTGGTCGATCAGGTCCTTGAGGCTCATGGTGAAGTCCTGCATGCCGTCGGCGGCGCCGATGCGAATGGCGTCGGGCAGTTTTTCATCGTGCCCTTCCAGCACCAGCTTTTGCACCATCGAGGTAAACAGCAGGATCTCGACGGTCGGTACGCGGGAAACGCCCGGCCGGATCGATTTGAGCAGTTTCTGGGCGACGATCGCTTTCATGTTGGACGAGATGGCGGTGCGGATCGCGTTGTGCATGGCTTCGGGGAACAGGTCGAGAATACGGCCGATGGTGGTCGGCCCGCTCGAGGCGTGAATCGTTCCATAGACCATGTGGCCCGTTTCGGCGGCGTGAATGGCGGTGAGGAACGTTTCCTCATCGCGCATTTCGCCGACCAGCATGATATCGGGATCCTGCCGGACCGCGTGCTTCATGGCGATTTCAAAATTCTTCACGTCGTTGCCGACTTCGCGCTGGTTGATCAGGCACTTGTCTTCGGTGTAGACAAATTCAATCGGGTCTTCCAGCGTCAGAATATGCTTGGGGTACAGGCTGTTCACATAGTTCAGCATGGAGGCGATCGTAGTGCTCTTCCCCGAACCGGTCACGCCCGCCAGCAGAATCATTCCCTGGTGATGATGGCACAATTTTTCCATCGAGGCCGGCAGATGGAGCCCCTGGAAGTTGGGGATGAAATTGCTCACGCGGCGGGCGACCAGCCCCATGCTGCCCATCTGCTGGAGCATGTTCACGCGGAATCGCCAGGTGACGCCGTCGACTTCGCACGTATGCGAAAAGTCGGCGCCGCCTTCTTCGTCGAAGATGCGGCGGTTCCGTTCGTCCATCATGGGCCAGAGCAGGCTGACCATTTCTTCCGCTTCGATCGGGCCGCGGTTCAGCGGTTTCAGGTCGCCCTTCACACGGACCAGCGGCGGCCGGCCGACCTTCAGGTGCAAGTCGCTCCCTTCAATCTTGACCAGTGCGCGGAACAGCTTGTCGACCGGCAGAGGCTCCTTCCGGGTGAGGAAGCGGGCTGCATCATCGGGAATGTCGTCCGGAAGAGATCCGGCTTTGGGATCGGATTCAGTGGTCGCCATAGAAGAAGGCTCTCGAAAAGGGATCGCCCGGCGGAGGTCCGGCAAGCGAACATTCCGCAGGAGTAAACTCTGTAACCTGAAACGATAACCAGTAACCTGAAACGAAGCCCGGCCGCGTGCTTTCGCAGGAGACCTTAATGGAATTCGTGAAGCAACGCGAAGGACTGTCGGCTTTATCGCAAAACGACCTTCCCCCATTCCGCCAGGATGGAAAGGGCGCCCGCTAGATTCTTACGGGCACTCCACGATCCGCCATGATCTGTTTGGTTTCCGCAATGCTGTATTCTCCAAAATGAAAGATACTGGCGGCCAAGGCCGCGTCGGCTTTCCCCAGCAAAATGGCGTCGGCCAGATGGTCAGGCTTGCCCGCTCCGCCGCTGGCGACAACCGGGATGGAAACGGCTTCAGAGACTGCTTTGGTGATCTCCAGGTCGTAGCCGTCTTTCACGCCGTCGCGATCCATGCTGGTCAGCACAATTTCTCCCGCCCCCAGTTCTTCGACCCGCTGGGCCCAGGCGACCGCCTCCAGCCCGGTGGGAAGTCGGCCGCCGTTAATATGGACTTCCCAGACCTCGGCTCCGTCGCGTTGCACTCGTTTTGGGTCGATATTCACCACAATACACTGCCGGCCAAACCGGAGCGCCGCCTGGCGGACGAAATCTGGATCCCGGCAGGCGGTCGAATTGATCGACACTTTGTCGGAGCCTGCGTTCAGCAAGGCTCGGATATCGTCGAGCGTGCGGATCCCGCCGCCGACGGTTAAAGGCATAAACACCTGTTCGGCCGTGCGGCGGACGACATCGATCATAATGTCGCGTGCTTCATGGCTGGCTGTAATGTCGAGGAACACCAGCTCGTCGGCCCCTTCGCGTTCATACCGGGCGGCCACTTCGACCGGATCGCCCGCATCACGCAGGGAAAGAAAATTGGTGCCCTTGACCACTCGGCCGCGCTCAACGTCGAGACAGGGAATAACGCGTTTCGCCAGCATCCACCAGTTCTCCACAATCCACGCGATTACGCCGTTCGAACCCAGGTTGTCAGGTTGCAGCAGGCGGCCAACCTTTACTTTAAGACCCGGCCAGGAAAGGGTCAACCGACTGCCGCCCAAGGGATGTTGTGCGCCATTAGAAATGTCCCCATTCTTGCGCCATTAGAAATGTCCCCTTGGGGTTGGGGGGGTGTCTCGATTATGGAGGGGAAGTCTTCTCTAATGAGGGGGGGTCGATGCTTCGTCCCGCTTTCCCGCTGGCTGGGAATGGTCACAGCCGTGCGATCCCCCGTAGCTAAAGTCGCCAAAGTTTAGCCGCCGTTCCCCGGCCCCGGCACGCTTTTCCAAAGTCTGGCGACTTCGGCTACGTGGAGCGGGGGGATTCGACTGCGAGTCGGCTCGCCGGGCAATTCCTTTGAGGACGAAAAGGACGCCATTTGCCGGCGGGCGTGATCCGCCCGTTTTCGTGCAGGCCTGGGAGGTGTATGCTGCCTGCTGCTCTTTTCTGTTGACCTTGCCGTCGTCCTGCGGGGCGATGTTCTCCTTTTTCGCCCTGCTCGCGAGCGACGATGCCGCCCTTTGCCATTCTCACGCTTCTTGCCGGCTGCCTGCTGCCGGCGCTGCTGATTGCCTGGGCCGCCGGTTTTGCGATGCGCCGCGTGGCGCCCCGCTGCGGGCTGATCGATCGCCCTGCCGCCCGGAAAGTTCATACCACGCCGACTCCCTTGGGCGGCGGAGTCGCTGTCTGGCTGGGGGTGATCACCCCTTTCGCCCTGGGACAGATCGCTTTGTGGATGCTGCAGAGCGACGGCGACTTTGCAGACTCTTTGTTCGGCTTTGCCATTCCGGAGTTCGCCCGGGAGCACTTGCCGGGTATCGCGTATCGCACTTCGCAACTTTGGGTATTGCTGGCGGCCGGCACGGTGCTGATGCTGCTGGGGCTGGCCGATGATCGCTTTGGGCTGGACTGGAAGATTCGGCTAGGGGTGATGTTCGCAGTATCGGCGGCCTGCGTCGTCTGGCAAGGCTGGCGATTGACGGCGTTTGTCGATCTGCCGTGGTTTACCGGCCTGCTGTCGGTGGTGTGGATCGTGGCGATGATCAACTCGTTCAACATGCTTGATAACATGGACGGCCTGTCGTCGGGCGTAGCCTGCATAGCGGCCGGCATGTTTGCCGCCGTGATGCTGCTTTCTCCCGATCCGGAGTCCCAGCAGCCGCAGTTTTTTGTCGCCGGGCTGATGCTGGTGCTGACCGGCTCGCTACTGGGCTTTTTGTGGCACAACCGGCCGGTCGCACGGATGTTCATGGGCGACGCCGGCAGCTACTTCATCGGTTTCCTGATCGCCGTAGCCACGTTGCTGGCGACCTACACCAGCTACAAGTCGGAATCGCGGCATGCGATTCTGGCTCCGCTGTGCGTGATGGCGGTGCCGATGTACGACATGCTGACCGTGTTGTGGATCCGCGTCCGCGAGGGACGTAGCCCGTTCCAGGCCGACAAGTGCCACTTCTCCCATCGTCTGGTGGAGCTCGGTTTTACCAAAGGGCAGGCGGTGCTGACGATTTACCTCACGACCGCGACCTGCGGCCTGGCGGCGTTGCTGTTGCACCAGGTAAACCAGACAGGCGCCGTGATTCTGGTGTTGATGGTGTTTTGCGTGCTGGCCCTGATTGCCATTCTGGAGTCGACTGCTCGTCACAAGTTGAAAGCCGATGTCGAAGAAAAACAAGAAACGCGGCGCTGACCTGCCCGCGCACGCTGACACCCCCGTCGCGACGACAAACGCCGTTGCTGTCGCTCCGCCCCGCGGTCCGCTGGTGCTGCTGGGATTGTTGATGGCGCTCTTCGCCGCCAGGCCGCTGGTCGTGAGCGATGCTCCCGGCGGGGACTATGGCGTGTTCCTGATCACCGGCGCTTGCGCGCTGCTGGCGGGCTGGGCGATCCTTGGGCAGTTGCGGCTGTTCCTGCAGGGGCAGCCGATGAAGCTTTACCTGGGCCCCGTTGGCATGGCGCTGGGCGTACTGCTGCTGGCGTTTACGGCCAGCTGTTTATGGGTCGTGCAGAAGGAAACGGGAGACGCCCGGGCCGCGATCAACATGACCTGGAAATGGGTCGCCCTGATCATTGGCTTCTTTCTGGCGCGGCAACTGGTGCGGGAAGAACGCACCGCCCGGGCGGTCGTGAGCGTAATGCTAGGGCTCTCCGTCCTGCTGGCGGTGGGCGGGTTTTACCAGTATCAGGTCTCCCACCCCGCGGCGCAAGCCGAATACGCAGCCGACCCGGAAGCCGTGCTGCAGCGCGAAGGGATCCTTGGTCCCGATGGAGCCGCGGCGACCGTGGGCTCGCCGATCCGGGAGCAGTACGAGGCCCGTCTGCAAGCGATCGAACCGTCGGCCACGTTTGCTCTGACGAACTCGCTGGCAGGCGCTCTGGCTCCCTGGCTGATCGTGGCGCTGGGCATTGGCCTGACGCTGCTGCGCCCTGGTGAGACGGCTGGCTCCTCCGGCGCAGAGCAAGCCGGCGTCAGCCGCCTGGGCAATCCGCAGCGCTGGCTGGTGCTGGCGGGGCTGCTGGCCGCGGCGTTACTGCTGGGCGGTTGCCTGGTGCTGACCAAGAGCCGGACCGTGTTTTTGGCGGTTGGCGGCGGCGTGGTATTACTATTGTTATACGGCGGTTTGTTCCGTCGTCAGCTGGACTGGAAGATTCCGCTCGGCCTGGCCGGAGCGGCCGTGCTGCTGGCCCTTGCCGCAACGCTGTCCGGCGGGCTGGACGTCGAAGTGGTCAGCGAGGCGCCCAAGTCGGTGCTCTATCGCCTGGAGTACTGGCGATCGACGGCGGCCATGATTGCCGATCATCCCTGGCTGGGCGTGGGGCCCGGCTGCTTCCAGGCCAATTACGCGCACTACAAGCTGCCCCAGGCGAGCGAGATGGTCGCCGATCCGCACAACTTCCTCTTGGAGGTCTGGGCGACCGGAGGGCTGTTCGCGCTGCTCTCCCTGCTGGCGGCCGGCGGCCTGCTGGCCTGGCAAGTCGCACGAAACCAGCGGGCCAGCGCCGCCGAGACAGCGTCCCGCAACACGCAGGACGAAGCCTCCGCGGCAGCCGTTGCGGTAAAGGTAGACCCGCAGGATGCTGCCGCCGGGCCGCATGCCGGGCCTTTGTTTGTCTATCTGGGCGGTGCGATGGGGGTGCTGCTGTCCTTCCCGATCAGCCTGATGGTGGGCGTGCCCAATGAGTTCGAAATGCTCCTGCTGGGACTGCTGTTTGCCGGCCTGACGGTGGCCGCTTTGCATCCCTGGGTGGTTGCCGGGCGATTGCCGCTGGCGGCTCTGGCGATCGGCCTGATTGTGCTGCTGGTGAACTTCCTGGCGGCGGGCGGAATCAGCTTCGACGGCGTCGGACAGAACGTCTGGCTGCTGGCCGCGTTGCTTCTCAACCTGTCGCAGCCAGGCGAACAGCCTCGGCGTCTGCAGCCGACGGGGGCCATTGTGACGGCGGGCGTGGCGTTTGGTCTGATGGGCTTATGTTTCTTCACGCTGTATCAGCCTGTCCTGTATCGGGCGGCCGCCATGCCGACCATCGACATGGCGCAGCAAGGGCCGGAAGCCTACTCCGAAAGGTTGCGTGCAGCGGCTGCCGCCGATCCCTATTCGCCCGACCCCTGGGCCCAGTTGGCGACGCTTGCGGCGCTACAGTGGCAGGTGAATCCCAACAACGAAAACTTGAAACGCTACGAACGGACGGCGGCCGAGTACCTTCGCCATGATCCGCAGTCCTGGACGGCGCGTGCGGAACTCAGCCGGGCCACGCTGCGGATGTACCGTCGCCAGCCGGACAGCAAACTGCTGCTGGCGGCCCTGGACCAGCAGCGGGAAGCCGTCGCCCGCTACCCCAGCAGTGCGATGGCGCACGCGCAACTGGCGTGGCTGCTGCACCTGGCCGGCAACGACGCCGCAGCGCAGGAAGAGGCGGCCTCCGCGCTCGCCCTCGACAAGGTGCATCCGCATCAGGAACAGAAGCTGAAAGAGCAGTCGATCTACGATGCGGCGCCGCCGCCGGAAGGCCCCGGCGCGACGAACGCGGAAGAGGTGATGCAGCAAATGGTCAAAGCGTCGTCCGACGTGGCGGGCCATTTGTCGCCGCTACCCAACAGCGGTTGGTCGTGGCGGACGAACGGCGGCTCCCGCTTCTCAACTTTCGTCTCTGCACGCTCTTCGGGATCGACTTCGGTCACGTGGGAAAACCACCCGACGGAAAAGCAGGGTGGAAAAAAAGTGGCGGAAAACGCCGAAATTTGCGAAATTTAATTAACGTTGACCCGCTTCGCGGTCGGCCCCTATAATCCCCGCGTGCTTATGGAGAGGCGTCAGCAGGAATGGTCCTTCGGGCCTGTTCCCGCCTGCGAGCAGTGCTCGCAAACGTCCCTTTCAAAGCTCCCTGATCAGCACGGTCAGGGGACTTGCCACTGTCCTTTTTACTCCAGGAGTTGCCGGTGTCGCTGGCGCCTGCAAACGACGCAAAGGAACAGATTCGCCAGGCGATCGACATTGTCGACGTCGTTGGCGGGTACATCAGTTTGCGCCGTGCGGGACGCGTCTTCAAAGGCTTGTGCCCTTTCCACGACGATCGTGATCCCAGCCTGCAGGTGTCGCCTGAGCGGCAAAGCTGGAAGTGCTGGGTCTGCGACGACGGCGGCGACATTTTCAGCTTTCTGATGAAAAAAGAGGGGATCGATTTCCGCGAGGCGTTAGAGATGCTGGCGGAACGCGCCGGAATCGACTTGAACCCCACGCCGTCGGCTCCGGTTGTTCCCGGCAGCCCCGACGACAAGCAGACGCTCTATCGCGCCGCCAAATGGGCCGACGAGCAGTTCCGCCAGTTCCTGCTCCAGGCTCCCGAAGCCGCGGCCGCCCGCACTTACCTGCAGCAGCGGGGCGTCGACGACGCCAGTTGCGAGCGTTACGGCCTGGGCTACAGTGACAATGGCTGGCAGTGGCTGCTGGATCGGGCGAAGAAAACGCCCTACTCGCCCGCCGTCCTGCAGGCGGTCGGACTGGTCAACAAGAACGAAAATTCGGGTCGGTTTTACGACGTGTTCCGCGGCCGGGTCATGTTCCCGATTCGCGATACGCAAAGCCGCACCATCGCCTTTGGCGGCCGCATTTTGCCGGAAATCGCGCAGGCGGAAACAACGGCGGACCGGCGCCCCCCGGCCAAATACATCAACTCGCCTGAAACGCGTCTGTTCTCCAAGAGCGAACAGGTCTACGCCCTGGATCTGGTCCGCGACGCCGTCTCCAAGAGCCGGCACGTGGTTGTGGTGGAAGGATATACCGACGCCATCGCGGCAGGGCAATACGGAATTGATAACGTCGTCGCCGTTTTAGGTACGGCCCTGGGCGAACGCCATATCCATCTGCTCAAACGTTTTGCCGATCGGGTGACGCTGGTCCTCGACGGCGATGCGGCTGGCCAGCGCCGGGCCAACGAAGTGCTCGGCCTGTTTGTCGCCGCCCAGATGGACCTGCGGATCCTGACCCTGCCCGATCAGTTGGACCCTTGCGACTTCCTGCAGCAGCGCGGCCCGGAAGCTTTCCAGCAGTTGCTGGAAACGGCGTCCGACGCGCTGGAGCATAAAGTTCGCATCGCCACCCGCGGCATCAATTTACTGACCGATACGCACCGCGCTTTCCGGGCGCTGGAAGAAATCCTGGAGACGCTGGCCCAGGCGCCGCGTCCGCAAGACGCCGCTTCGCCGCAGTCGCAGATGCTGTTCGACCAGCAACTGGTGACCCGGCTGGCCCGCGACTTCCAGGTTGGCGAGGCCGAGATCCGCAGCCGACTGCTGGATATGCGGCGCCGCAAAACCACCCCCGCCCGGGAATCGTCCGCCGAAGCGCCGCGCAAGCCGGCCACGCTGGCTTCCCTCCAGGCGCGCGAACTGGAACTGTTCGAGGTGCTGACCCAGCACCCGGAATTGACCTCGCTGGCGCTGGCGGAGATTCGCAATGTCGAATTGACCGACGGCCCCGCGCGTCGCATTTTTTCCGTTTATCGTTCCCTGTACAACGCCGGGCGCAGTGTGGATTTTTCCGCCGTGCTCAGCGATCTGTCCCCTGATGAGCAACCGCTGTTTGTCGCCCTCGATGAAATCGCCGCCGCCAAGGCCGAAGAGTCTTTTGCAGAACCTCTCGCACGTCTGCAGGAAGTAATTAATGGCTTTCGTCAGCAACACGCCGCGCTCGTTCAAAAGGGAAAACTGGCCCAGTTAGAAAAACCCCAGACCGACTCTCAAGGAGCCCTTGAAATTCTGAAGGATCTCGTTCAGCAGGAACGTCATCGCCGCGGTATTTCCCAACCTACGGATGGGTAGGGCGCCACGCGCGAGTTCCTTTCCGCCGCCCGCACATAACGGCGGATCATTCCCAACGTGTCAAACGGTGCTCGCCTACGGCGGAGCCGCAAAGTCGCGCAAGCAAGCGCAGGAGGACCAGACACATGGATCAGACCTACCAACATCGTCTCGACGCACTGATCGCCACCGGTAAAACCCAGGGCTATCTCACCTACGACGACGTTAACGGCTACCTGCCCGATGAAGACGTCAGCCCCGAAAAACTCGACAACCTGCTCATCGCCATTGAAGAGCAAGGCATTGAACTGGTCGAGAAGCCGCCGCAAAAACTCAAACCCGGCAAACGGCGGCTGGACGCTTCCCGCGAAGTAGATTTCTCCGGCCTGGAAGACGGCGAAGACCACGCCTCGGAAACGCCTGCGGCGCTGCTTGGTTCGGATATGCCGAAACTAAGCGACGACCCCATCCGCATGTACCTCAGCCAGATGGCGGAAATCCCGCTGCTCAGCCGCGAGGAAGAAATCTCCCTGGCGAAAAAGATCGAAGTCACCCGCAAACGCTTCCGCCGCTCGCTGCTCAGCTGCGACTTTGCGATGCGGGCCGTGGTGGCGACGCTCAAGAAAGTCTACGAAGGCGAACTGCCGTTTGACCGCACCATCAAGGTGTCGTTGACCGAGCGGCTCACCAAAGAGCAGATCCTGGGACGCATGCCGCATAACTTGCGCACGCTGGATCTGCTGCTGGAAGCGAATCGCCGCGACTTCCGCAAGCTGATCAATAAACGCACCCCCCGGAACGAATGGCTCACGGCGCGACGGGCCTTCCTGCGTCGCCGTCGCAAATGCCTGGCCCTGGTCGAAGAGCTAAGCCTGCGGACCCGCCGGGTGCAGCCCCTGATCAAACAGGTCGAGGACCTTTCCCGCCGCATGCAGCAGCTGCGCAGCCGCCTGAAAGAAATCGGCGACAACGCCGTCTTTGCGGTGGAGCGGACCCATCTTCGCCGGGAACTCCGGGACCTGATGGAGCTCACGCTGGAAAGCCCCAGCAGCCTGCATAACCGGATTACGGGCGTTTCCCGCCAGTACCACGAATATGAAGACGTCAAACGCCAGCTCAGCAACGGCAATCTACGGCTGGTCGTATCGATCGCCAAAAAGTACCGGAACCGCGGCCTCAGCTTCCTCGACCTGATCCAGGAAGGAAACACCGGGCTGATGCGGGCCGTCGACAAGTACGAATACCGCCGCGGCTTCAAGTTTTCCACCTACGCCACGTGGTGGATCCGCCAGGCGATCACCCGGGCGATCGCCGACCAGGCGCGGACGATCCGCATTCCGGTGCACATGATCGATGTGCTGTCGAAACTGCGAAATATTGAAAAGAGGCTCTTGCAAGAACTGCGGCGAGAACCGACAACAGAAGAAATCTCCCGCCGCGCCGGCATCAGCGTTGAAGAAGTTCGCCGCGTGATGGATATCGGCCGCCATCCAGTTAGCCTGGATCGTCCGGTTGGCGACAGCGAAGATAGTAGTTTCGGCGAGTTCATCGAGGATTCTGCCAGCGAGAATCCGGTTCGCACCGCGAACAATGGCATTTTACGGGAAAAAATCGAGCGGCTCCTCAACACGCTCACCTATCGTGAACGGGAAATCATTCGTTTGCGGTACGGTCTGGGCGATGGCTACTCGTACACCCTGGAAGAAGTCGGCCGTATCTTCAAAGTTACGCGGGAACGCGTGCGACAGATCGAAGCCAAAGCAGTTCGCAAACTGCAGCACCCGGTGCGCAGCCAGCATCTGGAAGGTTTCCTCAAGGGCGCTGCCAGTTAGCGCGATCGAGCACTGCTCTCTAGATCAACCAGGCCGCTGGCGTTCGCGTCGGCGGCTTTTTTTGTGCCCCAGCCTGGCGTGCTTGCGCCCCCCTGCGGCCCGCTTTCACCTTTCAGGAGGTTCCCCTCGATGACTTTAACCGCGAGCGTGCTGCTCCGCTTACACCGCATCCATCGCCAGATTGCTGATCTCCGCGAACGCCTCGACCGGGGCCCGCGACAGGAACGGGCCGGCAAAGCCAATGTGGACCACAAGGAAGAAGAGGTCGAAGCAGCCAAAGGCGAACAGCGCAAAATGCGCATCGCTTCCGACGAACGCCAGCTCCAGCTGAAAACTCGCGAAGCGCGAATCGCCGATCTGCAGGCCAAATTGAACACGGCCTCAAGCAACAAAGAATACAGCCTGATCAAGGATCAAATCGATGCCGATGAACAGGCCAACCTCGTCCTGCAGGATGAGATCCTCGAAATGCTCGAAAAGCTCGACGGCCTGACGGAAGATGTGAAAACGGCTAATTACCATCGCGAACTGGCCGTACAGGAATTCGAAAAAATCCAAGCCCGCGTGGCCGAAGCCAAAGAAAAACTGGAAGCCGAACTGGCCCGCATTACCGAAGAACTGCAGGAAGCAGAAAAGGCGCTCGACGGCGATTTCAAAGAACATTACCTGCGTTTGTCGGCCGCCCGCGGCGAAGAAGCGCTGGCTGCCGTTGAAGGCGGTTGCTGCGGTTCCTGCCGCCAGACGATCACCGCCAACATGCTCGACAAGCTGCGAATGTCAAAGCCCATTTTCTGCGGCGGCTGCGGCTGCCTGCTGTATGTCCCCGAAGACGCCGAATAACCAAGACGCCGAATAACCCGCACGTCGTTCTGGCGATGCACTCGCCGCCAGCTGGCATCAAGCATCAGGCAGAAACGGCGTTCCGATCGGAACGCCGTTGTTCGCTGATACAGCATGTCATGTAGTGGACCTGGCCACAGGCCCCTTCCCACCGCAATACCAAGCGGCCTTGCGGCCAGATCCACTACCAGGCCTTAGTGGCGGTGGCCGTGGTAACCGTCGTAAAAGCGGCCGAAACGATCATGGCGGCGGTAGACCGGCGGCGGCGTTAGCGCCTTGATGTCGCTGCGGAGATGGTGCACGTCGGACTCCAGCCGATCCATCTGCGCCTGCACGTGGCGGGTGTCGCCATGAACGTGGCCGTGGAAACCGCCGAACCGCGCTCCGCTTTCGATGTGGCTCAAGAGCCGTTCCAGGTGGTGCACCAGTTCGTCAATTGCATCGACCTGAGCTTCCAGTTGATACGGGGCCAAACGCAAATGAGCCATCATGTGCAATCGGGCCGCCTGGGCGTTCAGCGAGGCTGCGTCGCTCATCAGGTGACCGATGTCGCGGGTATGGGCATAGTGTTCGCCAAATTCCTGCGTCAGCTGACGGGCCTGCAGCTGGACGTCGAGGGCTAGTTCGTCAAGGTGATCGTAGTAGTCGGCGCGAGCCGCTTGAGCCGTGCTGAGAAGAAGCAGCGTAACGATCGCGGTCAATGTGGTGCGTGCGATATTCATAGTACTTTCCTTGTGACAATGATTGTTGGAAGCGTCGGCCGGAAGCTCCGGTCCCCGTTGCTAAAAGAATCATGCAGCTGGCGTACCAAAGTACGCCTGGAGCCAAGATGCACCCCAAACGCCCTGCCGGTAATTAACGCAAGCCTTTGACATAAAGCCACTTGCGATTTCCCAAAAGAATATCTGGCCCGGGGGAGGCATTCGCGATTCTCACCGATGCGACATCACAGTGACGTCGCCTGTCGACAAAGTGATATCGCACGCGGCAACACGAGCTGTCAGATTGATATCATCTAGTGGGTGGCGCTGGGTGCTCGGGACGATCGTGCAGAGTGAGCTTTTCCAGGCTTTCCATTCCGCAAAAGAGATGGTCATCGCTCGCCCTCTACGAAAAAACCGCACACTGCTTTTTCAGCAACGTGCGGTTCTCGGCAGAGTCTACTGGCGGATCGAGCCTGGCGGCCCAGGCGCCCTGGTGGTGCGTCAAACCATAAAATCGGTTTCTCTAAATCAGCCGCCGGGCGCTAGCCCCCGGTTTTTTTGGCAGCACAGCAGCACGGCCGAAATCGCTCACTCTAAGATCGAAGTTTGACGCAGCACTAGCCTTCCGTTGGCTCTTCAAGGTACGTGTAACCGCTGAGGCCTTCGTTGAAATACAGGAGCATCTCGTCGGCTTCGGTCTGCGAAAGGCGGCCAGCTCCGACGGCCCGATTGACCGAGGCGGTGAACTTCCGCAGCAGTTCGTCGGCGTCGAACTGCACGTAGTGCAGCACCTCCTTGACCGTATCGCCGCGGATGATCTCCTTGATGACCGTTTCCCCTTTGTCGTTCAACTTGACATGCACCGCATGGGTGTCGCCAAACAGGTTGTGCAGGTCGCCCAGGATCTCCTGGTACGCCCCCAGCAGGAACGTGCCGAGCAGGTACGGGGACCCGTCGAACTCGTGCAGGCGAAGGGTGCGTTTGACATCTCGACGGTCGATGAACTGGTCGATCTTGCCATCCGAATCGCACGTGATATCCGCCAGGATTGCGTGGTTGGTCGGCTGCTTCTGCAGGCGATGGATCGGCATGATCGGGAACAGCTGGTTGATCGCCCAGCTGTCGGGCATCGACTGGAACAGCGAGAAGTTACAGAAGTAAATCTGAGCCAGGCGCCGGTCGAGCCCCTGCAGTTCCTCGGGAACAAAGTCCAGCGAATCGACCATGCTGCGAATCTTGCGGCAGATCGACCAGTAGAACCGCTCCGCCATGTCGCGCTCGTCGAGCGTCAAGTGGCCCGTGCTGAACAGCGTGAGCGCCGTTTCCAGCAGTTGCTGCGCATCGTGGTGGCTTTCGAGCAGATTCCGGGCGTTCACATGCCGGTGCGTATAGGCCAGGTCGTGGACGGTTTGTTCGGCTTTTTCTGGCACTTCGCCGACCGGCGGATCGCCGATGACATCGATCACGCCCAGCACGCCGAAGACCAGCACGCTGTTGTAGGCGACCAGCGCCCGACCGCACTCGGAAACGATTCGCGGATGCGGCACGTTGGCGTCGTCGCACACGGTGTGCAGGTGATGCACCACGTCGGCCGCGTACTCGTCGAGTGTGTAGTTCATGCTCGATTCAAAGTTGGTCTGCGAGCCATCGTAGTCCACGCCCAGACCGCCGCCGATATCGAGGAACTCCAGGCCGGCGCCGCGCTGAGAGAATTCGACATAGACGCGGGCTGCTTCCACCAGGGCGTCTTTCACCCGGCGGATGTTAGTGATCTGGCTGCCCAGATGGAAATGCAGCAGCTTGAAGCAGTCCTCCATGCCGCGGCTTTTCAGTTCGTTAAACGCCTTGACCATTTCACTGACGGTCAGGCCGAACTTCGAGTAATAACCGCCCGAGGCTTGCCAGCGACCGGACCCGCGCGAGGCAAGCTTGATCCGCATGCCGATGTCGGGGCGCACGCCGATTTTTTCGGCGTACCTGATGATCATCATCAGTTCCGAATACTTTTCGACGACGGGAATGATTTTGGCGCCGGACTTTTTGGCCAGCAGGGCCGTTTCAATAAATTCGTCGTCTTTGAAACCGTTGCAGATGATCGGCGTATCGTCGCCGGCCAGGGCCAGCACGGCCAGCAATTCCGGCTTGCTGCCGGCTTCCAGACCGACGCCCAGCGGCTTGCCGTATTCCAGGATCTCGTCCACGACCTGGCGCTGCTGGTTCACCTTGATCGGATAAACGCAGGTGTAGTCGCCTTTGTAGTCGTGGTCTTTGATAGCCTTGGCGAAAGCGCCGGTGATCTCCTGGATGCGGGTCCGCAGAATGTCGCTAAAGCGGACCAGAATCGGCAGCTGCACCCCCTGCGACTGCAGGTCGTCGACCAGCTTTTTAAGATCAATCGACGTCGCCGGGTTTTTATCGGGGTGCACCAGCAGGCGACCGTCGTCGCGAACGGAGAAATAACCCTTTCCCCAGCGCGGCACTTCATAGAGTTCTTCGGCGTCGGAAGTCGTCCAACGGGCATCACTCGGTTTCAGCACGGCCTTGTTCCAATAATGCAAAGGGGAAAGGTTGAAGAGGGCAGCCTGCCGCCCCTGGGGTTTGCTAGCAGTGGTGTGAGCAAACGTTAGCCCAGAGCAGGGTAGAATAACGGCAGCGAGGCCGATGGGCTAGTGGATTGTCCATTCGTTTTCCGGCCCTGCCAGCGTCCGGGACCGATGCCGGACCGGACATACGCCCCGCCGGAAGGGGCCTTTCCCGTGAAACGCATCGGCTAACTTCCCAGTGCGTTCGCCAGGATTTTCACCGCGGTGGCGGCTTGTTCCCGGGTGATCACCAGGGGCGGACAGAATCGCAGCGTACTTTTCCCGCAACCCAGCAGGAGCAGTCCCTGGTGGAAACACCGCTGCACGACCGCATCGCGTTCCTGGGGCGCCGGTTCTTTGGTCGCCCTGTCGCGAACCAGTTCCACGCCGACCATCAGGCCCAGGCCGCGGACATCGCCAATCAGCGGGAATCGCGGCGCCAGAGCCCGCAGTTCCTGCAGCAGGAATGCCCCTGTGTCGGCGGCGTTCTTCATGAGGTCTTCTTCCAGCAGATTGACCGTCTCCAGGGCGGCGACGCAGGCCAGCGGATTTCCGCCAAACGTGCTCGCATGCGACCCGGGCGGCCAGTCCATGATTTCTTCCCGGGCGACAATCGCCCCCAGCGGCAGGCCGGAGGCGATCCCCTTGGCCAGGCAGATGATGTCGGGCTCCACGCCAAAATGTTCACTGGCGAACATCTTGCCGGTGCGGCCCATGCCGGCCTGGACTTCGTCGGCTACGTACAAAATGCCATGCCGGCTCGCCAGTTCTTTCAGGCGGCGATGAAAGTCAGGCGGCGGCACAATGTAGCCGCCTTCGCCCTGGATCGGCTCCACAATGAACGCGGCCACTTCGTCGGCTGGGATGGTCCGGGCCAGCAGTGTTTCGATACTGGCCAGGCATTCGTCGCTGGTTGCTTCCGGCGATAATCCACTACGGTACACGTTGGGGAAGTCGGCGTGCGCCACCATCGGCACCAAAGGCGCGAAGCCCGACCGCTGCACCGTTTTGCTGGCGGTCAACGACAGGGCTCCCATGGTGCGTCCATGAAAGCCGCCGAAAAAGGCGATGACGAACTTTCGCCGGGTATGTAACCGGGCCAGCTTGAAGGCCGCCTCGACCGCTTCGGCTCCTGAGTTGGTAAAGAACACGCGGTTGTTGCGACCGCCGGGGACCAGCCCGGCCAGTCGTTCGGCCAGATTGGCCTGGGGCGGATAGTAGAAATCGGTCCCCGACATGTGCAACAGGAGATCGGCCTGCTCTTTGACGGCGGCCACCACGCGTGGATGGCAATGGCCTGTCGCGCAAACGGCGATGCCGGCGGTAAAGTCGAGAAACAGGTTGCCGTCGAGATCTTCGATCACGGCGCCGCGGCCCGCCTTGACCGCCAGCGGATACTCACGGGTGTAAGAAGGCGAAGTGAACCGCTCGTCCCGCTCAATGAGAGCTTTCGCCAGCGGGCCTGGCAACGGGGTGCGAATGGCGGGAACCGACTCGATCGCGTTCATCATGATCACCTCCGAGGACCGGGTTACATTACCAGTTCGCCGTGGCAAGAAGCCATTTTCTTTCAGCAGACGTCCCCACTCTTGTTGCGGCCCGGTCGAAAAAAGCAATCGGATCGATGCCCAGCTTTCTTCCGGGTTAGCCAGTGCGACAGGAAATTCTCTGCTTAATCGTAGAGCAGTCGCTCCTGGAGGCAAGTTTCCGCACCCGGACGGAAGTGGAAAAGAGCGGCAGTCGGGACCCCTTTCGATGGTTGGCCTGGGCGCGAAAAGCCAGTAGAATTCCGGAGTTGAGGTGCAAGGACCGGTCCTGGAGAGAGCCTGGTGTCGAACAAAATCGAAGGAGCCGTCGCGGCCCTGTCGCCCGACGGAGACCTCATCACCGATATCGGTGAAGAGGCGCTAAAAGATGTCCCGCGCGATCAGAGCGTGACCGTCACCTGTGACGGCTATGACACCCAGGGGATCTACCCTGTCGATCATGAACAGCCGATCGGCACGATGGTGGCCTTTATGGGACCGCAAGAACTGCGCATGGCGATCGTCGGCGTTAGCATCAGTGAAATGCTGGGGATCAAAGTCGGCGCGCCGGTTATGATACAATGGTAGCCGGTCAGAGCGGTCCCTTTTCTCTCAGGATGCTGGACGATGATGCTTTCTCTGCTGCGTGTCGTGTTTCCTGCGGCTCTTCTCCTGGCGGCGACGACTGGCTACGGAGCGGATCGGGTGCGGTTTTCAACCGGTGGCGAAGACGCCAAAATCATTGCCGACGAAGCGGGCGTGGTCGTCGAGGTGAAGTCTCCCGGCGGGATCGGCCATGGCGAGTTGCATCGGGTCGGCAAGGACTGGCCCGGCCGTGTGGCGTTTCTCTTTGATGTGCGCGGCATGGAAGGCTTCCATGTGAAAAGCGGGAACCTTAGATCGGGGACCTTCCTGGGCTCCCGCGAACCCGAAGTGTATCGCATCAAAGCCGATGGAACCCAGGAACGGGTGGTGAAAGACGGGAACCTTTACACTCCCACCGTCAAGCGCCTCGATACCTCCTCGATCGAAGTCGTCCTGCCGGCGAAGCTGCTGGAAGGGGAAAGCCAGATCAAAGTCCACTGGGTCGACTTCTACCGGGAATAGTCCCGCTGGCCCTCTGCCGCTGTGCCGGCCCGATTCGTCCTTTCGGGAGTGATTGCCATGCCGTTCGTCTCGACCTGCCCCGCGCCGGCGTTCCTGTTCGCACTGGCCGCCAGTCTGCTGTCAGCGACCTGCCTCGCCGCCGAAGATCCGTTACCTGTCCCGTTGACTCGTGAAGACACGTTAACCGTCCAGTTGCCCGTCCAACTGCCCGTCGGGTCTCGCCCCCTGTTCAACGGGAAAGACCTGTCCGGCTGGCGCGGGCAGATCGCCGAAGATCCGCGCGATATCGCAAAGCTGACGCAGGGAAAAACGCCGGCCCAGATCGAGGCCATGCAGGCCGCAGCAGACGCCGCCACGCTGGCCCACTGGCAGGCGGTCGACGGACAGATCCACTACGATGGAACCCGCCGCATCGGCAATCTGGAAACGCGTGAATCGTTTGGCGATTTTGAGCTGTACCTGGACTGGAAGATCCCGCCCGGCGGCGACAGCGGCGTCTTTCCGCGGAACATGCCGCAGGTGCAGATCTGGGATCCGGCCGGCGGCAAACGTAACGTCGTCGGCTCCGGTGGTCTCGATAACAACAGCCCCGACAAGAACCATCCCCACCTGGCTCCCACTCACAAGGCCGACAAACCGGTCGGCGAGTGGAACACCTTTGCCATCAAAATGGTCGGCGACAAAGTCTGGGTCAGGCTGAACGGGGAACTGGTTGTCGACGGCGTCGCCAAAGGGAACTACTGGACAGATTTCAAATCGCCGCCGCCGGCCCGCGGGCCGATCGTGCTGCAGAGCCACGGCTCCGATCTCTGGTTCCGCAACCTGTATGTGCGGGAAATCAAAACCGACCCACGGTAACCACCGTTTGCCAAATAGCCCGCGCCCCGATACAGGGACCAGACCAGAGCCAGGGTAGAGGACGCAGTCGATGGAGCCGCCCGTCAAGGAGTCGATTCGTGAACTGGTCGCGGAAACGTACCAGCACGAATCGCGCCGCGTGTTCGCCACGCTGATTCGCTTCTTTGGCGACTTCGATCTGGCGGAAGAGGCGATGCACGAAGCGTTCGCCGCCGCCCTGGAACAGTGGAGCCGCGACGGCGCCCCGGCCAAGCCGCGGGCCTGGCTCGTCTCCACAGGCCGCTTCAAGGCGATCGATATCATCCGCCGGCGCCGCCGGTTTGATGCGTCCCTGGAACAACTGGCCCTGCAGCTGGAAACCACGACCGAACCGGACGAACCCTCCGATCACGAGGTGGAAGACGATCGCCTGCGGCTGATCTTTACCTGCTGCCATCCGGCCCTGCCGCCCGAGGGACAGATCGCCCTCACCCTGCGCGAAGTGTGCGGGCTGACCACCGAAGAAATCGCCAGCGCCTTTCTGATCTCCCCCGCCACGCTGGCCCAGCGAATCGTACGGGCGAAGTCCAAGATCCGTAGCGCGGCCATCCCCTACCAGGTGCCGTCGGCCGCTGATCTGCCGGACCGGATCGACGCCGTGCTGTCGGTGATTTACCTGGTGTTTAACGAAGGCTACTCCGCCTCGTCGGGCGACGCCGTGACCCGCGGCGAGCTGTCGGAAGAAGCCATTCGCCTGGGCCGCCTGCTGGTGAATCTTTTGCCCGATCCGGAAGCGATGGGACTGCTGGCCCTGATGCTGCTGCAGGAGTCCCGGCGCCTGGCCCGATCCACGCCGGAGGGAGACCTGATCCTGCTGGAAGACCAGGACCGCTCGCTCTGGAACCGGGAGCAGATCTCCGCCGGCGTCGCGCTGGTGGAACGGGCCATTGCGACCGAAAATTTCGGCGCCTACACGGTGCAGGCCGCCATTGCGGCCGTACACGCGCTGGCCCCGCGGCCGGAAGCGACCGACTGGGTGCAGATCGTCGCCTGGTACGAGATGCTCGCCCAGGCCGAACCGACGCCCGTCGTCGAGCTCAACCGGGCCGTCGCCGTGGCGATGCGCGATGGTCCCGCCGCGGGACTGGCGCTGGTCGACGGGATCCTGGATCGGGGCGACCTGGCCGAGTACCACCTGGCGCATGCGGCCCGCGGCGAGCTGTGCCGGCGGCTGGAAAAATTCGACGACGCCCGCACTTCGTACCAGCGGGCCCTGCAGCTGGCCCGCCAGGAACCGGAACGCCGCTTCCTGGAGAAACGTCTGGCCGAACTGGCCTAACCGCGCGTAAGGAGTGACAACATCCTGGCACCGACGACGGGCCTGCTCGTCCTCGAATCAGTCGCCCTGGACTGGCACGCGGATGGCGGGCGGCAGGAACGAAGGCAACGGGTGCAATTGCGGGTGCAGCGTGTGGGCCAGGATCTCCAGGCTATCGACCAGCCGCGGGCCCGACCGGCTGAAGTAGGCCGAGCCGTCGACCAGCCAGACCCGATCGTTCCGCACGCACGACAGATCGTTCCAGCCGGGAAACGCCCGCAGCAGCGGCAGATCGTCCTGGGTCCGCAGGACGCTGAATCCACAGCAGGCGATCATCAAAAACTCCGGATCGGCAGCGACGATCTCCGCCCAGTCGGTCGTTTGCGAGGCGTCCCCCTCCACGCCGATCATCTCCTGGCCGCCGGCCAGTCGCACCAGTTCCGGGCTCCAGTGGCCGCAGCAGAACGGCGGGTCAATCCATTCCAACAGCAGCACCCGCGGTCGCTCCGTCACCGACTCGGACCGCACGGCGACCGCCTGTACGCGTCGCTGCAGATCGGCGATTTCCTGTTCGGCCCGGGCCGAACAATTGGCTGCGTCCCCCACCAGGCGGATGCAATCGAAGACCTCGCCCAGGCGGGCCGGCTCCAGGTTCACCACCGCCGGACGTCCCGGCAACGAACAGGCGGCCGCCTGGACTTCGGCGTCGGACACGGCGCACACATCGCACAGCGCCTGGGTGACGATCAGATCCGGCCGCAGCTCTTCCAGCACCGGCATGTTCAGCGTGTAGAGGGCCGCCTGCGTTTCCAGCCGTTCCCGCACCAGGCCGTCGATCTGGGCGCTAGAGGCGTCTTTGGGGATGAGCGTCTGCGTCACCTTGGGCAGGTCCAGCACGCCCGGCGGGTAATCGCACTCATGGGTCACGCCGACCAGCTGCTCCTGCAGACCCAGCAGGCAGACAATTTCCGTCGCACTGGGCAACAACGAGACAATCCGCATCGTAATCCTTTATTGGCATTCAGGTCCGACAAGAAAGCAGCAAAGGCGGCGGCCAGACCCTGCAGCTATGCCTCGTGGGCTTCGTTCGCCTTGTTGACTTCGCGTTGCATCGTATGGCGCCTGGCGTGCTGGCGGGAGTAGTCGATGATCTGGCCCGCCACCAGGGCCAGGGCGGCGAACACCTCCAGATCGTCGGCCTGAAAGCGGCGTTCCGGTTCGGTCGTGTCCAGGTAAGCGACCCCCAGCGGATCGCCTTCCATCCGCAGCAGCGGCACATACATGGCCGCCCGATTGACCACCTCAAAGATGGAATCCTGGGCCTCCTCTTTCGCTTCGTCGGCGTAGTCGACCCCCAGCACGGCGATGCCTTCTTTCAGCACCTGCTCAGCGATGTTGTTGCGAATCGGGCCGAGCATCGTTTCGCCGGCGGCCTCTTCGGAGCGGCTTTTATTGGCGAACAGCACGCGGGCCGGATCCTTCCCCTCCGAGAACACCAAATGCCCCCGGCGAGCTTGCGGAAACACCAGGAACAGCGCATCCAGCAGTCGCGGCAGCAACACCTCGGGCTCGGCCGGGTCGTTCATCGTCGCCAGCAGATGGAACACGCCCGGCAGCTTTTTCTCACTCAAGGTCAGCGGCAGCGTCGCCGGTTCGACCCGATAGCTGTGCAGAATGTTCGGCTCCCTGGGCCCTTGCGACTCGGCCGCAGGCGGGGTGGGCGGCAGATGCAGCACGGGCTCCCGCGGCGTGGTGAGCACTTGCGCCCGGACCGGCGCGGCGCCCGAATAAAAGGTGGCCGACAGCTTGTAAATGTGGAGCAGATCGCGGTCCTGCAGCGGATGCCGCCCGGCGATCCGGCGGCCGTTTACAAAGGTGCCGTTGAGGCTATTAAGATCCTCCACGTACCACAGGCCGCCTTCGCAGATAATGCGGCAATGCTGCCGGGAGACGTTCCGCCGGTCCAGGCAGACATCGCATTCAGGGTGCCGACCCAGAATGTTATGGTCGCGAGTCAGTTCGCACACCCGCACGTCGTCGCCGTTTTCGCGGATTTCAATCGCCGCCATGAGCATACCTGCAGAAAGAAACCAGATTCATGGATTGCATCGGACGATTCTTCCGCACTTGTGAACCGAAACGCGGAAGACGCCGGCAATTGCGAGGCAAAAAGGCAGGAAACAGGTCAGCAAAGGAGGCGACCGGCCCCGCAGCAGGGGGTCATGGCAAGCGGAGCGCGGCGGAGGCATTCCGGCGTCCAGGGCCGGCGGATTTCATCAAACCTCAAAAAATCCTATGCCGCAGACCGCCCTGAGTCAAGAACAGGCAACCCCCCGATAGCAGACGAGGGAGGCCAGGGCCCTGGAGGCGCCCGCTCGACAGGAGGTGCTACGGGCAGCCGTACTCGTGGTGCGTCAAACGATAAAATCAGGTTTCCCTCAATCAGCCGCCGGGCGCTAGCCCAATGGCACTCACTTTGGCTCGTTTTCGGGTTGGTTCCAGGGTGGAGATCTTTTTTTAAAATGCGAGGATTTGGAGCGGCGTTTGTAGCTTTCGCGGGAGTAGCTCCGGCCGGGGCGGTTCGGCAATTTCTCTCGCGCTGCGTACTTGAGCGCTCGTGCGTAAGCCGTGCGCCAGGCGCCGGCGTCGGGGAATGTTTTTTGGAGCAGGAAGATGCGGAACACGTCCCACACGCCGGTGAAGCTGAGCCGCTGCGGCGGTACGTTGGCCTGTTCCGCCGCCTGTTTGCGGAACTGGATCGTCAGGTTATAGGCCACGATCGACGCCATCAGTTCTTTGCGGAACATCTCAGGACTCTTGGCGAGGATGTTCTCGATGTCGAGCGTCACCTTGATCTGTGAGAGATCTGTTTCCACACGCCACCGCTGACTATACAAATCGGCGATGACGTCCAATTCGTCGGTCAGGTCGGTCGCCAGATAGATTGTTTCGCCGTGGACGCTTTCGAACACGTGCAGCCGAATCGGCAGCGAGAAGTCCTCCGGCAATTGAGGATTGTCGCGCAGCTCGCGGCGACTGGGCGTCCATTGTCCTCGATACGTTTTCCAGTCCTCGCCTTGTTCGATCAACTCGGCGTCCTTTTGCAGCCGGCGAAAGCGGTCCTTCTTCATCCGCACCACGAAGCGTTGATTGGCCGTGTGGAACTCGTAGGCGACACGCGTAATGCCGTAAGCTGTGTCGACCAGAATCACCGAATCGGCCGGGATGCGTTGTAAATGATCGTGGATCAGGCTGGTTTCCGAGACCGCCTGGTCGCCGTACATCGCACCGATTTCCGGGGGCAACGCCGCTCCACTTTCGACCTCATGAGCCACGACCAGATAGGCCATCGGCCAGGCCGACTCTCCGTACTGATTGGAAGCGGGCGGGAAGACGTCGTACAGTTCCCATTCCGGTCCCAGCGAGATCGTCGTGCCGTCCAGCGCGAACACGCGTCGCCCGCCGAAGGTGGGCGGAGCGTTGTCGACCAGCGACCGCCAGACGGCGTTGCAGAGCCACATGACGGTCTCCAGCGACAAACGGCTCCGGCCCCGGGAGTACGCCGCGGTGCTGGAAGAGAGGGTCGCTTCTTCGATGCGTTTATTGTCGGGCACGATGTCCGGGCACTGCTCGATCAAGGCCTTGACCGCCTCGGCCATCGAGCAACCGCCGCGCAATCGCTGCCAGACCAACAGCCACAGGACGACGCCAGACGTGTAAATCGTTTGGGCGTGGGAGGGCTGCAACTCATCGGCCTGGCGGAGATCCACGATCTCTTCCAACTGGGCAAATACGGCGTCAAACTCCGCCGCCCGCGCCTGCTCGGATTTCTGTGCTTTCTGCTTACGTTTCTGTTTGGCCGCCATCGCAAGACTCCTTATCAATGAGTAAGAAGTCAGGAAGGGGCGCAAATTTCATGCCAAAACATGCGGCGCAAAATTCATGCCAAAAACCACCCCAGGCAACGGATTTGGTAAAAACAGTGCCATTGGGCGCTAGCCCCCGGTTTTTTTGGCAGCACAGCAGCACGGCCGAAACCGCTCACTCTAAGATTGAAGATTGACGCACCACTAGTGCTGCGTCAAGGCAAAGAGTTCGGGTTCTTCCAATTAGCCGTTTTGGCGATAGCCACGGTTAACGAAAAGGAACAGCGGCTCGCGCGAAAATGGCCAAACCTGAAATTGAAACTTGACGCACCACTAGGGGATTTCTTTCCTGGTCAGTCAGCTTCCCTCAACACAACCGGCATGCCCAAGCGGTCGGCCACCTTGCGCCACTGTGCGACGGTGTAGGCCGAGATCTCCGGCTCCGACGCCTCGGGGTGTGCTTCCGCATATCGCCCGGAGAAACTGTTCGAACCGCAATCCTCTTCCGCCCCGACCTGCCAACGCACAGTTTGCCATTCGTCGCGGCGGTCGACGATCTCTGCCCAGAATTCCGTATAGACGTACAGCCAGTCCTCGACCCCCGCCCCAGTTCCGCCGTACATCAGCGGCCGTTGGAAGATGTTGCCCATCCGCACGGCGAGCCAGTCGATCATTTCCTCAGAGGTTTTCACGGAAACTCCAGGTTCAGCATCCCGCGACTCGGGACAGGCTACGTCCACATCTGCCGGTCCAGCAAGCGATAATTGATCGCCTCGTGCAGATGATGCTCTTCAATCTCCGCCTTGTCCTCCAGATCGGCAATCGTCCGGGCGACTCGCAGGATCTTGTCGTGCGCCCTGGCCGACAGCCCCATGTCGTTGACGGCCGCTTTCAGCAGGTTCATGCAACTGGCGCTGAGTTTGCAGTACTGGCGAATCATCCGGCTGGACATCTGCGAGTTGTAGAGCGTTGGACTGCCTTCAAACCGTGCCGCCTGTTTCTCCCGGGCGGAGACGACCTGCGCCCGCATTTCGGCGCTGCTTGTCCCCTGGCGTTCGTCCGCCAGTTCCTTGAACGGCACGGCCGGCACTTCAATATGAATATCAATGCGGTCCAGCAGCGGGCCGCTGATCTTGCTCATGTACCGCTCGACCGTTTGCACCGAGCAATGGCAGTCCCGTCGGGGATCGTTGCGAAATCCGCAGGGGCACGGATTCAAAGCGGCGATGAGCATGAAGTTGGCGGGGAACGTGGAGCTGGAGAGCGCCCGGGAGATGGTCACCACGCCGTCTTCCAGCGGTTGCCGCAGCACCTCGAGCGTGGTCCGGCTGAACTCGGGCAGTTCGTCGAGAAAGAGGACGCCGTTGTGCGAGAGCGAGATTTCGCCCGGCGTGGGGGTGGAGCCGCCGCCGACCAGCCCGGCGTTGCTGATGGTGTGATGGGGCGAGCGGAAGGGACGACGGGCCATCAACGGCTGGCCCGGATCAAGCCGGCCCATGGAGCTGTAAATCCGCGTGGTTTCGATCGACTCGTTCGGCTCCAGCTTGGGCAGAATGGTCGGCGCCCTTTTGGCCAGCATCGTCTTCCCGGAGCCGGGCGGCCCGACCATCAGAATATTATGACTTGCGGCCGCAGCGATGGTGAGGGCCCGTTTGGCCATTTCCTGGCCGCGGACGTCGCCGTAGTCGTCGTCGTATTTGGAGAAGACGTCGAACAACTCTTCGATCTTCGACGGCGTCGGGTCCAGATCCAGCAGACCGGAGAAAAAGCCGACCGCCTGCGCCAGGCTGTCGACGGCGATGACTTCGATCTCCTCCACCACGGCCGCCTCCTGGGCGCTGGCCGTCGGCACAACCAGACCGCGCAGACCTTGCTGTTTGGCGGTCGCCATCGCCATGCTCAAGGCGCCCTTCACCGGCCGGGTGGTGCCTTCCAGCGACAACTCGCCGACGACCGCGTATTCCTCAAAGCGGTCCCCCATCATCTGCCCGCTGGCCGCGAGAATGCCGAGCGTAATCGGCAGATCAAACGACGCCGCCTGTTTGGGAAGTTCGGCCGGAGCCAGGTTAATAACAACCCGATCCTGCGGCCGGATAAAGCCCGAGTTGACGATGGCCCTTTCAACGCGATGGATGCTTTCCTTCACCGCCGATTCCGGCAATCCGACCAGGATCACCTTGGGCATGGCGGCGGCGGACACATCGACCTCCACCTCGACCGGCAGCGCATCAATGCCGAGCAACGAAAACGTATTGAGTTTTGCCAGCATCTGTCGATCGCACCCAAAAGCCGCCCAAAGCCAGGAACCAGCATGCCATTGTGGTTCGTCAGCCCGCCCGCGGCAAGCAGGCGTGGGGAAACCGATCACTTTGAGATTTTGGGGTAGCCCCTATCCGCGCCTTCGCAGAAGCGAAAGCCGGGCACGCGTCCCAGCGCACGCCGGCAAGGCATGAAGCCACGGCAGGCGGATATGCTTTGGGAAGAGATGGAGCCGCTATTCGACGAGCATCCAGACCTACACAAGGACAAGATATTTTTAGCTTTCCTAAGACACGTTCAGAAGCTGCGGATGAGCAGGAAAGGCCGATTTGTCCGCGTGCATTTCAAAACGGGACGCGTCGTTGACCTGGTGCCGGAGGGGAGTCTTGCGTCGGGCGTTGAAATGGAACATGATGAGCGTCGGCGTTGCGGGTGGAAGTTTGTATCGCCAAAGCTGCAACGGGCGTGGCAGGATTTTAAGACTGAGTACAAGAAGCAGAACTAATTAGCGAGAGGAACTCAAAATGGCCAAAAAAAAGAAAACAGAATCGCCCAACAAGTTAGAAATCGAAGTGACATCTATCACAGTAAATATTGGCAAAACGTCCCATATCAGAGTTTATGTCGATGGCAAGGAGGTCAGCATCCCTGTCGATGAATCTTTGTTTATGGATTGGAAGCATTTTTTTCTCGATAAGCGGAATACTAGCGATCAGAAAGCTCGGTTCGCCATCCTTATGAAGGTCGTTAATGCAGCCTACAAAAAGGGATTGAGAGACCGCACCGAAAAGAAAGTGTAGAGGGTTAAACTAGCTACACCATTAGAATATTATGACTTGCGGCCGCAGCAATCGTGAGGGCCCGTTTGGCCATTTCCTGGCCGCGGACGTCGCCGTAGTCGTCGTCGTATTTGGAGAAGACGTCGAACAACTCTTCGATCTTCGAAGGCGTCGGGTCCAGATCCAGCAGACCGGAGAAAAAGCCGACCGCCTGCGCCAGGCTGTCGACGGCGATGACCTCGATCTCCTCCACCACGGCCGCCTCCTGGGCGCTGGCCGTCGGCACAACCAGACCGCGCAGACCTTGCTGTTTGGCGGTCGCCATCGCCATGCTCAAGGCGCCCTTCACCGGCCGGGTGGTGCCTTCCAGCGACAACTCGCCGACGACCGCGTATTCCTCAAAGCGGTCCCCCATCATCTGCCCGCTGGCCGCGAGAATGCCGAGCGTAATCGGCAGATCAAACGACGCCGCCTGTTTGGGAAGTTCGGCCGGAGCCAGGTTAATAACAACCCGATCCTGCGGCCGGATAAAGCCCGAGTTGACGATGGCCCTTTCAACGCGATGGATGCTTTCCTTCACCGCCGATTCCGGCAATCCGACCAGGATCACCTTGGGCATGGCGGCGGCGGACACATCGACCTCCACCTCGACCGGCAGCGCATCAATGCCGAGCAACGAAAACGTATTGAGTTTTGCCAGCATCTGTCGATCGCACCCAAAAGCCGCCCAAAGCCAGGAACCAGCGCTCCATTGTGGTTCGTCAGCCCGCCCGCGGCAAGCAGGCGTGGGGGCTGCTTTTCTTGCCTGGTCGACCGGCGTTCGCTACCATGCGGCCTGGGGCGAATGACGGGGCGGCGAGGAGGGCGGGGTTGATGCCTGTAAAAAACAAATCGGAATCGGACCACGCTTTACGCGCGCAGCGGCGGTGGGGCTGCGTGTTTGTGGCGTTGATCTTTCTGCTGCCGGTTGCGGCTTGGATCGTGGGCCTCGGTTGCTGGATCGCCAGGACGCATCAGCAGCGAGCGACGGTGGAGGCGATCCACCGGCTGGGAGCGTTTGTCAGTTATGAGGGGAAGCGGCAGGGTGTGTTGGTGGCGGAACCGACCGTTGAAGAAGGTTACGTCGGCCCTGTTGCGGCGGATTTGCTGGCCCGGGTGACGGGGGCGCCTTCGCTTCATCTTTTCCATAAGGCGACGAGCGTGCATCTGCTCGCCAGCGACAAGGAGAAGGTCTTTCCGCTGTTGCTGCGGTTGCCTCACCTGAAGTCGGTTAGTTTTCCCTGGCGGGGTCCGCAGGATGATCTCCTTCTGAAAAAAATCGAGATGGAACTTCCCAACGTCGCAATTGAGAGGTTCGACGCCGTCATCCGCTAAAGCGCCCGACGGTTTGAACAAGCCAGGGCGAAGAAGCGACCTGGTCACACGTTTTACTTTCACTCTTCCGGTTTTGCCGGCATGGGGAGCCAGAGATGCCTCTTGAATACTCGGTGATGGTGCTTCGCCTGGCGGGCATCACCTTGACGGCCGTCGGGCTTGGTCTTGCGTTGACCAGCGCGGTGGATGCTTGTTTTATCGGCCCTGCTGGGTTGATCACCGCGCTGATGGTTTTACCGTTTCCCTTTCTGATGTTCTTGTTCACGCTGATGGCGCGGCCGCTGGCTCGGCTGGCGCACGAAGGGTTTCCAAGTCTCCTGGTTGATGAACCGACGCCATCCCGCTCCGACAGCAAAACGGCGTCGAGCGAGGTCTGATTGGATGTTGGCCAGGCCGTTGCCTCGCATCATCCATAGCGTTCAATCTTGCGGCCGGACTTCGGTCCGCGGGATAATCTCCTGGCAGACGCCGTCGATCCGCAAGGTGCGCGTCACGGTGAACTCTTCGTAGACGGCCGTGCGGCCCAGGGGACGTGCGCAGAACGTCCAAGAAAGCCGCCTCTTGCCTCGCTCTGGCGGACTGCGGCGCAAGACTTTCCACGCCAGCCACATCCAATTAAGAATGGCGATCGTGGACAGCAACGCGAGCAGCGACAGGAAGGCCGGGCCGGACAGGGCCTGGTAGTGGAACGCGGCGAGGAACAGCAAGCCCAGCCCATGCCACAAGGCGAACGACACCACTATCGCCGTGATGGTCGGACCTGAGTCGAGGCTCGTCGTGGGCATCTGATTCCCCCTGCCGAACGGTCCGCACTCGGTGTGTACTCTCGGAACTCAGCACGGCTCTTTTCAAGAATAACGGATACGCAGCCAGGGAGCGACTGCGTTCTGCTTGACCGCTTTTGCCGGCCTGCAGGAAAATTCCGGAGGAGCTGTCGATTCGGCCGTCGTTCGTTCGACTACCAGGTAAAGGCCGGAAGCGCCGGCCGCCGGATTGTTTCTGAACGTCTGTTCCTGAAATCAAGCGAGACGCCATTATGAAATTCGTCTGCATGGGTTTTATCGAGAAAGCGAAGTACGAATCCCTGCCACAGGAGGAAGGGCAACGGATGATGGAGGAGTGTTTTGCTTACGACGATGAGCTGCGACGCGGCGGCCATTTCCTGGGCGGCGAGGCGCTGCAGGCGGCCGAAAACGCGGTCACGCTGCGGATCAAAAACGGGCAGGTCGACGTGACCGATGGCCCCTACGCTGAGACCAAAGAGATGCTCGGCGGCATCCTGCTGCTGGAAGCTCGCGACTTGAACCATGCCATCAGCCTGATGTCCCAGCACCCGGGCGTCAAAGTCGGCCCGTTCGAGATTCGCCCTTCCGACGAACCGATGAATACCCTGATCGCCGCGCGGGGGGCGGCCGTCCAGTCCGCCGGCGCGGCGACGAATGGGAGCGAGGAAACCGGAGCGACCGGCGCTGGGGGTTCGCCCGGCCTGCCGCCGGTGGTGGATCGGAAAGCGTGGCAGCAGGCGCTGGAGCGTTTCCGGGGGCGGGAAAAAGAAGCGACACGGGCCCGCGACGCGCTGGCCGCGGCCCGGCGGCGGTTGCCGATGGTCAAGATCGAGAAGGACTATCAGCTGGAGGGACCTGACGGGAAGGTCCGTCTGCTCGACCTGTTTGAAGGCCGGCGACAGCTGGCGGTCTATCATTTCATGTTCGCCGAAACGGTCGGCGGCTGGCCGGAGGCGGGCTGTGTCGGCTGCTCTTTGCTGGTCGATCACCTGGGGCATCCGGCCCATTACCAGGCCCGCGGTTTGTCGCTGGCGCTTGTTTCACTGGGACCGCTGGCTAATCTGGAAGCGTACAAAAAGCGGATGGGCTGGCAGCTGCCCTGGTACTCGTCGGCGGGAACGTCGTTCAACGAGGACTTCGGCGTGACGACGCCCCAGGGGGAAACGCACGGTTTGAGCATCTTCCTGCGGGACGGGGACGACATCTATCAAACGTATCACTCGAGTGAACGCGGAGTGGAAACGCTGCTGGGGAACTTTACCTTGCTGGATATGACGCCCTGGGGCCGGCAGGAATCGTGGGAAGACTCGCCGGCCGGCTGGCCGCAGACGGAACCGTATAGCTGGTGGCGCCGGCATGATGAGTACCAGGCGGAGCCGCGGGTGGAGACCATTCAATGACGTCGGCCCCCTGTTGCCGCCGAGGCAAGTCGGCCACGGTTACCGCCGTCCGGCAAAGTCATCTGGCGGGCTGGTTGTTGCCCGGCCTGGTGCTGTTGTTGCTGCCGAAATGTCCGGTCTGTCTGGCCGGCTATGTGGCGCTGGCGACCGGCCTGGCGCTGCCGTTGTCGGTGGCGGCAGAGTTGCGCACCGGGCTGCTGGGGCTGTGCGTTACCTGCCTGGTCGCGGTCGGTGCGGCGACGTCCCTGCGACTGGCGAAAGGCGTTCATCGACGCTTCCAGCGCGACGGCAGCCAGCTGCCGGGATAGATTCCGACGGGGCGCTGCTTCCCGCGAAACGGCTTTCTTTTTTTCAACTTTCTTCAACGCGAAACTTATGTCCAATCCCGAAAATTCCGTTCATCTGCATCGTGTGGTTCGTGCTCCGGCGGAGCGGATCTACCGTGCGTTTCTGGACGCAGATGCGCTGGCGAGGTGGCTGCCTCCGTATGGTTTCACCGGCAAGGTCCATAGTATGGAGGCCGAGGTCGGCAGCGGTTACCGCATGTCGTTCACCAACTTTGGCAACGGCCAGAGCCACTTCTTTACCACGCGGTACACGGAACTGAAGCCGCATAGCTGCCTGCGTTACGTCAACCAGTTTGAAGCCCCGAACATGCCGGGCGAGATGGCGGTGACGGTCAACCTGCGCGGCGTCCTGTGCGGTACGGAAGTCAAGATTGTGCAGGAGAACATTCCCGCCCAGATCCCGGCCGAATTCTGCTACCTCGGCTGGCAGGAATCGCTGCAGCAGCTCATCCGCCTGGTCGAGCCGGAGATTCCGAGCGAATAGAGATCGCTGAGGGCGAGAGACGGATTCCGCCCCGTCCCTGGAGGGCATGAGGTCCAGGGCGGGAGAAAGTTGACCGGGCGGCGATTGGGGTTGATACTACAAAATCTCGCCAGCCGTTCGTTCGCCTTTCTGGAAAGACTCATGCACGTTGAATGTGATTGCTTCGCTGTTCCCGTCGATTCCGGTTCGCCGGACCGTTTGTTGCGATGTCTGGCAAGGCTGCTGGTTGCCGTGCTGATGTGCGGCGCCTGGATGCAGGCGACATCGACCGCGACCGCTGCAGAGAAGACTGATCGGCCGAATCTGGTCGTCATCATGGCGGACGATATGGGGTTCAGCGATATCGGCTGTTACGGCAGCGAGATCCAGACGCCCAATCTGGACCGGCTGGCGGGCCAGGGGGTGCGGTTCACGCAGTTCTATAACACGGCCCGATGTTGTCCCACGCGAGCCAGTTTGTTGACCGGCCTGTATCCGCACCAGGCTGGCGTCGGCCACATGATGGAAGACCGCGGGCTCGACGGATATCGGGGGAACCTGAATCGCCATTGCCGCACCTTTGGCGAGGTGCTGCGGCCGGCCGGTTATTCGACGTATATGTCGGGCAAGTGGCATGTCACCCGGCATGTGGCGGCGGAGGGGCCCAAGTTTAACTGGCCCTTGCAGCGCGGTTTCGATCGTTTCTTCGGCACCATCCATGGCGCGGGCAGCTTCTTCGATCCGAACTCTTTGACCGACGGCAACACCCAGATCCCGCCGGGTGATGACTTCTACTATACCGACGCCATCGTCGACCACGCGATTACCTTTGTCGACGATCATCACGCCGCGACGCCTCAGAAGCCTTTCTTTCTGTATGTGGCTTTCACCTGCCCGCACTGGCCGATGCACGCGCGGCCGCACGATATCGCCAAATACAAAGGCCGCTACGACGGCGGCTGGGATCTGCTGCGGGAGGAACGCCAGGCCCGGATGGTGCAGCAGGGACTCATCGACAAGAATTGGCAGCTGACGCCGCGGGATCGGTCGGCTCCGGCCTGGGACGAAGCGCCGCTGCAGGAATGGCACGCTCGACGGATGGAAGTTTATGCGGCCATGATCGACTGCATGGACCAGAACATCGGCCGGCTGCTGGCGGCCCTGGAGAAGAACGGCCAGAGCGAGAACACGGTGATCTTTTTCCTGGCCGACAACGGCGGCTGCGCCGAAGAGTTCGGCAGTAACGGCGCCATCAAACCGGATCCGTCGAAACCGGTCGAGCTGATCCCGATGCAAGCCGGCCAGCTGCAGACACAGATGGTTCCGTCGCGCACGCGCGACGGACGTCCCTTGCGCACGGGACGCGGCGTCATGCCGGGACCGGCCGACACGTTTGTGGCGTACGGCTTGCCCTGGGCCAACGCCAGCAACACGCCGTTCCGTCGTTACAAGCACTGGGTGCACGAAGGCGGCATCTCTTCTCCGTTGATCATCCACTGGCCGGCCGGCATCCGTCCCGCCCAGCACGGCCAGCTCCATCATCAGCCGAGCCATCTGATCGATATCATGGCGACCTGCGTCGACCTGGCCGGCGCCGAATATCCAACAAAAATCGACGATCAGCCGATCACCCCGCTGCAGGGCGTCAGCCTGAAGCCAGCGCTGGCTGGCCAGACCTGGGAACGGGCGGCCCCGTTATTCTGGGAGCATGAAGGTAACCGGGCGATACGGCAGGGCGACTGGAAACTGGTGGCCCAGGGCGCATCGGGTCCGTGGGAACTCTATAATATTGCATCGGACCGGACGGAGCTGAACAACCTGGCCGCCGAAAACCCGACACGGGTTGAGGAAATGGCGCAACAGTGGGAAGATTGGGCGACGGCCGCACAGGTGAAACCGTGGCCCTATAATCAACGCCGCAAATAGCCGTCCTGGCCTGAGTGAGAGCTGAAAGCCCGCGATGAGCGATTCTGAGAACAAACGAAAGGAAGCGCCGGTCGGACCTCGTCCGCCCGTTCCGCGTTCCACTGACGCAGCTTCTGCCGCGTCGTCTGAGCGACCGCTTCCCTCACCCGCGCCGCCGGGAACCCAACCGCCGACGGCCGAGCGTCCGATCGCCTCGCCGCCCCCTGCCGGGCGTTCGTCAGGCGAGACTCCGCTGGCTCCGCCGCAGGGCGCCGCACCGGGAGAGGTCTCCCCAGCCGTTCCTGCTTCCACGCCGATTGCGGCCCGTCCTGCTCCCCTCACGAGCCGACCTGCTCCGATCGCGGGCCCGCCGCCGGCTGCCGGGAAGAAGCCAACTGTCGCCGCGCCGGTCGCTACGGGGCAGTCGCCCGAAGGCGTACTGCCGGGGTCTGGCGCCAGGATCATGCGTCCGCCCCCGGTCGCCGTGGGAATGGCTCCGCAAACGGGATCGGGCCCAATGGCGCCGGTTGATCCGCATACGCCGCCCGATCCGCAGGTTCCGCCCGGCGCCGGCAACCTGGTGGTTCCGGACTCCGCTGCGACGAAGGCTGGCAGGCGGAAGCAGCCGGGGGGAATGAATCCGCTGTGGCTGATCGGCGCAGGGGCAGCCGTTTTCCTGCTGCTGTTACTGGGGGGACTCGGTTTACTGGCGACCACCGGGGTGTTCTCGTCGGCTGACCCGGATCCGGTTGCGAAAAAGCAGACGGTCAAAAAGCCGCCGCTGAAGACCACGGTTCCCTTTTCGGAGCGGAACCCGTCTGGGGTTCCCTCGGCGGAAAGCAGGTGGCCCGCGACTCCCAGCGGCCATCGCAACCCGTCGTCGGTGCCCGATGCGAGCACTACGCCGCCTGTCGCAAACAGACTGCCGCCGGAGATCGACCTGAGCCGGCTGGACGAGCTCTCTTTTGCCGGCCCGATGATCCAGCCAAAACGGTCGCCGGCGGTTGCCTTGCGCGCGGCCCGTCGGGCCAGCGACAACGGCGAAGGCGCCCCGGCGATCTCGCTGGAGGAAGTGTTTGTCGCCAGCGAGAAAACGGCGACCACGGTTGCCTTTTTGAACGACGGAACCGCCCTGGCGGTGGGAGCCAGAAACGGCGCCGTGCGCATCTGGACGGTCGATTCCGGCCAGGAGTCCTTCGGCTTCCGCGCGGATTCCAAAGGCGGCATGCTGGCGTTCGCCTCGCGCGGATACGCCGCGGCGATTGGCCCGAGAATTGGGGATCGCCGGGTCCAGCTGTATGATCTGTCGACCGGCCTGATTACAGAGCCGCCGTTCCCGCAGTTGACCGCCGAACCGACCAAGATCGCCCTGTCGAACGACGGCGCCTGGCTGGCGATTGCCGACGCCGGTCGCTTCGTACGCGTTTACACCCGCACCGGCGAAAAACAGTGCGATGTGTCCTTGCACCGGTCCGATGTGCAGTCGCTGCAGTTTTCCGCTGACGGAAAACGGCTGGCCTCGGGCGACGCCTCGGGGCTGGTCGTGGTGACGGAAGTTGCTTCCGGCCAGACGCTGCGCACCCTGAAAACGGGCGAGGGCAATGCGGCCGTGCTCTGCTTTTCCCCGCGGCGGGACCAACTGTGGACGGGCGGCTACTCCGTTAGCGGCTGGGATCTGGCAACGGGCGAACCGCTGTCGGACGGGCCAGACGTCGCCCTGGCGAGCACCTTGCTCTTCTCCCCTGATGGAGAACTGCTGCTGATCGGCTCCGCGACGGAGGCGATGCTTTACCATCCGGCCAGCGGCTCCACGGCGGTGACCCTGCCGGCCGATACAGGCCGGCTGACGGCTGCCGCCTTTTCGTTCGATGGCAGCAAACTGGCGACCGCCAGCGACCGCGGCGCATCGCTGTGGAAAGTGGAATACCCCTGAGCAACGGCCGTCCCGCCGGTCGTCGCGCAACGGGGCGGTTGCCGCATCCGGCTGCCAGCACCGTCTGGCTGGTTTCGCCTGGCGGAAACCCCGCAGCGCTCCTTCCTGAATTAATCTCTCCCCGAGTTTTGACGATATCCTATGAAAAAAGTTACAAGCGGCGGCGGCTGGCCGGCGGTCTGGTACGTACTCAACAAGGCGCGCAAATCCGGCGGCTTCTGGAAAACCTGGAAGGCGCTGCGCTCCAAGAACGCCTGCAAGACATGCGCCGTTGGCATGGGCGGGCAACAAGGCGGCATGGTCAATGAACGCGGCCGCTTCCCCGAGATCTGCAAGAAATCGCTCCAGGCGATGGCTGCCGATATGCAGGGCGCCATCAACGATGATTTCTGGTCCACCTACAGCGTCCCCCAGCTGCAGGCGATGTCGCCGCGGGACCTGGAGCATTGCGGCCGCCTGAATACGCCCGTGCTGTTTGAACGCGGCACGCAATATTATCGGCCCATTACCTGGGACGAAGCCTTCGAGCGGATCGCCGCCAAACTGGCCGCCCTGACGGCGGAAGAAACGTTCTGGTACTTCAGCGGCCGCAGTTCCAACGAGGCCGGTTTTCTGCTGCAGCTGATGGCCCGACTGTACGGCACCAACAACGTGAACAACTGCAGTTACTACTGCCACCAGGCCTCTGGCGTCGGCCTGCAGAGCAGCGTCGGCAGCGGCACGGCGACACTGCTGCTGGACGATGTCGAACACGCCGATCTGGTGTTTGTGATCGGCGGCAATCCGCCCAGCAACCACCCCCGCATCATGACGACGCTGGCGCATGTGCGCAAGCGGGGCGGCGAAGTGATCGTCATCAATCCGGTAATCGAAACGGGGCTGGTCAATTTCCGCATCCCCAGCATCGTCAGCAGCATGCTGTTCGGCACGAAGATCGCCACGCAATACGTGCAGCCGCATATCGGCGGCGACCTGGCCTTGCTGACCGGCATCGCCAAACGGATCGACGAACTGGGCGCCCAGGATGTCAACTTTCTCACGAACAGCTGCTCCGGTTATGAAGAGTGGGTCCAGCATTTGCGGGGCGTTCCCTGGTCCGAGATCCAGGAGCGGTCTGGTGTTTCGCAGCCGGAAATCAACGCCATGGCGGAAAAGTACGCTGCGGCCAGGAACGTCGTCTTCTCCTGGACGATGGGCATCACCCACCATGCCCATGGCGTGCAGAACGTGCAAGCGATCGCCAACCTCGCCCTGATGCGCGGCATGGTCGGCCGGCCAAATGCGGGCCTGCTGCCGATTCGCGGTCACTCCAACGTGCAGGGGATCGGGTCGATGGGCGTCACGCCCAAGCTGAAAGACGCCGTCTTCCAGAACCTGGAAGAGCACTTCGGCCTGAAACTTCCGACCGCCGCCGGCCTGGACACCATGGCCTGCATGGAGGCGGCCCACGCTCGCCAGTTAAAATTCGGCTTTTGCCTGGGCGGCAATCTTTACGGCTCCAACCCCGATTCGACCTACGCCGAAGAATCGCTGTCGCGGCTGGAGATGCTGGTCCATCTAAGCACCACCTTGAACACGGGCCACGCGCACGGGCTGGCCGACGAGACGATCATCCTGCCTGTCATGGCCCGCGATGAAGAGCCGCAAGCGACCACGCAGGAATCCATGTTCAACTACGTTCGCCTCAGCGACGGCGGCCCGGCCCGCCTGCCCGGCCCCCGCAGCGAAGTCGAAATTATCGCCGTGCTGGGCGAAAAAGTCCTGGGCGGCGACGGCCCCATCGACTGGCGCCTGATGCGGGATACGGGCCGCATCCGCAAGGCCATCGCCCAGGTCGTTCCCGGTTTTGAACAGCTGGACAACATCGACAAAACCAAAAAGGAATTCCAGATTCCCGGCCGCACTTTCCACACGCCGCAGTTTCCTACGCCCAGCGGACGGGCCACGCTGCACTCCCACTCCCTGCCGGAACTGCAGGGCTCAGGCGACCAGTTGCGCCTGATGACGGTCCGCAGCGAAGGCCAGTTCAATACGGTTGTGTACGAAGAAGAAGACCTGTACCGCGGCCAGGATCGTCGCGATGTAATCCTGCTGCATCCCGACGACATCGCCCAGCGCGGCCTGGCGCCAGAGCAGCGTGTCTGCGTCCGCAGCGACACCGGCGCCCTCAAGAACGTGCTGGTCCGTTCGTTCGAAAAGATCCGCGCCGGCAATGCGCTGATGTACTATCCCGAAGCGAATGTGCTGGTTTCCCGGCACTCCGATCCGCAATCCCGCACGCCCGCATTCAAAGGGGTGCTGGTCAGGATTGAGCCATGATGAACGGGCCACGCCCGTTGTCGCCTTTCGTGGTCGGCGGCGCTCCGTGGTATACTGGTTCGACGGCTGAATGCGGCCGTGTGGAACGAAGCAGCGAGAATTCCTACCTAACTGGAGCTGGACGATGCGGCACGCCCTTTTGTTTTTCCTTTCGATCGCCCTTCTCGGCAGCGCGGCGAGCGCCGGCGAATACAACCAGACCTTGAGCATCGGCGACACGGCTCCCGCCTGGAACGACCTGCCTGGCGTCGACGGCAAAACGTACTCGCTCAAGGATCTGGAGGAGAAAAAAGTCGTGGTCGTGGCGTTCACCTGCAACAGCTGCCCTTACGCCGTGGACTACGAAGACCGCATGATCGCGCTGGCCAAAAAGTACGGCGGCGAAAACGGCCAGGCCGCCCTGGTCGCCATCAATGTCAACAAGGTGGAAAGCGACCTGCCTGCCGCCATGAAACAGCGGGCGGAAGAAAAGGGCTTCAACTTTCCCTACCTGTTCGATGAAACCCAGAAAATCGCCAAGGCCTACGGAGCCCAGCGAACGCCCGAGTTCTACGTGCTGGACGCCGACCGCAAGGTGGTTTACATGGGCGCCCTGGACGACAACACCGACGCGTCGAAAGTCGAAATGCTGTACGTAGAACAGGCGATCGCGGCCGCACTCAAAGGCGGCCAGCCCGAGGTCAAAGAGACGCCGCCGATCGGCTGCGCCGTGCGTTACCAGCGCGTCCGCCGCACCCGCGATTAACGGCCGGGAGTTACGGCTCTCACTCTAAAAGAAAACCGCACGTCGCTTGTGAAAACGACGTGCGGTTTCTGCATTCTACGGCTGGCAAACGCGAACGCTTACCACTTGTCGGTGCGGAACGGCGAGGCGGGCAGGCCGGCGCCGTTGACGAAGTTCGGCTCGGCGTCCTGGTTCCAGCCGAAGCGGACCGCGACCGGCGCTTTCACGTCGGGACTGCTGACCACCAGCGTATCGCCGTCGACCTGGGCTTCCGCCAGAACGAAATTCTTGTCCTTTCCGGCGATTTCAAACCAGCTCAGCGGCTGATCGTCGGACGACTTCAGGCCGGCCGCATGGTCGAACGTCAGACGGATTTTGCCGCCCTCGATCTCCATCGACTTGTACAACGGGCCCGAGTAAACCAGATCATCCTGTCCGTAGTCTTTGGCCAGCGCCCAGCGGGCCAGACGTCCGCCTACATCCTGCTTGTTGGTGGGGTGAATGTTGGCCAGATTGCTGATGTCGGTGGTCACGGCCATGCCGGTGTGCGGCACGGCGAGCGTCGCCGCCTGGGCTTCCCAGATATGCGGCAAGGCGGCCGGATCGCGGTAACGGTACGGCGCCAGTTGGACGAAGTAGAAGGGCATGTCGCTGTCGCCCCAGACTTTGCGCCAGCCGCCGATGAGGGCTTTCATTTTTTCATGGTAGAGCATGCCTTCGCCGTTGTTCGATTCGCCCTGGTACCAGAGGGCGCCGCGGATCGAGTAGGGAACCAGCGGGTGGATCATGCCGTTATACAGCGCCAAAGCCGACTGGTGGTTGATCTTCCCTTCCGCGTTCTTCTGCGGGAAGTTCTGCAGGTTGTCCGCGATATCCGACAGGGCTTCGACCTGCTGGAATCCGACCGGCGGCGTCCACGGTTCAATGCGGGTGCCGCCCCAGTTGGAGCCGATCAGGCCGATCGGCACATCCAGCTCTTCATGCAGTTTCCGACCAAAGTAGTAACCGACAGCCGTAAAGCCAGGGACCGTTTCCGGGGTCGTTTCCTGCCAGCCGCCGTTGGGAGCGTCGTTCTGCGGTTCGGCCGCCGGGGTGTGGGCGAACTTGATGTGGCGGATCTGCGGGTATTTGGCCGCGGCGATTTCTTCCTGCGCGTTCGCCGAGCGGGCGACCGTCCATTCCATGTTGGACTGGCCCGAGCAGAGCCAGACTTCGCCAACCAGAATGTTCTTCAGCGTGGCGGTCGAGCTGCCGGCGATCGTCATGGAGTGCGGGCCGCCTGCTTTCATTTCCGGCAGACTGACGGTCCACTTGCCGTCTTTGCCGGCCGTCGCTTTGGCGGAGGCTTCGCCCAGGGTCACGGCGACCTCAGACCCAGGCTCGTCCCAGCCCCAGACCACGACCGGCTTCTCCCGCTGGAGCACCATGTTGTCGCCAAAAAGCGGTCCCAGTTTGGTGTCGGCCAGCAACGGCGCCGCCGTGAAAGCGGCCAGCACCGCCAGCGTGCGAATAACAGTTTGCATACTTGGTCTCCCAGGTTAAGAAAGGGTGTTTCGGAAAGCGGTCCGGCGTCGCCCGCTCGTCAGAACGGAGAGGCGGGAGCCGCTGGGCAGGCTGGCGGTTGGATCCGTGGCAGATTCAGCGGGAAGGCGGGTGACTTCGCAACGGGCCGCCTGGCGAAGCGTCTTCCGGCGTGCGAGCCTGCATGCGATCAAGTTACCCCGCCGGCACGCGCGAGGCAACAACCGCACCGGGTCAGACGCAGGACGCCCTCGCCGGACACCAGCCGACGCGCAGGTGGCAAAGCTGAGCGCCAGGCGTTATCCTCAAAAAAGGTAACTCGCATCTTTTCTCAGCGGAGACGACCGTGATACTCCAGGCGGTAGTCGTCATCCTGGCGGCGGCGGCAGCGCAAATTGCGGAGACGGAAACGGAACTCGCCTCCTGGGTGCGACGTCTGGGGGACGATAACTACTACCTGCGCGAGCGGGCTTCGCAAAAAGTCGTAACGTACGGCGCCCAGGCCATCGCTCCCTTGGCGCAGGCCGCCGCCGGCGACGACCTGGAAGTTTCCGTGCGAGCCGTGGCCGCCCTGGCGGTTCTGCTGGGCAGCGACGACCTGGCCACATCCCAGGAGTCGCAGCAGGCAATGCAGGAGATCACCCGTTCCAGGAATTTGCCGGTCGCGTATCGCGCCCGGGTCGCCCTGCGGATCCGGGAGCCGTCAGCCATCACCTTGCTGGAGCAGCAGGGGGCCGAATTCAACAGCGATCGCAGCGTGCTGACGCTCGGCGAAGGTTATCGCGGCACGGGAGAAGAGCTGGTCAATCTGCGCTGGCTGTCCCGGCTAAAAGTTGTCCGCCTGCGTCATGCGGCGATTGGCGATGCGGCCCTGACCCACCTGTACCTGGCGCCCCGCCTGCGGGAAGTCGGCCTGTTCGACACAGCCATCAGTAACGATGGCGTCAAGCACCTGGGCCGTTTGTCTCAGCTCGAAGTGCTGCACCTGGCCCGCAGTTCGGTCGAGGATGCGGGCCTGGCCCATTTGAGCGGACTGCAGCAACTGGTCTGGCTGGATCTGACCGGTTTGCCGGTCACGGACGCCTGCCTGGACGCGCTGAAAGCGATGCCATCGCTCCGCGGCGTCGATCTGCGCAAGACGCAGATCACGGCCGGCGGCGCCGCTGGCCTCGCCAAAAAACTGCCGCAAGCCAAAATCCTGCACTAGTGGTGCGTCAAACCTTAAAATCAGGTTTCTCTAAATCAGCCGCCGGGCGCTAGCCCCCGTTTTTTTTGGCAGCACAGCAGCACG